>CAVVUH010000010.1:0-592039 GCA_963751315.1 uncultured Actinomycetota bacterium | reverse complement strand
GATCCGGCCGAACCGGTGGACATCCCCAACGACTCGCCGGCGCTGATCATGTACACCTCGGGCACCACCGGACGGCCTAAGGGCGCCGTGCTGACCCACACCAACCTGACCGGTCAGACGATGACCGGTCTCTATACCAATGGCGTCGACCTCAACGACGTCGGCTTCATCGGTGTCCCGTTCTTCCACATCGCCGGAGTCGGCAGCCTATTAACCGGAATGCTGCTCGGGATCCCCACGCGTGATCCATCCGCTGGGCGCGTTCGACCCCGGGCACCTGCTCGACGTGCTGGCCGCGGAGAAGGTCACCGGGATCTTCCTGGTGCCCGCGCAATGGCAGGCGGTATGCAATGCGCAGCAGGCGAATCCGCGCGACGTGAAGTTGCGGGTGATGTCGTGGGGCGCCGCGCCGGCATCGGACACGCTGCTGCGACAAATGTCGGAAACCTTCCCCGGGACGCAGATCCTGGCCGCATTCGGCCAGACGGAAATGTCGCCGGTCACCTGCATGCTGCTCGGGGAAGACGCGATCAGGAAGCGTGGCTCGGTCGGCAAGGTGATTCCGACTGTGGCTGCCCGCGTGGTCGACGAGAACATGAACGACGTGCCCGTCGGCGAGGTCGGTGAAATCGTCTACCGCGCACCCACATTGATGAGCGGCTACTGGAACAACCCGGCGGCGACAGCCGAGGCGTTTGAGGGCGGCTGGTTCCACTCCGGTGACCTGGTCCGGATGGACGAGGACGGTTACGTCTGGGTGGTCGACCGCAAGAAGGACATGATCATCTCCGGCGGAGAGAACATCTACTGCGCCGAGGTGGAAAACGTCCTCGCCAGCCACCCCGAGATCGTCGAAGTCGCTGTCATCGGCCGTCCACACCAGAAGTGGGGGGAGGTTCCGATCGCGGTCGCGGCGGTCGCGGCCAGCGGCCAGGAGAACAAACTCAGCCTTGAGGATCTCGATGAGTTCCTCAACGAGCGACTGGCGCGCTACAAGCACCCCAAGGGCCTGGAGATCGTCGACGCGCTGCCGCGCAACCCCGCGGGGAAGGTGCTGAAGACCGAATTGCGGGCACGCTACGGTGCTCCCGGTATCCCTCAAAGCGCTTACGCGTCAACGGATCCAACGAAGGCGGAGTGAAGCTGACATAACGAAGAACCCGCAGGTCAAATTGACGAAAGGCTAATAACGCGGATGCTATGCAAGCCCATGAGCCCATCGGGTACAGTCCTGTGGTCTGCCTTACTACCTGTGAGTAGGGAGACGGCAGTCACACACGTAGGGACGGGGCAAGGAGGACGCGTGCGACAGGATCCGCCGCGACGCCGTGAGGCACGCGGTTCCGTCCTGGGGGTGCTCCGGTGACGACGACGCAGCCACGAATCACCGATGCCGTCCGCGACCGGCTAGGTCCGCCGCTGGTCCTCGTCGGTGGCTTCTTCCGGATGTGCGTGCTCACCGGAAAAGCGTTGTTCCGCCCGCCGTTCCAGTGGCGGGAGTTCATCCAGCAGTGCTGGTTCATCATCAAGGTCGCAATTCTGCCGACCATGGCGGTCTCGGTGCCGGTGACGGTGCTTTTTATCTTCACGTTCAACATCCTGCTGATCCAGGTCGGCGCCGCCGACATTTCGGGCGCGGGCGCGGGGATCGCTGTGGTCACCCAGATCGGCCCGATTGTGACCGTGCTGGTGGTCGCCGGCGCGGCGGCCACGGCCATCTGCGCCGACCTGGGTGCGCGCACCATCCGCGAAGAGATCGACGCGATGGAGGTGCTCGGCATCGACCCCATCCACCGACTGGTGGTGCCCCGGGTTCTGGCCTGCACCCTGGTCGCGATGCTGCTCAACGGCCTGGTGAGCATGGTGGGACTGGTTGGCGGCTTCCTTTTCGGCGTCTACCTCCAAAACGTGTCCGGCGGCGCCTACCTCGCCACACTGACCCAGCTCACCGGACTGCCCGAAGTGGTCATCGCGACGGTCAAGGCGTTGACCTTCGGTCTCATCGCGGGCCTGGTCGGCTGTTACCGGGGGCTGACCGTGCGCGGCGGTTCGAAGGGTCTGGGCACCGCCGTCAACGAGACCGTGGTGCTGTGCGTGGTGGGGCTGTACGCGGTCAACGTTGTGCTGACCACCATCGGTGTCAAGTTCGGAACGGGGGCCCTGGGATGACGGCGGTCCAAGTACTGAGCGGCCGCTTCCCGCGGGCAGCCGAGAACCTTCGTCGCTACGGTGACGCCGCGGTCCGACCACTTGAGGTAGCCGGGAGGCTGGGCTGGTTCGCGCTCATCGGCGGTCGCGACATGGGATGGGCGGTGACCCGTTACCGCAAGGAAATCGTGCGGCTGATCGCCGAGGTCGGTATGGGTACCGGCGCCATGGCCGTCGTCGGCGGCACCGCGGTGATCATCGCGTTCGTGACGCTGTCGTCCGGCTCGCTGGTTGCCATTCAGGGTCTCTCGTCACTGGGCCACGTCGGACTCCAGACGCTGCTCGGATTTGTCGCCGCACTGATCAACGTGCGTCTGGTTGCCCCCGTCGTTTCCGGTGTCGTGCTGGCGGCCACGGTCGGCGCCGGCGCTACCGCCGAATTGGGCGCCATGCGAATCAGCGAGGAGATCGACGCCCTGGAAGTGATGGGCGTCAAGTCGATGGCCTACCTGGTCTCGACCCGGGCGCTGGCCGGGCTGGTGGTGATCATCCCGCTCTACTCGTTGGGGTTGATCATGTCGTTCCTGTCGCCGCAAATCATCACGACGGTGGTGTACGGACAGGCTTCCGGCACCTACGAGCACTATTTCCGGACCTTCCTGCGGCCCAACGACGTGTTCTGGTCGTTCGTGGAGGTGATTATCATGGCGGGCGTCGTGATGCTGACCCACTGCTACTACGGCTACAACGCCAGCGGCGGCCCGGTCGGTGTCGGTGAGGCCGTAGGCAGGTCGATGCGTTTGTCGCTGGTCTCGGTGAATGTCGTTGTCCTGTTGGCCGAAATGGCGCTCTACGGCGTCAACCCGAACTTCAACTTCACGGTGTAGCCGCCATGACAATGCCGCGAGGGAAAGAAAACAAACCGCCGCTCCAGCCGTACCGGGTTGCCGGTGTGGTGGTTTTTCTGATCGCTGCGCTCGTGCTGTGGCTGGTGTTCCTGCAGTACCGCGGGGATTTCACGCCGAAGACACAGCTGACGATGCTGTCGTCCCGGGCGGGATTGGTGATGGATCCGGGTTCGAAGATCACCTACAACGGAGTTCAGATCGGCCGGGTGGCAACCATTTCCGAGGTGCAGCACGACGGCAGGCCGGCGGCCAAGCTCACCCTGGACGTTTATCCGAGATACCTCAGGCTGATTCCGGCCAATGTGGACGCCAAAATTGTCGCGACCACACTGTTCGGCGGTAAGTATGTGTCGTTTACTTCGCCGGAAAACCCGACGCCGCAACGGATCACGCCGCACACCGTGATCGACGCGACACACGTGACGACGGAGATCAACACGTTGTTCCAGACGATCACGTCGATCTCCGAGAAAGTCGACCCGGTCAAGGTGAACCTGACGCTGAGCGCGGCCGCAGACGCGTTGAACGGGTTGGGCGACAAGTTCGGCCAGTCGATCGTGAACGGCAACGCCATCCTCGATGATGTCAATCCGCGGATGCCGACGATCCGCCACGACATTCAACAGTTGGCGACGCTCGGCGACACCTACGCCGACGCGTCGCCGGACCTCTTCGACTTCCTCAACAACGCGGTCATCACCGCACACACGGTGCACCAGCAGGAAAAGGAACTGGATCAGGCGTTGTTGGCGGCGACCGGCTTTGGCAATACCGGCGCCGACATCTTCAACCGGGGCGGGCCGTACCTGGCACGTGGCGCCGCCGATCTGGTGCCGAGCGCCAAGCTGCTGAACACTTACAGCCCGGAGCTTTTCTGCGCCATCCGCAACGTCAGCGAGGCCGAACCGAAGGTCGCCGCGTTTACCGGTGGCTTTGGCGGCTACGAGCTGCGAACCAACGTCGCGATACTTGGCGGGTTGGGACTCCTGGCCTCTCTCCCAGGTCTAGGCATCATGTCGGCCGCATTAGTGCCCTCAATGGGACTTGCAGCGATAGCCGGACTGGTCGGCGGGTCGCCGAGTCCCTATATCTACCCGGAGAATCTGCCGCGGATAAACGCTCACGGCGGGCCGGGCGGTGCGCCGGGTTGCTGGCAGAAAATCACCCGTGATCTGTTTCCGGCGCCGTATCTGGTGGTGGACACCGGCGTCAGCGAAGCGCCGTACAACCATGTCGACGTCGGCTCACCGTACGCAATCGAGTACGTCTGGGGCCGCCAAGTGGGGGACAACACGATCAACCCATGAAAATCACCGGTACTGTGGTCAAGCTCAGCATCATCGGGATGGTGCTGCTGCTCTTCACCGCGCTCATCGTCGTGGTGTTCGGTCAGATGCGCTTCGACCGGACCTATAGCTACGCCGCGGAGTTCAGCAATGCCAGCGGGCTGCGCAACGGCCAGTTCGTCCGCGCATCCGGGGTGGAGATCGGCAAAGTCAAAAACATCAAGCTGGTCGATAACGGTCATCGGGTGCGGGTGGACTTCGACGTCGACCGCTCGGTGCCGTTGTACCAGTCCACGACAGCACAGATCCGCTATCTCAACCTGATCGGTGACCGCTACGTCGAGCTCAAGCGCGGCGACGGCGAGGGCGCGGACCGGGTCCTGCCGTCCGGCGGATTCATCCCGCTGTCGCACACTCAGCCGGCCTTGGATCTCGACGCGCTGATCGGCGGTTTCAAGCCGCTGTTTCGCGCGCTGGACCCGGAGAAGGTCAACAACATCGCCTCGGCCATCATCACCGTCTTCCAGGGCCAAGGCGGCACCATCAACGACATCCTCGACCAGACCGCGCAGCTGACCGCCCACATCGCCGAGCGGGACCAGGCGATCGGCGAGGTGGTCAAGAATCTCAACATCGTGCTGGACACCACGGTCAGGCATCGTGCGCAGTTCGACCAGACCGTCGACAACTTCGAGAAACTGATCACCGGACTGAACAATCACGCCGACTCGCTGGCCGCCAACACCGCGAACATCAGCAACGCGGCCGGAACGGTGGCCGACCTGCTGGCCGACAACCGGGCCCTGGTGCACGACACGCTGAACTACCTGGATCCGATCCAGCAGGCGATCGTCGATCAGCGTGACCAGTACGACGACCTGCTCCACCGGACGCCGACCGGGTTGAACACGGTGGGCCGCGCCGTCGGCAGCTACGGAGACTGGGTGAACTTCTACTTGTGCGACCTCACGCTGAAGACCGACGGGCTGCAGCCCGGCGGTCCGGTCCGCACGGTCAAGATCTGGCAGCAGCCTTCGGGTAGGTGCACGCCGCAATGAGAACGCTGGAACCTGCCAACCGGCTTCGGATCGGGCTCATGGGCCTGGTGGTGCTGCTGCTGGTCGTCGGCGTGGGCCAAACCTTCACCACTGTCCCGATGTTGTTCGCCAGCCCGGGCTACTACGGGCAGTTCACCGACGCCGGTGGAATGACCACGGGCGACAAGGTGCGCATTGCGGGCCTCACCGTCGGTCAAGTCGAGGACATCAAGATCGACGGCGACCACGTCGTGATGAAGTTTTCGACCGGCAGCAACACCATCGGCACCGAGAGCCGGCTGGCGATCAAGACCGACACGATCCTGGGTAAGAAGGTGCTCGAGATCGAGCCGCGGGGCACCCAGACGTTGCGGCCCAATGGCACGTTGCCGCTCGGGCAAAGCACCACGCCGTATCAGATTTACGACGCGTTCTTCGACGTCACCAAGGCCGCCGCCGGCTGGGACATCGACACCGTCAAACGGTCGCTGAATGTGTTGTCGCAGACCATCGATCAGACCTACCCGCACCTGAGTGCGGCCCTCGAAGGGGTGGCCAAGTTCTCCGACACCATCGGCAAGCGTGACGAGCAAATCACGCACTTGCTCGCGCAGGCCAACCAGGTGGCCAGTGTGCTGGGTGACCGCAGCGAACAGATCGACCGCCTGTTCGTGAACTCGAACACCCTGCTGGCCGCGTTCAACGAGCGCAGTCGGGCCATCAGCGCGCTGCTGGGTAACGTCTCCGCTTTCTCTGCCCAGGTGCAGAACCTCATCAACGACAACCCCAACCTGAACCATGTGTTGGAGCAGCTGCGCACCGTCAGCGACCTGCTGGTGGCGCGCAAGGACGACCTGGCTACAGCGGTCACCATGCTCGGCAAAACCATCGCCGCCTTTAACGAAACTGTCTCGTCGGGACCGTACTTCAAGGTGTCGCTGGCCAACTGGTTGCTGACGCCGTACTGGGTCATACAGCCGTGGGTGGATGCGGCGTTCAAGAAGCGCGGCCTCGATCCCGAGGACTTCTGGCGCAGCGCGGGGCTGCCGGCGTTCCGGTTCCCCGACCCCAACGGCACCCGGTTCCCCAACGGTGCGCCGCCGCCGGCGCCACCGGTGTTGGAGGGCACCCCGGATCATCCGGGCCCCGCGGTGGCGCCAGGTTCGCCCTGTTCATACGCACCGACGTCGGACCTGCTGCCACGGCCGTGGAACCCGATGCCGTGCGCGGGCGTCAACCAGGGCCAAGGTCCCTTCGGACCTAACGGGCCATACCCCCCATTGCCCGATGTCCTCTCATCGCCGCCGAACCCCAACGGCCTGCCCCCGACACCCGGGATCCCGATCGCCGGACGGCCCGGCATTGCGCCGCCAGACGTTCCGGGCACACCGGTGCCGGTCGCGCCTGGGCCGCCAGGAGCGCGCACCGAGCCGCTGGGACCCGCCGGTCCGGTTCCGCCGCCGTCGACGTTCGCGCCGGGGCTGCCACCTGGGCCGCCGGCGCCGCCGGGGCCTGGAAACCAGCTTCCGGCTCCGTTCATCCCTCCGGGCCAAGGCGGAAACAGCCAGCCAGGCGGCGGGGGAGGCAGCTTGGGAGGTAACCAAGGTTGAGCACCGTCTTTGATATCCGCAACCTGCGGCTGCCGAAGGTCTCCCGGGCGTCGGTGATCATCGGCGCGCTCGCGGTTGTGCTCGCCCTGGTCGCGGTGTTCGTGGGGATTCAGCTCTACAAGAAGTTGACCAACAACACGGTGGTCGCATACTTCCCGGAGGCGAACGCGCTCTATTCGGGGGACGACGTCCGGATCATGGGTGTGCCCGTGGGCGCGATCGACAAGATCGAGCCGGCCGGCGACAAGATGAAGGTGACCTTCCACTACGCCAACAAGTACAAGGTGCCGGCCAACGCCTTGGCGTCGATCCTCAACCCCACCCTGGTGGCGTCGCGGTTCATCCAGTTAGATCCGCCCTATAGGGGCGGCCCGGTGCTGGCCGATAACGCGGTGATCCCGATCGAGCGCACCCAAGTGCCCACCGAGTGGGACCAGCTCCGCAACACCGTTAACAACATCATCTCCAAACTCGGCCCCACCAAGGAGCAACCCAAGGGGCCGTTCGGTGAGGTCATCGAGACCTACGCCAATGGGCTGGCTGGCAAGGGGAATCAGATCAACACCACGCTAGACGCCCTTTCGCGGTCGTTGACCGCCCTCAACAAAGGCCGCGGCGACTTCTTCGCCGTGGTGCGCAGCCTGGCGCTGTTCGTCAACGCACTGCACGCCGACGACCAGAAGTTCGTGGCGCTCAACAAAAACCTGGTCCAGTTCACCAACAGCTTGACCGGCTCCGACCGGGACCTGGCCAACGCGATACAGCAGTTCGACGGTTTGGTCAACACACTTGGCCCGTTCCTCGCCAAGAACCGTGAGGTGCTGACGCACGACATCAACAACCTCGCCACCGCGACCAACACGCTGCTCCAACCCGACCCACTGAACGGTTTGGAAACCGTCCTGCACGTAGCGCCGACGGCGCTGTCGAATGCCAATCAGATTTACCATCCGGCGATCGGCGCGATCGTCGGCCAGCCGGTTTCAATTCTCGGCCTCACCTTCTCGAACCCGATGGAGGTGATCTGCAGCTCGATTCAGGCCGCCAGCCGGCTGGGCTATCAAGAATCCGCCGAACTGTGTGCGCAATACCTGGCGCCGATTCTCGACGCGATCAAGTTCAACTACCCACCGTTCGGGTTGAACCCGTTCATCACCGCCGCGACGTTACCCAAGGAGATCGCCTACTCCGAGCCGCGGCTGCAGCCGCCGCCCGGCTACAAGGACACCACCGTTCCCGGGATCTGGGTGCCCGACACACCGTTGTCGCACCGCAACACCCAGCACGGTTGGATCGTGGCGCCCGGAATGCAAGGGACGAAGGTGGGTCCGATCACGGCGGGCTTGCTGACCCCCGACTCGCTTGCCGAACTCATGGGCGGACCGGACATCGCGCCGGTCCAATCGAACCTGCAAACCCCGCCGGGGCCGCCGAACGCATACAACGAGGAGCCCGGTCCACTGCCGTACATCGGGCAGCCGAACCACCCGGCGCCGATACCACCGCCGCCGCCCGGGCCGGAGGTAATCCCCGGTCCGGTCGCCCCGACGCCGGCGCCGGGCGCACCCGCTGGACCGCTGCTGCCCGCTGAGGCAGCCGGATCGACAGGACCGGGCCAGTGAGGCGCGCGACGAGCGCGATGAGCGCGAGGAGCAAGCCGAACCGACAGCCAGTGAGGCGCGCGACGAGCGCGATGAGCGCGAGGAGCAAGCCGAACCGACAGCCAGTGAGGCGCGCGGCGAGCGCGATGCGCCTGATCCGCCACCGGGCCTGGCAGGGGTTGGCTCTAATAGTCGCGGCGCTGATGCTGAGCTCATGTGGGTGGCGCGGTATCTCGAATGTGCAGATCCCCGGCGGCCCGGGCACCGGAGCCGGCTCCTACACCGTCTACGTGCAGGTGCCCGACACGCTGTCGATCGACGGCAACAGCAAGGTCATGGTGGCCGACGTGTTCGTCGGCTCCATCCGCAAAATCGAGCTGAAGAACTGGGTGGCCACCCTGACACTGGGCGTGGACAAGAGCGTCAAGCTGCCCAAGAACGCCACCGCCAAGATCGGGCAGACCACCCTGCTGGGTTCTCAGCATGTTGAGTTGGCCGCGCCGCGCGACCCGTCTCCGCAACGGCTGAAGAACGGAGACACCATCCCGCTGCAGAACTCCTCGGCGTATCCGACCATCGAGCAAACGTTGGCCAGTCTCGCAATGATTTTGCGCGGCGGAGGCATCCCGAACCTCGAGGTGATTCAGAACGAGGTCAACAACATCTTCAGCGGTCGCGGGCCGCAGATCCGCGCGTTTCTCGGCAAGCTGGACACCTTTACCGCCGAGCTCAACCAACAACGCGACGACATCACCCACGCCATCGACTCCACCAACCGGCTGCTGGCCTATGTGGCCAAACGGTCGGACGTCCTGGACCGCGTGTTGACCGAATTCCCGCCGCTGATCAAGTATTTGGCGAACAAGGACTATCAACAGCATTTGATCGACGCCACCAATGCGCTGGGCCGCCTCAGCCAGGCCGCCAACCAATACCTGTCCGAAACGCGGGGCCCGCTCCATCAGGACCTGCAGCTGCTGCAGTGCCCGTTGAAGCAACTGGTCCGCGCCGCGCCGTATGTGCTCGGCCTGCTGAAGATATTCGCCACCCTACCGTTCGACATCGACACTGCTCCGAAGCTGATTCGAGGCGACTTCATGAACGCCTCGCTCAACCTCGACACGACGTTGTCGACCGTCGATAACGCGTTCCTCACCGGTACCGGGTTGTCCGGCGCGTTGCGGGCGCTAGAGCAGTCGTATGGCCGGGATCCGGCAACGATGATTCCCGACGTCCGCTACACGCCGAACCCCAACGATGCCCCCGGCGGACCACTGGTGGAGAGGGCGACATGCTGACCCGTTACATCAAACGCCAGCTGGCCCTGTTCGGCATCATCACGGTGGTCGCGCTGGTGGTGCTGGGCTGGTATTACCTGCGCCTTCCGAGCTTGGTGGGTATCGGCCAGTACCAGCTGAAGGCCGACCTGCCGGCGTCGGGTGGTCTGTATCCGACGTCCAACGTGACCTATCGCGGTATCACCATCGGTAAGGTCACCGACGTCGAGCCGACCGAGCACGGCGCGCAGGCGACGATGAGCATCGCTAGCCGGTACAAGATCCCGGTCGATGTGTCGGCGAACGTGCATTCGGTATCGGCGGTCGGTGAGCAGTATCTGGACCTGGTGTCAGTGGGCAACCCGGGCAGGTTCTTATCGCCCGGGCAGACCATCACCAAGGGCACGGTGCCCAGTCAGATCGGGCCGGCGCTGGACACCGCCAACCGTGGGCTGGAGGTGCTGCCCAAGGAGAAGATCAGTCAGTTGCTCGACGAGACGGCGCAAGCGGTCGGCGGGTTGGGTCCGGCGCTGCAACGGCTGGTCGACTCCACCCAGGCGATCGCCGGCGACTTCAAAACCAACATCCGTGACGTCGACGACATCATCCAGAACTCCGCGCCGATCCTGGACAGCCAGGCCGATTCCCGTAGCGCGATCGAGCGCTGGGCGCACAACCTGAACGTCTTGGGCGCTCAGGCCGCGGAAAAGGACCCGAACCTGAAAGACGTGCTGTCGAAGGCGGCGCCGACCGCCGATGATCTCAACGCGGCGTTCAGCGACGTCCGGGAGTCGCTGCCGCAGACGCTGGCCAATCTCGCGGTCGTGATCGAGATGCTCAAGCGCTACAACCCCGGCGTCGAGCAGGTGCTGGTGCTCTTGCCGCAGCTTGCTTCGATCGTCCAGGCGATTTCCACGCCGTACGAGAAAGAGCACCTGGCTGCGCTGGACCTCGGAAATGCGATCAACTATCCGCCGGGATGTATGACGGGGTGGCCTTCGGCGGCGGAGTGGCGGTCGCCGGCGGACACCACCTTGGCGCCCCTGGCGGAAGGAGCGTACTGCAAAATCCCGCAGGACGCCCCTTACAACTCGGTGCGCGGAGCGCGCAACATTCCATGCATGGACGTCCCGGGTAAACGAGCGGCGACGCCGAAGGAATGCCGCAGCGGCAAACCCTACGTGCCACTCGGCACCAACCCGTGGTACGGCGACCCGAACCAGATTCTTAACTGCCCGGCGCCTGGTGCTCGCTGTGACCAGCCGGTAGATCCCGGCCACGTGATCCCGGCGCCGTCGATCAACAACGGTCTGAACCCGCTGCCGGCCAATCGGCTGCCGCCGGGAGGGTTGACGCCCCCGCCGATCAGCGATCCGCTACAGCGGCCGGGTTCGGGTAGCGTCCAGTGCAACGGGCAGCAGCCCAACCCGTGCATCTACACTCCGGGCGGGGGTCCGCCCACCGCGGTCTATAGTCCGCTGAGCGGTCAGGTGACCGGCCCCGACGGAATGAAATACTCCGTCAACAACTCGAGCCAAACAGGAGACGACGGATGGAAGGAGATGCTGGCGCCAGCCGGCTGAACCCCGCCGATACCGACGACTCGTCGTCAGAACCCCACGAAGCCGAGCAGACCAGCACCGAAACAACCGCCGAGGGTCTCGTGGAGACGGAAGCCGAGGATGAATCCGAGGCTGAAGTCGACTTAGACACCGAGACGGAAGCCGAGGATGAATCCGAGGCTGAAGTCGACTTGGATACCGAGACGGAAGCCGAGGATGAATCCGAGGCTGAAGTCCACTTGGATACCGAGACGGAAGCCGAGGATCAATCCGAGGCTGAAGTCGACTTGGATACCGAGGCCGACGCCGAGGATGAATCCGAAGGGGAAGCCCCCCCGTTGTTGAGGGGAACCCGTCGCGCCTGGGCCGCGGGTGGTTGATCGGCGTCGCGGCAGCACTTCTCGTGCTCGCCGGCGGCATCGGTGCCGGTGGCTATTTCGCGCTGCGCGCCAACCAGGAAAGCCAGGCCATCGCGCGCCACGATGTGGAGGCCGTAAAGGCCGCAAAGGATTGTGTCGTGGCAACCCAGGCGCCGGATGTCAATGCGATGACCGCTGGCGCGCAGAAGATCATCGACTGCAGCACCGGAAGTTTCCGTAGCCAAGCGGTGCTGTACAGCAGCCTGTTCGTCCAGGCCTATCAGGTTGCCAACGTTCACACCCAAGTGTCCGATATGCGTGCTGGGGCAGAACGCAACTACGACGACGGTTCGGTCGATGTGCTGGTGGCATTCCGCGTCAAAGTGTCCAACAGTCAGACGCAAGACCGAGAAATCGGCTACCGATTGCGGGTGAAGATGGCACCCGCCGAAGGCCAATACCGGATTGCCAACATTGACCAGGTGGCGAAGTGACGGCGGTGGTCGAGCAGACCGAGACCACGCCGGAAATCGAAGCAGCAGCGCCGAATAACCTGGCGCGCTGGCACATCCGCGCGGCTGCGTTCATCGTTGATATGTTGCCTGGCGTTGCGGTGGTAGCGACGATGTTGTTGGTCTGGCTGGCCGTGCCGCTGCACAGCACGTCGTGGTGGCTGTGCGTTTACGTCTTGGCGGCCGTGATTCTGCTGACCTTGATTAACCGGGTGGTGTGGCCGGCGAACCGTGGTTGGAGCCTGGGCCGTGCCCTTATGGGGATCGTGGTCGTTCGCCCCGATGGGACCTCCGCGGGACTCGGTCGGCTGTTGTTGAGAGACTTCGCCCACCTGCTCGACACCATCACGGTATTCGTGGGCTGGCTGTGGCCGCTGTGGGATGCGCGCCGGCGGACCTTCGCCGACTTGCTGCTCCGCACCGAGGTGCGCCGCATCGAACCCGATCAGCGGCCCGGCAAGATCCGCCAGCTCATCGGAATCATCGTGGCGGCCGCGGCGCTGCTGTGCATCGGCGGTGCCGCGTTGAGCTTCACGGTGGTCTACCTGCAGGATCGGCGGTCCGACCAGACACGCGCTGCGATCCAGGCGCAGGGACCGAAGATCGTCGCCGAGATGCTGACCTACGATCCGAAATCGCTGCACGAGGATTTCGCCCGGGCTCAATCACTGACGACGGAAAAATACCGGGCGCAGTTGGTCCCACAGCAGGAGTCAGTGCAAAAGGGCCACCCCCTCGTCAACGAGTATTGGGTGACCAACAGCGCGGTACAGTCCGCAACGCCGGATCGGGCGACGATGCTGCTCTTTCTGCAGGGTCACCGCGGCGGAGGCAATGAGCAACGCCTCATCACTGCCACCGTTCGGGTTGCGTTCGTCAAGGGCGCAGGCGAGCGTTGGCTCGTCGACGACCTGACCGTCGTGACCAAACCCAAACCGCCCAAGGGCGAAAAATGAGCCCGCGGCGCCGAATTGAGCCTGGCGAAGAGCCGCTCCTCGTCGAGCAGGTACCGAAAACGTCGCTGTGGTCGCGGTTACCGTTGCGGCGGCTGAGGTTACCGCGCCAGTGGTGGAAACCGTCGCGACAGTGGGCCGTGCCTATGGCGACGGCTGTCGTCGTGCTGCTCGCGGCAGGCGCAATCACGGCGTCCTCGTTCATCCTCGTCAACCACAGATCGCACCACCAGGTAGCGATGAAGGAAGTCGACGTGCTCGGCTTCGCTCGATCGTTCATGACAGGCTTCACGTCGTTGGATCCGTTTCACGCCAACGACTATGTTGATCGGTTGTTAGCTCAGGCCACCGGCGATTTCGCCAAGCAGTACCGGGAGAAGGTGAACGAGGTCCTGATCAACGTCGCCCAAGCGGAGCCGACCAAGGGCACCGCTCTGGATGCCGGGGTGGAAAGGTGGAACGACGACGGCAGCGCAAACGTGCTGGTGGCTACCGAAGTCACGTACAAGTCTCCCGACCGAAAGCAAACAATCGCGAGCACAAATCGTTGGGTGTTAACCGCTCAGCGGGAAGGCGACCAGTGGAAGATCAGCAGTCTCCAGCAAGTGATCTGACAGACGAGACCCCCGATAGCCAGTCGGGGGATGATGAGTCCGACGAAATCGACGCTGCTGGAACCGAAGTCGAGCAGCCCGAACCGGAATTGCCCGAGGATCAATCCACGATCGACCCGGTTGCAGGCGACGAAACCGGCGATGACAAAGACGATCTTGGCGTGCGGGCAAGGCGACCGGCCGGCAGGCGCCTGGGCATCGCGGTTGTCGTCGCGGCCGCGTTGTTCATCGGCTGCACGGCTTTTGCAGCGGCGATGGTCCAGCCGTATCTGGTTGCTCGCGCCACCGTGAACACCAAGCTGCAGATCGCGCGGACCGCGGCCAACGCCATCACCACGCTGTGGACCTACACACCGGAGAATATGGATACGCTTGCCGACCGGTCGGCGAAGTACCTCAGCGGCGATTTCGAAGCCCAGTACCGCAAATTCCTTGATGCGATCGTCGCGCCCAACAAACAGGCGAAAGTCACCAACAGCACGGTAATCACCGGGGCCGCAGTGGAATCACTGAACGGCACGGATGCCACCGCCCTCGTCTACACCAACACCACGTCCACCACTCCGGCCACCAAAGAGATGCCATCGCTGAAGTACCTGTCCTATCGGCTGGTCATGAAACGCGACCATGCGCGATGGCTGGTCACCAGGATGACGACCATCACCTCGCTGGATCTCACCCCGCAGACCTAACGCCATGGCCGCTGACGTGATGGCCTCGCCGGTATCGGATCGACTGACGGTTACAGCGTTGTTGCTGTTGACCTTCGCGACCGGGCTGGTCGATGCGATCAGTGTGCTGGTACTCGGTCACTTCTTCGTCGCGAACATGACCGGGAACATCATCTTTCTCGGATTCTGGTTCGTTCCCGACGCGGGCGTCGACCTGACCGCCGCAATCGTCGCATTCGCCGGATTCCTCACCGGCACCGTAATCGGAGGCCGGTTGGCCCGACGTCTCGGCGCGCAGTCCCGCCGCTGGCTCACCACATCGCTGGGCATCGAGGTCGTCGTGTTGGTGGCGTTGTCGATCCTGACCGGCACGGGTGTGCTGAGTTATCACTCCAACACCAAACTCCTTCTGATCGTCGGGTTGGCAATGACATTCGGCGTGCAGAACGCTACGGCGCGCCAGTTCGGCATCCAGGAGCTCAGCACCACCGTGTTGACGTCGACGGTCGTCGGTCTGGGTGTCGACAGCAGGCTGGCCGGCGGCACGGGTGAACGCGAAAAACTGCGCATCAGCGTCATTCTCGCGATGTGTGGGGGTGCCATCGTCGGTGCCACGGTCTCCCGGTTCACCGTGGCTCCGGTGATCGCCGCGGCTGCCGCGGTGGTTGCGGTCAGCCTGCTGATCTTCCGGTTCGGACCCGACACGCCGACGACCCGCATCGCCGCCGAAACTAGTTGAAGGCGAGCCAGCTGGGAAGTGCGCGCTCGTGCGAGTCGCAAAGAACTTGGCGGGTATCGCAATTCCCCTTCGGGACGCCGGCCCCGGCCCACATGCCACCGGTGTCGCGGCGCAGCACGATCGCCGACGACCCGCCGCCGTCGAGCAGGACGGCGGTGTCGCTGCCCAAGCCGCGGAACAGATCCTGGATGTTGTCCGGCGTGTAGCTGCCCCCTTGGAACACATACATCTCGTCGCGGGGCTTCGAATACGCGAGGGCGGTGCGTGCTGCGCTGGGACCGCCGTCGTGGAGCTGGCCGGCACTCCCGGGGGACAACAGTCCGAGCCCGCTCACCGCGACGAACGACTCGCCCTGGTTCACCAAGCCTTCGACCACCGGGGTGGCGGCGTCGTAGTCATGGCCGTCCCGGCCGCCCCTGGGCCACACCACCGATGGCGCACCATGGGTTGGCAGGATCATTGTCGCCAATGCGCTCCAATTTTCGTTGCCGCCGGAGAGGCCTTGTTTACCCGCGTAGGGAATCGTGCCGGTGACAGCCTGATTGGCCCGGCCTTGGCCGCGGGTGTTGTCGACGTAGGCACCCAACGGTGAACTGCAGCCGGTGGACCGCCACGAGCCGGCCTTCTGTCCCCGGATGTCGAAGAAGTTGGCGTTGATGGCGATCGTCGGTTGGCCCATCACCTGCCAGGCCTGCACCGGCGCGTAGGTCTCCGAGGCTTGCAGCAACCCGTCGCCGGTGCGCGCCCCGGGGTTGCGTTCACAGCGTGCCTGGAAACCCTGATGGCTGTCCACCAGCAGATGCGGTGAAAGCCGTTGCGAGGCACCTTTGATGATCATCAGGTGGCCGCCGCTGCTCCCGTCATACCAGCTACCGCCTGCGTTGAGCATGGGTGCCGGATGCCCACCGCCGAAGTTGTACACCAGGTAGGAACCCTGGGTGCTCGCGATGGCATTGGCCAGCAGGTCGCGGGCCTCGGCCCGCGCGACCGGTCGCCCGGTGCTGGTCGCCAGCACCAGGCACAGCGTCACCCCGACGCAGCAGGCTGCGATGCGCCGGAAGCCGGCGGCGAGAGACGGCACGGTTGCCCTTTCGGCGCGAAAATAGGTAGAAATAGCACAACATTAAGCACAGGGTTATCACAGGAAACTTGCATAACAGTCGCGTGACGGTTTAGGCGCAGTCCAATGACGTTCGGCCGCTGGGGCTTTGCGGCTACGACCCGGAGGGCGAACGAGCCCGGCTACTCGGCGTTCTTCGTCGTCTCGGCGGTGGCCGCCGGTTCCGTCGTCAATTCGGTGCCAGCAGCCGATTCGGGCGAACTCGTCGCCTCGAGCCCCGGCGGAATCCGGTGATAACCGCTGCGGTCGTAGATGAGGGTGACGATGCCGCCGAGCAGCAAACCGATCGCCAGCCCGATGGCGGTCATCGTGAGCGCTTGCGACAATCCGGCATCGGCTTGGCCGTCGAGGTACAGCAGCGCCCGGGTGCCCAGGAACACCTGGTGCATCGGCTCGAACTTTGCCAGCCACCTGAAGAGCGGCGGCGCGGCCTGCAATGGCACCGTGGCGCCCGCCGAGGGCAACCCGAGGATCACGAACACGAACATGCTGACCAGCAGGCCGAGCGCACCGAGTACCGCGATCAGCGACGTGGAGGTGATACCGACCGCCGCGATCGCGAATACCCCAAACAGCCACAGCGGCAGGCTATGTGGGATCGGCATACCCAGCTGGCCGGCGATCAACATGTAGCCGCCCGACGTCAGCAACGCCAACACCACCATGAACGCCCATTTGATCAGCAGCGTGCGCAATCGCGAGATCTTGACCTGTTCGGCGAACCGATAGACCGGACCGAATTCGGCTGGCACAACGCCGAGCATCGAGTCCACCAGCATGCTCACCACGAAGCTGCCGGTAAAGCCGGCCAGCAGCAGCAAGAGCGCATAGTAGAACGCGGACAGGCCATTGCCGGTCCCGTCCGGTAGCGCATTGTGCACGGTGGACTCGACTTCGATCGGGTTGCCGAGGATCAGCGTCACAGCAGCAGCCATCGGCGCTCCGTTGGTCTGGTGTACTACTTCTTGCGAAAGCCGTTGGCCCACACGGTGATCCACCAGAGTGATGGCACGCGTCAGCGCTTGGCCGGCGATACTGGCCCCCAGAGTGCCCGCTCGCGGATTCGTCGAGACAATGATGATCGGCCGCTCGACGCGGCCCGCGTTGACCGCGCTCTTGGCAAATGTCTGCAGCTTCGAGGAGAAGTTGGGCGGTATCACCGCGACGCCGTAAATCTGTGCGGTATCCAGTTGGTGCTTGGCGTCGTCGTGGGATATCACCCGGACGTCGTATGCGTCGTTGTCGAACCCGGACAGCAATCCCTTGACCGCCTGTGCGCCGGTCGGTCCGGCGTCCTCGTTCACCACGGCGATGGGGAAATGCCGCAGGTTGGTCATCGGCGACAAGATTCCGCCGAGATAGAACGCGGCCAGCGCCGCCAACAACGCCAGCGTGATGACGATCGGGACGGTCCAGAACCACACCGGCCGCGTCGTCCTCGAGCCGGCCAGGCCGAACCGGCGCGCGCCACCCGGGTACGGAACCGTGGCGTCCGGAGCTGCGTGAAGGCCTTCAGATTCCGGCATTCGGGGTCCCTTTCGTCCGCGCCCACCCTAGGACGCCGGTCGCAGTGTTGGTGCTTACGTTGCGATATTGCCGAGCGTCGCGTGCATCTCCCACACCAGAATTTCGCAAGCCTCGCGGGCCGTGACTCGGATGCCGTCCGAGGCAGTGAACCGCACGGCGTCGCCTTCGGCCAGCTCGACCGCCGTGTCCGGACCCGGCATGGTCAGCAGGCCGCGTGCGACGAACAGGTGCAGGTAGGGTGCCGCCGGTAGCTCGACACCGTCGCCGCTGCGCAGCCGCGCGGCGTGCAATGCCGTCGACCGGTTGTGGATGACGATAGCGGCGTCGTGCCCGGGCATGCCCGACGCGATCGTCGCCAGACGGCCGTCGAGCAGCTCGTCGCCGATCTCGTGCTGCTGGTAGCCCGGGGCAATTCCCGACACATCGGGCAGCACCCACATTTGCACGAAGCGCACCGGCTCGGTGGCCGAATCATTCTTCTCGGAGTGCAAGATGCCGGTGCCCGCCGACATCCGTTGAGCCAGGCCGGGATAGACGACTCCACTATTTCCGGCGGAGTCGCGATGCGCCAACGCGCCGTCCAACACCCAGGTCACGATCTCCATGTCGCGGTGCGGGTGGGTGTCAAAACCGGCAGCCGGCTGCACCACATCGTCGTTGTTTACCAGCAGCACGCCGTGGTGAGTGTTGCCCGGGTCGTAGCGGTCGCCGAAGGAGAATGAGTGCCTGGAGGTCAACCACGACGTCGTGGTGACCGCCCGGTCGGCGGCTCGCCGAATCTGCACGGTGCCCGGCATGCCTGCCAGGCTAGCCCGGCGACGATGCAGAGATGGGGGTACCCCCAGCCGCGAAGCGGCGTGGGGAGAGCCGGTAATCTAGCCCGGCGACGATGCAGAGCGAAGCGATCTACCAATCTGCCTCGGTGTAGCGAATGACACCACGAATGTTCTTGCCGTCCAGCATGTCCTGATAGCCCCGGTTGATGTCTTCCAGCCGGTAGGTGCTGGTCACCATCTCGTCGATCTTGAGCAGGCCCGACTTGTACAGCCCCACCAGTCGGGGCGTCTCGACATGCGAGTTACCGCCCCCGAAGATGTTGCCTTTCAGCGTCTTCTGCAACATCGTGAACAAGAACAAGTTGAGTTTGACGTCGACGTCGATCATGGCGCCCATGCCCGTCACCACGCAGGTACCGGTCTTCGCGGTCAATGTCATCGCTTCCTCGACCATCTCACCGCGCATCTCGCCGACCGCGATGATGACTTTGTCGGCCATCAGGCCGTAGGTCAGGTCGATCATCGGCGCGATGGCGGACGCCATCGACTCGTAGACATGGGTGGCGCCGAATTTGATGGCCTGCTCGCGTTTGAACTCGACCGGATCGATCGCGATCACGTGCTTGGCGCCGGAGAGCACGGCGCCCTGCAGCGCGCTCATTCCGATGCCGCCGACGCCGATGATCGCCACGGTCTCACCGGGCGCAACCTGGGCGACGTTGGTGGCCGAGCCGAAGCCCGTCGGTACTGCGCAACCCAGGATCGCGGCTGATTCGAACGGGACGACGGGATCGATCTTGACGACCGAGTCCTTGTGCACGGTCATGTACGGCGCGAAGGTGCCGAGCAGGTTCATCGGCGAGACGTCGTGCGAACCGGCCCGCACCCGGCAGGTGCCGTCGGCGATGGCCTTGCCGCCGAGCAACACCGCGCCGCGGTCGCACAGCGACCGGAATCCCTTCAGGCACGGTGGGCATTGGCCACACGCCGGGATGAAGGCAAGGATGACGTGATCACCCTCGGCGATGCCGGTGACGCCCTTGCCGACCTTGGTGACGACGCCGGCGCCCTCGTGGCCGCCGAGTGCAGGCAGCCCGATCGGCGTGGCCCCGGTTGTCAGGTGGTAGTCGGAGTGGCACATGCCCGCGGCATGCATTTGGATCTGGACTTCTTCTGCGACGGGATCGCCCACGTCGATCTCGTCGACGCGGAAGCCCGAGTTGAGCTCCCACAGAAGCGCGCCTTTGGTCTTCACCCGAGCGATCTTAGCCAACCAATCAGAACGCGTTACAAAACGGCCCGCTGTATGTGGTGTGAACTGCGAGAATGATCGCCTACAAGGTCTTGTGCGGAAGCCCGATAGTCAACCCGCCGTCGACGACGAACTCGCCGCCGGTGGAGTACGAAGACTCGTCGGAGGCCAGGTAAACGACGCAGGCGGAAACCTCGCCGGGGTCGGCGCCGCGGCCCAACGGGATCTGCAGGAAGTCCTCGGGGACGCCCGCCGTCATCGGGGTGCGGATCAGCCCGGGGTGGATCGAGTTGACCCGGATGTGGTGGGGTGCCAACTCCAACGCCGCGGCCTTGGCCAGGCCGCGCACCCCGAACTTCGACGCGACGTAGCCGTAGAGCCACGGGCTGCCGCGCAGGCCCTCGACGGAGGAGATGTTGATGATCGAACCGCCGCCGGCCGCGATCATCGGTTCGACGGCGGCCTGCATGCCCAGAAACGTCCCGGTGAGGTTGACGTCGATGATCTTCTGCCAGTCGGCCAGCGGGAAGTTCTGCAAGGTATTGCCGTTGACGATGCCGGCATTGTTGACCAGTACGTTGAGCGTGCCGAACTCCCGCAGCGCCACGTCGACTGCTGCCTTCCACAGATCGGGCTGCGTCACGTCGAGGTGGACGAATCGCGCCGCATCTCCCAATTCCTTTGCCAGCGCTTTGCCTTCGTCGTCGAGGATGTCTCCGGCGACGACCTTGGCCCCGCCGGCGACCAACGCCCGCGCATGCGAGGCGCCCATCCCACGCGCGCCGCCACTGATCAGTGCAACTTTTCCGTCTACGCGTCCCATGGTGGGTCAGGCTACCCGGGGTGCAGCAGCGTCTGGGCGTGCCTGAGGGCGGCGTCGAGGTCGGGGAGGCCCAGGTCATCGCGGCCGCCCAAGTGGATCTCGATCTGGTATTCCGGTTGTCCATCGCGGTCGAAGATCGGTAATACGACGAATTCCGTTGATGTCAGCTTGGTTTCGAGAACGTGCGTGACCGATTGCAGGGTCACCATCGTCATCAGAGTGCTGAGCTCTCGAGTCACCTGGGCGGTCGGCTCCAAGGATGCCAGCACCGCGGTGAGCCGGTCGTGCAGCGAGGTGTGGGCGGCGTCGAACCGCCAGGCCCCGTAGCCGCGGTCGCGTATCTCGGCGAGCACCCGCCGATGCCCGGTGATCTCGGCGCCGGTGAGCCGCGGCGTGACCCGCCGCAGCCAGGCGTCGACCGCTTCGTCGTCGCGCCAGGCCATCGCGACCAAGCCGAACGGGGGTCCGATGGGGAAGCGCTGGCCGACGGCCTGCCCACCGTCGGTGCCGTGGCCGACCGCGTCGACGGTGATCAGGTGTGCCTGGCCGATCTTGGACATGGAGCAACCCGCGCCCAGGGTGGTGTGCAGGAAAGTGAGTGCATCACGGCCACGGTCCAGCAGCGGGAATTGCGCTCGCAGCCCATGCACCAGCCCGAACAATCCGGTGCCCAACGTGTAACGGCGATCGTCGTGCCGGGTCACCCAGGTGCGCCCCTCGAGTTCGGCCAGCACCAGGGCACATGTCGAGGTGCTGATATCGCAGATTTTGGCCAGTTCGGCCGATGTCCGGCCGTCCGGTGAATCCGACAGTGCCCCAAGCACATCCATTACGCGGCGGGTGGGTGGCGACTTAGCCGGTCCGGCCCCGGGTGGTGGCACTGTTGACGAACCCATTGCCGCGTTCCTACCATCCGTCCGAAATCTAATAAATTCATTCCTAATATTAGGAGCACGATGTACAAGGTCGGCGTGTGGGGTCCGGGTTCGATGGGGGTGATCGCCCTGCGCGGGGTGATCGACCACCCACAGCTGCAACTGGTCGACCTCGTCGTGCACAGCGACGCCAAGGCCGGTCGCGACGCGGGCGAGTTGTGCGGTATCGCCCCGGTGGGCGTCAGAGCAACCAAGGACCCCGCGGCAACGCTGGCCGGTGACGCCGACCTGGTGGTCTATGCCGCGGCGGCCAACCTGCGGCCGGCGGAGGCGATCGCCGACATGGTGTCGATCCTGCGGGCCGGTAAGAACGTGGTGTCATGCTCGGTGGTCCCGCTGGTCTTTCCGGACGCCCTCGACGCGGTGTTCACCGAACCGCTGCGCGAGGCCGCAATCGCCGGTGGGGTGTCGTTCTTCACCACCGGGATCGACTCTGGATTCGCCAACGATGTTCTGCCGCTGATGCTTACCGGGGTCTCGCGAGTTATCGAGTCCGTTCGGATGACCGAGATGTTCAACTACGCCACCTACCCGGACAAGGATGCGGTCTACGAGATCCTCGGATTCGGCAAGCCGCCGGAGGAGACCCCGTTCGCGGCCACACCCGGGGTGTTCACCTTCGGCTGGGGCCCGGTACTGCACCAGCTCGCCGCCGGCCTGGGGGTGGAGATCGACACCATCGACGAGAACGTCGAACGGGTCGCCGCCGAGGAATCCTTCGACACCCCGACCGGCCACATCGCCGCGGGCACGATCGCCGCGATGCGGTCCACCCTGACCGGATACGTCGACGGCGCACCAACATTCGTCGTCGACCACGTCACCCGCATGCGAGACGACATCGCTCCGGATTGGCCGCAGCCGCATATCTCCATCGAGCCGAAGGATCTCGGATTCGGGTTGGCGTCCGGCCGCGGCGTCTACCGCGTCGAGATCGAGGGTTCGCCGAGCATGCGGTGCGAGTTCGAGATGGCCGACGACCACGACCATGACCTCGGTGCGCGGATGGCCGGCGCATCCCGGATGGTCAACGCCATCCCGGCGGTGTGCGAAGCGCGGCCTGGTCTGCTCTCAGCGCTGGATCTGCCGATGGTCACCGGCGCGGGGCTGGTCCGTTCGGTGCCGGGGCCGTCACCGGACAGCCGGCTCTTCTAGCGGGGCCGCGCCGCGCCGGGCGATTGGGTCTACGCTGCCCCTGATGACAACCACCCGTACCGAACACACCTTCGACGGCATCGGCGGCGTGCGCATCGTTTACGACGTCTGGAACCCCGACGTCACACCGCGTGGGGTGGTCGTCCTTTCGCACGGGCTGGGGGAGCACGCCCGCCGATACGATCACGTCGCTGAGCGGTTCGGCCAGGACGGGCTGGTGACCTACGCGCTCGACCACCGCGGACATGGCCGCTCGGGCGGCAAACGCGTGCTGGTCAAAAACATCTCCGAGTACACCGGCGACTTCGACACCCTGGTCGGTATCGCCACCAAAGAACATCCGGAGTGCAAGCGCATCGTGCTCGGCCACAGCATGGGCGGCGGGATCGTGTTCGCCTACGGCGTAGAACACCCCGACGACTACGACCTGATGGTGCTGTCCGGACCGGCGGTGGCGGCCCAGTCGGCCGTATCGCCGCTGCTGGTGCTGGTGGCCAAGACGCTCGGCGCGATCGTGCCGGGCTTGCCGTTGGAGGAGCTCGACGCCAGCGCGGTATCCCGCGACCCGGCGGTGGTGAACGCCTACAACACCGACCCGCTGGTGCATCACGGCAAGGTTCCCGCCGGCATCGCTCGCGCGCTGCTGACGGTCGGCGAGACGATGCCGCAACGGGCCGCCGCGTTGACCGCGCCACTGTTGGTCGTGCACGGATCCGATGACCGGCTGATCCCGGTCGACGGCAGCCGCCAGTTGGTCGAAGCCGTGGGCAGTTCCGACGTCGAGCTCAAGGTCTATCCGGGCCTGTATCACGAGGTGTTCAACGAGCCGGAGCGTTATCAGGTGCTCGACGATGTCGTCTCGTGGATCAACGCCAGACTGTGAGGCGCCGCACCGGAAAGTCGTACCGTTCCTTTACTTTGGTGCTATGAGCGACGACAAGATGCTGGCGCGTATCGCCGCCCTGCTGCGTCAGGCCGAAGGCACCGACAACGCCCATGAGGCGGAGGCGTTCATGGCGGCCGCGCAACGGCTGGCCACGGCGACGTCGATCGACTTGGCTGTGGCGCGGTCGCATGCGGACAAGCGCACGCCCGCGCAGACACCAGTCCAGCGCACCATCACCATCGGCGCGGCCGGCACCAGGGGACTGCGGACGTATGTGCAGCTGTTCGTGGTCATCGCGTCGGCCAACGACGTGCGCTGCGACGTGGCATCCAACTCGACGTTCGTGTACGCCTACGGGTTTGCCGAAGACATCGACGCCACACACGCCCTGTATGCCGGCTTGGTGGTGCAGATGGTGCGCGCGTCGGATGGCTTTATCTCTTCGGGTGCGCACCGGCCCACCCCGACGATCACCGCTCGGTTGAATTTTCAGCTGGCGTTCGGCGCCCGGGTCGGGCAGCGGTTGGTCGAGGCCCGCGAGCAGACCCAGCGCGAAGCGAAGAAGGATCGTCGTCGCCCGCCGGGAACTGCGATCGCGTTGCGGGATAAAGAGATCGAACTTCGCGATCACTACCGCAGTGCGTCCAAGGCGCGAGGCACTTGGCAGGCCAGCCGGGCTTCCGCGGGGTATTCGTCGGCGGCGCGGCGGGCGGGGGACCAGGCCGGCAAGCGGGCGCGGTTGGGAACCGGTCCAGAGCTTTCGGGGGCGCGGACCGCGCTGGAGCGGTGAGCGCCGGGGAATCGGCTGCGCGGGATTGGCAGCGCTCCAAGGTCTACGCCGCCGAGGAATTCGTCCGGACACTCTTCGACCGCGCCGCCGAACACGGCTCACGCAGCGTGGATTTCTTCGGCGCGCAGTTGACGCTGCCGCCGGAGGCGCGGTTCGGGTCGGTCCCGGCGGTGCAGCGTTACGTCAACGAGGTGCTGGCGTTGCCGTCGGTACGACGACAGTGGCCGAAGGTAGCTCCGCTGACGGTGCGGTCACGGCGAGCCGCCACGGCGGCTCACTACGAAAACCGGGACGGCACCGGCGTTATCGCGGTTCCTGATCTCGATACCGCGGAGTGGGCGATGCGTGAGCTGGTGGTGCTGCACGAGATCGCGCATCACCTGTGTGACGCGCAACCGGCGCACGGATCGCAGTATGTCGCGACCCTGTGCACGCTGGCCGAGCTGGTCATGGGGCCTGAACTCGGGCACGTCCTGCGGGTGGTATACGCCAAAGAGGGTGTGCGGTAGCCAGACACGTGGGCAGCGCGACCGATCGGGGCTAGCGTTGGCAAGGTGAGCGATGCAGGCGCCGGGCTCCCCGTCGATACCGACGCCGACGTCCGTGCACGCGAGGTCGAGTCGCAGATGACCGACGATGAGCGATTCTCGTTGCTGGTCAGCGTGATGGGTGCCAGCGATCTGTTGCCGGTGCGGGATGCGCGCATACCGCCGGAGCTCCCCGCCAGCGCCGGTTATGTTCCCGGTGTTCCCCACCTCGGCGTGCCCGCCCTGTTGATGAGCGACGCGAGTCTCGGGGTCACCAATCCCGGCTACCGGCCGGGTGACACCGCGACCGCCCTGCCCGCCGGTCTGGCGCTGGCCGCCGGCTTCGACCCTGCGCTGGCCCGCGCTTCGGGCGAGGCGGTGGGGCGAGAGGCGCGCAGCCGCGGGTTCAACGTGATGCTTGCCGGCGGAATCAACCTGGCCCGCGATCCGCGTGGTGGCCGCAACTTCGAATACCTCTCGGAAGACCCGCTTTTGAGCGCTACCATCGCAGCGGAGTCGGTCAACGGAATCCAGCAGCAAGGCGTCATCTCGACGCTCAAGCACTACTCGCTGAACTGTAATGAAACCAACCGGCATTGGCTGAACGCCGTCATCGATCCCGCCGAGCACCGGGAATCCGACCTGCTGGCATTCGAAATCGCCATCGAGCGGGCTGCGCCGGGAGCGGTGATGACCGCCTACAACCAGGTCAACGGTCAGTACGCAGGCGGAAACGATGTGCTGATCAACGATGTGCTGAAGGTGGCTTGGGGATATCGCGGTTGGGTAATGTCCGACTGGGGTGCGACGCCGAGCTGGGAATTCGCGGTCAGGGGCCTCGACCAGGAATCCGGTGCGCAGATCGACGCTCTGCTCTGGCAGGGTGAGGCGTTCACCGACCGGCTGAGGGTTGCCTTCGCCGAAGGCAAACTGTCTGGCGAGCGTTTGTCGGACATGGTGTGCCGAATCCTGCGGTCTATATTCGCCGTCGGCGCCGACCGATGGGACCGCATGCCAGCGCCCGACATGGCCGCGCACCGCCGGATTGCATTGCAGATTGCGCGGCAGGGCATCGTATTGTTGAAAAACACTGGTGTGCTTCCGGTTTCGTCTACGACCCGACGCATTGCGGTGATCGGCGGCTGCGCTCAGATCGGTGTGCCGGCCGGCTGCGGGTCGAGCACCGTGGTTCCGCCCGGTGGCTATGCCGCGGTGTTACCCATCGGCTCGCCCGGTGGTCTGCGCAACCTTCACCTGTTGCCGTCGTCGCCGGTGGCCGAACTGAACAAGCAGTTTTCCAACGCGCAGATTGAATTCGACCCCGGTGTCAGCTCGGCCGAGGCGGCGGGGGCGGCGCGCCGCGCGGATGTTGCGATCGTGTTCGCGGTCAAGGTGGAAGGAGAGGGCTGCGACAGCGCCGACCTGTCGCTGCCCTGGGATCAGGACGCGGTGATTGCCGCGGTCGCAGATGCCAATCCGAACACCGTTGTGGTGCTGGAAACCGGCAACCCGGTTGCGATGCCGTGGCGGGACGCGGTCGAAGCGATCGTCCAGGCGTGGTATCCGGGTCAGGCCGGCGGTCAAGCGATCGCGGAGGTCATCGCCGGTCGGGTCAACCCGTCCGGCCGGTTGCCCGTCACCTTTCCGATCGATCTCGGCCAGACGCCCCGTCCCGAGCTGCCGGTTGTCGATGTCCCATGGGGTTCTCCGACAACGATCCACTACACCGAAGGCGCCGAGGTCGGCTATCGGGGGTTCGCCAAACGGGGCCACATCCCGATGTTCGCGTTCGGTCACGGCTTGTCCTACACCAACTTTGAACACCGTGACCTGACCGTGGCCGGCAGCGGCACCCTCACCGCCAGCTTCACCGTGGTCAACACCGGCGATCGCGGCGGCGTCGACGTCCCACAGCTATACCTGACCGGGGCTCCCGGCGAGCGGCGGCTGCGATTGCTCGGATTCGAGCGGGTGGAGCTGGAGCCGGGCGATTCTCGGGTGGTGACCATCGAGGCGGATCCGCGGCTGCTCGCCCGTTATGACGGGGTCGCGGGGGGCTGGCGGATCGCCGAGGGCACTCATACGGTGGCGGTGGGGGCCTCGGCGGTGGACCTCGAGCTGACTGCCGAGGTCGAGCTGGCCGGCCGCGTCTTCGGGCGCTGACCGGCCAGCGCGAGCGACCAACCGCTAGACGGCGACCATCTCGTCGCCACAGGTGCACCGGTACGGCTGGTCCGCGCCGGCGCAGTGGCATTCGACCTCAATGCGAACCCGACAGCCACAGTCTTCGTGGGAACAGGTCAGTAGTGTTCCTGCCTCGTTTGCCATCTACTCCACCCTTATCTATATCGGGATCCCTGAGGTGAGGGATCCAGTGGACACCTACGAATGTAGCATATACCCCCCAGGGGTATAACGTACGAAGGCTTTTATCCGGTGGCGGTCGACGAAGGCGGCGGGCTAGCGTTGGCTCATGACCCAGAATCCGACCCCCGCCGACGTTGACGAATTTTTGGACACGACCGTGGTCGGCGATGATCCCGCATTGTCCGCGGCCCGCGAGGCCAGCGATGCGGCCGGATTGCCGCAAATCGCGGTGTCGACCCAGCAAGGTAAGTTCCTGAGCCTTTTGGCCGGTGCGATCAAAGCTCGGCGCATTCTGGAGATCGGCACACTCGGCGGCTTCAGCACGATTTGGCTGGCCCGGGGCGCCGGTCCCGACGGCCGGGTGATCACGCTGGAATACGAGCCCAAACACGCTGAGGTGGCGCGGGCCAACATCGATCGTGCCGGTGTCGGTGACCGGGTCGAAGTGGTGGTCGGCCCCGCGCTGGAGACACTTCCCACCGTGACTCAGGGCCCTTTCGACCTGGTATTCATCGATGCCGACAAGGAAAACAACCCCGGCTACCTGGAATGGGCTGTTCGGCTAACCCATCCCGGCTCAGTTATCTTGGTGGACAACGTCATTCGTGATGGCTCGATCTTGTCACCGGATCCCGACGATGTCGCGCGGGCAACGCGGCGGACGCTGGAACTCATGGGTGAACACCCGGGGCTTGATACCGCGGTGCTCCAGACGGTCGGGGCGAAGCACTGGGATGGCTTCGCGCTCGCGCTGGTGAAGTAGCCGTCAGGGCGCCGGTTTTTAACGGCCCGCCTGACCGGGATCAGCTCGGCTCACACGCCCGGAATTCGACGGTCGCGACGACGGCCGATTTTCGTTGCTGGCGTGCTACTGACGAGCGTAATCTTGCAGAAGATGGATGGTTTGCAGTGGGCCCAAAAGGCTTGCTGCATGACAGAAAGGTCACAAAATGAGTACAGTCCATTCATCAATCGATCACCACCCGGATCTATTGGCTCTGCGTGAGCGCTACGAGCGTGCTGCAGAGTCGATGACCGCGCACGGTACATTCGGCCTCACACTGCTGACGGCGGCTTATGCGGCTGTGTCGCCATGGATCGTCGGATTTGACGGGACGAGATCGCTTGCTGTCAATGATTTCACTGTCGGAATCGTGTGCGTGGCGCTAGCGTTTGCGTTCGCGATGGCGTTAGATCGCAGCCACGGCATGACATGGACGCTGCCGGTCTTCGGAGTATGGTTCATCGTCTCGCCCTGGGTGCTTTACCACGTCTCACCGCACGGCGCCATGATCTGGTCGAATGTGATCGCGGGTGCGGTGCTGACGGTGCTGGGCTTGAACGCGATGTACTTCGGTATGCGCGCGCGTAGCTCAACATCAGCCTGACGCGGGCGCAGAATTAGCCCACCCGGCCGCAGTATGCCGGCCGGGTGAGGCGGTTGCGGCCCTGATTTAACCGCAAACCGCTCCGATGGCCGCCGAACCGACCAACTTGACGTACTTGGCCAGCACACCACTGGTGTAGCGCGGTGGCAGCGGGGTGAAACCCTCATGGCGGGAAGCGAACTCGTCGGGGTCGACCAGTGCGTCCAAGGTGCTTTTGGCGACGTCGAGCCGGATTCGGTCGCCGTCACGCAAGAACGCGATCGGTCCACCATCGGCTGCCTCGGGCGCGACGTGCCCCACGCACAGGCCGGTGGTGCCGCCGGAGAACCGGCCGTCGGTCAACAGCAGCACGTCCTTGCCTAGGCCGGCGCCCTTGATGGCGCCGGTGATGGCGAGCATTTCACGCATCCCGGGACCCCCCTTGGGGCCTTCGTAGCGGATCACCACCGCATCACCGTGCGTGATGGTGCCGTCGGCCAATGCGTCCAATGCGGCCCGCTCACGGTCGAAAACCCTTGCAGTGCCTTCGAACACATCGTCGTCAAAACCGGCTGTCTTGACCACCGCGCCCTCGGGCGCCAGCGACCCGTGCAGGATGGTGATTCCCCCGGTGGGGTGGATCGGATGGTCGAGAGCTCGCAGCACCTTGCCGTCGGGATCCGGCGGGGCGATGTGCGCGAGGTTTTCCGCGACGGTCCGCCCGGCGACCGTCAAGCAGTCGCCGTGGAGCAGGCCGGCATCCAGGAGGGCCTTCATCACTACCGGCACGCCGCCGATGTGATCGACGTCGGACATGACGTGTTGGCCGAATGGCTTGACGTTGGCAAGATGCGGCACGCGTGCGCCGATCCGGCTGAAGTCCTCCAGCGCCAGCTTGACGTTGGCCTCGTACGCGATCGCCAGCAGATGCAGCACCGCGTTGGTCGACCCGCCGAACGCCATCACCACCGCGATCGCGTTCTCGAACGCCTCCTTGGTGAGGATGTCGCGGGCGGTGATGCCGCGCCGTAGCAATTCGACGACGGCTTCTCCGCTGTGGCGCGCGAATCCGTCGCGGCGACGGTCGGTCGCCGGCGGCGACGCGCTGCCGGGCAGCGACATGCCCAGCGCCTCGGCGGCACAGGCCATGGTGTTGGCGGTGTACATGCCGCCGCACGCCCCCTCGCCCGGGCAGATCGCTCGCTCGATGGCATCGACGTCCTCGCGCGGCATCAACCCGCGCGAGCAAGCGCCGATCGCTTCGAACGCGTCGATGATGGTGACCTCGCGCTCGCTGCCGTCGGAAAGCTTGGCACGACCCGGCAGAATCGTGCCGGCGTAGAGGAACACCGCCGCTAGATCCAGTCTCGCCGCGGCCATCAACATCCCCGGCAGCGATTTGTCACACCCGGCCAGCAGCACCGAGCCGTCCAGTCGCTCGGCCTGCATGACGGTCTCGACGCTGTCGGCGATGAGTTCGCGAGACGGCAGCGAGAAGTGCATGCCCTCGTGGCCCATCGAGATGCCGTCGGACACCGAAATCGTGCAGAACTCGAGCGGATAACCGCCCGCGGCGAACACCCCCTCCTTAGCCGCCTTCGCCAGTCGGTCCAACGACAGGTTGCAGGGCGTGATCTCATTCCACGACGACGCGACTCCGATCTGCGGCTTGGCGAAATCGTCGTCATCCATGCCGACCGCCCGCAGCATGCCACGCGCGGCGGCCTTCTCCAGGCCGTCGGTGACCTCACGGCTGCGGGGCTTGATGTCGACGGCGGGCGACGGATCGTTGGTGTGGGCCGTGATTTGAGGCTTGGTTTCGGGCACAGCCCAAGTATGCGCGTATGGCCATGTCGGCCCAAAATCATTTACATACCCCGGTGGGGTATAGAATGCGGTGACAGGAAGCCGATTGACCGGGGCGCCGTCGCGGTGGCTCAACTCGCCGTTGACAATGGTGATAACGCCCGCGCCGTCACGAAGACCCACAACATCGTTGCGGCGCGGCAATCCGAGATCGATCAGAAGACCAGAATGCTGGAGGGTAGATGACACCCGTACGCGGATACTCGTCGCAAAAGGACAACTACGCCAAACGACTGCGGCGGATCGAGGGCCAGGTGCGTGGCATCGCCAAGATGATCGAAGACGACAAATACTGCATCGACGTCCTCACCCAGATCAGCGCCGCCAACAACGCACTGCGGTCGGTGGCGCTCAACCTGCTCGATGAGCACCTCGGACACTGCGTCAGCCGTGCGGTCGCCGAGGGAGGAACCGAGGCGGAGGAGAAGCTCGCCGAAGCATCCGCCGCGATCGCGCGACTCGTCCGGTCCTGATGTCTAACGTGATAAGCGCATCGCATGGTTGAGTAGGGGCCGTGGGGCCAGCCCGTGCCGACGGAGCAGCGCGATCGCGCCGCTGGTGGAATGACCCCCCGTCACCGGGCACCGGGAGCGAAGCTCAAGCCGCTTCGGGCGGACCGTGGACGCCCCGGATATTGGTGCAGTTGGCCGTACTGGCCGCGGCGGCCTTCATCTATGTCACCGCGGAAATCCTGCCGGTAGGCGCACTGCCCGCGATCGCGCGAGGCCTGCACGTCAGCTTGCCCATGGTCGGCACGCTGCTGGCCTGGTATGCCCTGGTGGCGGCCGTGACCACGGTCCCGCTGGTCCGTTGGACGGCGCAGTGGCCGCGGCGCCGGGCGCTGCTGCTTTCTTTGGCGTGCCTGACCGCCTCCCAGCTCATCTCGGCGGTGGCGCCCAACTTCGTGGTCCTGGCCGCTGGCCGGGTGCTGTCGGCGATCACGCACGGCCTGATGTTGTCGGTCATCGCGCCGATCGCAACCCGACTGGTCCCGGCCAGCCACTCCGGACGCGCGACAACGGTCGTCTACGTCGGTATCAGCCTGGCGGTGGTGGTGGGCAGCCCGGCCACGGCGGCAATGAGCTTGCTGTGGGGCTGGCGGGTTGCTGTCGCATCCGTGGCCGTGGTGTCCGCCGTGGTCACCGTGGCGGCCTGGGTCGTGCTGCCGGTCCTGACGTTGACCGAGGAGCAGCTGGCCCGCGTCGGCCGCGGGGCCGGACATCACCGCAACAGGCGGCTGGTCGTCGTGAGCGTGCTCACCATGGTGGCGGTCACCGGGCACTACATCTCCTACACCTTCATCGCGGTGATCATCCATGACGTCGTCGGGGTGCGGGGACCGGCTCTGGCCTGGTTGCTGGCTGCCTACGGTGTTGCGGGCCTGCTGGCGATGCCGCTGGTAGCCGGACCGTCGGACCATCGGCCCAGGGCGGCGGTGATGAGCTGCATGGCCGCGCTGTGGGTGACGTTTTTGGTGCTGATCGCGCTGGTGTTCCATGGATCGCCCACCCCGGCGAGCATCGTGATCGGGATCGCCGCGATCGCGTTCTGGGGTGCCACCGCCAATGCGGTATCGCCGATGCTGCAAGCTGCGGCGATGCGCGCCGGAGCGGACGACCCGGACGGGGCGTCGGGGCTCTATATGGCGGCGTTCCAGATCGGCATCATGGCCGGATCCTTCGCCGGCGGGCTGCTTTACGAGCGCAGCGTACTGGCGATGTTGGCCGCGTCAGCGGTGCTGATCGGCGCCGGAGCGGCCGGGATGACCGCCGAGCGGCAGCTGTTCGACGTCCCCGCCACCGGCCACCGGTAGAATTCTTCTCAACGATTGACAACACCGCAGGTCAACGGCCCAGAACGGGCCAGCATCCCGGCTGAATCGAGATTGCCGAAGCAGAAGCCGGCGTAACCGCTATGCATACTGGGTGAGAACGTGACTGGAGGGATAACTATGTCGCGATGGACCAAGGGTCCTATCGTCGCTGCGCTGAGCGCAGCGGGAATGACCGCTGTGCTGACCTTGGCGAGCGGCTCGGCCCTGGCAGACCCGGAGCCGCCGCCACCGCCCGCGCCGGGCGTGGACGCCCCGCCGCCGCCGGCCGACCCGCTGGCGCCGCCACCACCGGCCAACCCGCTCGTGGCCCCGCCCGCGCCGGCGCCAGGAGATCCTTTGGCGCCCCCGCCACCGGCTCCGGGCAACCCGTTGGCACCAGCGCCGGCGGTTCCGGCCAGCGTGCCGGCCGGCCCGGTTGTGGGGCAGAACCCGCAGCCGTTCGTCGGCGAGCCGCCGTTCGTGCCCCCGACGTTCAATCCGGTCAGCGGCGCAACAGTCGGTGTGGGCGAGCCGATCATCATCAACTTCGCGCGGCCGATCGCCGACCACCCGATGGCTGAACAGGCGATCCACGTCTCGTCGACCCCGCCGGTTTCGGGCAAGTTCTACTGGATGACCCCCAGCCAGGTGCGTTGGCGCCCGCTCAGCTTCTGGCCCGCACACACCGCGGTGCACGTCGACGCCGCCGGCACCATCTCGGACTTCAGGACCGGCGACGCGCTAACGGCCACCGCGGACGACGCCACCCATCAGCTGATCGTGAACCGCAACGGCGCCGTGGTGCAAACCTTCCCGATGTCGATGGGTATGGCCGCGGGCGGTCACCAGACGCCCAACGGCACCTACTACGTGCTCGACAAGAAGGCCAAGGTGGTGATGGATTCTTCCACCTACGGTGTGCCGGTCAACTCGACCTGGGGCTACAAGGTCGATGTCCAGAACGCCGTCCAGTTCGACAACAGCGGTGACTTCGTGCACAGCGCGCCGTGGTCGGTGTCTGATCAGGGCAAGCGTGACGTCAGCCACGGCTGCATCAACATCAGCCCGTCCAACGCACAGTGGTTCTTCGACAACTTCGGCGCCGGCGATCCCGTCATCGTGAAGAACTCCGTCGGGACCTACACGAAGAACGACGGCTCCAACGACTGGCAGCTCTGAGGGCCTAGCTCCAGATCCTGACCCGGCGTTGCGGGTCGAGGTATAGCTCGTCGTTTTCGGCGACGTCGAAGGCGTTGTAGAAGGCGTCGATGTTGCGGATGACGCCGTTGCAGCGGAACTCCGGCGGCGCGTGCGGGTCGATGGCCAGCCGCCGGATCGCCTCGGCGTCACGCGACTTGGTGCGCCACACCTGGGCCCAGCCGAAGAGCACCCGTTGCACGCCGGTGAGCCCGTCGATGACGGGAGCGGTCTTGCCGTTGAGCGACAGCTGGTAGGCCAGCAGCGCGATGGAAAGTCCGCCCAGATCGCCGATGTTCTCGCCGACGGTGAACGCACCGTTGACGTGGTGGCCGTTCTCGAGCCCGCGGGGCGTGTAGACGTCGTACTGCTCGATCAGCGCTTTGGTGCGCGCCCCGAACTCGGTGCGGTCGTCGTCGGTCCACCAGTCGCTCAGATTGCCGTCGCCGTCGTATTTGGCGCCCTGGTCATCGAAGCCGTGCCCGATCTCGTGGCCGATCACCGCGCCGATGCCACCGTAATTGGCGGCGTCGTCGACATCGGGGTCGAAGAATGGTGGCTGCAAAATGCCTGCGGGGAAGACAATTTCGTTCATCCCCGGGTTGTAGTAGGCGTTGACGGTCTGCGGGGTCATGAACCATTCGTCGCGGTCGACGGGGCCGCCCAGCTTGGCCATCTCCCGGTCGTAGTTGACCGTGTAGCCGCGCTGGTAGTTACCGTAGAGGTCGTCCCGGTCGATCACCAGCTTCGAGTAGTCCCGCCACTTCTTCGGGTAGGCCACTTTGGCGGTGAACTTGTCCAGCTTGACCAGCGCGCGCCGCCGGGTCTGCGGGGTCATCCAGTCCAGGTTGCTGATGCTGACCCGATATGCCTCACGCAGGTTGGCGACCAGCGCGTCGATGCGGGCCTTGGCGTCTGGCGGGAAATGGCGCTGCACGTAAAGCTTTCCGACGGCGTCGCCCAGCATGCCTTCCACCAAGCCGACGCCCCGCTTCCAGCGCTCACGGATCTGCTCGGCGCCGGTGAGCTTGCGGCCGTAGAACGCGAAGTCCTCAGCGATCAGCGCATCGGTGAGCAATCCGGCGCGGGCATGAATGAGTCGCCAGCGCGCCCAGCTCTTCCAGTCGTCGAAATCCTCGCTGCGCCAAAGCTCGGTGAACGTGGTCACGTAATCCGGTTGGCGCACCACAAGTTCAGCGACCGCATCGGGCGTGCCACCCAGCGCGTCCAGCCAGCCGGGCCAATCGAAACCCGCCGCGTCTGCCTGCAGATCGGCGAAGGTGCGCAAGTTGTAGGTCAGGTCGGCATCGCGGCGTTTGACCACATCCCAGTGCGCGGCAGCCAGTTTGGTCTCCAGCGCCACGATCCGCGAAGCGGTCTGACGATGGTCGTCGGGCGCACCACCGTAGACAAGGGCGAACATCCGCGCGATGTGATCCGGGTAGGCGATCAGCAGTTCGGCATGCTGCTCGTCGCGATAGTAGGACTCGTCGGGCAGTCCGAGACCCGACTGGCTGACGTGCACCAGGTATCGGTTGGAGTTCTTGGAGTCGGTGTCGACGTACACACCGACCCCGCCGCCCACTCCGCTACGTTGCAGGGCGCCGACAACGGCCGCCAGCGCGTCGGGGTCGGTGGCGTCGTCGATCGCCGCCAACTCGTCGAGCAGCGGCTGCACACCCCGACCTTCGACCGTGTCCTCGTCGAGGAAGCTGGCGTACAGGTCGCCGATGCGTTGTTCGTCGGTGCCGGGCGCTGTTGAAGACGTGGTGTTCTCGCTGACGTCGGTGATCAGATCGCGCACCTGGACTTCGGCCCGGTCGAACAACGAGCGGAAGGCGCCGTCGGTGGCGCGGTCGGCCGGGATCTTGTAGTCGGCCAACCAGCGGCCGTTGACGTGGCCGAACAGGTCGTCTTGGGGGCGGGCACCGTCGTCGACATTGCTCAGGTCGATGCCTGAGCGGATAGCTTCTACCGTCACGCCACCATCCTTCCATCTTGCAAATTCGCCGCCAGGCTGTGTCGGATTGCCCGGCTTGCCCCCTAGCCGCTGCGCGGCTGGGGGGACCCCCTGCATCGTCGCCCGGCTAGGCTCACGGCCATGCCCGACGCCGACCAGACGGAACCAGCGGCCGACGACGGCGATGACGAAGCGGCGCCCGACGAGTTTGACGGCCCGGCTATCTCCGGCTACGGCGTTGCGTCGGCGGCCTTGGGGGTGCTTTCGGTGGCAGCGATCGCGCTGGCTGCGGCCATCTGGGTGGCGCACCGCAGTGACCTCGACGAACGCGGCTACCAGAGCCGAGTCCTGCAGGCCGCCGTCGACTGGACCGGCGTGCTGATCAACATGAACACCGGCAACGTCACGGCCAGCCTGCAGCGGCTGCACGACGGGACCGTCGGGGAATTGAACGCCGATTTCGACTCCGCCATGCACCCCTACCAGCAGGTGGTGCAGCGGCTGCAAGCGACCACCCACGGTCAGGTCGAGGCGGTGGCGGTGGAAGCCGTGCACCACGATCTGGACCTCCAGCCGGGCAGCGGTCGGCCTCCGCCGGAGCAACTGCCGGCCTCGGTCGCCAGTCGCACCGACATGGTCATGGTGGTCGCCACGTCGGTCAGCGAGAACGCGGGTGGCAAGCCGCAGACCGTGCACTGGAACCTGCGGTTGGGGGTTTCCGACGTGGACGGCAAGCTGATGATCTCGCGGCTCGAGTCGATTCGATGAGGAACGCCTGGCGGGTGCTGGCGTTCGACATCGCCGCGCCGTTGGCCGCGATCTGTGCGCTGCTGGCGATCGGGGTGGTTCTGGGCTGGCCGCGGTGGTGGGTGTCGGCATGCTCGGTGCTGGTGTTGCTGATCGTCGAAGGCGTGATGGTGAATGTCTGGCTGTTGCGCCGGGATTCAGTGACCGTCGGCACCGACGACGACGCGCCCGCTCTGCGGCTGGCGGTAGTCGCGCCGTGCGCGGTGGCGGTGGTGTCGGCGGTGCTGACCGGTTACACCCATTGGACGTTGCCGGACCGCCGGCTGAAGGCCGATTTGACAGAGGTGGTGCGAATAGCGACCGGGATGGCAGAGGCGACGGCCACCTTCTCGCCGCAAGAACCGACGGCGTCGATCGACCGGGCTGCGGCCATGATGGTGCCGGAACAGGCGACCGCGTTCAGGGATAATTTCGGCAAAGCCACAACGGATTTGGCGCACCGGAACGTCACCGCGTCCGCTTCGACGCTGGAAGCCGGTGTCGAGGCGATCGGGCCGGCCGCGGCCGCCGTGGCGGTGGTCCTGCGCGCTACTCAGAACGCGCCGGGTCAGCCGCCCAGTAACGCGGTGCTGGCGCTGCGCATCGCGCTGACCAAGCAGAGCGACCACTGGCTGGTGCTGGACGTATCGCCGATCAACGCCCGCTAATGACAGTCAGAACAACCGGGCGTGCTCGACCATCAGACAACGGTCCATCACTACGTGCATACCGGCTGCCTGCGCGTCGCGGCCCACTCGCTCATGCCACAACCCCTCCTGCAGCCAGAGGATTTTCGGCCGGTGCTCGAGGGCGAGCGTGTCGGCCAGTACCGACGGCAACTCGTCGAACCGCCGGAACACATCGACCATGTCGGGTACCACCGGCAAGTCGGCCAGTCGCGGATACGCTGGCGCGCCGTCGATTTCGGTGATCGTCGGGTTGACCGGGTACACCTGATAGTCACCCGTCGCGACCAGATACGAATAGATTTCGTGGCTGGGCCGCGTCGGCTTGTCCGATGCACCGACCACTGCGATGGTGCGGGTCTCCGCCAGGATGCGCCGCAGCGTCACATCGTCGGGCTGGCCGAGCATCAGTTGCTGCGGGGTGGCCGCTGCGCAGCCCGCGGAGCCGGTTGCTGGGACGGGGGCTGTTGGGTTCTGGCCTTCGCGAACCGGTCAGCGAGCCGGCGCATCCGGATCATCAACGACGCCGACGGGCTGGTCGTGGCATCCAGGTAGGCGCCCAGCTCGTCGACGGGCACCCCGATCCGGGACGCGAATTCCGGCATCTTCAGTCCCGACCGTTCGATCAGCAACCGCACGTGGCGGGCCACTTCGGTGCGCTCGTTGGCCTCCAGGTGTTCGCGGGCGCGGTCCAGCACCTCCGCCAGGGCCTTGGAAATGCCGTAGGGTCGCGAGGTCTCCAGAACTTCTTCGACTTGACGGGCCGTGCGCCCGTACGGGTCGCGTTTGATCGCGACCGCGATCTGCTTCCAGGTGGCGATGTCGCCACCTTCCAGCGCTGAGCGGATGGCCGACGTCGGCCAGAACTCCACGGGCCGCTCGACATTGCGAGGGCTGACGGGGGGTCGATACGGCGCCGGTCCGTGGCGTCGGTCGGCTGCCAACGTCACCTCGCCTCCTCCAGCATCGCCACTGCCACCGACAGGCAGCGCTGCCTGACCTCCTCCCAGTCTGCCTTCGCATCCGGACCGGGCCAACTTTCGTCGTCGAGATCCGTCGGATGTGGATCCGCGAGCCGTCGCACCAACTGGGTAGCGATCCATTGCCGCCTGGGTGATTGACTACAGTAATACCTGTCCATCCCGGCCAGTACGAATGCGGCTGTCTCGGCTTCCATCGTGTCGACCAGCTCAGCAAATTCGGTGTAGTCCCGGCTGCTGTTGCGCGACATGATCAGGTAGCCCTTGAGCCGCAGCGTCTCCGCGCCGGTCGGGATTTGCAGCCGGTCACCGGTGGGCAGCTGGACGTGGGTGGTTTCCACCGGACTGCGCCGCTCGAACCTCGGGTGGTCGGTCTCGGCCTCGGTTTCCAGCGCGTCCAGGGCGACCGACAGCCGGCCGCGCCACAGTGTGACCGGATGTACGGGCCGGACCGCGCGCGGTGCGGCGCGGCTGGCGCCATTGCGGTGCGACAAGCCGCCGGCGAACTTCTTGCTCGTTGAATGACCGTTGGTCGGGGCCGCCGTCCCGGCCAACGCCAACCGGTGGGTAGTGGCACTGGCGGCATCGTCATCGCCGTTCACGTGCCCCCGCAGTTCGTCGTTGCGCCCACATCCGGTGAAGGCCAGCGGGTCGGCCACGGTGATCGCGTCCGGGACCAGGTGCTTGAGTCTGGCTGCGGATTTCAGCACGATCCGTAGGTCAGCGCTGGGCACCACCGGCGCCGAAATGTCATCGGGGATCATCAGGACATTGCCGAGATCGACTGTGGGCAGCGGCTTTTCGAAGTCAACCGAGGGCAGGATGCGCTCCAGCCAAGCCGGCAGCCACCAGTTCCACTGGCTGAACATCGCCATCAGGGCGGGCACCATCACCAGCCGCACCACTGTGGCGTCCACCGCGATCGCGACCGCGCACGCCACCCCGATTTCGGCCACTAGCGGCATGCCGGCGAACGCGAAACCGATGAACACCGCGATCATGATCAGCGCAGCGCTGGTGATGGTGCGCGCACTGGTGCTCACCCCGTACGCCACGGCGTCGTGGGTGTGACCGGTTTGCAGGAACCGTTCCCGGATACGGGTCAGCAAGAAGATCTCGTAGTCCATCGACAAGCCGAACGTCATGGCCAGCACCAGTGGCGGGACGGTGGAATCGATGGAGCTGATCGGCGGGAACCCGAGCTTCTCCAGCCAGCCCCACTGGAAGACCATCACCAAACTGCCGTAGGCCGCGGCCACCGACAACACCGTCATCAGCACGCCCTTGAACGCCAAGAACACCGACTGAATCGAGATCAGCAGCATGACGAAGGCGATCAGAGCGACGAAAACCAACACCAGCAGCTCGGTCTGAGACACCCGGTCGTCGAAGTCTTTGATCAACGCGGTCGGTCCGCCCACGTCCACCTGCGCCGAGCCGGCCGCCGCCGCGGGTAGGTGGGCCCTCATCCACGCGATGCTGCTGCGCGCGCCCAGGTCCTCGGGATCGACCGACAGCACCCCGGACAACAAGGCACTGGTGTTGTTGTCGGCGAACACCGGCGCCGCCACCGAGACGATGTCGGGCGCCTGCCCCATCTGCTGACGGATAGCGGCCAGTGTCTGAGTGTGCGTGGGCGAGGACGCCTCGCCGTCGGGGAAGGTCACCAGCACCTGCACCGGGCCCAGCGCGCCCGGACCCAGCGCCTCCGCCGCCGCCGACACTCCGGCGCGGATCTCGTGTGACGAGTCGAATTGCCGGAGCAGGCTGTTGCCCAGCACCATCGACAGGGCCGGCACCGCCATGGCAATGAGAACAGCCGATGCCGCCAACGCCGAGACCCACGGCCGGCGCATTACCCAGCCGACCCAACGACTCCAGAACCGCGACTGCGTCGTCTCGGGTCGCCGCGACCAGTGCAGCACCGCGGATCTCTTGGCGGCGGCCCGGCTGAACGTCGCCAACACGGCCGGTGTCATGGTCGTCGAGGTCAGCATCGCGACCGCGACCGCAAGGATTGCGCCGGTGGCCATGGACGCCAGCGCTGGGGTGTCGATCAGGTAAATACCTGTCAGCGAGGCCACGACGGTCATCCCGGACAGCACCACCGCGAGGCCGGACGTGGCCATCGCCGCGTCGACCGCCTCCTGCGGCTGACGCCCGGCACGCAGTTCCTCGCGGAAGCGCATCAAAATGAACAGTGAATAGTCGACCGCCAGCGCGATACCGAACATCGACACCGTCGAGGTCACGAAGACCGACATCATGGTGTAGGCCGACAGTAGATAGACCAGTCCCATGGTGATTGCGACCGTGCAGATGCCCAATGCCAGCGGAATCGCAGCGGCGGCAAGCGAACCGAACACCGCCAGCAACACAATCAGGATGATTGGAAGGTTCCAGCGTTCCGCCGCGGCGATGTCATGTTTGGTGTTGGCCGCCGCGGCCGTACTCAGCGCACCCTGGCCGATGACGTAGAGCCGGACCCTGCCGTTTGCCATTTGTCCCGGCCGCTCGCCCTGGACGCCGACCTTTGCCCGCAACTTCTTGGCGGCGTCGCTGGCGCTGCTGTTGGTGGCGGAGTCCAGTCGCAACGACACCACGTACGGCCGGTCAGGCTCCGGTGCCGGCTGGGTCGGAGTTTTCACCACCGCCACATCGGAGACTTGGCCGGCGACTTGCTGCAGAAATGTCGCGGCCGCGTTCATGTCTTCGTAGCTGGCGTCGGCGCGCGGTGCCGCCACCAGCGCCAGCGGTGACGTGCCCTGGTCGGGGTAATGCGCCTCGAGTTGATCATGGACGCGTAGGGACTGGGATCCGGCCACCTCGAAGCCACCACCTGTGAGGTGACCCGACTGGGTCACGGTCAGGTAGATCGCGGGTATCAGCGCGAGCAACCAACCTGTGAAAACCAGCCAGCGGAATCTGCGCAGGTTGCTGCTTAGGCGCATCATGAAGTGCTGGATTTTGGTCTCCCCGCATTAGCGTTGCGTGCAGCTGAGCCTACCCCAGCAAGCTGTGTGCATATGCCGCTTACGGGTCGCTGAGCTGCAACAACTCGGCAACGTTGTCGGGATTTGTGGGGGCCTGATGTCGAACCTGATCGAGTGTGAGCAGTTTCTTGTCGGCTGAATTGGCTGCGCCCACGGAGTCGATGGCAGGATGGCCGGTGGGCGGTCACGATTCGGTTTCACTAACCGCGGACCGCAGCTGGTTGCGAGGTCCACCCAGATTCGCAAGCCCCTATCGCACGCCATAAGGAGCTATCTATGACTTCCCTGACTGGGGATACTGCGAAAATGCGCCGACGACTGCTCGGCGTGCTGACCGCCACCGCGATGGGTGGTGCCACCGCGGCGGTGCTGCTGTCTGCGCCGTCGGCGGTCGGCGCGTCTGACCCCTGTGCTGCCAGTGAGATGGCGAGGACGATCGGCAACGTCGCCCGGTCCGCCGGTGACTACCTGGACGGGCATCCGGAGACCAACCAGGCGATGACCACCGTCATGCAACAGCCGGCGGGACCGCAGTCGGTCGACTCGCTGAAGGGCTATCTCACTGCCAACCCCAAGGCAGCCAGCGATCTGCAGACGATCGCGCAGCCGCTCGCCGGCCTGTCGACCCAGTGCAAGTTACCGATCAGCCTTCCTCAGGTACTCGGCTTCATGCAGGGCGCGCAGGGCGGGCTGCCCGGCGGGCTGCCGAATGCTGCGGCGCAGGCCATCTCCGGGGCCCAGGGCGCCGTGTCTCCAGGCGGGGTTCCGGCCGTGGCACCGGTCGCACCTGGCCCCGCAGTGATGCCGGGGCTCAGCGCCATCAAGTAGTCGCCCGGCTAGTTCTGCGCAGCCCCCCGGCGCCTGCGTGTCGCTGAAGTCTCGCCCGTCTTGGCGGCCGGATCCGGTGGCACCGGACCCTGGAGCGCGGCGTCGGCCGGGTCGACGGGCATCGCCCCGTTGCCGTTTTTGAGGTGTGTCGAAGCCGGGTTGCCGGCCAGGCCTGCCGCGGTATCGGTCTCTTCGGCGGTGTCCATGCCCGTTTCTGGGCCAGTTTCGAAGGCGTCAGGATCGGCGTCGTTCTCGGTGCGGAACATGAAGAAGAACACCACCCAGCCGACGGCGGCGAGGAATAACCAGCTGATCAGACGGTAGATCAACATCGCCGAAATCGCGCCGGACAACGGCAATCCGCTGGACACCAAACCGGGCACCAACACCGCCTCCACGACCAACAGACCGCCGGGCATCAGCGGTATCGTGCCGACCGCGCGGGCGGCCGCACAGGCCACCGTCAACCCGCCAATCGACGCGTGATAGCCGGCCGCGTATGCGGCGAAGCCCAGGCAGGCAACGTCAGCGAACCGGTTGACCAGTGACCAGCTGAAGGCTACCGCGAGGTCCCGGCGGCTCAGGCTGACCGATTCCAGCTGCGAGAGCATCTGGCGCCACTTCGCCAGGCCGGCGTCGGACGGTTTACCCCGAACCGAGTTGACCCACGACAACACTCGGCACCCGATCCCGTCGATCAGCTCCGGCCGCGACGCCACCGCCTGGGCCAGCAGCAACAACGCGACGAAGCCGCCGAGGGTGAACAGCAACGAGAGGGGGTTGTTCGTCGCGCCGAGGAAGAACGCGCCGCCCAGACCCAGCAGTGCCAGCCCAACCGCTTGCAGCACGCCCGACATCACCAGCTGCCATGACGCCACCAAGGTCGACGCGCCCCAAATCCGTTGCTGCCGAAGCAGAAACGTTGCTGCTAACACCGGACCGCCGGGCAGCGTGGTGCTCAACGAGTTGGCCGCGTAATAGGCGGCTTCCGACCGCAATTTCTTGACGTGCAAGCCGGCCGATGCCAGCAGGGTCCGCTGAACCTCAGCGAAGCTGTGCATCAATACGACGGCCGCCAGGGCCGAGGCCAGCAGCCACCACCAATTCGCTGAGTAGAGGCTCTTGGCGGCCTTGGCCACCTGGTCCCGCACCAGTGCCACCTCGACCGCCAGCACGATCGCGACGACGCCCAGAATGGCCCAGCGCACCCACCAGTACTTGCCGCGGGCAGGTTCTTCGTGCTGACCGCTGACGTTCGTGGCCGGTGCGTCGTGCGACACGTGAATTAGCGTAGCCGCGCAGGTCGCACCAAGATCGGTGCGCGGCGCAGGTGTCCGTACTGTTTTTGCGGACGGTGTGCTACCCGCCGGCGGTTAGGCTTGACCATATGCCGTCGAAGGCCGACGCGGATTATGGGGATTCCGTCGAACCTCTCGTTCGGAAAACCGCTGCCTGGGCCTGGCGGCTATTGGTCATCCTGGTGGCTCTGGTCGCGCTGTTATGGGTTATCGCGCGGCTGGAAATCATCGTCGTCCCGCTGCTACTGGCGTTGATGCTGAGCGCACTGCTGATCCATCCGGTGGATTGGCTGGACCGGCGGGGCGCGCCCCGCGGTGGCGCGGTCGCCCTGGTGTTATTGGCTGGCTTCGCGATTCTGGGCGGCATCATGACGTTCGTCATCAGCCAATTCGTCATCGGTTTGCCGGATCTGGTCAACCAGGTCACCCGCAGCATCGATAAAACCCGCAACTGGCTGATCGAGGGGCCGCTACATCTGAGCCGCCAACAGATCGAGAACGCCGGGAACGCGGCCATCCAGGCGCTGCAGAACAATCAGGCGAAGTTAACCAGCGGCGCGCTGTCGACTGCGGCCACCGTCACCGAGATCCTCACTGCGGCACTGCTGATGTTTTTCACGCTGATCTTCTTCCTCTACGGCGGGCGCAATATCTGGCAGTACGTCACGAAGATCTTCCCTACCGACGTCCGGGACCGGGTGCGCGCCGCGGGCAACGCGGGATACGGGTCGCTGGTCGGCTACGTGCGGGCCACGTTCCTGGTGGCGTTGGTCGACGCGGTGGGAGTCGGCACCGGTCTGGTGATCATGAGTGTGCCACTGGCTCTGCCGTTGGCCTCGTTGGTGTTCCTCGGTGCGTTCATCCCGCTGGTCGGTGCCGTCATCAGCGGCTTTCTCGCGGTGGTGGTGGCACTGCTTACGAAAGGAGTCGTCTACGCGCTCATCACGCTTGGCGTGCTCATCGGCGTCAACCAGCTCGAAGCGCACATCCTGCAGCCGCTGGTGATGGGTCGCGCGGTGTCGATCCATCCGTTGGCGGTGGTGGTGGCGATCTCGACGGGCGGTGTGCTCGCCGGAGTCGTCGGCGCGCTGCTCGCGGTCCCGACGGTCGCTTTCTTCAACAACGCGTTCCAGGTGCTGCTGGCCGAGGATCCGTCCGCCGCCGCCAAAAAGACCGACGACGATGCGGTCATCATGCAGGCCGAGCCGGATGAACTGGAGCCCGAAAGCGGAACCGCGGACTAGATCCGATTGCCCTGCTCCTCCTCAGCCGTTCCGGCTGCATCGTCGCAAAGCTAGATCCGATTGCCCTGCTAGATCCGGCCCTCGCGGCGCAGCAGATCCTGCGCGCTGAGCCCGCCGCCGCGGCGCTGACGCGGACGGTCGGGGCTGTCGGCGTTGTTTGCGCTGGAGTTCAGTTCCTGGGTCGCGACGTCGGGATCCTTCTCGTCCCGCGGACCGGTCGGGATGGCGGTAGTGGCATCCTCTGCGGGCGGCTGCTGCCCCGAGGAGCGGTCGCTCGGCACCTGAATGGCCCGGGTCGGATCGGCGGATGGCTTCGACGGCGGCGGAGGGGTGGCTGTGCCGCGAGGATCGCCGGGGCGGTCGTTGTGCTTCGACCCGCGCAGATCGCTGAGCCAGGACTCGATTTCGCGATCTTCACCGCGGGGTGGCTGCGGCCCCGGCGGCGCTGCGGGCGGTTGGGGTGGGCGCTCGTGTCCGGGGGCGGGAGCGCTTCCAGGGCTCGGTTGGGCGGAAAAGCGAGTCGTCGGCGGCTCTTGGGGCTCAGCGCGTCCCGGGGCGCGCATTTTCGTGGTGCCGGCAGCCGAGGGCGTGTCCTGAGCCGGTGGCCGGGAGTCCGGTCGAGGCGCCGGCCCAGCCGGTCTGCCGGACCGCGGCGGGGCCTCCGCGCCGGGGTGGGTGGGGTCGTGCGGTGGACGGGGTTTTGCAGCGACGGCGGGGGATGCGGCGACCGCCGGTCGCTCGGCCCGGCGGGGGACGGGATTCTTGCGCTCGTCGGGCAGGTGAATCTCGCCCAGCCCGATGCGGTTCTGCAGCCGCTTCATCCACAGTGGCGCCCACCAACAGTCGTCGCCAAGCAGCTTCATCACCGACGGCACCAGGAACATCCGGATGACGGTGGCGTCCAACAGAAGTGCTGCCATCAGCCCAAACGCCAGGTACTTCATCATCACCAAGTCGGAGAAGATGAACGAGCCGGCGACCACGGCCAGGACGGTCGCCGCGGCGGTGATGATGCGACCGGTGGCCGCTGTGCCGATCCGGATGGCCTCCGCGGTGGACATGCCGCGTGCGCGTGCCTCAACCATCCGGGACACCAGAAATACTTCGTAGTCGGTCGATAGCCCGAAGACGACCGCGATGATCAGACCGATCACCGGCGCGGTCAGCGGCGTCGGCGTGAAATTCAGCAACTTGGCGAAGTGGCCGTCAACGAAGATCCACGTCAAGATGCCCATCGTCGACCCGAGCGTCAACGCGCTCATCACAGTGGCTTTGATCGGCAGCACCAGCGATCCGAACGCCAGGAACATCAACAGCGTGGTGGTGGTCAACAAAATGACCAACATCAACGGCAGCTTGCTGAAAATGCCGTGGATGGCGTCCTGCTCAAGCGCGGGTGTGCCGCCGACCAGAACCGTCAGCCCCTTCGGCGCGGAAATAGCCCGCAATTCGTTGATCTTCTTGGTCGAATCGTTCGCGTTCTCCAGCCCGTTCTGGATCACCCGCACCGCGTCGTCCTTGGGGTGCGTGGTGCTATTGGGCCCCGCCACGCAGGGGTTGTCCGCGACCGTCGGGCAGGGTCGTTCCTGCCAGTTCTTATCGGTGAACCCGGTGACAGAGCCGACATCGTTGCGGATTGCGGCGACCTGCTGATCGGTGACCTTGCTGCCGTTGTTGCTTTGGATCACCAGGGTGAGCTGCTGGGTGCGATAGCCCGGGAACAGCTTGTCGAATTTCTCCTGTGCCACCCGGACCGGGTTGCTCGGTGGCAGGTACTTCTCGCTGAAGCCGCCGAGCTTCAGGTTGCCCAGCGGGATGATCAGCAGGATCATCGCCACCACGATCGGAATGGCGAACACCAGCGGGCGCTTCATCACCGTGTTAACCAGCTTGCCCCAGAACTCCTGCTCGACCTCTTCGCGGGTCTTGGTCTTTTGCAGCAGGTTCGCCAACCAGTTCAGGTATGCCCGCGACACCTTCCAGTTCGCCAAGAAGGGCACTCGCAACAGGTCTCGCACGCCCAGCGCGTCGACGCGGTGGCCCAAGATACCGAGCACGGCCGGCAGGATGGTGATCGACAAGATCGCCGACAGCATGACCGCCGCGATGACGGCGTAAGTCAGCGACTTCAGGAAGCCCTGCGGGAACACCAACATGCTGGCACCTGATACCGCGATGAGCACCGCCGAGAACGTCACAGTGCGCCCGGCCGTCATCATCGTGCGGCGAACCGCGACCTCGCTGTTGTAGCCCTCGGCGATCTCCTCCCGGAACCGGCTCACCACGAACAGGCCGTAGTCGACGGCGATACCGAGGCCGATCATGGTCACCACGGGTTGGGCGAAGAAGTTGACCGGACTAAACATCGCGATGAATCGCATGATGCCCAGCGCGCCGGCGATCGCCAGACCGCCGACCATCACCGGCAAGCAGGCGGCAACGACCCCGCCGAAAACCAGGAACAACACCACCGCCACCAGCGGCAGCGCCAAAACTTCCATGCGTCGTTGGTCGGTTTCGATAGTGCCGGTCAAGCCGTTGGCCACCGGCTCGAGGCCGGCGACTCCGACCTTGCCGCCGTCGAGCTTTTGCAAGTCGGGCGCGACCGCCTTGTAGTTATTGAGAATCGAGTCGTCGCTGTCGCCCTTGAGCGGGATGGACACGAAGGTGTGCTTCTTGTCCTCGGTCGCCATGCCTTTGACCACTGGGTCGGTGGAATCCGGTGCTGCCAGGTAGCCGACCCAGCCGAGCACCTGGTCGGGGTGGTCGGCTTTGAATCTATTGAGCTGGTCCTTGATCTGCTTCGACCAGGCCGGGTCATCGACCGTCTTGTCCTGCGGAGCCGTGAAGGTCGCCACGATGTGGCTGGTCCGGTCGCGGCCGTAGGTGTCGTCGCCCAGTATCGAGGCCTTGACCGACTGACTGGTGTCGTCGAAGAAACCACTCTGCGTGACGTGCTTGCCGAGGCTGACCCCGAAGATGCCTGCGCCGAGGCACAGCGCCACCATGACGCCGATGACGACGTACCGGTAGCGGTACACAGTTCGACCCCACCAGGCGAACACGTAAGCTCCTTACTGGATCTGCGGCGACCCGCGCATTGGTTTTGAGTTGTCAGACACGCGAGGTCAGCAACGAAGACAGCGGCCGGAATGGTTGCAGCCACGCCCCCTTCTCAGGCAGCGAATCGAGGCCGATTCGCGGCAGCGGCTCCCGGAAAACACCCGCGATGTCCTCCAGATCAACAAACTCCAAGGTATCCGACGCTAGCGCCCAACTGGCGTGTTCGCGAAATCCAAGCACCTGAACGGGTACCCCGCTGCGGGCGATTTCCTCAAGTGGCTGGCGGAAGGCCTGGCCATCAGCGGACGCCACCACCAGCGCCGCCAGACCGTCGGCGCTGCGCTGCGCGATGTGGTCCAGCATGTCGCTGTCGACATCGCTGTTTTCGTCGAGTTTCGGCTTCGCGAAAACAGCGAATCCCACATTACGCAACGCATCCACCCACGGCCGGACCACTTCGGCGCTGCCCGCCGCGATGTTGGTGAACACGGTGGCCTCGGGTTCGGCTGAAACATCTTGTCGATCGGCTCCGACCTCGGCGGTGCGGGCCAGCAACCAGCGGCCAAGGGCGTCGAAGCGCGGGCGTTCCAGTGCGGTGGGCCGACGGCCCAGGATGGATCCCAGGCCCATGTCCAGGTTCGGCGCGTCCCACACCAGCAGCACCCGCTCAACTGCTGGTCCGGCATCGGGCACGGCGTCACCGGAAAGTGCCACCGGTGCGTTAACGGGTGGGGTCGGTTCGGCGGTCGTTTCTTTGGTCAGGCTCATGGTCGGTTTCTTTCGGAGCGGCTCTCCCACACCAGTTCGGTGACGGCGCTGCCGGCATCCTGCGCCTTGTTCTCGTATTTAGTCGTCGGCCGGATGACCGAGATCGCCAGTTCGCCGAGCGGATCCACCCGGTTGAGGCGAGGTTCGGCATCGCCAACCTCGGCGATCTGCTCGGCGTAGCCGGGATGGTCGGTGGCGACATGCAGCACACCCCCGAGACGGAGCCGGTCAGCGATCAGGGCCACCGTGGCGGGCTGGAGCAGCCGGCGCTTGTGATGCCGGGCCTTGGGCCATGGATCGGGAAAGAACACCCGGACGCCGCTCAGCGAGCCCGGCGCGATCAGAGATTCCAGCACGTCGACGGCATCCCCGCGGATCAACCGGATATTGGTGACGCTCTCTCGATCGACAGCGCTGAGCAGTTGCGCCAGCCCGCGCCGATAGACCTCGACGGCGATCACGTCGACTTCTGGCTCTTCTTGCGCCATCGCCAGCGTAGAAGTCCCTGTGCCGCAGCCGATTTCGAGTACGAGCGGAGCATCGCGGCCAAACCAGGCGCGGGTATCCAGTGGCTCGTCCGGCGCGTCGGGGCTGTGTTGCGGCGTCGCTATGGTGCCCAGTTCGGGCCACAACCGCTCCCAGGTTCGCTGCTGGGCGGGCGACAACGCCGACCGCCGCGACCGGAAGCTGGTGGTCCGGCGATACCGGCCGGCAGTGCGCGCCGCAGGCAGGGCGTCTGGCGGTGGCGGCGGTGTGACCGCGTCCACCGAGGGCTGCGCACGCATCCGTTCATCGTTACCCATGAATCGACGATGTTGCCGCCCGCGGACCAGATTGATACCCAACAGTTGCTTTCGGCTGGTAGCGGGTGGCTCGCATCGCGGCGACTCAGATGTCACCATTCCAGCGACAGACCCGGCTCGCCGGCAAGCCCGGTAGGTGCCAAGGGGACCAGAAGGGCTCGGTGACAATGGGGCGATGTCACAGTAGTACTGGCATTTTGCCGGGATGGACCTGATAGGCGACACACATGATCGGACAGGGGCGTCAGATTTTCGTCGATGAGCTGGAGCGATTTGCCACCGAGGTGGCTGACTCGCGCTGTGCCGCGATCGCCAATCGGCTCGCCGCGCCGCTTCGGGTGGCGGTGTCCGGACGTCGGGGCGTAGGCCGCAGCACTGTCGCGCGCGCGCTGGCGCGCGCTGCCGACCTGCGCGGGACGTTCACCATTTCCACGTCGCCGGAAGTCGACGTGGACGTCTACGTCGTCGCCGAAGTGGTCAAACCCGAGGATCGTGACGCGATCGCGGCGGCCAACCGGCCGGTCGTGGCGGTGCTCAACAAGGCGGATCTGATCGCAACCGGCCAACCGGGCCTGCACCGCCACGGGCCGACCAGCGCGGCGAGAACCCGCTGCGCACGGCTTTCCGCCCGCACCGGTCTGCCGATCCAGCCGGTGGTTGGCGTGCTCGCGGTTGCCGCGCTCGACGACGTGCTGGACGACGCACTATGGGCCGCGCTGCAGGTGCTGGCCTCTCGGCCCACCGACCTGAGCTCGCCGGACAGCTTTCTCACCGGCGGGCACCCGGTGGCCGTCGAACTGCGGCGGCGGCTGCTCGACACCCTCGACGTGTTCGGCGTCGAGCAGGCCCTGGAAGCGATCCGGGATGGCGCGACGGGTGACCAGACCCGCGCCGTGTTGCGCGGCCTGAGCTGCATTGACGATGTCGTCGACACGATCGGGTCGATAGGCGCACAGGTGCACTATCGCCGCGTGTTGGACGCCGTCGCCGAGTTGGAGACGCTGGCCGTCACCGACCTGCGCGTCGGCGAATTCCTGTCTTGCGACGACACCGTGATCGCCCGGATGACGGCGGCCGTAGACGTCGTCGAGGCGGCCGGCATGCAGGTCGATCGCTGCGATAGCGGCGCGGCACATCTGCGCCGCGCCATGGGGTGGCAACGCTACAGCCGTGGGCCCGTGGCGGGCCTGCACCGCGCCTGTGGCGCGGACATCGTCAGGGGCTCGCTGCGGCTATGGTCAAAAGTCGGGAGTTCAGCGTGACCGAGCAGGCAGGCAGCGGCGCAATCGCCGCAGAAGGCGCAGCAGACGCAGTCGATGCAATGGTGGCGGCGATCGGGCCGCGGCTGGGTGCGCCGACCACGCAGCGCCGCGACGTGGTCCTGGTGACCGGGCCGTGGCTGGCCGGGGTCAGTGGCGTGGTCACGGCACTGTGCGAACAGTTGCCCGAGCACACGTTCATCGAGCCGGCCGAGCTGGCGGCCGGCGAAGCGCCGACGGCGGTGGTCTTCGTCGTCTCGGCGGCGGCCGCGTTGACCGAATCCGACTGCACGCTGCTCGACGCCGCGACCACCGATACCGACGCGGTGATCGGTGTGGTGTCGAAGATCGACGTGCATCGCGCCTGGCGCGATGTGCTGGCCGCCGACCGCGACGCGCTGTCGGCGCACGCGCCGCGCTACCGTGACGTGCCCTGGGTCGGCGTGGCTGCCCTGCCCGAGCGCGGTGAACCACGCGTCGACGACCTCGTCGTCGCGGTACGCGAACAACTCGCCGACACCGATCTTCCGCGACGAAACAGGTTGCGCGCGTGGGAATCCCGGTTGCAGAACGTCGCCGACCGCTACGATCGTGACGCCGACGGCGCGGGTCGGCGGGCGCGGGTCGAGGCATTACGTGAGCAGCGCAGCGGTATTTTGCGGCAGCGACGGCTGTCGAGGTCCGAGCGCACGATCGCGCTGCGCAGCCAAACCCAGCAGGCTCGCGTCCAGCTGTCTTACTACGCCCGCAACCGCTGCGCCTCGGTGCGCTCAGAGCTGCAGGAGGATCTGGGAAGTCTCACCCGACGCAAACTGCCGGAGTTCGAGGCGTACGCCCGCGGGCGCATCGACGAGGTGGTCGGCGAGGTGGACAGCGGCACCAGCGAGCATTTGGCCGACATGGCACAAGGCCTGGGGCTGCCGACCGGCCCGCCCGCACCCGCCGCACTCCCGACGATCGAGATACCGCCTCCACAGCTGAAGTCGCGGCGACTGGAGACCCGGTTGATGATGCTGGTGGGTGCCGGTTTCGGGTTGGGCGTCGCGTTGACGCTCAGCCGGTTGTTGGCCGACCTGGCTCCCGGACTCACCGTGGCCGGGGCCGTCGCATGTGCGGCGATCGGCCTTGCGCTCACCGTCTGGGTGGTCGGCATTCGCGGCGTACTGCGCGATCGCGCATTGCTGGACCGTTGGGCCGGCGAGGCCACCGGCCTGCTGCGGTCCGCGCTCGAGCAGCTGGTCGCGACTCGGGTGCTAGGAACTGAGTCGTCGCTGACCACGGCGCTGGGCGAGCAAGACGAGGTCGAGAGCGCGCGGGTCAACCAACAGGTCGGCGTGATCGATACCGAGCTGCGCGAGCACGCCGTCGTCGGGGCGCGGGCGGCGGCGCTGCGAGGCCGGGAGATGCCGACGCTACAGGCCGCGCTCGAGGCGGTGCGGGCGGAGCTTGGCGAACCGGCTGCGCCCGGCGACGATGGGGCCCGCGGGGGGGTACCCCAGCGTAGCGAGGGGACGGCCCGGGGAGAAACCGGGCAGTTGGCTGGGGCGGAGACCAGTGAAACCGATGACCCCGACAGCCAGACCGATGCCGGCACCGATGAAATTGACGAAACCCCGTCGACGAATACCGCGGATAACGTGATCTGAATCGTTCCTGTGAGTGATCCAATACCCGCCCGACCTGCCCTGGCGACATTCCCCGCGATAACCTGTATAAAGGGCCACCGCAAAGCCGCACGGGCGAAATGGCCCGCTCTGAGCCATAGAGCAGCCGCCTACGTATGAGACTGCAGGAGATTTCGATGACTTCAGCGACCGTTCCCGGTCTGGATACCGCGCCGAGCAACCACCCGGGACTGCTGTCCTGGGTGGAGGAGGTCGCCGAGCTCACCCAGCCGGATCGGGTGGTGTTCGCTGACGGTTCCGAGGAGGAGTGGCGACGGCTTTGCGAGCAACTGGTGGAAGCGGGCACCTTCAAGCCGCTGAACCCGAAGAAGCAGCCCAACTCCTACCTGGCGCTGTCGGACCCCTCTGACGTGGCCCGCGTCGAATCGCGGACCTTCATTTGTTCCGAGCGCCAGATCGACGCCGGTCCCACCAACAATTGGATGGCACCGAGCGAGATGCGCTCGACCATGACCGACCTGTACCGCGGTTGCATGCGCGGCCGCACCATGTGGGTGGTGCCGTTCTGCATGGGCCCGCTCGGTGCCGACGACCCCAAGCTGGGCGTGGAGATCACCGACTCGGAATACGTCGTCGTTTCGATGCGCACCATGACTCGCATGGGCAAGGCCGCATTGGAGAAGATCGGTGACGACGGGTTCTTCGTCAAGGCATTGCACTCCGTCGGCGCCCCGTTGGAGGACGGGCAAAAAGACGTCCCGTGGCCGTGCAACGACACCAAATACATCACCCACTTCCCGGAGACGCGCGAAATCTGGAGTTACGGTTCGGGTTACGGCGGCAATGCCCTACTGGGCAAGAAGTGTTATTCGCTGCGAATCGCTTCGGCCATGGCTCACGACGAGGGCTGGCTGGCCGAGCACATGCTGATCCTCAAACTGATTTCGCCCGAGAACAAGGCGTACTACTTCGCGGCGGCATTCCCGTCGGCGTGCGGCAAGACCAACCTCGCGATGCTGCAGCCGACCATTCCCGGCTGGCGGGCCGAAACGCTCGGCGACGACATCGCCTGGATGCGATTCGGAAAGGACGGCCGGCTCTACGCGGTCAATCCGGAGTTCGGTTTCTTCGGGGTTGCACCCGGCACCAATTGGAAGTCCAACCCGAACGCGATGCGCACCATCGCCGGTGGCAACACGGTCTTCACCAACGTCGCGCTGACTGACGACGACGACGTGTGGTGGGAGGGTCTGGAAGGCGAGCCGGATCACCTGATCGACTGGAAGGGCAACGACTGGGAGCTTCGCGAAACGGAAACCAAAGCGGCGCATCCGAATTCGCGCTACTGCACGCCGATGTCGCAGTGCCCCACGCTGGCTCCCGAGTGGGACGACCCGCAGGGCGTGCCGATCTCCGGCATCCTGTTCGGCGCCCGCCGCAAGACCACCGTGCCGCTGGTGACCCAGGCGCGGGACTGGCAGCACGGCGTCTTCATGGGCGCCACCATGGGCAGCGAGCAGACCGCGGCCGCCGAGGGCAAGGTCGGCACCGTGCGCCGCGACCCAATGGCCATGCTGCCGTTCCTCGGCTACCACGTCGCCGACTACTTCCAGCACTGGATCGACCTGGGCAAGAACTCCGACGAGTCCAAACTGCCGAAGGTGTTCTTCGTCAACTGGTTCCGCCGCGGCGAGGGTGGCAAGTTCTTGTGGCCGGGCTTCGGCGAGAACAGCCGGGTGCTGAAGTGGATCGTCGACCGCATCGAGCACCAGGGCAGCGGCCGGGAAACCCCGATCGGCATCGTGCCTTCCGCCGACGATCTCGATTTGGACGGGCTGGACATCGACGCCGCCGATGTGGAGAAAGCGCTCGTTGTCGACGCGAACGAATGGCGCAAGGAACTGCCACTGATCGAGGAGTGGTTCGAATTCGTCGGCGAGAAACTGCCGACCGGCGTCAAGGACGAGTTCGAGGCACTCAAGCAGCGCCTGGCTGAGGCCGACTAACCGCAGTAAGCCCGAGCAGACGCATAAGCTCCCGCGCGCACGGCGCGTCGGGAGCTTATGCGTCTGCTCGACCGGGCAGAAGTTCCGCCCGTGGCTGCTACCGCAGTAGGGTAGCCACATCCTAAGTGTCGGCTGCCCGAATTCTCCTTTACGGCCAGGCTGAACAGCAAATTCAAGTCACGACGCCGGATTTATCGGTAGCCGGGCTATGTTGCTGGATTACCCCTCGGCCGGTATCTTTTCCCGGGGGTGAAGGTAGGCCCTTCCAGCTTCGACGATGCAGGCGATGTCCATATGACGACCGCGGCCCCCGGCCCCGTTACCGTCGCGCTGTCGCGGCCGTTGTTCCGCTCACTGGGGACCGTCGCCGTCTTCATCCTCCCGGCCCTGGTGGTGCGCGTCGTGGGTATCCACCCGAGTCCGATCCTGGGCCTGCTCACCTACGGCGCTGCTGTGGTCGCGGCCAGCTTCCTGCTGGCGTGGGCCGCAGAAGCTGCCCAGATCGACGTCTCGGGTGGTCTGGCGGTTGCGGTGTTGGGGGTCATCGCCGTCCTTCCCGAGTACGCGGTCGACCTGTATTACGCCTACACCGCAGGCCATGTGCCCGAGTACACCCAATACGCCGCGGCGAACATGACCGGCTCGAATCGGCTGCTGATGGGTATCGGGTGGCCTGTCGTCGTTCTGGTCAGCGTGCTGGTGGCACGGAGGGCCACCGGCCGCAGAGTCGGCGAACTGGATCTCGACGTCAGCAACCGGGTGGAGATCGGCTTCCTGATGTTCGCCGGGGTGGCCGCCTTCCTGGTACCCGCGACCGGCCGGATCCACATCGCCTTCGGGGTGATATTGCTCGGCTGGTTCGGCTACTACCTGTACAAGCTGAGCCGCGGCGAGGTCGAGGAATCTGAGCTGGTCGGCACCGCGGCGGCGTTGGGCGCACTTCCCGACCGAGCACGCCGCATCGCGGTGTGTGTACTGTTCATTTTCGCCGCGTCGGTCATCGTGACCTGTGCAAAACCGTTCGCCGAGGGCCTGATCGACGCCGGCACACAGCTGGGCATCGATCGCTTCCTGCTGGTGCAGTGGCTGGCACCGTTGTCTTCGGAGGCGCCGGAATTCATCATCGCCACCATCTTCGCGGCGAGAGGCAAGGGCGCGATCGCGATCGCGACCTTGATCTCGTCGAAGGTCAACCAGTGGACCCTGCTCGTGGGGTCATTGCCGGTGGCATTTGTGATCGGCGGCGGAGGCGCGTCGATCCAACTGGACGGCCGCCAGATCGAGGAGATGGTACTGACCGCCACGCAGACCTTGATGGGTGTGGCGCTGATCCTCGGCCTGCGGTTCCGCCGCCGGGCCGCCTGGGCGCTACTCGGCATGTTCATCGTGCAATTCCCGATCACCTCGACCGAGGGCCGGCTACTGCTCAGTGCTGCCTATGCGGTGGTGGCTGCCGTCGCGCTGATAGTCAATCGACGCCAGCTGGTCCCAACGCTGTTGGCGCCGTTCGCCGGACGCGCCAAGCGGCATGGCGGACACCCGCATCAGCCAGCCGAACAGCTGCCCGCGCAACAACGGTCCGCGGCGGTCAACCCAGGCCCTTGACACCTGTCAAGTTTGGCGACGGTACAGTCTGCGCATGCAGATTCGCGAGCATCTGGGCGCCAACACGCCCGCTGTCATCCTTCATCCGTCCGGCGCGGTCGTCACCTTCGACGAACTGGAAGCCCGCGCCAACCGGCTGGCGCACTACTTTCGTCGCGCGGGCCTGGTCGAAGGCGACGCCGTCGCGATCCTGATGGAGAACAACGAGCACATCCACGCGGTGATGTGGGCGGCCCGGCGCAGTGGCCTGTACTACGTGCCGATCAACACGCACCTGACCGCGCCGGAGGCCGCCTACATCGTCGACAACAGCGCGGCCAAGGCGATCATCGGCTCGGCTGCGCTGCGCAAGACCTGTGAAAACCTCGCCGAGCACCTCCCCGGCGGACTGCCTGCAACGTTGCTGATTGCCTTGGATGAGGAAGAGGCTGACCTCGACGGCTGGCAGCGCTACCCCGAATGCGTTGCCGATCAACCGGATACGCCGATCGACGACGAATCCGAAGGCGATCTGCTGCAGTACTCGTCGGGCACCACCGGTCGGCCCAAGGGGATCAAGCGCGAGTTGCCGCACGTCGCGCCAGCCGACGCGCCCGGCATGATGTCGGCGCTGGTCGGATTCTGGATGCACCCCGATGCGGTCTATCTGAGCCCGGCGCCGCTCTACCATACTGCGCCGTCCGTGTGGTCGATGAGCGCTCAGGCCGGCGGCATCACGACCGTCGTCCTGGAGAAGTTCGATCCCGAAGGCTGTCTCGAGGCCATCCAGCGGCACCGGGTCACACACGGTCAATTTGTGCCGGCGATGTTTACCCGGATGCTGAAACTGCCTGACTCCATTCGCAATTCGTACGACGTGTCCACCCTCGAGCGGGTGATGCACGCGGCCGCGCCGTGCCCGGTGGAGATCAAGAAGCAGATAATCGACTGGTGGGGGCCGATCGTCGACGAGTACTACGCGTCCTCCGAGGCGATCGGGTCGACGTTGATCAGCGCCGAGGAGTGGTTGGCGCATCCCGGCTCGGTGGGCAAGCCGATGATGTGTCAGATTCACATCCTCGACCAGGACGGCAAGGAGTTGCCGCCGGGCCGAGCGGGAGAGATCTACTTCGAGGGCGGGTTCTGTTTTGAGTACCTCAACGACGCGGAGAAGACGGCGGCCTCCCGCGACAGTCACGGCTGGACGACTGTCGGCGACGTCGGCTACGTCGACGACGACGGCTACCTCTACCTCACCGACCGCCGTCACCACATGATCATCTCCGGCGGCGTCAACATCTACCCGCAGGAGGCCGAGAACCTCCTGGTCACCCATCCGAAGGTGCTGGACGCGGCGGTGTTCGGCATTCCCGACGACGAGATGGGTCAAAGCGTCAAGGCGGTGGTGCAGACCGTCGACCCGGCCGATGCCACCGATGAGTTTTCCGCCGACCTGGTGGTCTGGCTGCGAGACCGCTTGGCGCACTACAAGTGTCCGCGATCGATCTCATTCGAAGCGCAGCTGCCACGCACCGATACCGGCAAGTTGTACAAAAACGAACTGGTGAAGAAGTATTCGGTGTGACGCTGCGCATCCTCGACGTGTCGGAGCCGGTCTCCGACGTCGACGCTGCACCATTCGTCGTCCCGGTTGTGGCCGTCGGGCCGCTCACCGATGCGTCTGAATTCTGGCTGCAGCACGCGACATTCACCCTCACCGAGGACGACACCGACGATCGCCGGGCAATCACCGTCCCGTCGATCGACGCGGCAATTGCCGAACTGGCCGCGCGGGTAGACCGGTGGCCGCTGGCCGCCGCGGTCTGTGACGACGTGCTGCGCTCGGTCGATCCAACTGGCCCGACGCGGGTCGGCGTGGTGACCGAGTCGCTGGCCTACTCCACCCTGCAGGGCGGTCCGGAGTTCGCCCGATGGCTGGCCGAGCGCGGCCCGGCGCGCCCGCCCGACATCGCCGATCCGGTGCAGGCCCACCGCGACGGCAACACGCTGCGGATCGCGTTCAATCGGCCGCAACGCCACAACGCGTTTTCCACCGATGCCCGCGCCGCGCTGCTGGAGGGGTTAGCCGTCGCGCAACTCGATCCGTCGGTCGACTTGGTGGTGCTGACCGGCAACGGGCCGTCGTTTTGTAGCGGCGGCGACCTCGATGAGTTCGGCACGCTGCGCGACCCCGCCAGCGCACATCTGGCCCGCACCCGCTACAGCCCGGCGCTGGTGCTCGACGCGCTGACCGCCCGGCTCGGCCAGGCGTGCCGCGCTGAAGTTCACGGTCAGGTGCTGGGCAGCGGATTGGAGATGGCGGCGTTTTGCGGGCGCGTGCTCTGTCAGCCCGACGCGGTATTCGGGCTGCCCGAGCTGAGTCTGGGACTCATCCCCGGAGCGGGTGGCACCGTCAGTGTGACACGGCGGATAGGCCGCTGGCGCACAGCATATTTGGTGCTCAGCGGTCAGACGATCGACGCCGACATGGCTTTGGCGTGGGGGCTGGTAGACGCGAAAAGTCAGTAAGCGGCCGGTTATTGCTGCGGCTGCGACCCGAGCGGCAACTTGTCGGTGTCCTCGGCCTCGGACGGCGCATGGGCCGCGATCCCGCGCACCTTGTTGGGGCCGCGGGGGTTGACAACCTGCGGCCACCAGAACCAGCGACCCAGCAGCGTCGCGATCGACGGCATGAACAGCGCGCGCACCACAAACGTATCGAGCAGCAGCCCAATACAGACGGTGGTGCCGAACATTCCGATCGCCCGCAGATCACTGCCGAGCATCGCGAGCATGGTGAAACCGAACACAATGCCCGCGGACGTCACCACTGCTCCGCTGCCGCCCATCGCCCGGATATACCCGGTCTTGAGTCCAACGTGGATTTCCTCTTCGAATCGGGAAACTAGCAACAGGTTGTAGTCGGACCCGACCGCCAGCAGCACGATGACTGACAGCACAAGCGTCACCCAGTAGATGTGCTGGCCGAGCACGTCCTGCCAGATGAGCACCGAAATCCCGAAGGACGACGCGATGGAGCTGGACGCGGTGCCGACAATCACCACCGCGGCCACAAAACTTCGGGTGATCAAGGTCATGATCAAAAAGATCAGCGTCAGCGATGCCAGGATCGCCATGATCAGGTCGTATTTGGCACCGTCTTGCATGTCCTCGTAGAGGGCGGCCATACCGCCCACATACACCTTCGCGCCGGACAGGGAGGACTGCTTGAGGGCCTCCTGCGCCGCCGTTCGCTCGGGCTCGACTCGCTTGATTCCCTCCAGCGTGGCCGGGTACGTCTGCTGGGTGACAAAGAACCGGGCGGACTTGCCGTCCGGCGACATGAACAGCCTGAGCCCGGTTTGGAAGTCTTTATTGTCGAACGCCTCGGCCGGCAGGTAGAAGAAATCGTCGTTCTTGGAGTCGTCAAAACTTTGACCCATCATGATTTGGGTATCGCTCAGGTCCTCCAATTGGTTGACGAATCCGTCGAGCGTGCTGTGCACCGTTACCACGAGCCCCCGCAGGATATTCAGGGTGTCGATTACCGCGGGCAGCAGCTCGGTCACTTGCGGTAGGAGAAAATCCAAGCGGCTTACGTCGGTGGAGAGCAAGTGCAGTTTTTCGCTGAGCTTGTCTATTCCGTCCAGCGCCTCGAATGTCGATCGCAGTGACCAGCACATGGGGATATCGAAGCAGTGTTTGTCCCAGTAGAAGTAACTCCGGAGTGGTCTAAAGAAATCATCAAAATCCGCAATGTGATCTCGGATCTCATCGGTAACAGCCGTGGTGTCCTGCGTCACGCCGGCGAGGTCATGAGTGGTCTTGTCGATTTCTTCCAGATGGGTATAGATTTGCGTTATCAGGCTAATATCCCTGTCAAGCTGAAACGATATAGCGTTTATATCCTTAACGCGGTCTTTCAGAGATTTGATATTCTGTATGATCAGCTGGTTTGACGCGCTGAGCTGAAACGGTACCGAGCTGTGCTGAAGTGGAATCCCCAGCGGCCGGGTAATGTCCTGTATCATCGCGATGCCGACAACTCGCATGATATTTTTCGCAACCCGATCCAGAACCAGCATGTCCGCCGGATTTCGCATATCATGGGTGGCCTCGACCATCGTGATATCAGGGGCCATCCTGGCGGCAGTGAAATGCCTTTCCGCGGCCGCGTAGCCGACATTTACCGGGGTGGCTTTCGGCAAATAGTGGCGGTCGTCGTAACCCGGCCTGAAGCCCGGCAGGGCGGCAAGACCGACCAGGATGACCGCGCCGCTGCCCACCATGATCGGCGCGGGCCACCGCACGACAGCGGTGCCGATCCGGCGCCAGAATGTCCCTGGCTTCAAGTTTTTCGGTACCAGCAGCCCGAAACGGCTGGCCACCACAACCACAGCGGGTCCCAAGGTGAGCGCGGCAGCGACAACGACGATCATGCCTACGGCGACGGGTATCGCCATGCTGTGGAAGTAGGGTAACCGGGTGAAGTAGAGAGTTGCCGAGGCTCCGGCAATGGTCAGCCCCGAACCCAGGATGACGGGGGTGACACTGCGAACGGTTGTGTAATACGCGGTTACGGGATCCTGACCGGCCAGGTGCGCCTCTCGATAGCGGCCGATCAGGAATATCCCGTAGTCGGTGCCTGATGCGATCGCCAGCATCACCATGATATTGACCGCGAACGTCGTCAACCCCATGATATTGATATACCCAAGGAACGCGACCACTCCGCGCGCGCAAGCCAATTCGAGCAGCGTTAAGAAAAGCTGTATCAGCATCGATACGAGCGATCGGTAGACGATCAGCAACATGATCGCGATCGCCCCGATTGTAAACAGGGTGATCTTCACCAGGCTCGCGTCCCCAATTGCGCGCAGATCCGCGGTGAGCGCCGCCGGTCCGGCGACATACGCCTTCACCCCGGGAGGTGCCGGTGTATCGGCGATCGCCTTCCGGACCGCATTCACGGATTCGTTGGCGAACGTCTCACCCTGGTTACCGACGAGATTCAGCAGGACGTAGGACGCTTTTGAGTCGGGACTTTGGACGCCCGCCGCAGTCAATCGGTCACTCCAGAAATCCTGGACGTGCTCGATATGCTCGTGATCGTTGAGTAGTTTCTTTACTATCGCGTCGTAATAATGGTGCGCGGCATCGCCAAGCGGTTGCTGGCCTTCCAGGACCATCATCACCGTGCTGTTGGATTTGTATTCCTTGAAATTAGAACCGACGCGATACATCGCTTTCATCGACGGCGCATCAACGGGTGCCAGTGGTACCGAGTGTTGCTCGGAAATCACTTCCAATTGGGGGACAAAGATGTTCACGATGACCGTGAGCGCCACCCAGAACACGATGATCGGCAGCGCGAAAATACGCAGCGTGTGCGCGACGAACGGTCGCTTGCCGTGCGCGTCGTTATGTGCGTTGGTGTCTTCCGTCATCCGGATTTCACCAGGCAGAAGGTCTGGGCGTTGCCGCCGACGGCACGTCGTTCGTCGAGGAGCTCATTGTCGATTTTGATCCGACAGCCGATTTGGCCGCTGTTGCCCTGCACAATCATGGTCGCCTCGACCGCCGGCAGGACGGTGACGACGGTGTACGACCAGGGCAGCGGTACGTCGTTGAGCTGGTGGACGTTCGCCTCGGCATCCCAGTAGTTGATATCGGCGGTGGTCCCGGGCGGGCCGAAGGCCTCATAGCCGATGGACTTCGGGTTGAACTGCACAATCTCGACCCCCGCGCCGGCGTTGGCGTTGAGGTCCGCAGACGCGAATACTTTGTGCAGCCGTGCGATGAGGATGCCCGAAACAGCGAGCACCACGACAAAAACCAGCGGCACCCAGTGTCGTCTGAGCACTCTGGTCACTCGAATCCTCCGCCCTCGCCGTTTGCCGCGGCCGCCGGAACCTTTGGATCGCTATGCAGCGTATACAGAACGCCGGAGGTACGTAAACCATTCCTGTCGGTCTCGGTCGGTGCGGTATGTTCTGCTTGCGGCAGACTGGGCTCGTGGAGGACTCTATGAGCTGCATGCGGTTTTCGGTTGCGAGGTAGGCCACATGAAACGGTCCGTCGTCAGACTGTCGGCGTTCGCTCTGCTGGCTGCGTCCTGTTCGACTGAGAGATCCACAGCGAGCGAACACGCAACTTCCCCGCCGACGCGGCAGTCGCCCGCGTCGAAACCTATTGCGCACGTGGGCGACCCGCTCAACCTCATGCGAATAGGCGGGCAAAAGATCACGGTGACGTTGCTGCAGGTCATCAACCCGGCGACAGTTCCGAACGGCTGGGGCGACGCTGGCAAAACCTATATCGCAACCAAGCTGAAAATCACCAATACCGGAACATCGTCCATCGTGGGTAACACCAACAGCGACGTCTCAGTGGGCGGATCGGACAACCAGAGTTACCGGGCGGATTTCGCCACCGTGACCGAGTGCAAGGACTTCGTGGACGGGTGGTTCCTACTCGCCGCGGGCGCCTCCTCAACCGGCTGCGTTGTGTTCAAGCTTCCACAGGGCGTCACGCCGGTGAAGGTCAAATACGTGCCGTCATCGGGCATCTCCCATGACGTCGGCGAGTGGCTAAACCCTTAGCACGACTCGTCACCGCGGCCTCCGTCGTAACCGCGGCGGCGGCATTGGTGACCGGCTGCGGGGGTTGGGCGCAATACGGTCACGGGGCGACGCGCCATCCCACGACCGCGGTGTTCCCAGTCCCGCCGACGGTGTCCGGGCCGGGGCTGGCACGGCTATGGGAGACGCATTCATTGCCGTGTGACCGTCCGGTCGGCGTCAGCGACATGCCCGCCGATCCGTATCACCTAGTGGAAGTTGGGATGTGGCCGGACATCGCCGACGTCACCTCGCGGCTCGCTGCCGTTACTGCAACCGGCGGGCAGGAGTTCATCCTTGGCAGGCTCCGACTTCTCGGCGCCGTCTTGATCCAAACCCAGTCGGAAATCACGGATCAGGTGACGGCTGGCACCCGCGAGATCGACAGCGCCGGCGGCGATCCCGCCGTGGAGAACGTCGTTCGGGATTCAAGCATGCGGGTGATCAAATTGCGCCACGACGACTACGTCGCCGCAGTGAATCACGTGATCGGTGAGCTAGAGATCGGGGCTGTTCTGCCAAGTGCGCTGGTCGGCCACAAATACCGGCTCGAGCTGGTCTGTCCGCACGGCTGATCGTGCCCTAGATGCCGCCCCGGGACACCAGCTGCCCGGCGATGACGTTCCGTTGGATTTCGTTGGTGCCTTCGCCGACGATCATCAGCGGGGCATCGCGGAAGTAGCGCTCGACGTCGTATTCGGTGGAGTAGCCGTAGCCGCCGTGGATGCGTACCGCGTTGAGCGCGATCTCCATCGCCACCTCGGATGCGAACAGCTTGGCCATCCCGGCCTCCATGTCGCAACGCTCGCCACTGTCGTAGCGCTCGGCGGCGTAACGGGTGAGCTGACGGGCGGCGGTGAGTTTGGTCGCCATGTCGGCAAGGTAATTCCCGACGGCCTGATGCTTCCAGATCGGCTGGCCGAAACTCTCGCGCTGCTGCGCGTAGGCCAGCGCATCCTCCAGCGCCGCGGTCGCGACTCCGAGCGCACGCGATGCGACCTGAATACGGCCGGTCTCAAGGCCTTTCATCATCTGCGAAAAACCCTTGCCCGCTTCGCCGCCGAGAATCGCCGATGCCGGCACTCGGTAGCCGTCGAACGACAGCTCGCAGGTCTCTACCCCCTTGTAGCCCAGCTTGGGTAGATCCCGCGATACTGTGAGCCCCGGGCCGTGCTCCACCAAAAGCACCGAAATGCCTTTGTGGCGCGGCGTGGCGGCCGGGTCGGTCTTGCACAGCAGTGCGATCAATCCCGAACGCCGAGCATTGCTGATCCAGGTTTTGGACCCGTTGATTACCAGGTGGTCGGCGCCGTCGGGCACAGCCGTGGTGGACATGTTCTGCAGATCGCTGCCACCGCCCGGCTCGGTGAGCGCCATCGTGGCCCGCAGCTCGCCGCTGGCCATCGGCGGCAAGTACTGCCGCTTCTGCTCCTCGGTGCCGAACAGGGCCAGCAGCTTGGCCACTACGGTATGCCCACCCATCGCGCCGGCCAGACTCATCCAACCGCGCGCCAACTCCTGAGTCACCAGCACATAACACGACATCGACACCGGGGTACCGCCGAACTCCTCGGGGACGGCCAGCCCATAGATGCCGATGCGCTTCATCTGCTCAATCCACGCTTCGGGATACTCATTGGCATGCTCTCGCTCACGGACCGTCGGCTTGACCTCTTTGTCGACAAACTGACGCACCGTCTCGACCAGCATCGCCTCGTCGTCGTTCAGCCCCGTATCCATACGGCAATGTTGGCATGCCCCGAAACCCGGCAACGATGAGCGTCGCCCCCTACTTCGACGAGCTACACACCGGCCAGGTGTTCGCCGGCGCGCCCTCGATGACGCTGACCTCGGGGCTGGCCACCGTGCACCAGAGCATCCTCGGTGACCGGTTGCGGTTGCCGCTGGACGCCGAGCTGTCGGCGGCGGTCACCGGGTCGACCGCACCGCTAGCCCATCCCGGCCTGGTTTGCGACGTCGCGATCGGTCAGTCGACGCTGGTGACCCAGCACGTCAAAGCCAACCTGTTCTACCGCGGGCTGGTGTTCTATCGATTCCCGGTCATCGGTGACACCCTGTTCACCCGCACCGAGGTGGTGGGCCTGAAGAAGAACTCGGTCAAGCCGGACAGGGCACCCACCGGGTTGGTGGCGTTGCGGATGACCACCATCGACCAGGCCGACCGGCTGATCCTCGACTTCTACCGCTGCGCGATGCTGCCGCTGAGTCCGGGTGCGGGCCCGAACGACGCGGATCACGCCGACGACCTATCGAAAGTCGGTGCCGATCTGGCCCCGCCGCCGTCGGCTGTCGACGAGTGGGACGGCCACCTGTTCCGTGAGCGCATCCCCGGACCGCATTTCGACACCGATCTGGCGGGCACGGAGTTGCGGAGCAGTGCCGATGTGGTCAGCAGTGCACCAGAACTGGCCCGCTTGACCCTGAATATTGCTGCCGTTCACCACGATTCACGAATCGGCGGACGTCGGTTGGTCTACGGCGGACACACCATCGGGCTGGCGCTGGCCCAAGCCAGTCGGCTATTGCCCAACTTGGCGACGGTGCTCGGTTGGCGGTCCTGCGACCACACCGCTCCGGTGTACGAGGGTGACACCCTCTACAGCGAGTTGCACATCGACTCCGCCGAACCCACTGACAACGGCGGGGTGCTGGGACTGCGATCGTTGGTGTACGCCGTCAGCGACACGCACGATGATCCCCCGCGGCAGGTGCTGGACTGGCGTTTTACCGCACTGCAGTTCTAAGCCGCTGACCGGCGGCGCGCACAATGGTGAGCGTGGACGCGGCGTTGGACTGGGCGGACACCGGACTGGCCTATTTGACCGGTGAGTCGGATGGACAGCCGGACTTCTCACGCGCCGCAGTGCTCGCTGAAGCCCGACGGATGGCCGCCGATATCGCCCGGTTGTTAGGTGTCGAGGTGGAAGCCGCCACCATGCTGGCCGGCCGTGCGGCGATCCTCGGCCTGACCCGTCGGGGCCGCGTCTCGGCGGGCGGCGCTACCCGACTGCTGGCCACCGCGGACGGTTGGTGTGCAATCGCGCTGCCGCGCCCGGATGACATCGCGACACTGCCGGCGCTGCTGCAAGCCGACAAGGTTCCCGGCGACCCGTGGATGGCGCTTTCTGGTTGGGCAGCAACGCGTTCGACCGAAGCCGTGGTTGCCCGCGGCCAGCTGCTGGATATCGCCGTAGCGGGACTGGGGGAAGTGTGCGCGGAGCCGCCGAGGGTGCAACGGTGTCGCAGCGATGCCGGGCCGCGGCGGGTGGACGGATTGCTGGTGGCCGACGTGTCGTCGTTGTGGGCGGGACCGTTGTGCGCGCAGTTACTGGCTCGCGCGGGCGCCGTCGTCGTCAAGGTGGAAAGCCCGAGCCGCCCCGACGGCACCCGTAGCGGCGAGCCTGCCTTCTTCGATTGGATGAATTTTGGAAAGCTTTCCTACGCCGTCGATTTCGATAACGACACCGACGCGCTGCGCCGGCTGCTCACCGCCGCCGACATCGTTATCGAGGGCTCCCGTCCCGCGGCACTGCGGCGCCGCCAGTTGAGCGCTGAAGACGTGCCCGGCCGGCCGGGACGAATCTGGTTGCGCATCAGGGGTTACTGCGATCAGCCGTACCGCTCGGCGTTCGGCGACGACGCTGCGGTGGCGGGTGGCCTGGTCGGCGCCGGCAGGCACGGACCGGTGTTCTGCGCCGACGCGATCGCCGACCCGTTGACCGGACTTGAGGCGGCACGAGCGGTGGGGCAGTCGGTGCGCCGCGGTGGCGGCGAGGTGATCGACGTGTCGATGGCGCAGGTCGCGGCGAGATATGCCGCGCTGCCGCGGACGTCCCGTACTTCCGCTATGCCTGTCGACCGGCCCCGGCCACCGCCACCCGGCCCGGCGGCGTCGCCGCTGGGCGCCGACAACGCCGCAGTGCGCCACATTGTGTCCGAGAGACTCTGTGCACCATGCTGATTCAGCGTGCAACGACACTGGACGGTGCGATCGTCGACTTGCGGGTGGGGGCACAGATCGACGATGTGGCCGAGACATTGGCGCCGCGGAGCGGCGAGGACGTGTTCGACGCCGCCGGCGGAACCGTGTTGCCCGGGCTGCACGATCACCACGTGCACCTGCACTCCGCGGCGGCCGTCGAAACCTCGGTTCCGGTCGGGCCGCCGCAGGTACGCAACCGTGTGGCGCTGGCGACCGTGCTGGCCAGCGCCGAGCCCGGCGACGACGGCTGGATCCGCGCCGTCGGCTACCACGATTCGGTTGCCGGACCGCTGGACCGGGCAGCGCTGGACGCGATGGTCCCGACCGTGCCGCTGCGCATACAGCACCGCAGCGGGGTGCTGTGGATCCTCAACTCGGCGGGTTTGGTGCGGGTCGGTCTGGCCGGGCATCCCGACGGGCGGTTGCGCAGCGCCGACTCCTGGTCGGCTGCGCTGACCCGCGGCGCAACCAATCTGGCCGGCCTCAGTGATCGGCTGAGCCGCTACGGAGTCACCGGAATCACGGATGCCACGCCGGATCTCGATGTGGGCGACGTGGTGCGGTTGGCCGAACTGCACCGGCGCGGCGAACTGCGTCAACAGGTGTACTGCCTGGCGCCCGGCAAGCGCATCCTGCACGACGACGACCTGAACCTCGACCACCTCGCCGAGTGGATCGGCGACCGGCACCGCCGCGGCGGGCCGGTCGCCATCCACTGCGTGACCGCGGCCCAGCTGCTGGTGACGATCGCCGCGCTGCGCCAAGCCGGCACACACCCGCGCGACCGCATCGAACACGCCGCCGTGGCGCCGCCGGACTGCCTGACCGACCTCGCCGAACTCGCGGTGACCGTGATAACCCAGCCCAACTTCGTCGCCGAGCGCGGCGATCAGTACCTCGACGAGGTTCCCGCCGCCGAGCACGACCAACTCTGGCGGGTGGCGTCGCTGCTTCGGGCCGACGTGCCGGTCGCCTTGTCCACCGATATGCCGTTCGGCCAGCCTGACCCCTGGGCGGCCATGCGGGCGGCGGTGCACCGCACCACGCCCAGCGGAGCCGTGCTGGGTAACGACGAACGCGTCTCGGCGCGAACGGCTTTGACGATGTTCTTTGGTTTACACGACCAACCCACCCGGGCGCGAACTCTGCAACCGGGAGAGCCCGGGGACCTCTGCGTGCTGAGCGTACCGCCCGAAACGGCGCTGGCCGAACTGGACGCCGGGATGGTCGCCGCGACCGTCGTCGGCGGCCAAATCGCTTACGCGGCTGAGTGAATCAGGCTATTTCGCCGATGAGGTAGCGCTGCAACGTGGGTGCCACCGCGTCGACCAGGGTGTCGACATCCATCGACTGGATCGGCTCGACCCGCACCACGTAGCGCATGATGCCCACACCGATCACTTGCGAGGAACACAGCGCGGCGCGAAACGTGATCTGGTCGGCACCGAGCGCCTTGAGCAGTGGGTCGAAGACTGGGCCGATGAACAGCCCCTGCGCGACCTCGACCGTTTTGGCCAGCCCCGCCGTGGCCATCGCGCTGGCAGCGAACGGACCACCGCCGCTGGCATCCCAAGTGGTGATCAGCATTTGCAGCGTTCGTCGACCGGCTTGGTTTACCCCTCCGCGGATGATCCGGTCGATGAAGTCCGGCGTCCCGAATGGCAGACGCAGCTTACGGGCCACCGGGTCAAGAATCCCCCGCGACGGCTTTTCGTGACCGGCCACACTGCCAGGATGGCCGCAACATCGACGAAGTTCAAGCATCGACGCGGGCGCGTCGCCGCGGGCCAAATCAGTGCGGATGATCCCGGAACGGTGTGTTGCGATACGGCTCAGGTTCTTTCGGCAGTCCGAGGATGCGCTCGCCGATGATGTTGCGTTGAATCTGATCGGTCCCACCGCCGATCGAGGTGAAGTAGGCGTTCATCGTCCGGAATGTCACCGCGTCACCGATGGGATTCTCCGGTCCGGCCAGCATGGCTTCGGCGCCGACGATTTCGGTTTCGACGCGGGCCGTCTCGTGCAGGATCCGCGACATCGCGATCTTGCCGAGCGCCATCAGTGTGGCCGCCTCGCCGCGATCCGCCGCAGCCTTCGACCGTTGAGTGTTCCAGCGGTTGACCGTGGCCAGCGCGTCGACCCGGGCAATCTGCTGACGAATGTAGGGGTCATCCAGCCGACCGCCTTCCCGCGCCAAATCGACTAGAAGATTGGTCTTCTCGGCCCGGGGCCGCTTGTTGTCCTTGGCGGTGCGGGCCAGATCGCCCATGAACCGGCGCTCGTAGCCGAGCGCGGTCTGTAGCACAGACCATCCGGCGTTGACCTCGCCGACCAAGTTCTCGGCGGGAACGCGGGCATCTTCGATGAAGACTTCGTTGAACTCCGACTCACCGGTGATCTGGTGGATCGGCCGGATGTCGACGCCGGGCTGACGCATCGGCAGCATAAAGAAGCTGATGCCCTGGTGTTTGGGCACATCCCAGTCGGTCCGCGCCACCAGCATGCCGTAGTCGGCGGTTTTGGCGAACGACGTCCACACCTTCTGTCCGCTGATCACCCACTCGTCACCGTCGCGCTCGGCCCGAGTGCGCAGGCCGGCCAGGTCCGATCCCGCGCCAGGCTCGCTGTAGAGCAGGCACCACTTGCTCTCGCCGCGGATCGACGGCGGGATCAGCCGCCGCTTCTGCTCGTCAGTTCCGGCGTCGTGCAGCGTGCAGGCGAAGAGGTTCGCGCGGTCGTGGCCGCAGCCTGGCGCACCGGCGGTAGCGAATTCTGCGGCAGCGAGGCGTGATTGGGCGTCGGAAAGACCGCGGCCATACCACTCTGGTTCCCAGCTGGGGACGGCCCATCCTGCGTCGAAGACAAGCTGGGCCCAGCTGGCGCGGTCGATGCCCGGATTCCAGTTGGCCGCCAACCAATTCCGGACCTCGTCGCGCAGTTCGTCATCAAGCACGGCTCAGGCTCCGATCTGCCGCAGGTAACGCTCGCGGTGCCATGACGGGCTGCCCAGCAACTGGGCGTCGCTGCGCGCCCGACGCAGATACAGGTGCGCAGGATGCTCCCAGGTGAATCCGATACCGCCGTGCACCTGAATGTTGGTCGCCGCGACGAAGACGAACGCGTCCGAGCAATACGCCTGCGCCAGAGCAAGATCCGCGAGATGCGAGGGTGCTTGCCCGGCGAACGAGCCGGCGACGAAGCGTGCCGCTGACACCGCGGATTCGGCCTCCAGCAGCATGTCGGCGCACATGTGCTTGACCGCTTGAAAGCTGCCGATCGCTCGGCCGAACTGGTAGCGGGTCTTGGCGTACTCGGTGGCCATGTCCACCGCGCGCCGCGCGCCGCCGGCCTGCTCGCTGATCAATGCCGGAGCCGCACGGTCCAGTGCCGCGGTGAACACCTCGACCCCGGCGCCCAGTCGTCCGATCAAACGCGCTGGGGTGTCGACGAATTGCAGGCGGCACTGCTTCCGGGTCAGGTCCACCGTGGTCAGCGGTGTCACGTCCAAGCCGGCAGCGCCGGCGTCGACCGCGAACACGGCGGGACCCGCGTCGGTCGCAGCCAGCACGTACAACAGGTCCGCAGACTGCCCGTCGAGCACGAAATGCTTGTAGCCGGTGACATGCCAGGCGTCGCCGATGGCGCCCGCAGACGTGGCGATCGTCGCCGGCAACCGAGCCGAGTCGTCCTCAGCGAAGGCAACACTGGCGATCAGCTCACCTGCTGCGATCCGAGGCAGCACCGCGGCGCATTCGGCCGCGTCGCCGGCTGCAGCCAGTACGTTGGGCACCAGCACCGCTGTCGACAGGAACGGGCTGACCAGCAGCACCCGGCCCATCTCTTCCATCGTGATGCCCATTTCCACCGGGCCCGCACCGGCCCCGCCGTACTGCTCGTCGATCAGCAGTCCGGTCAGACCCATGGCCGCAAGTTCGTGCCACACCTTGGGGTCGAAACCCGTGTCGGTGGCCATCATCGCCCGAACCTGCGCTTCGCTGGAGTGTCGCGCCATCAAGTCGGCGACCGCGCTGCGCAGCGCCCCCTGTTCGTCGCTCACCGTGAACGGTGCGCCGGTATTCATGGCCGCCGATCAGACCTTCGGAGCAAGGGCAGTGCGCAGGCTGGCGCACTGGCTGGCGAAAAACGACTGTGACACAGCCGCTTTCGGCACCACCTGATCGAAACCGTGGAAAGCCCCTTGGACCACCTCGACATGGCACGGCACCCCGGCCGCGGTGAGGCGCTCGGCATAGGCGAGGTCCTCGTCATGAAACAGGTCATTGGTGCCGACGCCGATCCACGCGGCGGGCAGCCCGCTCAGATCGTCGCGGCGCGCCGGAACCGCAACCTCCGGATCGGCATCACCGAGATAGGCCTTCCAGCCGAAGCGATTGCTTTTCGGGCCCCACAGTCGAAAGTTGCGATTGTCTGGTCTCGACCCGCTGCGGTCATCGAGCATGGGGTAGGCCAGCAGCTGCAGCACCGGCGTGACCTCGCCACGGTCCCGCGCCAGCAGCGCCAGCGCAGCCGCCAGCCCGCCGCCCCCGCTGACCCCGCCGATCGCCACCCGTGCGGGGTCAACCGCGGGCAGACTAGCCAGCCAGGTCAGCGCCGAATAGCAGTCCTCCAACGGGGCGGGGTAGGGATGCTCGGGCGCCAGTCGATGGTCCACCGCCGCGACGGTTATACCCAGCTCGCGACAGAAGCGATGGCACAGCCGGTCGTCCTGCTGTGCGTTCCCCATCACATAACCACCGCCATGGATCCACAGCAGTGCGGGTGTGGGTTGGCTGACGTCGATCGGTCGGTGCAGCCGTACACCGACACCGGAGCTCAGGGTGAGCACCTCGACGCCGTCGTGGCTCCTGCTGCGTTGCAGGCCGCTCAACGCCCGGATGAGCCGCAGCGTCCGCGGACCGATCATTCCCCGGGGGGCGAGGCGGGCGAATCTGCGGAGGTCGGGGTGAAAATCGGTACTCGGCATTCGTCCAGTATCGCCAACGCCAACCGGCCGCACGTCTCAGGTTCCGCCGTTAACGGCGAAGGATGCGTGTGTCTGAGTGACGAGGCTTTCCGGGTGTTGGCTTGCCGCCGCGGCACCCTCCGTTGCGCGTAGTGTCGAATTCATGGCGTCGGCAGCTGTGTGATCAGCGGGAGCGTCGGTGCGACATGTGGTACCGGTGACGTGGGGTAGCGACTTGATCACCGGTCCCGTGAACCGGATCGTCGCAACTACGCGGACCGGTGTCGAGGTGCTGCGGTTCGGTGGCCTTCAGACCGCATCCCGTCCGTCGCCGTTTCAGATCATGGAGCGGTGCGACATGTACCGGCTACGACGCTACTTCCCCGACGGCGCCAATGATCCGTCGCGGCTGCCGGTAGTACTGGTACCGCCGATGATGATGTCGGCCAACGTGTTCGACGTCACCAGAGACCAGGGCGCGGTCGGAGTCCTGCATGACCTCGGTGTGGACCCGTGGGTGGTGGACTTCGGCTCACCGGACCGGGAAACCGGTGGGCTCGAACGCACGTTGAGCGACCATGTCGTCGCGCTGAGCCGGGTCATCGACTCGGTACACGCACATACCGGCCGCGAGGTGCATTTAGCGGGCTACTCGCAGGGCGGCATGTTCTGTTATCAAACCGCGGCTTACCGACGTTCCGAGGGCCTGGCCAGCGTCATTACATTCGGCGCCGCCGTCGATTCGCTCAGCGGTCTGCCGTTCGGAATTCCCGCGGCCCTGGCGGGCCGCGGCGCCCAGCTGATCGCCGATCACGTCTTCAACCGTCTCTCGGTGTCCGGATGGATGGCCCGCACCGGGTTTCAACTTCTGGACCCGATCAAGACGGTCCGGGCGAGGTGGGACTTTCTACGGCAACTCCATGACCGAGAGGCGTTGCTGCCCAGGGAACAGCAACGCCGCTTCCTCGAGGTGGAGGGCTGGGTGGCATGGTCGGGTCCCGCGGTCGCCGAACTGTTGCGGCAGTTCGTGGTCCATAACCGCATGATGGCCGGCGGCGCCGTGATCGATGGCACGTTGATCACGCTCGCGGAAATCACCTGTCCGGTCCTTGCGTTCGTCGGCGAGATCGATGACATCGGCCAACCCGCATCCGTGCGAGGAATCCGGCGGGCCGCCCCCCGCGCCGAGGTATCCGAGGTGCTATTGCGGGCAGGTCACTTCGGGCTCGTTGTCGGATCGACCGCCGCCAAGCACACGTGGCCCACCGTCGGTAATTGGGTGCTGTGGCGAGACGGTCAAGGGCCCAGGCCGGAGGGCGTGCATGCGATGGAGGCCGACCCCAGCGTCGGGATCGATGGCGATGTCGGGCTGTCGTCGCGTATCGGTCACTCGGCGGGTGCGTTGGCCGAGCTGGGCATCGGCGTGAGCCTGGGGTTGGCCGACGCCGCGATGGGGGCGGCGCGCAGCGGCAGGGAGGTCGCCGGGGAGGCCGTGCGTACCCTGCCTCGGCTCGCCCGCCTCGGGCGGCTGCAGCCCCATACCCGGGTGTCGCTGGGCGGGTTGATGGCCGAACAGGCGAACAGAGCGCCCGAAGAGGAATGCTTCCTCTTCGAGGATCGGGTCCACACCAACGCGGCGGTTGATCACCGCATCGACGATGTGGTGCGCGGCCTCATCGCCGTCGGTATCCGTCAGGGAGCTCATATCGGTGTGTTGATGGACACCAACCCCAGCGCCGTAGCCGCGATCGCGGCACTGTCGCGGCTCGGCGCGGTGGCGGTGTTGCTACCCCCGGACGATGACCTCGCCGCCGCCGTCCACCTGTGCGAGGTGGCCGACATCGTCACGGACCCACACCATCTGGCGGCGGCCGCCGCGACCGGCGCCAGGGTGCTCATCCTCGGTCACGGCCGCACCGCGCACCCCAGCCGGACGGAGTCGGACCGGGTCGTCGAGCTGGACCGCCTCGACCTGTCCGCCGAGCGGCTGCCGCAGTGGTATCGGCCGAACCCGGGCCGGGCAAGTGATCTCGCCTTCGTGTTCTTCAGCACGACGGGAGGGCGCCGAGTGGTCAGGGAGGTCACCAATCATCGGTGGGCGCTGTCGGCCTACGGCACGGCCACTGCCGCCGCGCTCGGCCGCCGTGACACGATCTATTGCCTGACCCCGCTGCACCATCCGTCGGGTCTGATGGTCGGCCTCGGCGGTGCGGTCGCCGGCGGGTCGCGCATCGCCTTGACCCGGGGCGTCGACCCAACCCGGTTCGCCGACGAGGTCCACCGTTACGGCGTCACGGTGGTGTCCTACACCTGGGCCATGCTGCTCGAACTTGTGGAGGCGACGTCGCCCGAGCTTCAGGACCATCATCCGATCCGCCTGTTCATCGGAGCCGGAATGCCGACCGGGCTGTGGCAGAAGGTCACCGACCGATTCGCCCCGGCCCGAGTGCTGGAATTCTATGCATCCACCGAGGGGGACGCGGTGCTGGCCAATGTCGCCGGCACGAAGATCGGGGCCAAGGGTCGGCCGCTGCCGGGCAGCACCGAGATTCGGCTCGGCGACTACGACGCCGCGACGGGCCGGTTCATCGAGGATGACCGCGGTTTCGTGCGCCCCTGTGCGGTCGACGAGGTGGGCGTGCTGCTCGCAAAGCCGCGCTCCGGACACGATGCCGCAAGCGTGTCAATGCGCGGGGTATTCGTCGAGGGAGACACCTGGATCACCACGGACCACCTGTTTCGCCGCGACAGCGACGGCGACTACTGGTTCGTCGACAATAGGAACACCGTGATCCAGTCGGTGTGCGGACCGGTCTTCTGCCAGCCGATTTGCGACGCCCTCGGCGACATCATGGTGATCGACCTGGCCGTGGTCTATCCCGTTGCGACCGACACGCACGACGTCGCGGTCGCGGCCGTGACGCTTGGCAAAGGCGGCGTCCTCACCGCGGCTAGCCTGACCACCGCGTTGGGCGGCCTCCCCCGGGACCAGCGTCCCGCCATCGTCCACATTGTTGACCGCATACCGCTCACACCCTCCTACCGCCCACTGTCGACCGCACTACAAGAGGCCGGTCTGCCGACGCCAGGGGAAAGGACCTGGTACCACGACCACACTGATGGCCACTATCGACAATTGGCCACCGCTGTCGGCAAGCCAGCACCGTCTAGCCCCAGGGAGCCGCTGAGCCTCTAGGCGGGCCACTCCAGCAGCCAGCCCGAGCGGTCACTGGGCATCGCGGCGCTCTCAACCTCGCCGATCACCTACTTCGCTGCGTGGCCCACCCGCAGCGCGTGTGGCAACGCACCGGGGGTGGGCGGCAGGGTTCGGGGTCGACGCATCAATCCATGGGTTCCAGCCGACTTGGTCGATGGTGTCGCTGCCGAGGTTTAGCGAGTTGACGCCGTAGAACGCCGAGGGCTAAGGCAGCCGAACGAGCGGGGGCTAAAGGCTAACCCGACTTGCCGGCATCAGGTGGTTGTAGTTACACCGCTCGGGCCTCGACCACGCTGAGGGGTGAAGCGGTTTGCACCACCCGTGTCATCTGGAATCCGGCTTGGCTGAGCAGGTTTCGGTATTCGGCGGCGGTGCGTTCGCGCGCCCCCAAATTCAGCAGCATCTCCAAATCCACCCATTTTCCGGGGAAGTCACGGTCGTGGTTGGGGATGACCAATTCGATCAGCAACACCGTGGATTGGGGGCCGGCTGCCGTGCGAACGTTACGCAGGATTTGCACCGCCTTTTCGTCGGGCCAGTCGTGGATGATGTTCTTGAGGATGTAGGCGTCACCACCGGCCGGAACGCTGTCAAAAAACGACCCCTCCGCGATACGCACCCGGTCGGCCACTTTGTGCTCGCGCAACAGGCTTGGGGCGCTCGCGACAACCCCCGGCAGGTCGTACAGTACGCCCCGCGAAGCCGGCGCCCCCGCCAGGATGGCAGCCAGCAGTGGGCCGTGCCCACCGCCCACGTCGACGATCGTGGGATAGGCGCTGAAATCGTAACCGGCGACCACCGGCCCGTCCGTCAGCTCCGAAACACTCGTCATCGTCTGGTTGAAAAGTTCGGCAAGCTCGGGCTGCCCGGCGAAGTAGTCAAAGCTCTCCTTGCCGCGCAAGGCCGGGACGACCGTGCGCCCGGTTCGGATCGAATCCACCATCAGGGTCCAGCGTTCGCGCTGCTCCTGCGAGCCGTAGAACTGCGCCGCCCAAGTCATCGAGATCGGTGCGTCCGAACGCAGGGTGCTTGCAAGGGAATTCAGCTCATAGTGTCCGTCGCGGCGATGACGGAAGATGCCCTTGCTGATCAAGGCCCGCAGCAGCCGGCGTAGCGCGTCCGGGTCCGCGCTCACCCGGGCGGCCAGCTCCTCGATCGGCAGCGGGCCCTCGGCGAGGGCGTCGGCGACACCGAGTTGGGCCGCCACAGTGATCGCCTGTGACATCCAGGTGGCAACGATCATCTCCATCATTGCTGCCGGCGCGGGTGTCAGCCGTTGATGGAGCCGATACAGGTAGTGGCGAATCCACTCGACAACGCGGGCCAGCTTGGCGGGTGGCACCTTGGTGGTCGTCGACACCCGCTCACCTTCAGGGCTCGTGCGGGGCGACTTGTTCAACTTAATCATTGGCATGGACAAGATGGGTGGTTGTCGCGGCCCCGAGGTCTCGGCTGGTCTCCGCGGATATCCGTCGGTGGCTTACCGAACGCAGAAACGTTGTCAGTGCCCAGGTCATGAACCGGTCCGAGATCAGCGCCGCCGGTCTCAGTACGGACTCACTGCGGGACACTTGCAGCGTGGTCACCCAGGACACGGCCTTGACCTTGCGTCGCCTGGTGTTCTCGTACCAGCGCAGCGCGCTCGAGAGATCACCGTTGCTGCTAGGCACCCCTTTCCAGCCCTTTCGGAAATCCGAAAGCGCCTTGCATAACACCATCGTGTCGAGCAGCGCCTGATTGGTCCCCTGCGCAAGGGTGGGCGGCATCGTGTGTGCGGCATCTCCGAGCAACGTAACTGCGCCTTGGCCCGAGCGGGGGATTGGATGCCGAAAATGCGGGAACGGCGAACGGGCCAGATCCTCGTCGGTCAATGTCGCGAGTACTCGATCGACCGAGTCGGACCATCCTTTGAAATTGGACCGGATCATATCGATCGGACGTCCCGGTCTGACGAAGTCGGGCGACCATGGCAAATCGAACCACCACTGCACATCCGAACCTCCAGCCGGCCACAGGCCAAGGCTTCCGTGCTCGCCGATAATCATTTGTGCGACGTGCTTGTTGGCGACGTGTGGAAGGGTGAGCAGTCCTTGCCAGCTGCACCAGCCGGTCGGCTCCGCGGATTGCGCGCCGACGACGTCTCGAACCATTGAATGCAGGCCATCCGCACCGATCAAGAGATCTCCTTCGGCCCAGCTGCCGTCTTCGAACTCGAGGCGAACTCCGTTTTGCGTACTGACGACCCCGACCGCGCGGGCATTGCACGAGATGCGATCGGCCGGAAAGCCTTCCAGCAGCCGTTCAAGCAGGACTCGACGTGGGACCATCCGAACTGGTGCGCCCAGCCGGTCCGCGATCGCAGTCAGGTCCACAGTGGCGACCGGGCGACCCGTGGATGTCGTGACCCGCAGGGTGGACAGCAGCTGACCGGCCCCATCCATGTCGACCCCCAGCTGCCCCAGAACCGTCGCGCCATTGGACCAGATGGTTACGGCGCCGCCACCTGCCTTCACATCCGGTCGTCGTTCGAAGACGGTGACGTCATGTCCGTCGCGCAATAATCCCCGAGCAATGGAAATGCCGCCAACACCGGCGCCGACAACGAGGATCCGAAGCGACCGGGTCGAAGGCGCGGTGGGCATTGATATCAGGTTCGCGGAATGCACTTCAGTCCCCTGCGTGCCGTTGGTAAGTCCATTGCTCAAGTCGCGCTTGCAGCTTCAGCAGGCCAAATCCAGCGAACGACATTCCGGCTGAAAAGTAGACCATCAGAAACGGATTCATCTCAAACCTCCTACTGTTACCACGCAGGGCTTCGACGAGAAGTTCACCGACGCCAGACAATGTCGCCCGACGACGCGCTGCCAGACTGAAACGGCGCAGCAACAATTAGGCATCAGCCGCCCAAAGCAATATCGTCAAAACCACGGCGCCCACGCTGATCGCCGCGTGCGGTGACGGAAACCCATCCGCATTCCGAGAAGCCGAAGAGCCCGACGATGCGTGACAAGACGGACACGACCAGCGCGCCGCCGGCCGCGTTGACGTCCAATGACGCAGCAATACCAATCCCCGTCCCGGTCGCCGTCGAACTCATTGCTGCGTCGGCGCTTTCAATGCCAGAGGGTGCTTTCAATGCCAGAGGGCGTATCCCGGCATCGCGAATACCCGTTCGTTGAGCGTGACGGTGGCGCCATGCGTGACGGTGGTGACGTGAACCTGCAGCCGGTCGGATGCCTGAGTGATGGACAACGCCCCGCGGCGCTGAACGCCATCAGCCGTAATAAATCGAAGCGGGAAAAGACTTTAGGTCGTAGGGACAGGCTTCCAGTTGGCCATCGGCCTGAGCGATCGGGTCGCGCCCCATTTCTTACCGCACTTCAGGACGCGATTTGCTCAGCTGGCTGCGTTGCCACTGCGGCCAGCACGGCTTGGGTGGACGCGCGGCTTCCGACCGTGATCCGAGCAGCGCCGTCAGGGTAGTAACGGGCCGTCAGCCCGGTGTCGTCGAATACCTCGCGCCACGGCCGACCCCTCGGCGGCAGATACACGAAGTTGGCGTGCCCGTCGGTAGTGTAGACACCCATCGCGCGCAGGCGCCGTCGCAGGTAGTCCCGCTCACCGGTGATTCGCAGAATGCGTTGTCGCAACTGGTCTTCGGCGTCGTAGGACGCCGCCACCGCGACCAAGCTGGTGATGCCCATGCCAAACGGCAATTGCATCTTCCACAGTATTCTAGCTAGCTCCGGCGATCCGAAACCGTACCCGATCCGCAGCCCGGCAAGCCCGTAGGCCTTAGAGAACGTCCGCAGCACAATGACATTCGGAAACTGCCGGACCAGGTCCGGTCCGTCGATACGGTGCTGGGGGGCGACGAACTCGATGTAGGCCTCGTCGAGCAGCACGACGGTGTCATCCGGCACACGCCGCAGGAATCGCCGCACATCGGCGACAGGCTCCACGGTGCCGGTCGGGTTGTGCGGTCGGCATAGTACGACCACCCTGGCGTCCGCCGCCGCCTCGGCCATTGCCTCCAGGTCGTGGTGGCCGTGCTCGTCGAGCGGGACAGTGACCGATGTCAGGCGAGCCATCTGGGCGAAAATCGGGTACCCGTCGAAAGTCGGCTCGCTGAACACAATCCGATCACCGGGCCGCGTCACCGCATGCAGGACCTGCATCACCACCCCGCTCGCACCGGCTCCCAGCACGACCTGCTCGTCGCAGACCCCGATGTGACCGGCGATCAAGCGGCGCAGCCGTTCGGGCAGGAACTCCGGATACCGGTTGGCGACATCGATCGAGCGGATCAGTGCCGAGCGCACCGCGGGCAGCGGCGGAAACGGGTTCTCGTTGAGCGACAATGCGAATGGATCGGTCGCGTTGGGCAGCGCGTCGAGGATCTCCGCGGTGACGGGGCTCGCCGCTAGCAGGGGTAGCATCAGCTTCGTCCGCCCCAGCGGACCGCCGCGGCACCCGCGAAGTCGCCGGCGTGCGCGAAAGCGGCCATCATCACGACGTCGCCGGCCTTGACCTGACCGTCGGATATCGCATGATCCAGGTTGATCGGAATGGCGGCGCCGAACAGGTTGCCGCATTCGTCGAAAGTATCGAGGTGTCTCGATTCGGGCACCTCGAGCGCTTCGCGCCAGTTGTGCAGGAACACCCGGTTTGGCTGATTGGTGACCAGCAGGTCGATATCCTTGGACGACAGGCCGATTCGATCACACACGGCAAGCGCCACTTCGGGGACCTGCTGGTTGCCGCGAGCGAGCACCTTGGCGATGTTGGTTTCGGTGAACCCGATGCAGGCCTCACCGGGGCCGGGCTGCCACCATTTGCGGAGCGGGTCGATAACGAGCGTCATGTCGCCGGCGTATTCGCCGTAGGTGCGGCACTCGATGTCGAGTATCGGAGACTCGTCCGACACAGTGACTAGTCCAACTGCGGCGCCGTCACCGGGCACGGACGACTGCGCCTTGCGGCGCACCCCGGGCTGGTCGAAAATCTGGCCCGCCGCGTTCTGGGCGACCGCGATCAGCGCTGTGCGCCCTTGTCCGGACGCGAGCAGTTGACGGGCCACTTTGAGACCCAGCACGAACGCCGCGCACCCGCCGTTGTGCAGATCCAGCACCCAGTTAGGACGCATCCCCAACCGGTGCGCGATGCCGCCGCCCCCGCCGTAGAACGGCACGTCGGGCATTTGGGCGTGGGTGATCAGCACGTCGACGTTAGCAATGACGTCCCGGCCGTGCCGTTCGATCAGGCCCTGTGCGGCCCGCTCGACCATGTCGATCGCGGTTTCGTCCGGCCCGACGTGATGGCGGAACTTGGGCGCGCGGAACATCAGGTTGGCCGCCAGGTCGTCCGAGCCAGCGAACTGCGCGTAGTAGTCGGCGCCGACAGGTTCGCCGGGCAGATAGCTGGAAACGTCGGTCAGGCTAACGGTGGGTTGGTTCATGATGTGCTCATCCAGGCCGGCGTGACCGGCAGTCCGTTACGGTGGCGGTATTCGGCGATGGTCTTGAGGTTATTCAGCTCCAGCCCATGACCGGCACCGAACAAGTCCCAAAAGTCGCCCACCCAGCCCGTGCGCTCGGGCGGCGAGGCCTCGGGATACGGGTTGTGGTTGTAGAACGGGTGACGGCAATTGGTCCACAGCACAACGGAACCGGGCTTGCCGAGCACCACCTGCGCGTCGAGGACCCGCATTACGTAGATCATCCACAGGTGCTTGCCCTGGTCCCAGGCGCAGTGGTAGTCGACGGTGCGCGACTCGGCGTTGGCCACCGTGCGGGTGTAGATCTCGGTGTCCGGCAGCAACCGGTCGTAGGCCAGCCACAGCCCGGACTCCTCAGTGGGGGTGAAGTCACGCAGGGTATAGGTCCACTCCTCGAGGCTTTGGGTGTGGGCCAAGTATTCGAACAGCTCGTCGGGTGGGCAGTCGACGTAGTCGTTGACCGTGCAGTACTGGCCGAAGACCTCGTCGTGCGGGTACACCGACCGCATCTTCGCCATGAACATCGGGGCGGTCTCCTCCAGTGGCGAGGTCTCGATACGCACCACTCCCTCGATCGGCTCGGTGGTGCCGCTATGGACGGCGATATCGTCAAGCGCTGCTAGGGACATGGAATCGGTTCTCCTTTAGGGTTGTGATCTGTTGTTCGACAACCTGATTGGCAGGTTGTCTGTTCAGGAATGCCGCGAATGGCGGGATTTCGTCTGCGGAGCACTCGACGGTGACCACAGACGGACCGTCGACGGCCATTGCGCGTTCCAGTGCTGCCGGTAGTGCGTCGATGTCGGCCACGTCGACTGAAGACAGCCCGGGGAACATGCCCGCCAGACCGGCCCCCAGCTGGCTGGGAGCGAACCGGTTGTAGCTGTACAGGTCGTCGTAGAACAGCTGCTCGCGGGTCACGCACATGGCGTGGGCGTTGTTGTTGAACAGTACGAAAGTCACCGGAAGCCGGTACTGCACCGCAGTGTGCACTTCCATGCCGTGCATGAAGAATGCACCGTCTCCGGCGATCACCACGGTGCGCCGGCTAGGCCCGTTGCTCATCGCACGGCCGAAGGCCATCCCGATACCGGCACCGAAGCTGTAGCCCATGCCGCCCATGCCGAGTGCGACCGCGAACCGACCGTCCCGGCGAACGGGGAGGTGATGGATTGCGGATGCGCCGGTGTTGCCGGCGTCGACGACGATGTCCGTCCCGTCGGGCAACACGCGATCGAGCACGACCATGGCATCGCGGTAGCGCACACCCGTACCGGCGAAGGCCGGCGGATTCAGTTCGGCGTCTGCCACGAAATCGGGCACCCGCAGTCCCCTTGCCCGCCCCCGCCCGGACAACGCCCGGGTCAGCATCGTCAGCGACCCTCGCAGATCTTCGGTGTGCACGTGCGTGCACGGCAGGTACGGGGGTGCCGAGCCGATCGAGACCGTCCGCACCGCCGCGAGCGCGTCGTCGAGGCCGGCGCGGGCGGTCACTGACAGGCGGGTGCCGACCACTAGGCACACGGCGCTCGCTGCCACCGCGTCGGCCACACCGGGATGACCCATCACACCGGTCACACCGAGCGCTGACGACGAACCCGAACCCGGTGTACCGGCTACATCTTTGGCGTCGGGCACACATGCCACCTGCGCGCGCAGCAGGGCCCGCAGCTCCTCGAGTTCGGACCGGGCGCCATCACGAGCCACCTGCTCGCCAGCGATGATCGTGACGGGCCCGTTGGCACAACGGAGAGCGCGCACGATCGGATGTGGATCACCGATGAGCGACCGCGGCGGGTCAACACTACGCCCGTTACGGTTGTCGTAGCCGTTGACGCCCACCATCGCCTGCTGAATATCTTTGGGCAGCAACAATACTGCGGGCCCGCCGGTTCGTGCCGCCGCTATTGCGTGGGGCAACGCCGATACGATATCGGCGGGTGTCACCACCCGTTGGCAGAAGACTGATACCGCAGAAAATAACGCTTCGGCATTCAATGAACCGTTGCGGCCACTGGTGTCTTGAAAGCTGCCCCGACCGTCCATCGTGGTCGCAGGCTGACCCACCAATGCCAACACCGGCACGCGGCTGGCAAATGATTCCCCAAGGCCCGGAATGAGATTGAGTGCGCCTCCGCCAGACGTCGCCGCCACTACCCCCAAACCGGCGCCGCTGCGACTGTAGCCGTCGGCCATCGTGGCCGCGGAAAACTCGTGCTTGGCCAACACCGCGGTGATGTCCGAACGGAAATGTGCGGCGTCGTAAAGATCTTCGATGTTGGCACCGTCGACACCGAATATGTAATCGGTGTCGATTCTCGCGAGGTGCTCGACGATATGGTCGACCACCCTTTGTTGCCTGGGCATCTGCTCACCTAACTTGTGTGGATGTCGGTAACACGACCTGCGGGTGACTTCAGTTCACACAGTGGCGAGGCTCACAGCGAACGCTCAAGGAGCACCTGGCCGTCGTCGGCGGAAACCACTTGCACAGAGGCGATTTGATCGACGGGCGTCGAAATGCTGCCAGCGGGCGTCGCCGTATGGCCCGGATTCGCCACCCAGGTTGCCATTCGAGTGTGGCTACCGTCGCGACCTACCACGACCATCGCTACCGTGTCGTGATGGGCGTTCAGCGGGGCCAGGCAGACGCAGTTCATCGAGATGAACGTTCCCCACTGCTGGCTGCTGAGCGAGACGGTCGAGGCCAGCCTGTTCGTCCCAACCTGCGCCATCGGCTGAACCGACACGCTCGCCTGCGGCGGGGTTGGCATAGATGTCGGGTAATGACCCGCAACGCCGACAAACACACCGATCGCCAGCACCGCGGCTGCGACGGCCCCAGCCGTCCAAGTCACGATGCGGGACCGGCTGCCGCCGCCAGCTCACTTTGGCCAGCAGCGACGGCAACAACTCGGCAGACAGCAACGGTTCTACGCGACTGCCATTGTCGATCGCCGCCAACTCGTCGCGATCCAGCTGCGACAGGAGGGCCGGCATGCCGATAAGCTCGCCAACGGCGCTGCGGCACAACGGGCAGTCGGCCATGTGCGCTTCAAATTCCCGCCGTTCGACGGACGACAGTGATCCCAGCACGTATGCGGCATCCCACATCGCGTACTCGTCATGCCCGGATAGGTCGCCGCCATGCGGCGTTTCGGGCCGCCATCGCGGCATCATCGTGAAACTCCCATCTCCCCTGGCACGTCTTGCATTTCGTAATCCCCATTTCTTGCTTGTGAGTCGCATGGCCCGCACGGCATAGTGCAGCCGTGGCTTCATAGCGCCTCTGTGATGTCGAGACCGGCGTACCATCGCGCGATGTTCGGCGGCTAGTTGTGCCGTCGCGTCGGCGATCAGTAGTCGGTGTGTGGTGCGGTTATCGCCGATGAACTATGTTGCGGCGACGGTGAACACGTGTGCGTCGTAGAGTGTCTTCATCAACTCGGCTTCCGCACCCGCCGAACTGGTTGGCATAGGCACTGCGTTCACCTCCTTACTGGTGAAACGATTGCAGCGCCTGTTTGGTTCACATGCGGCACACCGGCCACGGCCGCCAGCGGTCAGACGCCGCCCATCCAGCTGTGGAATCGACCATCTGGGTCGTAGGCCGAGCGGACCTTGTCGAGGCGTGCCATGTTCGATTCGGCGATGAATCGCGCCGGACGCCGGCACAGGTTCTCGTCGGCGAGCGAGATGCCGGTCGCCAAGTGCGACATGGCCGCCATGTTGGACCCGGCCCAGTCGCGATACCGTTCGTCGTCGGCCGGATCCTGCCAGATGGTGTAGAGGGCCATGTAGATCTCGTCTTCCAAGCCGTACACCTTGTCCGCGCGCTCCGGGGACGTCTTCCAGCCCGTGAAAATGAAGTGCGAGGGGTGCGGTGGCATGGTTTCGATGATTCTGCGGATGCCGGGCAGTAGTTCTTCGGCGGAAGCCGATGTGAACATGCTGTCGGCGACATAGCGATGCCCCTGCGGATAATTCGTCATCACCGCGGTATACCAATTGGCCAAGGTGGTCGGCGCATAAGGAAGGTTGACGATCGCCTTATCGATGACGGGGCAGGTGCCCAGCGGGGCAAGGGCTTTCGTCGCCTCCTCATCTGAATCGGCGAAGACTGGCGAGGCGATGGTAATGCCGGGCTGGTTGAGCCCGGCTCCTGGAAAGCTGCGCGCGGTGTGGATCTGCAGTTCTACCCGGTCGTCGAGTTCAGAACTGATCGAGCGCGCCCAGGTGAACACCTCGTCGGCGACCTCGATCGGGTACATGTACAGGCAGGTACCCCAAACCGCCGGACGTGGGTAAATACGCAGTTTGAAAGAAGTGACCACACCGAAGAAGCCCGGTCCCGAGCCGCGGGCTGCCCAATACAGGTCTGGATGGTTTTCGGGGTCGCAGTAGACCTGTTCACCCTCGGCGGTGACGACTTCCAGTCCAAGCACGCTCTCGCATGCCGGCCCGACCACCGAACTGTTCCAGCCGTATCCGCCCTGTAAAAGATAGCCACCGAGGCGAATGCCTTCACAATGACCCGCGGGAAAGAAGAGCCCTTGTGCGTCCAGGTCGGTCGCGAAGGCGCTGGCGGCTTTGCCCGGGCCGACGTCTGCGGTCATCCGATCCGGTTCGACAGCGCAATGATCGAGACGGCTGACGTCGAGCAGCAGGCCACCGTCGCGCAGGTGACTGGCCACCCAGCTGCGTCCGCCCGAACATACGCCGACGTGATGCCCGTTGGCCCGCGCATAACGGATGGCTGCGACCACGTCGTCGGTGTCGTGCGCCTGCACGATCACATCGGGAAAACGTGCCGGCAGAAGGCCATTCCATACCGTTGCCCGACGGGCCGTTTCGTAACCGTCTGCGCCACGCAAGAAGGTCTTTTCGGCGGAAAGTAAAATCATTGTACCCCTTTGCTTTTTGCGCTCGCCGTCTCGGCCTGCATCGTTAAGGCGATACCGCCGTCGAACGTTCGACACTGCTGCCCTGCTGCTAGGAGATCCGCGGGCGCACAACCAAGTGGCGCCCGGACGGACGGACCAATCCGCTTTAGGTAGACCGCAACTTCCCGGGCCAATGGCGTCGCGTTAACGCGGATCGCCCGGAGTGGGCCATTGGGCGGAATGCCGTATCCGATCGCGAACATTCCGTCGCCGACGTGCGAGGCAAAGCCGCCGCGCGGGTTGCCGTGCTCGTCGAGGACGCCAAGGTGTCCGACCAAACCGTCGAGATCCGTGCCGAACCCGGTGGCGGCGATGATCACCTGCGGCGCTACGGACGTGCCGTCGGCAAGGATCACGCCGTCGGATTCGACCTCCTTGACGGCGCCGACGACCTCGACGCGCCCGACCCGCACGACGTCGATGAGCTCGTCGGCCAGCGTCGGGATACGACCTCGTTTTTCCACCGTCGCCTTCAGCCCGAGCGGTGGCCGTTGGAAGCCGTACGCCGACAGGTCACCCCACATCAGGCGGTTCATCCGCGCGATCAGCGGATCGATCGTGCGCGCGGGGACCCTCGCGAACAGCTCAAGGAAGATATCCGACGGAAATGGTCCTATGGCCCGCCGCACGAGGTGCGGTGGTGTGCGCACCGCAAGCCAGATCCGTCCCGCGCCGTCGTTAGCGAGCTGGACAGCGATGTCGGCGGCCGAATTGCCTGCACCAACAACGAGGACGTCGCGGCCACGGTAGGGCCAAGCGTTTGTGAAGTCCCCGGAGTGAACGATCTCGCCGTTGAAGCGATTGAGTCCCGGCCAGGGAGGGATGGTGGGTGCGCTGTAGTTGCCCGTGGCGAGGACGATTGCCCGGGTTCGGATTTCACCCGACGACGTGTCAAGTTGCCAGATTCCCCCGGCACGGTCGACGCGGTGGACTTCACATCCGAGCATGACCGCGATGTTCTGCCGCTGAACGTAGTGATCGAAATAGCGGACCATGTCCTCCTTGGTCGGCCAACGGCCGGCGTTCAAGGGAATCCGTTGTCCGGGAAGGTGCGACAAGAACCCGGTCGTGTTGAGCCGGAAGTTGTCATAGCGCGTGCGCCACGAAATCGCTGGGGCCGCTGCGCGATCCAGAACGAGCGCTTTGATGCCATGCTGATGATCGAGTTGACGTGCGACAGCCAGACCCGCGGGCCCCGCGCCGATGACAACGGCTTCGGGGCTGTCCTGGGTTTCTGCAGTCATCTGCGATCTCCTGTCGTCTTCTTCAATGCCGAGGATCTTCGAGCGCCGTGATGTGGTACGGCTCAAGCGGATTCGGCGGCGAGCTGGCGGACGATACGGTACGGCCTGTTTGCGAGGGTCGGCGACACGTTGGTCGTTGGGATCATAGAATCCCCGCCCGCTCTTCACCCCAGAGCCGGCTACCACGCTTCACGCGGCAAACTCGCGAACGACCGTCGCAGCCACCAGGCTGACCCGCTGTTCTGCTTTTGGGCGAAGCCAGAACTGGCGCAGCAGCCGCCGATATGCGGCGAACGTCAGCGTGATCGGGTCGCACCACGGCGGTATGCCGCCGACCAGATGCAGGGCTGTCACCAGGATCATCGACGCGGTGGCAATCGGCTGAGACTTGAAGTACCGGCGGGCCGCGTTGGTCAGCTGCTCGTCATCGGTGGCGATCAGGTCGTAGGCTGCCACGCCACCGGCCAGTGTCACCCACGCTCGGTCTGAGTTCCGCACCGTTACCGCCTCCTATGTCTAGAAGACGTCGGGCGGGGCTCGGAAGTTCACGCTTGCGCCGCGCCGTGATCCCAGCTGAGCCGTAGACCTGCATCGTTGACAGCAGGTGTGTTGAACGAAACGGCCTCGGCCCTCGTGTTATACGTATGAGTGTCATCGCGGGCGTGCACGGCGCACTACCGCCGCACCGCTACACCCAGAGCGAGGTCACCCAGGCGCTGCTCGAGCTTCCCGGTTACGAAAATCTCGGGGAGCCAATTCGGCGCCTGCATGCGAGCGCCAAGGTCGACACCCGCTACCTCGTATTGCCGCTGGAGGATTACGCGAAGCTGACCGACTTCGGCGAGGCGAACGACCTGTTTATCGAACACGCGGTGGAGCTGGGGTGTGCAGCGCTGACGGGCGCGCTCGACGAGGCGGGGCTACAACCGCGCGACGTCGACCTCATCATCTCGACGACAGTCACCGGCGTTGCGGTGCCGTCGCTGGACGCCCGCATCGCCGCGAGGCTGGGCCTGCGCCCCGACGTGCGGCGGGTGCCGCTTTTCGGCCTGGGTTGCGTCGCCGGCGCGGCGGGGGTGGCCCGGCTGCACGATTATCTGCGCGGCGCACCCGACGACGTCGCGGTCCTGGTGTCGGTAGAGCTTTGCTCGCTCACGCAGAAGCGCCATCCGAACATCGCCACCCTGGTCGCGGGCTCTCTGTTCGGCGACGGAGCCGCGGCGGTCGTGGCGGTCGGCGAACGCCGCGCCGAACAGATCCGCGCCAGCGGACCCGACATCCTGGATTCGCGCAGCCATCTCTACCCCGACTCACTGCGCACGATGGGCTGGGACGTCGGCGCTTCCGGATTCCAAATCGTCCTGGGCCCCGAGGTCCCGACACTTGTCGAGCGGTACCTGGGCGACGACGTCACCCAGTTCCTCGCGACGCACGACCTGACGATCGACGAGGTCGGCGCCTGGGTCAGCCATCCCGGCGGTCCGAAGGTGATCGAGGCGATCACCGCGACCCTGGGTCTCCCCGACGACGCGCTCGAGCTGACCTGGCGCTCGCTCAGCGAAGTCGGAAACATTTCGTCGGCATCGGTACTGCACGTATTGCGCGACACGATGGCCAAACATCCACCGAGTGGAAGCCCGGGCGTGCTGATGGCGATGGGTCCGGGATTCTGTTCCGAAGTCGTCCTGCTGCGCTGGCACTGACTTGATGGCCTGGTATGTGCTTCTGGTCGTCGCGGTCGCTTTGGAGCGGTTGGCCGAACTGTCCAGACGCAACCTTGCCTGGAGTCGAGCCGACGGCGGCGTCGAGTTCGGTGCGGGTCATCAATCGGTGATGGTCACCCTGCACGCCGGTCTGGTGGCAGCCTGCCTCGTCGATGGGGTCGTCCGTTCATCCCCGCACTCGGCTGGCTTATGCTCACAATTGTGGTGGCCGCACAGGTCTTCTCGGTGCTCAACGCCGCACTGCTGAGGACACCGATCAAGGTCGAAAACACCGCGCTCGCGAGTCTGACGTGATCGACCTGCTCGTCGCCGGCGGCGGCCCGGCCGGGCTGGCCACCGCGCTGCACGGCGCACGGGCGGGGCTCGAGGTCGTCGTCGTCGAGCCGCGTTGCGGATCCATCGACAAGGCCTGTGGCGAAGGGTTGATGCCGCACACGATGCGGCAGTTGGAACGCCTCGGCGTCACGGCCCAGCAGGGCAAGCCGCTTCGCGGCATCAGCTACCTGGACAGCGACCGGCACGTCAGCGCGCCATTTCGGTCTGGCACCGGGCTCGGCGTGCGCAGGACCGCCCTGCACGCCGCACTCCTAGACGCCGCGACAACGGCCGGCGTTCGGTTCGTCCATGAGGCGGTTGGGGAGATCACCCAGGATTCCACGTCCGTTCGCGCTGGGGACCTACGCGCTCGGTACCTCGCCGCTGCCGACGGGCTGCACTCGCCCATCCGTCGATCCCTCGGCCTGGCGCTGCCCTACGGGGGCCCGCGCCGCTTCGGTATCCGCCGGCACGTGCAGATCGCACCGTGGACCGACCACGTCGAGGTGCACTGGGCCCCCAGGGCCGAGGCATACGTGACACCAGTGGCTGACGACTGCGTGGGGATAACGATCCTCACCTCACACAAGGGTGGATTCGACAGCCATTTCGACGAGTTCGACACCCTCAAGGACCGGGTGCACGGCCTTCCGCATGGCCCGGACCGAGCCGCCGGTCCGCTGCGGCAGAAGGTTCGCAGCCGAACGGCCGGGCGGGTCCTATTGGTCGGTGACGCAGCAGGCTACGTCGATGCGCTGACCGGCGAAGGTCTGGGCATAGCGTTCGGTGCCGCCGAGCTGCTGGTGGGCTGCGTTATTGCCGACCGGCCAGGTGACTATGACCGCCAGTGGCGCAAGATGTCGCGCCGCTACCGCCTGCTGACGGCGGGCCTGCTACAGGCCAGCGCGTACGCACCGGTGCGCAGGCGCATCGTGCCAGCCGCTGCGGCGCTGCCCAAGATCTTCGCCAGCATGGTCAACCAGCTTGCCCAATGACCGCGGTGCACAAGCACTCGTGCAACGCGGACACATCGGCGGCAACGGTCCGCTGAGAGGGCACCGCCGGCGCGCACCGGTTCGGATGTATGCACAGACGCGCTTCCGGCGTCACAGCAAACCTGGCGATCAGTGGCATAGTGACGAAAACCCTCGTCGTGGGGTTTTAGGTCTACGGTGAGAGAATGACCTGGCAAAATATTTCTATCTCGCGGTTCGGCGGCCCAGAGGTAATGGAACTGACGGAACAAGCGACTATCCCCGACCCCGGTCCCGACGAGGTCCGCGTCAAGGTCCAGGCCGCCGGCACCGGCTTCACGGACATCTTCATTCGGCGCGGCCGCTATCCGGACTACAAGGGGCCGGTGCCGTTCACCCCCGGATACGACATCGTGGGAGTCGTCGACAAGCTCGGTCCCGGTGTGGCCGGCTTGCACGAGGGTCAGATGGTGGCCGATTTGTGCGTCGTCGGCGGCTACACCCAATACGCAATTCGGCCGGCGCGGTTCCTGGTGCCCGTCCCCGATGGCGTCGACCCGGCCGAGGCGGTCTGTATCCCGCTGGCCTACCTAACCGCCTTCCAGATGCTCACCCGCTACCGCCAGCTGTCCCCGGGTGCCACGATCCTCGCGATCGGGGCCTCGGGCACGGTCGGCACGGCGCTGCTCGATCTGGCGCGGCATTTTGGTCTGAACGCCATCGGTACCTGCTCTGCGGCCAACATGGCCGTGGTCGAAAGCTTTGGCGCCAAGGCAATCGACTATCGCGACGGCGACTTCGTCGAAGCAGTGCGCAAGCTCACCGCCGCACAACCCAACGGACACAAAGGCCGCGGTGGCGTGGACGCCGCCTTCGACGCGATCGGCGGCGCCCATTTCACTCGCTCGTTCGCCTGTCTGGCATCCGGTGGGCTGCTCGTCGGCTACGGGTCACAGACCATGGCCGACGGGCGCGAAGGCCTGCTCTCGGCCGGGCTTGGCTTGGCCAGGCTCCACCTCTGGGGCGCGTTCAAGTTCCTGTTCAGCGGCCGTAGCGCGGTGTGGTACAGCATCACCGCGCGACGCACGAAGCAACCGGAAGAATTCAAGGCCGACATGGCCACACTGTTTGGCCTTCTGCGTGACGGCGCCATCCACCCCATCGTCATCGATCGCCTACCCCTGGCGGCCGCCCGCGAAGTCCACACCCGCATCGACGCCGGTGGACTCGGCGGCAAAATCGTTCTGATTCCCTGGCCCGCGCCGCCACCTGATCCTCGCCCTGCCACCACGCGGGTCGCTGACTCACCCGTCTCGTAGGCCTAAAGTCGGTTCCGAAAGCGTTGCCGTACAGACACTTGTCGCGACGTCACCGGTCTGAAGCTCGCGCAACGCGGTCCGCAGCCCGCGACGTCTGCCGGTGCCGGGGTCGACACCGAAGCTCTCCCGAACGCCCGAACGGATTCGGAATTTCAGCTCCGAGTGGGTTTCTGGCGCGTCGTCCGAGGTAGCTTCGAGGAACTTGTTCGGGACCGAGAGCTTGACAATTGTCCAGAACGTCTGCATGTACTGGTGCATTAAGGATCCGGTCGTGTACGGCAGGTCGTACTTGTCGCATAAAGCCTTGACGCGCTCGGATATTTCGGCGTACCGGTTGCTTGGCAGGTCGGGGAACAGGTGGTGCTCGATCTGGTAACACAGGTTGCCGCTCATGAAGGCCATCAGGGGGCCGGCTGTGAAATTCGCCGAACCGAGCATCTGCCGCAGGTACCACTCTGGGTGCGTCTCGTTCTCGTATTCCTCGCGGGTGAATTTCTCGGCGCCGTCAGGGAAGTGCCCGCAGAAGATCACCAAATACGCCCAGTAGTTGCGGATGAGGTTCGCTATCGCGTTCGCGGCCAGGGTGTGCTTCCACCCGGGGCCCGACAGGGCCGGAAAGATGATGTAATCCTTGCCGACCTGCTTGGCGACCTTCTTGCCGATCACGCGCAAGTCCTTACGGACCTCGTCCATGGATTTCTCACCTTTGCGAACCTTCGTTAATTCAACCCCGTGCAGCGCTACGCCCCACTCGAAAAGCGTTCCGAGCAGCAGGTTGAAGACGGGGTTGCCGAGATACTCCGGTTTCCAGCGCTGGTCTCGGGTGACGCGCAGGAGGCCGTAGCCGACGTCGTCGTCGATCCCGACGATGTTGGTGTATTTGTGATGCACAAAGTTGTGCGAGTGCTTCCATTGCACGCTCGGAGAGGTGGTGTCCCACTCCCATTCGGTGGAATGGATCTCCGGGTCGTTCAGCCAATCCCATTGGCCGTGCATGATGTTGTGCCCGAGTTCCAGGTTCTCGATGATCTTCGCGATACCAAGCAGGGCGGTCCCGGAGACCCAGGCGACCTTGTTCCTGCTCGCCAGCAAGGCAATTCGGCCACCGACCACCAAGCCGCGCTGCAACTGGATGGTCCTGCGCACGTACCGGGCATCCCGCTCGCCCCTGGACTCCTCGATATCGGTTCGGATCGCGTCCAGTTCGCGGCCCAATTCCTCGATGTCGGCCGCGGTGAGGTGTACGTACTGGCTGATGTCGGTGATGGCCATGCCGCGCTCCTAAATGTCGATGGTGCAGTCGCCGGATGCTGCGGAGATGCACGTCTGGATTCGATCGCCCGCGCGGTGCTCGGTTCCAGACCTGAGATCGCGCACGTAGCCCGATTCCAGTGGCAATACACAGGATTGGCAGATGCCCATTCGGCATCCGAACGGCATCTGGATGCCGAGCTTCTCGCCGCCTTCCATCAGCGTTGTCGCAGCGTCGAGTTTGATGCTCTTGTCTGAGATAGCGAAGGTGACCGTGCCGCCCTCGCCGCCTTTGTCGGTGCGCGCGATGCTGAACCGTTCCGTGTGCAGCTTGTCCCGCACACCCGCTTCCGTCCATGCCTTTTCGACGGTGTCGAGCATGGAGGGCGGTCCACACGCCCACGTGGAGCGGTCTTTCCAGTCCGGGACGAGGCCGTCGAGCGCGGCGAAGTCGACCTTGCCCATGTCCGCTGTTAGCTGCAGGTGCATCCGGTAGTCGGGCTGGGTGCGCTCCAGGGCACATAACTCGTCGTGGAATATCACGTCGCCGGCGGAGTGCGCCGAATGGACATGCATGATGTCGGGACTTTCGCCACGCTGCCGCAGGGAGCGCAGCATCGCGATCACGGGAGTGATGCCGCTGCCCGCAGTCACGAACAGCAACTTGGCCGGCGCCGGATTAGGTAGCGCGAAATCGCCCCTCGGGGCCGCGAGCCGAACAACCGTGCCGGGCTCGACGCCGTTGACCAGATGTGATGACAAGAAGCCCTCGGGCGTGGCCTTGACCGTGATCGAGATCAACTTCTTGTCGCGCCGTGGGATCGACGTCAACGAGTAAGACCGCCAATGCCATCGCCCACCAACACGCACTCCGATGCCGAGGTACTGGCCGGGCTGGTAGTCGCCGGAAAAGCCCCATCCGGGTTTGATCGTGACCGTGGCCGAGTCTTCGGTTTCCCTGCGAACATCGACGACGAGGCCACGCAGTTCCCGCGCAGACCACAGCGGATTGAGCAGTTTAAGGTAGTCATCGGGCAGTAGCGGCGTCGTCGCGCGAGCCACCAACCCTCGCAACACATTAACCGTCGGGGTCGGCGCGGTCTCGACATTCCTTGCCGGCGCCGCACTCCGCAACCTCAGATTTCGCATCTTCAAACTCCAGGGTCAACCACCGTCAACGCAGGACCATCGAGCTTGGCGATCGCTGCTGTCAAGGTCTGCTATTCGTGCCGGACCTGTTGTGTACCGCCGCAGACTAAGCACACCGTGCGTTCGCATCTCGAGGATTGTCCGGGATCCCTGCGGCTCGCGATGGGCGTGGTGGACGGTGGGGCTGGTCTTTGACGATGGCTATCGCTGCCTCGACGGTGCTCGCAGTGGGTAGCAAGCCCTGTGGGTCGACGATCCGCAGCACCCGGGAGACTGCCTCACCGGACACTACTGCCCAGGCTATGCCGGCGCGCGCGCAGCAGACGGAGACCCTGTGCAGCGCCGAGAAACCCTCGGTTCCAAAGAAATCCAGGCCGCGCAGATCAAGGATCAGCCCGCGGCAACGCATCAGATGCCCCAGCGTGTACTCGGTCAGGGCGTCAGCGTTGGATGCATCGGTGTGGCCGTGGGCGCTGATGACGGCTACCGACGACCTCAGCCGACGATGGGCTAACCGTGTGGTGGGACGCTCCCATGGCTGGGAAAGAAAGCCGCCGACCGGCGGCATGGAGGTGGTAGGACGAGCATTCATGGTGATCCCCGACATGCGGTTGTCACCGATTTGTTCGGCGCGAGCTACGCTCTGCGAGGACGGCGGCGGACGGCTGACCTCATCCCGGACTGGTTGAGAGTCTCAACTCTGTTGACGGTCCACCGCGCGGGAGCAATTGTCAAGTGCTGTGGATCGGATCTTTGGGTGCCGCCACAACGAACGTCGATCGGAGATCTGCAGTCTTGGGAGTGGGTGGGCAGATGCTCAGTCCAGGCGAATCGGAAGCGTGGCGACGATAGCGTCGGTGCGTGCGCGAATTGTTGTGGCGAGCAGCGGGCCCCGTTGGTTGTGCAGGATTCGGTAGCGCCGGCGCCTCGGTTCGATGTAGGCGAGCAAAACGACGACGAAGCGTCCCTTCTCGACTTGCGTTCGGACGAAACCGACGGTGGGCGCCACCAGGGTGCGGTGCGGGCTGGGTAGGACCCGTAGGTCAACCCCGGGGTCCCATTGTTTCCAGAGCTCGCAGAGCCGACGGTTGGCGTCGGGGTCGGTGTCGACGGTCACCGGGACCACTTCGCCGCCAAGCCGCATCGCGACCTGCAACGCATGCCCCACGACCTTGCTGATCGTGATGACCGGCACGATGACCATTGCGTCGCCGGCTTCGCGGGCAGGTCCGGGAGCGGGTTTTGGCGGCGGCCGGCCTAGATCCAACTGTTCGGCGACGTGATAGTAGTAGCGTTCGATCCGATCGAAGAGCAGCATCAGCCCCGGCACGAGCAGCAGCAGCAGCCAGGCACCCTCGGTGAATTTGCTGGCGAAGAGCACCACTCCCGCCACGGCGGTGAGTACCGCCCCGGTCCCGTTGAGTGCGGCCTTGCCCACCCAGCCGCGACCGCGTTGTTGCAGCCAGTGCCGCACCAGTCCGGTTTGGCTGATCGTGAATCCGATAAAGACGCCGATCGCGAATACGGGCAACAGCCGGTGGGTTTCGGCACCGACGAGGAGCAGCACCGCGGCGGCCAGCATGCCCAGAGCGGCAACGCCGTAGCGGTACACGGGACGTTCGGCGCGAAGCGTGAACAGGTGCGGCAGCCGGTGGTCCTTGGCCAGCAGCTGCATCAACACCGGCAGACCGCCAAAGCTGGTGTTCGCCGCGAGAGCCAACACCAGAGTTACCGCCAGGTTGGTCACATAGAACGGCCACCCGGTTCCAAAAGCTCCCGCCGAGAGCTGCGCGAGTACGGTGACGTCGCCGCGCGGTGTCACTTGATTCAGCTTGATCAGCGCGGCCAGGCCAAGAAGCATGGCTGCCAGCAACACTCCCAACGCGACCTCGGTGTGTTGGGCCCGCTTGACGATGGGCGTCCGGAATTGGGGCACCGCGTTGGCGATTGCCTCGACTCCGGTCAGCGAGGAACAACCCGCTGAAAACGCCTTGAGAATCAACACCACCCCCAGTGCTTCGGTCGCACGGATGGGGCCCAGATCCGCACCGATAACGGCTACCGGATGCGGACGGATGAACCCGACGATGATGATGGCGAAGATACTGACGACGAACACCATCGTCGGTCCCATTAGCACCTGGGCCGATTCGGCGATTCCGATCAGGTTGATGGCGGTAATGAGGGCAAGCCCCGCCAACGTCACGCCCAGCAGGTGATGGGCCATCACCGGAAAGACGCTGCCCAGACTGGCTGCCCCGGCCGCCAGACTCACCGCAACGGTCAGCACGTAGTCGACGACTAGGCTCGCCGCAGCCAACAGGCTCACCGTTCGGCCGAGGTCCTTTTTGGCCACCGCGTAGGCTCCGCCGCCGTTCGGGTGGACCGCGATCACCTGCCGGTACGAGACCACCAAAACCAACAGCAGCACCGTGATTGCCATCGCGATCGGTAGGGTCAACCGCACTGCGGCCGTACCCGCGGCGACCAAAACCAGCACGATCGCTTCGGGACCGTAGGCAACGCTGGACAATGCGTCCAACGACAACGCGGCAAGACCGCCGATGGCAGTCAACCGATGCGGATCACCGCGCAGGTGCCGCCGCACCCGAGGATCAGCAATCTGATCGGTCGTTCGTTCCCGCTGAGTGATCAGGTTTGTCGATTCGTCAGATCGACATCCCGCCCTGTGGTGGCGATGAAGTCGTCAAGGATGTCCGCCACCGCTGTCGGGGACTCGACATGCGGGAAGTGCCCTACACCGGCGAGCACCTCAAGTCGACTACCCGGCACGGCGTCGTGAGCGGCGTAGCCGTGGGCGACAGGAATGATCCGGTCCTGTTCGCCCCAAATCAGCAAGGTGGGTAATCCATGACTTAGATGAATCTTGTTGAGCGCACTGACGGCCTGGCCGCGGTAATCCACCACCGAGCGCAACGTACGCAGGAACGCTTGCCGTGTCTGCCGATCCGACAACGAGGAATAGGCTTTCCACATCTCGCCGGCGCGCGGCGACTGAATCCCGGCCGACGTGAGCCACGAGCCCAACTTGTTGCCGGCGTTCAACACCGGCTGCGGCGCGACCACTGGCAGCACCAACTCGGTTCCGGGTGCCGAGAGGATCCGCAATATCCAGCTCAGATCGGGGCCGAGGCCACCGCTGCTGATAAGAGCCAGTCGCTGACAGTAGTCGCGATGTTGATAGGTGAACTGCATGGCCACACCGCCACCGAGTGATTGACCGACCACGGTCGCCTGGCTGATGCCTAGTTCATCGAGAAGATCACGCAGCAACGCCGCGAACGCGCCCAACGAATAGTCACCGCGCGGCTTGGCTGATTCACCGTGCCCCAACAGGTCCGGTGCCACCACCCGATACTTCTTTGACAACTGTGGGATGATGGCCCGCCACGTCGCCGAACTTCCAGCCATGCCATGAATCAACAGCAGCGCCTCGCCGGCCCCTGCGTCTCGATAAGCAACACGCTCACTGTGCAGATCGAGATAGTTCATCTCGGTCACGTGAACTGGTCTCCATCCAACGGTGTTCTGGCATGCCGGCCCGACTGTTAATCGATTATAACGTAACCTACGGTCCCGTAGGTTACTGGCCAGTAGATCACGGTCATCTGCGCGAGTCGCGACGCCATTGGCGGACCGCCGCGATCGCTGTCTTGAGGCCGCGGCGGCGCCCCGTCGCTAGGTCTGTCCCGGCGAAACCGGGCTCCAGTTCGGTGAACATCCGCTCGCTTCGGGTCTCCGGAGCGTCATCGGCGGTGTCGCGCAGGTAGCGGTCTGGCAGTGACAGTTTCGCGATGGTCCGCCATGTCTTGCCGTATTGCACCAGGAAAGAGCCTGTGGTGTAAGGCAAGTCGTACTTGTCGCAGAGCTCGCGCACCCGCACCGATATCTCGTGCAGCCGGTTGCTGGGCAGATCGGGGTAGAGGTGGTGCTCGATCTGGTGGCACAGGTTGCCGCTCATGAACCGCATCGTGGGCCCGGCGTCGAAGTTAGCGCTGCCCAGCATCTGGCGCAGATACCACTGACCCCGGGTTTCGCCGATCATGTCGGTCTTGGTGAATTTCTCGGCGCCATCGGGGAAATGCCCGCAGAAGATCACCGCGTTGGCCCAGATGTTGCGGATCACGTTGGCCACCACGTTGGCCTTCAGCGTCGATTTGTAGGTTGCCGCCGGCGACAGCGAGGTAAGCGCCGGGAACGCGACGTAGTCCTTGACGACCTGCCTCCCGGCCTTGGCTGAGAATTCGCGGATCTGCAGGAGTGTGGTTTCGCGGTCCGGGCCGCCCTTGAGGATTTTGCCGAAATCGATGGGCTGCAAGCCAATTCCCCACTCGAATCCGAGCGCGAGGATGGTGTTGAACAGCAGGTTGCCGACGTGTGCGGGCTCCCACGGCTGGTCACGGGTGACTCGCAGGGTGCTGTAGCCCACGTCGTCGTCCATGCCGAGGATGTTGGTGTACTTGTGGTGCTGAAAGTTGTGGGTGGATCGCCAGTGCTTGGACACGCCGATCATGTCCCACTCCCACGTCGAGGAGTGGATCTCGGGATCGTTCATCCAGTCCCACTGGCCGTGCATGACGTTGTGGCCGATCTCCATGTTCTCGACGATCTTGGCCAGACCGAGCGTCACCGTTCCCGCCCACCATGCCGAGCGTTTCGAGCTACCGGCCAGCATGAGCCGGCCGGTGAGATCCAAGGCACGTTGCGCGGCGATCGTGCGGCGGATGTAGCGCGCGTCGCGCTCGCCAAGGGAATCCTCGATATCCAGCCTGATCGCATCCAGCTCAACGGCCAGGTTGTCAATGTCGGCGTCGGTCAGGTGAGCGAAGGCCGGAACGTCTGTGATCGCCATCGTTTCCTTTCTTTCAGGCTTCTATTCTTTCGGGCTGCCGGCGTTAATCGCCAACGAAAACCGCAACCCACAACACCCGGCTCGGTCAGCCACTGCTAGCCGAGCCGGGGAGTACATCGGGCCGGTCAGTAGTAGTGGCGGCGGCCGCCGACGGCGTGTCCCATCCGTCCCATCACCATCAGTAGCAGGCCGACGACGAGGAGGATGACCCCGATGACCAAGCAAATATGAGCATAGGCGAAGGTAGGGATGAGGGCAGGGAGGAGGAGGCCGAGGACGATAAGGAGGATTCCGAGGCCGATCATGACATTTACCTAGTTTCTGTGGATGTTTGAAGGAGGATTGCCCGGGTCAGTGATTGAACGCGTCATTTACCTTGGCCCGCCGCCGGTTTGGCGTTGCCCCCCGCTGATCGTTGCGTCCTTCGGTGCACGCGCTGTACACCCGGCATCATTGGCACGGTTGTTTACTCGGTCGGTCGCCGGTCAGGTGGTCGATAAACCGACGTGCACGGGTTGGGTGAACGCGGAGTTGGTGGTCCGCCGAATTCCGGGCTAACGACGAATGAGCGAAGGCGCATGCTGTCTCGAATGCAACGGGTAGATGTCAAAATGTGCGGCGCGAGCGAACGCTCATCAAGTTCAGCGGCGTACAGCCAAACTCTTTCCGGACTGGCTGAAGGACTCAGCAACAACAACGCTACACCTGTCGGGTACCCCCGGCCAGATGTTCTGACGTGAGAGGTCAGCCACACCGGTGGCGGTGGTTGGCCGCCGAGTCCGGTGTGGCCGTGGTGATTGTAGGTGTGCAGCCAGGTGGTAAAGGCCTGGCAGTGTTCGGTGTCGTCGGGAGAGCCGGGCGCGGGTCCCGTTGGGGCTCAATGACTCGCGCGACTACCCGGAGCGCCTCCAGCAGGCGGCGGAGATCGCGAACAAGAACGCGGCTGTGCGCGTCTTCACACCCGAAAACCGGCTGTCTGTCCCTGCTCCTGGCCGTGGGTACGCGCAACCAGCAGGTGAGGGGCCCGATGGTACGCGAGATGGTCATCGACTCGCTGGCCGCTCCGGGCGGTAATGACCTGTCTTGGCCCGCAACAGATTAGCCTGGGTGCGAAATGTCGGTGAGTCGGTCGCGCACTATCACCCGACGTCTGACTTGTACCAATTCCCGATAGTTGGGGGATCCTCAGAATAGACAGTGAGATTCGTTACCCCCTCCTGAGCGCCTGGGCCCTCGCCCCTTGCCGCGAGTTGGGCGACTCCCAAGCCCCAGCCCCTAAAGCTGAAGCTCTGTCCGGTGGTGGCATCGGTGACCTCGAGCTCCGCTGGATCGAAGACGATCGCGCTGTTGTTCACGAGATCCAGTCGCCAGAGTGGTAGCTTCGCGATTGCCTCGAAGTGAGCACGAACCTCCTCGGTGGTTGCGAACTTGGGCCCGCTGGCGACGGTCTGGTCTAGCCGATGAACCGTAAACTGCTGCGTGGATTGGTCCTCGAGGCTGGTGGTCGCGGTGACCGCATACCCCAGTGGTTGCGATATCTCGTTGAGCCGATTGCACTCGCCGGCAACATCTGTCATGTGCTGCGCTTGCTCTTTGTCGATCATTCCGTCCTCTCATCGGCATGTCACCGACCCGGAATCATTGTGAACTGCTGACCGCCTCCGGCGCGAGTGACTGGGCCGAGACGTCCGCGCACTACTTGCAGACACCGCTGGTCGATTTCCCGGCGTGGTCTGGTTGGCTTGGCCGCTGCACAATTCAGTTCTTTCAGGCCACAGGCAAAGGTGTTCGCATGTGGCATGACGTGTTCGTCGAACCGATTACGCTGGCGGAGAAGGTCATCCGCACGATCGAGGACAGCGGCCGACAGCTGACCTCGTCCCGGACTGGCTGGCTTCTCAAGATCGCTGACGCTATATGGTGCGGGCACATGGAGCCACCGCGCGGCGCGGTTTTTACGCGCTACGCACTCAGCCCATGTTGGGCTCCTGATCGGCGCGCTCGGCGTCGGCCGGGTCCTCGGCTGTGAGCGTGTCGAGGATGAACTGCGCGGTGGTGTATCGATCGGTACCCGCGCCATCGACTTGGGTGTCCAATTTCGAATGTGCTTGCCGTGGGGTGTAGCCGCGGCCGATGAGTACCCCGATGGCCTGGTTGATGACCGACGCCGCTCGCAGAGATGTCCCGGCGTCCGACCCGGCGGGGACACTCCGGTGCTGATCGAGCGCGAAGTCGCTGGGCGGACGGCCGGTTAGCCACGCCAGGTCGGCGGTGAGGTCGACAAATGTTCCCGGCGTCTCCGCGTAAAGGATGAGGGCAACCGAAGGCGCCGCCCAGCCGTCACCGACACGGGCCAGCGGCGTGAGCCGAAGCGAGGTGCGAACATTGTCGGCCGTGCCGTCCTCGAGGGTGGTGAACGTGAATGGCGGATCACTGCCGTCGAAGGTCATGCTCAGACCGAGATAGCTGGGCACCGCCGCTTGGGCGTCGACGCCCAATTGGTGCAGACTGTGCAGCACATCGGCGCCGGGCTCATCCAGGGCGGCGGTGAGGATGCCCAAATCGGCGGCCAGGGCCGCGCTGATCTTCATGACGGGATTGCTCCGCTGGGCGCTCCCGAGCGCGGATCGAGCCTGCCGGTGCCGAACAGGCGAGCCGCCTGCAGGGTGGGGAACGCGCGACGCAAGCCGGGACCCGTCGCGTTGACTGTTTTCCCACCCTCCAACCTACGCGCGTTGCACCGTGCAGCGGCAGTTCGGCCGCGGGCCGACCTGGTGGTTCGGGCTCAGATCGGGCTGCGTCGGGCGCGGGCGCGGCGCACGGCTTCATCGACGATGTGTTCGGCTACCTCAGCCAATTTGCGGTGTTCGGCTTGGCTGATCGCCCGCAGCTGAGTAAACGCCTCCTCGGCGCTGCGCCCGCTGCGTCCCCGGATCAGGCCGATCGCCTGATCGATCACCGGGCGCGTCGACAGCGCCTTCTGCAACTGGGTGGTCAGCGCCATAGCGTGCGCGAGGACCTGGGCGTTATGCACCGCCACTGCCGCGGGTTTGGCGAACAGTTCCCCCAGTTCGGCGGCGTGCTCATCGAAGACGTCTTTACCGTGGGCGTAGACATTGATCGCGCCGATCACCTGATCCGACAGCAGCAGCGGTAGCGACAGCGCACTGTGCACGCCCAAGCGGCCCACTCGGGGACCGAACCGCGGCCACATCTTCTCCCCACCCAACGACCCAGACCGCACCGTGCGCCGCTCCAGTGCCGCGGTGATGCAGGGCCCCTCCTTGAGGGTCACGTACTGAATCTCGTCGATCTCGGCGACAAACGGGGCGCTGGCCGCCAACGCCTCCACCATGTTGTCCACCCGGTCGACCTGCAACAAGGTAACCCCGGCACCGTCGGCGCCCGGTATCGCGTGCACCGCGAACGTCGACACCTCAGCCAGCAACTCGGGCAACCCCAGACTGCCCGCCACCAAGCCCGCCAGGTCGTCGATCCCGGCCCGCAAGTCGGCGGCATCAACGCTAGCCTGCTGCGCGCTCAGCGACCCCAACGGTAAACCGTTGGCGTCATAGGTGAACTCCGTCATACCTGCGCTCAATAGTCTTGGCGGAGCTGGGAATCGACACCGAAGCCCAGCACCCTACCCGTGGCGCAACCGTCACAAGATGGTTGTCAGGATGATATTACGCCCGACAGTGGCGGCGTAGAAGCACACTGTGGCGCATGTAGTCTGCTACGCCGGCAACGGGACGAAATCACTCTGCAGCCCGACCACCTGGGCCGAGACCGGATGGTAATTTGACGAGCCCAACCTGCCGTCATCGCGCCTCGGTTCAGTAGCTGCCAGTAAATCTGTGATTGACCGGTGGCGTTGGCGGGAGAATCCTCAAGGTGATCGCCGGGGCGATCACTCGAAGGGAGGACGTAGTCGACCTATCACGACGATCCGGGAGAGCAATGAGTTCGGAACATGCAATAGAACAGGTGCCGCTGTCGGAGATCCGCGAGGGTGACATGCTCCAAGACCCCGGGTCTGGCAAATGGATCAAAGTCACGCAAACGGCCGACAGCAAAATGCGCGACACTGACAAGTGCTCAGATGGGGAGACGCCGGTGATCGAGGAGTACCGCGTCTACTACGGCGACGGAGGTGAAGAGGTCGATTCCCGGTTCGTTACGGGCCTCGTCAGTCGTCAAGTGCGAGAGTAGTCGCGAGCGCCCATTGCGGGGCCGCACGTCACAGCACGACGGAATGACGCGCCTGCCGCGAGGCGAGCCGACTGAACCCCCGCTGCAAGCATTTCGGCTTCCGCGACCGTGCCTTCCTCGCCGGAGTGCGGTTGGGCAGCCATGTGCGATTACCTTCGGCACGATTGTGTGCTGAAGATTGATCTTGGTGGACTCCTAGGACTTCGTGGCTTCCGGTTGGGCTCAACCCCAAAAACGGCTCCTCTTCAGTCGCTTTTCATCGCCCTGTACGTCGGTCCACATGCCCGGCGCATAGCTGTATGGCTGATCGGCGCCAGCGCGGACGACCTCGAGCGTGCCGTCGTTCTGCTTGATGTACGCGTCACCGAACCGCATATAACTGTCGGTTGCGCCGTCTTGGAGTTTCACGGTAACTGTCATGGTTCAAACCTCCGGGTGCGCCGGCATAATGCCGGCAGGGATCGTAAGTGATTAGCTCATCTTTGATGAATCGGTGAATACGTCGTGTCCACGAATCGGGGAAGACCGTGTGATCACGAAATGCGGACCATCGTTGGTCCGTACTCAGCGCACCTTCTCGGGAATCGAATTCAGTGCGTGCAGAACATGTTCCGCCAGTTCGCTTGCCGCCTTGTCTCCCAGCTTGGAATGAGACGTGATGGTGTCCCTGACCAGTTCGAGACGTTGGACGTAGGGCGAGCGGAACGTCGTTGGTGAAGTCATCCAATTTTCCTTTTCAGTCGAGCATGTTCGCTCGCAACCGAGCTGCCCGATATCTACGACGTTACGCCGCTTCTCATCGCTGGGGGTGAGTCCATCGGGCACAGCCCCAGCGCATACACGGAGGCAAGGTGGAGTTGGTCATTGCCGCGCAATCGATAAACGTCGTGCGTGCTGCAACGTCGAGATCACTGCGACAGTCGCCTCAGCGCCCTGGTTATTGTTCACCCCGTCGCCGTGCAGTCCCTCGTATCCGCCACCCGTATCCGGGTCCCACATCGGCTCTCCCGCGTCGTTGTCGCCCATGAACCAGGCCGCTGCGGCCCTGACGCCGGCGAGCCAGATCGGGTTGGTGTCGACGGCGGCGGCGCGCGCGCACGCATCGGCGAGCGTGGACACCTCGATGGGCCGCTGGTGAAAACCGGGCCTCGCGTCCTGGGCTCCTCTGCCCGCAGCGGGGGTCGGCGACAGATGCCCGTCTGCCGTTTCGAACGCGATTAGCCACGCCAACAGATCCAGTCCGTGCTGCCGCAGCGGTGCGTCGGCGAGCGCGGCACCCGCAGCGATCATGGCTTCCGGCAGGACGGCGTTCGCGTACGTCAGTCGTGACTCGGGCCACGGCCACGTCGGGTCGTAGCTCGGAGCGGGTACCGAGGTGGCGTAGTCGGTGAGCAGCGCCCGAGCCGCGCGGTGCTTTGGGTCAAAGGCGAGGAGTTCGGCAGCGCCGAGCGCCGCGAACGCCATCGCCCGTGGCCATGCCGACCGCTCCTGGGCGGCACGCTCGAACTGCATGATGGCCGACTGGCGGGCCCAGGAGACATTGCTGTGCGCGGCCGCGGTCCCCAGACCCCAGATGCACAGCCCCCAGGCGTCGTCCAGGGCTGGCTTGTCGACCCAGCTGCCCATGCTGTCCATCTGATTACGGCATGCGCCGGTAAGGGCTTGCGCGTCGTTCAAGAATCGCAACGCGACTCCGGCCAGACCGTTCAGTGTTCGGTCGGGCCCATGGTCCCGAGTGGCGACAACGAGCACCCGCGCCACATCGTCCGTGCAGTAACCATGCTCCGGCAGCGGCTCGGCGAGCCGCGCGTGCCCAAAAGTGCCACGACGGTCGGTCAGCCGTAGCAGATGATCGAATACCGGCGCCGGGAATGTCGTGGTCATACGAGTGCCAGCCGTGGCGTGAGGACCCGCACGACGCAGACGGCGACGCCGTTGGCGTCCAACCCGTTGGCCAAAGTCGCGCTGAACGTCGCCGGCCTGCACAGTGGCGGTGCATACGTACACAGGATCCCAAAGCTCGGAGACCCGAAAAATCCCTGGCTCACAACAGGAACCGTTGATGGTCGAAATGAAATGTAGCCAAAGTGCTCAAGATGATCCCAACTGCTGTTGTCACCTGCGTGTCCAGCTCAAGCAGCTGCACCGCGCGGTCAGCGGCAGACGGCCGACTCATCCCGGACTAGCTGGGCTCCCAACTGATTTGACGATACACCCACAATGGCGTCCGAGCGACGAGATGGTTGTGAACGTCGCGTCGTCGCCGGACGATCCGATCAACCCCACGTCGTGGAGTAGAGTCCGGGGATCGGGACCAACCAGGCCCCATGATGAAGGGGCCAGTGATGGCTGATAAGTCTCCTCGGCAAACCATGAGCAAGAAGTCAGGAAAGTCACTGAAGGAGAAACGCGCCGACAAGCACACCAAGGCCGCCCGCCGCGCCACGTCGACCGATGCATTATTTCACGACAAGAAGCGCTGAAGCACAACGACTTTCGTCGCACACCCTAGACGACATCAAAACCGCGGCGAGTGACCGGACACCTCAATTTCCGCAGAGTCGTAGTTTCAGCGGGATGGACGATGCGTCCGTAGTCCGCACACCGCCAGGGTTTGACAAGAACGAATTTCGCTGTGCTTGCCGTCGTAGCGATGTGCGGCGGCCGATGATCGAATTGGGTTGTGGTCCTGGATGTTTGGCTACCCGATGTTTGGCTACCCGCTTGATTCGGCCGAGGTGTTCCGGCATTGGGTGTCGACCGATCGGCCAACGCGATCCGGCTGGCGGGCCGGTGTGGAGCTCCGGCGCTCCTCGGTGACGTATTCCAGCCACTGCTCGGAATAGGCTGTTGGCAAACAGTTTTGCTGATCGACGGCAAGGTCGGCCTGGGCGTGGACCCGGGGCGAATCCTGGCCCGCGCCGCGGAGTTGTTGGGGCCGCGGCGGCCGCTGTGTGGCAGAGTTCGACGCCGAGGCGATCGGTATCCGCGCCAGCGTGGTACGGCCGGAATCAGCTCAGGCGTGTCGGTGCGTGGTTTCGTTAGGTCTCCGTCGGTGTGGACTGCGCCTCGATGCTCGTAGGCCAGCTAGGTTGAGAATTGGGTGATGTCCGCCTGATCGGCGAGCCTGGATCGCTGGCATGGCCGTGTCATGAGCGTGTGTGCGGCCAGCCCCAACAGGCGTTTCTTGTCAGCTGGCTACGGTTCACCGACGAAGCGGTCGCGTTTGCCGTTTGACGGGTGGATCCGCAAGGTACGCTCCCGGAATGACGGTAAGACCGGCGCCCCGCCTGCCCGGACCGACCATGGCGGCCCGGGCCAGATGGTTGCTACGAGCCCGCCCAGGCGACTACATGCTGGCGCTGAGCATGGCGACGGCTTCGCTGCCCGTGGTGGGCAAGCATCTCGAACCGCTGGGCGGCGTGACCGCAATGGGCGTCTGGGGCTACCGGCACATACCGGGATTTTTGTCCACATCAGCGAAGTCCTGGCTCACTCCGGGCATCGGTGAGATCCGCAAGGCCGAGCGCGGCCAGACCCAAGCGGTGTCCGACGCTGCACTGCGTGGCGTCGTATCGGGCAAAGACCTCGATATCGAGTGGCCGGCCCCGGAGCGGACCCCACCGTTCTGGAAGGCGTGGCAACACCGTCGGTATCTGCGTCGCACCTCGGTGCGGTACGGCAGCCACCCGGTGCAACTGCTGGATGTCTGGCGTCGCAAGGACTTGCCGGTCCGGCCGGCACCCGTGATGATCTTCGTGCCCGGCGGCGCCTGGGTGCACGGTGGCCGCACTCTGCAGGGCTATGCGCTGATGTCGCATCTGGCCGAACTGGGTTGGGTGTGTCTGTCGGTGCAATATCGGGTTTCGCCGCACCACCGCTGGCCAAGTCACATCACCGACGTCAAAACCGCGATCGCGTGGGCGCGCGCCAACGTCGACAAGTTCGGTGGTGACCGCAATTTCATTGCGGTGGCTGGTTGTTCGGCTGGCGGACACTTGTCGGCACTGGCCGGCCTCACCGGGAACGACCCCGAAATGCAGACCGAGCTGCCGCCCGACTCGGACACCTCGGTGGACGCAGTGGTGGGAATATATGGACGCTACGACTGGGAGGATCGCTCGACAGTCGAGCGGGACCGCTTCGTCGATTTTCTGGAACGGGTGGTCGTCAAGCGCAGGATCGACCGTCACCCTGAGGTGTTTCGCCAAGCCTCGCCGATCGCCCGGGTACATCCGGATGCCCCGCCATTCCTGGTGATTCACGGCAGTAACGATTCGGTGATTCCGGTGGAACAGGCGCGCAGCTTTGTCGAGCGGCTGAGGTCGGTGTCGCGCTCGGTAGTGAGCTACATGGAGTTGCCCGGCGCCGGACACGGCTTTGATCTGACCGATGGGGCCCGCACCGGTGCGATGGCGACCGCAGTCGGACTGTTCCTCAACCAGGTCCACCGCAACCGGATGATCGCGGCCAAAGAGGTTATTTAGCAGCCGGCCGACTGTATGGTCGCCCCGTGGGGTTAAAAAACCGCGGAGTGTGCAGGTGAAAAGGCTGAGCGGCTGGGATGCGGTGTTGCTCTACAGCGAGACACCGAACGTGCACATGCATACCCTCAAAGTCGCTGTGATCGAGTTGGATCGCGACCATCGCGACTTCGACGTCGACGCGTTCCGCCGGGTCATTGACGGTCGGTTGTACAAGCTGGAGCCGTTTCGCTTTCAGCTCGTTGACATCCCGCTCAAGCTGCATCACCCGATGTGGCGGGAAAATTGCGATGTCGACCTGACCTACCACGTGCGGCCGTGGCAAGTGCGCGCCCCGGGCGGTCGTCGCGAGCTCGATGAGGCCATCGGAGAAATTGCCAGCACGCCGCTGGACCGTGATCACCCATTGTGGGAGATGTACTTCGTCGAGGGGCTGGCCGATGACCGGATTGCGGTGGTCGGCAAGATCCACCACGCGCTGGCCGACGGGGTGGCCGCGGCGAATCTGCTGGCGCGCGGCATGGATCTGGCGCCCGGCCCGCAGTCCGGCCGGACCCGGTTCGCGGCCGACCCCGCTCCGTCCACCGGCGAACTGGTTCGGTCGGCGTTCGCTGATCACCTGCGCCACATCGGGCGGATCCCGCGGACCGTCGGCTACACCGCGCAGGGCATTAATCGGGTGCGCCGCAGCACGCGCAAACTGTCACCGGAGCTGACCCGGCCGTTCACCCCGCCGCCGACCTTCATGAATCACATGCTCACCCCCGAGCGGAGATTCGCCACCGCGACCTTGGCGCTGGCCGATATCAAGGAGACCGGCAAGACGCTCGGCGTCACGATCAACGACATGGTGCTGGCGCTGTCCGCGGGCGCGTTGCGCAGACTGCTGCTGCGCTATGACGGTAACGCCGATCACCCGCTGCTGGCCTCGGTGCCGGTGAGCTTCGACTTCTCCCCCGACCGGATCTCGGGGAATTACTTCACCGGCATGCTGGTGGCATTGCCGTCCGACCTCGACGACCCGCTGGAACGGGTGCGGCGCACCCACGACAATGCCGTCGACGCCAAGGAGAGCCACCAGCTGCTCGGGCCGGAACTGGTCAGCCGGTGGGCGGCCTACTTTCCGCCGGGACCGTCGGAGTCGTTGTTCCGCTGGCTGGCCACCCGCGACGGGCAGAACAAGGTGCTCAACCTGCCGATCTCCAACGTTCCGGGTCCGCGTGAGCACGGACGGGTCGGGGGCGCACTGGTCACCGAGATCTATTCGGTGGGACCGTTAACTACCGGCAGCGGTTTGAACATCACGGTGTGGAGTTATGTCGACCAGCTCAACGTCTCGGTGCTTTCCGACGGCGCCACGGTCGAGGACCCGCACGAGCTGACCGACGCCGTCATCGACGAGTTCATCGAAATCCGCCGCGCTGCAGGGCTTTCCGAAAAATTGACGGTCATCGAGAGCGCGATGGCGCAGGCCTAGCCGTCCAGCCGGGCGAGCAGGTCACGACGGACGATCTTGCCGGTGCTGCTGCGCGGCAGCTCGTCGAGTACGACGATCTCCCGAGGCACCTTGTAATTGGCCAGGTTGTCCCGGACATGCTGCTTGAGGCGGTCGCCGGTGGCCTTCGAGGGGTCAGCGGCCGGTGTCAGCACGACAAAGGCCGCCAGCCGTTGGCCGTAGCCTTCATCGTCGACTCCCAACACCGCGGCTTCGGCGACATCGGGGTGAGTCGTCAAGGTCTTTTCGACCTCTATCGGATAGACGTTTTCACCGCCGGAGACGATCATCTCGTCGTCGCGCCCGACCACATACAGCCGCCCGGCCTCATCCAGGCGGCCCACATCACCCGATGCCATGAAGCCCTCGTGGAAGTTCTTGCCCGCGCCGGAGGTGTAGCCGTCGAAGCGGTTGGAGTTGCGGACGAAGATCCGACCGACCTCGCCGGTGGGCACCGGGCGAAGCTCACTGTCGAGGATCCGAATCTCGGTGCCGCTGGCGGGTTTACCCGCGGTGTCCGGCGCGGCCCGCAGGTCGGTGGGCGTGGCGGTGGCGATCATGCCGGCTTCGGTGGCGTTGTAGTTGTTGTAGATGATGTCGCCGAACTCGTCCATGAACCGGGTGACGACGTCGGGACGCATCCGAGATCCCGAAGCGGTGGCGAATCGCAGCGAACGACCACTGTAGCGACGGCGGACCTCGTCGGGCAGGTCCATGATCCGGTCGAACATCACCGGCACCACGCACAGGCCGCTCGCCCGGTGGCGGTCGATGAGGTTGAGGGTGGCCTCCGGGTCGAACTTGCGCCGCGTCGCCACCGTGCAGCCCAGCGACGCGGCGAAAACCAGCTGCGAAAAGCCCCACGCGTGAAACATCGGCGCCACCACCACCGTCGTCTCCTCGGTGTGCCACGGTACCCGGTCGAGGATCGCTTGGAGTTCGGTCGCACCACCGCCGGAGTGCTTGGCGCCCTTGGGGTTACCGGTGGTTCCCGACGTCAGCAGAATCAGTCTGCCCTTGCGGTCTGCCTTTGCGGGCCGCCGGCCGGTGTGAGCGGCGATCAGCTTCTCGACGGTGGTCTCGAGGGTCTCAGGGTGGTCGGTCCAGGCGACGATCCGGATGGTGTTGGGTTTGTCGACCAGCGCACGGTCCACCGAGTCGGTGAACTCTTCGTCGTAGATCACCGCGTCCGCGCCTTCGCGATTGACCACGTCGGCCAGCGCCGGGCCGGCGAACGAGGTGTTCAGCAGTAGCACGTCGGCGCCGATCCGGTTGGCCGCCATCAACGCCTCGACGAAGCCGCGGTGGTTGCGGCACATGATGGCCACGACTTCCGGTGTGCCGCCGGGCAAGCCCTGCAGCGCAAAAGCCAACGCGTCGCCGCGCTGGTCGAGTTGACGGTAGGTCAGTGTCCCGAGCTCGTCGATCAGCGCCGGACGGTTCGGGCAACGTTGCGCTGACATCGCGAATCCGCTTGTGACGGAAAGGCCTTCGCGGCGCGCCACCGCGGCGATGCGTAGATACTTGTCAGGTCTCAGCGGTGCGATGATTCCCGCGCGGACCATGGTGGCCAGCAGGCCGAGCGGTGCCATCGGCGCTACTAGCCGATGACCGGAAGGCGACGCTCTTTGGCCAACGTGTTGAGCGCCTTCTGCATGACGCGGCGGACGTGGGCATCGACCGCGTCGATGTCGGGCTCCTCGCCGAAATCGCCCACCACGTCGATCGGCTCCAGTACCTGCATCACGATCTTGGTCGGCAGCGGCACGTTGACCGGAACCACCGCAGACAGACCGAACGGGAAGCCCACCGAGATCGGCAGGATCTTCACCCGCATCAGCTTGTCCAACCGCAGCGCCTTGGCCAATCCCGTGCCACGGGACAGGTAGAGCTGGCTCTCCTGACCGCCGATGGCGACGGCGGGCACGATCGGAACGCCGGCGTTCAGCGCAGCCCGGACGTATCCGGTGCGGCCGTCGAAATCAATGATGTTCTCCGCCAGCGTCGGTCGGTAAACGTCGTAATCGCCGCCCGGAAACACCACGACCACACCGCCGGATCGCAGTGCCTCGTCGGCATTTTCGTGGTTGGCGCGAATGAAGCCGGTACGGACGAAGAACTCGGCGGTCGGGCCGGTGAAGATGACGTCGTGGCTCAGTGTGTAGACGGGCCGGTCATACCCGAACTTCTCGTAGAAACCGGAGGCGAACACCGGAACGTCCATCGGGAACAACCCACCGGAGTGATTGGACACCACGAGCGCGCCGCCCTGTGGGAAGGAATCCAGCCCGCGCACCTCCGCGCGGTGGTAACGCTTGATCAGCGGACGGATCCACCCCATCACGCGTTCGGTGAGCCCGGGATCCCACTTGGAAATCTCGGTAGGTTCGATGTCGATTGCGGCCAACGCATTCCCCTGGGATCTCAGCGCGGATTTGGGCTGTGATGTCGGCTGTGATCGTAACCCAGTGTCTCCGACGTGCTCTCCTCACCGACCGTTCGGGGCCGCTCGATACCATCTCCTCGACACCCGTCAATGAACTTAAATAGGAGCGCGACACCGCTGTGAACACTGTGAGCACTGAAGAAGCCGCCAACAGCGAACCCGAGGTCCTCGTCGAGCAGCGGGACCGGATCCTGATCATCACCATCAACAGGCCGAAGGCCAAGAATGCGGTCAACGCCGCCGTGGCCAGAGGTCTAGCCGATGCTGTGGACCGGCTTGACGAAGACCAGGGCCTGTCGGTGGGCATCTTGACCGGCGCGGGTGGCTCGTTCTGTGCCGGAATGGATCTCAAAGCGTTTGCCCGCGGCGAGGTTCCCGTCGTCGAGGGCCGGGGCATGGGCTTTACTGAGCGTCCACCGGTCAAGCCGCTGATCGCCGCCGTCGAAGGCTACGCGCTGGCCGGCGGCACCGAGCTCGCGCTGGCCACCGACCTGATCGTGGCATCCAGGGACGCGGCATTCGGCATTCCCGAGGTCAAACGCGGCCTGGTCGCCGGGGGCGGGGGACTGCTGCGGCTGCCGGAGCACATCCCGGCTGCCATCGCGATGGAGTTGGCGCTGACCGGGGAAAATTTCACCGCCGAGCGAGCGCATGCGCTGGGCATGGTCAATGTGCTGGCCGAGCCCGGGGGCGCGCTGGATGCCGCGATCGCCTTGGCCGAGAAGATCACCGCCAACGGGCCCCTCGCGGTGGCCGCCACCAAGCAGATCATCGTCGAGTCGCGCGGTTGGAGTCGCGAGACCAGGTTCGCCGAGCAGAACAAGATCCTGATGCCGGTGTTCTCGTCCAACGACGCCAAGGAAGGCGCCATCGCGTTCGCCGAGAAGCGTCCCGCCCGCTGGACCGGCACCTGACCGCGATCACCGGAATGCCGCGGCGCCGGGCCGCCCCCGATCGGCAGATAGTTGCATGATCTAAACTAAGCCCAGGCGGGGCATGACACTTCTTGCGACCTTTGTAACGGGTGTAACGACAGAAAGTTCGAGGATGAGCATTTCGTTACTTCTCGAGATGGCCGTGTCGAGCAATCCCGACCGCACGGCCATCGTCTCGGGGGACACCCGGCTGACGACGCAGCAGCTCAGCGATCTCGCCGACGGCGGTGCCGGCATCATCGCCGGATCGAACGCCAGCCATGTCGTCTACGTCGGCACCGGCGGCGCGATGCTCCCGCTGCTGATCTTCGCGTCGGCGCGGGCCGGGCTGGCCTTCACGCCGATCAACTACCGCCTCTCCGCGGAAGGCATCCAAGCGCTGATCCGGCGGCTGCCCGAACCGTTGGTGATCGTCGACAGCCGCTACCGCGAGATGCTGCGTGACGCCGGTCAGCGCGTCATCGATTCCGACGAGTTTTGTGCGCAGGCCGGTGAGGCGGCCCCATCTGAAAACCCAGCGGAGTTTCCCGACCCGGACGCGGTCGCGATCGTGCTGTTCACCTCGGGCACCACGTCGCAGCCCAAGGCCGTCGAACTCACGCACAACAACCTGACCAGCTACGTCACCGGAACGGTCGAATTCGAGTCGGCCGAGCCGACCGACGCGGCGCTGATCTGCGTGCCGCCGTATCACATCGCAGGGGTCGGCGCGGCGCTGTCGAACCTGTACGCCGGCCGCAAAATGGTCTACCTGCCCACGTTCGACGCGCAGGAATGGGTGCGGCTGATCAACGCCGAGCACGTCACCACCGCAACCGTGGTGCCCACCATGCTCGACCGCATCGTCACCGTGCTGGAGGACGGCGACCATCAACTGCCGTCACTGCGCAACTTGGCCTACGGCGGCTCGAAAGTCGTTCTGCCGCTGGTCCGCCGGGCCCTTGAGCTACTGCCGGACGTCGGGTTCGTCAACGCCTACGGTCTGACCGAGACGAGTTCCACGATCACCGTGCTCACCCCGGAGGATCACCGCCAGGCGCAGGCTGCTTCGGATCCCGCGGTCGTCAAGCGGTTGGGTTCGGTCGGGCAACCGGTGCCCGGCATCGAGGTCCAGATCCGTGACGAGAACGGCACGGTGCTCGGGCCGGGGGAGACCGGTGAGTTGTTCGTTCGAGGTGACCAGGTCTCCGGACGCTACACCGGGATCGGCTCGGTGCTCGACGCCGACGGGTGGTTCCCGACCAGAGACATCGCCACCCTGGATGCAGCTGGCTACCTGTTCATCGGGGGGCGTAGCGACGACACCATCATCCGAGGCGGTGAGAACATCGCGCCCGCCGAGCTGGAGGACGTGCTGATCGAGCACGCCCATGTGCATGACGTCGCCGTGGTCGGCGTCGACGATCCGCAGTGGGGGCAGGCGATCGTCGCGGTGGTGGTGCCGGCGGCCGGCGCCGACCCCGATCCCGAGGAGCTGCGTGAGCACGTCCGCAAGAGCTTGCGGGGTTCGCGCACCCCCGACCGAGTAGTCTTTCGCGACGAGCTGCCCACCAATGCAACCGGCAAGGTGCTCCGCCGCGAAATTGTCGACGAGCTTCGTGCCGCTCCGGCCGAGCAGTAAGGAACCAAACATCATGATCAAGAACGGAACCCGTCTGGCCAGCCAGGTGTGCGACACCCAGGTCATCGTCGTCCGAAGCGCGGACAGCCTCGACGATTTGCGCTGTGGCGGCGCACCGATGGTGGCGTTGGACGCCGAGCGTTCCGGTGAACTGGATCCGGCCTTCGCCGACGGCAACGTGATGGGCAAGCGCTACGTGGACGAGACCGGCGCCGAGGTACTGGTTACCAAGGCGGGTGCTGGAACCCTGGCTGTCGGCGGGACCGCCCTCAGCCTCAAGGAAGCCAAACCGCTGCCCGCCAGCGACTAGGCCCGCCGACGATGCAGACCGCGTAGCGGTCTGAGGAGAAGGCGGGCAATCGGATCAGCCCGCCGACGATGCAGACGGCGTAGCGGTCTGAGAAGAAGGCGGGCAATCGGATCTAGTCGCGGCGCTCCGATAGTCCGTTGCGGCGGACGAATTCCCTTGCTTTAACCAGGAATTCGAGCTGATCGTGGACCTTTCGCAGCGGGTCGGCACTGCGTGTGGAGCGGCAAAGCACGACGGCGCCTTCCAGCGCGGCGATCGACATTACCGCCAGCGAGTCGGCATCCGGCTCGAGGAAGCCGTCGGCGACAAACGCGCGCGTCAGCGCCGTGCGCCAGTGGGCGAAAATCCGTCCAGCCTCGGCGGCCAACTGGACTTCGTCATCTGCGCAGCCGATCGCCGCGGCCACCACGGGACAGCCAGCGTTGAAATCGCTATCAGCCAGCGCGCGTTCCCAGAATTTGACGAACTCCCGCACCAGCACTTTCGCGCCCCGCCCGGCGGCGTCGTCGATGTCGGCGGTGATCGCATCCCCGGCGTACCGGAGCGCCTCGGCGACGATCTGATTGCGGCCGTCGGGAAAGTGGTAGTAGACCGAGCCACGGGGTGCGCCGCTGCGACTGAGCACCTCGTCGATGGTCACGCCCGCGGCGCCGCGTTCACGCATCACCTCGGCGGCGCTGATCAGCATATTTGTTCGGCTATTCCCGCGCTTGCTGCGGGCACGCGTCGGCCGCGTAGTCAGCGACATGGTCGTGCTTCCCTTTACCATCCGGCCGTCACGCAGCGTGCGGGTTGCGGAGATGCGGAATTCGCCAGTGCATGGCACGTCGATCGAACCGTACGGACCGCAACGACTTGCGGCGAAGGTCGGGAATCTCCCGGGTGAACTGGTAGCCGGCGAGATTGAACTCAACGATCAACATGATCTTCTCCTGGGCTATCTGGTCTCCTCGTGCGCCGGATCAACCAACCCACGATTATGCTATGAAGCATATAAGGCAGCAGTAAGATAAGCAAATCAACGGCTGTGTGATAGACAGTAATACCTGCAAGTGCCTCATTTGGACCTGTCAAGGGTTTGGTGGGACGGGAGTGTAACGCGGCCAGAATTATGCTCTGTTGCATAATTGTGGCCGCTGCGCTTGACTGTGCCGATGGCCAACACTCCGCCCGACAACGCGCCGGTCCTGCCGGCCCTGGACACCGTGACTTTGGAGCGGGACGGACACGTCTTGCTGATCGGCCTGAACCGGCCGCACAAACGGAATGCTTTCAATCAGGTGATGCTCACCGACCTGGCCCGCGCCTACGGGCTGCTCGAGTCGGACCCGTCGGTGCGCGTCGGTGTGCTCTTCGCGCACGGGGATCACTTCACCGGCGGTCTGGACCTTGTCGACGTCGGTCCCAATATCGCCTCCGGCGACCTGCCCCTGCCAGCCGAGGGACGGGACCCGTGGCGTCTGGACGGTTCCTGGACCACGCCGCTGATCGCGGTGGCGCACGGCTGGTGCATGACCCTGGGCATCGAGCTGCTGCTGGCCGCCGATGTCCGCATCGCGGCGACGGGCACCCGGTTCGCGCAGCTCGAGGTGCAGCGCGGCATCTATCCCTTCGGTGGCGCGACCTTGCGACTGCCTCGCGAGGCCGGATGGGGCAACGCCATGCGCTGGTTGCTCACCGGCGACGAGTTCGACGCCGCCGAGGCGCACCGGATCGGTCTGGTCCAAGAGGTGGCCGATGACGCCGCGGCCGCGTTGACGGTGGCCCGCGAGATCGCCCACACCATCGCCGGGCGCGCGGCACCGCTGGCCGTGCGCGCCACGCTGGCGTCAGCGCATCTGGCCCGCGATCGGGGCGACGCGGCCGCCATCGAGCGGCTACGCCCCGAAGTGGCTGCCCTGTTCGCCACCGCCGACGCCGCCGAGGGCGTGCAGTCTTTCATCGAACGCCGCCAAGCCCAATTCCAGGGGCGCTGACAGAGTTAGGCTCGGTCCCAGCGGATCGGGAAGGCGTCAGCCATGGGCCACTACAAGAGCAATGTGCGCGACCTGGAATTCAACCTGTTCGAAACGCTGGGCTTGGAGCAGGTGCTGGCCGACGAAGCGTTCGGCGACCTGGACGGCGAATCGGTGCGGGAGATGCTTTCCGAGGCCGCCCGGTTGGCCGAGGGACCGGTGGCCGAGTCGTTCGCCGACGGCGACCGGCATCCGCCGACGTTCGACCCCGACACCCATGTCGTCAGCCTGCCCGAACCGTTCAAGAAGTCGCTGAGTGCGTGGCGCGACGGCGAGTGGTTCCGGGTCGGGCTCAACGAAGACGTCGGCGGTGTGCCGGCACCGTCGATGGTGCAGTGGGCAGTCAACGAGTTGGTGCTCGGCGCCAACCCGCCGGTGTTCATGTTCTTGGCCGGTCCGTTTATGGCGAACATCCTCTACGGCATCGGCAATGAGCAGCAACGGCACTGGGCAGCGCTGGCGATCGACCGCAACTGGGGCGCAACCATGGTGCTCACCGAACCCGACGCCGGTTCCGACGTCGGTGCCGGCCGCACCAAAGCGATCGACCAGGGCGACGGCACCTGGCACATCGACGGCGTCAAGCGGTTCATCACCAACGGCGACACCGACGACCTGTTCGAGAACATCCTGCACCTGGCGCTGGCCCGGCCCGAGGGCGCCCAGCCGGGTACCAAGGGTCTGAGCCTCTTTCTGGTGCCCAAATTCCTGCCCGACCCCGAGACCGGCGAACCGGGCGAGCGCAACGGGGTATTCGTCACCGGGCTGGAACACAAGATGGGCCTCAAAGTTTCGGCGACCTGCGAACTGACGTTCGGCCAGCATGGAGTACCGGCGAAGGGATGGCTGGTCGGGGACAGCCACAACGGGATCGCGCAAATGTTCAAGATCATCGAGTATGCGCGAATGATGGTAGGCACCAAAGCCATTGCGACATTGTCGACGGGCTACCTGAATGCGTTGGAGTACGCCAAGACTCGGGTCCAGGGAGCCGATCTCACCCAGATGACGGATAAGACCGCGCCGCGGGTCACCATCCTCCACCATCCCGATGTGCGCCGGGCGCTGATGACGCAGAAGTCGTACGCCGAAGGCCTGCGTGCGCTCTATCTCTACACCGCCGCCCACCAGGACGCGGCGGCGGCCGCCGTCGTGTCCGGCGCCGACCCGGAGTTGGCGGAGCGGGTGAACGATCTGCTGCTGCCGATCGTCAAGGGCGTCGGCTCCGAGCGGGCCTATCAGACGTTGACCGAATCGCTGCAAACGTTTGGCGGGTCCGGTTTCCTGCAGGATTACCCCATCGAGCAGTACATCCGCGACGCCAAGATCGACAGCCTCTACGAGGGCACCACCGCGATCCAGGCGCAGGACTTCTTCTTCCGCAAGATCGTCCGCGATCACGGTGTGGCGCTGCAACATCTGGTGACGCAGATCGAGGCATTCATCGAAAGCGCCGATGCCCGCCCCGAACTCGCGGACGCCCGTTCGCAGTTGACCACCGCACTCGACGACCTGCAAGCCTGGGTCAACACCATGACCGGCTATCTGGTGGAGTCGCAGCAAAGCGCCCGGGAACTCTACCGAGTGGGCTTGGAGTCGGTGCGCTTCCTGCTTGCGGTCGGTGATCTGCTGATCGGATGGCTGTTGCTTCGGCATGCTGAGATCGCGCTGGCAGCGCTCGATCGCGACCCGACAGCAGCCGACCGGGCGTTCTATAACGGAAAAGTCGCTGCGGCAAACTTTTTCGTCAAGAACGTGCTCCCGCGGCTGACCGCTGATCGCGGTATCGCCGCAAATGTCGACCTAGCGGTCATGGACCTGCGCGAAGAGGCGTTCTGACAACAGTCGCCGAGCGTCAAGCTAGCGTAACGCTGGCCCGCGAATGTCAAGCTAGCTGTAGTGACGATCGCGGCGGCTAGCTGTCGGCGGTGTAGCCCATCGGCATCAGCACGCTCTTCTGCTGGGTGAAGTGCTCGACGCCTTCCGGTCCGTTCTCCCGGCCGATGCCGGAGTTCTTGTAGCCGCCGAACGGACAGCAGGGGTCGAAGGCATACCAATTGATCGCGTACGTCCCGGTGCGGATCTTCTCCGAGATCTCAATGCCCCGTGGCACATTGGCGGTCCACACGCTGCCGGCTAGTCCGTACACCGAGTCGTTGGCGATCTTGATCGCGTCTTCCTCGGTGTCGTAGGGGATGATGCTCAGCACCGGTCCAAAGATCTCCTCCTGGGCGATCGTCATCTTGTTGTCGACGTCGGCAAACACCGTCGGTTCGACGAAGAAACCGCTGTCCAGGCCTTCGGGGCGGCCGCCGCCGCACACCAGCCGCGCGCCCTCCTCGACGCCCTTGGCGATGTAGCCCTCGACCCGGGCGCGCTGCTTCTCCGAGATCAGCGATCCGATCTGGGCCGCCGGGTCAGACGGCGTCCCGACCGGCAGCGCCTGCACGAAAGCGCTAACCGCGTCCACGATTTCGTCGTACCGCGAGCGTGGCGCCAGGATGCGAGTCTGGGCCACGCAGGCCTGCCCGGTGTTCATGATTCCGGAGAACACCAGCATCGGGATCGCAGCGGCCAGGTCGACATCGTCGAGGACGATGGCCGCCGATTTGCCGCCGAGTTCCAGCGTGCACGGCTTGAGCATCTCCGCGGCGCGGCGGCCGATTTCCTTGCCGACGGCCGAGCTGCCGGTGAAGGAGAAGATGTCGACGTCGCGATTGGACGTCAGCGCCTGGCCGGTCTCGATGCCGCCGGGCACCACCGACAGCACGCCCTCGGGCAGTCCGGCCTCGGCGAACACTTCCGCCAAAGCGTTTGTGCTCAACGGGGTTTCAGCGGCTGGCTTGAGCACCACCGTGCACCCGGCCAGCAACGCCGGACCGAGCTTGTTGATCGCCAGGAACAGCGGCACGTTCCACGCCACGATCGCGCCCACCACGCCGATCGGCTCACGGTGGACGATGGTCTGCCCGTAGCCGCCGTTGCGGGTCTCCTGCCACTTGACCTGGTCGACGGCGGGCCCGGCGAAGAAGTTCAGCGCCCCGATCCCACTCATCCACTGCATCGTCTCGACCGAGATCGGCGGCTGGCCGGTCTCGAGGCCGAGCAGCTTGGTGAAACCGTCCTTGTGCTCCTCCATCAGCTTGAGCGCATTGGCGATGACGGCCGCGCGCTCTTTCGGTGGCGTGCTCCGCCACGGGCCGTTGTCGAATGCCGCGCGGGCCGCGGCGACCGCGGCGTCCACGTCGGCCGCAGCCGCCATCGGCACCTTGCCGACGTATTCGCCGGTGGCCGGGCAATGCACCTCGATGACCTCGGAGGTCGACGGCTCGGTCCATTTGCCGCCGATGAAAAGCTTGTCGTATTCGGTCTTAAAGTCGGTCATTTGCGCCGCTCCTCCTGATCGCTCCGGCTCCGCATCGTCGCCGGCGGCCTGAGCGCCACCCTACCCAGCGGATCGCAAAACGAGAACACGTTTCAGTCAAGAGGCGCGGCGGCCTCATTGCGGTCGCAGCACCAGCACCAGATTGCTCACCAGGAACTCGCGTATCAACGGTATCGTCGTCAGCCACCACGCCCATCTGGGGTGGTAGCGCGGGAACGCGGAAACCAGCGCGCCGGTGCTCGCCGCCCAGTTCAGGCCGTCGGCCACTGATACCGCGAACAACGACGAGCCGTAGTTGTTCTTGGCCGGATGGCCGTGCTTGCGGGCATAACGCGCAGCGGCCCGGGCTCCGCCCAGATAGTGCGTGAGGCCCATTTCGTGGCCGCCGAACGGTCCGAGCCACACCGTGTAGGACAGCACCGCGAGGCCGCCTGGTTTGGTTACCCGCAGCATTTCGCCGCCGAGCTGCCAGGGCCGCGGTACGTGCTCGGCAACATTGGACGACAGGCAGATGTCCACCGAGTCATCGGCGAACGGCAGCGCCATGCCGGACGCTCGGACGAATGTGTCCGTTGCGCCCGACAAAGACGTTCCGGCCGAATGCATTTCGCTTGGGTCCGGTTCCACGCCGATGTAGCGGACACCGGCATCGGCGAATGCAGCGGCGAAATAACCGGGGCCGCCGCCGACGTCGAGCAGCGTGCGACCAGACGCAGACTCGCCATGCGCAGACCGCCACAGATCGCTCACCATGGCCGCGGTGTCGGTTGCCAGCGTGCGGTAGAACCGGGCCGGATCCGGCTGCTCGTAGCGGAACTCTGACAGCAGCCGCACCGATCGGGCCAGGGTCGCTCGGCGCGCGAACAGATCAGTCACGGCCACCGGCCAACCCTACGGCCCGCTAGGCTGGCAAACCATGTCTGACCTACGCTCCGTCTTGCTGCTGAGCTGGCGCGACACCGGGCACCCGCAGGGCGGGGGCAGTGAAACCTACCTGCAGCGCATCGGCGCCCAGCTGGCCGCGTCCGGCGTCAGCGTCACACTGCGCACCGCCCGCTACGCCGGCGGGGCGCGGCGGGATGTGATCGACGGCGTGCGGATCAGCCGCGCAGGCGGGCGGTATTCGGTCTACGTGTGGGCGCTGTTGGCGATGGCGTCGGCGCGTTTGGGGGTGGGGCCGCTGCGGCGGGTTCGCCCGGATGTGGTGGTCGACACCCAGAATGGTTTGCCGTTTCTGGCGCGGTTGGTCTACGGGCGGCGGGTCGCAATCTTGGTGCATCACTGCCATCGTGAACAGTGGCCGGTGGCCGGGCGGGCGCTGGGTCGGCTGGGCTGGTTCGTCGAGTCGCGGGTGTCGCCGAGGCTGCACCGCCGTAATCAGTACGTCACGGTGTCGCTGCCGTCGGCCCGTGACCTGGTCGGCCTGGGTGTCGGTAACGAGCGAATCGCGCTGGTGCGCAACGGACTTGACGAGGCGCCCGAGGTGTCCTTGGGTGGCCCGCGGGCGGCCACACCGCGGGTGTTGGTGTTGTCCCGTCTGGTACCGCACAAGCAGATCGAGGACGCGCTCGCTGCGGTGGCCCGGTTGCGGCCATCGATACCCGGGCTGCATCTCGATATCGTCGGCGGCGGATGGTGGTGGCGGCGCTTGGTCGACCACGCGGCGTCGCTCGGCATCAGCGACGCGGTGACGTTCCACGGGCATATTGACGACGTCGCCAAACACCATGTGATGCAACAGTCTTGGGTGCACCTGCTGCCCTCCCGCAAAGAAGGTTGGGGTTTGGCCGTGGTCGAGGCGGCGCAGCATGCGGTGCCCACAATCGGATACCGATCTTCCGGTGGACTGGCCGATTCGATCATCGACGGGGTTACCGGGGTGCTGGTCGACAGCCGTACGGAGTTGGTGAATCGGCTTCAGCAGCTACTGGACGATCCGGTGCTGCGTGATCAGCTCGGCGCCAAGGCGCAAGCGCGCAGCGCCGAATTTTCTTGGCCGCAAAGCGCTGACGCGATGCGCACCGTGCTCGAGTCGGTGATGGACGGCGATCGCGTCAGCGGAGTGGTCTGACGCTGGCCCTCGCGGTTTCGCTGCACGACGACACCGCGCCGCTGCCAACGGTACCAAGACGGGTGCGGAACCTGGCACCGGCACGGTACCTTTAGCCTTACTGTAGCCAGCAGGCTACAGGTATCTGAAGGGCGCACCGAAACTGGTGCCTGACTGATCGTCTGGAGGAGCTTGATGAACGGTGCACACGCGTTGCTGCACACGCTGGTTGGCTCAGGTGTGACGGTTTGCTTTGCGAATCCAGGAACTTCGGAGATGCACTTTGTGGCCGCCGTCGATGATGTGCCCGAAATGCGCGTGATCCTGGGCTTGTTCGAGGGCGTCGCCACGGGTGCAGCCGACGGATATGCACGAATGACCGATCGGCCGGCCACGACACTTCTACATCTCGGGCCGGGCATGGCTAACGGAATAGCAAACCTGCACAACGCGCGTCGCGCCAATGTGCCGCTGGTGAACATCGTGGGCGATCACGCGACGTATCACAAACAGTACGACGCGCCACTGGAATTTGACATCGACGCGGCCGCGAGTACTTTCTCGGGATGGGTTGACCGCCCCGTCCGCGCCGAAGACGTCGGGAACTCGGCTGCCGCAGCGGTCGCGGCCGCCTGCGGCCCGCCAGCGGTGGTCGCAACTCTGATTCTTCCGGCCGACGTTTCGTGGAACGAGGGCGCCGTGCCTGGCCCGCCGCTCGGCGCGCCCGCAGCGTTTGGTGTTGACGATTTGGCCGTTGCCAATGCAGCCAAGGTGCTCGACTCCGGCGAGAGGTGCTTGCTGCTGCTGGGCGGTCGGGCTCTTCGCCGCGCGTCGCTGGGCGACGCTCGTCGCATCGCGGACGCGACCGGCGCAGGCCTGTTGAGCGAAACGTTTCCTTCCCGCGTGGAGCGGGGCGCCGGGCGACCCGAGATTGACCGTCTGCTCTACGACATCGACGCCGCCAGAGCCCAACTCGCCGGGTACCGCCAGGTGATTTTAGTGGAGGCCCAAACGCCGGTCTCGTTCTTCGCCTACCCGGGTAAGTCCAGCGAGCTGGTCTCCCCAGACTGCCAGGTGCATGTTTTGACCAGTCACGGGCAGGATTCGGCGAGCGCGTTGGCCGAGCTGGCCGATCGCACGGCGACCGAGCGCCATCCCCGCCTCCGTGCGCTCGCGCGCCCGCCCTTGCCTACCGGGCGGCTCTCGAAAGCGGCGGCTGCCGATGCGGTCGGAGCACTTCTGCCCGAAGGCGCAATCGTGGTCGATGAGGCCGGCACGGCCGGGGGCCTGGCGCCAGCCGCCACCGCCGGCGCGCCACCGCACGACTGGTTAAAGATCACCGGCGGGGCGATAGGCTGGGGACTGCCCGCAGCGGTTGGCGCGGCGGTTGCCGTTCCAGATCGAAAGGTTGTTGCGCTGCAGGCCGACGGCAGCGCAATGTACACGATTCAGTCCCTGTGGACCGCGGGCCGTGAACGGCTTGACATCACCGTCGTGATTTTCAATAACCGCTCGTACGGCATCCTCCGGGGTGAGCTGGCACGCCTCGGCGTTTCGTCCGGACAGCAGGCTCACGACATGCTGGATCTATCCAGGCCGGATATCAACTTTGTGTCATTGGCCGAGGGACTGGGCGTGCAGGCTGAACGAGCTAGCACGGCAGAGCAGTTCATCGGTGCCTTGCGCCGCGGACTCGACGATCCGGGCCCCCGACTCATTGATGCGGTGCTCTAACAGCCACGAACGCAGCTAAGCGCTGGGCGTGGCCGGTGTCGATCGGCGATCGCCGCTGTCGCGAATTTATCACTGGCACTGCTGGTCTGCGAGACGTTGCAGCACCGGAAGGATCGCCTTATAGATTTCGGTGCGATCGTATTCTTCTAAGTTCAGCCCGTGGATGAGGTAGGGCTCGAACAGGCGCCAGCCGAGTAGAGCGGCGACTAGCGTCCCAACAAATGCCCGCTGCGACAGGGATTCCGCATCTGAAGCTGCCATGTGGTTGGTCCCAGCGAGGTCGCTCAGGCCGGTAAGGACCAGTGATGATTCCTCGGCTGGGAGCACGTTGTCGAGTTCGTCCTGCAAGATTCCCCAGGCCATAACTCTGGACAAGGTGTTCGAACCTTCAAGCAGTATCCGGCTCAATGCTGTCGCCAGATCCTCGGACGACTCCACAAGATCGTGGAAGCTGCGTTCATGCGCGCGTCGCATCGCCGCCGTGATCACGGCGGCCTTGGTGCCGAAGTGGCGATGGACGAGTCCGTAGTTGACGTTCGCCTGCTCCGCCACACGGCGAAGCGTCACTTTGTCTGGCCCGCCCATCCTGCACAGCTCGATCGTGGCCTCGATGACCGCCTCGATGATCTGGTCGCGTCCTCGAGGACCGGGAGCAACTGTTGCCGTTCGCTTTCGGGCGGTTCGGCCCCGAGGCACCGGCCCACTGCGAGGTGGCTTTTTGGCCCCACTGTCCGCGCCGTCAACCCCGGCCGCGCGCGCTCTACTCATGCCTCGATCCTGGGCGGGTGGCGCTGGCGCGAGCACGGGCTTGAATCGCGATGTACGACTTACAAAGCACGATATATTTTTGCACGGTTGCGGTCCTTGCACGCTCAGGCCATCTGCCAATGATGTCGATAAGTCGATCTTGTCCGTTGAGTCCGTGTTGGCAGTCCACGACGACGTAGTCGAACTGCTGGCTGGCCGTGACCTCGGCGGCGAATGGCGAACCAAGCATGAGCCATCCGCCGATGGCTCCCTCGCCACTTCCTACCAGAGTGCGAAATCGTGAGATCGGGTCAGCAGCTGGCACTTGTCTCTGTCCTATCCCCGTATTTTGCGCATCAGCAGGGAAACCAGCTGGATCTATGTTTGGCCGTTGACACCTGCGCGGACACGCTGCGGATCGCTAACGTTGGATCGACTTCACTTCCAGGAACTCTTCGAGACCGAATTTGCCGAGCTCGCGGCCATTACCACTCTGTTTGTAGCCACCGAACGGAGCGGCAATGTTGAACTGCCCTTCGTTAATGTGAACCTGTCCAGTGCGCATGCGCTTGGCGACCGCCAGTGCGTGATCCGGCTCGCCAAACACCGCACCGGACAGCCCGTAGATGGAGTCGTTGGCAATGTCGACCGCTTGGTCCTCGGCGTGGTACGGGATCACCGACAGGACTGGGCCAAAGATTTCATCCTGGGCGATTACCGCGTCGGGGGCGACGTTGCCGAAGATGGTCGGCTTCACAAAGGCGCCGCGCTCGAGCCCTTCCACGGATCCTTCACCGCCAAACGCGAGGGTGGCGTTCTCGGCGACGCCTATCGCGATGTAGCTCTTCACTCGCTCCTGCTGGACCGCCGAGGCCAGTGGGCCGATACGCGTATTCACGTCGGTGGGATCACCCACCACAAAGTCCGTGGCGGCAGCCACCAACTGGTCAAGGATGTCGTCGTGCCGAGTCGAGGGCACCAACATCCGCGTCCACGCGGTGCACGTCTGGCCCGCATTCGTCCAGGCGTTAGCGAGTCCGATCTCGACGGCCGTCGGTATGTCGGCGTCCTCCAAAAGGATGTTGGCTGACTTGCCACCTAGTTCTAGCGAGACGCGTTTGACCGTGCCAGCCGCCACCGCAGACACGAGCTTGCCCGCCCTAGTGGATCCGGTGAAAGACACCATATCGACACCAGGGTGCGCGGCGATGGCTTCACCGACTACGGGCCCGTTGCCGTACACGATGTTGAGAACTCCGGCTGGCAGCCCCGAGTCTTGGGCGACGTCCGCGAGGATCCCGGCACTGGACGGTGCGACCTCACTGGGCTTGAGAACGACTGTGTTACCGGCAAGCAGCGCTGGCGCGACCTTCGCAACGATTTGGTGCAGTGGGTAGTTCCAGGGGGTTATAGCACCGACAACGCCGAAGGGCTCGCGAATGACCAGGGAGTTGCCGATTTGCTGTGTCCAGCTGAAGGTTTCGGCCTCAGCAGCAGCCGCGTCCGACGAGCGGATGGGTAAGCCGACCTGGACGGTCCGGGAAAACGAGATCGGCGAACCCATTTCGGCGGTAATGCCTTCGGCGATCTCACCGGAGCGGGCCGCTAGCCCATTGGAGATCCGTTTAACGATGGCGACGCGCTCTGCAACAGGCGTGCCGGACCGTCCTGGCAGTGCCGACCGCGCGGCTCTCACGGCATCGTCCACGTCGCGAGCGGTACCCGCAGGGACCCGGCCGACAATCGCGCCATTGGCGGGATTGACAACGTCAATTGTTTCTGCGCGACCGGCAATGGCCATGCCGTCAATCCAATGCGTTAGCAGGTTAACCGAATCCACGGGCATGCCTGAATGATGGCAGCAGGCAATGGGTTACGCAAGCATCTGGTGAGACGTCCAGTGCGCCTGAGGCTTTAGCGACTACGATATCGGTTAACGCGGGTATGTGGATCAGATCGAGAAGCATAGGCAGATCGTGAAAGTCGAGTCCAAAGATGTTCGGAGAAACCGGCCTACGCTACCGCGTTGCCCCTGCGCCCAGTAGCTAACGCAGCAGCGCCCCGGTAATGGCGTGTGACGCGGAAACGCTTCTTGCCTCCCCGAAAGTGCAGGGCATATCTCGATCGTGGGTATTGACCCTACTGTAGCCCTGTGGCTACGATCGGTCAACAGGCGCCACGGCAGCACGCGGGCCGTAGTCGGTCCGCACATCACGCGAATCCCGGGGTGCCCGTGTTGAGTTGTCCACTTCGATAGGCAGGACGAGAATGACCGCACAACTTCTGAGCGCCCGCGCTGTGCCACTCGATGAGCAGGAGCCGATAACCGCCGACTGGCGACGCATCGTTGAGCCGACGCGAAACTGGTACTACCCCGGCTCCGATACCGAACTCAATCTCGGTGCCGCGCAGGTAGTGATGCATGACGATGCCCTGCAGCCGCGCCATTTCCATGCGATGGACCAGATCCGGTTCGTGACCACAGGATCGATGTCCTACGGGCGCCACCAGCGAGCCGAAGCCGGCGATCTTGTGTATTTCCCCGAAAGTGTTCCCTACGGACCCGTGCAGTACCGCGACGGTCATATGTTCGTGCTTCAGTGGCCCGGACCGAGCGTGAACGGCAAGTTCATCGCCATCCACGAAATGCAGGCGGCGGCCAAGGAAATCGTCAAGGGCGGCGGTCAATTCGACAAGTCCAAGGGCGGGGTATTCGTGCACCCAGACGGCCGTGTGCAGGAGGGATACGAGGCGATCGCCGAGTTCATGAACGGTGGCCCGCTCACCTATAGCCCCCGACGTTTCGACAATCAGGTGCACGTCAAAAGTGCCGCGATCGACGCGGCTGACGTCGACGGCGCTCCGGGAGTGACGATTAAGCACCTAGGCTTTTTCACCGAACGCGGTCCCAACGTGAAGTTGCTGCAATTCGCGGCTGGAGCGAGGCTGCCGGAGGCCGTGGCGCAGAGCCAGCAGGTGTGGGACGTCATCAACGGTGCGATTACCTACGACGGAAAGACGTACGGCAGTCGATCACTGCTCTACGTCTCGCCAGGCGCACACCGAGCCAGCGTCCACGCAGAAGAAGACACCCAAATGCTGGTCGTTCACCTGTGCGCGAAGGGGGCAAACGGGATGCCCTTCAGCGAATTCTGATCAACCTGCCTCGCGATCGGCGGCGGTGGACGTGAACCGTTCTTGGTTGTCGCGCCCGCCGCCGCGCGATCGCCAATTCAGCAGGTTGACAATGTATTCCGACATGGCTCGCCGCAGAGGCTGGATATGCGAGGCCAATCGATTTCTGACTTGGGAAGCTGGCCGTTATGACCTATGTCGTCACCGAAGCATGCATGGACGTACTCGACCGGTCGTGCCTAGAGGATTGCCCGGCGGACTGTATCTACCAAGGCGACCGCAAGATGTATATCAACCCCGTCGAGTGCATCGACTGCGGAGCGTGCGAGCAGGCCTGCCCGGTGGAGGCCGCACTGCCCGCCCGCATACTGTTTGGCACATCGGGAGAGTGGAATATCGCTGACAATGCTACGTTTTTCACGCACCCTTTGCCGGGGCGCAGCGCGGCACTCGGGACACCGCGAGGTGCGTGGCCACTCGGTCCCATAGGCGTTGATACCCAGGCCGTCACCGTCTTGGCCGAGTGCGCCGGGCCGCGTCCCGGTACGACCCATCCTTCGTGCGGAGGGGGTCAGCCGTGTTGAGCAATGCCATGGGGATCGTTGCGCGCAGAGCGCGCCGAAGCGACAGGCCCGCAGATGACTTGACACGTGAGCAGCGTGGTCGCGGGCGCCGGCATCCTCGTAGGAGACGATGATGACTAGTGCCGCAGTGCCGGCCGCCGCGAGCCGGCTGGCGCTGCTTTTGCTGGACTTTCAGTACGGGGTCCTTGACACCATAAGGAATTCGGCCGATGTCTTGTCGCGGGCGGAAGCGGCGCTGTGCTGGGCACGCCAGCAGCGAGTCCAGGTGGCGCATGTGCGCGTGGCCTTCACGGAAGAAGACTTCGCCAGGGTGCCGGCTCACAACAAAGTTCTCCGGCAGGTAGTTGAGAGCCGGAAATTTGCAGACGGCAGCCACGAGGCGGCGATTCATTCCCGCGTTGCCCCCCAGGGGCGCGAACTCGTGCTACGCAAGACGCGGTTCGGCGCATTCAGCACCACTGAGCTGCATCGCCTGCTGCAGGAGCTGGGCATCGATACGCTCATTCTGGCGGGCATCTCAACGAGCGGTGTGGTGCTGTCAACAGTACGGGATGCGCTGGATCGCGACTACGAAATCTACGTGCTCGCCGATGGCATCGCCGACCACGACCCGCAGCTGCATGACGTTCTTGTCGAACGTCTTCTTCCGCAGTCGGTCAACGTGATCGATACTGGCGACTTGCCGAGTTTGGCCGGTGCTTGGCACTATCCGACCCCGCGTGACCGCGGCATGAACGGTGAGCCACATGGAATTCCAAAATGATCGATAATGCGACTACGGCTGCGAAAGGCCGACTGTCAGAAGATGTGTGCGCTCAATTGGCACGAGACCTACACCGCGCCAGCTGCGATCGGGTCTATGTGCCGCCAATCACCGAGACGCATCCCAATTGCGACCTCCTTAGCGCGTACGCGATAGCCAGTGCCGTCAACGATCTCAAGATCGCGTCAGGACAAGTCGTCAAAGGACACAAGATCGGCCTGACCTCGCAAGTGACGCGTGATCTCGCCGGCGGTGAAGGACCCGACTTCGGGACGCTGTTCGACGATATGTTCATCGCGGAGGAATCCTCGGTCTCGTGCTCGCGGTTCAACGCTGGCGTGGCTGTGGAGATCGAGATCGCTTTCGTACTGGGCAAGTCGCTGCGCGGACCGAACGTCACCGCTGTCGACGTCATGCGGGCAACCGATTTCGTTCTGCCCGCGATCGAAATCGTCGACCGACGCTACTCGCGACGAGGACCCGGCCCGTTGATCGTCGACAGCGTCGCCGATGGCGCGTGGTGCGGCGGTGTCGTTCTCGGGTCGACGCCCCGTAAGCTCAACCAGATTGATGTCCGCGGCGTCGGCGGGACGCTGACGATTAACGGCCAGCCACGCGCCCACGGAGTCTCGTCAGCGGTGATGGGTAACCCGGTGCTGGCTGTCGTGTGGCTTGCGAACAAACTCGCGGAGTTCGGCGTGGCCATCGAGGAGGGCCACATTGTGATGTCAGGCTCGTTTACCATCCTGGTGCGTGTTTCGGCGGAAAATTCGATCGTGGCATCTTTCGACGATTTCGGGGACGTCAGGTTTCATCTGTCACCCTGATTTGCGCTCTTGCACGGTAGGCAACCACGGTGACGCGCCGTCCAACCGGAACTTCTCGGCGATCCCCAATCGTGTTACCTCCATACGGCATTGGGCGCCCACTGGCGGTGGGTGAACCGTGACGCCGCATTGTTGTGCTGGGGCTGGGTTGGCTGGTTCATCCGGCACCGACCAGACGGAGCGCAAAATCGACGTACTGCCATGTGATCTCGTTTTCGCTGAGTTCACCATCTTCGCGGAACCACACCGCCAGGCCCATACCGAGATCCAGGATCGCGTAGGAGGCAAGTCGTGGCGACGCCACGTGAAATTTCCCGACGGCCGCACCGTCGGTGATCAGCTTGCGGAATCTGGCCTCGTATTTGGCGCGCTGCGCCAGGATGGAATCTCGGTGTGGCTCTTCCAGACTGCGGATTTCGCGGTTGCCGACGAACGCCTCGAGTCGGTGACGGGCGTGATAGCGCACGTGCGCCTCGACGGCTCGGCGCAGCCGTTCGGTGGGGTCGTCGGTGCCGGCGATGGCGCGGTCATGCTCGGTGAGAAGCGCTGTCATGGTGCCCGCCATGATCTGAACGAGCAACTCCTGTTTGCAGGTGACGTGCTTGTACAAGCTGGGGCCGCGGATGCCCACCCGATTACCGATGTCGGTCATGGTGGTGGCCTCGTAGCCCTGTCGCGTGAACAGCTCGAGTGCCGCGCGGCGAATCTCCTCGGAGCGCGCGCTGCCCTTGCCGCTCATTACCTGCCTCCAGTCAGCTAACAGCTATTAGCTTGAGTGACCATACACACAGTGGCTTTGGGTTGACTATACTGAGTCCGTTGCGATCTCATTAGGCTAGCAATCATTAGCCTACAGGAGAGCGATGGCGCCGGGTTCTTGGTCTCAACACGACCGGCTGGCACTGCGTGCCGGGCGCGTCGAGTTGGGCATTGGCATGCCGGGCGGCCCATCAGGCACCGGGTGCAGCTGAGATGTCAGCTGCCGGGCTGGACCCGAGAACACCTGTGCTGATCGGAGTCGGGCAGGCCGCTGAGCGGCTCGAGGACCCCGGCTATGCTGGCTTGTCGCCAATCGCGTTGGCGGTCCAGGCGGCCCGCGCCGCGGTCGCCGACTCGCAAGCAAATGCTGACGCGGTGATAGCCGCGGTCGACACAATCGCTGCCACCCGCCAGTTCGAGAACTCCTCGGCCCGCGCGGTCGCCCCGCTGGGTAAGTCGACGAAGTTCCCACTATCGGTGGCGCATCGGCTCGGTGCGGCGCCCAAACGAGCGGTCCTGGATGTCGTGGGCGGACAGTCCCCGCAGTACCTGGTCAGCGAGTTTGGTCGTGCCATCGAGGCGGGATTGGCGGATGTGGTGCTGCTGGTGGGCGCCGAGGCAATTTCCACGATTCGGCACTACGCCGGTACCGAGGACAAACCAGACTTCTCCGATGATCCTGCCGGGTCCATGGAGGACCGCGGGTTCGGGTTGACCGGTTTGGTCACACCGGCACTGGTAGCTCACGGTATCGGCGCGCCATCAACCCAGTATGCGCTGCTGGAGAATGCGCGCCGGGCCGCGCAGGGCCGGGGCCGGGGCGAGTACGCCGCGGCGATGGGCGCGTTGTTTGCCCCGTTCACCGAGGTAGCTGCTCGCAACCCGTTTTCGGCTGCCCCGGTGCGGCGCAGCGCAGACGAGCTGGTCACCATCACCGAGCGCAACCGGATGATCGCTGACCCCTACCCACGGTTTTTGGTCGCGCGCGACCAAGTGAACCAAGGCGCGGCGGTGCTGCTTGCCTCGGCGGGTGCCGCCCACCGCCTGGGGGTGGCGCACGATAAATGGGTATTTCTGCACGGGCAGGCCGATCTGGTCGAACGCACCCTGCTGCAGCGTAGCGTGCTCGGCCAGGCCCCTTCGGCGGTCGCCGCGGTGCGCCACGCGCTGGAGGTCGCCCGGGTAGGTGTTGACGACATCGACTTCTTTGACCTCTACAGCTGTTTCCCCATCGCTGTTTCCAACATCATCGACGCCCTGGGCCTGTCGGCATCTGATCCCCGCGGCCTCACCCTCACCGGCGGGTTACCGTTTTTCGGCGGAGCCGGCAACAACTATTCGATGCACGCCATCGCCGAGGCCGTAGCCCGGGTACGAAGCCGTGCCGGCAGTTTCGCGCTGGTTTCGGCGAACGGCGGCATGTTGTCGAAAACCTCTGTTGGCGTCTACAGCGCCACGCCCACAGCCTGGCGCGCCGATCACAGTGCGAAGTTGCAGCGCGAGATCGACGACGCTGATGCGCCGGCCGTGACCGAGCGTGCGACCGGCTGGGCCACCATCGAGAGCCATACCGTCGCCTACGGCCGCAAGGGGACCACCGGGATAGTGATCGGGCGGCTGAAATCTGACGACAGCAGATTCGTCGCCAAAGTGGTAGAAGGTGACGATGAGTTGCTGGGGATGCTGCAGAACGCAGATGAGCCTGTGGGGCAGCCAATTTACGTGAGTGCGCTCGACGCGGGAAACCGTGTCGGCATGTCAAGGAGCCGGATCACCCACGACGCCTCTCAAGGGCCAGTCGGCGTTGGGTCGGTAACGTGACCACGAGTTCGGTGACCCACATGTTCTGCTGCCAACCCACGCAACAGGCGTGTCGCTAGCTTGGGGGTGACAGAGCCGATGTCAGACGGGAGCCTTCCGCTCGATGGCGTGCGGGTGGTCGACCTCACCGACGGCGTCGCCGCGGGGACCGGGCGATTTCTGGCCGACCTGGGTGCTGATGTGGTGCTCGTCGAACCGCCGGAGGGTTTGGCCTCACGGCGTGCTCATCCCCGGCACGACGGGCACGGCCTGCGTTTTGCGACCGGGCACTTCAACAAACGCGGCATCGTGCTGGACCTCAATAGCGCTGAGCAGCGCACCGCGCTGCTGTGTCTGACGGATGCTGCCGATGTGGTGCTGGAATCCCGACCCGTCGGTGAGTTAGACGCGCTGGGTGTGGGGCCAAATGTCATGCGCCAACGCAACCCCGCACTCGTTGTGGTGTCCGTCACCGGTTTCGGGCAGACCGGCCCTTACCGCCGATGGCGCGCCAGCGAGGCGGTGCTGGTGGCGATGTCTTCCGCGTTGACTCGCTCGGGAGCGGCCCACCGCGAGCCGCTTGTCCCCCCGGGCGAGTTGGGCGGCCAAACCGCGGCCATCCACTGCGCCTTCGCGACGTTGCTGGCTTATTACCACGCGCGCCGAACCGGGCAAGGTCAGTATGTCGACTGTTCCCTGCTGGACCTGGTGGTGCAAGATCTTGACCCCGGTTTCGGGATGGGTGGGTCGGCCAGCGGGGGTCGGCGGCTTTCCGAGCAACCGCCGGGACGACCCGACCTACGGTTCCTGTATCCGATCATTGCCTGCGCTGACGGCTATGTACGTATGTTCATCGGCTCGGCCAAACAGTGGCGGGCCCTGGTCAGCTGGATGGGCAGCCCTGCGGAGTTCACCGACGCGGCCTACGACCAGATGGGGACGCGGTTTCGCAACTGGGCCGCGATCCGCCTCGGCATTGAGGAACTGTTCGCGGACAAGACGCGAGACGAGATCGTTTCCCGCAGTGCAGAACTGGGCATTGCCGTCGCCGCGCTGCACACCGCTGCCGAGATGCTTGACAATGATCATGTCCGTGAACGAGAGTCATTTACCCACGTGGAGGTAGCGCCCAACCTCCATGGCGCGATGGCTAACGGCTGCGTTCTATTCGACGGCGCGCGGATGGGATTTCGGCATCGCGCCCCGCGTCTGGGCGAGCACAGTGCCCAGGTCGGGACCCACACACCTCGCCGAGCCTCCCGCGCCCCGGTCGGGTCGGCTCGCCGCCCGCTGGAGGGCATACGCGTGTTGGACCTGGGGGTCATCGTCGTCGGCGGCGAAAGCGGACGGGAATTAGCCGATCAGGGCGCCGACGTCATTAAGGTCGAAAACCGGGCATTCCTCGATGGCACACGTCAGGGTGATCGCCCTGGTCGTTGTGGATACAACTTCGCCGTCGGCAATCGAGGCAAACGCAGTTTGGGCCTGAACTTGCGCACTGACGCAGGCAAGAACCTGTTCGGCGAGCTTGTCGCCAAATCGGATGTGGTACTGACGAATTTCCGGCCCGGCACCATGCAATCCCTCGGCGTGGGGTATGAGCGGCTACGGGCCATTAATCCACGGATCGTCGTGGTGGAAAGCAGCGCTTTCGGTGCCACCGGCCCATGGGCCACACGGATGGGCTACGGACCGCTGGTGCGTGCAGCGGTCGGACTGACCTCACTGTGGCGCCACCCCGACGCGACCGACGGCTTCGGGGACGACAGCACCGTCTACCCCGATCACGCTGCCGCCCGGGCGGGCGCGGCAGCCGTGTTGGCCGCGCTGATCCAGCGTGAGCGCACTGGCACGGGCTGTCGTATCGAACTGTCCCAGATGGACACCGTGTTCATGCAGATGGCCACGGAGTACTTACGCGAATCACTGGTGCCCGAAACCCTGGTCGCTGCAGGTAATTCTGACGAATTCGATGCGCCGTCGGGGGTCTACCGGTGTGGTGGTGAAGACGGCTACTGCGCGGTGAGCATCGACGGCGACCGCGACTGGGCTTTGTTGGCCGCGGCCATCGAGCGCCCTGACCTGGCCGACAATCCTGTCTACGACAACGCGGCAGGGCGCGTCGCCGGCCGTGAAGAGCTCGACGCGGCGCTGCAGCGATGGCTCATCGAGCGCACACCGGCCCAAGTCCAGGACACACTGCAAGGTCTGGGTGTAGCCGCTGGTGCCGCCACTCATGTGAACGACCTTCTGACCGATCCGCACCTGGCAGCCCGACACCAGCTCGCCACCCTTGCCCAGCCCGGCTACGACAAGCCCTTCACCGTCACCAGGGGCCCAGCGGTGTTCGACACGATCCCCGAGCCGCTGCTGCGGCCCGCCCCGCTGTTGGGCGCTGACACGCGCGATATCTGCCGCGAGATATTCGCAATGAGCGACGCGGCAATCGATGCGTTGATCGACGCCGAAGTCTTGGAGGTGCCCGACACGCCCGGCTAGTTCTTTCCTGCCGGCGCTCACGGTCAGACCCCGTCGGCTGCCGACCGGTTCGTTGCGCTGCAAGACAAAACGGCAACGCTGCCGTGTGGCTGTTGGGGCCGGTATGTAGCCGAAGACGGCGACAGCCCAAAGGTTTACGGGCTACTGTGCCTAAACCCGGGAAGCAATACGGGTTTGATGACGTCACCGCTGATCGCGGCCTTTTCGGCTTCGTTGATCTGGTCGAGGCCAAAGGTGGTGATCAGCCTGTCGAACGGGAATCTGCCTTGCCGCCATAGCCGCAGCAGCTTCGGGATGAACGTCTGAGGTACGGCGTCACCCTCAACGATGCCCGTCACGGTGCGTCCTACTGCCAGCGCTCCTGGAGGCAGCACCAACGCGTCGGTCGAAAGGCCGACCAGCCCGCACACGCCGGTTGGCCTGAGGAACCCGATCGCAGCCGCGATCGCGGCAGCGGCTCCGGTGGTGTCCAGGGCGTACTGGGCGCCGCCGTCGGTAAGCTCGCGTATTTCTGCCGGCGCGTCACCGTTTGTACCGATAATCGTATGCGTCGCACCGAGTTCCCGCGCCAAATGCAGACGCCCCTCACTCAGATCGATCGCGATGATCGGATCCGCGCCACACAGCCGCGCGGCCATCACTGCGCTTAGGCCCACCGCTCCCACACCCACGATCACGATGCTTGCGCCGGCTTCGACTCCCAGCGACTGAATCACTGCGCCGGCGCCGGTCTGGATTCCGCATCCCAGCGGGCCGAGCAGTTCCAGCGGCAGGTCCGCGTCGACCGTGGTGACGTTGCGCGCCGCGACCAGTGCATGCGTGGCAAATGAGGACTGCCCGAACCAGCGGGCGGATACCGGTACCCCGTGCTTGTCGTGCATCACGGCGGGCGCGTGGGCGCGGGCATCACCAAAGTTGCGACGCACGAAACTGTGACAGTACGCAGGGTGACCGGACTGGCAGTTGACGCATCGACGGCACGAGTCATAGGACAGCACGACATGATCGCCTACCGCTATGCCGTCGGTGTTGGCGCCGACGGTCTCCACAATCCCGGATCCCTCGTGCCCGGCCACCAGAGGCAGTGCGCTGGGGGGGTGCGCGGCGCGGGCTAGCAGGTCGGTGTGACAGTGGCCCACACCGACAATGCGCACCAGGATCTGCCCCGGCCCAGGCTCAGCCAGACTCACCTCTTCGAGCTCGTAGCGTCCGGTGCGATCGCGTAGCACAGCGGCGGTAATCTGCATGTTGGTCACACGAATCCGGCGACACCCGGGCAGGCGGCGCGTCGGGAGGTCGGGTCAGACACCGTGGGCCGCGGCTCCGTTCAGGACCGGACCGATGTCCATGTACACCCGGTAGTCACAGATAAGATCACCGCGCATCCGAAACACGTTGCAACACGGCAAGGTTACTGTGCTGCCGTCCAGCAGCTGGTAGGTGACATTGAGCCGCACAACCCATATGTCGAAATCCTCGACGGTATGCCAAAGGTCGAGCACCTCGTGACGCAGGCCCTTAATAGCCTGGCCGACCTGCTGGAACAGCGCGCGGAACGCAGTCTTGCCGCAGACCTCGGGCAGGTTACCGAATTGGGTGCTTACGTCGTCGGTCATGTGTGCGACCATCGCGTCGATGTCACCGGCGTCCATGGTCGCGAACATGTCCATGATCACTGCCTGCCGCATCGCAGGGATAGGCCCCAACGCTGTGGCCAGGCCGCGGGCGTCGGACGTCGCTGCAACAGGGTCATTCATAGTGCCTCCACCGATGGTGACGGACGACCCGGCCGCACCTCAGGGGTGCCACCGACCGCGCCTGGGCTCGTTTGGGCCTAGCTCAACGATCCGCCTGATCGTGCCGGGCATCGCCCGTTGGCCCCGGCACGTCCGACTGTAGAAAGCCCCTGCAGGCCATGCCATCCGCTTCGCGCCGGTTGGGAGCCAAATCTGGCTGCATTCCCGGCGCACCCGTGTTGAACGACTGCACCGGCCCTTAACCTCGAGGCGTGAACCGACGTGTTGAGCGGCTGCAACCCCGGCCGGGCGGACGCCCTGATGGCGGCCGGCATTCGCTGGTGATGCCCGAGACGCCAGGCCTTCGCGTCTGCGGCGCCTCACGGCGAGCACGGATGAGGGTCGCCGGCTTGGGTTGTGAATGCGGAACGTGTTGAACAGCAACGCGATACAGCTAGGACCGGGCCCCGATGTGCCCGACATCGGCCAGGGCGACACCTTATGCACTGTGCTCGCCAACATTGCGGAGTTGTGCGGTGACCACCTCGCCTACTCCGATCGGCTGGGTCCAGGAGGGCAGCTAAGGACCCTGACCTGGCGACAATTTCGCGAGACCACGCGCAGGGCCGCCGCCGGGTTGATCGCCCAGGGCGTTTCGGCCGGCGATCGCGTTGCCATTATGGCGTCCAACCGCATCGAGCACATCGTCGCCGACGCGGCGGCGCTGCACGCCGGGTGTATCCCCGTGCCGATCTATCTGACGGCCGCACCCGAGCAGATTGCTGCGATCGCCGCGCAATGCACCCCCACGGTGTTGGTCGCCGAAACCGCTGATCAGCTCGCACGGTGGGAGCTGGCTTTGGGACATCTGGATCGGCCCAGGCTGATCGTCAGTTTGGATGCCTCCGAGGAGCCAGGCAGCCAGAGTTGGCAGACGTTGGTTGATAGGGGCGCCAACTACCTTGGCGATCGGCCGGATCAGTGCGAATCACGATGGCGGGCAGTGTCTCCCGACGAGGCGGCCACGGTGGTGTTCACATCCGGAACCACCGGGGCACCCAAAGGCGTGGTGCTCACCCACCGCAACGTGGTCTATGAGGCCAACGCCCTGCGGGCCGTCAACAACCTGACCGACGCCGGCACCTCGGTGTCTTACCTACCGTTTGCCCACATCGCCGAACGGATGTTGAGCATGTATCTGCCGTACGTGGCTGGCGGCCACGTACGGCTGCTTGCCGACGCATCCGAACTTGCCGAGACATTGCGCGAACTGCGTCCCACCCGATTCTTCGGCGTGCCCCGGATCTGGGAGAAAATTCAAACCTGGGTTAGCGCGGGCCGTGGCGCAGCTGACGAATTCAACACCGCCGAAGTGCAAGCGGCACTGGACACCGGCCGTCGTTACGTCACCTCGCGCCAAAGTGGTTCGGACACCCCTGCCGGGCTGCTTGAGGGGTTCGCACGCGCAGATGCACAGATCTTGTCGGGCTTGCGGTCACACGCGGGTCTGGACCGATTGGTGTGGGCCACCACCGCCGCCGCGCCCATGTCAGAACAGACGTTGAAGTTTTTTGCTGGGTTGGGGATCCGCATCTACGACGCGTACGGAATGACCGAGACCTCCGGGACGGCCACCACGAACACCGAGGCCGCATACCGCCTCGGCAGCGTGGGGCTGCCGCTGCCCGGAGTTCGCGTCGACATCGCCGACGACGGCGAGATCTTGCTCCAAGGGCCGACAGTGTCGCCAGGGTATTACGGGCAGATCGAGGCCGGTGTTGACCCGTGCACGAGCGAGCGGTGGCTGCACACTGGCGATCTGGGGCGCCGCGACGCCGATGGGTTCCTCTACATCGTGGGTCGCAAGAAGGAAATGATCATCACGTCCTCGGGCAAGAACATCGCGCCCGCCGCGCTGGAACAACTGTTGCTGGAGTCCGAATTCATCAGCAACGTAATAGTCTACGGCGACCAACGGCCCTTTCTGGTCGCCCTGATCACCATTGACGCCACGGCGGTGCACGCCGCCACGGTTGGTGGGTCTGCGGCCCCCGACATTGACGATCTGATCGCCAGCACTCGGGTTTGGACTCTCATCCGGCAGGCCGTCGATCGCGCCAACGCCCGCGTGTCGCGCCCCGAGCAGGTGAAAAAGTTCGCACTGTTGCCCGAGCAGTGGACACCGCAGGGTGGGCAGCTCACGCCAACCCTCAAGCTTCGGCGCGAGGTGATCGTGACCCGCCACCGTCGGCTGCTCGACGACCTCTACGGAGGCCCCACACACGGGCGCAGCGCATGACGGCCTCTGGGGTGCTGGAGCGGCCGCGGCTGTTCATCGACGGCCGTTGGCATGACACGACCGGACCGTCGAGTCGGGTACTCGAGGCGGCCTCCGAAGAACTTTTGGGCTCCGTGACACTTGCTGAGACCCACGACGTGGACGCCGCCGTAGGCGCCGCCCGCAAGGCGCTGCGAGGCCCGTGGGGGTCAATCGACGTGCAGGAACGCTGCGCGCTGCTCGACCGATTCGCCGACGCTCTCAGGTCGCGCGCACAGCAGACCGCCGAGTTGGTCAGCCGTGAGAACGGCATGCCGATCGCGTTGTCACGGGTTGCCAACGGGCTCAGTCCGGCTGCGATCTTCCGCTACTACGCACGCCTGGTGCAGACACAGCCGGCGCGCGACGTGCGGATCGGCAAAACCGGTCGCCGCACGCTGGTGCAGCGCGACCCGGTGGGCGTGGTCGCGGCGATCACCCCGTGGAACTATCCGCAGGGGCTCGCCGCGATGAAATTGGCTCCGGCTCTGGCCGCCGGTTGCACCGTTGTCCTTAAGCCGGCGCCCGAAACCGCGCTGGACGCTTACGCTTTCGCAGAAGCTGCAATGGAGGCAGAACTGCCCGCAGGGGTGCTGAATATCGTGCCCGGTGGGCGCCAGACCGGCGCGGACTTGGTAGCGCACAACGGCGTGGACAAAGTCGCGTTCACCGGCTCGACGAATGCAGGTCGCGAAATCGGGGCGGCGTGCGGCAGGCTGTTACGGCCGGTCACCCTCGAGCTCGGCGGGAAATCCGCGGCGATCTTGACCGACAGCGCAGATCTGGAGGATTTCCTGCAGCAGCTGCCGGCGGTGTGCCTGCCCAACAACGGGCAGACCTGCCACGCCAGCACCCGCATCCTGGCGCCCCGGGCCCGCTATCGCCAGATCGTCGACGCGATCACCGACACCGTGCGGGCCTTACGGGTAGGCGACCCCTTACAGGACGGCACCCAGATCGGTCCGCTGGTCAGTGCCGCCCACCGCGATCGCGTCCTGGGCTTCATCGAAGCTGGCTGGCGAACCGCGGCGCGGATCACCACGGGCGGGTCGGTACCGGCGAATCAGGACCGCGGTTTCTACGTGGCGCCAACAGTATTCGCCGACGTGGACAATTCGTCGGTGATTGCGCGCCAGGAGATCTTTGGGCCGGTCCTGTGCATCACGGCCTATGACCACATCGATGACGCGCTGGCGCTGGCCAATGACTCCGACTACGGGTTAGCGGCCACCGTGTGGACAGCCGATGAGGCCACCGGTATCACTTTGGCCCAGCGGCTCGAGAGCGGCACGGTCGGTGTTAACTGCTATGAGCTCGACGTAGCTGCACCATTCGGCGGAATTAAAGCCAGCGGCATTGGCCGTGAGCTGGGTCCCGAAGGGATGCAGGCCTACCTGGAGCCCAAGACGGTATATCTGGCGCCCGCCGCCGCGCACAGAAGCTGACCGCCGACCTATGACAGCGCACTGCCAGGTCAAGTTCGGCCAGCGGCGGATTACTCGTTGCGCGAACTGGCTGTCCCGCCCGACCTTTAGCCACTTATGTTGAGTTCCATACGAACGTTCACCCGCGGGGTGAGCCACGCTCCACTCAGTCAGGATGACACTTGTCCAGCATTGTCGATAGCTCAGCAAGCGCGGTCGAGGACGACCGCAATCGTCAGCTCGCCGCGAGGTACCAACTGGAGCGGAGCAAAAGGCTCAATGCCAAAGGCAACGGCCAGTACATCGCTATCGAAGGCCAGTTTGAAGATTTCGCCCGCGACCCCAACGCCACCGACACCATCACCCGCAGCGCATCGGTGGAGTTGGTCGACGTGGTCATCGTCGGCGGCGGCATTACGGGAATCCTGACATCGGTGCAACTGCGACGGGCCGGGATCGGCAGTTTCCGGGTCATCGAAAAAGGCGCAGACTTCGGTGGCACCTGGTACTGGAACCGCTATCCCGGAATCGCGTGCGACTGCGAATCCTTGATCTACCTGCCGCTGTTGGAAGAGTTCGACTACACGCCGTCGGCCAAGTACGTGCCGGGCGCCGAGATCGCCGAGCACCTGCGGCGCATCGCCGAGAAGTACAGCCTGTACGAAAACGCTTACCTGCAAACGCAAGTCAGCGATATCCGCTGGTCGGATCACGACTCGCGATGGGTTGTGGCCACTGACCGCGGCGACCAGATCCGGGCGAAGTTCGTGGTGCTGGGCAGCGGGCCGCTGCACCGGCCCAAGTTGCCGGGCATACGAGGGATCCACGATTTCAAGGGCAAGCAGTTCCACAGCAGCAGATGGGATTACGACTACACCGGCGGCGGCCCTAGCGGTGGGCTCGACCGGCTGCGCGACAAACGCGTCGCGGTGGTCGGAACCGGGTCCAGCGGAATTCAGATCGTGCCGATGCTGGCCCGAGATGCCAAACATCTGTACGTCGTTCAGCGCACCCCTTCGATCATCGACAGCCGCGACAACGGCCCCCTCGAAGCGGGCTGGGCGGCGGGCCAGGACCCTGGGTGGCAGCGGCGACGGATGGAGAACTTCGACGCCATCCTTGCCGGCATGCCCCAGGACGTGGATCTGATCGGCGATTCATGGACCACGATCTGGGGTGGGGGTGCCGAGGCCCGCGCCGCCGGTTCGCCCGAAGCCGCCGCGGCGCTGATGGAAACGATGGATTTCGCTCAGATGGAGCGCATCCGGGCGCGCGTGGATGAAGTGGTCGAGGACCCTGCTACCGCCGCGGCGCTCAAGCCGTACTACGGCCGATTTTGCAAACGGCCCGGTTTCAACGACGACTACCTGCCGACGTTCAACCGCCCGAACGTCACGCTTATCAACACCGACGGCAGGGGTCTTGACCGGATCACCGAGACGGCCATCGTGTTCGATGGACGCGAGTACGACGTCGATTGCATCATCTACGCCACCGGCTTCGAATTCGCCGTGGCCGCAACCCGATCGGGCGGATTCGAAGTCTATTCACCCACAGGGCAGACACTGTCGGAGCATCGCGCGGAGGGTGTGCGCTCCCTGCATGGCATCTACGCGAACGGCTTTCCGAACTTGTTCATCATCGGCGGGCTGCACCAGGCGGCAGTATCGATCAACCAGCCGCTGGTCTTCGGCGACCAGGCCGCGCACGTCGTCCACGTGATCGATCATGCACTGGGCCGAGGAGCCGACACGGTGGAAGTGCGACCCGAGGCGCAGAAACGTTGGTGTGAGGTGATCGCCGAGATGTCCACCTTCAATCCCGAAGCCAGCCACAACTGCACCCCCGGGGCGTACAACAATGAAAACGGTGACACCAACCAACAACCCAGCGTGTTCGCGACTGCCTATGGCGGCGGCCCCATCGAGTACGTCGGCGTGCTGGCGGCCTGGCGGTCCGACGGGATGACACGCGACCTGGAATTCGGATCCGCCGCCCCCACCGACCCCAGCCGTGGCAGCGATGTCTGAATCACCGACCAGCACGATGGGCGCGCACGCCAGCGACAATGCTGCGGCGCGCCGACAGCTGGCGCCAGGCGATCTGCGTGACGATCCACGCGCCGATCCACGCATGGTTGCCGCGTTGGCCGCATTCGGTCTCGACCGCCAATCACCACCACTACCTGTCGCGGCGGATTCGCCACGCGAGGCGCTATTGGATTACGCGGCCCAAACCGAGGCGGGCTTCGGCGCACTGTTCGACGCGCTGCTGGCCGGGCTGGCCCCCGTCGCGGGAGTCTCGCAGGAGACCGCCATCATCGCCGGCCTCGACGGCAACGACATTGCGTTGCGCATCCATCGACCCACCGTCCAGCCCGGCAACCGACCGCTGCCGTGTGTGCTGCATTTTCACGGCGGTGGTGGGGTCATCCTCAGCGCCGCGGACCCGTGTTATGAACGCTGGCGCGACGAACTGGCCGCCCAGGGGGCCGTGGTTATCGGGGTGGAGTTTCGCAACGCCGCAGGCAAACTCGGCAATCACCCCTACCCGGCTGGCCTCAATGACTGCGCAGCGGCCACCAGGTGGGCGCTGGAGCACCGCGCCGACCTGACTGTGGACACCGTCGTGGTGTCGGGGGAGTCCGGCGGTGGGAACCTGGCGCTGGCGGTGGCTTTGACGGCCAACCGCCATCAATGGAGTCGCCGACCCGCCGGCGTGTATGCGATCGCCCCCATGATCGCCAGCCCCTGGGACAAACCCGCTGACCTGCTGTCGCAAACCGAAAACGACGGCTATCTGATCTCCTGCGGGCTGCTGTCGGTGATGGGCACACTCTATGACCCACTGGCGGCCCACAGCGACGAGGCGCTGTGCTGGCCCCAGCGCGCCAGCGACGCCGACCTCGCCGGGCTGCCTGCACACGTGATCTCGGTCAACGAACTAGACCCACTGCGCGATGAGGGGCTGAGCTACCAGCGCCGCCTACTGCGCAACGGTGTCAGCGCCGTCGGGCGCATGGTGGCCGGCACCGTACACGCCGGTGACGTGTTCTTTGCTGCCGCCATGCCCGATGTGTACGCCGCCACGATCCGCGACGTCCGCGGGTTCGCCGGTCAGCTCTAACTACTGCAGCGGGAGGCCCGCTGCACGACTGCGTAAAGGAGGACATGGTGACCAACGACATCACCGTCCCGGTGCTCATCGTCGGGGGTGGCGGAGCGGGACTCACCGCGTCAATGCTGTTGTCGCAGCTAGGCGTTGAGACACTGCTCGTATCGCGCTACGCCGAGACATCGCGGTTGCCCAAGGCGCATCTGCTCAACCAGCGCAGCATGGAGATCTTCACGGACATCGGAGTAGCTCCCAACATCCTGGCCCGCAGCGCGCCCGTGGAGAACATCCGCACGGTCGCCTGGTACTCGGGTCTGGCCGGTGACGGCCCCTCCGAGCGGCACGGTCGGCGACTGGCCTCCGTTGAAGGATGGGGCGGCGGCTATGCCGACCCCGACTACATCGCCGCGAGCCCGTGTCCGTCGGCGAACCTACCCTTGATACGGCTAGAACCCATCCTCAAGGAATTCGCCGAATCTCGCCCTGAGGGTATCGTTCGGTTCTTTCACGAGTTGATCGATCTCGAGCAGGACAGTGACGGTGTCACCGCCACGATCTTGGACCGCTCCACCAACGAGCAGTACCGGGTGCGGTGTTCCTATCTGCTCGGCGCCGACGGCGGGCGCACCGTTGGGGACCTCGTCGGGATCCCGATGGAGGGAATCACCAACCTGCGCCACGTCGTCAACGCCCACATTTCGGCCGACCTGTCGGGTTACTTCAGCGACGACGACCCGATGATCCGCTGGGTTTACAACCCCGATGTAACCGAACACCTCGATTACGGCTGTGTGCTCATCGGTGTGGGTCCCGACCATTGGGGATCGCGGTCCGAAGAGTGGCTGGCCGTGCTGCCTTACCCCTATGAACATCCCGACGCCTCTGATCCGGCCAAGGTGATCAAACGTGTCGGCGAGTCGCTGGGAATACCCGATTTTGCCCCGACCGTGCACAACGTCAACAAATGGGTGATGGAAGGTGTGCTAGCGGAACGCTTCTCAGCGGGACGAGTGTTTCTGCTCGGCGACGCCGCCCACCGTCACCCGCCCACCGGAGGACTGGGCCTCAACAGCGCCTTCCACGACGCCTACAACCTGTGCTGGAAGCTGGCCGCCGTGCTGCAGGGACGCGCGGGCGCCGCGCTGCTGGATAGCTACGAGGCCGAACGCCGGCCCGTTGATTTCGTCAACATCCTGACGGCGGTCTCCGCAGCGATGAACCACGACACGGTGGTCAACGCACTGGGATTGTCGCCAGCGAAATCGGTCGAGGAGAACTGGGAAGCGCTGCGTCCACTGTGGGACGACCTGCCCGATTCCCCGCGCCGCCGACACAAGCTTAGCCAGGCCGTGGCATCCCATAGTTACGAATTCCGCCAGCACGGAGTCGATTTCGGATATACATACCGTTCGGCGGCCATCGTGGACGACTCGTCCCCGGAGCCCGCCCGAATTGACCCGGTTCGGATCTACCAACCAAGCACCAGACCCGGAAGCTCGCTGCCGCACGCCTGGGTTGAACGCGAAGGCCGGCGCCTCGCCCTGGGATCGCTGGTGCATGGCGGCCATTTCGTGCTGATCGCCGGTGAAGACGGTCTGGATTGGGTGGAAGCCGCATCGAAGATCGCCGCTGAGCGCAATATCCCGCTGCGGACCACGCGAGTGGGGTTCGTCGATGTGGACCATGTTGACGTTCGCTGCGCCTGGCTCAAACATCGCGGGGTGAGCTCGGCCGGCGTGGTGCTGGTCCGCCCCGACAGGTTCATCGCGTTTCGCTCCACTGAGGCGGTCAGCGATACCGCGGCAGCGCTCAACGCCGCGTTCGATCAGATTCTTGCCACGAACGAAAGGTGAAGTGAAATATGCGCATTGGAAATCTCGACGGCCGATTGACCCTATTCCGCGATGGCGGCGCCGTCGACGTCGAGCAGGCCAGCGACGGAGTGTTCTCCCATGACCCGCAAGCGGTGTACCGGCGCTGGGATGAATTCTGCCAGTGGGCGGCCCAGCAGCCGGGCGTACCGCAGCCCTACTCAGCCGACAAGCTGGGGCCGCCGGCGCCGCGGCCTGAACAAGTCTTCGGCATCGGGGCAAACTACCGCAGCCACGCCGCCGAGGGCGGTCTGGAGGTGCCGGAATGGCCCATGGTGTTCACCAAGTATGTCTCGTCGTTCGCCGCGCCCACCGGCGTGGTCGAACTGCCCGCTGACACCGTGGATTGGGAGGTCGAGCTGGTAGTCGTGGTGGCCCGCACCGCGTTTCACGTCAGCCCCGAACAGGGCTGGGACTATGTCGCGGGGCTGACGCTGGGCCAAGATCTCTCCGAACGCACGACCCAACTGCTCGGACAACTGCCGCAGATGAGCATGGGCAAGTCGTTTCCCGGGTTCAGCCCCACCGGCCCCTTCCTGGTCACCCCCGACGAATTCGACGACCCCGGTGCCCTGCAGATCAGCTGTCTTCTCAACGACGACGTTGTGCAGAAGGCGTCCACCGCAGACTTGGTCCATTCGGTTCCCAAGCTGATCGGCGAACTGTCCTCGGTTCTTCCGTTGAGCCCCGGCGACGTCATCTTCACCGGAACGCCCGAGGGAGTGGGCCACATCCGCAAACCCCCACGCTACATACGGCCCGGCGACGTGCTGGTCAGTCGGCTGGAGGGCGTGGGGGAGATGCGCCACACGTTCGTGGCCGCCTACGCACAGACTCCATCATCACGAAAGGACGCGTGACGTGTCACTACACCGGCTCACCCACCTCAAGATCGGCGTGCCCAACCTCGATGACGCCGCGACGTTTTACGGCGACTTTGGGTTGACCCCGGTACAAGGGCCCGACACGGCCCGCGAACGTCGGTTCAGCACTGTGGACGGCGGCGAACAGCTGATCCTCGTGCACTCACCGATTCGCCGGCTCGTCGAAATCGGGGTGGCCGCCCAGGACCACGACGACCTGCACAGCATCCAGTCACGACTGGCCCGCCTGGACGTTGATGCGCGTGTGAACGGCTCGGAACTGGCCACCGTTGAGCCCGCGACCGGCATCGCGGTCAAGATTGCGGTGGCCGAGCTGCTGCAGCAGAAGTGGCAGGTCGCCGAACAGAACTACCCCGCAGACATCCGCCGCCCCGACGTGCGGGCACCGGCGCTGTACCGCGAGGCACAAGTGCGCCCCCGCAAGCTGGGGCACGTGGTGTTCGGGTCCACCGACTACAACACGTCCAAGCGATTCTTCATGGAAGGCTTGGGGTTTCGGATCAGCGACGAAGTTCAAGACATCGGCGCGTTCATGCGGTGCTCACCTGATCACCACAACGTTTTGGTGCAGGCTGCGCCCGTACCACATCTGCACCACACATCCTGGGAAGTCGAAGACATCGACGAGATCGGTCGCGGCGCACATGATCTGCTCGCTGAGCATCCCGAGCGCCACGTGTGGGGGATCGGGCGCCACTGGATCGGATCGAACTTCTTCTGGTACTTCCGTGATCCAGCGGGCAACATGACCGAGTACTACTCCGACATGGACGAGATCATCGACGATCAGATCTGGGAACCAGGTGTCTGGGGGTTGGACAAATCGCCCAACCATTGGGGTCCGCCGATGCCGCCGTCAATGATCAAGCCAGATGACCTGGCTGAGTTGATGGCCGGATTGCACTGAATCAAACAGTGATGGCCAAGATCAGCTATCCCGATCCGGCCGAGATTCCCGAGCCGCTAGCGGGCATACTCGCCGCGATGCCCAGTGTTGGCGCCATCGATATGCTGGCCCACTCACCGGTGCTCACCGAGCACTTTCTGCGGCTGGCCCAGGCCCAGTTCACCGCTTTGGAATTGCCCGAGCGAGCACGAGAATTGGTCATCCTCAGCGTGGCCGCCAAGGGTAGGTGCGATTTCGAATACCAGCAGCACATCCCGATCTCAGTGGCCGCCGGCGTTGAGCCCGCGTTGCGGCGTGCCATCTGGGATCGCACGCTCGACACGGCCGGATTGCCTGAGGCCGAACGGGTATTGATCGGGTTTGTGACCGATGTGTTGAACCGACCCACGGTAAGCGCGCGGCGCCTTGCCGCCGTACAGCGCTTCTACCCACCACGCCAGATCGTGGAGATCATTCAGCTGATCGGCTTCTACTGGGGCTTCGGCCGGATCTGCACGGTGCTGGACATCGAAGTCGAGACACCGACCACCCTTGACGCGTTTGAGGCGGTAGCCAACCTCGGTGCGGGATAGGCGTTCTGGGCGGGACTTGCATAGCTGTGTTGGCGCTGGCCGTCGGCCGCGCAGCCCGATCTCAGGCCGGTAGGCAGGGCATCGTTAAATCGCGCTGTGCTGCAGCGTGATTAGTCTTGGCTCCGAGTTGGGGGTGTCAGCGCTGGGTGCGTAGCGTTTCGGAGGGTTTGCGGCCGAACCGGCGCGCGTAGTCAGCGGCGAACCGACCGTAGTGGCCGAAGCCCCATTTGCGTGCGACGGTGCTTGCCGTGGTCAGCTCGGGGTCGGCGCCCAGGAGTTCGTCGTGGGCCCGCGCCATGCGCACCTGACGCAGGTAGGCCATCGGGGGTGTGCCCACGTAGCGGTGAAAGCCGTTGTCGAGTGCCCGGACACTCAAACCCACCGAAGCTGCGATGTCGGCGACCGTCTCGATCTCGGCGGGCTGACTCTCGATCAGTTCCAGCGCGTTGCGGATCGGCTTAGAGCCCGGCACGGCCCGGGGCCGGCCGAGTTCCTCTGTGTAGTTATGTGTCTGGGTGACCAGAAGACCCGCCATCATCAAGCGGCCAAGCTGACTGGACATCGCGGGCACCGTAGTCAGCCCGGTGGCATCATTCAGCTCGCTGTGCAGCAGCGTCAACGCGCGCGAGAACGGCGATGAGCGCGACGGGCTGAATTGCAGGTCGAACCGCAACGGCTTGGTGAGAGGCGCAGCCAACATCCCGACCAGCTCGGCTTCAACTGCTGACTGCTCGAAAAGCAGCGTCTCCATGCGGCAATCGTCGGTGAGATATTCCACCACCACCGGATTACCCGGCGAAACCACGACCGCCGATCCACCGGTGACACGCGCGCTGCCGCAGGCGCTCGTGATCAAAATCTGTCCCCCGACCGGTAGGCACACCGCAATGAGCGGATAACACGACGAGCGCACTGTGGAGGTCGAAATCTCCAAGCTACCAAGGCTGAGGTTGGGCAGCTTGCACATGGCTACTTCCATGCGCAGGTTCTTGACCCGGGGGTCAGGCCGGATGGTGACGGTGCTGTAAGCCTGGCTCAGCGCGTCGGTGGCGGTGTCGACATCGCCGGCCGACAATCGCTGAACCGCAGGGCAGCTCGGCTGGGGTGGCGTCGCGGTCGACGCGCGCCAGATTTCTCCTGTCGGTGCGGGCGGTCCTCCAGCAGCTGGCCGCTGCCCCGTAGATGGCTCATCATCGAGCTGACTTCCCGGCTGGCTTACTCCCCGTGTTCGTGCCGACACGGTCCGCGCGAGCGTCGGCGCCGCATCCGCGGGCAACTGGCGCTGACCTGTGGGCACGGTCACATGTTAGCTAATTGATGTCATCTATCAAATATTTGGCGGCGCCAACTGCGAGGCCCGGTCCCAGTTACTGCACCGCAACTGGATGCTGTCCGGCCAGAACTGTCTCGCCGGACCGGCCGCTCCCCGTCTACCGTCGCCTCACGGTCGAAATCTGCAAAGTTTGGATAGGCAGCCGAAACGGCGACAACGGTTTCGGTCCAACGTCGCCGACCAGCGGTCCAATCTGAACCACACGAGATGATCAGACCCGCAGAGGACGGTGATGGCGAAGCCGACGATAATGCTGCTGCGCGGCGGTCAAGATGCCGTCCGGCAACAAGCTTGCCAGTTCGTTCGAGGGCCAGGGGGAGCAGATCTACCAGTGCACCAACAACTCCTCGGCGCTGTTACAGCCCGCGGCGATCATCAGCGACAACGGCAACCCCATTGCCCTGCATTCTAAGGGCCCGGTGTGGATTTCGACGATCGACGGCAGTGAAGTCAGCGCGACACCGGTACCCAGCGCCATCGTGAACCACGACGACGCGATAGCAGAGCTGCTGTTGAAGGCCACCGAGAATCACGGTGCCGGGTAGTTCGGCTCGGTCACCTACATTCAGCGCCTTGCGACCAAGGGCGGGCTGGCGCCGAAGGGACCATGTGCATACGGAACCCGGGTGAGTATCCCGTATTCGGCGGTTTACCTCTTCTATACCGCTGGTTGAACACGGGCGCGCTCAACACCAAACAGGACACGAAGGACGCCGCAAAGCAGACATCGACGAGATCGACAACATCACTGTTCGTCAGATGACACGAAATTTGAGACCCTACAGCCTCATTGAGTGAGCGCGTCGATGAGGGAGTCACCGGCCTCATGGGCAACGAGGTGGCCCACGCCGCTGAGTTCGACATATCTGGCGGTCGGGATCAGTTCGGCGAGTCGTCGGCCGTTGTCCACGGTGATCAAAGGATCCTGGGCGCCGTGGACGATCGTTGTCGGTGCGCTGATGCGGCGCAGCCGCTGCGGCCCGTGCCAGGACATGATCGCCCTCATCTGGTTGACAAGGCCGCCTCGCGGTGTGATTCGCCGCATGATCTGGTCACCGAGTTCTTCGAGAACCTGCGGGTGCGCGGCAGCGAAACCATCGCCGGCGGTCTGAGCCCACGTCGTGACGAAGTATTCCCGCAGCGAGTGACCCCGGGGTGGTCGGCCCCATGTCAGGCGCAACGCATCACTGCTCATCGGGGTGTGCGCCGGGGTGGGTGGCCTTGTTGCGACGAGGACGAGCTTTTCGACAATGTCGCTGTGGCGAATTGCGAGCTCCTGCGCGATCATCCCGCCCATCGAAATGCCAAGCACGGCGGCCGGCCCGATAGCGCTGTCGTCGAGCACATCGCGGGCATCGTCGGCCAAGTCTTCGATCGTGAAGGGCCAAGGCGCTGAACGTGACCATCCCGTCCCGCGGTTGTCGATCCGGATGACGTCGTAGCTTTCCTCCAGGCGACTCAACCATTGGTTTGGCCACGCCAGACCGCTGGCCGTCCACCCATTGAGTAGTAGCAGTGGGGGACCGTTGCCGCTTTGGCGCCAGTGGACCACCGGTCGTGCCTTGGTGGCCATTTCACTCTCGAAAACTCGCGTGTTTACCCTGCGCCGACCCGGCGTGGTGACGGTCGCCGCGTGACTGATTACCGCCGAGCCGATCTCGCCGGCCGTCGCCAACGCGCGCCGTACCGCGGCCTCGTGGCGGATCCCGACTTTCATTGCCACGGCGACGGGCTCGCTGGAAGTGCATGGTCCTAGCGCCCTCGCCAGGTGAGTTGCGATTACTTCAGCGCGCGATGGAATCACCGTTTACCCCTTTGGGCGAACACCGTTCGCCCCGACGCGAGTCCGCGTGGACTCGGGGCTATTCGACTGGGGGACAGATGGTCCACCGATCTGGTCTTGGGGCAGGACTGCATCGAGCCAGTCGAGGATCGTCGGCATGGTCTTACGCCGCATCGTGCTTCCGACGAGCAAGCCGATGTGGCCTGCGTTGAGTTCGCGCTCCGCGGCGTTGTTTGACCCGACCAGCCCGGTCAGCGGCTTGACCGAATCGGGCGGCGCGACGTGATCTTTGCTGCCATAGATGTTCAGAAACGGTGCAGTAATGCTGGACAATTCGCGGATGCGCCCGCCGAGTGCCACCTTGCCGGTGGTCAGGCTGTTCTCGCGACTGAGCTTGCGGATCATTTCGACGAACGTGGTGCCCGGGAACGGAATGTGCCCGCGGGCCCATACCATCAGCGCCCAAATCGCCTGTGTTGCCTCGCGATCGTGTAAGCGGTCCAACAGGGTCACGTAGGTGACGAGATCTCCCAACGGGCGGATCATCTGGAACGCTGCAAGCATCGCCGCCGGAGGCACGTTACCGGTTTCATCGAGGACGTCTTCGGGTTCGATCCGGCCCTGCCGTGTCAACCAGGACAACGGTCCCACCTCGTCCCAGTTGGTGGGGGCCGCCAAGGTTATCAATGCCGGCGGCTGCTGCTCGGCGGACGCGGCCCACAGCACGGCGATCAGACCACCGAAGCAGTGTCCGATGACGATCGGCACTGTTGCGCAGCGTCGTGTCGCGACGCCGACGGCGGCCATCATGTAGTCATCGACGTATGTCGACATGGTGTTATGTGCATCGCGCGCGTCGGGTTCGCCCCAGTCCAGGCACAAGACGTCATACCCCGCATCGAGGAGATGTTCGACAAAGCTGTCGCCATGGCGCAGATCCCAGATATAGCTGCGGTTAATCAGGCTGGGGACCAACAAGATCGCGGGCCGGCCCCTGTCCGCCCCGGCGGTGTAATGCATCAGGCTGGCCCGCCCCCGTGACCAGATCACGGTGCGTGGTGTGCAGCCGACACCAGGTCGGTCCAGTCCGGCAGCTAGCCGCAGTCCGTTGACGATCCGTCTGATCTGCCGTTCGGCAGTTACCGCGAGGGCATCTGCCAAACCAGTGATTGATGCCGTCCCGATCATGAGCGCCGCGTGCGCTCGGGGCGGGCTGCCCATTTCGACTGCTGGGCGTCAACGAGCCGGTCGATGCTGTACTGCAGCTGGGCAATCTGGCGAGAGGTGGGAAGGCCCAGGGCGTCTGCGATTGCATAGCGTGCGGCGTCAACTGACCGGTGTGCAAGTCGGCCAAGGGAATTGGCGACGGTCATGGCATCAAGGACTGCGTCGTTGCGTACGGCCTGCTCCAGGCGGGGAGACAACCGCCGTTCGGCCGTGAAGAACGCTGTTTTCCAGTCAGTGGCCCAGTCGGGAAGATTCAGTTCCATGGCACCTGTGTCGTCAAGATCGTGATGTTCAGTGTCTTTCTGCGCCGCACGTCAGGATCATCTGCCAGATAAGGCGGGGCTGCGTATCCGAGGTTGGTTGGTTGACCGGAGTTGGTGACGGCGCGACTGGCTCCTGTCATGCAGGCGATGACTGCGCCAACCGCGCCGCGACCGAGGTTAACGCGGCCGGCTGCGTCCAGACGAGCCGCCTGAGGCCGCCGGTGATCCACAAATGGCCGCAGTAGCTTTCACTGGTGGGTGCCTTCATCGCTGTCATTGACGCCACTACACGCCGGCGTCTCGCGGTCTGAGGTGCGTCGCTATCGCCGAGGATGGGCGTCGTGAGGCCGCCGCGACGAGCACGTCATCGAGCCTACATCGACAAGATTCGCACCACGACCGCGGCCACGGTCGCCGCGAAGATGACCGCCGCCGGCACCGAACCCTTGGCGTCGCCGGCCAAGATGTGACTGACGATCGCACCGATCATCAACAGTGCGAGTCCCCCGGCAGCCGCCGCACCGAGCACAGGCACGACCAGACCGATCAACAGCCCGGCCACCGCCGCGATCTCCAAGAAACCGACGACGCGATACAGCTGAGGGTTGATCTGCAGCTGGTCGCGCATCCGCAACGACGTCTTGGTGCCAAGGATTTTCGGGATTCCCGCGCCGAGGAATACCGCGGCCAGAACGATGGTCAGGACAACTGTTGCGACGAACATCGATGATCCTTTCGGTGTAGGTGACATCTGACAGAACGATCGAAAGCCCAATCCCGGCGTCATTCAATCGCGTTGTGCTGCAACAGGAGCAGCTCCGGCTCTAAGAGGACTCGCGTTCCAACCGGCGCGCCAACTCGGCGGCGAACTGACCGTACTGGGCGAAACCTGCTTGGCATGCGACTGTGGTTGCCTTGGTTGATGATCCATCATTGAACTCAGTTTCCAGATCGCTCACGCGGTAGGTCCAGGACCGGCGGCGGCTGGTGGTCACGCACCGGACTGATCGGCGAAAGTCGGCTGCGATTGGCGGTCAGCATGTCGATGATCAGGTCAAGGTAGCGATGCCATCCATCGGATCCCGCCTCAAACGAGGGAAGCGTGCCCACCAGCATCAGCACGATCGGCGGCACGTCTTCGATAGCGAGGTCGTTGCGGAACACGCCATCGTCTTGACCACGGCGCACGATCGCGGCGACAGGTTCAAAAAATCGGTGAGCCAGATCCATCGTCATCAACCCGCTGCTCATCGCCGCCATCGTGTTGGGGTCATCGGCGATAAACGACACCGCGCCCCGCAGCGCGGCGCGTATCGCGTCGCGGGCATCGACTTCATGCTGTGCGCTCTCCAGTGCGGCACCCACCACCTCGTCGAAACGACGATCGAGCACCACCCGCAACAACGCGTCCTTGGTGGGAAAGCGCCGATACACCGTGGCCACGCCGACGCCGGCTTCGGCAGCGGTATCCTCCATCGCCGCTTGAGGACCGGCGCTGGCAAATACCCGCTGCGCGGAGGCGATGATGCGCGCCGCATTGCGCACCGCATCGGTGCGCAAGGAACGCTCGCGTGTGGGCATCGCCACATCATACGTTAAGTGATAGTAATCTATCAAATACTTCTAGGGCGCCCGCGGTGCGGGCTGGGCCGGTTCAACTGGTCGCCGTGCCTGCCGTCGCCGTCGAGGTGCGGTGCGACACTTCAACCACGTTCATCGGTTAGCCGCGCACACCGTGCAAGGCGCCGAACTAGACATCGTGTTAGTCCTCAAGGCAATCCGTTCAACTCGGTGTCTTGGCGTTGCGGGAAATGACTTGTGCTACCTGGACGCCGGCGCGGCGCGGGTAATAATCAGCGACCGGAAACACGGCTAGGAGGATTGGAAACTTGCCGTCATCGGCGCGAGGGTCCGCCGATAGCCGTCGAACGATACCTGCGAACAGACTCAAAGCTGTGCGGTCGTCGTTTCTCTCGTGCGCGCGGATGCGCGCGCTGTGCCCCGGCCTAGATGGTTCGCGGTGGTGCGAGCAGGACCGTCGTGGGCAACGGTTCCCACGTAACTGGCTCGCTGCCGTCGGCGGTCAACTCTTCCGAAGGGCTGATCTCCGAAATGAACTGCGAATCCGATGGTGTTGGTAGCGCCTAGTTCGGACAGGATGCGCCGACGCGCGCCGCCCACGGCAGACGGATCGACATCAGCAGCTGAAGGCCAATCTGTGTGGCGTAGTTGCGCGGGCGTGTGGAAGCAGTCGCCGAACGCGACGAGCCGGTTCCCGCGTGAGGTAGTGACCACATAGGACGTGTGACCTGCACTGTGACCGGGTGTCACGACCGCGGTGACCCCGGGCGCCACCTCGTCGCCGTCGCTGATCAGCCGGACGTTGGTGTGTTCACCCATCGGGTCGATGAACTCCGCCTCGCTCGGAACCCCAAGTGGCCGTTCGCCTCGTTCGAGCGGCTCCCACTCCAACTCCGCAACAACGTAGGGCGCGTTCGGGAACGTCGGTTCGCGACGACCCGATGCCGACTCGACAAATGCCCACCCCGTGTGATCAACATGCAGGTGGGTCAGTGCGAACACATCGATGTCTGTGGCGTGTAGTCCCAGGTGCATCAGCACCTCTAAGAAAGCACCAGAATCGATCTGACCATGCGGGGTTGATTCGGTCCTGGGCCCCAAGCCCGCGTCAATTAGCAAGTGATGATTGCCGCGCTCGACTAACAGGCCTCCCGTCGACATGGGCACGCGCCCATGCCGATCCAGCTCGTCGGGATGCTCGTCCCAATGCGCGGTGGGGATGGTATTCAAGAACACCTGCGGAGCCATGGACATCGCCCCGTCGGCGACGAAAGTGAAAGTCACGTCATCCATTTGGAAGCGCCGAACCGACGCCTGTTCGTTGAGCAGGCCTATCGTTCGCTTAGTCATGCATGCGCCTTCCTGCGACTGGTGCAGCTAACCAGCCGGCTTCACGATTATTGTTTGAGATGATCGCGAACGACGGCGTCGCTGTGTCGCCCCGACAATCGTTGTGTAGCAACATGACCCGGGTGATCTGGGTCTCAGTGTGGCCACCGCAACGACTCATTCCTGCTCCGCGTGAGGGCGGTCACGAGCCCGTGGCTTTCCGCGGCCCCTCGAGGGGTCGCGTGTCGTGGTAGAAAACCCTGAGGCGCCAGAGTTTTTCGTCGCGCACGATCCAGTGTTCGGCGAGCCAGAGTTCATCGCCTCCGGCGGAGCGCGCGGTCAGCAGGGCGGCGACGTGCTCGCCATCGGCCGAAATGCTGACCAGGCGCATGCTGGCAAAGTCGATGGCCGCCGCCAACTGAGGCAGCACGTCGGTCAGGAACGCCTCGGGTCCACGCTGGACCCCTCCCCAGGGCAGCACGGGAGGCACATGTGCCTCGAAATCCTCGAGCATGGCATCGGAGAACGCGTTGGCGTCGCCGGCGAATGACGCCTCGTAGAGCCCTCGCACCAGGTCCCGGTTGCGCTGGGCTTGCTCGGTTTCAGTCACGGCAGTTGTCCCGTTCCTCACGTCGTTGTTGCGTCGTCGACCTTCTCATCGAACTCCTTGCACGTTGGCCGCAAACCTCGTCTTGCACAGTCGGCGGGCGAGCCGACTCGAGGAATTCAACGATGGCCGGTGCTACCCGGCCGGGTTCGTCGAGGAGCAGCAGGTGGCCCCCACCGGCAACCATGAGCAATCGTGCGTTGGGCATCGTGGCCGTCAGCAAGCGTCCGTTGAGCGCCGGCGACACCGGATCGTCACGCCCGTGCACGATCAACGTGCGATGCGGAATCCGGTGCAACCAGGGCCATGATGTGAAGGCGGACATCGCCAACAGCTGATAAGCGTAACCACGAACGGGTGGGGGGCGTTTGAGTCGGTCATGCAGACCCGCACGCATCTGACGGCGGTCGTAAGCGGTTCGTCCGCCCGCGATGAGCGGGATGATTAGTTCGGCTGCGCGGCGGTGGTAATAGCGCAGCGGGCTGAGCATCAGTGCGAACACCGCGGGGTGCGGAACCGCCGCGGGTGCTCCCGGCACCGTACTGGCCAGTATCAAACGATGGACCCGGTCGGGAAATCGGTGTGCGAGTTCCATGGCCACCACGCCGCCGAATGAGTAGCCCAGGATGTCCGCGCGCTCCAAGTCGAGCGCATCCATGACTTCGGTGACCAGCGCCGCGATCCGTGGCAACCGCACAGGGATTAGTGGCGTAGGGGATAGTCCGCACCCGGGCAGGTCCAGGCTTATCAGCTCTCGCTCATCAAGCTCGTCGACCAAAGGTTGCCACATCTCGATCGCGGCGCCGATGCCGTTGATCAGGATTAACGGGTCGCGGTTGCCAATGTTGCGGCGCTGCACGCGGATCCGCTGACCGCTCGCGGTGACGTAGAACTCATCATCGGTATTGATGCTCACGCGGACGTCCTGTTGTCCGCTGCCCATCGTGCAAACCACGCCAGAGCCTCCGGATGATCGATGGCTCCAGGTGCCGCGACGATGTCCGGTGCCGTTCCCTGCAGGATGGCTTTGACGGGGATTTCGAGTTTCTTGCCGGTGAGGGTGCGCGGAATGATGGGGGCCACGGCGATGGTGTCGGGCACGTGCCGCGGCGACAGCTCAGCGCGCAGCCGCGTGTCGATCCGGCAGCGCAGCGACCCGTCGAGGACGGCACCGCCGGCCATGACGATGAACAGCGCTAGTAGGTAGCGGCCGTCCTCCAGTTCGGCACCGATCACCAGGCTGTCGCAGATCTCATCGAATTGGTCTACGACAGTGTAGATCTCAGCTGACCCGAGCCGAACGCCGCCACGATTGAGGGTAGCGTCAGATCTGCCTTTGACCTCGACGCCGCCGTCTTCGGTGATTATGATCCAGTCACCTTGTCGCCATACGGTTGGATGCTTGTCGAAGTAGGTGCTGCGGTACCGCTGTCCGGTCGGGTCGTTCCACAACCGAAGCGGCATCGACGGCATCGGCGTGGTGACCATCATCTCTCCCACCGTGTCGAGCTGAGGTCGCCCGTGGGCGTCCCAGGACTGTGCGTTCACACCCAGCGAGCGTCCGGCAATCTGTCCCAACCGCACGGAGGTGAGCGGGTTGCCGCAGAAAAAGACGCTGCACACGTCGGTGCCACCGCAGATCGAGTCCACGCGGGCGGGAAATCGCCGCGCAAGCCAGTTCCAGCCGATCGGCGGCAGCGGCGACCCGGTCGGAATTATCAGGCGAAGATTGCTCAGGTCGTGACGGGATTGGGGCTCGACGTGTTGTTTGGCTAGTGCCGTGACGTATGCCGAGCCGACACCCAGGATAGTCGCGTGGGTCTGGGCGGCGACGGCGAAGGCACCGTCGGCCTCTGGCCGGGTTGGGCTCGCCGCAAACAACACCACGGTGGCACCGTGCAGTAGAGCGCCTACCGAGTAGTTCCAAGCCATCCAGCTGGTGGAGCTGACGAAGAACATGGTGTCAGACGACCTGATATCTAGGCACAGGCCAAGCGATTTGAGGTGTTCGAGCACGATGCCGCCGTGGCCCTGCACAATGCCTTTCGGCGAGCCGGTCGATCCCGAGGAGAACAGGATCCACAACGGGTGTCCGGCGGGCACCGGGGTGAACGTCGGAGTACTTGGGGTGGCAACGATCTCGTCGAAGGCCAGCGTGTCGTCGGGAGTCGGCGCGTCGGGATGTAACTTGCGCACGACGACGGTGGCGGCGAGCGATGGCAACCGCCGGCGCAGCTCGTGCACGACGTCGCGTCGGTCATGGGCACGCCCGCCGAACCGGTAACCGTCCACTGCCAGCAGCACTTTCGGACCGATCTGGCCGAAGCGATCCGTGACGGCTGTGACGCCGAACTCGGGTCCGCACGACGCCCACACCGCGCCGATGGCGGTCGCAGCCAGCAGGCCGATCACCGCTTCGGCGGCATTGGGCAGGTACGCCGCCACGCGGTCTCCGGGCATCACGCCAACTTCGAGGAGGTGGCGCGACAGTGCCCCGACTTTGCCTGCGAGTTCGGCGGTCGACCACTCGCGGGGCCCAACGTTCTCGGCTATTTCTATGAGAGCGGGTCGTGTTTGGGGCGCCCTGGCGAGAATGTTCTGCGCGTAGTTGAGTTGTGCACCAACGAACCAGCGCGTGTGGGGCATCGCGTCACCGCTGATGATGTGGTCCGGCCGCCGGGTAGCTGCCACACCGTAGTAGTCCCACACCGCCGACCAGAACTCGTCGAGGTCGTGAACTGACCACTCCCACAGGTCATTCCAGGTGGCGTGGGTGATTCCGCGTTGATCTTTCAGCCAGCTCATGAAGTGGGTGACGTTGGCGTTGTCGATGTCGTGCGGGCCGGGCCGCCACAGAACATCGGGGCGATGACAGAAAATCACAGGCGGGCTGGCCGGCCCAGGACATAGGAGCCCGGCGCGGGCTCGAGGCAAGGAAACGCATCGCTGCCTACCGTCGCTGGTGCAGGTACTTCCGGACCGCCGCGTGCAATGATCCAGTCAGCCCAGTGTTCCCACCAGGTGCCGCGCACCTCTTTGGCTGATTCTCGCCAGGCTTCGGGGTCGGCACCGGGATCGTCTCCAACGAAGTAGTGCGCCTTGGGATTGCCGGGCGGGTTGACCAAACTTGCGATGTGGCCGGCGTTGCTCAGGACGAAGGTCATGTCGCCGGACATCAATTGAGTGGTGCGGTAGCAGCCTTTCCACGGGGTCAAATGATCGGTGAGCGCGCCGGTCGCGTACACGTCGATATCGACCTTACCCAGATCGATCTGAGTACCCAGGACGTGAAGCTCCCCTCGTGCCAACAGGTTCAAGTCGAAGATCTTGAGGAACTGGTGATGCAACGCCGCGGGCAGCGCGGTCCCGTCGTTGTTCCATGCGAGGATGTCGAAAACCGCGGGGTCGCGTCCCAACAGGTAGTTGTTGACCCAGTAATTCCAGATGAGGTCGTTAGGTCGCAGCAAGTTGAAAACCGCGGCCAAGGACTGCTGGTCGAGGACGCCCTTGCGTGAGGATCGCCCCCTGGCCTGTTTGATAAGTACCGGCAGGTTGAACATGCCGATCGGGGAGGGTTCTGCGAAGTCCAGTAACGTCACCCCGAAGCTCGCCGCGTGTACCCGGTCATCGCCTGTGTCAGCGAGGTGAGCCAGCACGATCGAGGTGAGAATGCCTCCGGCGCACATGCCGAGGGTGTTGAGCTGGTCGCTGCCGGTGATTTCACGGACGACGTCCGTGACCCGCAGCACTGACGCGGCGTACACGTCCAGGTTGTACTCGCGGTCCTCGGGGCCCGGGTTGCGCCAGCTGATGACGAACATCGGGATACCGCGCGAGACGGCGTATTCGACGAAGCTACGGTTGGGGGACAGGTCCATGAAGTAGTACTTGCCGATCTGTGGGGGTATCAGCAAGACCGGCCGCTGCCGGACATGAGAGGTCGTCGGCGTGTACTGGAGCACCTCGCAAACAGCGTCGCGGTAGACAACGCCGCCGGGAGTGACTGCCAGATCTTCACCGACCCGCAGGGCGCCGCGCTTCACCTGGGACGGCATTCCCCCGTTGAACCGCAGGTCATACAGATAGTTGCGCAGGCCGAGCACAAGGCTGGCTCCGCAGGTCTCAAAGGCCCTCTTGAGCGCGGCTGGATTGCCGAGCAGTACGTTGGTGGGCGCCAGCGAGGACGTCACCAGTTCGGCGACAAACTGCAGCAACTCCTTGTCTTTCCATTGCAGATTGGACTCGGCCACAGACGCGTCCACTTCGCTGCAAAGCGCGAGATAGGCCTGCATGATCCGCCTGTAGAGCGGGTGATCGGTGAAGGTGGGGTCGGTGAAGCGCCGGTCGCCCTTCTTGGGTCGGATCGCCGAGCCGCCCGTGACGATCGATGCCAGCTGGCTCGCGTAGTTCGCACTGTGGCGCGCTGCGCCGATAGCTGCAGAGGCGAGTCGTGGCGAGTTCGAAAGCACTGGTGCCCAGGGCAATTGGATCCCGCCAAGCGTGCTCTTCGTTCTGTCGATCGGCGGACGCGCGGTCTGGGTTATGCGCTCGTCCGGTGAGGCGGACCGCCTATTACCGCGCTTGCGCCGTTCGCTGGGGGCTCCGTTGGCTTTGTCGGACAGATCGGTCGTAGACATGTCGCTCCTCCTACGTCGCTGCCGCGCCCCGCGCAGATGGCCGTCGCGTTGCCGATTCCCTAACCACCGCCCGTGACAAGGCAGGTACGGTCCGCAGGCTAAGAGCCTTCTCCCGGTCGCCCGGCGTCCAAGTCCGCTGAACGATCGAGCTGGCACTCGTTATCGGTGAGTGCACCCGAGCATGGCAGCTGTCCATAAAATAGTCAACACGAGCGTTGAAACAATATCCGTGGCTTTTCGCGCTACACCGCCGTGGGACACGTTATCCAGCTGGGCCTAACGACTTACCCGGCGTAATCGACACCGAGTGATCCGAGCTTCATGCCAACGCGTGTGTTGGTCAACCAGAGGGAAGACATAACGCTTAATGACGTTGGAAAACCGTGGGCCGGACGGGTCTCGACACCCCGCCGGCCGTCACCGGTTGCGCGCCAATGAAGCCAACAATGCCGTTGATGAAGCTGCTGAGACAAGCTATGGTGACATCAACACATATGTTGAAATAACGGGACAGGCGAGTGGCCCGTAGTGGTTCGCCGGCTCCGCGCATGCCGTCGACGGCATCCGGTCGGCCCTGCGCGTGTTTCGGGTTGTGCAGTCGCCTTCAAAGTATCCCGCGCACCGTCAGGGTGAGTGCGCGTTGCAGAAGAAGGTGGTGGCTGTGAACGATCTTGGTGTGGGCCTGGCCGCGTCAGATGATAAGCCGATGCGACCGGGTGGCCCGTGGCTCGCGAAGTAGCGACAACGTCGAAACCCTTTGGCGCCGGGTTCGTCACAGCGATACTTTTCGGGGCCGCCCTCAATCCGATCAACAGTTCGGTAATCGCGACCGGACTCGTGGCGATCGCCACGGCGATGGACGTGCCCGTCGGAAAGACCTCGATCCTCATCTCAAGTTTGTATTTGACTTGCGCCGTCGCGCAGCCGACCGCCGGCCGGCTGGCCGAGGAGTTCGGACCAAGACGCGTCTTTTTGCTCGGCATCGCTCTGGTGCTCGCCGGCGGTGTATTGGGGGCAGTCGCAGACAACCTGGCGATGTTGGTGTGGGCGCGGGTGTTGATCGGATTTGGAACATCAGCGGGATACCCAACGGCGATGATGCTGATCCGGCGCCGAGCCGCCGATGCCGGGCTAGACCATCCGCCGAGCACCGTCTTGGGCGGTATAGCGATCGCCGGGGGTGCGACGATGGCGATCGGGCCGTCGCTGGGTGGGCTGCTAATCGGTTGGTTTGGCTGGCGATCGGTGTTCGCCGTCAATCTGCCTTTCGCCGTGGTGGCCGGACTGTTGGCGCTGTGGGGGATTCCACGCGACCCCGATGTACTGACCGGCCGAGCGTGGCGGGTCATGATCAGCCGGTTGGACCTTGCGGGGATAGCGGCATTCAGCGCGGCGTTGGTGAGCGCATTGGTAGCGCTCGAGGGGCTGCCCCATGTGCGGTGGCCGGCGCTTGTCGGTGCCGTGGTGTTCTCGACAGGGCTGGTTTGGCGCGAATTGCGTGCGGCGAATCCGTTCATCGATATGCGGCTGCTGGTCCGCAACAGGGCGCTCTCCCGGACGTATCTACGCGCCGGTCTCACCGTGTTTGGTACCTACGTCGTGTTGTACGGAGTGACACAGTGGATCGAGGTCGCGCACGGGCAGACAGCCTTCGCCGCCGGTCTGATCATGCTGCCGGTCGGCGCGGCGTCCGCGCTGGCGTCGCAGGCGTTCAGCGGTCGGAAGAATCCGCGCATGACGCTCATCGTCGCTGCGGTGCTGTTCATCGGAGGCTCGGTGTTCATCTTGACGCTGTCGAAGTCGAGCTCGGTTTTTGCCATCAGCGCGGTCACCGCGATCTTCGGTGCGGTCAACGGAGCCGGCATCGTGGGCAACCAGCTGGCGCTCTACCGCCAAACACCCGCGGACACGATCGGCACCGCCTCAGGGCTGATGCGGACATCCCAATACGTTTCCTCAATCGCCTCGGCGGTCCTCATCGGCGTGGTGTACAGCCGCACCGTTGACAGCGCGGGACTGCACCACGCGGCACTCATCCTGATCGGCATGAGCGTCGTCCTGCTGCTCATGACGCTGTTCGACCGCCGCCTGTCTGGGTCCGGGTCGACCACGACGGGTAGAACTCTCGACCGCCCACGCTTCGCCGATTCCTGAAAGCGGCGAAAAGTAGCTGGTGCTCAATGCCTGTCGATTCAGTCGAGCGATTCGATCTTCTGGCGGAAACCCCAAACCGGGCACCGGGCCTCAGACTCTCCGCGTCCGCGGATGTTTCAACAATCAGCGTAGAAGCGCCGAGCAACCGCCACAGTGTGAAATCGTCAACACGACTGTTGACTTTATTGGTGTGCCGTTCGTATGCTGAAGAGGCTGCGGCGAACAGACAGCATTTGGGCATGTCGTCGTGCGCTGGTGATGCCGTTGGGTGCCATCGCTTCTTTGTGCGCAGGACGGAGTTATCGCCCGCGTTCGGCGGTACCGACATGTGATCGCCGGCCCGAGAAGCCATGACGGAGGGCGGAGACCATGACCAGCAAGCCAGCGCACCTGAGCTTCGCCGAGCTGCGCGAGCTCGCCGATTCGGCCAATCTGCCCACCCTGCTGATGTTGATCTACCAGGTCACCGGGGACTCGCGATGGCTGGAACCGCCCTATTGCCCCACCCGCAGCCGAGGTCTCAGCGATCACGACACGGGCGGATTCTCGGAGCAGATCCAGGACGAGGTCCGCTTGGCGGGGGCCCATGCGCTGTTCGATCTGCAATCAGGCAAAGAGCCGGCCATCCCGATGCCGAATGCTGAACAGACCAGTCGGATGTTGGGTGTGTGCGTGGGCGAATCAGTCGACCCGTCCTACGGTGTGATGTTCTCCGAAGAGTTCGAACGCCGCATGGGGATACAGGAAGACGTCAACATCGCTGAGAGTCTGCCACCGGGTTTCCACGTTCTCGTCATCGGCGCCGGGGTCTCCGGCATCATCGCCGCTCAGCGGCTGGGGCAGATGGGCATCCCCTACACCGTGGTGGACGAGCACGACGGTGCGGGCGGCAACTGGCGGGACAATCCGTATCCCGGCGCCGGGGTGGATACTCCCAGTCACCTGTACTCGTTCTCCTTCGCGCCGCACGACTGGACCAAACACTTCGAGCTGCGCCCCGAACTCGAGGAGTACCTCGAGGCGACCTTCGAGCGTGTCGGCGGACCGGCCAACACCCGATTCAACACCAAGGTGGTGTCGGCCCGGTTCGACCCGGACGCGATGGTGTGGCGGGTTGAGGTCCAAGACCGCCAGGGGAACCGCGATCAGATCACCGCCAACGCCGTCATCAGCGCCGTGGGGGTCCTCAACCGGCCCAGCTTGCCCAACATCGATGGGAGGGACCGCTTCACCGGGCCTTCTTTCCACTCGTCGCACTGGCCCGAAGACCTCGACATCGACGGCAAGAGCGTCGCGGTCATCGGCAGCGGGGCCAGCGCGATGCAGATCGTGCCGGCGATCGCCGACCGGGTCGGCAAGTTGACGGTGTTTCAGCGCACGCCACCGTGGGTCGCGCCATTCGAGAAATTCCAGCTGCCCATCGACTACGGCGCCCGGTACCTGCTCAATCACTTCCCGATGTACCGGTCTTGGTATTTCCTCAAGCTGTACTGGCAGTTCGGCGACAAGGTACTCGATTCGCTGCGCAAGGATCCGAGCTGGCCGCATCCGGAACGCTCAGTCAACGCACAAAACGACGGGCACCGGCGGTTCTTCACTGAGTACATCGAGGAGCAACTCGACTCCCGCACCGACCTTCTGGACAAGGTCGTCCCGACGTATCCGCCCTACGGCAAGCGGATCCTCCTCGACAACGGTTGGTATGCGGCGCTGGTGCGCGACAATGTCACGCTGGTCACTGAGGCGGTGTGCGAGGTCCTCGACCAGGGCGTCCGTTCAAGTTCCGGCGAGGCCTATGACGCCGATATCCTGGTGTGGGCCACCGGATTTCAGGCCTCACGGTTTGTGTCGAGCCTCGACATCACCGGGCTGCACGACCAGACTCTGCGCGACGCGTGGGACGACGACGATGCGCGCGCCTACCTCGGTGTGACGGTTCCGGATTTTCCGAATCTCTTCCTGCTAGGGGGCCCGAACTCATTTCCGGGCAGCGGCAGCTTCATGTATTTCATGGAGGTTCAGATGCGCTACATCGGTCGGATACTGGCCTCGATGATCGACGCCAACGTCGCGGCGGTGAACACCCGCCAGGACGTTTACGAGTGTTACGGCGACTTGGTGGACGCGACCAGCCAGACGACGGTGTGGACGCATCCGGGCACCAATACGTTTTTCCGCAACGCCCGGGGCCGACTGGTGTTCGTCTCGCCGTTTCGCAACGTCGAGTACTGGAAACAGGCCGCGCGTTCCGGGCTCGACGACTACGAGCTGCTCGGTAACGGCCAGACCGAACACACGGCGGTTGCCGCATCAGCCTAGTCGCGGGCCGCGCCCGCTCGGACAAAAGGAACCCACGCACGATGGAACCGTTGCTTCTCAGTGGATTGAAAGACAAGTCAGCCCTCGTAGTGGGCGGCGGCTTCGGCATGGGCCGCGCAACGGCGCGGTTACTCTCCGCCAACGGTGCGCGGGTCTGTGTGCTCGATGCCGATGCCGAGCGAGTCGAGGCGACAAGCCGTGAGCTGTCGGCCACCGGCATCTGTACCGACATCTGTGAGCCCGGTGCCGCACGCGATGCCGTCAAAAGGGCTGCCACCGAGATGGGCGGGCTCGACATCCTCATCAACATCGTCGGCAAAGGCTACAGGGTCCGGGGGGCCGAGCTGACCGCGCAGACGCAACGGGAAGCGCTCGAGATCAACTACCTGCACCACGTGGAGTTTTGCGCCGCGTTTGGTGAGCACCGCATAGAGGTCGGCAAGCCCGGCGCCATCACAATGGTGTCCTCGTTGGCAGGGCTGCGGCCGTTTCCGGGTCAAATCGCCTACGGTGCCGCCAAAGCGGCGCTCAATTCGCTGACCGCCAGCCTGGCTGTCGAGTGGGGACCCCACCAGATCAGGGTCAATGCCGTGGCACCGGGTGTCGTGCGCACCGATCGCAACACCTGGGAGGGGCAGCCGGGCGATGCGCTGGCCACATCGATCCCGTTGGGCAGACTCGGCGACCAGGAGGATATCGCGGCCGCCATCGTGTTCTTGTCCTCCGATGCCGCCTCCTACATCACCGGACAGACATTGCTGGTCGACGGAGGGGCCGCCAGCTTCATTCAGTTCTGGCGCCAGTAGTGACGTTTGCGCTGCATCAACGTGACGCGCCGTCCGCGCGGATGCACCCGCCATCGGCCCAGAGCACCTCGGACAGAAGGGAACTGGCGTGAAGCTCGATCTCAGTCCCGACGAACTCCTGACGACCACGCGCACCGTGCGCAAACGGCTCGACTTTTCTCGGCCGGTGCCGCGGGAGGTCATTCAAGACTGCATTGAGGTCGCCCTGCAAGCCCCGACGGGCGGGAACAAGCAGATCTGGCATTGGGTGGTCGTCGGTGACCAAAAGATCAAGACCGCCATCGCCGACGTCTACCGGCGGTGCTGGCAGATCACCAGCCACAAGGGCACCTTGCCAAGCTATGACGACGCCGATCCACGCGCAGGTCGGATGGCCAAGATCCTCGAGTCGGGGCAATACCTGGCCGACAACATCGACCGGTCGCCCTGGCTGGTCATACCGTGTGGCACGGGCCGCGTGCTCGATCAGCCGACGTTGCCCGAGCAATCCAGGTTCTGGGCATCAGTACTGCCGGCGATGTGGAGCTTCATGCTTGCCGCCCGGGCACGCGGCCTCGGTTGCGCCTGGACGTCCTTGCACCTGCCAAGCGAACAGGATGTGGCACAGATCCTCGGTATTCCCTACCCCGAAGTTACCCAATGCGGGCTGTTTCCGGTGGCCTACACCTTGGGGACTGATTTCCGTCGCGCACAACGTATCCCCGGGGAGCAGCTCACTCACTGGGACCATTGGTGATCTGCCTGACCCAGACCATGGCGTTGCTCGAATCGACAAGGAGTCCCACCACGTGACCACCGATCTGAAGCAAATGTGGGCCGCGGGAAAGCCGGCTTTCGGGGGCTGGTGCACCAGCGGGTCGGCCTTCACCGCGGAGGTCATGGCGGCCGAAGGGTTCGACTTCGTGGGTCTGGACGTGCAGCACGGCTTGTACGGTTACGAGTCGGTGGTATCGGCGATCCGCGCTGTGAACACCACGCCCGCGGCCTCCATTGTTCGGGTTCCCTCACTCGATTTGGCGTTCGCGGGCAAGATATTGGACGCTGGCGCCCACGGCATCATCTTTCCGATGGTGGAAACCGCCGATGACGCCGCCGCGGCGGTCAAAGCATGCCGCTACTACCCGCAAGGGGCGCGCAGTTTCGGGCCGGTACGCGCCGGGGTCCTGTTTGGCCGCGATCCCGAAGTGCTCGCTGGGCTGGCGGTGTGCATGGTGATGATCGAGACCGCGCGCGCTGTCGACAATGTTGAGCAGATCGTGTCGGTCGAAGGTGTCGATGCCGTGTTCATCGGCCCCGCGGATCTGGCGATCACCTACGGCATGCCGGTCGCGCCGGCGCCGGTGCCCGGCGTTCATGCCGACGCCATCGAGGCCGTCCGCCAGGCCGCCAGCGAGGCTGGCCTGGCAGTGGGTATGTCCTGCCCCAACGCCGAAGCGGCGCTCAAACTGACGGCTGCGGGCTACACATTTCTGCCCATTGGCGCAGACACCCATTGGGTGACAGCGACCGCGCGCGCGCAGGTCGCGGCCGTGCGCGATGCGGGTTACTGACCGAAGCCAACGGATTATCCCCCCGATGGCGGATTATCCCCCCGATGGCCGGACCCGACCGCGGGGTTTTGATGCGCTGTTTTATCAACGGCGCGAGAGGATTTCAGTGTTCGCGGCATGGTGTTGCAGGAAAAGATTGAGTCAACAGCATCGTTGACGCTGCCGTGGCCGGCGCCGGGCGATGCCGCCCAGAATGTTTCCACATAGGTGTTGAAATTTTGGATCGGATGGCTTACCGTAAAGAGGCCACAGCTACTTACGACAAGGGGTTTTTGATGGGTTTCATCGATGTGGACATCGACCCGGCGTTCTGCCCGGCCCCGGCGCCGGCCGCGCAGGTGCCAAATGTGGAGGCTGCCACCGGTGGACCCCCCGATCTTGGTCCCGACATGGGTGCGTGAGCTAAACGCGAAGGAGCCCGTTGGGGCCGAGTGACCCGTAGCGGCACGCTGACGAGAACGCCGCGCGGTGTTGTCCCTACGCCGCGCGGCGTTTCACGTGCCGCAGAACCGAAGTGCGGGTGAGCGGACACCAGGCAAACGGTTTAAGCCGCCACCGCACGATTTCAGCCGAGCACGCAACTGTCCGCGGGAACAGGAGTTGGTCCGTGAGTGCAACCGAGCAAGACCGCAACCGCGAGCTGGTGCGCAGGGTGTACGAGGCGCTATTTGAGGGAGACGTCACCGTCTTCAAAGACGCCACGCGCGACGATTTCGAAGCACACGTGACGCCCGCGGTGCCATGGGGAGGCGTTCATCGGGGCGCTGAGGCGATCCTGTCGAATGTCTTGCCTCAGTTGGCGGCAGCACTCGATTTCGGCAGTCTGCGTCTGACCAGTATTTCAGCCGACGGCGACGATGTCACCGCCTTGTTGACCGCCCGCTCGGCCGGCGGTGACGAGCTGTGGATGGCCGAAAACTGGACGCTGCGCGACGGCAAAATCGGATGCCTGCGCGTGTTCTACTACGACGGGCGACCCATCGCATCGTCACTGGCAGCGGCCGCCCCCTAGGCACCTGTCGAGCATCGGTTGGACGACCTGGCCTGCGAGATCGTCGGGTCGCATGGTTACCGCGACGGCTTCACGCATGGTTGGGCTCCGTATCTAGGTCGACGTCCAGGTCCGCGGCGGGCGCCTCAAGGGCGGCGAGCAGGCGGAACTTCTGGACCTTGCCGCTGGGTGTGGTGGGCAGTTCGGCCACGAGGAAGATTTGGCGCGGGACTTTGAACGCTGCGAGCGCACGTGCGCTGTGTGCCTTGAGGTCCTCCACGGTGACTTCTGCGCCGCTGCACAGTTGCACCCATGCATAGCCCACTTGGCCCAGCCGGTCGTCGGGCACCCCGGTTGCAGCGGCGCGTTGGACCGCCGGATGAGTTTGCAGCGCCGTTTCGACCTCAACGGGGTCGACGAGCTCGCCTCCCACCCGGTAGTGATCGCTGTGCCGGCCGATGAAGACGATATTGCCTTTGCGGTCTCGCCTTACGACATCACCTGTGCGAAACCAGCCTTCGCCGTTGAATGCCCGCGCGGTTGCGACCGGGTCGTTGTGGTAGCCAAGCATGATCGACGGACCGCGCAATAACAGCACACCCCGTGACCCATCGGACACGGGTCGACCGGTGACCTCATCGACAATCACCGCGTGGATCCCATCCAAAGGGCGTCCGACCGTTCCGACGGCTACGTCCACAGTGTCCTTGAGGGTGGGCATTATGACGGTGGACGCGGTCTCGGTACTGCCGTACGTGTTCAGACATGGCGCACGGAATTTCGCGCGCACCCGTCGGCTCAGGTCGGGTGCGAGCGGGGTGATCGCGAACCGGATCTTGGCGAAGTCGATATCATCGATGGCTGGGTCGTTCAATTGATCGATGTAGGTGGTGGGCACGCCGTACACCATCGTCGCGCCCTCAGAACGTATGAGGCGCAATGACTCCGGCGAGCGGAACCGCTCCATGAGGACGAGCTTGGCGCCCACCGAGACCATCAGGAGCATCCCGGCCATGAGGGCATAAACATGGAATAGCGGCAAATACAGTACGACGCAGTCATTTTCGCTCAGCCGCAAGCGTGTGGCGGTGGCAGCCAGAGTCTCGGTGAACCGATGGCAATGGATGGCGCCTTTGGGCTGGCCTGTCGTTCCCGACGTGTAGAGCATGATAGCCGGGTCGAGAGCGTGGTTAACGGTTGGGGCGAATCCGGGCATGCCACTGGCGAGTTGTTGCCAGGCTACCGTCGTCGGGTCGCTGGACTCGCCGACGACCACAAGCGAAAGCGACTGCGGCACTTGCTCGCGCAGCGTCAGGGAATCCGATAGGTAGTCCCGGCCGCGGAACTTGTCGCGGACAATCAACACCGAGGCCCCAGAGTGGGCGAGCTGATACAGCGCTTCGGCGGGGGAGAGGGCTGTGTTGAGGGGGACCACTACCGCGCCCGCCGAGATCGCTCCGAAAAAGGCTGTCACCCATTCCAATCGATTGGGCATCCAGATGGCGACCCGATCGCCCTTGCCGACCCCGAGGGCGGCCAGGCCGCCGGCCACGTCGCGGCACAGCGCGGCAAGGTCGCGGTACGTGGTTCGTCGGGTCCCGTCGACCACTGCAGTGCGCTCGCCCCAGTCGGCGGCCGCTCGATCGAGCAGCCCGTCAACCGTCATCGAATCAGTGCCGACGCTCACCGGTGTCATCGCGCTCTCCTCACGTCCTGCGGCGCGTCAGTGCGCGACCTCGGGAATGTCCCCGGGGTCCATCAGCACGTCGATCACCAGTGGACACACACGCGCCCGGGCGGCGGCGACCGCGGCGGGCACATCAGCAACCGAGCTGACGGTGAGACCGTCGGCGCCCATCGCCTGGGCAACCGAGGCGAAGGACGGCCAGTCAAACAGCGACAGCGCCGGAGACACCGATTTGTGCACGTACTGGTCGTATTCGGCGCCATAGCTGTTGTCGTTGCAGATGACGACGATCAGTGGCAACGAGGCCCGAATCGCGGAGTTCAGTTCGGCGAGACCGTTCATCATGAAGCCGCCGTCGCCGGTGATGAACACCGTCGGTTCGTCACCGGCGGCACACGCGGCGCCGATAGCGGCTCCCATACCCAAACCGACCGCGCCGAAGGCGGTGGCGAGCACCTCACTGCGATAGTCGGGACCGTAGATGTACTTCAACGCCTCGCCCAGAAAGCGCCCGCCGTCCCAGACCACCGTCCGCTGGGTGGGTAGCGAGCGATTGAGTTCACTGAGTACCCCGGCAAGGGTAAGCGTGTCGCCGAGGTTGGCATCGAAACGCAGATCGACGTCGCGAATGCCCGCGCATACCCGCTGCCGGAAGCCGGTAGGCGGCACCTCGCCGGCGTCGAGCCACTTGATGAAGGTGCGAGCGGTCTGCGCCGCGTCGCCGTGGATGGCTACGTCGACGGGCGCATTTGGCCGCTCGACGCGCGCGGCCTCGGCGTCGACGTAGATGACGGCCTTGTCGTTGAACAGCGTCCTGTGGGCGGTCGTCCAGGTGTTCAAGCTGGAGCCGAAGACGATGACACAGTCACTGTCGGTGATCGCTGGGGCACCGGCATCGGTCGTCAACGTGCCGCAAATGCCGACGCTGCCTTCGGCAGCGGTGTAGAGGTTGCGTGCGCGGAAGGTGGTGGCGATCGGCGCGCCGATCCGTTGGGCAAAGTCGAGCACCGCGTCGCGCTGTTCGGGCGGTGTGGCACCGTGGCCGGCCACTACCAGCGGTCGGCGAGCGGTGGCGATCATGCCAACGGCCTGGTCGAGCAGGTCGTCGGGAGGTGCCGGGACGGGTTCACTGGCATCGACGGCGCGATCGTCGGCATCGACCATCTCCCACGCGAACTCGGTGGGGCAGTTGACGACGACCGGTCGACGCTGTGCGACGGCTTGGGCGATCGCGGCGCGCAGGGCCGGTACCGCTTCAACGGGCTGGCGGACGTGAACGTAGCCGGCGCCGGTCGCCTCGACAAACAGCGCCTGGTCGAGGGACTGCTGGTTGTGAGTGTTGCTGGGGGCGGTGTCACCGGTGATCAACACGAGCGAGACGTTATTGCGCACCGTGTCGATCAGCGCCGTTGCGGTGTTGGTGAGTCCGGGGCCTTGGGTCACCGTTGCCACACCCAGACGCCCACTGCGGAGTGCGTATCCCTGAGCCATCATCACTGCGCTGGCCTCGTGGACCGCCGAGATGTATCGACCGCCCTCGGCTTCGACAAACGCGTTGGTGAAGAAGAGATTGGCGTCGCCGATCAGCCCGAACATCGTGTCCACTCCACTTGCGGCGAGGGCGTTGGCCATAGCCTCGTGAACAAACATAACCGAGAACCCTCCGCGAATATCTGGACTCGTGCCGACGATGCGCCGGAGCGCATCGTGTCGCTGGTAGCCCGTTTCGGGGCGGCTGACAAACCTGGCCAGCGCACGCGACCACTTATCAACATACATGTTGAAGACAGGTTCAGACCAGTGGGTCTGGACACATTTGCCCACAGACATGACATCACCGGCTACCCGTTTGTCAACACGGTCGTTGACAAGTATTCCAGTTGCGGATTACCGTCGGACGGTAGACGGCGACAATGAGGGCGCGCGATTGTTCCGACCGTCGTCCACGGGCACGCGGCGTCGCGCTCGGCGGCCCGACGGCAACCGATAACGAGGACGGTCATGGCCAGTGCAACACAAGATCTGAACACGTCCGGCCTGCGCGTGTCCCAGACGGGACGGGTGGCCGAGGTGGTCATCGACCGGCCACCGGCCAATGCGCTCGCTCGAGCGACATACCGGGAATTGACGACGGTCTTTGAGGGTTTCCGCCACCGCGACGACATCTCGGCGGTGATCCTCACTGGCGCAGGGAACCGGGTGTTCTGCGGCGGCCGGGATATCAAGGACCTCCAAGTCGAGCGTTCCGAGCCACCCACCGTTGACGTGGGCGATCCATTGCGGCTTGCGCGGGAGGCGTTTTGGGCCGTGCGCCGGTGCGCCGTACCGGTCATCTGCGCTGTCAACGGGGCCGCAGTGGGAGCGGGACTGGCGCTGGTCGCCGTCAGCGATATCGCGTTGGCCTCCGACACCGCGACATTCGCCCTCACCGAGATCGACGTCGGGGTCCTCGGTGCCGCCTCGTTTGCCCAATGGATGGTCGGTCCGTCCAAAGCGCGGCGGATGTTGTACACCGCCGAGCGCGTGCCGGCATCCGAAGTCCACCGCCGCGGAGGCCTCGAATCTGTTTGTCCCCCAGATGAACTGATGACCCAGGCGCGCAGCCTCGCCGAGACGATCGCGTCGAAGAACCCCACCGCGATACGCATGGCCAAGGCATCGGTGCTGCGATCGGACACCCTGCCGCTGGAGGCGGCCTACCAGACCGAGCAGGATTACACCCAACATCTGTCGGCCTATGCCGACTCGGCGCAACTGATCGCAGGCTTCGGCCGGTGAGTCCGGCCGCTGCTGATCAAACACCTCAGTTGCGATGAAGGGCCACCGGCGATGAAGGTGATTCCCACCGACGAGCTGCCCTGGAAGACCGTTGCCGCCAATGCGCGTGTCGGCCACGTTCAGAACAAATACGTCTCCGAAGGTGAGATCCTTCCCGGCGTTGGCTATGCGGCGGACTGCTACAACTACGTCGGCGGCGAGAACGTGTTCACCGCACCGCGCCACCATCACGATTTCGAGCAGATCCGCATCTCGATGACCGGGGTTCAGGACTTCGGGCTGGGCCAGGTCACCGAGGAGGGCTGGATCGCGTACTTTCCCGCCGGCGCGTTCTACGGGCCAGAGCACATCGACGGTGCGTCGATCTTCCAAATTCAGTGGAGCGACTTCTGGGTGTCGCGCGCCGGGCACGACCGCGCGTACGCGGAGCTGGGGAAGACGGGTGTCTTCGGCGGCGGACAATACACCTGGGTGGACTCAGAGGGTCGCAGCCACTCGAGAGACGCGCTCAATGCGATCTGGGAACACGTCTTCAACCGCGAGGCGTCGTTTCCCGTTCCCCGCTACCCCCAGCCCATCCTGATGAACCCGGACGCATTCACCTACCTGGACCGCGGCGACGGCCTGGCCACGAAGGTGTTGGGCCGCTTCACCGAGCGTGACCTGACAATCATCAAGATCCGCTGGGATAACCGCGCCGAATTCGTGATGCCCGACAACCGCACCTATTGCATGTTCACAAACGCAGGAACGGTCGAAGTCGCCGAGCACCACTACGGCCCCCACACCGTGGTTTGGTCGGACTACGGCGAAGAGGTGGTGGTGTTCGGCGAGCCGGGCGCCGAGGCGCTGTGCATCGCTTTTCCCCCTATCGAATTCGCACCCGACCTCACTGGGCGCGCCAGTGGCCGCTAGCCGGCACCACGGGATCAAGTTCGCCACGACGTACCCCACGATGGACCTGGGCACCGATCCCGACGTGCTCGGTCAGTGGGCCCGCGACGTGGAACGAGCGGGTTACGACGAGTTGTTCATCCCCGAGCACGTGGTGGGCGTCAACGCCGGCCAGCGCCCCGACTGGCGGCCGCTGAACCCCAATACGCTCAAGAACGACAAGCCGATCTATGACCACACCTTCCCGTTCTACGAGCCGTTCGTCGCGATGGGTTATCTGGCGGCGGTCACCGACAGGATCGGGCTCACCAGCGGTGTGATGATCGCGCCGCAGCGGCAGACGGCGCTGATGGCCAAGCAGGCTGCCATCGCCGACGTGCTGAGCCGCGGCCGGATCCGGCTGGGGGTCGGGGTCGGGTGGAACGACGCCGAATTCGATGCGCTGGGAGCCGATTTCACCACGCGTGGTCGCCGTCTCGATGAGCAGATCAGGATCATGCGCCGGCTGTGGACCGAGGAATCGGTAACGTTCGAAGGTCAATTCGACACCCTGGTGTCTGTCGGCCTCGCGCCCCTGCCGGTCCAGCGACCCATTCCCATCATCGTCGGCGGGGATTCACCCCCCGCGATGGAGCGCGCGGCGGCGCTTGGCGATGGATGGTTCCTCACCCACGCCGCCGCCGAATGTATCGAATGGACACAACGCTTCTGGAATCGCGTCGACGAACTTGGGCACCGCGACGGAATGATGTTGGTGGGTACGGTCTACCAGGGTCACCGACAGCCTGCGGAACTGCTCGAGGACATCGCGCTGTGGGCAGAACTTGGCGCTACCCATCTCAATGTGCGCACGTCTTCCCATCCTGTCGAGTGGGCCGACGGGAAACTGGTCCGAAAGGCGGATGTCGGCGAACACGTCGACGCCCTAAGCGATGTCCGACGCTTGTGGTTGGAATGTACCGAGTAGCTGATAGGTCATGAGCCGTAACCGCACGGGCAGTTGAGATGTATCTTCATCACTTCGCCTCGGTCCAACGCAATGGCTGCAGTTGATCTGAGGTGGAATTCGGTGGACCCGGAAACCCGATTATCGTAGGCCGTTGCCGCGCAGAGCTGAAATCAAAGATCCAGAACAAGGCGATGCGACTTCGAACGTCCGACGCAGATCAGCATCGTTCGTTCTTCATCGTGCTCCTCAGCGGTCATCAGAGATCCCCGATGATCAGGCTCACCATCAAGCACAACCGATTCACAACTTCCGCAGTAGCCCTCCGTGCACGAGAACGGGACGTCTGGCAGGACGCTTTGCACCACCTCGAGGAGGGTCTTGTCCGCCGGAACCTGGAGAGTGACCCCCGAGCTCCGGAGCTCCACCTCGAAGGCAGTGTCCCCGTCGGTGACAAACCCAGCGCCGTCGGTTGGCGGCACGAAGCGCTCGAAGTGGAGACGCTCAGACGCCCCGGCCTCCGCACAGGCCGTCAACACCGCATCAAGCAGCGGGGCCGGCCCGCAGCAATAGATCGCGGCCTCCGGCGAGAGGTTCCCGATGATCGCCGGAACGTCCAACAGTCCATCCACATCTTGGGGGACGATGCTGACATTGTCGCCGCCGAGGTCAACGAGTTCATCCACAAACGCCATGTGCTCGCGGCTACGGCCGCCGTAATGGAGACGCCACCGCGCGCCACGAGCCCTCATCTCGTCCACCATCGCCTTGATAGGAGTGATGCCGATCCCCCCTGCGATCAGCACGTACTCGGACGCATCCACGAGCCTGAAGTGGTCGCGGGGCGTGGAGGAAATGAATTCCGTTCCAACTCCGAGTTCCCGGTAGATCTCCTCCGAGCCTCCGCGACCGTTAGGTTCACGCAACACGACCACGACGTAGGTACTCCTGTCCTCGCGAGCGCCGCAAAGGGAGTACTGACGCGTCAGCCCCGACGGGAGGTGGATGTCCAAGTGAGAGCCCGGCGGCCACTCGGGCAGCACCTCACGTGAGGCGCTCTCCAACTCCAGCAGGAGCGCGTTCACCGCGATCTCAGCTCGGCGACGCACGCGAAGCGTGATATGGGACTGGTCTGTGTTCTGTGACATCATTCTTCCTTGTCCGCCACCGCTACCCCTCGCGGGTAGCGGCCGGAAGTTCGTCGGGGTTGTGCTTGGAGGCGCGTGCAACGAACAACTGGCGTCGAAGTGCGTCAAGTGTTCGACAGCGCTGCAAAGTTCACGCCCGGGGACACTCTGACGAACCAACGAGGGCTCCCCCGGCCGGGCGCCCTAGAGGGGCATCACTACGTCGTAACGCACGTAGCGCGCTCCGCCCTCCATCGTCGTCTCAACCTGCTGAACGCCGTCGGGATCCGGTCGCATGCCACTTGCAAGCTGCAAGCGCAGCATCTTGGCCAATAGACCCTGGGCGTCATTGTCGCCGTGTTCCCAAATCAGAATCGGACGCCCCAAACACATGTGTGCGCCCCCGGCGAATGCCATCCCGAAGCCAGGAACCTTGTCGACCAGCGGGACCCGGTAGGGGTTGTACTCATCGGCTGCGTCACCGAACACGGCTACGTCGCGATTTGCCTTCCCAACCCAGGCCTTGGCCCATTCACCCGCATTGACCTCACGCCCGCTTTCCAGGGCTGTGTCCTCCTTGGCGAGGCGAACGAGGTACGGCCGGGTTACTCGGTGGAGTCGGAGCGACTCAGACATACACCTGTTGAGGAACTCTCGATCCTCCAGGCGTTCCCGGTCCTCCGGGTGCGCATCGAGCCACGGCACGACATCGTCGAGGCCGTAGACGGCAAACACGACCGGGTTGTTGACCGACGCAGCCAGAAGTTCGGTCATCTCGCGAAAGATCGCGGTGTCGTCAATGTTGTCCAGGTCCTCTTGGACCACGATCATGCTGGTGATCAGGTCGCCCGGGAGTGCATTCTTCTTCTCCACGTCGTCACCCGCCTCACGCACCAGGTCGACCCGCCGTTGAAAACTCGGCAGATAGATCTCCTGACGAATCTCAGCGACCGCATTGCGCGCTTCCTGCAGTACCCTGTCCCGGTGTTCGCGAGGGACGTAGTCAAGGACAATACCCATGACAAGGTGGGTCGACACAGCCCGGAAACGCTCGATGTCCTCCTCCGTCTCGACCTGATCGACACCGATCATGCCGGCAATCAAACGCCAGTAGACACGCGCTGCGAAGTCGAAGAGATCGAAGCGGACCACGGTGGCACCGGGTTCCGCCTGCTGTCTGGTCAAGCGAAGGTAGTGGTCGAAGATCTCGTCGAATGCCTTGCCTTCAGCACCCCATGGCATCTTCGGACTGAGCATCCGCGCCATGGCCTTGCGGCGATTCAAGTGTGCGCGTCCGTCCATCGCAATAAGGGTTCCACCCACGAACTCGAGCGAGTCCTGATAGCTGCCCTCCATGCCGAAGGAACGACTCCGCAGCATCTCTTCAACGTCGCTGTACGTCGTCAGATCGACTCCCGAATCACGATCAAAGACGATCGGCGGGTGGCCCGCGGGAACGTCCGTTACCTTGTCCGTCATGTCATTCAACCTCACTCGTGATTCACCGCCGCCCTTGTAGCGGAATCTGTCAGCAAATATTCGAGGCCCGCCAAGGCATGCAATTTCAACCCAGGCCTTGGACGCCGACGCACAGCCAATGGATCCTCTTTCGAGGATAGGCAACCAGCCTCGATTTTGTCAACGGTTACGTTGACAGAATCCGGATCGAAGCGCCAAATGAGGGTGTGTATGGCGATCGCGTGAGATCACCGGCATCGGCGCCGACCACGTGTTCGACTTCGTCGGAATCCCCAGCGTCTACGAGCAAGACTTGGCGATGCTCGCAGTCGGAGGGGCACTGTTCCTCGTCGGAACCACAGACCCCCTGACCACCATCCAGGTCCCCATCGTCTCCGCTGTCCTGAATGAAATCCGGGTCCAGGGCGCAAATTTCGGCTCCGCCAACTTCACCCGCGACATCCCGGTCTCCTTGGGCCTGTATGGAGGGGGAAGAATGAACCTCAACGATCTCGTGTCTAGAGAAATCAGCCTGGACGAACTTCCCGCCGCGTACGACATGCTCAACGACCCGGGTAGTGGTGACCACGTTCGAGAAGTAGCCCTTCCGCTCGAACCACCATCACCGTGTTGACAACCCGGCGGGCAACGCGGTGATCCTCACCGGGGGCGGGTCGACAGGTTCGGCCGGGTGTCGCGAATGGTCGGTGCTGGTCGCGGCCGCGAAAGCCAGCTGCGTTCGGCGCCCATGCAGCGCAACGTAGTTGGCCGCCGCCGCGACGAGGAGGCGCTTCACGTTCTCCAGGCTGTCTGCGCGAGCGGCGCGAATTGCGGCCTGCGTTTGTCCCGAAACGCCTGCGCGCCTTCGCGATGGTCGGCTGCGGCCAAAGCGGAATCCATGAGGTCTGCCGCCTGCTCGTAGGCAGCGGACAGCGTTAGTTCGTTGGCGTCGAGTAGTTGACGCTTGATCGTCGCCCAACTCGAGGGTGCTGCCGAAGCAATGAGGCTCGCGGCGTAGTTGCGTGCGGCCAGTACGGCTTCGCCATCGGGCACACTTCGGTTGACCAGCCCCATCGCTTCGGCTTCAGCTCCTCGCACGGTGCGTCCGGATAGCAGCAGGTCCAACGCATGCGCGCGCCCCACCAGCTGGGGCAGAATCCACGCGACTCCATGCTCGGCGACGAGCCCGAGCTTGGCGAACGACGTTGTCAGAACCGATGTCTCGGCACAGAAGCGCAGGTCACAGGTAATCGCCAGGGCGAATCCGATCCCCGCGGCGGCACCATTGATCGCGGCGATCAACGGCTTAGGGTACTCGGCGAGCTCGCAAAGCCGTCGGCGCACGGAGCGGTCAGGGCGCGAATCAGGGACGTCGCCCAACAGCGACATCGACGCTCCAGCGCAAAACCCGCGGCCCGCACCGGTGACGATGACTGCCCGCACCGACGCATCGGCCGCTGCGAAGTCCAGGGCAGCGAAGAAGCTGGCTTCCAGCTCGTAGGTCCACGCGTTGAGTTCGGCCGGCCGATTCAGCGTCAGCTGCAAAATCCCGTCGGCGCCGTGTTCGACGAGCAGCACCCTCGAGGTGTTCATCCGTTGCAGGGTAGTGATAGTTGTGTCCCGATTTCAACTGTATCGTTGAACATATTTGCTTCCTGGGGCCAGCTGCGGAGGCGACCAATGGAGCGTGTCCGAGGCAGTACATCGCCATGTCGGCGCCCCGCGCCTGCCTGGACGAAACACGTGTCCGACATTTATCAACGTATATGTTGACTATCGCCATCCGCCCGAATTATGCTGCGCTTGTTCTGGCGTGGCCCCATACCGTCGCCGGTCATCGGACCCGCTGGTCGGTCGCAGCGTCAGGAGCAGCCGGCAGGGATCGAAGCTCACGCCCAGGCTCTGCTCACATCGCATTTAGGGAGGCACGGTGACCGAGCTATCCGAGTCAACCCTTACGTTTCTCGACCAGACGCTGGATATCGATGCGCATGAGATGACGCCATCGCACCTGTGGGGCGACGTGTTCGGCGAGGCCGCGGCCCGTATCGCCGAACTCGCGGAGCCAGTCCTGAAGAAGACCGGCGCCAACGACTTCTACAACCCCGACGTCTCGGCCGACGACGAGGACATCACCGACGGAAACGTGTGGAACATCAGGGGCACTCGCGCCCCGGGTGCCTTCGACATGAGCCGACGCCGATCGGTCATGGATGTGATGGGTGTGCAGCGTCAATTCGTGTTCCCGAGCTTTGCGCTGTTCGCCGTGCACCTCTACGTCGGAAACGAGGCGATGCACCGGGACCGTTACGGCTTAACGCTGCCCGAGGAGGAGATCCGTGCGCTCGGCCTCGCGGGTGTCAACGAGTACAACGAGTGGGTCGTTCGCGAATCGGCCAAGGACCCAGAGCGCATCCGCCCTGTCGCATACCTCAACGCCGAGAACTCGCCCGCGGAACTCTACGAGCAGGCCAAGGATCTCATTGACCGCGGAGTCCTGGCAGTCAACCTGCCGGCCGGGCATCCGCCGGGCGGTCGCTCGCCGGCCAGCGAGGATCTCGAGCCGTTCTGGACCCTGCTGGAGGCGCGCAACATCGCAGTGCTGGTGCACGTGGGAGGCGAGTTCGGTTTCCTCAAATCCCCGGTGTGGGGCCGAGCTCCGGCGTTCAAGCCAGGCAAGGTGGAAAGCAACGAACTGGGCTCCGAGCCGTTCTCCTTCGCCACCATCTCACTGGCGATCTGTAACTACCTGACCGCCCTGACAATGGGTGGAGTCTTCGAACGTCACCCTGATCTTCGGTTCGGTGCCATCGAGATCGGCGCCGGCTGGCTCGGTCCATGGGCTGACAACTTGGATATGTGGGCGCGAGACGTTTATTCGGTCCGGATGAAGCCGTTCATCTCGAAGCTGCCCTCGGAATACATTGCAACGAATGTCCGGGTCACCCCGTTCAACAACATCGAGCCGATCGAAAAGTATTTCGAGCGCTACCCGCACCTGGCGACCAGCTACTGCTTCTCCACTGACTACCCTCACATCGAGGGCGGAACCGACATCAAACGCAAGTTCGTCAACCGACTCGCTCCACTGGGTGAGGACATCATGCAGAAGTTCTTCCGCACCAACTCCGAGCTGCTGCTGCCGTCGTTGCCCACGATCACCGGCGAGCCGGTATTCACCTAGAGCGCGTGTCGACCGGATCGCGGCAGAGGATGGAACACCGGGGAGATGACTCAGCGAACTTCAAAGGGGGAGAGCCGGATCCGATGCATGCCGCGGCGCGTCGCCACGATCGGTGCGCCCGACGCGCCACGGGTGTGCCATGAATGAAGACAGCGACGTGGTAGCGGAGCCGCGGGGTGTCGTCGATGCGGTGGAGGCCAGCTTTAGTCCCGGTATTATTCGAATCAGGCTGCAGCGGCCGCCCGTCAACGCCCTCACAGTTCAGATGATCGATCGGATACGCGCGACGTTCGCGGCGATCCACGATGATCCTCGACCAGTCATGCTCTGCGGTCTGCCCCGAGTGTTCTCCGCGGGATTCGATGTCAAAGCGCCGGCGGACGACCCGCAGGTGGCCAGCGATGCCGCCACCGCATGTCTTGACGCCGTGCGCACCCATCCCGGTCCCACCGTCGCGGCGGTGGAAGGCGCCGCCGTGGGCCTGGGTCTGCTGATCGCTGCCTCGGCCGACATCCTCGTGACGTCGCGGTCCGCGTCGTTTCGCATGCCAGAAGTCACCCTCGGAATCGCCAGCGACGTCGATGGCCTACGCCGGTTCCTGCCCGAGATGTGGGTGCGGCGAATGTGTTTGTCGGGCGAGCCGTTCACCGCGGACCAGCTGCACCTCGAGGCCAGCGGAGCGATGGTCTGCGAACCGGGAACGTGCGAGGCCGCTGCCGAGGCGATTGCCGGGCAACTTGCCGCGCTGCGGCCGCAATTCGTTCGAGACGCGAAGCTAGGGCTGAGGCGATGAACATCTGGCGACTCGACCCCAAAGTTCAACATGAGTGTTGACTAACGCGCCGCGGTTCCGTACGGTGACAATCGATGCCAGCCAATGGTTTCGCTGACCGGCGTCAGTTCGTCGGTAGCGCGGGCCTGCACAGAGGTCGAGGTGTAGATGAGACTGCCGCTGCTGCACGCCGTCGAGTTACCCGCCGGGCTCGACGATCTCCGCGGTGAGGTGCGCCAGTTCCTGGCAGAGGAACGCGCCGCTGGCCGCTACACGCCTCGATGTGACTGCTGGCTGGTGGGATTTGACGAACGCTTCTCCCTGGCCCTGGGGCAGCGGGGCTGGATCGGCACGACGTTCCCCAAACAGTACGGGGGCGCTGCCGCCGATCCGCTGACCCGCTTCGTCATCGCAGAAGAACTCCTTGCCGCGGGCGCCCCGGTCGCGGCGCATTGGATCGCCGATCGCCAGTCGGGCCCATCCATCCTTCGTTTCGGCACCGAGGGGCAACGACACCGCTACCTGCCCGGCATCGCCAGTGGCGAACTGTTTTTCGCCATCGGGATGAGCGAGCCCGATTCCGGTTCCGATCTGGCCAGCGTTCGAACCCGCGCCGAACGGGTTGACGGTGGCTGGGTGGTCAACGGCACAAAGGTGTGGACCAGTCATGCCCACCACGCCCACCAGATGCTGACCTTGGTGCGAACCTCACCACTGGATCCATCCCACCGTCACGCGGGGCTAAGCCAGTTCATCATCGATATGGCCAGCCCCGGGGTGTCGTGCAACCCGATCGAGCTGATCAGCGGAGCGCACCACTTCAACGAAGTGGTGCTGAGCGAGGTGTTCGTCGGCGACGAGCAGGTCCTGGGCACCGTGGGTAACGGCTGGACGCAGGTCACCCATGAGCTGGCCTACGAGCGTTCCGGGCCCGAACGCATCCTGAGCACCTATCCGCTGCTGGAGGCTGCGCGTGTCGAACTGGCCAAGAGCCAGGCCGGCCGACGCTTGTTGGCCCGACTCAGCGCAGAACTGTGGACGCTGCGTGCCATGTCGATGGCGGTTGCCGTCGAACTGGCCGCTGGTAACACCCCTAATGTCGAGGCGGCCACCGTCAAGGATCTCGGCACTCAATTCGAACGCAACCTTGTCCACGCGGTGGCCGAAGCCCTCGACATCGAACCCGATCCCACTCAGCCGGGCACCTTGCCGCACATGCTCGCCGAAGCTCTGCAGCAGGCGCCGGGCTTCACCCTGCGCGGCGGCACCAACGAGGTACTGCGCGGGGTCGTTGCCAAGGCGGTGGTCGCATGAGCACGGAAACGACCGAGCTGCTGCATGATTCGGTGATCGGGGCATGCGGTGAGCTCGCCGACACCGGTTGGCATCCGCAGGCGTGGACCGCCTTGGACGAGATCGGTGTGACCGCGCTGGTGGTGCCCGAAGCCAATGGCGGCGCCGGGGCAACGTACGCCGACGCCGCGGTCGTGCTGCCTGCGCTGGGGTCACTGGCGGCGTCGCTGCCGATCGTGGAGGTCGGGCTGATGGCCGGGTGGCTGATGACATTGGCTGGATCGCAGCTACCGACTGGTGTGGTGACCGCGGCGATGGCCGACGACATCGATGCGCAGCCGTCGGGTGGCGGCTGGCTGCTGACGGGGCGAGTGCCACGAGTGCCATGGGCCCGGCACGCCGACCGCGTGGTGATCCTGACGCGACTGGCAGCCGGCTGGTACGCCCTGGATCTGCCACGTGTCGGACTCGACATCCGGCACGGTGTCAACGTCGCCGGCGAACCACGGGACAGCATCGTCCTCAGCAACGCGGTTGTATCGGACGACCAGATGCATCGGCTCGGTGATGCAGACGCACTTGGCGTGGAATTCCGGCGGCGGGGCGCGTTCGGGCGGTCACTGATGATGGCCGGTGCCGCGCAGAGCGTCTACGCGTACACCGCCCGCTATGCCGGTGAGCGGCAACAGTTCGGGCGGGCGCTGGCGGCGATGCCCGCGGTGCAGCAGATGCTGGCGCAGCTGGCCGCTGAGACCAGCGCGATGACCGTGGCGGTCGAGGCGGCCGCGCTGGCCCTCGATCGTGACCCGATGCAGACGTGGACGCTGGACGCCGCACGGATCCGGGCCGACACTGCGGTGCAAACCGTGACGGCGATTGGACACCAAATCCACGGCGCGATCGGGTTCACCCGCGAGCATCCCCTACATCGGCTGACGACCCGATTGTGGGCGTGGCGTGAGGAATATCGCAACCAATCGGCGTGGGCCGACGTGTTCGGCGAAAATCTCTGTCAGAAGGGCGATCTCACACTATGGCAACAGCTCACCTCGTAGCCGACGAAGACCTCATCTACGAGACTCGCGGCGCGGTCGGCCTGATCCGGATCAACCGGCCCGCACAACTTGGCGCGTTCACCTGGCCCATGCTGGACCGCTGGGCGCAGGCGATCGCCAGCGCGCGAGACGACGAGGCGATCCGCGCGGTGGTGCTCACCGGCACCGGTCGCGGCTTTTGCACCGGCGTCGACCTCGATGCGATGGCGGCCGTCGAACCGACCCCCCTCGCCCGCAAGCGGGTGCTCACTGACCGAGTCCACAAGGTGGTGCGCGGGGTCGCCGATCTCGACAAACCGCTCATCTGCGCGGTCAACGGGCTGGCAATCGGTGCCGGAATGGACATGGCGCTGATGTGCGACATCCGGCTGGCGGCAGAATCTGCTCGGTTTTGCGAGGGTTACATCAATGTCGGCCTGGTGCCCGGCGACGGTGGAGCGTATTTCCTCCCGCGCATTGTCGGGGTAGCGCGCGCGCTGGAACTGCTATGGACCGGCGACACCATTTCGGCACACGAGGCACGCGATCTAGGAATCGTCAGCGATGTGTACTCGGACGACAACCTCCTCGACGCGGCACTTGGGCTTGCCAACCGCATCGCGGCGAGGTCACCGATCGCGGTGTCGATGATCAAACGCGCGGTGTATCAGTCGCAGACCATCGACCTGCGCACCAGCCTGGACCTGATCTCATCGCACATGGGCATCGTCCAATCAACCTCCGATTACGCGGAGGCGAGGCAAGCCTTTCGCGAACGTCGGCCCGCCGATTTCACCGGCGAGTAGGGAGATCAACGCATCAACGCACACGTTAACGCGGTGGACCATTGAAGATCACGGCTAATGCACACACTCGGCTGGCACCGCAAGCTTCACAGCAACGTAAGCCCTGCGGCTACTCCCACGTGTAGGGCTAAGCGTCCTCAGCGAAAATCACCACTCGACTCATGCGGTTCGGGCATTGAGACCGGATGGAATGGGCCTGCGCAACAGGAACTATCGGCTTTCGGCTGATATCCCATTGAGAATGGTGTCGGCCATCGCGTTCGCAACGCCTACGCCGTCGAGTTCTCCTTCGGGCTGAAACCAGCGTGACGTCCAGTTCAACATACCGACCACTTGCTTGATGACGATCTTGACGGGAGTATCTGCCGCGAACACCCCTGTGTCGATGCCATCGTGCAGTATCCGGCCGAGCAAGGCCTCGAATCGACGGCCCGATTCCACGGTGGCCTCGTATAACTCGGGCCCCAGCACTTCGACTGAACCACTGGCCTGAAAGAAGATATAGAGCTGGGGGTAGTGCTTCTCGAACGCCTGCATCACCGTCGACATGGCTTCGCGCAGGCGCCGCTCGGGCGGGCTTGTACTGGCAGCGACGGTGTCGATTCCGTCGAAGTACTCGGTCAGCCCGTCGAGAATGAGTTCCCGATAGATCGCATACTTGTCCTCGAAGTAGTAGTACATGGTGGCGCGGTCGACCTTGGCGTGTTTGGCGATGAGGCCGATCGTGGTGTTGCTGACGCCGTGACGGTGCAGAACCTGGCCGCTGGTGCGCAGAATCTCGGCGCGCTTTGCGTTGTACTTGTGGCGGTCGTTGGCTTGAGCGGACAGTCTCTTCAGGGACAGCGACGAGCGCCCGCGTTGGGAATCATCCATTGGACCCAGCCGCAAAGCGCGCTACAGCAACACAGTTCGTCGTGTAGTCAACAGTCGAACAACCCGCATGCACAACCTCGATCATCGCACACAACGACGACGGATGGGCATAAAATGATCAGTGTCAACAGTGGTGTTGACTTCGGTCGGTTCGGGTGTTTAACATCGGGTCGTAGCTCACAACGAGGCTGGAGAATCCTGATGACCAACGCGGTACCCGAACTAGATCCGTCTGCCACGGCACTGTTGCTCATGGACTTCCAGTACGCCATGGTCGGTGCGATTGGTGACAAGGCTGCGGCCCCTGTGGTCGCGAATGCGGTCGCCGTGCTTGACTGGGCTCGCGCCAACGAGATCCCCGTCGCACACATACGGGTGGGTTTCGAACCGACTGAGGCCGCCGAAATTCCAGATACCAACAAGAATTTCGCCCCCGTGCGCGACGCTGGCATGCTACGTAGCGGCTCGCCCGAGGCTGAGATCGTCGACTTGGTCAAGCCGGCAGACGACGAGCAAGTGTTCCGCAAGACGCGTATCGGCGCATTCAGCACAACCTCGTTGGGGCATTGGCTCGCCGAACGCGACATCGACACATTAATCCTGGCGGGCCTTACGACAAGCGGCGTGATGCTTTCGACCGTCCGCGAAGCCTCCGACAGGGATCTGCGCGCGGTTGTCCTACGCGATGCGACCGCCGACCTGGACCCGGCGGTCCACGAAGTGCTCGTTGAGCGAGTGTTTCCCGCTACAGCCGACGTTGTTTCGACCGCGGAGTTGACGACACGAAAGCTTGCGCAGTAGAGGGCTTCCGCTGCGAGTGTTGCTGTATCTCCGCTCAGCGCCTAAGTATTAGCGTCATCGCTTCGTCGCGCGCGCACGAGTCTGTTTTAAACACGCCGCGCACGGCTGAGGTCACCGTGATACTGCCCGGCTTCTGGATGCCACGCATCGCCATGCACAAATGCTGACCCTGCACGACGACGATCGCACCGGTCGCTGCCAGCCGGCTCTGCACCGCGTCGGCCACCTCCGCTGTCAACCGCTCCTGCAACTGCAGACGCTTGGCGTACAGGTCAACTAGCCGTGCCACTTTGGACAAGCCAACCACCCGGCCAGTTGGCCCAGGGACGTATCCGACCGCCGCGCTGCCGTGCCACGGGACGAGGTGGTGCTCGCAGACGGAGTAGAGCGGGATGTCCTTCACCAGCACCAGCTCGTCGTGGCCCTCCTCGAAGGTCGTCGCCAGGATGTCGGCTGGGTCGATGTAGTGCCCGGCGAAGATCTCTTCGTACGCCCGCGCCACCCGAGCTGGGGTGTCACGCAGGCCTTCGCGCTGCGGATCCTCGCCGATAGCCAGCAGCAGCTCCCGAACGGCACCCTGCGCCCGTGCCACGTCGACGCCTGACGCGACGGTCAACTGCGGGATCGTCGGCCGCGCACCATCAGAAGCGCCGGGGTGAACACGTGGTCGACGAGTCGCTGGCCGGTGTGCGACCAACGGGCCCTGCGCGTTGGCGTGCGGATTATCCGGCGATGTCGACAATCGTCTTCCCGATGTTGGCCCCGCTCATCACGTCCAGGAAGGCGGGCACGACCGCAGGTTTGAAACCCTGAAAGCGAAGCCGCCCACCGCCGGGCACCGGGGCCAGCTGCCGCCCTCGAACGGAAAAGCGATCCTTCGTCAGCTGCCCGCCGAGGGCGGAGTCGTTGAGGTGCATCGCAGTGCACTTGGTGCCCACGCCACGTTCTTCTCCCGATCTCACCGGTGAATCTGCTGTGCGGATCCCCGCGGCCCGCTGGCACCAGAGCCATGCGGCCCCGGGCCGTTTTTCAACAATGACGTTGACTTTAGCAGATGACCATCGTAATCTGTGCTACAACCTGCCCAGGAGAGCTATCAGACACACACGTATCTGATCAACGGCAAGACCGCAGCCGCAACGGGATTAAGTAGCAAACCTGGACGGGTCGACAGAGTATTCAGGCCCTCAGGTTGCGATGCCAACGTCCCAGTCGGCGCCAACGACTGTATTGACTATGCGATAGCGCCCGGATTCTCTGCGAACGGATTGCGGTGTCTAACGGAAGGGCACGAAGGTGAAGACGGACGCACCCCACCGGCGCGAAGTTGGTATGACGCTGGTCTGTTCGCAATGCGATCTCGCGGTCGTCGTCGTCGATGTCGGTGATGCCGCGAACGAGACCATGACGTGTCACACCATCATGAAGCCCGCGCGGCCGATGCGTTGCTGGCGCGTGTACCCGCAGCCATCCGTCGCCGCCATGGTGGCCGGTGCGCTATACACCGACGAGCCTTCCGGTCTCACCGTGCGGTGTACCCGCCCCGGGGTGGGCACATTACGTCTTGCCAGTCGGCGCCTGAGCCCCGCGACCCCGCAACCACTCCGACGCACCGCCGTCTAGTAGCACGAAACCAGTCCCGCTCACGTCAACCGCCATCGAGCCTGTGCCTATGCCTGCCCTCACAAAGGACCCACGCCGATGAAACCAGTACATCGCAGGAAATTTGACGATGGGGGATTCAGATAGCAGTCGGTCCAGCGACCGCAGGGCGCCACAGCGAGGGATGGTCCGACACGGCACGGCCGCGGGGCCATGCGCGGCGTCTACTTGGGTAGGCAGGTCGCAGCTTTGACCGGCCCGCACGCGGTCCGTGGCCACCCGACGCGGCGAAAACCCTGATCGTGAAATCGGGCATCACGGAGCCGACCGACATGATCGCGACGCCGGGACGCCGGCCGGCGGTCATTATCTACGGGTGCGTTGATCCGCTCACACCCCGGCGTCGTGTAGGCATTCGTGCGCTCGGTTGCACTGGTCGGAGCTGTGTCCAAGAAATATGAGAGAATGGTGATTTGGTGTGGCGCGTTGCGCGGTGACGAAGGAGTTGTATGGTCAAGGCTCAGAAGCGTTCGCCAACACTTGCGATGAAACGAAGCGCGGCCCAGGACAAAGACCGTGCGCAGTATGGAGCTAAGCGGGAGGCGATCCTTCACGCCGCCGGGCCAGTCCTGCAGCGCGAGGGAATCAACGGCGCCACGATGGGGGCCATCGCGAGTGAAGCCGGTGTGGATCGGGCCACGATCTACTACTACTTCGAGGACAAGCAAGAGATCTTTCGGACGGCCATCCACGATGGCCTGGTGGAAATGGTCGCGGCGTTAGAAGACGTCGCGGCCAGCGGCCATTCGGCGCCGATCCGGTTGCGGGATTCGATCCGGGCGGTCATGCGGGCCTACGAACGCCATTATCCGCAGTTGTACATCTTCTTTCAGGACGGCGCGACGTCGTCGATCATCGACAACCACCTGAATGCCGAGATCCTGGCATCGGGTGCCCGATACGAGGCGCTGGTGGAGGCCGCGGTCCGCGATGGTGTCGAATCGGGGGTGTTCGTGACGCCGTTGCCGCCGAAGATGTTCGCCAAGATCGTTGTGGGAATGTTGAATTGGACCTCGCGCTGGTTTGTTCCAGGTGGCGCGATGGGCGCCGACGACATCGCCGACGGGATGGCTGACACGGTGTTGCGGGGGATCATGGTGGCCAGACCAGCCCGCAAGCGCTGACCACTACACGCGCCAACCATCGGCCAAGGCGCTCTGCGCTCTTGGTGTCCGCGACGCCATCGTCGGCGGCACTCGGCGCCTGCGGTTCAGTCGGCCACCAGGGTGATCCGACTGGATGGCTGAGGAAAGTGCACCATCAACAGCTCGCTTTCGGCGCTCCCCTCGATCTTTACGCTCTCGCCGGGCTCGATCCACACCCCGGTCAGCGGGCCGAAACTCAGGCTGTCGTGCGTGAAGGTGCCCGCCGTGGTGAACAACAACGTTGGGCGGTGGTCGTTTTCAGCGAGCTGCACGTGTAGCGGTCCGTCCTGCGCCCACTGCACCGTCGAGATCTCGAGCGAGATCTCACTGAACACGCCGAGCCGGCGGCGGCGCGTTGCGCCGTCCGGGCTACTCCAACCGAACGCGGACGGCGTCATCAACACGGGCTGCTTGTAGCGCGGCGGCTGTGGCGCGTAGGGCTGGCCGAATACCTTCTCCCAGATCGCGTTGAGCGGGTCGATCTTGTATGGACGACCCTGTTCGTCGACCGACTGGTAGAAGCCGTCCTTGAACTCGCCGGTTTCCTTCAGTTCGGCAACGGCCGCCTCGCTCTGTTCCTTCGTGATGAAGTGGTCACCCCACTGCGCGATCAGAATCAGCGCGTCTGCGCATTCCTGCGGGCCGTAGTAGGCGTTGGCCGGGAAGTATCCGACGTCGCCCTCCTCGAGAACGTCGAAACCGAGGGCCATACGGCCGCTGACCGCGAACCGCAGTTGCTCGAAGTCGTGGCGGTGCCGAATGGACTTGTACGTCCCTTCACCCCCGCTGAAGAGTTCGATCCGTACGTCGTAATCGACTTGGCGCACGCCCTCGGCGCTACGAATCATTTTGCGATAGATATCCCCGCCGCGAGTATTCGGGACGATGAGGTCCCACGTCAGTTGCGTGGTGTCAACGATGCGCATCTGCTGGTCCTCTCGGGCGACGGTCGGGCGGCGACTGGAAGCCCAGCGCCATCACGACGGAATCAGCGGACGTTCCAGGTCACCGCGGTAGAACGGCTGGACCTCCGGCGGGCTGAGGAGATCCGCCTCGTCCAGACCGATAGCGTCCGAAACAGTCTTCAGTGCGTCGAGGTCGAAGCCGTACACGGCAGCTGCGTTCTCGCTGAACAGCCGCCGGGCCTCGGCGGCGGGGACGTGCTCGGCGCCGAAGGTGGCTTTGATGTAGTTCCCGGTGCCGTGGCGCCAGGCACCCTCCGAGTGCGGGAAGTCGATTCCGATCATCATCTTGTCGACGCCGATGCGATCGCGGGCGCCTATCTCGGCGCGCGAGAAGATCGACGAGCCCAAATAGCACTGGCGCTTCCAGTATTCGCTGGGCCGCATCGGTATGACATCGCGAATGTCCCGGCGCAGTTCGCTGTTTTCGTAGGCATGGTCCATGCGCTTGAGCGAGCCGAGCACCCAGTCCGAGTGGGTCTCGGTGAAGACGACGGTCAGGCGCGGGAATCGTTCCAGGATGCCGCCGAAGACAAAAGCCGGCAGCAGGTTGCGCGCGCCGATGAAAATCTCAGATCCGATCATCGCTCGCGACGCGGTGAGCGTCGGCGCACCCGCATGCTCCGGTATCGTGTTCGAGATCGCCACGTGGACGTTAGCGACGAGTTCCAACTCCTGCATGGTGGCCCAGATCTTGTCGTATTCCGGGCGGTACAGCCGAGCATCGTTGGGCAGCGCCGGTATCGCGACTCCGCCGAAGCCGAGCTCCTTGACGGCCTTGATCTCGTCCACCGCGGCGTCGACATCGTGGAAGCTGATGGCAGCCATTCCGACCCAGCGCTCGGGGGCGGTCGCGCGGAAGTCGGCCAGCCATCGGTTGTAGGCGCGGTAGCCCGCGCTGAGCTGGTCGAGGGTCGGCGGGGCCAACCCAGCTGTGGCGGCATGCGTCGGCGAAGACATCACGAACGGCGTAGCGAATTCGTGGAACAAGACCTCGGCCGCGATCCCCTCGCGGTTCAGCTCGACGAGCCGTCGCTCGGGGTTCCAGGCGGCATCCAGCCGGCCCTGGTCGGTGACGTTCTTCTGCCACTCCGCGGCGGCGTCCGGGTCGAGCCGGGCGGCGACGTTTGTCGCGTCGAAAGTGACCACGCCGTGTTTCGCGTACTCGATAAGGAACGCATCGAAATCTTCCAGATAGGCCGACTCGAGATAGGGCCGGTGGTCGGCCATCCGAGCCGCGACGTGACCGTCACTGGAAATCAGCGTTACTCGACTCATAGCGGCGAACACCATCCAATCGCGCGCCACTAGCGCGCCACTACGCGGGACAGTCATCCACGAGGATCGTGGATTTCTTTCTGACGCCCTAACAGTAGTCCTGACCCATTATTGTTGTCAACATGTCTGTTGACAATCTGCTTTGACCGCTGGATTATTGGTCGAGCAGCCTTCTCCTGCTGTGCATTCGGTAGGCCGTCGGGCGTCCATGCTGCGGCGCTAACCGCAGGCGACGGTACCTTCATCCGCGTCACCGTCAACACCGGAAAACGCCCGCGCGTCATAGCGACACAGCGCCGATACAGGCAATCACTCGCCTGTATCGATCCGCCATCGCGCAGCACTACGTCAGCGTCGACTCGCAAGAAAAGGCGTCGAGCAGCCAAGGCACGCAATGAAGTACGCATCGGCGCTCTTGACCTGGGCTCAGCCCTGTAGTTCCATCGCGGCATGGCTGCAATTGCGCCGACGATGCCGGTGCGCACGCTCGCAACGTCGGTACTGTCAATCGGTTATCACGACATCGGCGAGGGCCCTGCGGTCGTTCTGCTACACGGGTTTCCGTATGACATTCACGCATACGCCGACACTGCTCCGATCTTGGCCGACACAGGATTTCGGGTTGTGGTGCCCTACCTGCGCGGGTACGGAACTACGCGGTTTCGTGACCGCGCCACCCCACGTAGCGCGGAACAGGCCGCGCTCGCCAGCGATGTCATCGACTTGCTCGACGGGGTCGGCCTGTCCCGAGCAATCTTCGCCGGTTTCGACTGGGGAGCGCGGGCGGCGTGCGCCGCGGCCGCCCTATGGCCGCAGCGTTGCAGCGGCCTGGTCTCGGCCGGTGGATACGCGCTGCACCACCTCGGTTCCTCGGCGACGCCGACGAGACCGGAACGCGAAGCCGCTCTCTGGTATCAGTACTACCTGATGTCGGAGCGGGGCCGCGCCGGGCTGACCATCTATCGGCGCGAATTCGCCCGACTGCTGTGGCATCAGTGGTCGCCGCAGTGGCACTTCAGCGAGGAGGAATTCGCCCGGTCGGCCGCCGCCTTCGACAATCCGGACTGGGTCGAGGTCGTGCTGCACAGCTACCGCTACAAGTTCGGGCTGGTGCCGGGCGACGAGCGCTACACCGAGCTGGCCCGCCGGCTGGAGGAGCGGCCGGCGATCGAGGTGCCGACACTGACGCTCGACGGCGGAGCACACGGGGTAGTGCCCGGCTCCGACGGTGGCCGATGGGCGAGTCTTTTCCTGGGCCAGTGGGAGCACCGGGTGGTGCCGGGTGCCGGACACAACATCCCGCAAGAAAACCCGCAGGCCTTCGCCGAGGCGGTGCAGACGGTGGGCCGATGGGGTGCCAATCACCGCCGTTAAGCAGCGTCAGACCTTGAACGCTCTATCCAACCTCATTGTCGCCCTGGGGGATTGATCGCGCTGACCAGTAGGGGCTGGGTTGCGGCCGGGTCCACACCCGCGGGGCCGCCAGTTGCCGGCGCTGGGGCGGCGTGGGTGTGGACGCGCCGCGGCCACCAGAACCATTGTCCCAGCAGGGCAGCGATCGATGGCGTCATGAAGGAACGCACGACGAGGGTGTCGAAGAGCAATCCGAGCATGATGGTGGAGCCGATTTGGCCGGCGATGCGTAGGTCGCTGGACAGCATCGAGCCCATGGTGGCGGCGAACACCAGCCCGGCGGTGGTGACGACGCCGCCGGTGCCGCCCATGGAGCGGATGATGCCGGTCTTCAGCCCGGCGTGGATCTCTTCCTGGAACCTCGAGACCAGCAGCAGGTTGTAGTCCGATCCCACGGCCAGCATGATCACGATCGCCATCGGCAGCACCAGCCAGTTCAGCGGCATGTGCAACAGCTGTTGCCAAACCAGCACCGAGATTCCAAAGGAGGAGCCCAGCGACAAGGCGACGGTGCCGACGATGACCGCGGAGGCGATCAGGCTTCGGGTGATACCGAGCATGACCATAAAGATCAGGGCGATCGACGCGATGACCGCGATCATCAGGTCATACATGGAGCCGTCGTGCATGTCCTTGTAGGTCGCCGCGGTACCGCCCAGGTACAGATTGGCGCCTTCCAGGGGTGTTCCCTTCACCGCCTCGCTTGCGGCCTGCATGATGGCGTCGATGTGCGAGATGCCTTCGGGGGTTGCGGGATCGCCCTTGTGGGTGACGATGTACTGCGCGGATTTGCCGTCCGGGGACAAGAACAGCTTCAGACCGCGTTGGAAGTCTGGATTCTCAAACGCCTCGGGCGCCAGGAAGAAGGTGTCATCGTTGTGCGAGTCATCGAACGCCTTGCCCATGAAGGTCGAGTTCTTGCTAAGGGCGTCCTGCTGTTTGATCAGTCCAGCGAAGATGCTCGTCGCCGCCGTGGTGAGCGCTCGCACTGTCTTCAAGGTGACGGTCAGTTGTGGCAGTAGAGCATCCAGCTGCGGCAGGATGACGTCGAGTCTGTCGATGTCGGTGGTGATGTTGCCGATGTCGTCGCTGAGCGTGTCGACGCTGTCGAGGCCGTCGAATAGCGATCGAAATGACCAGCACATCGGGATATCGAAGCAGTGCTTTTCCCAGTAGAAGTAGCTGCGCAGGGGTCGCCAAAAGTCGTCGAAGTCGGCGATGTGGTCGCGGAGGTCATTGGTGTCGGACTTGATTTGATGGGTTTGGCCGTCCAGATCGTGTGTGACGCCGGTGAGCTGGTGGGTGAGGTCGGAGATGCGCGTAGTGATGTCGATCGTTACCTGTAGCTGATCGCTGACCTTGGTCAAATTGGCCACGGCATCGTGCAGATACTGCAGGTTTTCGACGATGTTGGCTGCTTGCAGACTGATCTGGAAGGGCACCGAGCTGTGGTCGATGGGTGTGCCTAGTGGCCGGGTGATGTCTTGCACGCGGGCGATACCGGGAATGTGGAAGACGTTTTTGGCGACCTTGTCCAGCACGATCATGTTGGCCGGGTTGCGTAGATCGTGGTCGGACTCCACCATCAGCAGCTCGGGCTCCATTCGGGCTTGTGGGAAGTGCCGGTCCGAGGCGTGGTATCCGACATTGGCCGGGGTAAAACCTGGGATGTAATACCGGTCGTTGTAGTTGGTGGTGTAGGCCGGCAGCGCCAGCAACCCGACCAGGGCTAGCGTGGCGGTCGCCGCCAGCACCGGGCCGGGCCAGCGCACCACGGCGGTGCCGACGCGGCGCCATCCCCGTTCGCGGTGGGCTCGTTTGGGGTCAAGCACACCGAACCGGCTGACCACGGCAACGATCGCCGGGCCGAGGGTCAGTGAGGCCGCCAGCACCACCAGCAGACCCAGCGAACACGGGGCGCCGAGGGTTTGGAAGTAGGGAAGCCGGCAGAAACTCAGGCATGCCATCGCCCCGGCCACGGTCAGGCCCGATCCCACGATCACATGCGCAGTGCCGGAAAACATGTTGTAGTAGGCCGCTTCACGATCCAGGCCCCTCGACCTGCCCTCCTGATATCGGCCCACCCAGAAGATCACATAATCGGTCGAGGCCGCGATAGCCAGCGCGACAAGCAGGTTGACCGCAAACGTGGACAGTCCGATGAGGTTGGAGTTGGCCAGCACTGCGATCACACCCTTTGAAACCTGCAACTCGATTCCCAGCGTGAGCAGCATGACCAGCGCGGTCGCTATCGATCGATAGACCACCAGCAGCATCACCGCGATCACCACCAAGGTGACGGCGGTGATCCTCTTGATGCCTTTGTCGCCGTACTCGCGGCGGTCGGCGGCCAGCGGACCGGGACCGGTGACATAGGCCTTGATCCGCGGCGGCGGCGGCACGGAATCGACGATGCGCTCCACCGCGGCGACCGATTGGTTGGCTTGGGTGCTGCCCTGGTCGCCGCGCAGATTCAACTGCACATAGGCGGACTTGGCGTCGGAGCTTTGGGAGCCCGCCGCGGTCAGCGGGTCACCCCAGAAGTTGTTGATGTGCTCGATATGGGTCTTGTCCGCCGACAGTTTGTCGATCAGCTTGTCGTAGAACCGGTGTGCCTCATCACCCAGCTTATCTTGACCCTCCAACAACACCATTGCGGTGGTGTCGGAGTCGAATTGCTGAAAGTCCTTACCGATGCGCATCATCGCGATCGTCGACGGCGCATCCCTGGCGGTCATCGCCACCGAGTGCGCCGCACCGACCTTGTCCAGCGACGGTGCAACGACATTGACCACCACGGTCAGCGCGATCCAGCCCAGGATGATCGGCACTGCAAATATCCGGATGGTGCGGGCAATAAGCGAGCGTGGGGGCGCCTCTGTCGGCGCACTGTGGCGACTGGTCATGCCGACTTCACCAGGCAGGAGGTCTGCGCGTGGTACCTGTTCTCCGACTCCTGATCGCGGACAACACCGTTGACGGTAATCCGACATCCGATGGAATCGGTGTTGCCCTGCGCGATCACGTTCGCCAGGACCGCGGTCAGCGTGGTCACGATCTCGAATGACCACGGCAGCCCCACCCCATTGAGGCGCTGCGGCTGAGCCTGCTCATCCAGATAGTTGATGTCGGCGAGCGTTCCAGGCGCGCCGAAAATCTCAAGGAGAACGTGCTTGGGATTGAACTGGATGATCGCGTCGGCGTTGCCGTTATCCGGCTTGTACATGTCCGATCCGAAGACCCCATGCAGCTGCGCAACGGTGAACGCGGCGATAACCAGCACGACCACCATGACGAACGGAATCCAAAATCGCGCGACAAGCCGAGTCATCGCACTCCTTCCCCTGAGGCTGTATGAACGGCCCGGCCGGTTGTGCTGACATTCCACGTCCAACGTCAGCAGTAATTCTCGGTGCAACGCCAACATTTTGTCAACATGAGTGTTGATTAGTCACCTGACGCACCGCGTTGCTTGTAACATCGGCTGCATGCCTCGAGGATCACGCGGCCGGGCCGCCGAACCTACGGTCGGCGACGATGTGCGCGAGCGCATTTTGGCTGCCACCGGACGCTTGGGTCGCGACAAGCCGACTTCGCACGCCACGTCATCGATCGTGGTCTTGCGAAGGCCGTAGCGGTCGACGCATGGGTCACATCGTCAAGATCGTTATGCGCGGTCTGGGCGATGGTGAAGGCGATCTCGAGCGCGATCGCGTCGCTATCCGATGGGAGGGCGAACCCGGCGACAGCCGCGAGCTGACATAGGCCGACCTTTTGGCCGAGGTGTGCAAGGCCGCCAACACGATGACCGATCTCGGACTGGTGGCAACCAGCCACGAATGTCAACAATCCTGTTGACTCTGGGAGTCGCGCCGTCTATTGTCTCGTTATGACCGGCATGGATTCGATTCGAATCCTGCTCGACGAGCGTGAGATTCGGAACTGCGTCATGCGGTACTGCCACGCCACGGACCGCCAGGACTGGACGACGCTGGCCGACTGTTATGCCTCCGATGCCATCGATGACCACGGAGCCTTTCAAGGTACGGGTGCGCAGCTGGCCAAGTACCTCGAAGAGAAGGCATCGTCGCGTGGCGCCAAGCAGCACTACGTGGCCAATCAGCTGATTGAAATCGAGGGTGACGATGCGGTCAGCGAGGCGTACTACCTGTGCTACATCGAGTTCGTCGACGATATCGAGTATGCCGGCGACGGGGCACATGCCGTGGTCATTGGGGGACGATACGTCGATGAGTTGAGGCGTGAGTCTGGGACATGGCGGATCGCCAAGCGTACCTCGGTCGTTGATTGGAGTCGCGACCTTGGAGCTCCAGCGCCCTGGGACGCGCCCGCCGCCAAAGGATTCACCCGCGGCCGCCGCGATGGCACCGACCCAGCCCAGCTCGCCTTCGCTGAACTTCGCAGCAAGCGGTCACGAGTTTCTCGGTAGGCCCGCCAATGAGTAGGGCAGGCGAATTATCATTTGTATGGGCACTGGCGGACTGCGCCGTGGAATACATGAGACCGGATGCGCGTGTCCAGCTGTGCACGAAAATAGGTGCAGGGGAAAAGGATAGTGCGATCGCGGACCTGCTTGCGTTCTATTCGAATAGCCAGGTTGCACTGCCGTACGAGCTAGCCGCTCCGCTACGCGCATGGATACAAGGGTATGCCCGAACAGAGCGCGAACCGGTTCTTCTGCGCCTGTATGACCGCATCCGAGTGTCGATCATGACCCAAACAACTCCGGAAGAGTCTGCGGTCAAGGCCCGTCCACCCGTGGCTCGGCGTTAGGACCGCTCACCTCGCGCCGCCTCGAAGCGGCTATCCTGCGCCGGTTTACGCGATTGGCTTAGCATATTGAAAGCGGCCGGGTTTCGGTCCAGTCGACCACGACCTGGCGTTGGCGGATTAACCACTTGCCGTCGCTTTTGACTAACGAGTCCAGGTAGCGAATCGCCGTGATCGTCAAGCTGCGCACCGTTTTCAAGCTGCCCGGAGGTTTCTCGTCAACACCGAGTTCGTGCACCTGACAGTAGGTCACCGCCGAGGCCCTAGCGCCGTCGACCCTTATGGTGCTTTGACCATTGAAGTGCATGGTGACTCGGTAGTTTTTGAGTTCGTCGAATACCGGCGCGAGCGCCGCGCGTCCCCGAAATCTCTGGGTCGGTTCAGAATTCAGGCTGTCGGCGAAAACGACCAGCTCGGTGTTCTCGGTAAACAGCGCCATCTGACCGGCGGCATCGCGCCGATCTGCGCAATCGGCGTAGGCGTCGATCAATTCACGAATCGCCGACTCGTCGGCCAGCTCTAGCAGGGACGGATCCGCGTGATCCCCCCGCTGCCGCATGCCAGTCACCACCGTGCACTCCCTTCCAGTCGGATCGGCCCGCAGGGTCGGCGATCGCCAAGACCGGACTGGCCGATCATCGGCTGGGCTACGCGGGTCCATCACCTGAGGCATTGAAGCCAACTTTGGGCCGCATTGCGCTCCGTTTAAAACCGTTGCGCCGACGGTTTGATGGTCACCGTGCCTGCCGTCGCTGTCGAGGTGCGGTGCGACACTTCCACTGCTTCGTCGGTGTCGCGGCGCACACCGCGAAACCCATCGCACCGCAAGCCAGGCGGTCGCGACGCGAACAGTGTCTCTACCGCGAGGGCTTGATTGGTGTCGGCCCGAACACGTTGGGTCAGCTGACCCAGCACGGCGGCGGCGTCAGTGGCCCTCGTCTCGGTTGGCACGCCGGTAGCCGCCGGGGGCGATACCTATTGATCGTTTGAACGCCTTGCCGAAGGCGAACGGTGAGCCGTAACCAACCCGCGCCGCGACGGATTCGATGGGCAAGTCGGTTTCGCGTAACAGTCGCGCCGCGACCGTCATCCGCCAGCGGGTCAGATAGGTCAGCGGCGCCTCACCGACCAGGGTGCGGAACCGACGGGCAAGCACCGTCCTGGATACTCCACCCGCCGCGGCGAGTTGGGCTACCGTCCATCGCGCGGCGGGGGATTGTTGGATGTTTTCTAGCGCGGTCCGCACCGCGTTGTCGTGCAGCGCACCCGCCCAGCCCTGCGCGCCCCGCGCGGCCTCACGGGCATACCACGATCGCAGCGTGTAAATGATCAGCAGATCCAGGAGGGCCGGCGCGGCCGGACCAAGAGTGGGGCCTTCGTGCTGGACCTCGGCGCCGAGAAGATCCACCACGGAGCGCAACGGGTCACCGACAGTGGCCCGTGCCGGCAGATGAATGAACCTGGGCAGCTGGGCGATCAGCGGATGGGGCCGGGCCCGCTCGAGCGCATACGTTCCGCCCAGCAGCACGGCGCCCGGACGTTCACCAGGTCGGGGAGTCGGGATCGGCCACTGCTGCTTGGGTGCGGTTGGGTCCACGTCGTGGAGTGGGGTTTCGGGATTGTGGGCGACGGCGTAGCCGTCGGCCGTGCCGATAAAGACCACGTCGCCGACACCCAGCCTCACCGGCGCCGAAACGGTGGGCGGCACAATCCATGCCGACCCCTCCAGGAGAACGTGAAGCCCCGCGCCCCGGTCACCGCGGAATCTCAAACCCCACGACCCGTACAAGTCGATTCGCCGTGCGATCGGGCGCCCGGTGCGCACGGCCGTGACAACTTCTCCCACGACGTCCACGCCAGTCACCTGCTCCCCAAACCGCAATCTGCCCGAGCGTACGCGCTGCGTCCAGCATCGGGACGATCAGATATCAATCGGACCGTTCTGGTTATTCTGGGTACCGCGGCCGGGTCATATGGTGGCAAAAGATGGGCTGAGACCGGCCCGGCCGATGCAAATCGGTGCGCACAGGCGCCGGCACGGATGGTCCGGGTCTAGTCGACGCGGAGGGAGAAATCATCGACGCATGGCACTGTTCTGCGGGGTCGCCGTCTTGCTTGACTGCACGCACGGTCGAGCTTCGTTGCGATCGCCGAGATTTGGGGGTGAAACCATGAACCAGCCGTTCGCCCCAGGCTTACCGTCCACGATGCGGAGGAAAACGTCGCAACCCGCTATCGGTGTCGTGGCGGCACTCACCGAGCGAGCCGATGAGTTGGTGGATGACCTGGTGAAGGTCACGATGGAGGCCCCCAAGCAGTCCGATTCGGCCTGGGTGCCGCCCCCGATCAGCGCGCACAAGGCGTGCGTGGCCACTGTGCGGTCAAGCATTGCGGCGACGGCGTCCCTCGCAATGTTCGACCCGGAACCCGCGATCCAGCTCGGAGCCGAGCAGGCTCGGCAACAGTTGGCGGTGTCAGCGGTGATCGAGGGCGATCGGATTGGGTTCCGTCGGCTGTGGCAGGTGTTGGCCGCCGAGGCGACCCGCCATCCCGACGTCGACGCTCACACCGTGAATGAGATGACGGCGAATCTGCATACGGCCGAGGATCTGTTCGCTACGGGGAAGTTCACCGGTTACCGTGACCAGCGGCGTCGGCAGGTCCTCGAGGAGATGTCTCAGCACTCGGTGATGATCGACTCGCTGCTGCACGGCCAAGTCCATGACGCCTGGACCCTGTGGGAGATGGCCAACTATCTCCGATTGCCCGCCGAGGGCCCGTTCATGGTCATTGCGGCCGAAGTCCGCGATGTGGGCTATCAGGCCCTGCCCGACATCGAGTCGAAGCTGCGCAGCCTGGATGTGGCCTCGGCCTGGCGGCTGCTGCCCGATCTCCAGGTGGGCATCGCCCACATCGCCTCCGAGCACCATCTCGACAGGGCTATCGCGTTGTTGACCCGGATGGCCGTGCACCGGGTGGGTGTCAGTGCCCGTTTCGACGACCTGCGCGGCACCCCCTTGGGGCTGCATTTCGCGAAGGTGTCACTGCGCGGCTCGGCCAAGGCCGCGGCAAAGGTGGCGGTGTTCGACGGCTCGATGCTGGCCACCGCCGCCGTCAGCGCCCCCGCTGTCATGGTGAAATCGGCCGCTGCGGCCCTCGACGGTTTCGGCGACCTGCCCGGCCAGGAGCGCGAGATACTCTTCGAAACGTTTCGGGTGTGGATGGATAACGACGCATCGGTGAACGCGTGCGCCGACGTTTTGTTCGTTCACCCCAACACGGTGCGCAAACGGCTGCGCCGTATCGAACAACGCACCGGCCGATCCCTATCGCGCTCGCGAGATCTCATCGAACTCGGCTTGGCATTCGAAGTACATAGCCGACTCATGTAGTGAGGCCGTCACTGCGTGGCCCCTTGCCGGGTCCGTACCGGCCAGTGATGACCCGCCGATTCTCGACCCGCTGGCTTAAACGACATCGGTAGGACTCACCGAAAAGTAGCTGTTTCTGGAATGTGGCCTATTTTGAGGCATCCGCGTATTCCTCCGCGCCCGTGAGGAATCCGTCGCAGTCAGCTAACAGGTCGAAGAGCATCATCACCGCTTTTCGATCTGGGCGGATTGGCGAAATGCGCCCAGATTTCCCTGGTGCCGCCCCCGCGTGACGGACTGCTCAACCGGAGCTATATCCGAGCTTCTTTTGGTGCACGATGTCAGCGGTTACACCCGACACGAGCGCACAGTGTCGGCCAGGACATCGCCGGCAACCGATGTGATTGCGACGATCGGAGCGTTGGTGAAAGTTTCGACAGGAGAGCCAGGGCGCAGCGATGATATCTACCGATTCCCCACGCGGCGACCACACCGATCTATCGCTGGCACAGCTAGCCGACCGGCTGGCAATCCGCGAGTTGGTCGACGCCTACGCGTACTGCGCTGATCGACGGGACGCCACCGGTCAGATGGCCCTGTTCACCGAGGACACGGACTTCCAGGTGTTTATGGACACTCACTGTCCGTCGCCGACCCAACACCTTGAGGGGCGCGCGACGTTGGCTCCAGTCTTCGACGAACTCAACACGTACATCGCCACCATGCATTTCAACGGTCAAAGCACCACGGTGCTTGACGGTGATCACGCTTCGGGAGTGACGTACTGCCTGGCGCATCACGTCAAGGTCGACGGATCCGCGCGCAGCCTGATGGTCGCCGCGATCCGCTATCTGGACTCGTTCGTCAAACAGAACGGCGCGTGGTTTTTCAGTCAGCGCAAACTCATGGTCGATTGGACCGAAACCCGTTCCTTGGTCGCCGGGTAAGTCCGGCCTGCAAATGAAGGAGTTCGCCATGCCGACAACGACCTTCGGGCCGACTACCACGGCCGCCGAGATCGTCGCCAACGTGGATCTGCACGGACGCCGTGCTGTGGTGACGGGCGGCAGTTCGGGCATCGGTGTCGAGACCGCCCGCGCGCTGGCATCAACGGGCGCCGAGGTGACCTTGGCGGTACGCAACGTCGAGGCCGGCCGCAAAGTCGCTGACGGGATCGCCGAAAAGCTGCCGGCCGGCGCGGCACCGGTGCAGGTTGGCCAGCTTGATTTGGCCGATCCGGCCTCGGTGGCCGGCTTTGTGCGCGCCTGGAGCGGGCCGCTGCACATACTGGTCAACAATGCCGGCGTGATGGCCCTGCCTAAGCTCACCCGCACCGCGGCCGGATATGAAATGCAGTTCGCCACCAACCATCTCGGTCATTTCGCGCTGACCACCGGCTTGCACCAGTGGCTGGTCGCAGGGGACGGCGCCCGCGTGGTCGCGGTGTCCTCGATTGGGCATCTGTACGGTCCGGTAGTGTTCGACGACCTGCATTACCGGTTCCGTCCCTATGACCAGTGGACGTCCTACGGCCAGTCCAAGTCAGCCATTGTGCTGTTCGCCGTCGGCGCCGCACAACGCTGGGCCGACGATGGCATTGTGGTCAATGCGCTGATGCCGGGCAACATCGCCAGTACCGCGCTCATGCGCCACCTAGGTCCCGACGACCTCGCCAATTTGGGAAAAGAGACCGACGTCGCGCTGCCCCCGGTCAAGACGATCGAGCAAGGTGCCGCCACCTCGGTGCTGATGGCGGCCAGTCCCGAAGTCGAAGGTGTCACGGGCCGCTATTACGAGGACTGCGCCCAGGCGCCCGTGATTGATCAGCGCGCAGGACACACCGGGGGCGTCGCGCCCTACGCACTCGACCACGCCAACGCCGACCGGCTCTGGCAGATCTCCGAGAACTTAACCCACTAATTCGCGCTGATTGCGGCAGCGAGGGTTACGACTCATCACCGGGCGGGTGACCAGTCCCACACGGATCGGTCGTCGGGTGGGTAATTGGCGCAGTGGTCGGTTTCCTTTGCGGCGACGCCTTTGTTGTTGAAGAAGATCTTCGCCCAATTGGGCCACACCGCCGTCATGGGATCGGCAAAGTTGGTGACCATTTGTTCGGAGTAGGCTCGCCGGTCTGCTGGGTTGAGTGAATAGAAGTAGTGCGCACTGTCGATGGCGGCCTGTTGAACCTGGGGCGACTTGTTGTGCTTGTCTATCATGTAGCGCTCATAGTAGATCGGCGTGAAATCACGTGCGGCGGCAAGGATCTGCTCGGTGGTACACGTGGTGACGATCATCCGGTGGGGAATCGGGTAATCGTCGGTGGAGTCGGCCAACGCGGTGGCGGGCAACACCGTCGTCGCGATCGTGGCGGTAAGTGCGGCGATCCCGGCTCGCAGAGCCGAACGTGCTCGCGGTCGCCTCGGTCGGTGCATGGCTGTCTCCTCTCTGGTCGATGCGGCAGGTTGGCGTCGCGCGCTTGGGCTGCAACATCATTGGTGGCGTGCGGCCGCCGCGGTCAGGATCGGTACCTGGTCGGGGCAGTAGGTGCTGATTGCCGCGGCGAGGAATTGGTAGCTTTGGGCGATGGTCGTACCGCGCGGCAGGTTGACCAACGCGAAGTGGGCGGACTTGTCCGCAGTGGTGTCTAGGCCGTTGTGTAGTCGTTCACAGGTGATCTTGCCCAGCCACGCGTTGTAGTCAAGGGGGCCGTAGATGCCTTGCCCGTGAAGCTGATTGGCGAAATCGGTATCCGGGTCGGCGTGCGTCGGGGCGGCTAGGGCGACTATGGCCGCCCCGACCATTACCAGCACTGAGAGCTTCGTTAATCTCATTGCGGTCCTTGGTGACTCGTCGCGCCGACGAGGAGCGGCTGGGTCGCGGCCGTGTCGTCGGTCGGCTGCTGAATCCGGGGCAGGTTGCGGTCGCCGCGGGGGTAGATGACTTGCGGCCACCAGAACCACCGTCCCAGCAGTGTGGCGATTGAGGGCATCAGTAGCGTGCGCACGATCAGGGTGTCCAGCAGCAGTCCGATGGCGATGGTGGAACCCATCTGCGCGATAATCCGCAGACTGCTGCCGAGCATGGAGGCCATGGTGACGGCGAACACCAGGCCGGCAGCGGTCACCACGCCACCCGTGCCGGCCATGGCCCGGATATATCCGGTCTTCAGTCCGGCGTGGATCTCTTCTTTGAACCGGGAGACCAAAAGCAGGTTGTAGTCAGCCCCGACAGCTAACAGGATGATGACCGACATCAACATCACCAGCCACTCGATTTTCATGCCGAAAATGTCCTGCCAGATGAGCACCGAAAGCCCGAAAGATGCCGCAATGGAACTGGCGGCGGTGCCGACGATCACGGCCGCAGCGACCAAGGCTCGGGTGAGGATCAGCATGATCAGAAAGATCAGCGTGAGCGAGGACACCACCACGATCATGAGGTCATATTTGGCGCCGTCGGCCATGTCTGCGTAGGTGGCGGCCGTCCCACCGAGATAGATTTTGGCGTCCGACAGGGAGGACATTTTCAGTCCGTCCTGCGCGGCGGTTCTCTCCGCGCCGACACGCGCGATTCCCTCCGGGGTCATCGGATCATCCTGGTGGGTGATGAAGGAGCGAGCGGACTTGCCGTCGGGCGAGAGGAACATTTTCAAGCCCCGCTGGAACTCCGGGTTTTGGAACGCTTCGGGTGGCAGATAGAAGAGGTCACCGTCCTTGGCGGTGTCGAAACTCTGCCCCATGACGATCGCGGTGTTATTGAGCGCCGCATTTTGGTTCTGTATTGCCGTCATGGTGCTTAACGTCGACAGTATCAATCCTCGGGTATTCCTCGTGGTTTCGATAATCGGGGGCAGCAGTGCGACCGTCTGCGGCAGAAGGGAATCCAGTTTTTGGGTGTCTTGGTTGACGTTGTGCACCTTCTCGGTGAGCTCATCTATGCCGTCCAAGGCGTCGAATAACGACCTCAGCGACCAGCACACTGGAATGTCGAAGCAGTGCTTGTCCCAGTAGAAGTAGGACCTGATCGGGCGATAGAAATCATCGAAATCCGCAATGTGATCGCGCAATTCGTCGGTGATACCCGTCAGGTCGTTCGTGTTTTGAGCCAGGTCGTGAGTGGTCGCGACGACCTGCCGCAGAACGCCGTACAGCCGCTCGGTGTTCTCGGCGAGGAACTCCAAATCATCGGCCGTCTTCTGCAGATTAGCGAGGCTAGTTTGCTGGAACGGATATTGCTGCATGGTGCTCTGGCCCCCCATGCTGTTCACGAACGGTATCGAGCTGTGCTGAATCGGAATTCCCAGCGGCCGGGTGATGTCCTGGACCATGGCGATACCCTCGGTGTTCAGGACGTTTCTGACCACCCTGTCCAGAACCAGCATGTCGGCCGGATTACGCATGTCGTGGTCGGCCTCGACCATCAAGATGTCCGGATTCATCCGGGCCTGCGTGAAATGCCGGTCGGCGGCAGCGTATCCGAGATTGGCCGGGGAACTGGCGGGTTGGTAGTAGCGATCGTTGTAGCTCGTGACATAGCCGGGCAGCATGACCATGCCGATCAGCACGACGATGGCACTGGCGACGAGGATCGGGGCGGGCCACCGGACCACCGCGGTGCCCACCCGGCGCCACAGCTGGCCGCGCGGGGCACGCTTGGCTTCGAAGAGACCGATCAGGCTGCCGAGGAAAAGAACAGCCGGCCCCAGCGTGATCGCGGACGCCACCAAAACGAGCATTCCGATCGCCACGGGTGCACCCATCGTGGAAAAGTAGGGCAGCCGCGCAAAGCTCAGACAGTACGTCGCCCCGGCAATCGTCAAGCCGGAACCCATGATCACCGGAGTAACCGACCGAAAGGTGGTGTAGTACGCGGTTTCGCGATCCTCGCCGGCCCCACGCGCCTCTCGATAGCGGCCGAAGATAAATATCCCATAGTCCGTCGCCGCCGCGATCGCCAGCATGGTCAGGATGTTCGATACGAACGTGGTGAGCCCGAAGATGTTGTTGTTGCCCAAAACCGCGACCACTCCCTGGGACGACATCAACGCGATCCCGGTCAGGAAAAGCTGGATCAGGGTGGTGACGATGGAGCGGTAGACCAGCAGCAACATGATCGTGATCGCCACCAGAGTAAACAGAGTGATCTTCTTCAGGCTGGCGTTGCCGATGACGTGCTGATCAAAGGCGAGCGCAGCCGGGCCGGTGACATAGCCCTTCACCCCGGGCGGGGCAGGCGTTGCTGCCACGGCATTGCGGACAGCCTCGACGGATTTGTTGGCTTGTGTCGTCCCTTGGTTGCCGGCGAGATTGATCATCACGTAGGCGGCCTTGGCGTCCGCGCTCTGGGCCCCGGCCGCCGTCAGCGGATCCCCCCAGAAGTCCTGAATGTGCTCAATGTGCTGGGAATCCTGCCGTAGCTTGGCAATGATGCTGTTGTAGTAACGGTGCGCATCCGGGCCGAGCCGCTGCTGGCCCTCGAGCACGACCATCACCGTGCTGTTGGAATTGAATTCCTTGAAGTTATGGCCCATCCGCCTCATCGCGATCATCGACGGCGCATCCTCCGGGGCCATCGGCGACGAATGCGCCTCCCCGACCACGGCCAATGAGGGGGCGATCGTATTCACGACGACGGTGATGGCGACCCAGAACAGAATGATCGGCACCGCCAACACGCGGATGGTGTGCGGGATGAACGGCCGACTGGCCCGCGGCATGGCGTGTTTGGTGCTCGAGTCGGTCATGCGGACTTCACCAGGCAAAAGGTCTGCGCGTTGCGGCCATCGGTGCTTTTTTGGTCGCGCACCACCCCGTCCACGGTGACACGACAGCCGATGTGATCGCCGTTGCCCTGCGCCATGATGTTAGCGCTGACCGCGGGCAGGGTCGTTGATATCGTGGTCGACCACGGCAGAGCCGTATTGACTTCGTGGGTGTTGGCGTCCGCGTCGAAGTAGTCGATCATGGCGGTGGTCCCTGGCGGCCCGAACACGTCATAGACCACAATCTTTGGGTTGAACTGCACTATCTCTATACCGGCGCCGGCAGCAGCATTGAGGTCCTGGGAGCCAAAGACTTTGTGCAGCCGCACAACAATCAATCCCGAGACAGCCAACACCACCACGATCACCAGCGGTATCCATGTGCGTGCGGCAACGCCTGTGACTGGAATGGCCTTCACCTAAATACCTTTCGTTCAGTAGCACGCCGTCGCCGGCACCACTTGTTAGCTGTCACCAGCACCGCGAAGCTCTGGCAGCCGCCCTGCCCGCCGGGCTGTAGACCTCACGGAACATGCCTTCGGATGCCGTGCATGGTGTCGGAGACGAGACGGTTTCGGCCCCAACGTGATCCGCGCGCGAGCTTGGAAGGCGCGCGGAGCGCGTCGCGCGCCGTCACAGTCGGTCCATCGCCCGAGACATCCGCGCCGCCTCGAAATAGGCAAGCTGACGACGCGGGCGGTGCGGCCGTGGCTGTGTCAGTGCGATGAGGATGCGGCCAACTCCGCCCATCAGGGCTGTGCCCAGCCACCGGCGGCGGGTCGACGCGACTGGTCTGGCCGCTGCCGTGCTAAATGCGACTTGGTTCTCGGTGATGAGGACCGGTCCGTGCTTTCGTAGCGTGCAGGCAGCTGTCAGCGGAACCGACTCGGTGTCCGAAGTTGGCAGAGGCGCGGGTGTCACGTGCGACATGGGAGTTCGCTTGTGAATGGCCCTTTATCGAGGGTCGTCCGCATACCATGTGGGCTGAAGAGTCCCAAGAGGCCGGGGAATAGCACTCCGCCGGGATCAATGGGCGCCGAGTGGGCCAGCGTGCCGACTCGGATCGGCGCGAACCCGGTTTGGGTGATGATTTCGGCGGTGATCCAGGCGGTATCGTTGTCGTCGGCCGCGTACCCAATACCCCATCGACCAGGTTCCCGGCGACCTCGCAGCCACAGCGTTTCGGCGAGCTGGTGTGAGAAGGCCCGTGCCACCGATGATTTCGGGAACAACTCGGCGGTCACCGCGCCGGAAGTCTTGCCGCCGAGATCCTTGATGGTCATCACACCGTCGTCGTGCCAGAGGAACGGGTTGGAAGGATCAATGATGACCGCGCCGGCCAACCGGTTGCGATAAACCTCGGCGAATGGCGCGACGGCCGCGTTCGGGATCGCCAGGATCGCCACTTCCGCGCCGGCGATTGCTGCCTCAATCGTGTGGACCGGATAGTCGATGTCTTCCCGTTGATAGTCGGGCGGAGTGAAGACGTCAGGGCGTCGCGTTCCAATGGTGACCTTGTTTCCGGCCAGGATCAGGTGACCGGCCAACGCCGACCCGATCGGCCCGGCGCCGACTATCGCGATCCGGTGCTGCAGTCTCGTTAGCATCTGCGCGCTCCTGACGGACAAAATACGAAAAGTGTCAGCAGTCAGTATCCATCTATCGATCGCGACGTGTCAAGCGGTGCCGCGGCGAAAGACATGCCGCGTTGGTGTCAACAAACGATTGACGTACCTAGTAATATGACTTTGTGCCTCGACGACCGGCCAATCAGCCAGCCACACCTACGGGCACGGACGATGCGCGTGAGCGCATCCTGGCCGCCGCTGAACGCTGCATTGATCGCCACGGGATCCGCAAGACCACGATGGACGACGTCGCGTGTGAGGTTGGATTGTCGCGGCCCAGCGTCTACCGCTATTTCGCTGACCGCGACGATCTGCTCATCGAGCTGATCACCCGGCACGCGCGGGCATTGCTCGACCGGGCACGCAAATCGATCTCCCGGCAGGGCAGCCTTGCGGATCAGATCGTCGAGACTGTGCTCTATACCGCCGAACACGGCCGCCGCGACCCCCTGACGCGGCACGTCATCGACCCCGATGGCACGAGCCTTGGCAAACGAATGGTCGCTTCGGGCACGAGGGAGATGATGCGAGCCGAGATGTGGGATCCCGTTCTCGACGCGGCCGTGGCGAACAATGAACTGCCACCTGGGCTGGCGCGGTCGGACATCCATTTGTGGCTTGGCAACGTCACGGTGATTGTGATGCGCGGCCTCGAGGACGGTGAGGGTGACGTGAGGCGCTACCGGTCCATACTGCGTCGCTTCGTTGCGCCTGCCTTCGTCAGCTCATCCGGCGACATCGCCACCACGATCAAGTAGCCCGCCACGATGCTCGCGGACCGGTGGGGGCGCCGGGCCGCCGAAGGGGGTGCGACAGCGCTGCCCAAGCCGGCACGCGTCGCAGTCGCAGGTCGCCCTAATAGACGGAAATCCGGTCCCCCGCCGACGGCGACAAAGTGATCCGCGGGCCACTTGCTCGTCGCCAGCACACAGGATACTGTATACAGAATCAGGTGGCGGGGCGCATGGAACGGCAACGGCTGGCCCACCCGGCTTTGGGCTCGTCTGAACACGACAGGCGCCGCGCCGCCCAACATGGAGGTGATCATCAGTGACGATGCTGACAGATAGCACGATTGAGATTCCCGACTTCACCGATCCTGCCACCTACGTCGCCGGCGTGCCGCACGCTGCTTTCGACGAGCTACGCTCGCGACCCGGTCTGTACTGGCAGAAGGCGGACGAGGGCACCTTCAACGGCGGATTCTGGGTTGTCACACGGTTCAACGAGATCATCGAGATCGAGCAACAGCCCGCGGTGTTCAGCTCGGTGCCGGGGGCATTTTTCCCGCTGGCCAACATGAGCGGCGACAGCCCGATGCGCAAGCACATCTTGTTCATGGATCCGCCTGAGCACAGCCGTGTGCGGCGGGTCGCGATGAAATCGTTCGGCCCGCGGGTGGTCGCTCACTTTGATGGGTGGATCCGCGAGATCGTCAACGAAACGCTCGACGACGCATTGCCGCGCGACAGCTTTGACTGGATCGCCGATGTGGCCCGGCTGATTCCGTCGCGGGTGATCGCAGCGGTGATGGGGGTGCCTCGCGAACTACGCGGCCAGGTGGTGGATTGGTCGGACGCCATTTTCACCAGCACGGTCACCCAGGACGACGACGGCGCCGCCATGTCGCGAGCGTTCGACGAAGTCAATGTCTACATGGCCAAACTGGGTGAGGAAAAGCTGCGGGATCCCCAGGATGACACGGTGACGGTGTTGGCTCAGTGCCTGGACCGCGGCGAGATCGACGAGGCGGAGTACGCCATGTATACCGCTGCGTTGCTGATCGCAGGCTACGAGACGACCCACACGCTGATCGGCCAGTCCATGCTGCTGATGTTGGAGGACGAAGACATTCAACGCACCTGCGACGCGGTGTTTGACGCCGGCGACTTCAACGCCGTTGTCGATGAATTCCTGCGCTATGTCACACCGGCGATGAATGTCACACGCACGGCCACCGGGGACATGGACTTCCACGGACAGACCATCCGTCGCAACGACACGATGCAATTGATGTTGATCGCGGGCAATCGTGACCCCGAGGTGTTTGCCGATCCGCACCGATTCGATCCGCTGCGGCCGCGGGCCAAGACCCTGTCGGGCGACGGTGTGGCGTTCGGCAGTGGATTGCACCGCTGCGTGGGCAATGTGCTGGCCAAGATGGACACCCGCATCTTGTTCGAGGAGCTCTACCGCAGGGGTGTGTCGTTAGAACTCGACGGCGAGCCTGGACGCGGCTGGAGCACGCTGATCAACCAACTACTTACGCTGCCCGTCCGTGTCGGCTAACGGTGTGGTTGACGGACTGCATGCTCGCCGTCGCGAGGCATGCTCTGCCCAGCGTGCCAACACAAACGGTAGCGAAGTGGCACCCATCGACGTGGGTGACCATTCAGGGCCATCGGCTATAACGCGGCAAGGAGTTACTGTGCCCCGGATCGTTTTCATCAAAGCCGACGGCGAACGCCACGAGGTCGTTGCCTCCGCCGGAGAGTCGGTGATGCAGGCGGCGGTTAATAACCTGGTCGACGGGGTCGTGGGCGAGTGTGGCGGCGACTTGTCCTGTGCGACATGCCATGTCTTCGTCGCCCCGGACTGGTTTGACGCACTGCCCGAGGCCAGCGCAGAGGAAGAAGACATGCTCGAGGCCACCTCCGAGGAGCCCACGAAGTTCAGCCGTCTGTCGTGCCAAATCAAGTGTGCTGCCAAACTCGACGGGCTTGTCGTCCACGTTCCTGCCAGCCAGCGGGTCTGACCCGGCACCGACACCACCCCACCCCACCCGCCGGGTCAGACCCCCTGGCTGGCAGCACGCCAAAACCGCCGCCGTTGAAGATAGTCACCGAACTTGCCTGGCGACGAAGCCGCCACGGGCGCCACGACAACCGATTTCGGGCCGCGCGCATCGATGCGGTCGAGGATCCAGCCCAACCGGGTGGCTGGCCGCGCAGTCTGGCGCACCGCGATGTCGCGTTGTGGTGCAAGACAGCTGCTCCCCGGCCAGACCCGGGGACCGACTTTACTCAGCGTTCTTGCCAACTCATCCGTAGACCGGATACTGTATACAGAATGTCGGGTGTGTGGACAAGCCGAGGATCCGCTGGACCTGTGTGCTACGCGAGCTTGCAGGCGCGCAAGGACGCGGACTGGCGAAAAGCCAAGAGGTGCCCGCGGGGTCGAGGGCGCTTCGGGGCCTGGCGTTACCGCTCACCACACCCGCGGCCAAGCAGGTCTTCTGAGCACGGCCACCGTGCACCGACCACAAATGAGGAGAACATGACATTTCGTCACGCAGTGCTGATCAATTTCAATGCCAACGCCGACGAGTCATATCGCGCCGAGCTCGCACAAAAGGTCAACGCCCTGCCGCAGGCCATTCCGGAGGTGCGTGCGGTGGCCTGCGGGGCCGACGCCGGCGTGACCTCTGGCAGCAGCGATTTCGCGATCATCGTCGATCTGGATTCAGTCGATGATTACGCGACCTACGAAAATCATCCGGCCCACGGTGACCTTGTCGACCTTATCCGTCAAGGGGTCGCAAGCCGCACCGTCGTCGATTTCCCATTCTAGAAAGGAAAGTCGTTGTCAGCGACGGGGACTGAACCGATGAGCCGCGATGGTTCGGCGTTGCAGAAGGTGCTGCAGACCGCGATCGACCGCGGCGAACGCGGGGTGCAGGTCGCGGCCTACCTTGGCGATGAACTGATCATGGACGGCTGGATCGGCCAGGCTGACTCCCGCGGCACCGCGGTCACCGCGACGACGCTGTTTCCCATCTTTTCGGTGACCAAAGGTCTGACCGCCACCGCCATTCATCTGCAGGCCGAGCGGGGATTGCTCGACTACGACACCCCAGCGGCGGCTTATTGGCCGGAGTTTAAAGCCAACGGCAAGCAGGACATCACGGTGCGCCAACTGCTGACCCATCAATCCGGTCTGCCTCAGATGCCGGCCGGTGTCACCGCTGAGCGCCTGCATGACTGGGACTGGTGCGTGGAAAGCATTGCCGCGCTGGAACCGCTGCTGCCGGTGGGCAGCAGCGCCTACGCGTCGCTGAGCTACGGGTGGCTGCTGGGCGAACTGGTGCGTCGCACCGATCCCGCGCACCGGGGTTTCGCCCAGTTCACCCGGGAAGACATCCTCGAACCGCTGGGCATCGGCGACTTTTATGTCGGGATGAACGGTCGCCAGCATGAGCGTGTCGCTGAACTGGTGACTTCCGGCACCTTGCGCACCGACCCGCCACCGTTACGGGCATTAGCCATGCCGCCCGCGGTCGAACCCGGGGTGTTGTGGAACAATCCGGTGCTCTACGACGCCGTCGTTCCCGGCGCTGGCGGTATTGCCAATGCGCGCTCTGTCGCAAGGCTTTTCGCGATGCTGGCGGGCAAGGGCAGCCTGGGCGGACACCGGATCCTCAGCGAAGAACGGGTGGTGGCCTGCACCCAGCCGCGACCTAACCCCGATCAGCTCGACCCCGTGTTGGACCAGGTGCCCTGGATCGGTGTGGGCGGCTACTGGCTTGGCGGTGAGACCCCTCCGGCCGAACCGGTGATCGGCACCGGGGCGCACACGCTGGCCTCCAACGGCGCCGGCGGATCCATCGCCTGGGCGGATCTGGACACCGGTCTGGCCGTGGCGATTTGCCACAACCGAATGTTTCGGATCAGCCCGCCGCTTCCGCCCGACGAGCATCCGTTTCACGAGATCGGCGAGTACGCGCGGTCATTGGTCGGCTGACGCGGCGAAGGCCACCATCGGTCACATCGAAGGCGAATGAGGAGCAAGCAACACATGAGTGAGGCGATCCACTATCTGGGTGACACCGTCGACAAGTGCCCGTATGACTACTACGCCGAAGCCCGGGCGCGCAACGCGGTCACCTGGGAGCAACCGACGCAGAACTGGATCGCGGCGTCCTACGCCGCGGTTCGCGACGTGTTGACCGACGAGGACACCTTTGCCAGGCCGCTGCCGACCGAGATCGTCCCCAGCGAGAAGTACAGCCGCATCGTGGCCTCACCGTTTAGCCTGGTCGGCAAGGAACGCCTGGCGCATCGCCGGTGGTGGTTGGAAATCTTTAACCCCCGCGAGATCGAACGCTACCGCAACGGCGTGGTGGCCGACGTGGTGGAAGCCACCATCGACGAGATCGCGCCGCGCGGGCGCGCCGAGCTGGTGCAGGAATACGCCGAACGTGTCTCCGATCGCGTCATCGCCGGGGTGCTGGGCTTGCCTTGGCACGACGACGCTTACATGACCGCGATACGCACCAACCTCAACAAGATCGAGCACTACAAAGGCATCGTCTACCTCAAACCTGAGGATGCGATACCGCATGCGGAGGTCGCCCTGGCCGCGACCTACGAAGTGGACGCGCTGCTGCGCCCCTACATGTACGAGCGGCAGAAGACCGCCGACGACAGCATCATCAGTCGAGTCTGGCGCGACGACGCACTTGACGGGTGGACCGAGGATGCCCGCTATGGCCTCGTCCGCACGTTCTTCGCCGGCGGCAGCGACACCACCCGCACGTCGATGGTCAACGCGCTGCACCTGATGCTCACCACACCGGGAATGTTGGAGAAGGTCCGCCACGCCGACGCGCGCACCCTCGGGGCGTTCGTTGAAGAGGCGCTGCGCTTGGTCGGCACGGTGCATTTCCGCAACCGCATCTGCCAGCGCGACAGTGACCTCGACGGAGCGCAGGTGCACCGCGGGGACAAGGTCGCGGCCGTCATCGCGTCGGGAAACCGCGACGCCGCCAGATTCGACGACGCCGACGAGATCAACTTGGAACGCAAAAACCCGCGACAGCACCTGGCTTTCAGCGTCGGAATCGGCGCCTGCGCGGGCTCGCCTTTGGCCAGGGTCGAACTGCAAGAAGGCATCTCGAGAATCGTCAATCGGCTTGAGAATCTGCGGTTGGATCCCGATGCGCCCCGACCCGGATTGGAGGGATCCATCTTCAAGCTCACCACCCCGGTTCATGTCCTGTTCACGGCGCAGCGGCAATGAACCGCAGGGCGCGTCAGGGCCAGCGGCGGATGGCCGCGACTTCATCACACCGAAACGAAGGAGAAGCAACTCATGGGCAGGCTTGACGGCAAGGTCGCAATCATCACCGGCGGCGCATCAGGACTGGGGGAGGCCACCGCGCGGCTGTTCGCGCAGGAGGGAGCCGCGGTCGCGCTGGGCGACATCCACGAGCAGCGCGGCGCCGAGGTCGTCAAGCGGATCGAGGCCGAGGGCGGCAAGGCCATGTTCCAGATCACCGATGTGCGCAACCCCGATCACGTCAAATCCCTGGTGGACGCCGCGGAGGCCACCTTCGGGCACGTGCACATCATGGTCGCCAACGCCGGAATCGGCGGTGCGGCTTCGCGCAAGCAACTCGAAGACGTCACTGAAGACGAGTTCGAAGAGGTCATGCAGGTCAATGCGGCTGGTGCGTGGCGCTCCTTCAAGTACGCCGCACCAGCGATCCGCCGCGCCGGCGGTGGCGCGATGACCTCCAGCGCCTCGATCGCGGGTCTGAGCACGTTGGGGGGGGCCAAGCTGGGCGCCTACAGCGCCTCCAAGCAAGCCGCCGTCAGCATCACCAAGCACTTCGCCGCAGAGCTTGCCGATGACAACATCCGCGTCAACTGCGTGTGCCCGGGGCGGATGCTCACCAACATCGACGAGTCCTATAAATATGACGAGCAAGAACTGCAGAAGGCGCGAAGCACCCGCGCCACCGGCAAGATCGAGGGCGCACGCCGGGTGATATGCGACCCCATCGAGGTGGCATATCTGCACCTGTTCTTGTGCTCGGACGAGGCGTCGTTCGTCAACGGCCAAGCGATCATGGCAGATGGCGGCGGCGAGCTGTTCCTGAATCGGGCCGGAACCGTCACCCCGCCGACCAAGCAGCCGTGATCATCGTCGTCGGAAACCCTTTGGGCGGTCCCATCACTGGTGATACCGCCCGGCCAATGGGGCCGGGGGGAGCGAGGTGACGATGGCGGCATCTACGGACCACTGCACGCGACTGGCGGACAAGATCGCAATCGTCAGCGGCGGGTCCCGTGGCATCGGACGAGCGATCGCCGAGCGCTTCGTCGCTGAGGGTGCGCGCGTGATGATCGGTGATCTCGCGCGCCCAGAGACCGATGGCGCCGCTCGGGAGCACTTGCACTTCGAGACGCTCGACGTCCGCGACCGCGCGTCTTGGAAAAACATTGTCGCGCAATGCCGCGAGGCGTTCGGCGCACCCAATGTGCTGGTCAACAACGCCGGTGTCATGATCGCCAGTTCGATAGCGGACACCGACGGCAGCGACTACCGAACGAGCTTCGACGTCAATGTGCTCGGCGCGGTTTTCGGACTGCAGGCGGTAATCCCGGCTATGCGTGAACGCGGCGGTGGTTCGGTGATCATCGTGTCCTCCACCGCGTCGATGGTGGGGGCTGCCGGGTTCGCCTCCTACGCGGCCAGTAAGGCCGCCAACATGTCGTTGGCCAAGTCCGCGGCCCTGGAACTGGGGCCGCTGGCGATCAGGGTCAATTCCCTGCACCCCGGGGGGGTGGAGACTCCCATGAGTCAGGGTCCCGCGTTCGATGGCTTCGACCAGGACGCCTTCTACGCTCGATTCCCGATCCCTCGGATTGCGCAGCCCGAAGAGATCGCCGGTGCCGCAGCCTTTCTGGCCTCCGACGACAGCGGCTTCGCCACCGGGTCGCAGTTCTTCATCGACGGCGGTCAACTCGCGGGGCCGGCCTTATGACCACGACACGAGCACAGCGCCGTCCATCGCCAACATGCCAACACAGTGCCGGAGGAAGCAGATGACGTCACAGGTCGAGCAGTTCATCCCGTTCGAAGATCCCAATTTCTACATCGATGACCCGTATCCGGTGTTCGCCCGTCTGCAGCGCGAACAGCCCGTCTACTACTACGAGCCGTTGGACATCTTCGTGCTCACCAAGATCGATGATATCCGCGAGGCTGCCCGCCACGCTGACATCTTCTCCTCGGGTCATGGGCTGTTCCTCAACGACCTGCGCATGCGGAAGGACAACGTCGCCGAGGAGTCGGTGTTCGACGGGTTCTTCCCAAGCGGCGCCGAGCATTTCGCGTTCGCCGACCCGCCTCGCCACAAGACACTGCGGGGCCTTATCACGCCGGCCTTCGCTGTCCGCAACATCAATGACATGAAGCCGCTGATCGAGCAGTACATCACCGAACTGATCGACAAGATCCAGCCCGGTGTCCCGATCGACTTCGTCGCCGAAATCGCCGACCGGCTGCCCATCATGATCGCCACCCGCCTGCTGGGAATCTCGGTGCAAGACATCGAAATGGTGAAGAATTGGAGCGATTCCCTCGAGGACATGAACTCCGTTGACACCATCGAGGAGATCGAAGCCGCCAAGGCCACCTTCGCCACGATGAACGCGGTGTTCGAAGAGGAGTTCGCCCGCCAGCGCGTCGCTCCCGGCAACGGCCTGGTCGCCGACATGTTGCAGGCCAGCCTTGACGGGCACCCGGTGTCGGACGCCAATATCTTGGCCTACAGCACCACGGTGTTGGCGGCGGGCAGCGACACCACCAGGGCCTTGCTCACGGGCACCATGTTGGCGTTCGCCGACTTCCCGGACCAATTGACACGCCTCAAAGAGGACCGGTCGAGGATAAACCTCGGAATCGAGGAGGCGCTGCGCTGGGTGACCCCCGCCCGCTCGTTTGTGCGGACCGCTCTGCAGGACACGGAGATTCGCGGCACAAAGATCAAAGCCGGCCAACGGATCTTCCTGCTCTACGCGGCAGGCAACTTTGATGAGGAAGCCTTCGCAGATCCGCATACGTTCGACGTCGGTCGTGCAAACGCAACCCAGCATGTCGCGTTCGGGTTTGGACCCCACATGTGTATCGGGGCACAACTGGTTCGCACGGAAATGAGGATCTTCCTCAACCAGCTTCTCGACCGGTTCTCGCGCGTCCGCAAGGTCAGTGAGCCTACCCCCGTCCTCCATGTGTTGCGGCACAGCTGGTTCAACGCGCCATTGGTCTTCGACGAGTAGCTACCCCACACACTCACCGCGATCGCTGACAGAAAGGAACCCGCACCATGACCGATCAGCCACATGTCGAGAGCGTTCTCAAGTTCTTCGACGAATGGAACACCGACTTCCCGACGATGTGCGCGTCGTTTCGCAAGTACTTCGCGAAGGACGGGATTTGGTGGAACACTCCGGTTTTCCCCCAGGTCCAGGGCTTCGAGGAGGCATACGAGCAGATCCTGCGGCCCTCCAACGAAAGTTCGTTGGCGATGGACCGGATCCACGTGGAGACGCTCAACATCGCGCAGGTCGGCAACCTCGTCTACAACGAACGGATCGACCACATCGTCCGCGCCGACGGCTCGGTCGTGCTGTCGATTCCGATTTGCGGTGTCATCGAATTCAACGGAGACGGCCTGATCCAGCATTTTCGTGACTACTGCGACACAACTTCGCTCGTCGCTGCGATGACCGGCGAAGGATAACCAGACCCATTCAGGGCCATCCGGGTCCACTGACCGCATTACCCAACTTCTCCAACGCCATTCGGGCAAAGGCCCGGAAAGGAAATCTCATGGCACTGAGCACAATCGACAACGACGCCGCCCTGATCGTGCTGGATCTGCAGGTCGCCACAGTCGGCATGCCGACCACCCCGCATGCAGCCGCCGACATCGTTGGCCGCTCCGCCGGGCTGGCCAAGGCGTTCCGCGACAAAGGCCTTCCGGTGGTGTGGGTGAACGTGGCCGGCGGCAGTTCGGGACGTACGGAGACCGCCCCCCAGATGGGCGAGTTGCCGGACAACTGGACTGAGCTACCCGAGGAGCTCGGCGTGGCCGCCTCCGACCAGACCTTCACCAAATTCGGGTGGGGCGCCTTCCACGACGAGCGGCTGGTTGCTCTGCTCAATAGGGTCGGGGCCGGTCAGATCTTTTTGACCGGCGTGACCACCAGCCAGGCCGTGGAGTCCACGGCGCGCTCGGCCCATGAGCGCAACTACCACGTTGTGGTGGTCACCGACGCCATCGGCGACCTCGATGCTGAGGCCCACAGCCACAGCGTCAACCGGATTTTCCCGAAGATCGCGGAGTTGGCTACCACCGACGAAGTTCTGGCACACTTGTGAGCCGGTCGCCCAGTTCGCGGGGTCGACGCTGATGCACGTCTATGAGGCGCTGGCTCAGGCGCTGTATGACAACGACATTCACGAGATGTTCGGTGTAGTCGGCGACGCCAACCTGTTCATCATCGACAGTTTCGTCAACACCTCGGGAGGACGTTACGTCGCGACGTCCTCGGAGGGGGGCGCGGTGATGGCGGCCTTCGGCTATGCCCAGGTGTCGGGCAAGCTCGGCGCGGCCACGGTGACGCACGGGCCGGGCCTGACGAACACGGTGACCGCGCTGGTCGAGGCGCAGCGCGGCGGTGTTCCTCTGCTGGTCTTAACCGGCGACACACCGAGGTCCCAGCGCGATCACATCCAGGATATCGACCAGGGTGCTATCGCTGCGGCCGCCGGAGTCCACTTCGAGCAGGTTCGCAGTGCCGCTAGCGCTGTCGCCGACCTCGCTGAGGCGGTGCGGATCGCGTGGATCCACTCGGCCCCGGTTGTTCTCAACGTCCCGATCGACATCGAGTGGGACAGCGTCGATTACCGACCAATCGTGGGCACTCCAACGCCGGCGACGACGGTAGCGCCTGACCAGGAAGCCGTGGAAGAGGCCGTTGGTGTGATCGCCTCCTGCGACCGGCCGCTGGTGCTGGCCGGGCGGGGAGCACGAAGCGCTGACGCCACGGCGGCTGTGTTAGAGCTGGCCGAACGCATCGGCGCGCCGGTGGCCACCACGCTGCGCGGAAAAGATCTGTTCTGCGGGGTTGGGGGGAATATCGGAATTTTCGGCACCCTGGCCGATGACGCCGCGCTCGATGTCATCGGCCAAGCGGATTGCGTGATCGCGTTCGGCGCCGGGCTCAATCAGTGGACCACCGCGGAGGGCGCCTTGCTTGACGGCAAACGGATCGTGCACATCGATGTCGACCGCACTCGTCTCAATCGCTTCAGCCGCGTCACCGTCGCCGTGACGGCGGATGCCGCCAGCGCGGCGCGAGAGTTTGTGCGGCTGTTGGACGAAGCAGAGATACCCGCCAGCACGTTCATCGATCGGGCGACCCAAAGAATCGCCGCGCGCACCGCCGATACCGCCGACCGGGGCACCGACGACACCATCGACATCCACACCGCGTTACGTCTGGTCGACGGCGCTGTGCCGGGTGACCGCGTTCTCGTCACCGACAACGGACGATTCATCAAACACGCGTTTGTCGCCCTGCACGTCGAGCACCCGTCGCGCTATGTGCACGCGGTCAATTTCGGGTCGATCGGGCTGGGTATGGCCACCGCGCTGGGTGCGTCCTACGCCGCCCCCGAACACCCAGTGCTCTTGGCGTGCGGTGACGGTGGATTCGCCGAGGGTGGCCTGTCCGAACTGGTGACCGCGGTCATGCAGCGACGCAACATCACCGTGCTGCTGCTCAACGACAGCGCCTACGGCGCGGAGTATGTGCATCTGGCCAACCGGGGCATGGACCCGGCGTGCACCACCTTCGACTGGCCCGAGTTCGGGCCGATCGCCTCGGCCATCGGTGCGCAAGCCGCCACCGTTCGCAACAACGCAGAACTCGAGGATGCTTTGGACAAGCTGGATTTCGCTGCCGGACCGATCTTGCTCGATGTCCGTATCGATCCTCAGCGCGTGTAAGGGAAAGGACGGAATGCGCGATGCGTGACAACCCATTGCTGAGACGGCTGCGCGGCGGCATGGCCTCGGTGGCCAGCTTCATCACGATCCCCGACTCGTTCACCGCCGAAGTCATGGGCGCCGGCGGCGTGGACGTGCTGCTCATTGACACCGAGCACTCCGCGATGAGCGCGGCCCAACTGCAGACCGTCTTGACCGCGCTGCACACCACCGAGGCGGCCGTGATCGTGCGGGTGGCCGACAACGATCCCACGCTGATCGGTCAGGCCCTAGACCTCGGCGCTGAAGGAGTCTTGGTGCCCGGTGTGCGTTCGCGCGCGCAATGCAGGCTCGCGGTGAACTCATGTTTCTACCCTCCCAAAGGTATTCGAGGCTTCGGACCCCGCCGGGCCAGCCGGCTATATGGCGACCGCGCCGACTACCTGGCGCGAGCCAATGAGGAGATCACGGTCATCGCCATGATCGAACACGCGGAGGCCTTGGACGACCTTGACGCGATCCTCACCACCGAGAACTTGTCGGCGGTTTTTATCGGCACCGCAGACCTGGCGGTGTCGATGGGATATTTGCACGATTTGGCCAATCCGGCAGTGCTGCAAGCGGTCATGGCCATCGCCGAGGCGTGCCGTGGGCATCAGGTTCCATTTGGCCTGTTCACCGCAAACGAGCAGGCCGCCGCGACGTGGATCACGCGCGGCGCTCAGATCGTCACCATGGGTTCGGACCTGGGCTACCTCGACGCCGGCGTCGCCCACACCCGTCAAGCGCGAGCCGCCCTGTTGAGCCGACCCGACGGTGCCGCACCGACGGTTTCATCCCACTCACCTCGCCACTAGGAGGAACACAACATGTTCGTTTTAGACACCGCCGCGATGGCCTGGGATCCGGTCAAGGCCAACACTCGCACTGGCAAGATCTCGCGCAAGTTCATCCGCGAAGCCGAACTGGCCCCCGGCGTGGGGTACACCTCCGATCTTGTCAAATATCACGGCGGCCATGGTGTGTTCACGGCGCCGCGGCACCGGCACAACTTCGACCAGATCCGGCTGACCTTGTCCGGTGAAACCGACTACGGCTATGAACAGATCGCCGGCCCCGGCGACGCGACGTTTTTTCCGGCCGGTGCCTACTACGGACCCGAACGGTTCGAAGCCGCGGAAATCCTTCTCCTGCAATGGAGTCCGGATTGGGTCACCCGCGAGCAGTCGGATGCCGCCTATGCTGAATTGGCCAAAACCGGAGAGTTCAAGGACGGGTTTTACGTCTATACCGGCGATGATGGTCAGCAGGTGCGCAAGGACGGTACCAACGCCGTGTGGGAGTCGGTCAACGGCAAACCTCTGATCATCCCCTCACCGAAGTATCAACAACCGATTTTGATGCGGCCCGACGGATTCGCGTGGCAGCGTAGGTCCGAGGACCTCAGTGTCAAAGATCTCGGGCATTTCACCGCCGAGGACCTCAACATCGTCACCTACCGCTGGTCTGAGGGTTCGCTATTGCCGCTGTCGGCCGAACGCACGTACATCTTCTGGATCGGTTCGGGGGCAGTCTCTTTGGATGGGCGTCGGCTCGGCGAGAAAACGATCCTGTTCTCAGATTTCGGCGAAACCCACGAGCTGTGGGGTGTGCAAGCCGGTGAAGCGACATGCATCGGACTGCCGGTGTCGACGTGATGTCGGCGGGCATCGATTCGCCAGCAACGACACGCCCGAACCGTACCTTGATCGGATCAGTTGATGTCCACGAACCGCGCAGACTTCACAACGTGGGTTGACGATGCCATCCGCGCCGAGTTCGAGGAACACGGCTATTGGACATCGGCGACGTGGCTGGACCTATTTTTGGCCAGTGCCGACGGGCAGCCATCGGCGCTGTGCGTAGCTGACGAGCAGGCTGCCCTGACCCGCGCGCAGATGCTGGGCGCGGCCCGAGGCGTGGCCGACTACATGGCGCGTCGCGGCATCGACACCGGCGATGTCGTAACGGTGGCACTACCGAACTGGTGGGAGTTCGTCGTCATTCACACCGCTGTCGGTCTGCTTGGGGCAGTGCTGAATCCGGTACTACCGCGCGTAGGCGTCCCCGACTACCGCCACATCTTGCAGACGAGCCAGAGCCGCATGGTGTTCGCCGCCCAGTCACATTATCGGGAGTCACCTGTCGAGCTGTGCCGGGCAGCAGCCGACGGTGTCGCCTCGGTGCTCGACGTCATCGCCGTGCGCGCGCCCCAAACCAACGATGGGGCCGCGTCTTTCGAGCAGATCTTGTCGGTGTCCGTCGACGGCGAGGCCGTGTTCCCCGGCATTCGCGATGCCCGCGATTGGGATACAGTCACGTTCACGTCGGGGACCGAGTCGGCGCCCAAGGGTGTCATCCACACCCACCAAAGCACGATGTTCGGGCTGCGTGCCTACGTCGGATCGGTGCTGAGTTTGACGGCGTCGGATTGTGTGTTTATGCCCTCTCCGGTATGTCATGCATCAGGCCTTCAGTGGGGACTGCGCGCGGCGCTGTTTTCGTGTGCACCGCTGATCCTGCAGGACCGCTGGGACCCGCAGATCGCGCTGAGCCTGATCGACAAACACCAGTGCACCTACACGCTGGCGGCGACACCGTTCATCGTGGACCTGATCGCCGCGCGCGAAACCGACGCCGGCCGGGGGGAGTCGCTGCGCTACATCTGCTCGGGCGGAGCTCCCATTCCACGACATCTGGTCGGCGATGTGCGCCGCGCGTTCGGGGCACAACTGTTGTCGGTGTTCGGTGCCAGCGAGACCTATGTCGCCACCTGCACGCGACCGCAGGACAGCGATGAGCAACTGGCCACCGACGGGATCGCGCTAGACGGTGTAAAAATCGCCATCGTCGATCAAGATGGCACCGGGGTCGCGGCGGGAGTCGAAGGCGAGATCACCAGCCGCGGCCCCAACACGTTCCTGGGCTATCTGGGAGATCCGGCGCTCACCCAGCGGGCATTCCGGGGTTCCTGGTACCGGTTCGGCGATCTGGCGACCATGGACCGCGACGGGCGAATACGGGTGACGGGCCGCGTTAAGGACATCGTCATCCGCGGCGGCGAGAACATCAGCGCTCGTGAAATCGAAGACCTGCTAACCGACCATCCCGGCATCGCGGCCGTCGCTGTCGTTGGTTACCCCGACGACCGGCTCGGCGAGCGATGCTGCGCAGTGGTGGTGCCGGCGATCGGGGCCGCCGCGCCCACGCTGGAGGATTTGTGTTCCTTCCTACGCCAACGCGGAGCGGCGAAATTCAAGCTTCCCGAACGGCTCCACCTCGTCGAGGCGCTTCCCCTGACCGCGACCGGCAAGGTCAAAAAAGCAGAGCTTCGAGCCCTGCTGGCAAACGGGCAGCCGGTCACTGGCCAGCGCGGCGACCGGCACCCCGAGCAGGGATATGGTATACAAGACGAAGAACATAAGGAGCCTAAGCAGGCACGGAAACGGCGTTCCGCGGCTCGCAACAGGAGGACTTCGGTGAGCGTTAATGCAGGCCTGGATGCCTTGTCGTCGACCCCCCTGCAGCGAGATCCACTCGGGAATCAAATCGCCGACACGCTTCGGCGCGAGATCCTGCTGGGCGTTCTCTCGCCGGGAACACAAGTTTCACAGCAACAGTTGTGCGAACGGTTCGGAACCAGCCGCATGCCGGTGCGCGACGCACTGCGCGAGCTGGTGCAAGAGGGCCTGATGACGCTGGACAGCGCCCGCCACATCGTGGTCGCGCCGCTGAGCAAGCAAGACCTTTTGGACGCCTTCACCATCGAGGGTGTCCTGACCGGAATGGCCACAGAACGCGCATCCCAACGGGCGTCAGCGACCGATTTGGACTCGCTGGAGCGGCTTCACGAGGCGATGCTCGAGGCCGCCCAGGGCAACCATCAAAGCGCCATGGTGGAGCTCAACTGGAGCTTTCACAGCAAGATCAACCACATGTCGGGTTCGCGGAAACTCATCTTGGCGCTGCGCAAGGTCTCGGTCGACTTGCCCCGCGACTTCCTCGAACAGGTTCCCGAGTGGAACGTCACTTCCAACGCCGATCACGCGCGGATCCTGGCCGCGATGCGTGCCGGAAAACACAAGGCGGCAGGAAAGTGCATGACTGAGCACGTGACAGTGTCGGGACGTGGCCTGGTGGAACACCTGACCGCGCACGGCGTCCAATTCGACTAACCAGGGTGCCGGCATGTTTGTTGGCACGGTTGCAGCGTAACGCAAAATGGTATACCGTATACAGTAGTCTGGGTGATGTGATCCCATGCCGTCAATGACGATGAGAGGCGACCGGCATGCCGAAGGTGACCTACGTTCAACCTGATGGTGCGCGTGAAACATTTGACATCGCGACCGGTAAATCGTTGATGCTCGGAGCTCAATCACAAGGCGTGGCAGGCATTCTCGGCGAATGTGGTGGGCAGGCCATGTGTGCAACCTGTCACGTTTACGTCGACGCCAAGGACCTCGACCTCCTCCCGCCGATGTCCGACGACGAGGACGCCATGCTGGAGGACACCGCTTCAGAACGAAAGCCCACCAGTCGGCTGTCATGCCAGCTGGAAGCCAGCGACGAGCTGGACGGCATCGTCGTCCACCTGCCAGAAGAGCAGGCGTTGTGAGCGTGCGCCGGGTCGCGATCATCGGCGCAGGGCACGCCGGCTTCACGGTGTGCGCCACGCTGCGCACGCTGGGATGGGACGGCGAGCTGACGCTCATCGATGCCGACCAGAGGTTGCCCTACCAACGTCCGCCGCTCAGCAAAAAGGTCCTGGCCGGCGCGGAAACGCTTGAGGACGCCTACTTTCGGCCGCGCGCCTTCTACGACGATCACGGCATCGGCTTGGCTCTGGGCCATCGCGTGGTGGGCATCGACCGGGCGCAGCGCGCGGTGCAACTCGATGGCCGCCCGCCGGTGAGCTATGACCACCTGGTGCTGGCGACCGGTGCGCGTCCGCGGCCATTGCGGCTCGAGGCGTTGTCGGGCCTGGGCCCGGAATCGGTCTGTTACCTGCACACCGCCGATCACGGCATCGATCTGCGCGAGCGTATCGCCGCGGGCAAACGGGTGGTGATCATCGGCGGCGGATTTATCGGGTTGGAGGTCGCCTCGATGGCCGCCTGCGCTGGAAAGGACGTCGTTGTTTTTGAGGTCGCGGAACGCTTGATGGGACGCGCCGTGTCAGCGCCGATCGCAGAGTACTTCCATGATCTTCACACCGCCGCCGGCGTCCAGGTGCGGCTGTCGAGCACGGTGTCCTCGGTGCAACGGGTGGTGGATCGGCTCGAGCTGTACGACGGGCACTCGAGCGTGGCCGCCGATGTGGTGGTGGCCGGTGTGGGTGTGGTGCCCAACGACGAACTGGCCGCCCAAGCGGGCCTGGCGACCAGCGACGGGGTCGTGGTGGACGCACAGTTGCGCACCACAGACCCGCACATCTCGGCGATCGGCGACTGCGCCCGGTTCCCTCACGCCGCGGGCAAGCAGTCGGGGATTCGGCTGGAATCGGTGCAGAACGCCAGCGACCACGGGCGCCACGTCGCGGCGTTGCTCGCCGGCGAACCAGTGCCACCCTATGACGTCGTTCCATGGTTTTGGACCGAACAGCACGGCCGCAAGCTCCAAATGGCCGGTCTAACAGCCGGTTACGACCGCACCGAGATCGTGCACACCGAGCCCAACAAGTTCTCGGTGTACTGCTATGCGGGCACGCGGCTGTTGGGATGCGAATCGGTCAACTCACCCAGGGACCACGCCCGGGCCCGCAAGCAGCTGGCGGCCGCCCGCGGCAGCGGTGGTGGATCGGCTCCTGTGACGGTGTGATGTCCATGCACGTAGGCATTCCCACGTGCTCGTAGACCGTATACAGTATCCGTAAAAGGGAGGCGATCGATGACCACTTACCTCGCCGGCGTGGGAATGACACCATTCGGCAAGTTCCGCGACTCCACCCTGGCAAGCCTAGGGAGCCAGGCCGGGCGCGAGGCGCTGGCCGACGCCGGAGTTGATCCGCACGCCATCGAGATGATCGCATGCGGGTCGGCGCGCAGCGGGATGCTGCACGCCCGCGAAAGCGGGGTCGGGCAGCTGATCGGTTGGGATCTGGGCATCGAAGGTGTGGCCGTTTACAACGAGAAGGCGTTTTGCGCCTCCGGCGCGGTGGCATTCAATATCGCGCACATGGCACTGGCCTCGGGCGCCCATGACGTCGCCCTGGTCGTCGGGGTGGAGAAGATGTCGTCGCGAGAGGGCGCCGGGCGCCCCCTGACGTCCGACGGGATGGCGCTGGAAGGCGAACAGGGCTTTACTCCGCCGGCCTACTATGCGATGGCCGCGCGCCGGCACATGGAGACCTACGGCACCACGCGGGAGCAGATCGCCTCGGTTGCGGTCAAGAATCGCGCAGCGGCACAATACAATCCGAAGGCTCAGTACCGCGACCCAATCACCGTCGATGACGTGTTGGGTTCCAAAGGGGTGGTGTGGCCGCTGCATCTGTTGGACTGCTGCCCGACCGGCGACGGCGCCGCGGCGGCGGTGTTGGTCAACGAGGCCGGCGCCGAAAAGCTGGGCCTGGAGCCGACTGTGCGCGTGGCCGCATCGGTGATCGGCAGCGGTTACTACCAAAAGCAGGACCGCGATATGACGTCCTTCTCGCTGGACAAGTCCACGTCGGCACGCGCCTACGAGCTCGCCGAACTCGGGCCCTCAGACATCGATGTCGCAGAGGTGCATGACTCATTTTCGGTCGCCGAGATCATCCACTATGAGGACTTGGGGTTCTGTGAACCGGGCAGTGGAGGCAAGCTCGTCGAAGCAGGCGAAACAGCGTTGGGCGGGCGTATTCCGGTCAACACGGGCGGAGGTCTGCTCAACCGGGGCCACCCGCTGGGCGCGACCGGCGTCGCACAGATCGTCGAGCTGTGCGATCAGCTCACCGGCCGCGCGGGAGAACGTCAGGTCGCCGACGCCCGAACTGCGTTGGCGCACATCTCCGGTGGTTTCCACGAGGGGGACTTCGCCACGTCGGGCGTCACGATTCTGGCAGTGCGGTAGAGCCACGGATGACCGAGCTGGGAGAGCTGTCACTGGGCGCTTCGTTACTGCTGCGCGGCCCCGATTCGCAATACCAGTTGCGTGCCAGCGTTTGTCCGCGTTGCGGGGATGTCAGGGTGCCGCAACGGCGGTGGTGCCCGAATGACTCCACGCCCTGTGACCAGGCGGGGCTGTCGGGCGCCGGCACGATCTATGAGGCGGTGAACATCCTGATACCTCCTCAGGGATTTGATGCCCCCTTTTGGGCTGGATACGTCGACCTCGACGAAGGGGCGCGCTTTTTCGCTCAAATCGCCTGTACCGAAGGTGAAGCCCCGCCGCGGCACGGGGATCGGGTCCAGATGAATGTGGAGTGGATCGGAACCGGTGATCGTCGCGTGTTGGCGCCGGTTTTTGCAAGGGTGGCGAACTGATGCAGCAATCAGACCTCAGCGACGACCTGCGCGATCTTGCCTCTTTGACACGCGATATCGCCGAGCACAAGATCTCACCGTTGATCGAGGAGACCGAGGAGCGGGCGACGTTTAGCCCCGAGATCCAGCAGATCTTGGCCGACGCGGGATTTTTTGGGCTCGTGGTGCCGGAGGATTACGGCGGCATCGAAAGCGACATCGGGTATCAGTGCATCGTCTTAGAAGAGCTTGCCCGCGTCTATCCGAGTGCGTGTACATATCTGACCGCACACTGGCTGGCCACCAAGCTCATCGCCCTGCACGCCACCGGTGACGGCGAAGCGCAGTGGGTTCGTCCGCTATTGCAGGCCGCGGCGGCCGGTCAGATGCTGGGCGCCATCGCGGTCACCGAACCCGACCACGGCTCAGATCTGGGCAGCATCACCACCAAGGCCCGAAAGGATGGTGAGAGCTGGATCATCAACGGCACCAAACGATTCATCACCAACGGGGGCTTCGCCGATTTCTATACGGTGCTGGCACGTACCGGTGGACCCGGTCCGCGCGGACTGTCGCTGTTCGCGGTGGAAGCCGACCGCACCGGAGTCACCGCGGCGCGCTGGGAGAAGAAGATGGGCCTGCACGGGTCGGCGACCGCGGAAATGCAGTTCGATGACGTGCGAGTGCCTGCCGACCACCTCATCGGAGACTCCGAGCGCGGATTCAGCTACCTGATGCGCGGATTCGATGAGGGGCGGCTCGGCGTTGCAGCGATGTCTCTGGGCATTTCGCAGGGTGCGCTCGACGCCGCGACCCGCTATGCCGGCGAACGCAAACAATTCGGCAAGGAGATCGCCGCCTACCAAGGGGTGCAGTTCCTCATCGCCGACATGGCGATCGGGGTATACACCTCACGCGCCATGGTTTACGACGCGGTACGCGCCTTCACCGAGCAGCATCCCGATGCGTCACGGTTGGCGGCGATCGCCAAGACCTATGCGTCCGATGTCGCGATGAGTGTGGCCTCGGCGGGCGTCCAGGTCCACGGCGGCGCCGGCTACGTTCGCGACTTTCCGGTCGAGATGCTCATGCGTGACGCCAAGATCAATCAGATCTATGAGGGCACCAATCAGATTCTGCGCATGGTCATCGCGCGGACCTACTTCGGGGAATTGGCGCGATGACGCAAGATCTGGTGTGGCTGCCGCTGGCCGAAGAGGTCAAGAACAGCTGTGAGGGGCGGGTCCTGCTCGAGATCACGTCGTCGGTGGCCACCGTGACGATCAACCGCCCGGACAAGCTCAACGCGATCGATTCGGCTGTGCTGAACGGCATTCGCACCGCTCTGGCGGGCATCGAGGACAATCCGTTGGTTCGCGCGCTGATTCTGCGCGGTGCCGGACGCGCTTTTTCTGCCGGCGGTGATCTCGGCGAGGTCTCGGCACTGGTGGGCGACAAAACCCGATTCAGCGAGTTTCTCGACCACTGGCACGAGTCGCTGCTCATGCTGCAGGACAGCCCGGTGCCCTCCATCGCCGCGGTGCACGGGTTCGCCTACGCGGGCGGGCTTGAACTGACCCAGGCATGTGACTTCGTGGTGCTGGGGCGTGGCGCGCTGCTGGGCGACCAGCACGCCAATTTCGGGCTCTTTCCCGCCGGCGGTTCCACCCAGCGACTGCCGCGGCTGGTGGCGCCCCGGGTGGCTAAGTGGCTCCTGATGACCGGGGAGGCCATCGACGCTGCCACCGCGCTGGCGTTGGGCCTGGCCAACCGTGTCGTCGACGACGACGACATCTTCGATGAAGCCCAGCGCATGGCAGAGACGTTGGGCCGCAAGAGCCGCGCGGGCAACGCGGCGATCAAAGCCGCGGTGCACGTGGGTGCCGGCCGGCCACTGACTGATGCGATCGCTGCCGAGCGCCACCTGGCCGTCGATCACATGGCCTCCCAGGACGCCAGGACCGGTTTCGACGCGTTCCGGTCGCGCACCACCCCTGTTTTCTAAGTTGACCCGTTGAGCTCATAGGAGAGAACACCCATGGACCTGACCGATGTGTTGTACGAGGCCGCCGACGGCGTCGCGCGGATCACGATCAACCGGCCGGAGAAGTACAACGCCTTCCGGGAGGAAACACTCGACGACCTGATCGCGGCGTTTTCGGCCGCCGAGGCCGACCCCACTGTCGGCGTCATCGTGTTGACCGGGGCGGGCGAGAAAGCATTCTGCTCGGGCGGTGATATCGCGTGGGAAGACGCCTCCGACCCGGTCGGGGCGGCACGAATGAATCGACGCACCAGCAGTCTGTCGCTGATCATGCGCGGCTGCGGCAAGCCGATCATCGCGCGGGTCAAGGGATATGCCGTCGGCGGCGGCAACGAGTTGCAGATGTTGTGCGATTTGACCATCGCCTCCGAGGACTCCAAGTTCGGGCAGGCGGGGCCGAAGATGGGCAGCGTGCCGGTGTGGTGGGGCACCCAGCTGCTTCCGCGCATTGTCGGCGAGCGGCGCGCGCGTGAGATCGTGATGCTCTGCCAACGGATTCCGGCTCCTGAGGCGGTGGAAATGGGCCTGATCAACAAGGTTGTTCCCGCCGAAGAACTCGATAAGGCCGTCGATGAGTGGTGTCAGCAGCTGTTGGCGCTGAGCCCGCAGGCACTGCGGGTCGCCAAGATCTCACTGAACTTTGAAACCGACCAGTTGTGGCCGTCGGTGCAGCACGGACAGCAGATGATCAATTTCATCCACGGCACCGCGGAGTTCCATGAGGGCACACAGGCATTCCTGCAAAAGCGTGCCCCCGACTTCGCGCAGTTCCGGAAATAACCCTGAGGAAGGTAACGAAGTGAATTGCAACGACAAAGTGGCCATCGTCGTCGGCGGCGGAAGCGGCATCGGCCGCGCCACCGCTGAACTATTCGCCGCCCAAGGAGCCAGCGTGGCCGTCGCCGACGTCAAGAAGTCGGGAGCCGCAGAAACCGCGGAGATTGTGCGCTCGTCAGGAGCGAAAGTGTCCGAACACGTCTGCGACATCACCCGTCCCGAACAGGTCGATCTGTTGATCAGCGAGGCCCTCGAGGCGCACGGCCGCCTGGACATGGTGACCAGCACCGTGGGGTGGTCGGACACAACATTTTTCGCCCAGGAAGATGAGGCCTACTGGCGCAAGATCGTTGATATCAACCTGATGGGCTCAATCTTTTTGTGCCGCGCGGCCTTACGCGTGTTCAGCGAGCAGAAATCCGGGTCGATTGTGCTCACCAGCTCCGACGCCGGCAAGGTCGGCACCATGGGTGAGACCGTCTATGCTGCGGCCAAGGCCGGTGTGATCGGGTTCGTTAAGTCGTTGGCGCGCGAGATCGCCCGCGACGGTATCCGCATCAATGCGATCTCGCCCGGACCCACCGACACGCCGCTGCTTCGCGCGCAGTCCGATCAGCACGTCATCGCAAAGATGATCAAGGCGGTGCCGTTGAAGCGGATGGGCACTGCGGCCGAGCAGGCCGGGCCCATCGTGTTTTTGGCATCCGACGCTGCCAGCTACATCACCGGCCAGACCCTCAGCGTCAGTGGCGGATTGACGATGACGTCGTGACCGCACGCGGTGGCAGCCGCGAGGTTCATTTCGACCTGCCGGTCAACGAAGGAACGTCGAAGCTGCTGGATCTGGGTGAAGCAATCGAGCGTTTCGTGCGCCCCGGTGCGACCGTGCACATCGGCTATTCCGACGCGCGGCCCAACGCGGCACTGCAGGAGCTGACTCGCCGCTTCGCCGGTCGCAATCCCGAATTCACCATCGTTTCAGCGGGCTTGGTCAATCTTCAGCATGCTTTGATCGAGCTGGGGCTGGTGCGCAAACTCATCGTCTCCTTCGCCGGGGAGAATTACCCGGTGGCCCGGCCCAACCCGGCACTGGTGCGCGCCATCGCCGAGGGCCGCGTCGAGATCGAGCACTGGTCGCTGTGGGCGTTGATCGCGCGGCTCACCGCCGCCGCGTTGGGTGTCTCGCATTTCCCTGTGCAATCGATGCGGGGCAGCTCGATGGGCGATGAGGCGGCTCGGCGCGGCGAACTCATCGATGTCCCCGGCGATGCGGGTGGTTCGACGTGTCTGGTCAGCGCCCTGCGCCCCGATGTGGTGCTCGTGCACGGCGCCGCCGCCGATGAGTTCGGCAACATCGTGCTCGCCGCGCCTTACGGCGAAGGGCAGGTCGGAGCGCTCGCGGCCAGCGGCGGTGTCATTGCGACGGTGGAAAAGGTGGTGTCCACCGAGGAGATTCGTGCACATAACACCTTGACCCGCATCCCCGGCCACGTCGTGCGCGCGGTCTGCGAAGCGCGTTATGGCGCCCATCCGTACGGGTTCAACAATCCAGGCATCGCGGGCATCGACAGCTACACCGAGGACGCCGAGTTCATGGCCGCGACGCTCAAGGCCGCCAAAACCCCGGAGTCGTTTCGCGACTACATCACCGAGTGGATATTGGCGCTGCCAGGCCACGAGCGGTACCTGACCAAGCTGGGTGGTCAACGGCTAGCGGGTTTGCGCCGCAGCACGCCGGGCGGGCAGACCGTTGTCCGGGTGCCGACCGATAGCAGCCCGAGCGCTCTTGAGACCCAAGTTGTCGTCACCGCGCGACGGCTCGAACAAGCTGTGCGCGTGCGCGGACACCATGCCATTCTCGCCGGCGTCGGTCTGGCCAATCTGGCCGCCTGGCTGGGCGCGCGCCGGTTGCACGAGGCAGGTGTGGACATTGAGCTCATGGCCGAGATCGGCTTGTTCGGCTACACCCCCGGCCCCGGGGAGCCGTTCATCTTCGCCGGGCAAAACGTTCCCAGCAACAAACTGCTTACCGACGTGATGAGCGTGTTGGGCACCTATGTCTCGGGTCCGGCAACAAAGTGCATCGGCCTGGTCGGAGCGGGCCAGATCGACGGCACCGGGGCGATCAACTCGACCTACGCCGACGACGGTAAGTTCATCGTCGGCTCCGGGGGCGCCAATGACGTGCTCAGCGCGGCTGACGAGGTCATCGTCACCGTGTCACATCAGCGCGAACGGCTCGTCGAGGCGGTGCCCTACGTAACCTCGCCGGGACAACGGGTGCGCACCATCGTGACTGACCTGTGCGTGTTCGAGCGCGCCGAAGGCGACTCACCGTTTGAACTGACCGCGCTGTTACCGGCGGCTGGTCATGATCCGCAAGCCGCGCTCGGCGAAATTCAGCGCCGCACCGGGTTCGGCTACACGGTGGCACCACGGCTGATCCTCGAGCCGGCGCCCAACCCGGCCGAACTTGATGTTCTGCGCGCCTACGACCCCGACCGGTTGTTTCTGCGCGATCGGCGCGCCACGTCCGCGCCGGCCGCTCCCACACCGGTGGCCGCCGCCCACCCTCGTTCATGACGGCGCCCTGTGCAGCTAGACGCCCTGCCTGGGACAACCAGTTTTAGCAGCTCAGAGGGTATTTCTGCAGTCCGCCAGCATCCTGCGTGCATTCTTCGTACATTTTTGCTGCCGCTGGTCAGGCCGGTTCAGGGTACCGAGCCATGTTGCTGCCCACCCTGATTCTGGCGCGCTGAGCACGCACACCACCCGCCAATGCGGGCGCTCAGGTCCCCGCGTCGGTAACAATGTGTCGATTGTGAGCAGGCGCTTTGTCCACCGGCATTAATCTCACCGCATGGCCATCGAAAGAGACCGCCGAAAGTTTGCGCGGTGCGAACTGGCAACGCATGGGTATTTGAAAACTGGTGTGACCGCAATACTGCTGGCAACGTTGTCTTCGGGGAAAACGTCGTCTTGGGGGAAGAGGGTGTTAGCGATCGCATTGTTCTCGGCCACCGCATTCGGCCTGGCCACCTTATCCTCCTATCTACCCCGCACGGGTACATTGTCACTCGGGATGGCGGTGGCGGTGGCTGACCCGTGTGGTGATGGCTGCGGAGGCGGCGGCAACGGGCAAGGCTCCTACGGTCCGGATACCTCCGGTTTTCAGCCGCCGGGCATGCCCAATCAGTTGCCGGATTATCAAAGCGGCGCCAACTCCGGATACCGGGCCCCAGACCAAGCTGTCAGCCAGGTCACCCAACAAGCCGGACAGCAAGGCGCCACCCAGACCGCCAGCCAAGGACTACCGAAGCCACCACCACCGGATTCATGGTCGGGGCAAATCACCAACGCCCCCGACCCCACAAGGCCGAACGCCAACAATGCGTTGACCATGGCGCAGCTGGTACAACGCGTTTACGATCCGGCCCATCCTCTGCCCGCAGGCTGGTCGCAGCTCAGTTCGGCGCAGGTGGAGCAGCTCACCGGGATCAACCCGGACAACATGGCCTCCGGTGTGCACGTCGGCGTGCTCACCGACTGCGCTGGGCACTATGTGGGCACGTTTGCCGGGGCCGAAAACCAGTTCGATGACGCTGCGGTGGTTGTTGAGGAAGTCGGCGGCAACCCACCCCAATACCAGATGGCTGTCCAGGTCATGAGCGGCCTGCTCAACAACTTCGGAGCCGGAAACGTCGCCGCCACGGGACATTCCATGGGCGGTGGAGAAGCCGCCGCCGGGGCCCTCAACAACGGCACCACCGCCATCACCTTCGAAGCCCAAGGGCTGTCGCCCGGCTACCTGCAAAGTCTCGGAATGGACCCCCAAGCAACCTTCGCTCAAGCCGCCGACGGACAAGTCCAGCACTACTTCATCGAAGGCGAATTTGCCACCGCCCTACAACGCGAAATACCAGTAGTCAACGGCCTACCCAACGCCCCCGGCCTCAACTACGCACTCCCCTTTGTCACCACCGACCCCGTTACCGGAGCCACCAGCATTTCCCCCGTCGGCCCGCTTGAGCAATCCCATAACATCGCCGCCGTCATAGATTCGTTAGCACAATCAGAGGTGGAACCTCAGTTGGTGTTCACGCAGCCCATCCCGGGCGAAAAAGCCGCCGAAGACGTTGTTAATACTGTCGCTCCAATTGTCGTCCTACCCATCGCCGAAGCCGTTCTCGGCGACCTGACACCACCACCAGCACCAGCACCATAAAGAATAAAGAGGAAATCGCATAATGAGGCACGTCAAGACAATCGGTGCCACCGCCATAACCGCCGCGGGACTAATTGCGGCCCCTGCCGCTAACGCCGGGGCACACACCGTCACCTACACCCTGTGGGTGGATAGCCCGGCCCCGAACGGCTTCAGTGTCAGCTACGTAGCTAATGAACCGGTCGATCAGCAAAGTCCTCCCCGTGGCGGCGATTCCAATTTGTTTTTGTCGCCCGGTGAGATCTGGACGCGTGAGACCACTATGGACGACCCGACTCAGTGGGCCTACATGGTGGCGGTTTACAAGTACGCGAATGCCAATCCGGTCGGTACACACTGTGAAATTAGAGTCGATGGAGTGGTGGAAGCCACCGGCGTAAGCGTCTGCTCGATTCGGCAGCTGCATGCCGGAAGCGGTCCGCCTGGGACTATGTGAGCGCGGATTCGTAGCGTTAGCCTCGATTTTTCGCGCGGCCTGATCTGGGAGGGTGTTGCCGGTTCTGGCACGTACGCATCCTGCCCCTAGCGCGTCCACCACGTTGTCCAGAACGGGCAGGGGCGGGCTAGCGACGGAACCAACGTTGCGCCTCGCCCTGCACGGACGGTCAGGGTAGGCATGCCGCGTTGGCCGCAAGTGCGGTAAGAAAAGGCGTGGCTGCCTCTACTCCGGACAAGCGATCCGACGCGCGTCCTGCTAAACGCGACCCGATCGCCGCGGCACGGGCCAACTGGGAGCGTGCCGGGTGGGGCGATGTTTCGCAGGGCATGGTCGCGGTGACATCGGTGATGCGTGCGCATCAGATCCTGCTCGCTCGCGTCGAGACTGCGCTGCGTCCCTACGACTTGAGTTTTTCCCGCTTCGAGTTGCTGCGGCTGCTGGCGTTCAGCCGCAGCGGCGCGTTGCCGATCACCAAGGCGTCCGACCGGCTGCAGGTTCACGTCACCAGCGTGACCCATGCGATCCGCCGGCTGGAGGCCGACGGGCTGGTGCAGCGGGTTGCGCACCCCACCGACAGGCGCACGACGTTGGTGCAGATCACCGACCTCGGCCGCTCCACGGTCGAAGACGCCACCGTCACGCTCAACGAGCAGGTGTTCGCCGACATCGGAATGGCTGCTGGCGAATCGCAGGCCCTGGTGCTGTCGATCGATGCATTGCGGCGCAACGCCGGGGACTTCTGACTCAGTTGCCGCGCAGCGCCTCGATCACCGCGCTGAAGTCCTTGTCGGCGTGGTCGGCGGCGAACTTGGCGTAGATTTCTGCGGCGTGGCTGCCCAGCGGCGCCGCCGAGCCGGTTGACGTCACCGCATCCATCGCCAAGCCCAGGTCTTTGTTCATCAGCGCGGTCGCGAAGCCCGGCTTGAAGTCGTTGTTGGCCGGTGACGTCGGGACCGGGCCCGGCACCGGGCAATTGGTGTGCACCGCCCAGCAATTGCCGGTTGCGCCGGTGATGACGTCGAACAATGACTGCGCCGTCAGCCCGAGCTTTTCGGCCAGCACGAACGCCTCGCCGATCGCGATCTGTTGCACCGCCAGCACCATGTTGTTGCACACCTTGGCGGCCTGACCGGCCCCGGCCGCGCCGCAGTGAATGATCTTGCCCGCCATCGGTTCCAGCACCGGCCGTGCTCGCTGCACCGCGGACTCATCGCCGCCCACCATGAACGCCAGCGTCCCGGCGACGGCACCCTTCACCCCGCCCGAAACCGGCGCGTCCAGCTGGGAAACCCCGTGCGATTCCGCCAGCGAGTGCACCTCGCGGGCGTCGTCGACCGAGATGGTGGAACTGTCGATGAACAGCGCACCGGCTCGCGCGGCAGGTAGCACCTCGGCATAGCAGCGCCTGACGATGTCTCCGTTCGGCAGCATAGTGATGACCACGTCGGCCTCGGTGACGGCGTCGGCAGTGCTGTCGAATACGGTGGCGCCGTTGGCGGACGCGGCAGCCGCCGCCGCGGGAACCGGGTCGAACCCGCGCACGGTGTGCCCGGCGCTGATCAGATTCGCCGACATCGGCCCGCCCATGTTGCCCAAACCTAGGAAGGCGATCGTGAAAAGTTCAGTCATCTCGGACCTCAGACAGCCTTTCTAAGTGGTGGCGCGAAACCGCGCGGCCTCGGCCCGGCCGATGACCACCCGCATGATTTCGTTGGTCCCTTCCAGGATCCGATGCACGCGAAGATCGCGGACGATCTTCTCCAGACCGTACTCGCGCAGGTAGCCATAGCCCCCGTGCAGTTGTAGGGCCTTGTCCGCGACGTCAAAGCACGTGTCGGTGACATAGCGTTTGGCCATCGCGCACAGCTCGACCCTGTCGGCATCGCCGTCGTCTAACGCACTCGCGGCCCGCCACAACAACATTCGCGATGCCTCAAGCCCGGTGGCCATGTCAGCCAGGGTGAACCGGATGGTGGGCTCGTCGAGCAGGGGAGAACCGAATGCCTGCCGCTCGCGCACATAGGCTCCCGCTTTGTTGAAGGCTGCCTGCGCGCCGCCGAGCGAGCACGCCGCGATATTGAGCCGGCCCCCGTTGAGGCCGTTCATCGCGATGGAGAAGCCGGCACCCTCGCCGTCCGCGCCGCCCAACATCGCGTCGGCGGGTATCCGCACCCCCTCCAGGATTACCTGCGCGGTAGGTTGCGCATGCCAGCCCATCTTCTCCTCCACCGCGCCGAAACTCAGGCCTGGAGTGCCCTTTTCGATGATGAAGGCTGATATGCCGCGTGGGCCCGGTTTTTCTGGGCCTCCCGTTCGTGCCAGCACCACGTAGACATCCGAGGCTCCGGCGCCCGAAATGAACTGCTTGACACCGTCGAGCACGTAATCGCCGCCTTGCTTGACGGCGCGGGTGCTCAATGCGCTGGCGTCGGATCCGGCGCCGGGCTCGGTCAGACAGTAGCTGGCGATGGCATCCATCGGCGCCAACCGCGGAATCCATTCCTTGCGTTGCTCGTCGGTGCCGAAGCTGTCGATCATCCACGCGCACATGTTGTGGATGGATAGGAATGCGGCGGTCGTCGGGTCGGCGATGGCCAACTGCTCGAAAATCCGGACCCCGTCAAGTCGACGCAGCCCGCTGCCGCCGACGTCATCGCGGCAGTAGATTGCCGCCATGCCGAGCTCGGCGGCCTCACGCAACACGTCTGTCGGAAAATGGTTGGTGGCATCCCATTCCAGGGCGTACGGGGCAAGGCGTTTGGCGGCGAACGCGGCTGCCGTCTCGGTGATGACCCGTTCGTCGTCGTTCAGGGTAAGAAACTGCATAAAGCCCCCGGCCCTAATTCATGGTCGGGATGACGAATTCGGCACCGTCCTTGATGCCGGATGGCCACCGCGACGTGACGGTCTTGGTCTTGGTGTAGAACTGGATTGACGCCGGGCCGTGTTGGTTGAGGTCACCGAAGCCGGAGCGCTTCCAGCCGCCGAAGGTGTGATAGGCCACCGGGACCGGGATCGGCACGTTGACACCGACCATGCCCACCTGCACCCGTGAGACGAAATCGCGGGCGGTGTCGCCGTCGCGGGTGAAGACCGCCACTCCGTTGCCGTACTCGTGCTCGGAGGGCAGCCGCAACGCCTCCTCGTAGTCATGGGCCCGCACCATGCACAGCACGGGTCCGAAGATCTCGTCGGTGTAGATCGACATGTCGGGAGTGACGTGGTCGAACAGGGTCGGCCCAATGAAGAAGCCGCCTTCCAAACTCGCGTCGCCATATGCCAGGTCGTCGCTGGCCCGGTCGCGGCCGTCGATGACGAGATCGGCGCCGGCGGCCACGCCCTGGCCGATGTAATCGCGCACCCGGGTTAGCGCGGCCTCGGTGACCAAGGGGCCGTAATCGGCCTTAGGGTCAAGACTGTGGCCTACCCGTAGATTGTTGATCCGCTCAACGAGCCTGGCGCGCAACCGATCCGCGGTCTGCTCGCCGACCGGCACCGCGACGGATATCGCCATGCAGCGTTCGCCGGCGCTGCCATAGCCAGCGCCGATCAGCGCGTCGACGGCCTGGTCGAGGTCCGCGTCGGGCATCACGATCATGTGGTTCTTGGCGCCGCCGAAGCATTGCGAGCGCTTGCCGGTCGCTGCCGCGGTCGAATAGATGTAGTGGGCGATGTCGGAGCTGCCGACGAAGCCGACCGCTTTGATGTCGGGGTGGTTCAAGATGGCGTCGACGGCCTCCTTGTCGCCGTGCACGACCTGGAACACGCCGGCCGGTAGGCCGGCCTCGAGGAACAGCTCGGCCAGCCGCACCGGGACGGATGGATCACGCTCACTGGGCTTGAGCACGAACGCATTTCCGCAAGCGAGGGCCGGGCCGGCCTTCCACAGCGGGATCATCGCCGGGAAGTTGAACGGGGTGATGCCGGCGACCACGCCTAGGGGCTGGCGCAACGAATAGACGTCGATGCCCGGACCGGCGCCTTCGCTGTACTCGCCTTTGAGCAGGTGCGGGATCCCGATGCAGAACTCGATCACCTCGATACCGCGCTGGATGTCGCCGCGCGCGTCGGCCACCGTCTTGCCGTGCTCAAGGGACATCAGCTCGGCCAGCTCGTCGTTGTGGTCGCTGACCAGCTCGATGAATCGCATCATTACCCGCGCGCGCCGCTGTGGATTCCATGCGGCCCAGTCTTTTTGGGCCTCGACGGCCGAGGCCACCGCAGCGTCGACGTCAGCCGACGAGGCCATCGGAACTTTCGCCTGCACCTGACCGGTGCTGGGGTTGAAGACATCAGCGGTACGGGTGGACTGGCCTGCGATGCGCTTCCCATCGATGAAGTGCGGGATCTGTGTGGTCATGGGTGTCCTCGAATGCACAAGAAGGGGCGACTTGGTTACTAGGATATCCTAGTATCTGCGTGTGATGCTGGCAAGTCGGGTTAGCCGGAGCAGGCCTGGCTCGGGCACCCGCGCAGGAAACCTGAACAGTAGTCGAGCTGAAAGGCCCACTTCTATGTCCGAGACAGTGTCCGAGACGCACGCCGCGGTCCCGTCGGCCTACCCGCCGTCTTCGGAGTTCGCCGCGCAGGCCAACGCCACCGAAGACCTCTACCGCCAGGCCGAGCGGGATCGAATGTCCTTTTGGGCCGAGCAGGCCAATCGGCTGTCCTGGGACACACCGTTCACCGAGGTGCTGGACTGGTCTGGGGCCCCGTTCGCCAAGTGGTTCATCGGAGGCACGCTCAACGTCGCCTACAACTGTGTTGATCGCCACGTCGAAGCCGGAAACGGGGGTCGGGTGGCGATCTACTGGGAAGGCGAAGGGGTCGGCGACAGCCGCACGATCACCTATTCGGAGCTACTGGCCCAGGTGTGCAAGGCCGCCAACGTGTTAACAGATCTGGGGCTGGTCGCCGGGGACAGGGTCGCGATCTACATGCCGATGGTGCCCGAGGCCATCATCTCGATGCTGGCTTGTGCGCGGCTGGGTGTCATGCACAGCGTGGTGTTCGCGGGGTTCTCGGCGGCGGCGCTGAAGGCCCGGATCGCCGATGCCCAAGCCAAACTCGTGATCACCACCGACGGCCAGTTTCGGCGCGGGCAGGCGGCGCCGCTGAAGTCCTCCGTCGACGAGGCGGTGGCAGGGCAAGACTGCGTCGAGCACGTTCTGGTGGTGCAGCGCACGGGAATTGAAACACCGTGGACGCAGGGTCGCGACCTGTGGTGGCATGACACCGTCGCGTCGGCCTCCGGCGAACACACCGCCGAAGCCTTCGACGCCGAGCATCCGCTGTTCCTGCTGTATACGTCGGGAACCACCGGTAAGCCCAAGGGCATCATGCACAGCTGCGGCGGGTACCTGACGCAGGCGTCCTACACGCATTTCACCGTGTTCGACATCAAGCCGCAAACCGACGTGTACTGGTGCACGGCAGATATCGGCTGGGTGACCGGCCACACCTACATCGTGTACGGGCCGCTGTCCAACGGTGCCACCCAGGTTGTCTACGAGGGGACACCGGCGTGGCCCACCGAGCACCGCCACTTTGAAGTGATCGAAAAGTACGGTGTCACTATTTATTACACGGCACCAACACTGGTCCGGACATTCATGAAGTGGGGCCGGGAGTTTCCTGACGCGCATGACTTGTCCAGCCTGCGGCTGCTGGGTTCGGTGGGCGAACCGATCAACCCCGAAGTGTGGCGCTGGTACCGGGATGCTCTGGGCGCCAACCGAACTCCGATTGTCGATACCTGGTGGCAGACCGAGACCGGGGCCGTCATGATCTCGCCGCTGCCCGGAATCAGCGCGGCCAAGCCGGGCTCGGCGATGAAGCCGCTGCCGGGGATCTCGGCGAAGGTCGTCGACGAGGAGGGCACCGAACTAGTGCCCGGCGGCGACGAAGGCGAGCACGTGACGGGCTACTTGGTGCTGGATCAGCCGTGGCCGTCGATGGTGCGCGGCATCTGGGGTGACCCCGGGCGCTACGAGCAGACGTACTGGTCGCGCTACGCCGAAAGGGGCTGGTATTTCGCCGGTGACGGCGCCCGGGTCGACTCCGACGGCTCGATCTGGCTGCTTGGTCGCATCGACGATGTCATGAATGTCTCGGGCCATCGGATCTCGACGACTGAGGTGGAATCGGCGTTGGTCGCGCATTCCGGGGTGGCCGAAGCCGCCGTCGTGGGCGCAAGTGACGAGACCACTGGCCAGGGCATCTGCGCGTTCGTCATGCTCACCGTCGACGCCCACCGCAGCGGTGTCGACATGGTGGACGAATTGCGCGAGCAGGTCGCCAGGGAGATCGGCAAGATCGCCCGGCCGCGTGAGATCCATGTGGTGCCCGAGCTGCCCAAGACCCGCAGCGGCAAGATCATGCGTCGCCTGCTGCGCGACGTCGCCGAGGGACGCGAGCTCGGCCACACGTCAACGTTGCTGGATCCCGCCGTGTTTGAGGAAATCCGGGCCGGTAAATCGCCGCTGGGTTGACGGTGTGCGCCCTTGGTTACCCGGATGGCACCCGCGGCGGGGATTAGAGGGGCATCGAACCGCGAGCCTGACGGTGGCCCGGACGCGAGGCCGCCGGGTCCGCGGTGGACTTACCAGGGCGGTGATGAGTCATGCCCGGACGCGAATTCCTTAAGCACACGTAGGCCGCATTCGGTGGGGATTCCGTCGGCCTGCATCGTCACGAGAAATTGATCGTCGCAGCCCTCGATGCGGAACCGGCAATAGTACAGGTCCAGCTTGCCCACGGCGGGATGGTCGAGCAGAAGGCTACCCTCGCCCGCGGGGTTGACATCTCTTTCCCACACGTCGCGGAACTGCGGTCGCTGCCGCGAGATGTCGCTGATCATCCGAGTCCACGACGCATCGGGGGGATCCTCGGCGGTCAGTTTCTTAGCCCACGCCGCGACGACGCCTTCGACGGCGGCGGGGTTGCGAATCATGCGGTAGGTATTGGCGTCGAGATACGTCGCGCGCAGCACGTTGGTGCCGCCGTCGAACATCGGGGAAAGCACCCGGGCGATGGGGTTTGAGGACAGCACGGTGAGTCGCTTATCACAGATAAAGGCCGGGGTCAGCTTCCAGCTGTCCAACAGTGCCATTAGTTGCGGGTGCACTGTCGCGCCGCTGCCGGCCCCCATGATGGCGATGATTCTGCCCAGCTCAGCGGCCTCGTCGTCAGTGAGGTCGAGGACCTCGATCAGTGCGCGCAGCACCTGCTCGGACGGGGGGTTGTCGGCTCCGTTTTCCAGATGCTCGTAATCGGCCAGGGGCACCCCGACCGCCGTGGCGACATCGGCGCGCAGCAGGAAGTCCGCGGTGGCCCGTTGCTGCGTGTCGAGCAGGAGCATCTCCGGTCGCAGTAATTGACGTTTCATGCGCAGAAACTTCGCCAGCTCGGCACCCGGTTTCGCCACTGCGACCTCCGTTGTTTTGCGCTCAGGGCCCCTCGCGATGTGTGCTACACCACACTGCGCTTTGGGACATGAGACAGTCAAGCAACGATAGTGCCTCGGCAGACCCCCAGGCTGGGGTTCAGACGACGACCGGTTTGGCGCGGTTTGGCCGCAGGGCACCCTGCGTGGTCACCCGTCGGGAAACACCAGGCTACGGTCGATGGACTCAATTGTCGGCCGACCCGCCAACGCCATCGCCATATCGAATTCGGTGCGGAACACGTCGATGATGGCGCTCACGCCGCGAGCGCCGTCGGCGGCCAGTCCCCACCAATAGGGCCGGGCCACCAGCACCGCGCGGGCGCCGAGGGCCAGCGCCTTGAGGATGTCCGCGCCACGCCGTATCCCGCCATCGACGAGCACCTCGGCGCGGTCGGCGACGGCGTCAACGACCCGCGGCAATACGTCGGCTGTGGCGGGGGTGTCGTCAAGTTGTCGCCCACCGTGGTTGGACACCACGATCGCGTCGGCTCCCTCGTTGATCGCCGCGTTGGCGTCCTGGACTGTCAGGATGCCTTTGACCACCATCGGCCCGGGCCACTGATGCCGCAGCCAACGCAGTTCGCTCCACTGGGCCGCGGGGTTGGTCAGCTCGTCATTAACCCATTTCATCAGCGCCATCCCCCTGGCGCTGGGTGCGAGCGTCTTGAAGTTGATGAAGGTGATCTCAGGTCCGCGCAGCAAATGAGTTGCCCAGCGCGGGTGGCGCGCGCCCTGATAGAGATTGGCCGGGGTAATTCGGGGAGGAATGCTCATCCCGTTGCGAATGTCGCGCTCGCGGCGGCCCAGCAGCGGTACGTCGACGGTGACCACAAGGGTCGAGTATCCGGCCGCCAGGGCCCGGGTGATCACGTGCTCAAGGGCCTTGCGGTCCCGCCACGGGTAGACCTGCAACCATAGATCTCCGCTGCCCGCGTCGGCGATCTGCTCCACGGTGAATGCTGTTGACGCGCTTACCACGAAGGGAATGCCGGCGGCTCCGGCGGCCTGGGCCACCTCGAGATCGGCGCGCCGGTGCACAAGGCGCTGCAGCCCGGTGGGTCCTAGCAGCAGCGGCATCGGTAGCGGCCGTCCAAGCACGGTGGTCTCCGTCGAGCGCTTGCTGACGTCGACCTGCTGGCGCGGATACAACCGCAGCTGGGCGAAGGCAGCCCGGTTGTGGTGCATGGTCGTCTCATCACCGGCGGCGCCGTCGGCGTAGTCAAACACGAATCGGGGGAGCCGACGTCGGGCGATCTGCCGGAAGTCGGCTATTGTCACCGGGTTTGGGATGGCCATCGCTCCTTTCGGCACTGGTGCGGCGCGGGCTTGCTCACTGGATCGACGCGTTAGCGAACTCGTCGAGGTAGTGCTGTTGTGCGGCCATCGCCTGTTGTGCCGATTGGTCCTTGACCGAGTCGTAGCCGCGGATCATCTCTGGCACCGACGCGATCTGGACTGCCGCGTCGTAATTGTGTTCGTTGAGATCGGCCAGCAGGTCGAGGATTTGGCGCTCGTAGTCGTCGATGCGCTGCCGTTCCGCGCGCCGGTGTGCGGTCTTCCCGAAGACATCCAGCCAGGTGCCACGTACTTTGCGAAGAGCAGCGAGCACGGTGAATGCCGGCGCGACGACACCGAAAGGCAACTCGAATTTGCGCGCGCGGCCCGACATGGGATCACGGGGGTTCAGCAGCTGGGGCGCCAGGTTGACCTTGATGCGGAAATCGCCATCGAACTCCTCGTGCAGCCGCTGCTTAAACGACGGGTCCTTATACAGCCGGGCCACTTCGTATTCGTCTTTGTAGGCCATCAGCTTGAACAGGTAGGTGGCCACCGCCCTGGTCAGCTCGCCGTCCCGGCGCCCGATGTGCTGCTCGGCGGCGCGGACCTGATCGACCATGCCGCGGTAGCGCTGGGCGTATGCGCGGTTTTGGTAGCTCACCAGCCTGTCGGTGCGGTCGGTGATGATCTCGTCCACCGAGGGTGGTTGTGCGCTGGGCTGATGCGCGGCGACGGCGGTGCGCACCGCATCGAGGGAGCCGTCGCCGACGACAAGCAGGCGTCCCAGCCGCAACGCCCGCAAATTCTTTTCGACACTGACGCCGTTGAGTTTGATCGCTTCTTCGATCGCCTTGACGCTGATGGGCAGCAGTCCTTTCTGCGCGGCTACGCCGATCAGCAGCACGTTGGAGTAGATCTCATCACCGAGTGCGGCCACGGCCAGTTCATTGGCTTCGACGACCTCGAAGCGTCCGTTTGTGGCGCTGCGCAGGGTGTCGAGCATGTGTTGGTCGGCGAGGTTGAGGTCGGGATTGTCGGCGAAGGCGACGGTGGGCTTGACGTCCCGGTTGACCACCAGGCTGGTGCGGTCGGGGTCGTAGAGTTCCAGGGTCGCCGGCGCAGAGGCCACCACGATGTCCCCGCCGATAACCAGGTCGGCCGCGCCGGGCGCGACGCGCGGTGACAGCTGAGCTTCCGAGAGCGCGCTGATCCGTACATGGCTTTGGACGCTGCCGTTTTTCTGCGCCATCCCGGTCTCGTTGAGCACCGAGACGAACCGGCCCTCGATGAATGCGGCCCTGCCGATGATCGCGCCGATCGTCAGGACACCGCTGCCGCCGATGCCGCCCACCACGATGTCGTAGGTCGGCTGGTCTTCGCCGGCGAGGATCGGTTCGGGCAGAGGCGGCTCTGCGCCCAGCGATTCGATTCCTGCCACCTGCCGGACTCGTGGCGTGGCCCCATACAAGGTCACGAAGCTAGGGCAGTAGCCGTCGACGCAGCTGAAGTCCTTGTTGCATGACGATTGGTCGATCCGGCGTTTTCGACCCAACGACGTTTCGAGCGGTTCGACCGAGATGCAGTTCGACACCGCATTGCAGTCGCCGCAGCCCTCGCACACCTCGGGGTGGATGTATGCCCGTTTGTCGGGGTCGACGGCCCGGCCGCGTTTGCGGTGCCGGCGTAGCTCGGCCGCGCATTCCTGGTCGTAGATCAACACGGTCACCCCAGGCACCGTGGCCAGCTCGGCCTCGACCTGAAGAAACTTCTTGCGGTGCACTACCTTGACTCCGCGTGGCACGGAGCCGCGGCGGCGCACTCGACGAGGGTCCTCGGTGACCACTACGACTTTAGCCGCGCCCTCGGCAAGGGCGAGGCGGCTGATCGCGGACGTGTCGAGGTCGCCCGGAATGGCCTGGCCGCCCGTCATCGCGATGAAGCCGTTCACCAGGATTTTAAACGTGATATTGACCCCGGCGGCGACCGCAGCGCGCAGCCCTAACGAACCGGAATGCGAAAAGGTGCCATCGCCGACGTTTTGGAACATGTGTGTGCGGTCAGCGAACGGCGACATCCCGACCCACATGGCGCCCTCGCCGCCCATGTGGTGCAGGATTTCTGTTTGGCGGCCTTGCATTTCGCGCATGGTGGCCATCGCGTGGCAACCGGTGCCGCCGAGATTCATGTGCCCTTCGGGCACCCGCATCGAGGTGCTATGCGGGCAGCCCGAGCAAAAGCCCGCCGCTCGGACCAGCCCGCCACCGGCGGGGGTGAGGGGCAAGTTGCGCAAGTTCAGCGACTCGGGGGCTCCGGCTTGAAGCCCAATGCCGAAGCGCCCCAACCGATTCCGCAGAACTTCGGCAACGATCTGGGCGTTCATCCCGCTGACTTCGGGCACCAGCGGGGCGCCACGCTCATCGCACTTACCGACGATCAGCGGTCGGTGTGATTCCGGCAGCCGGTTTGCCAGTCGGTTGAGTTGATCCTCGATCAGCGGGTGTTTGGGCTCGACGACGATGACCTCGTCGAGGCCCCGCATGAACCCCAGGGCGCCCTCCTCTTCGAGGGGCCACACCAGGCCGAGCTTGTACACGGTGATACCGGCGGCTGCCGCGGCGCTTTCGGTCAGTCCGAGCCGCTGCAGGGCGTCGATCACGTCGAGAAACGCCTTGCCTGCGACGACGATCCCGATACGACGTTCGGGTCCAGCGATGGCGATCCGGTTGAGGGCGTTGGCCCGGGCGAAGCGAGCGACCGCGGGAATCCGCCGACGCCGGATATCGTCTTCGATTTCCAGCAGTCCTTTACCGAGCTGGATAGGGGGCGGTTCGTCGCCCTCGGGGACGACCAGGGTTGGCAGACGGCCGAGGTCGATGGTGGCCGCGGCGTCGACCAGGTCGTTGAGGCAGATCATGCCGACCCACAGTTTGCTGTAGCGCGATAACGCCCACCCCGCCAAGCCGAAGGTGAGGAATTCCTGCAACGTCGCCGGACTCAGGATGGGCATGCCCATGTGCAGAAATAGCGTTTCGCTTTGTTGCGCGGTCACGGTGCTGCGGGCCTCGTGATCGTCGCCCGCCAGTGCCAGCACACCGCCCAGGCGTGCGGTACCGAAGTAGTTCGCGGTGCGCATCGCGTCGGTCGAGCGTTCGACACCGGGTCCCTTGCCATACCAGAGGCCGAACACGCCGTCGAAGCGTGTGCTCACCCCGCCGGTATTGAGGTTTTGTGCACCCCAGATCGCTGTCGCGGCGAGGTCTTCGTTGATCGCCGGGTTGAACTGCACGCCCAACCCCGCCAACTGTGACCGCTCGCTGCGAAGCAGCGAGTCCAGTCCGCTCAGGGGAGAGCCTGGATAACCGGTAACGTAACCGGCGGTGTTGTGACCTGCGGCGGCGTCGATCTTGCGTTGAATGGCCGGCAGTCTGGCCAGGATGTCCGTGCCGGTGAGGTAGGCCTGTCCCGATGTGCAGTCCAATTCGTCGAGTGCGACGTCGTGTTGGTGGCCTTTGGGTGTCGGCATTTCTGGAAATCGGCCTCTTCGTCGTCGGGACACCAGACCACGCCCACCGTTGCGCGGCCTGCTGCTCGGGTAGTGGCGCGGTGGGCCGTGACCTGTCGATGTGTTGGTGTCCGTGAGACGACCGGCTGCCTCTTCGCCACGATCGCCTCACGGATGCCTAACTGTATACTGGATACCGTGTACGGGCAAGTGTGTCAAAGCAGCCCGAGAAGCTCAAGGTTGGTGATGTATTTCTCGATGATCGGCGCGGTGACGTGCGGAATGCCGCCGAGAGAGCCGATCTGCGCGGCGTCGACCGCCGCACGGAACCGCCCCGCCGGAGCGACTGAGCCTCGAAGGGGCTTCTGCGGCTGCCGGTAGGCATGCATCAGGGGCAATAATGAGTTGTCGCGCTGGCGATCTGGCAGGGCATGCAACGCGCGCTGGAAACGCTCGCGCCATTGGTCGAAGTCGGCGACCCGACGGATCTCGTATCCGGCGTCGATAAGCCAATCGACGTACTCGTCGAGTCCGATGCCGTCGTCATGGGGATTCATCACGTGATAGGTTTCGTGACCCTTCACCAATTGTCCGCCAAGGACGCAGATCGCCTCGGCGATGAAATCCACCGGCAATCCGTCGTAATGGGCATTTTGGCGCTGGCCGCTCGAGTCGAGTTCGTAGAACGACGCGGGCGCCAGCCCGGTGGCGACGAGACTGAGCATCAAACGGGTGAACATATCCGGCAGGTTCAGCTGACCGTCGTATTGGGTGTCGGCGAGGATCATGTCGCAGCGGAACACCGCGACCGGCAGCCCGAACGCCTCGTGTGCCTCGCGCAGCAGGACTTCGCCGGCCCACTTGCTGGTCCCGTAGCCGTTGGCGTAGCTGTCATCAAGTTTGCGAGTCGGGCAGATCTGGCGGATGTCGGCGTCCTCCACAAACGCCGATGAGCCGATCTGATCGGCCAGGCCGCCCGTCGACACATAGCTGTAGGACTTGATTTTGGTGGTGAGCGCGAGCCGGATCAGCTCGGCGGTGCCCACCACGTTAGGGCCGAACAACTGGTTGTAGGGCAGGACGTGGTTTACCAGAGCCGCGGGGTCCACGATGAGATCAACGGTGTCACACAAGCGTTGCCAGGTCGGTTGATCAAGGCCGAGGTTGGCTTGTGCTTTGTCTCCTGCGACGACCTCGAGGCGCCCGGCCAGGCCTCGGTAGTGCGCCAGCAACTGTTGATCGCCGCCGTCGAAGATGTTGTCGAGGCGTGCGCGGGCGGCCGCAGCGTCCTTACCGCGCACCAGGCAGATCAGTGTGCCGCCGACAGCGGCGAGTCGTTGCAACCAGGCCAAGGCCAGGAACCGGCCGAGGAAGCCGGTGGCGCCGGTGAGCAGCACGGTCCGCACCTGACCGTGTGGGCGAGGCTGCGACGTCGCTGCGGTCAGCACCGCGGTCTCGATGAACTTCTCGAGGCGAAGATCGGCCGCCGCCACCTCGGCTGCACTGTCAGGGTGCACCGAGCCGAAGCCGGGACGTTTGTCGCCCGAGGCCCGCTGGTCCTCGACGTAGTCGGCCAGCGCCCGCAAGTCGCTGGTCGGGCTGACTAGGACGCTGACCGGGATATCCACATCGAAGATGTCATTGAGCAGTTTGGCGAATGTCAACGCCGACAACGAATCTCCCCCGATGTCGGTAAAGTGCACGTCGGGCCCCAACTCGGCGGTCGCGGTGCCTAGCAGTGTTGCAGCGGCTCGGGCGATGGTGTCGACGACGGGTCGGTCGGCGACAGCGTGCCGCAGCTCGCGCAGCTCGCCGGTCTGCGCGGCAGCCAGCTCGGCGTAGAGCCGCTCCAAGTCCTGGCCGTAGCGCTCACGCAGCTTGGGCCGCGCCAGCTTGCGCAGTCCGGTGAGCAGACCGTTTTCCAGTGTGAAGGGCTGCTGCTCGATGATGAAGTCGCGTGGAATCTCATACGATTGCAGGGCCGCCGCTTTGGCAACCTCTTGCAGCGACCGACTGATCTGCTGCTTCAACGAGACCGCGTCAAATCGCTGCAACGCGGTCTCGGTGGGCACGATCACCGCCAAAAGGTAAGGGCGGCCGCTGTTTCCGTAGACGTAAAGCTGGCGCACCCACGGGCTGTTGGTGAACGCCGCCTCCAGCTTGGCGACGGGCACAAACTCGCCCTGGGACAGCTTGAGCACGTTGTTTCGCCGGTCGACGTAGCTGATCCGATCCGGCCCTGTCGCGGCGACAATGTCTCCGGTCCGATAGTAGCCATCGCTATCGAACACCTCAGCGGTCACATCGGGGCGCTTGTAGTAACCGGGAAACATGACCTGCGTCTTCACCAAGAGTTCACCACGCGGGTGGGGGAGATCGGTTGAGAAGTAGCCCAATTCGGGCACGTCGACGAGTTTGTAGTCGATGACCTGTGGACGCAACGCGCGACCGTTGACAAACAGCAAGCCGCACTCGGTCGCGCCGTAGCCGTCGATGAGGTCAGCGTCGAGAAGCGATTCGACAAACTCTTTGAGTTCGCCCGAGATTGGGGCCGAGCCTGTCATCGCCGACAACACCCGCCCGCCAAGCTGGAGCCGCCGAAGTTCGGCGATCACCTCGGCTTGCACCGCTGCGGTGTCTGCGTCCTTGAGACGCCGTCGGTCCAGCTCAGCGCGGAACCCATCCAACAGCATGTCCCAGATTCGCGGCACAAAGTTCAGTTGGGTCGGGCGCACCAAGGCCAGATCGTCGAGCAAAGTGGACAGGTCGCTTTTGGCGACGAAATACGCGGTTCCGCCGTTGCCGAGGGTTGCATAGAGGACCCCGCGCGCTGCGCCGTGGCTCATCGGCATGAAGTTCAGCGTTATCGACGGGACGGTTTCTTTGGCGAAAAAGGCCGACGAGCGCCAGAGATTGGCGACCGTACGGGCCGGGTACATGGCCCCTTTCGGGGCTCCGGTGCTGCCCGAGGTGTAGATCAGCAACGCCAAGCGATCGGCATCGCCGGACGGGGTCGGCTGGTCGGATCGGGTGGTCGCGCCGCGCGCGCGGACGGCCGCCAGCGTCTCCACGGTAGCCGAATTGCCCAGCGCCTCAACGGCGGCGCAAAATGCTTCGCGATGGTCGTCGACTTCGGAGTGGTCGTCGAAGACCACCAAATGGGTGTGGGTAGGCCGGCTGGACACCAGCTCGACGCCGACATCGAGATAGTCCATGCTGCAGGCGATGGTGGTTGGCTCGCATTCGGCGACGATCGCTTGCAACTGATGCGCGGGGGAGCCGGCCTGAAGGGGAACAGCCACCGCGCCGAGTTGGGTCAACGCGATGTCGATGGTGGCGTAGTCGATGCTGACAAAGCCCAACATGCAGACGCGGTCTCCCGAGCACACGCCGCCGGAGACAGTATTGGCTAGTGCGGCTGCGATCTGGCCAGCGCGCTTCCACAGTTCGCCGTAGCTGATGGTGTCGAATTGCGGCCGCAGCTGCGCCGAGGTGCGTCTGGTGGCCGGATCGCGGACGAACGCGACTGCGCGCTGCCCCAGCGCGGGACGCTCCGCGTAGCCCTCCATGGTCGCCCGCACGATCTGATGCAACGGCAAGTCCGGCTTGTTGATCGCTGCGGCGACCGCGGTGCTCGGCCGGGCCGCAGCGAATTGTTGATCGCTCGCATACATTTCGGCAATGCGGCGTTGCCGGCGTTGCTCGGGAGTATCAAGTGTCATGGCTGTGCTCGGCGCCTTCACGCTGTCGCTGGGAGAGGGGCGGTTGTGCCAATTCGGAAGCCGCCTGGGCAGCGGAATGGCTTAGTGGGCGGCATGAAAGGTCATCGGGGCGTGGTGCCACCCAGTGCGTAGGACGCTGATCATCGGTGAGGCGGGGGCGGTCTGCTCGAAGCTGGGGAAGCGCGTCACGAGTTCGTGCAGCAGTGCGGTCGCCTCGCGGCGCGCGAAGGCTGCACCAATGCAGACATGCGTGCCGAATCCGAACGACGAGTGCTGCCCACGCATCGCGGTGATGTCGAAGACGTCGGCACGGTCGAACACTTCTTCGTCGCGGTTGGCCGATTCGTAGGCAAGGTAGACCCGTTGTCCAGGATGCAGCATCTGCCCGCCCAGCGAGGTCCGAACAACGACCGTTCGGAAGAACCCGCGCGCCGGGGTGATCCAGCGCAGCGATTCCTCGACCGCAGCGCTGGCCAGGCTCGGCTCGGCGGCCAGCCGGCGCAGTTGATCGGGGTGCTCGGCGAGCGTCAAGACCATGCCGGTCAGCAGTGAGCGCATCGTGTCGTTCCCGGCGCCCAACACGGTGATCAACAGCATCAGGACGTTGTCCGTCGTGATGGCAGTCGAGTTGGAGCTGGCGGCGATCAGGTAAGTCATCAGGTCATCGGCGGGATGGCGGCGTTTGTGCTCAACGTGTTCGGCCAGATAGGCGCCGAGTGGGGCGAAGTCCTCGTACACCTGAAGCAGCTCTTGGGCGCTCAGCGGGTAAGACAACTGCTCCATCGACTCGCTCCAGCGCCGAACCTGATCGACGTCGGACTGCGGGAGCCCTAGCAAGTCGAGGCCGACCATGATGGGTAGTCGCTGGGCGACCGTGACCCAGTCCACGTTTTCACCATCGGGAAGTTGATCGATCAGCGAGGCGGCAAAGGCGGCGATGCGTGCTTCGCGAGCATTGACCGCGCGCGCGGTGAACGCGGGGGCAAGCGCTTTGCGGAGCTCGGTGTGGCGCGGCGGATCGACCGTGGCGAGGAACTCGTCGCCGCGCTTGCCGAACATATCGGCCGAGCTGAGCTCGCCGAGACGGATGCTGTTCACGTCAATGCCCTGGGCCGCCGAGAACCGGTCGAAATCGCGTGACACGGCGCGGATGTCGTGGTATTTCGCCAGGATCCAGGTGTCCAGCGGCCGGTACAGGTGCACCGGATCGGTGCGACGCAACTCGGCGAATGCAGCATGGGCAGCAAAGGTGTGGAAATGGGACTCACCAAGATGGATGCCGTCGTCGGCGACGGTCGACACATTCGTCAGGGATGACAAAGCTGATCACCCTCCCGGGTTTTGGATGAGTCTTGTATGTATTCCATATACTGTATACAGTGCCACGACACCGTGTGGATCACAAGGACCCGCGCACTGCGGTAAGGGAACGTGAAAGTGCGCAAGAACGTCGCCGTGGTGATCGGATACGGGGGGATGGGTCGCGCGATCAGTCGTCGGCTTGGGGCGGATGCGAGGCTGCTGATCGCCGACGTCTCTGCCGAGTCGCTAGACGACTGCGTTGCGCAGCTCGTCGCCGATGGCTTCGACGCCCATGCCAAAGCCACCGACATGACCTCACCGGAGTCGGTGGCCGAACTCGCCAACACCGCGTCGGCGCTTGGCCCGATCACCCGCATTGTTCACACCGCCGGTGTGTCACCCGCGCAGGCCCCAATTGAGCAGATTCTCGCCGTGGACGCTGTCGGACCTGCACTGGTCTTGGAGGAATTCGTTGCTCACGTACAGCCCGGTGGGGCTGCGGTCGTGATAGCGAGCAACGCCGGCCACATGTACGGACGGGTGTTATCGCCGGCTGATGAGTGGGCCCTGATGACGCTGCCGGCGCGAGAGCTGATTGCTTCGCCGTTGTTGAACACCGACCGCTATCACGACCGGGCCACCGCGTATCAATTCGCCAAGCTCGCCACCCAACTGAGGGTGCGCGCAGCGGTTCCCCAGTGGGGCGAACGTTCAGCCCGGGTCAACTCGGTCAGTCCCGGCGTCATCGCGACGGCGATGGGGCGCGCCGAACTCACCGGTGCCGACCAGCAGCTAGTGCACCAACTTATCGCCGGCTCGCCTGCCGGCCGGATGGGTACCGCCGAAGAGATCGCCGCGGCGGTGGACTTTTTACTCAGCACGTCGGCCTCGTTCATCACAGGTGCCGACCTGCTGGTGGACGGCGGAGCCATCGCCACGATGGCGCTCGCGTACCCGCCGGGCACCTGACCACCGTCCACGCTGGACACAACCAATGCAGGCCATCACCAGAAACCCGAAAGAGAGATCAAGTCAATGCAATTCGGTAGCGAGCCCAGCACCAAGAGCCTGACTCCGTCCGCGCATCCGGCAACCTCCGGTACGCGCTTCGCCGGACGCACGATCGTGGTGACGGGGGCGGGCGCCGGCATCGGTCGGGCGACCGTTTTGGGCCTGCTCGTCGAAGGCGCCACCGTCGTCGCCGCTGAGGTGGCACCCGACCGCCTGCAGTCATTGAGCGAACAGGCAGGCACCGAGCGGCTGGTCGCCATTGCCGGGGATCTCACCGATCAGGCGGTCGTGGACCGCGTCGTAGCCGCCGCGGGTTCCCGGGTGGACGGGCTGGTCAGTGTTGCCGGAATTTACGACGGCTGGCTGCCGGCCGCCGAGATAGACGACACGACTTGGCACACCGTGATCGATCTGAACGTCACGGTGCCGATGCGACTGACCCGCGCGGTGCTGCCGGCGATGATCAGCGGCGGTGGCGGCGCGCTGGCCTACGTGTCATCGGAGGCTGGGCTGCGTGCATCAATGTCCGGCGCCGCCTACACCACCTCAAAACACGCGCTCAACGGGTTCGTCAAGTCGGTGGCCTTCTATTATGGCCCGCTTGGCGTGCGGGCCAACGCGGTCGCGCCGGGCGGCGTTCATACGGGGATGGAAGTCGCATTCCGGTCCGAATACGCTCAAGAACGCACCGCCGCCGCTCTAGCCACGGCGACCCCGATCGTGGAGCCCGAGGTGGTGACGCGAGCATTGCTGTGGCTGTTGTCCGACGACTCGGCGAATGTCAATGGCGTGATCTTGCCGACGGACGGTGGCTGGAGCACTGTCTGAACAACGGGAGTAGCCCACACTTGGCAAAACCCCGACCGGCTGCCCGTGGTCTCAGATATCCGAGGCATCGGCTGCTGGGTGGCACACCCGAAAACTGCCCGCTAGGATACGGTATACATGCGCGCGGGTTTCCACGTTTACGCGAGTTCGCAGCGCTACAAAGGAGTCCCGATGTCGTCCAGCGGTTTGATGTCCGCAGCTGTCCCGACGCGCTTGACCACCCCGAACTCGGGCGGTTAGGGCCAGTGTCTCAGCGCATCGCGGCTGGTCAACCCCGAGTAGCTGCACGATGACCCAGTTGCCTGTCGCCGGCGTGCCGTCGCAGCACAGCGCCGGTCTGGTGACGGCATTGTACGAAGGCGCTGAGGCACTGGTGGATGACCTGGTACGGACCGTTGCAGCTGCCCCCAAGGCATCCGAGTCGGCCTGGATTCCGCCCCCCGTCGAGGGGCGAGCGACGTGCCTGGCGAACGTGCGGTCGCTGGTGGCGGGAATGACGACACCCTCGCAGTTCGATCCGCAACCGGCAATCGTGAGGGGAGCCGACCGCGCCCGGCAAAGGATGGCGGTGTCGTCGGTGATGGAAGGCAATCGCATTGCCTTCCATCGCCTGTGGCAGGTGTTGGTCGACGAGGCGGCCCGACAGCCCAAGGTCGATGCGCAAATTGTGCAAGATATGACGGCGAATCTGCAGGTGACCGAGGAGTTGTTCACCGCCGCGATGTTCACCGGTTATCGTGACCAGCTCCAACGGCAGGTGATCGAGGAGACGTCGCAAGGATCGTTGATGATGGACACCCTGCTGCACGGCCACACTCACGACCGTTGGAGGCTATGGGAGATCGCCAACTTTCTGCGGCTGCCCACCGAAGGACCGTTCACGGTCATTGCCGCTGAACGGGACAGCGTGGGAAACGAGGTACTGCCCGATATCGGGTCGAAGCTGCGCAGCCTCGATGTGTTCTCGGCGTGGCGGCTGCTACCCGATCTGCAGGTGGGGGTCGCCCACGTCGCCTCCGAGCGCCATCGCGAAAATCTGATCGCGTTGTTGACGCGTATGGCCACCCGTCGCATTGGTGTCAGTGCCTGCTTCGACGACTTGCGCGATACACCCATGGCGTTGCACTTCGCCAAGGTTTCGCTGCGCGGCCACGATCTGGCTGACGCGAAGGTCGCGGTGTTCGATGGCTCCATGTTGGCCACCGCCGCGGTCAGCGCTCCGAGCGCCATGGTGAAATCGGCCGCGGTCGTTCTGGATGGTTTCGGTGACCTGCCCGACCAGGTGCGTGACAGGCTGTTTGACACCTTCCGTGTGTGGGTGGACAACGACGCATCGATGAGCGCGAGCGCCGAGGTTCTGTCCTGTCATCCCAATACGGTGCGTAAACGGTTGCGTCGCATCGAGGAACGGACCGGCCGTTCCCTGTCTCGCCCGCGCGATGTCATCGAATTGAGTCTCGCGTTAGAAGTGCATCGCCGGCTGATGTAGCCAACGCAGAGCGCAGACCGGTTGTGGTGCCGGGTTTTTGGTCCCGGCACCACAGGGTCACAGCGGGACTCGATAGCCAGCGTCGAGGCGCGGGGTGCCGGCATTGTAGAAGCCGTTTTCGGCGATATGTGCGCACAGCGCCGCGAATTCTTCGGGCTTGCCAAGCCGATGAGGGTTGGCGAAGAACTTAATCTGGCTGGCTGCCGCCGCACGCCCGGTGACGTCGAGGATCGGGGTGTCGAAACCGCCGGCCACGATGGTGTTGACCCGGATGCCGCGGCCGGCGAATTCGCGCGCCGCCGGTAGCGTCATGCCGATGAGAGCGGCCTTGGTGGCCGCGTAGCCCAGCATGCCGGTGGTGCCGTCCTCGCCGGCGACCGACGACGTGTTGACGATGACGCCACGCTCGCCGTCAGCGTCGGGCTCGTTGGTCAACATCACTGCCGCAGCCCGGCTCATCATGTTGAAGGTGCCCGCAACGTTGATGGTCCACATTCGGGTGAACTCGGCCACGTCAGTCGGGGCGCCGTCGGCGCCCACCAGCGGCACGAAACCCTGGATGCCGGCGGTATTGATATTGATGTCGATCCTGCCGAACCTTTCCAGCGCAGAACTGATCGCGGCGGCGACTTGTTCGGGGTCCGCGATGTCGGCGCCCACGCCAAGCGCCGCCTCGCCGATCTCGCCGGCGAGTTGGGCGGCGAGCTCGCCGCGCCGTCCAATCAGCACGACGTTGGCGCCACGCGCGGCGAAGTCGTGGGCTACCGCCAGGCCTAAGCCCGAGGTGGCCCCGGCGACGATGACGGTCTTTCCTTTGATGTCCATGGTGAGTGTGCTGTGCCTTTCAGAAGCGGAGGATCGCCGTCACAGTCGTATACATCGAGTCGCTGGCTGAACCTGCCCGGCTGCGAAGCCAAATTTGCCGGGACTGCTCGGGCGAAAAAGGAATGGATCTAACAACATTCGCAGGCACCGTCGCCGCCGCGAGCACCCGCGACCAGTGGCCGCTCGCTCCGATGACCGGCTGCGCAAATGCCAGGCAGACCTCCTTTCCGGCCTGAGTCGGCCGTGGCTTGCCCGCTCGCCGGCGCGGCGTTGCCGATGTGCGATGCCGTGCCTGCCGTCGTCGACGACGTCCGGCTGCCGGACTGTTGTTGTGGTGTTCTCAATCGTCGCGATCGCGGTGACAGCCGTCGATGTCGTGCAGTACACCGTCGATCGAGCGTCGGTGTTGTCGCCGATATCCGGCTGCGCTTAGCCCGGTTGTAATCCGGTTCTGCGCGGGCGGGTTTCGGCCTCATCGGCGATGATCTCGCGACGCAGGAGACAGTCATCGAGCGTTCGCGGCGTTATTGAGTGAGTTCGAGGGAGATCCGCCACAGACGATCGGCGTTGGCGTGGTCCACTGCGTACGGAGCAAACCCACCGGTGTGGCCGCTGCGCTTGGAAGGTTCATCTCCGGAGCCGTGCCGGCTACTGCGGTGTTACCGAATTTGGTATACGGTATACAGATGGGCTTTGAAGGAGGCAACGTGACATCGAGCGAGTTGATCAGCAATAAGTTCTCCCGACACTCCACCGCCGACGACGTCATCGCGGGCATTGACCTGTCAGGACATCGCGCGGTGGTCACCGGCGCCAGTTCGGGGATCGGCACTGAGACCGCCCGCGCGCTGGCTTCGGCGGGTGCCCAGGTGTGTTTGGCCGTGCGCAACGTTGACGCGGGTCGCCAGGTCGCCGCGGTAATCGAAGAGCAGACCGGGAACTCCAATATCACGGTCGAGCCGCTGGAGCTGGCCGACCGCGCCTCGGTGCGAGCATTCGTCGAAAGATGGCGTGGCCCACTGCACATCCTGGTCAACAACGCCGGCGTCATGGCAGAGCCGCTACGGCGCACCGCGGAGGGATGGGAACACCAATTCGCCACCAACTACCTGGGGCATTTCGGGTTGTCGGTCGGGCTACACGACGCGCTGTCCGAGGGTGCGCCAGCCAGGGTCGTGGCATTGACGTCGAGTGGCCACTTCTTTTCGCCGGTTGTTCTCGATGATCTGCAGTTCGACCGAAGGCCCTACGACCCGTGGCTGGCCTATGGACAGTCAAAGACCGCGATCGTGCTTTTTGCGGTGGAGGCGACTCGCCGCTGGGCCACCGACGGTATCACCGCCAACGCGGTGATGCCCGGGGGCATCCGGACCAATCTGCAGCAGCATCAGTCGGGCCCCGAATGGGAGGAGATCGACCGCAACTACGACTGGAAGACGGTCCCAGAAGGCGCCGCAACGTCGGTGTTCGTGGCGACCTCGCCGCTACTGGACGGCATCGGTGGCCGATACTTCGAGAATTGCCAGCAAGCACCGGTCGTGGATCCCCAGATCGGCCATGAGCGCCAACAGGGTGTGGCTGCCTATGCTCTTGACCCGCAGACCGCCGAACAGCTCTGGGATGTATCGCTGCAGCTGCTCGACCAGTAGGCCCGTTACCCGGCTCGCCACGTTCACCGGGCTGCCGAACCAGTCCCCGAGGAACTGAGCGCTGTAGAACCAAACGACGCCCGTCGGACGCCGCTCGGGGCGCATCGTCATGCGGCTGTGTGCGGGCTAGGTGCGCCTGTGGCTATGGCGGCGGCAACACCGCTGTGTGGTCTGTGGTGTCTGAAAATACATCGACATTGGCGTCGGATGGAATGACGATCGACGCATTGGTCGGAAATGTAAGGGCGGCAACAAAATCATCAGCCGCGCACAAAATAAGGAGCATCATGAACGGCGGTCTCGATCAGCAGCTGTGGAAGGGCGCGCTCGTAGCGAGCGTCCTGACCACCGTCTTGGGCGCGATGGTACTGCTATGGCCCGGTCCCACAATCCTTGTTGCCTCAATCATGTTTGGCGTCTACCTGCTGATGAGCGGATTCGCAGAACTGTTTTTGGCATTTACATTGCCCCCATCCGCAGCCACACGCCTCATGCTGTTTCTCACTGGCGCGCTGTCGCTTGCCTTGGCGATATTGTCCTTCCGCCACTTCGGCGAGGACTATGCCGTTCTACTCCTGTCCGTATGGATGGGAACTGGTTTGATCCTCCGGGGTGTTTCCGAGAGTGCGGTTGCGCTGAGCGAGCGGGACTTGCCCGGGCGGAGCTGGTATGGCGTACTTGGCATCCTGTCCATGATCGCCGGCGGCATCGTGCTTGCTTGGCCGTTCGATTCCATCATCGTGCTTATCCTCGTTTCCGGCGTGTCACTGGTGATCCTCGGCTTCGTCCAGGGCGTGCAGGCCTTCCAGATCCGCAGCGACACCAAAGCCGCACGGGAAACGTTCGAGGCCCTGTACAACTGGCTGGCAGCGTGACGACGCAACACCTGCCCGCGCGACCGATCGGCAGCGGAGACCCGATATACACCCCAACCGACATCACGCTACTCAAACCCGCCGAGTGCGACTTCCGTGCCGATGACCTGAAAGTGACGGAGTTGACTGCACGGTTTGAACAGGAGGTGCTGCCCCTACGGAATATCCTATACCGCCATGCGTTTCGTATGAGCCGGAATCATGCGGACGCTGAGGACCTGGTGCAGGAAACCATGATGAAGGCGTACGCGGGCTTCCATTCCTTCCAGCGTGATACCAACATGCACGCCTGGCTGGCGCGAATCTTGAAAAACAGCTACATCAATGGCTATCGCACGAAGCGGCGTCGACCTGTGCAGTACTCCACCGAAGAGGTGACCGAGCAACGTTTGGTAGATACGTACTCCCGGTCTGCGCCGGCGCAGCTGCGCTCCGCCGAAGACCAGGCGCTAGATTCCTTGCAGGATAACGAGATCAAGACGGCGATGCAGGCACTGCCGGAGCACCTTCGCAACGTAGTGTATTACGCGGACGTCGAGGGTCTGCGTTACCAGGAGATCGCGGCGATTATGAACACCCCAAGGGGGACCGTGGCGTCGCAGCTTTCCCGTGGCCGCAGGCGACTACGCAGGCTACTCGATGGCGTCGGCGATGGCGGAACCGAGACGATCTGCGCTGCGGTGTGACGCCTACGTCCGATGTTCAGCCGGCGGCTGGAGGTGGGATGCAAGTGCTGGGGCCCCGCTGCCCGATTCGAACGTGCAAGGTCACGCGGGCTGAATCTCGGCGAGAGGTCGTAGGCGCGATAGTATTTGACGGAAGTGCCAGGATTGATGCGCTTGGCGGTACGAGACTTCAATCATCTAATTCGTAACGTTTGGCCGACAGCACAATCAATCGCGAAAGGCATGGTAAATCTCTACCATGAGCGAACGTGTCGTGTTCCGTAGCTCCACGGGCCCGAATCTGGCGGGGATCATCGAGGTGCCGGAACGAGAGGTGCGTGGTTGGGGCGTGTTTGCGCACGGCTTTACGCTCGGTAAGGACTGCCCGGCTGCGGCCCGGATCTGCAAGCAGCTGGCCGCGGACGGTATCGGCATGCTGCGCTTCGACGCGCTGGGTCTCGGTGCATCAGAAGGAGACTGGGGTGACGGGTCGTTCACCGTCAAGGTCGACGACATCGTCAAGGCATGCGAGTTCATGGCCAACCGTGCGACCCCGGCCGGCATCCTGGTTGGGCACTCGTGGGGCGGCGCGGCCGTGATCGCCGCGGCGCTTCAGTCACCAGGCGTGCGGTCGGTTGTCACGGTGGCAGCGCCGGTCGATCCCCGCCACGTCGAGCAGCACTACGACGCGGTGGTCGAGCGGGTGCTGTCGGAGGGCGCTGCCGAGTGGATGGTCGGTGGGCGCACGCTGACCCTGAAGCGGGCATTCGTCGAGGATGTCCGTGCGGCTCACCTGCACGCCAAGATCAAAGGCTTGCGCCTGCCCCTGCTGATCCTGCACTCACCCACCGACAACACCGTCGGCATCGAGAACGCAAGCGAGATCTTCCGCTTGGCGCGCCACCCGCGCAGCTTCGTCTCACTCGAAGGTTCTGACCATCTGCTCACCGCCCGCGGCCAGGCTCAGCGGGCAGGCCGAATCATCGGCGCCTGGGCGGACGCATACCTCGACAATCCACGTTAAGACTCGTCCGATGACCTGAGCGCGATGTCACGTGCGCGATCTGGTGGCGTGGTGAATGCCGGTCTGCTTGTTGAGGATGGCTAGGTCATAGACCGCGTTGAGGTGACACGCCTGCTCACCGCGGAAGGCGAATATCTCGAGCCCTTCGAACGTGAACGCATTGCCGGTGCCCTGGATGCCGGCCGGCAGCAGTACGCCAGAAAAGTGGCCGCTGCCCCGCCAGCTGAACGCGGCCTGCCGGACATCGGTGCGGAACATCGGCGGTGCGATCACTTCCCACACCAGATCGGGGTATGCGGTGATGACGAACCGCATGTAGTCGCTGGCGCTCTGGGGGCCCTGCACGACCCAGTCAGTCAGGCGGGTTGTCGGCGAGTCCAAGACAAAGTCATCGGTCACTAATTCCTTCAGCCGATCTGGCTCGTGACTGTTCCACGCGTCGATCCACCGCTGATACCACGTGACAGCAAAATTGGGGTCGAGGACTCCGGCCTCTGCCTCGGGGATGGTCGATGTCGACACCCTGGCTCCTTCGATCGGCTCAGATTCGGACGATCGTCCGAATCTGTCCATAAGAATTTAGCACGCATTAGAATGAGCGCAAGTGCCTGCGCTAAGGTCGGCTTGGCATGGGCGATGGACTAGACACCAAGGCGGTCAGGACGCGCCAACGGATCCTGGCCTCGGCAGCGCGCGAGTTCGCGGCGCGCGGTTTCGACGGGACCAGCCTTCGTCAGGTGGCGGCCGGGGCCGGCCTGACACTGGGCAGTCTCTACTTCCACTTCACCACGAAAGCCGATCTTGTCGCTGAGGTTCTGCGCGACGCTGTCGACTTCGCACTTGCGCGCGTCGACCAGGCCATCTCCGAACTTCCCTCGGAGGCAGGCAATGCCGAGGCACTGTCGGCCGCCGTGCGGGCGCACCTGCATGCTCTGCACGAGAGTCGTGAGCGCGGTGCGGCCGTCGTGCGGGTGATGGACGGGGCGTCTACCGCCCCTGTCCCGGCGGCGCGTGCCCACGCGCGCCGATACATCACCCGCTGGCGCACGCTTGTCAAAGAAGCCCAGCGCGACAACGTGGTTAGTTCGGGCGCTGACCCTCGGGTTCTCACCGATCTGCTGCTTGGCGCGATGAACGCCACAGTCGGCTCCCGCCAGCTCGCGCCGCACCAGGTCGACACAATCGCTGTGACGGTATGCGACGTTTTCCTGCGGCCCGCGGCCAGCCCGGGATGAAAGTACGGCTCGAAAGTCATTGTTTGGGTGAGGATGTTGTCGACGTTGGTGCGGCCGATGCGAGGACATCACCCTCAGCGGACTCGCTACTTACGGCATCAACAAACCGCGAGAAGTGGACTAGATACCGCCGAAGTCGGCTGTCGGGTTTGGGCCAACATCCCTAATGTGGAATCGGTGCAGCCGAGCAGCCGTGTAGACCAAAACCCTTACAAGATGGGCGTGGCAGAGGTCTATGACTTCTACGATGAACTGCGTTCATGCCCCGTGCAGCACAGCAATACACTCGGCGGCTTCTACTGGTTGACGCGCTACGACGACGTCCGTGCGGCGGCTCAGGACTCGGAGAATTTCTCCTCGGCACGCAAGGGTGTCCTGCTTCCTCCCGACCCGTCCGCGCCGCGGATGCCGGCCATCGAGCAGGATCCTCCCGAGCATGCGGCTTGGCGGAAGCTCTATTTGGAGCCTCTAACGCCGGAGAAGCTCAGGGCCGTCGAGCCTCGGCTCCAGGCCATCGCGAACGAAGTCATCGACGAGTTCTCAAGCACCGGCGAGTGCGATCTGATGAATGCCTTCGCCGCACCACTGCCGGTGCTCGGCATGTGCGAGGTGGTCGGCATTAGCGGCGCTCCGGTTGCCCGAATACGCGACTTGTCCTACCAAATGACCAGGAGCGTCACCGATCCCGAGCGACGCGCCGCGCTCAACTTGGAGATCGGCGCGCTCGTGTTGGACGAAGTCTTAGCGCGTAGGGCGCAACCCCGCGATGACTACCTCACGCGAGTGGCCCATGCCGAAATCGATGGACGGCGGATGGACGAGCCGGAGATCATGCGGTTCATGATCGGTTTCCTTGTCGCCGGGCACGAAACGACCACCTCAGCCCTGGGTACCCTGTTATTCCACGCACTTTCGCGGCCGGACCTGAAGCAGCGCATGCTTTCCGACGACAATGTGCTCGCTACTGCAATCGAAGAGACCGTGCGTTGGGGCACGCCGTTCCACGCATTCAACCGCACGACGACCGGTGCCGTGCGGATAGACGAAGTGACCATTCCAGACGATGCCACGGTGCGGCTGTGCTTTGCAGCGGCCAATCGGGACCCCGCCGTCTATGAACACCCAGATGTGTTTGACCCCGATCGGACGACCACTCGCCATCTGGGCTTCGGCCACGGACGACATGTGTGTCTGGGCGCGCCTTTCGCTCGGCTCGAAATGCGAACGGGGTTCCGGGAATTGGTCCGCCGGCTTCCCGACATCCACTCGCTCGAGACCGATCTCGAATGGGATTTCGTCGGTGGCTGGCTGGCGGTGCCCAGCACATTGCGCGTCAAGTTCATCCCCGAGTAGTCAGATTTGACGCACACTAACCTTCGCTCTGTAGGCCCACCTGGCCCGTGCCACCGCTGGTGGCCATCGAGCGGCGCAACAGGGGGATCTGCAACCGGCCCCAGATGAGCAAACTGGGCCTGTCGACGATGTGCTCCTCGTCCAGGGCGAATTCGCGCAGGTGAGGCAAAATCCCGCGGAGGGCGGCCCGGGCTTCCATTCGGGCCAGTGCCGCACCGAGGCAGAAGTGGATACCCTGCCCGAAGCCGACGTGCGCTGCTTTCCGGGTGATGTCGAAGCGGTCCGGCTCGTTGAAGTGCGCCGGGTCATGGTTGGCCGCACCGATCATATTGAGGACGATCGATCCGCCTGGGATTGTCACGCCGGACAACTCGATATCTGACGTCGTCTCCCGGAAGACGAATTGGAAAGGCGAGTCATAACGCAGTGACTCCTCGATCGCCGCGTCCACCAGAGCCGGGTCGGCGAGGAGCAGATCGAGCTGGTCGGGGTTGCGCAGCAGTTCGACGGTCACGTTGCCGATGAGGTTCGCGGTGGTTTCGGTCCCCGCTCCCAACAGCGTGAGGACGAAGAGGACCCCTTCCGACGCGGTCAGCGCATCCTTCTCCGCGGCCATGATGTCGCTGAGCAGGTCGGCACCGGGGTTCTTCGCGCGCTCTGTCATCAGCGGGACGAAGTAATCGGCGAACTCGGAGATCAGGCTGTAGTGCGTGGCCAACCAGGTCGCTGTGCCACGAGTCTCATGCGCGTTCAACTGTGTGGCCAGCATCAGCGCCCAGCGCTGGAACTTCTCGTCATCGGAAGCGGGCAGGCCGAACAGCCGAGTCATCACCCGCAGGGGGATCTGAATTGCCAGGTCGGTGTACACGTCGAATGTCGGCGCATGGTCGATGCCCTCGAGGCAGCGCGCCACCTCCTCTTCGATGTAGCCGCGCAGCGCCTCGATCCGGCCACGGGTGAAGGCCCGATTGACGCTGCCTCTGATTCGGGTGTGAATGGGTGGGTCTGCGCCCACGATGACCGACGACGAGAGCAATTCTTTGGTGTCGAGGAGCATCGTTTCGAATATCGGGGCGAGCTTCTCGGCTATCGATGAATCGGACATGTCCACCGTTGGCCGGACTGTCTCCAGACCATTCGGCCGGTTGGAGAACGCCTCTGTGCGCGTGTACAAGATCCGAACATCGTCCAGGCGAACGACGGTCCAGACACCCGATTCGCATTGACGTACCGGGGCCTCCCGATGCAGCCGCGCATAGGTGTCAAAGAGTCCCTCACGGCACGAAGGGTCGAACGGCTCGTAGTACAAAGGGTTCTCGTCCTGCATCACAATCTCCCATGTTCTCCCGCGTTGAAGATATCTCACGATATCCTATCGTGTGCAAACGCAAGCTGCTCCTGGCGTTCGCGCAAAGGATGTTTTGCGTCCGGCGTTGGCCGCCAGCGTGAACTCGACGGTTGGCGCGCAAACGCCCGGTCTTAGGTTGCCGCTGTCGACGGTCATGGGATCCCTTTCAGCAAGTCAATTGCGCGCGATGGCTCAGGCCCGGTCCAAAAAGTCGAGAACAGCCCGGTTCCAGAGATCTGGTTGTTCGTAGAAGAGCGAGTGATCACCGTCCAGCTCGAGCAGTGCACCATGAGGGAGGCTGGCCGCCACCCCTGCCATCGCCGATGGCGGACAGAGGTCGTCGGAGCTTGCCATCAGTACCAGCGTTCGAACGGGCAGAGCGTTGAGCGCTGCATTGTCGAAACGCTCTCCCGCCATGATGGCCAGTAGTTCTGCCGGGTTGGGCCTGCTACCGAAGCTGGAGATCTGGTTGTAGAGCACCCCGAGATCTGGATGCTCCCGGCAGAAGTCGGCCGACAGCACCGGATGCTCACGCCGATTGAACCGAGTCCGATCCGGTTCGTCGGCGACCAACCGGTCGACATGGGTTTGGTCTGCACCCGCCAGGGTCGTCGACAGCACCAGGGATCGGACCCGTCCCGGCTGCTTCAGCGCCAGACCGAGTGCCACCCAGCCGCCCATCGACTGCCCGACGACGTCGACGGAACCGAGCTCAAGATGGTCAAGCAGCGCGACAAGATCCCGAGTCGCGGCAACCGTCCCGATCTCTCCGGTAGTCGTCGTGGAGTTCCCGAAGCCACGCTGGTCCCAAACGATCAACGTGTGTTCAGCCGAGAAGGCCTCGACCTGCTGCCACCAGATCGCATGGTTGCCGCCCAGTCCGTGGCACAACACGACCGGTGGCCCGGCGCCCGTCACCTCGTAGTAAATCCGCTCGCCTTCGGACTCCACCTGGCCGATCTTGCGACGCAATCCGCTGACCACGTCTTGTCCTCTCCGCTGCCGCATCGTTGCCCGACCCTCGCCCCAAGCAATACGATATAATATCATCCGATATGAGGTCGAGTGCGGCCTCCGCCAAGGCAAGCAGGGGACGGGCAGATGTCAGTCGAGGAACAGGTCGCCGGGCATCAACCGAGCGGATCCACCACAACCGGCCCCCGGCCACCTCGCGCCGCGACAACCGGCCCCCGGCCACCTCGCGCCGCGACTACCCCCGCCGGCACCGCTGCGTCGCTCGGCATCCGTGGACAGATCCCGAAGATGGGCCTTGTGGAGTACTGGTACCCCGCGCTCGCCGACAACAAGGTGCCCAGACGCAAGCCGACGCGACGGCGCATCATGGGGCAGGACATCGTCTTCTTCCGCAATGAAAAGGGCGAGGCCGTTGCGCTCACGAATTGGTGCCCACACCGCAATGCTTCACTCGCCCAGGGCTCGTGCCACTTCAAGGGCACCATCACGTGCCCCTACCACGGGCTGACCTTCGACGAGAGCGGCACACCCCTGGCGTTCCTCGGCGAGGGTCCAGACTCGACATTCGCTCAACAGCGTCGCTCGTCGGCGCGGTGTTATCCCACCCAAACCCACAAGGGCATCGTCTTCATCTGGATGGGCGAGGGTGATCCAGCACCAATTCAAGAAGACGTCCCACCGGAATTCTTCGACGACAGCGCACTGGTGATGCATGCTGAGCAACGCTGGAAGGTCAACTGGCGGGCATCGCTGGAAAACCTGCAGGATGCGCACGTGTTCTATGTCCACCGCAACTCCCTGGAAGTGCTCTCTCAGGACGTGAATGGCTTGAACATGCTGCTCCATATTGGTCCTGATCGGCCTGCCACCAAGGTCATCAATGGGCGGGCACTGGTTTTCGAGAACCCCCGCTTCTATGACTTCATCGACTCCGATCAGCAGCGCAAGACGCAGGCGACGACCAAGCGCCCGTTCCGGGACACCTACCCAGGCCTGGGAAATGCGCCGTTCCCCAGGACTACGACGCGCCTCTACCTGGCCCGCGCGATGGGATTCCTGCGTCGTCATCTGCGGCCGAAAATGGACTGGCTTGTCGACGATGTCGAGTGGGCGATGGGGGTGCACATGCCCACCACGTTCCGACTGGACTACCAGAGCCACGTCTATTCGCGGGTGGTGACCCCGATGGATGAGGACAACTCGTGGATCTTCTACTACACAACGACCTATCCGAAGTCCAAGCGCCGGCGGATGTTTAATCGTTTCCTGTTCCACGCCTACTACAACTGGAAACAGCATCGCAACTTCTCCGGCCAGGACAAGCGCATCGTCGAAGCGCTCAACTACGAGAACGTGACCGAGAAGATGTCGACATCGGATGCGTTCCCAGTCGCTTGGCGCGAGATGGTCATCGAGCACGCGCGTAAGCCGGAGCGGCGCCGTAATGTCTGACATTCCGGGCGTCGGCCTGACCCACATCCGAGCGGCGGCAAAGGATCTGAGTAACTGGCCGGGCGCCAAGGTCTTCGCCGTCTAGCCCGTAGTGACCGGTTAGTCCCGGTCCAGCACCACGATCAGAAAGCGCTGCAATGCAATTGCTCGAGCCGGTGTCCACCCTTCCCATCGGGGTTCTTATCGGTGCCGAACTGCGCACCGAAACCAGCACTGGAACCCTGCCCCACTTCAACGCGGCCACCGGAGAGCTCCAACGTGAATTCGTTGCCGCAGGCGCCGATGACGTCGACGCCGCCGTCGCCGCAGCGCGCGCGGCACTCCCGAGCTGGCGCGCGTGGAGCCCGCCGGATCGGCGTGACGTCCTGCGGCGATTGGCTGACCTGCTGCGCCAGCATGCGCCGGAATTTGCCGCGATCTCCACTCTCGAGGCCGCCATGATCGCTCCGCGCGCCGCCGCGCAAAGCAATCGCGCGGCCGATTGGGTGGACTACTACGCCGGCTGGGCGGACAAACTGGAAGGTGCCACCGTGCCGATAGCCGGCACCTTCGACTACTCGGTGCACGAGCCGATCGGGGTGGTGGCGATACTGCTCAGCTGGAACGGGCCGACGACCACGATCGGGATGAAGGTGCCGGCGGCACTGGCCGCCGGCTGCACCGTCGTGCTGAAGCCATCCGAGCTGGCCCCCTTCTCGGCGGTCCGCTTCGGCCAGCTGTGCCTGCAAGCCGGTCTTCCGCCCGGCGTTGTCAACGTGGTGCCGGGCGGTCCGGACGCTGGCGACGCCCTGGTGCGGCACCCCGGCATTGACAAGATCAGTTTCACTGGCGGTCCGGACACCGCCGCGCGCATCCAGGCGGCGTGCTCGCAAACATTGACACCGCTGCTGTTCGAACTGGGCGGCAAATCGGCCAGTCTGGTGTTCGCCGATGCCGACATGGACGCCGCCGCTGGACGCGCGGCCGCCGGGATCACGGCGATGTCCGGCCAGGCTTGCGTTGCCCCCACACGATTGCTGGTTGAACGATCGGTCTACCCGCAACTCATGGACCGGGTGATGGACAACCTGTCACAGGTCGAGCTCGGTGATCCCCAACGGCCGGAGACAACCATGGGGCCGGTGATCTCCGCGCGGGCGGCCGCGCGGATCGTCGACACCATCGAACAGGCTCGCGACGAGCACGCCGGCACATTGCTCACCAGCACCGAGCTGTCCGGTGGACACACCACGGGATACTTCGTCGCACCCACCGTGTTCGGCGACGTCGACCCTGACAGCGAGCTGGCCAGAAACGAGGTCTTTGGCCCGGTGCTGTCAGTCATGTCGTTCGGCGACGAGGCCGAGGCGATCGAGCTGGCGAATTCGACGGCATTCGGCTTATCTGCGTACGTGAGCACTGCGAACGTCGGGCGGGTACTGCGCTTGGTGAATCAACTGAACGCTGGAAATGTCGCGGTCAATGGCGGCTTGATCGTCGCTGGACCCTACGCCAGCTTCGGCGGCTTCGATCGAAGCGGGTTCGGCAAGGAAGGCGGGCTCGCTGGGCTGATGGAGTACGTGCGAACCAAGAATGTCAACATCGCCTACTGACGCGAGGATCCCGGATCGCTTGGCTGTCAACCGCGAGCCCAACAACACTCTGAAACACTCGCGTGCGCCAGGCGTTGAAGTCGCGCACGCCGTCAGGCACCAAAAACGGTGAACGCTGCTGGATTGCGTCCCAATGGTCACGCACGAACTCCGGTGAGAACTCGTCGGGAATTGCCTGGACACCCTCGGCCGTGGCGGTGAAGACCTCGCCCATCCGCGCCGCACTTGAGGCGAAGAATCGACCGTTCACGACGCATTCCTCGTGCACGAGCCATGCCGCCGCCGGCGCCACCAGTGCGGGACGCATGTCGATCGGCAGTGGGCCATAGGCGTGGCTGACCGACTGGTTGCCTCGAGTCAGGGCGCCCGGCAGCAAACCGTTGACGAGAATTCCGAGCGGTGCGCCGTCGGCCGACATCCCCCTGGTGAGGCCGGCCAAACCGCCTTTCGCCGCGTCGTATGCCGCGTGTAACGGATTGCCGAACAGCACCCCGTCGACCGAACAGACGTTGAGGATGCGCCCGTAACCGGCCGCCGTCATATGCGGCCACACCGCTTTGGCGACCTGAAACGATCCCCGCACGTGCACCCGATAGCAGGCATCGAGTGTCTCGACGGAGAGATCGGCGAACGTGTCGACCAGCACGATGCCGGCATTGTTTATCAGGATGTCCACCCGACCGAACGCTTCTAGCGCGAGGGCGGCCAACGACGCGGCTCCCTGCGCGTCGGCGATGTCGGCAGTGTTCGAAACCGCGCGCCCCCCGCGCTCGGTGATCAACTCGACCACCTCGCTCGCGACTCCATCGGTCGGATCGCTGGCGTACCGTCGTGCATCGGCTGCCGAGCCGATGTCGTTGACGACCACCGCGGCGCCCCGCTCGGCAAGAAGTAGTGCGAACTCGCGCCCGATTCCCCGGCCCGCGCCTGTGACGATTGCGACCCGCCCGTCGAATCGCACGTCGCTCATCGCGGATCCCACCGGATTGGCAACGACGAGCACCCTCGCCACCGGTCGAATCCGCCCTGCTCCAGTGAGCCGGCCAGCCCGAGTCCGGGCAGTTTGCCGATCAGCTGACGCGCTGCCTCGATCAATTGGGTTCGCGCCAATTCCGCACCCAGACAGTGATGTACGCCGAAACCGAACGTCAAGTGCTTCCGCGCGTTCGGGCGATGAATGTCGAATGTGTCGGGGTCCTCAAATACCGACGGATCATGATTAGCAGCGCCATTGACGATGATGATGTGCTCGTTGGGTTCCAGGGTGACGCCGTGGACCTCGACGACCTCCCTCGCAACCCGGTACTCGGCCTGCAAAGAACCGTCGAATCGCAGCGATTCCTCGACGGCGTTGCCGGCCAGATCGGGGTCGGCACGCACCGCCTCGTAGGCGTCCGGGGTAGTCAACAGCGCGCGAAAGAAGTTGCCCAGTTGGCTTGCCGTGGTGTGTAATCCCGCACCGAGCAGAAGCACAAGCGTGTAGAGGACCTCTTTCTCGCTCAGGGTTTCATCCTCCTCACGCGCCTCCAGCAGGCGTTTGACGATCCCGCCCTCAGCGATGTGGCGATGGGTGCCGACGAGTTCGCGCATGTATGCCGCGGCATGGCCCGACGCCGCCTCCGCGGCGGCCACGGCACCCGGGTCGGTCTGTGCGATCGAGAAGTAGCTGGTCACTCCGCGATAGCGTCCGATGTCCCAGAGCCACTTGTTCCACATCTGCGCATCCGAAACCGGTACGCGCAACAGCTCGGCGGTCACGGTGGCGGACAATTTGAGGGAGAAGTCGCTGATCAGGTCGGCCTCTCCGCGCTCCTGCACGTCATCGACGAGACCGGCAACGATCTCGGCGATGCGTTCTCGCAACAGGTTCACCGATTGGACGGTGAATGCCTTGGCCACCAACCGGCGAAGGCGGGTGTGCTCCGGCGGGTCGATGGTGTGGAAGTTCGGGTAGGGAACGCTTTCCTGGCCGAAGACGGCGGGCTGGCGCAGTATCTGCAGGACATCGTCGTAGGTCGAGAAGACCCGGTATCCCGATGGGGCCTTCCAGCCCGGGTGTTCACGCAGCTGCGCGTATACGTCGTAGGGGTACTCGCGGTAGGCCTGTCCCGCCAGGGCCTCGGCCAGCTTGAGCGATGATGGAGACGTCGACATCTCAGAGCCCTGCCTTCCCGTTGCATCCGGGTGATTCAACGACGATTTCAGAATTCCGAGTCATATCCGAGGTCCTGATCAACCTGCAACGCAACCTGGATGCGACTGTAAAAGCCATACAACGCACTCAGAGTGGTCAGCTGGACCTGTTGTGGCACTGTCAGTTCGGCTGAGATTCTTCGCCACAGATCGTCGCTGACGTCCTGACGCTCGACCGCGGCCGCATAGTCGACGATCAACTGGTCGCTGTCGTCGAGCACACCGCGTTCACCGTTACGGATGGCATCGACGCACTCCTTCGAGATGCCCACCCCCGCAGCGGTGGGTGCGTGATGGCCCCACTCGTAGCCGTTGCGCAGGACCGCAGCCACGCTCAACGTCGCGAGTTTCCGGAACCTCGCCGAGACGTCGCCGCGCGCGAGGCAGCCAAAGAGAGCCAGGTTCGCATCCGCTAGAGCCGCCGGATGGCCGATCGACAGTGCGAGATTCGGCGGAGTCGAGTTCTCGCCGTGGCGAGTGTATTCGGAGATCGTCCCCAGAGGCGTGCGGGCCATTCCGATATTATATCAGAATATCCGATTATAACCGGGCGGGATCTGCACCACGCTCTTCGTGCCGAGCAATCGCCGTGGAGGCCCGCAACCGGGCCGGTGCTCGGCACTGAGATCAGCACCGCCGCTTACTGATTGCGGGCCCTCGCGACATTCACGTGACCGCGGCTGGCCGGGCGGTGACCTGGCCTGGGGGCCTTGCCCGGTGGCTGGCCGAATTACGGCGATGCCTCGTCCGCCCCGCCGAAGGTCGGTTCAATGGGCACGGCCGGTCCCAATCTTGTTGGCCAGATCGGTCTATCTCTGTCGGTATCGTCAGATATGATATCGATCACAGGTGCATCGTCGTCACGAACATAAGGAGCCAGGTTGTCTACGCGTAGCCAGATCGTTCTCGTGTGGTGGGCTCTGGCCTTCCAGCTGATGTTCGGCCTTGCGGCCGTCTTTCTGGTGCATGTGGTTCCGCCGCCGCCACCGACAAATGGCGACAGTCAGATCGCCGGCTTCTTCGCCTTCCACAGCACATCCATCCTGATCGGCGCGGCGCTTGCCGTGACGGCCACCGGATTCAGCATCCCGCTGGCCGCCGTCGTCAGCGAACAGATGGCACGACTGGGACCCGGCATGCGGGTGTGGGCCATCGTGCAGGGCATGGGTGGGGCGTTGGTCAGCGTTTACCTGGTCTTCCCGGCGCTGATCTGGGGTGTGGCGGCATTCACGCCGGAACGGGTGCCGAGCGAGACTCGCATGTTCAGCGACCTAGCTTTTCTTGCCCTTGTCACCACGACGCCCTACTACATCTTCCAGGTCATCCCGATCGCTTACGTGTGCTTGAGCAACGAATCCGACTCTCCGTTCTTCCCACGATGGTTCGGATACTTCAGCATTTGGTCGTTCATGATCACCGAAGTCGGCCCCCTGGGGTTCCTGACGAAATCCGGACCGTTCGCGTGGAATGGCCTGATCGTGTTCTGGCTCCCGGTAGTGATATTCACCAGCTGGTTCTTCGCCCTGTGCTACGTATTCCTCACCGCTCTCGCCCGCGAGTCATCCGAGACGAAACTCAAGCAATCCTTGTCCGATAAGGCTGGGTAACGTCGCATCGGGCAACGCTAGTCCTGGAATGACGCCACGACCTGGACGAGCGCGTCCGGCGCCTCCCAGCCGAGAATGTGGCCTGCACCTGGGACGGTTACCAGTCGCGCACCGGGGATCCCTGCGGCGAGGCGTCTGGAGTGGTTCGACGGCGTGGCGCGATCCGCAGACCCCACCATGACCACAGTCGGTACCGTGATCTCGCCCAGGCGCGGGTAGCGGTTCTCGCGCTCGAGCGCCCGCAGGATCGGCAGCAGCGCCTTGTGGTCCTGCCGGACGAAATCCTGCAGGAACACCGAAATCATTGCCGGCGAAGGGCATTTGCCGAACTGGGCGGCACCGAAGAGAATCCCGCCGATCCTGGCGCGTATCAGCCGTTGCAAAATGCCGCTTTGCAGCAGTGGAACTTCCAACCGATTTTGCGGTGCTCCGTCGAGAATCCGACCAGCCAGGGTTGCCAAGAGCACCAGACCCCGCAGCCGCCCCGCCAGACCGGGATGGTCGAGGACGGCGCGGATCGCCACGAACCCGCCCATGGAATGACCGACTAGCACGCCGTCACATACATCGAAGTGATCCAGCACAGCAACACAGTCCGCTGCCATCGCCGCCGAACCGGAGCCAGCGGAACCGAGCGTGGAGCGCCCATGGCCCCGCTGGTCGAAGGCGATGACTCGGTGACCGCGCGCCATCAGCGCGTCCCACACGATGTTCCATGCCGCGACGGAGCCGCCATAGCCGTGGGCCAGCACCGCAGTCGGGCCCTCCCCAGCGACCAGTGCGCGCAGCACCGTCCCGTCCGGCCGGGTGATGCAGACTTCCGCGCCGTCAGGCTCACGGGCGAGCCGTTCCAGCGGGAAGGGGTCTGGATTACGTTCGATCTTCGCGGCCAAAGTTCGCGCCACTAGTAGAGCCACACCAACGATCGCACTGGCAACCACACCCCCGGCGGATCCAGCCCTCATCGGATGTGCCCCTCCCGCTCGGTCGCCCGAGCCTCGACGCATCGACATTGCCGCGACGCCGCCAGATCGAACTCGGCAGGCGCAGCCTCGCTCGCCTTGTCGACGGGTTGCTTTCCAAATGCATCCGCGCATTCTGGTCTAACGCGATACTATATATTACGATATAATATCGGCAACGGGGCCTGTCGTGCCCAGCATGCCCGAGGGTCAGCCGCCCCGGTCGTGCTCACGTCCGTCGTGTACCGAAAAGTGACCTGAGGAGTTCGACATGTCGCCGCGCAGCCAGTTGGTACTCATCTATTGGTCACTCGCCTTTTTGGCGATCTTCGGCTTTGCGTTCTACTGCTTGCTTCATGTGGTTCCGCCGCCGCCGCCCAGCAACAACGACGACCAGATCGCCGGCTTCTTCGCTTACCACAGCACGTCTATCCGCATCGGCGCGGCGCTCGCCATGACCGTGTGCGGTTTCAGTCTTCCCTTTGCCGCGGTTATCAGCGTCCAGATGGCGCGACTGGGACGCGAGATGTGGGTGTGGGCGGTCCTGCAGGCCATGGGTGGCGCCCTAGTGAGCATCTGGATCGTCTTCCCAGCCCTCGTTCAGGGAACCGCATCGTTCACGCCGGATCGCGCGCACGGAGTGACCCGGGCGTTGAGTGACCTCTCATTCCTTGCCCAGGTCACGACGACGCCCTACTACATATTCCAGGTCATCCCAATCGCTTACGTCTGCTTGAGCACCAAATCCGACTCCCCGTACTTCCCGCGGTGGTTCGGATATCTGAGCATTTGGTCGTTCCTGATTACCGAAGTAGGACCCCTGGGGTTCCTGACGAAATTCGGACCGTTCGCGTGGAACGGTCTGCTCGTGTTCTGGCTCCCTGTGTTCATCTTCTTCGCCTGGGTCATCGCGCTGGCTTCCATATTCATCACCAATCTCTCCCGCGAGTCGAAGGATTCAGAACTTGTCGAGTCATCCGGCTGACGGGTCGAGAACGGCGTTGCCACAGCCTGTTCCAGTGCGACCACCGCGACGGCCTCCAGCGGAGCCCGCGCGCTCCCCGCTGGCCTACTGGTGACGGAGCCTCACTGTCGCAACGTAACCTATTGGCCGCCAATCCAATTAGACTAGCCATCCACCATGGTCAGGCAACGGGCTGAGGGTTGAGATCTTCCTCGAACCACATGCCCACCCGTGCAAGGGTGCCACCATCGGTGGATCCAATTGTGGCGCCAGACATGTACGCCGAGTCGTCGGACACCAGAAACAGCGCCACCTTGGCGTTGTCGCACAGCGACGGGGGTCGGGGCAGCTTGAGCGGGATTGACGACGCGGCCGGGTTCCACGGGCCCGCGACCTCTTCGTAGGACCGGCCGACCACCGGAGCCCCGGGCGGCATCAGGAAGTTGGGCGACATCCCGTGCGCGGGAGCGATTGCGTTCACCCGGATGCCGAAGCGCCCGAGGTCCAAGGCCAGCCCGCGGACAAGGCCGTTGACGCCGGCCTTGGTGGCGCTGTAAAGCGCAATGCTGTGGTAGGCAACCAATGACGCCGCCGATGACGTCGCCAGGATCGTGCCGCCACCGTTGGCCTTGAGCGCGGGGACGGCGGCCTGCGCGGTATAGACGACGCCACTGAGATTGACGCCCAATACGTGTTGCCAGTCGGCTTCGGTGAGGTCCTCGAACGCGACGAATTCGGCGCCGGCGACGGTGGGAACACCGCCGCGCGAGATGATTCCGGCGTTGGCCCAGGCGACGTCGAGCTTGCCGAAGTGGTCCACGGTCTGTTGAACGGCCCGTGTGATCTGGTCTTTATCCGCAACGTCGGCGGTGATTGCGATGGCGTCGCCACCTTGCTGCTCGACCAACTTCAGAGTCTGCTGCGCGCGCTCGGAATCGATGTCGACGATACAAACATTGGCGCCTTCGGTGGCGAATAATTGCGAACAGTGCCGCCCCAGACCCGAGCCGGCGCCGGTGATCAGAACAACCTTGTCCTTGAGTTTCATGCTGCCACCACCGGAACTGCGGTAGGCCCGGGTAGCAGAAAGTTGTGGTTCCACGGCAATTCGCTCACCGGCATGGCCAGCTCGATCTTCGGCAGCCGGTCGGACAGGATCCGCAGTGCAGTGCCCAGTTCCAGTTTGGCCAGATGGCTGCCGAGGCAGAAGTGGGTGCCGATGCCGAACGTGAGATGTTTCTTGCGTGGTCGGTCGAAATCGATGATATCGGGCTCCTCGAAGACCTCGGGATCTCGGTTGGCGGCGCCCAGGAGGGACACCACCGACTCACCACGTTTGATCGGGCGGCCGGCCAGTTCGGTGTCCTCGGCCGCCCACCGCCACCGCTGCCGCTGCACCGGCGTGGTGAAGCGCAGCAGCTCTTCGAGTACCGGATCGGCGTTGAGCCGCAGGGCTTCCTGTGCTCGAGCCCAGCCACCGTCCTGGTTCAGCAAGCCCACCATCGCCAGCGAAATGCTATTGGTGGTTGTCTCGTGTCCGGCGACGCCCAACTCCGTCGCGATGGCGATCGCGTCGAACTGGGTCATCGGATTGCCGTCGTCATCGGCCGCAGTGATCATGGCGGTGAGCAGATCGTCGCCCGGTTGCTTGCGGTGCCGCTCGATTAGCTCCTCGAAGTAGGCGTACATCCCGAGGATCGCCTGTGCGCCGCGCTTTCCTGCTTCGGCGTCCCCTGCCCGATCGACACCGTCGGAGATGTCCTGTGCCCATTTCTGGAACACGGTCCAATCCTCCGGAAGCACGCCCAGTGCATCACCGATGACGTTCATCGGCATCGGGAACGCCACCTGACGCCACAGGTCGATGGTGCCGCGGCCGTCTGCCAACGCGTCGTCAACCAGCGTCGAGGTGATGTCCCAGATCCGCTGGCCCAGCTCTTGGATCCGCCGCGGCGTGAAGGACTTGGCCATGATCGCGCGCAGACGCCGGTGATCGGGCGGATCGATGCCGCCTAGCCAGCGCTGATGTATGTGCCGGATCGGCGCAAAGGCTTCGGGGAGTTCGATCTCCATTCCGACCGTGGCCGCGTCACTGACGAAGGTCTCGGCGTCACCGAGCATTGCGGCGTTCTCGGCGTAGCGGAACAGGTACCACGACCCGGGCAGCGTCGCCATCGAGGCGTTGCCCCAGTGCACGGGGTCTTCGTCGCGATACCGCGAGTAGGTGGGGTAAGGGTCGCGGAGCAGCTGCGGCTGTGATGGCGTGAATCGCTCGGTCATACGGGCTCCCTTGACGGTTGGCCTGATGCGTTGTTCGCCGCGCGCTGATAGGCCGCGGCGAGGCTGGGAAGAGACATCCGGGTGCTCGGCAGTTCGATACCGTGCTCGTCTGCCACCGCGAGTGCGGCGTTGACGTCCTTACGGGTGAGGTTCGCTAGGCCGACCGCGCCCTGAGGATAGGAATGCGCCATCGACGTGATGGCGTCCCAATTGCGGACGACCCAGTTGTCGGCAGCGCCGGCCGTCAGCAGCCCCAGCATCGTCGTCTCGTCGATGCCCTCGGCTTCAGCAAGGCTCAACGACTCGTGTACCGCGGCCATCGTGATCGCGATGACGAGGTTGTTGGCAAGCTTGGCGGCCTGACCGCTGCCGACTGGGCCCACATGATGGATGGTGCCCAGCCGGGACAAGGCGGGTTCGCACCGCACGACGTCGCTCGGCTCGCCACCTACCAGCAGGGCCAGGGTCCCGCGTGCGGCCGCGGCCGCCCCACCAGTGAACGGGGCGTCCACCAACGCCACCCCACGGGCCGCGGCCGATACCGCCAACCTGCGGCACGTTGCGGGATGGACAGTGCTCTGAATGACGATGACCGACCCGTGGCACAGCGGGCCGAGCAGGCCGGGAGCCGACGGCGAGCCCTCGACGACATCGACAACCTGCCCATCGTCGACGACGTTGACGAGCACGACCTCGGCTGCAGTCCCGACGTCGGCCACACTCCGCGCACCGAGGGCTCCGGCCTGTACGAGTCGGTCCACCGCGGCCGGTCGCAGATCGAAGACGGTGAGGATGTTGGTGGGGACCACCAGGCGCTCGGCCATTGCGGCACCCATCGTGCCGAGCCCGACGTAGCCCACCCGCAGGGCATTTGGGCTCATCGCAGCCCGCCGTTTACCTCAGCGGTCAAAGTGGCGACCGTGAAGGTGATTCCGTCGGTGAACGAGTCGTTGCAGGCGTCGGTGGGTCTCCCGCTGAACCTCGCGTTGGACATATTCGATATTATATCGCGATCTTGCGGCTTTGGTCCAGACGGGTGGACGTCGGGGTCAGGGCGGCCCGGGCTGCTGTGTGCGATTCGTGCCGGTCATCATGACCGCGATCGTTGCGGGATCGCGCTGCCTCGGCCCGGACATCGAACACGACGAGTTCGATACAGCCGTCGAGCGATGGGTCCGCCATCGGCTCCCATATCGCCCAGGCCGATGAATCCGGTCGTCATCATCGAGCCGACGCGAGGAACTTTCGCAGATAACCGTTGACAACCTCGGGTTGTTCGAACTGCGGCCAGTGCGCGGCGTTCTGAACCAGATGAAACTCAACGTCGGGAATGAGGTCGACGGCGGGTTTGATCACCGATAGCGGCTTGCCGGGGTTGTGGTCTGTCCACAACACCTGGGTCGGCACCGAAAGGTCAGCAAGCAGCCGTCGGTCGAGGTAGTCGACGCCGTTGTAGGGCCCTCGATTCATCGCCAGTACCGCACCCATGATCCGGACGACGCTGTCGATCATGCCTGGCTGAGAGTAGATGCGATGGCGAAGATGCACCATTTCCTCGGTCATCGATGCCGGGTCAAGCACCAGCCACTCCAGCCGGCGACGGACGGCCCGCAGACTGAGGTCGGACCGAAGCAGCTCCGTACGCTTTTCGAGGTCGGCGAGCTGAACCAGGCCTTTCTCGTCCGGCCGGTCCAGGATCCCGGTGTTGAGCATCAACCGCTCCACCCGCGACGGGCAGCGCAAGGCCATCCAGGCCGCAACGCAGCCGCCGAGGGATTCTCCTGAGAGGTTGACCGAGGTGATATCCAGGGCGTCGAGGAGGCCGAAGAGGTGGTCGGCGAAGTCGTCCAGCGAATAGTCGACATCAGGACGGTCGGTGAAACCGTGGCCAAGCATGTCGGGGACCAGCACGCGGTAGTCCTGCGCAAGATCGGCGATGTTGCGCTGGTAGGTCTCGGCGTGACCACCGGTCCCGTGCAGCAGCAGCACTACGGGTCCGTCGCCCGCCTCCAACACCCGGGTGCGTACCCCGTTGACGACGTAGAAGTTCTCCTTCAGGCCCGCGCCGATCCAGTCGATCCAGGCACTGCCGGCGGTCGAGACGTCAGAACTCATTGGGTGCTCCTGGGGTGCTAGTCGTGTCGGAGAGCGCGCTCGTCTGGCAACTCCGATATCTGATTTGATATCGGATGATATCATGATCCTATGTCGCGACTCGGTTTTGAAGGTCGAGTGGCAGTAGTGACGGGCGCGGGTCGCGGCATTGGCCGGTCCCACGCCCTGTTGCTTGCCGCACGGGGAGCCACCGTCGTGGTGAACGACATCGGTGTCGACGTCCGCGGCGAGGACGCCTCGGAGGATCCGGCTCGCGAAGTGGTCGGCGAGATCACCCGTACGGGTGGGCGCGCCGTCATCAGTACCGACTCGGTAGCGACTCAGGGCGGGTGTCGCGACCTCATCGACATGACACTGGAAAAGTGCGGTCGCATCGACGTGCTCGTGCACAACGCAGGTCGCAATCTCGGCGCCTTTGACGACATCATGAAGGTCCATGTCGGCGCCGCGCAGTGGCTGACCGACGGCGCCTGGGCCAGCATGGTCGATCAGGGCACGGGCAGAATCGTGCTCACGACCTCGGCTGCCGGACTCTACGGCGACGGTAGCGGACCCGGCCCCAACCCCAAGCAGCCCTACGCGACCGCCAAGGCAGCCCTGATCGGACTGACCAAAGCGTTGGCCGTGCGAGGTGCACCGGTGAATATCAAGGCCAACGCGATATCTCCGACGGCGAGCACGCGGTTAGTGCCGTTGAACCGCTCGATTGCCAACAGCCGCCCGGGCGCCCCGCCTGCCTCCGCCACTGTCGACTGGGTCGCAGCGAATGCTCCGGCCCGGCTGGTCGCCGCGGGCGCGCTCTGGCTGATGCACGAGTCGTGTCCGGTGTCGGGAAGGTTGTTCGCGGTGGGCGCCGGCCGGGTTGGTGAGATCTTCATCGGGGTTACCAGAGGCTACGTCGCCGGCGGTGAGCTCGACCCCGATGCGGTCCTGGCTCACCTTGACGACATCTGCGATCTTGCCGACTACTACGTGCCGGTCGACATGGGTGACTACGCGAAATGGATGCGCTCGATCATCCCTGGGAGAAGCTAGCCGCGCCGCCTTTGGCAGCGCTCGGCTTTGGGATGGTGCGATATCATATTAATCGATATAATATCGTATTGAACACCTGGGATCGAGAGCATAACTACACTGGCTGGCCGCCTCGGCGGCCCGGAACACAAGGATGGATGGACAGCGCTATGACTGCGAGCTACAGGGATGCCGACGGCCAGTACCGCCTGGACTGGATGATCTCGGTCGATGATCACGTCTTGGAGCCGCCCCATGTCTGGCATGACCGGTTACCGGCGAAGTATCGGGACGCAGGACCCAAGGTCATGTACGAGAACGGCGACGAGTTCTGGCAGTACGAAGGTAAGAAGTTTCCGATGTCGGGCCTGTCAGCGGTCGCAGGGAAGAAAACGGATGAGATCTCGCCGCACGCACTGTCTTTCGCGGATATGCGTCCCGGCTGCTACGAGCCGAAGGCCCGCCTTGCAGACATGGACGAGGCCGGGGTGATCGCCTCGCTCAACTTCCCAAGCTTCCCCCGCTTCGCAGGACAGACGTTCATGGAGGGCAACGACATCGATTTGGGGCTGCTCTGCCTGAAGGCCTGGAACGACTGGATGCTCGACGAGTGGTGCGGCACCGCCCCGGGGAGGTTCATTCCGGGCACGTTGGTCCCGTTTTGGGATGTCGAGGAGTCGGTCAATGAAGTTCTGCGCTGCGCCGACAAGGGCGCCAAGGGAATCATTTTCACTGAGAACCCGGCGAAGTTGAAATACAAAGGCAAGCACCTGCCCTCGATTCATGCCCTCGACGGTCATTGGGACCCACTCTGGTCCGTGCTGGAAGAAACCGGATTGCCGCTGTGCATGCACTACGGGTCTTCCTCGACCATGGCCCAGACCGCCGATGACGCACCGTATCTGGTGTCCCTGGCGGCCAACAGCTTCATCCTGCCGATCTCGACCACCCTGGATTGGATTTTCAGCGGCAACCTCGGCCGGTTCCCCGGTCTGAAGATCTGCATGTCGGAGTCACAGATCGGCTGGGTTGCTCCCACCCTCGAGCGCGCGGAGTACGTGCTGCGGGTCCAGGGTGACTGGAACCGCCGGCTGACATACTCGGGCAGCATGAGTGACGCGACCGCGTCGCGCGAGCTGAAAGAGCGTGAGGTTGAGCTGTTCATGGATCAGCGTTCACCGACCCAGATCTTCAAGGACCAGATCTTCGCCTGCTTCTTCAGCGACTACGTGGGCATGAAGGCCATCCAAGACATCGATGCCATTGAGAACGTGATGATCGAGATGGATTACCCGCACACCGATTCGACCTGGCCGAACTCATTATCGTCAGCGCTCGAGCAGGTGGCCGGACTGACCAACGAAGAGCAGTGGAAAGTCATGTGTGGCAACGCGATGCACGTTCACAACTTCGAGCCGGCATTTCCGGTCCCCGCAATGGCACCTTCAGTTGGGGCATGACGCCGAGGTCTGACACATGATCGAGCGGGACAAGTTTTACATCGGCGGTGAATGGGTCGACCCGGTCAGCGACAACGTCATCGAAGTGATCTCGCCGCATTCGGAGAAGGTCGTTGGGGTCGTACCCGACGCCGGCCCCGCCGACCTGGACGGCGCCATCGCTGCGGCCCGCACCGCGATGGCCGGTGATTGGGGGCACAGTACCCCTCACGATCGGGCAGCCGTGCTTGCCCACCTGGCCACGGAGTATGCCAAGCGCGCCGAAGACGTCGCGATCGCGCAGGTGCTTGAGATGGGCTGCCCCATTTCGCAGGTGCGTGAGGTGATGGTGGATCCCTCGATCGCTGCTTTGGAGTACTACTCAGAGGTCGCCTCCACCTACGAGCAGGAAGAACGACGCGACGGCCGCGGCGGCGTTGTCAGCGTTGTGCGGCGAAGGCCCATCGGTGTGGTCGGTGCCATCGTCCCCTGGAACGGGCCCAACTACCTGAGCATGTTGAAGATCGGCCCAGCGATGGTGGCGGGCTGTGCCACGGTTCTCAAGCCCGCACCTGAGGCTCCACTGGATCTCTACGTCCTCGCCGAGGCCGCCATTGCCGCCGGCGTCCCGCCGGGCGTGCTCAACATCGTCGCCGGTGGCCGCGAAACCGGTGAATACCTCGTCGTGCACGACGATGTCGACAAGGTGTCGTTCACCGGCTCCGGGGCGGCCGGTCGGCGCGTCGCGAAACTATCCGGTGGCCGGCTTCGGCCGGCGACCCTGGAGCTCGGGGGAAAGTCGGCCGCCATCGTCCTGGAGGACGCCGACCTTGACAAGACTCTGGCCGGACTGACGGTGAACTGCTTCATCAACAGCGGTCAGGTCTGCTCGCTGGATTCACGAGTACTCGTTCATCGCAGCAGGGTTGTGGAGTTCACCGAGGGCTTCGTCGCGATGGCAAGCAGTCTGAAGGTCGGCGATCCGTTCGATCCAGAGACGAAGATCGGGCCGCTGGTTGCCGAACGGCAGCGCGATCGTGTCGAGGGCTACATTCAGGCCGGCCTCGATGCCGGCGCCCGGTTGCTCACGGGTGGCGGCCGGCCGCCGGACCAGCCGACCGGGTGGTATATCCAGCCGACGGTATTCGACCAGGTTCATCCCGACATGAAGATCGTGCGGGAGGAGATCTTCGGGCCGGTTATCTCGATCCTTCCCTACGACACCGACGACGAAGCCATTGCTCTCAGCAACGACAGCGACTACGGGCTGGCCGGCTCCATCTGGACAGACGACGTCGAGCGGGCATTGCGGATCTCGGCTCGAGTCAATACCGGAACGATGGCGATCAATGGATTCGGCTGTCAGATCTGCGCACCGTTCGGCGGCGTCAAATCCAGCGGACTCGGGCGCGAAATGGGCCCGGAGAGCGTTCAGGCCTACGTCGAACTCCAATCCGTACTGTTGCCGCGCGCCTAGCGGTCGGCCGCAACGGTTAGAGAGGGTCCCCACATGCGTGCTGCAGTCCTGCGCGAAGTCGGCTCGATCAACCTCGAGGATCTCGATCTGCCGGAACCCGGGCAGGGTGAAGTCCGGGTCAAGGTGCGCGCAGTCGGGGTATGTCGCTCGGATCTGTCGGTCTATCGCGGCATGGTGCCCGCGCCGTTGCCGATCGTGTTGGGGCACGAGGGTGCCGGTGTCATTGACGCCGTCGGCGACGGCGTGCACGACCTGGCACTCGGTGATCACGTCGTCATGACGATCACACCGGGCTGCGGCACCTGTCCGCAGTGCCAGCTCGGCGCTTTCGCGCTGTGCGAAGGCGGCTCGCCACACATGCTTGACGGCAAGCTGGCGCGTGGGCAGCAGCGCCTGAAAAAGGGTTCGGAAGTCATCAACCACTTCATCCTGCAGTCATCGTTCGCCGAGTACGCAGTCATCGATCGGTGGGCTGCCGTCAAAATCCCTGACGACGTCCCCTTCGATATCGCATGTCTGACAGCGTGCGGCGTGACCACCGGCTTTGGCGCCGTGGTCAACCGGGCCGCCACCGCCGTCGGCGAGAGCGTGCTGGTCATCGGCGCGGGCGGGGTGGGACTTGCTGCCGTGCTGGGTTCTGTGACGTGCGGTGCTGGCCGGATCATCGTCGCGGACAAGAGCGCCGCGGCACTCGAGCTGGCGCGGGACCTGGGCGCCACCGACGTGGTGGTGGTCGATGACACCACCGACTTGGTGGCACAGACCCAAGCCCGGACGGGCCGGGGGGTCGACGTCGCCATCGACGCCGTGGGTACGGCCGGCACCGTGGCGGATGCGTTCAATTCGCTGCGCAAAGGTGGCCGTGCGGTGGTCATCGGCGTGGCCGACGCGTCGGCGATGGTGTCGATTCCGCTCTACAGTCTGATCGACGAGCGCGTGCTCACCGGCAGCACCAACGGCAGCATCCGTCCGCACGTCGACATCCCGCGCATTCTCGACCTGTACCGCTCGGGCCGACTGGCCCTCGACAAGCTGGTCACCCGGCGCTACGGTCTCGATGACCTTGAGCGCGCCTTCGCCGAACTGGGTGTCCAGCCGGGCCGTGCCGTGATCACGTTCTGACGCGATAAACAACTCCTCTGGGGGCCATTTGACTTTCGACAATCCGCGTTGGGACGTGTCGATTTGTGGTTCCCTCGCCTAGCCACCCATGAGGCGCCTTTAGACGATGACACCGACCCGAAGGTGGGCAGTTGGCTAGTAACGCAATCGATCTGAACCTCACCGCGAACATCATCGCGCACCGCGCCGAGCACAGTCCCGACCGCACTCTGGTGCAGCACGTGGGCCGCGAATCGATGACGTACGGCGAGTTCAACGATGCCGTCCTACGGTGGGCTACCCTCTTCGAGTCACTTGGCCTCCGCCGAGGCGACACGGTGGCCTCGATGGCCAAGGCACCCGCCGCTTTTGCGCCGTGGCTGGGCGCAGGCTGGTTGCACGCGATTTACGTCCCGCTCAATCCCGAACTCAGGGGCCAACTCCTCGTCGAAGCAATGCAGATGATCCGGGCCAAGGTCATCGTCATTGAAGCCGATAACGTGGATCACCTGGCGCGGGTCGCGGGACGTCTGACCGACCTCGTGCACGTGGTGATACTGCCCGGAGCCGAGCAGAGCAGCGAGCTTCCGTTCAACGTGCACCGGGCCGGCGAACTCCTGGCCGCTGCGGCGCCGAGACCATGGGCGCCGGTGACCGGTGACGATATCGAGTGCGGCATCTTCACCTCGGGGACGAGCGGGGCGTCGAAATGCGTGTTACGCAACTGGGCCATCGATGAACGATCAGGCAAGTGGCTCTTTCCGAACGACATCGGACATCGCACTCCCATGGGGGCCTACTACAGTCCGTGGCCACCGTTTCACGGTTTGGGTTTGACCGCGATGGCGGTCAGTGTCCAACGCGACATGCGCCTCGTTGTCCGGCAGAAGTTCAGCGTCGAGCGCTTCTGGAGCGATATCCGCGACTACGGCTGCACGCATTCACTTTTGCTGGTGGTCGCTCCGCTCATCGCCCAGCGGATACCGGTGCCGGAGGACAGCGACAACCCGCTTCTGTACCTGACCATCGTGCCGTTGGTCCGTGAGTATCGCGAACTCGAACGACGCTTCGGCGTCCGCATCAACACCATGTACGGCCAGTCCGAAACCGGACCCGTCCTGTCGACCGACGACCCCGTCGACTACACGACTGCGGGCACGCCGATACCCGACCTCGAGGTCATGCTGGTGGACTCGGACGGCGCGCCCAGCGCAGTGGGCGCCCCCGGTGAGCTGATCGTCAAACCGGACCGGCCGCAGTTGATGTCCGATGTCTACCTCGGCATGCCGGAGGCCATGAACGAGAAGTGGCGCAACGGCTGGTTTCATACCGGTGATGTGTTCCGGGCCGACGCGGCGGGCAACTACTCCTTCGTCGATCGCCTCAAGGACTCCATTCGTCACCGCGGCCACAACCTGTCGTCCATCGAATTGGAACGCGAGATCCTGGCCCACCCCGCGGTCGCTGAGTGCGCGTGCGTCGGGGTGCCGTCGGATCTGGCCGAACACGAAATATTCGGCGACGAGGACATCAAAGCCGTCGTGGTGCGTCGGTCACATATGTCACTGTCGGGCGAGGACCTGACCGCATTCCTTGCCGACCGGGTGCCGCCCTACATGCTTCCGCGCTACATCGAATTTACCTCCGCGCTGCCTAAGACGGCGACCAACAAAGTTCGCAAGGACCAATTGCGGGCACTGACCCGCAGCGGCTCGGTGTGGCGTCGATCGTGAGCTTAAGCGAACGGCTCCCGCAACGCAGACAGCGCGCGCTTCGGATTCGTTTCGCGGTCAACGACGAACAACTCGCCTGATTTGCGGGCATAGGTGTGTGAGATCTTTCGGGCCTTTTCGGCGTCGCCGGTTTTGAATGCTCTGATGAGAGCGCGTTGCCAGCTCTCCGCCAACTCAACCGAACCCGGCAGTGCGAGCAGATCAGGGAAAAACCGCATCGTGGAACGGACCAGTTGAAGCAGCCGAGGCGAACCGGCCGAGAGGTTGATTGTCCGATGGAACTGCCAATTTGCCCGGAATCGTGCGTCGGCGTCGTTGACACTGGCCTTGTGGGCCGCGTGTAGGTCGGACAACGGTTTGACAAGATCCGCACCGTGCGCGAGGCACGCCCGGTAGGCGAGTTCACCGGCGATCTGACCGAACGCCCAGTACGTGTCGCGGATGTCGTCACTGCGGTTACTCGCGACGACGAATGACCGGTTCGCCGTTGTGACGACCAATCCCTCTGCGGTCAAGCGCAGCAATGCCTCTCGGACCGGCATTGTGCTGACTCCGAGCATCTTGGCCAGCTTGTCTTGGGTCAAACGCTCGTTCTCGTCAAAAGCCCCGCTCAGAACCATCCGTCGAAGTTCAGCCGCGACCTGATCCGCCATCGAACGATGTCGCACACGCCGCGGATATACATGGGTCATACTCGCCTACGATATCCGATCCGATGCGTCGTTTGGGGCTGCCACTTGGTGACTTGGACCCCGTGTGTCGCGACGATGTCGAAGTTTGGGTCTGCCACACAACTCTCCGTCCGGCCCACGTACGATATTATATCGAAGGCTTGGCATTGGTGCGCCAGACAGAGACGGTGGTTCGCTGTCGTGAAAGGTCTCCTTGACCTCCGGGTTTCGCACCACACAGCCAACGCGATTTGACGTCGGACAGATAAGGATTGGTATGCCAGGGGAATTGGACGGCAAAGTCGCCTTTGTGACTGGCGCAGCGCGTGGTCAGGGTCGCGCGCATTCGCTTCGTCTGGCTCGAGCGGGCTGCGACATCGTGGCGGTCGACATTTGCGCGCAGATAGACGGCGTCGAGTACCCGATGAGCGTCCCGGCAGATCTTGCCGAGACAGCCAAGCTGGTCGAGGCCCTCGGTGGCCGGATCGTCACCGGCATTGCTGATGTGCGTGATCCGTCGGCGCTAAGGACAGTGCACGAGGACGGGCTCGCCGAATTCGGCCGACTCGACTTCGTCATCGCGAACGCCGGTGTGATGCCGATTTTTGGCGACGCGTCCAACACCGTCGCGATCTGGCAGTTGTGTCTCGACGTGCTGCTGACTGGCGTTTTGCACACAGTCGAAACCACGTACCCCCAGTTGGTGGATCAAGGTGATGGTGGGTCCATCGTCATCACCGGCTCGATGGCCGCGTTGCAGCCGATGATGCGGACCGAGGGCAGACATACCTACGGGATGTTGGGTTACGCGGCCGCGAAGGCTGCGCTGTGCAACCTATGCCGTAACTACGCGAGTTTTCTTGCTGTGCATCGGATCCGGGTCAATACCGTGCATCCCACTGGCGTGAACACACCCATGGTTGCCAACGATATGGTGTCGAACTACTTCGCTCGGGCGCAACCCGAAGAGGTCAACATGAGTGCCCACGCAATCCCGGTTCAACTGCTCGAGCCCGAAGATGTCGCGAATGCCGTGCTGTGGTTGTGTTCTGATGAGTCGAGCTACTACACCGGAAATGACCTGCGCGTAGATGCCGGCGCCAGTTTGCGTTAATTCACCGACGGGTGGGAAGGGCGCCAGGATCCAAGGGTTGACTCCAAGATCACGGGGCAAACGTGATCGCGACGCCCTGCCGATAGTGATGAGGTGATCGCCCGTGGGGCCGCACAAAAACACAGAATCTAATCCGCGTGCTCGACCAAATACCAACGGCGGCAACAAAGAAGGGCGGACTCCTCAAGCAAACCAGGGTCCTATGCCACAAAGGCACAGAACGACCGCCGGTGTCACCCGCGGATCTCTAGCGCGGGACCATCATCGGATCGGCCAGAAGCGGATCGTAATCCGCTAGCCAGCGTGGGTAACACGGTTACAGATAACGCCGTCACCCACGAAACCTGCCCCAAACCCGCGTGGGTGACAGTGCTACAACTCCTCGACCCATTACACATAGCTAGGTTGGGCCGTCGGTCAACTCCGGCGTGCCTCGATGAAGGTCGTCTTTCTCGTCGGAATCGGCGGTGCGTTCGTTTGGGTCGCCGTTATCCTCTGCAGCGGGATCGTCGCCGGCAGGGCCGCGAAATCGGCCGAAGACCACCGTGGTTCCGATGAGGGCGCCGATTAGCGTCGCCAACCACACCAGGTGTGCGATCACCGCGAGCAGTCGACGATTGGCGGGTACGTCTGCTGCGGTGCCGCCGACCCGGTACAGCACCAGGTCTTGCCCGCGATAGGCCACCGGAAGCCGCTCGAATGTCCTTGCGGCCAAGCCCATATCGCCGGGTGTGCCCACTTCGACCACTAGCCATCCCACGCCATCACGGCGAAGCGCAACCGGGTCGGCGCCGGTCAACAGCAGCCGCTGTACCCGGTGCGCCCGGTCTCCCTCACCGGGAATCGTCACACCCGAAATGATCAGGTCGCCGGTCATCAGTACGTCGGCGCGCACCCAGCGCGGCAGCGGATCCAGGACCGGCGCCCGCCCGGACCAGGCGAACTGCCGCATGGTGTCGGCCGGCAACACCGCGACCTCCCCGGGATCACGGTTGATTAGCGCCGCGACGGTTGTCCAGTCGGTCGGGTAGTGCACCGGCTCGACTTTTCCTGCTACGCCCCACACCAAGTCGGGAAGTGCGAGCAGCAGCGCCGCACAGCACACGAGCGCGGTCACCGTGGGCCGCAGCCAACGCCGCAACGTGAGCACCGCGCCGGCAGCGGCCAGAGCGTATCCGGGCATCGCCAGCGCCACCCACTTCTGCCCGTCGCGCAGCACGCCCAGGCCGGGCGCGGCCTCGACCACCGCGTGCAGCACGGATAGGCCGGGCCCGGTGGCCAGTGCGGCGGGTACCACCACGGACACCGCTGCCAGCAACACCAGTGGCACCGCCGCCCGGCAACGCACCAGCGCCGGTAGCCCGATGGCCACCACGGCAAACAGCACCCCGGCCGACGCCACTGCGAAAAGTGTTGCCCGCGAGGCCGGTACGGCCTCGCCGTTCCAGATCCCACCCAGGCTGGCCAAGCTGCCGAGCGTCCCCAGGCCGGGCTCGGCGCGGGCGGCGAACGCGGCAACGTCCGGGGTCCGCGCCCAAATGCGGTCGGCCGATGACAAGCCCAGGGCCGCGGCCGTCAACCACGGCAGTGCCGCCACCAGGGCCGCGCCCAACGTGACGGCGCCGCACATCCACCGCGGCCTGGGCCCCCCCGGGCCCTCAACAGGGACAGCGACGCAAACCAGTCCGACCACGGCCGCAAGGATCAACCCGGTCGGGGTTAGCCCGGCCAGCGCGATCCAGAAGACCAGCCCGAAAAGTTCTGACCAGACAGGCCGGTCGGTCGATCGCAGCGCCAGCACGGTCGTCGCCACCCAGGGCAGGCCGCCATAGCCGAGCAGCAGGCTCCAATGCCCCTGTAGCAGCCGTTCACCGACATACGGATTCCAAATCGCCAGCGTGATCGCGACAAACTGGCCGCTGGCACCGGCTTCCGGCAACACCATGGCGACCAGCCGGGCCGTGCCCCAACCCGCCAGCCATAGCCCCGCGACGAGCAACGCCTTCACCACAATGCCGCCGTCGACGCAGTGTGAAGCCAACGCAATGGCGAAATCCTGCGGCGTCGCCCGCGGAGGCGACATCAGCCCGAGCGCGCTATCGGACAGATACGACCGCGGCGTGGACACCGCATCGCGCAGCAGCAGGTATCCGGGGCTGATCAGCGGCGCAGTCACCAGCAGCGCCAACGCCAGTGCGTACCCGGGACGGGACCACTGCAGAGCCCAGTGGCGTACCGCCGTCACGTCACCTGGCTCGGTTTGATGGCCGGGTTTCTCCTCAGCCGTTCCGGCTGCATCGTCGCCCGGCTCGGTTTGATGGCCGGGCTTCTCCTCAGCCGTTCCGGCTGCATCGTCGCCCGGCTAGGACCGATCCGGCGGACCCGAAGTCGGCGGGCTTCCCGAATTCGGCGGACCCGCGCCGGGTGGCCCCGACTCCCGCTCCAGGTCGCTCGGCGGGGTCGGCAGCTTCTCGGTCTCGGCCTCGGCGCCGGGTACTCGTTCGACCGGCGGTTCGCCGCGGCCGAAGAACCCGTGATCCGCGGTGTCCAGCCCGGGGTCGAGCAGCGCCGCCTCGGTCCGCAAGCTAAATGAGCCGAGCAGCAGGCCGCCGATCAGTGCGATCACGCCGGACGCGGTGAAGCTGATCGGCAGGACCCGAGACCACAACGCCAGTCGGTCGCGCTCGTTACGCGCGGCATTCACCTGCGACTCGATGGTCTCCTCGTTGGAGGTGACTTTGTAGTCGACCATCGTCACCTCTGGTTTCAGCGGGTCGCGGGCAAAGTAGTGATTGGCGTGGACGTCTTCTTTGACGATGGTCCCCGACTCGGGGTCCACCCAGAAGGTTCGCTGCGCCGCGTAGTAGCGGGTCATGGTGACCTTGTCGTCCGGGTCTCCGGGCACGTCCCACATCGCCGCGGCGGCGGTCACCTTGCTGTCCTCGTCGTTGGCATATAGCGACGGGTACTTGATCGGCTCGGCCAGTTTGCCGTCGGCGTCGTAGCCGACGTCTTGGGTGAACCGATAGGTGGTCAAGCCGTTGACGTCTTCCTCTCCGCTGTAGTTGGCGTCGAACGCCTTCTCCGCGATCGGGTCGAAATACGGATACGTCCTTTTCTCGGTGTGGAAGGGGAATCGGTAGGACAGTCCGTCGTGCGGCAACGCGATATTGGTGGGCGGGTTTTCGTCGTGGAATCCGCGCGGTTTCTGGACGGCCCCGCCGGGATGGGTGTCATCGGAAACCGCCATCGCGGTTTTGCGGTTGAGGGTGACGGTGTCGACCAGTGCGAGCAGCAGGCCGGTGTCTTTTTGCTTGTCGCTGCGTCGAAGCGAGCTACCCACTTGCAGTGTGACGACGTCGGCGTTGGCGGGCGATTCGACGTCGATCTGCTCTTGGGATACCAGCGGCACGTTGTGATCGACGACCAGCTTCTGACTGTTCAAGGACGCTGGGTCCAACGCGGTGCCGGTGCCGTCACTGATCAACGTGACATCCAGATTGAGCGGGATCTTGGTGATCCTGCTGCCGGTGTACGTCCACAGCAACAGCGCGGCGACGAGCAAGGCGGCTCCGAGTCCCATGATCCCGCACGCGGCCATCCGCAACATGACTGCTCGGTTCACGTTGCCGCGACCTCCTTCTGGTCTCTCTCGGTTCGGGACACCAAACGCCCGCCCGTCGCGACCGCCCCGACCTGGGGCCAGCGAAGCAAAACTCGTTCGACCCTAACAGCAGAATCTAAGGTTGCGATTTAGGTCCCCAAGGTGGGCAAACGGGGTGTACCCGGTTTGTCGGGTACGCCGTCGCGGGCAGACTGTCGTCATGACCCGCACCGACGATGATGACGCCCAGCAGGTGGGGGGAACTCGTAATTTCCTGCCCGCCGTGGAAGGAATGCGGGCATGCGCGGCCATTGGCGTCGTCGTGACCCACGTCGCATTTCAGACCGGGCACTCCGGTGGGGTCGACGGTCGGCTGTTCGGTCGCTTCGATCTGGCGGTCGCGGTGTTCTTCGCGTTGTCGGGATTTTTGTTGTGGCGCGGACATGCGGCGGCGGCGCGCGGTCTGGGGTCGCGCCCGTCGACCGGTCATTACCTGCGATCGCGGGTGGTGCGCATCATGCCGGCGTACCTGGTGGCCGTCGCGGTGATCCTGACCCTGCTGCCGGACGCCGATCACCCGAGCCTGACGGTGTGGCTGGCGAATCTCTCGCTCACGCAGGTGTATGTGCCGCTGACGTTGACACACGGGCTCACCCAGATGTGGAGCCTTTCGGTGGAGGTCACTTTCTATCTGGCATTGCCGATCCTTGCACTGCTGGCGGCTCGGCTGCCGGTCCGCGGCCGGGTGCCCGCGATCGCCGCTCTCGGTGTCGCCAGTTGGTTTTGGGGCTGGATTCCCTTCGCGGCGCCGGCCGGGCTCAATCCGCTGAACTGGCCGCCGGCATTCTTCTCCTGGTTCGCTGCGGGGATGCTGCTCGCGGAGTGGGTGCACAGCCCGCTCGGATGGGCGCATCGGCTCGCCCGACGCCGGGTGCTGATGGCCGTCGTCGTGTTGGCGGCTTATCTGCTGGCCGCCTCACCGCTGGCCGGGCCCGCGGGGTTGGTCCCGAGCAGCGCCACGCAGTTCACGGTGAAGACCGCGATGGGTGCGCTGGTGGCGGCGGGCCTGGTGGCGCCGCTGGTGCTGGACCGGCCTGACACCGGCCATCGGCTTTTGGGCACCAGGCCGATGGTGACACTTGGACGCTGGTCTTACGGAATCTTCATCTGGCATCTCGCGGCGCTGACCATGGTGTTTCCCGTGATCGGCGAATTCTCGTTCAGGGGCAGCATGCCCGAGGTGCTGGTGCTGACGCTGATCTTCGCGATTGCCATCGCAGCGGTGAGCTATGCACTCGTCGAATCACCATGCCGAGAAGCATTGCGGCGCTGGGAATCTCGCAGAAGGCAACACCGCGCGCCGGCGCTCGACAGCGCCGTCAGCCCGCACCAAGAGGACGCAATCGCGCCATGACCTCGGCGCGGACCGCCGAGCGGCGCGCCTTGCCGGCGTCGTCGCGCAGCGGGGTGTCGACGAACTCGACGGTTGCCGGCACCTTGTAGCCCGCGATGCGGTCGCGCAGAAATCCCCGCACCGCTTGCTCATCTAGCGCCGATCCCGCCTGAACCAATGCGTACGGCACTTGTCCCAGATCCTCATGAGGTACACCAACAACCAGGCAGGACAGCACATCCGGGTGTGCCGACAGCGCGTTCTCGATCTCTGCCGGGTAGACGTTGCGGCCGCCGACGGTGAACATGTCGACCCGGCGGTCGGACAGGTACAAAAACCCGTCCTCGTCGAAATAGCCGAGGTCGCCCAACGAGTCCCAGCCGTCGCGGGATTTCGCCGTCGTGCCGATGTACCGGTACGTCGGCGCGCTGCCGGGACTGGGCCGCATGTAGATCTCGCCGACCACACCGGGCGGGCAGGGATTGCCGTCATCGTCGAGAACCGTCATCTCCCCGCTGACAACCATGCCGACCGAGCCGCGGTGGGTCAGCCACTGGTCTCCGGAGATAATGGTCAGCGCCTGAAGTTCGGTGCCGCCGTACAGTTCCCAGATCTTTTCGGGAGCCAGCAGTTCGATCCACGCCTCCTTGATCGCCGGCGGGCACGGCGCACCCAGGTGCCAGAACCGCCGGATCGACGACAGGTCATAGTTCCCCGGATCGGCACGATAGACCGGCAGCGCACGCTGCATGATCGTCGGCACCGTGGTGACGAGCTGGGGGCGATGCTCGGTGATCAGCCGGAGGAACTCGTGCGGGTCGAACCGGCTCATTAGCACCAGGTGATTGCGCATCAGCAGCGCGATCGTCGCGCTGGTGAAGCCGGTGTTGTGGGTCAGCGGCACCGGAACCAACGTGGTATCGCCTTCCTGCGCACCCAGGGCGTACCCGAACGCCGGCGGAAGCCGGCTGTCGCCGCCGACCTCGATTAGCTTGGGCCGCCCCGTGCTGCCGCCCGACGCCATCGACTTCCAGCACGGTGACACCGCTTCGGGCAGCGGGCCGTCGGACAACGCCGGATCCGGTACGAAACCCGCTGGCACGCTGGGTGTTCCGGGGTGGTCCCGTCCGACGAGCAGCGCGCGGGGCCGCAGTTCCAGCAGGCCCTCGAACTCGGCCTCCGGCAGCCGCGGGGACAGCGGCTGAGGCACCGCGCCCAGCTTCCAGCACGCCACAGCGGCCTGCACCCATTCGACGGAGTTGGGCAGGGCGATGGTCACGTAGTCGCTGACGCCGACGCCACGCTCGGCGTAGGCGCGCGCCAGCCGGTTCGCCGAGCGGTCCAGTTCGCCGCGGGTCAGCGTGCGTCCGTCGCAGGTAACCGCCGGCTCATCAGGAGCGATTGCGGCCAGCGCCGAAATCCGGGTGCCGATCGGCGGGACCGGCTCACTCTGGGTCACGAGTAGGCGCCCTGCCGCTCAAAGATGCGTCGCGGGTTGTCCACGAGCATGGTATGCAGCTGTTCGTCGGTGACCCCGCGTTCCTTCAGCGCTGGGATCACGTCGTTGTGGATGTGCAGGTAATTCCAGTTCGGCATGACCTGTGACACCAGCTCCTCGGGCAGCGCGTCGAAGTAGCAGTTGGCGTCGTGGGAGAGCACCATCTTGTCGGCGTGCCCGCGCTCGCACATCTGCGCCACGATCTTCACCCGGTCCTCGAACGAGGAGATCGCGTCGACGCCGAACCGGTCCATCCCGAGGTAGGAGCCGCCGGCGATGAGCTCTTCGAGGTAGCCGACGTCGGTGCTGTCGCCGGAATGACCGATGATCACTCGGCTCAGGTCGACACCTTCTTCTTCGAAGATGCGTTGTTGTTCGAGGCCCCGTCGAAGCCCCGCGTGGGTGTGCGTGGAGATCGGTACGCCGGTGCGCTTGTGCGCCTGGGCAACCGCACGCAGCACCCGCTCGACGCCCGGGGTGACGCCGGGAGCGTCCGTGGCGCACTTGAGGATTCCGGCCTTGATGCCGGTGTCGGCGATGCCTTCCTCAATGTCGCGGACGAACATGTCGGTCATGATCTCCGGCCCGCCGAGCTCCGAGCCTGGGCCCAGGTAATGGAAGCAGAACGGGACATCGTTGTAGGTGTACAAGCCGGTCGCGACGACGATGTTCAGTTCCGTCTTTGCAGCCACGCGGGCGATGCGCGGGATGTAGCGGCCCAGCCCGATCACGGTGAGGTCGACGATGGTGTCCACTCCGCGCGACTTGAGCTCGTTGAGCCGGGTGACGGCGTCAGCTATCCGTGCGTCTTCGTCGCCCCACGCTTCCGGGTAGTTCTGGGCAATCTCGGTGGTCATGATGAACACGTGCTCGTGCATGAGAGTGACGCCGATGTCAGCGGTATTGATCGGTCCGTGAGCGGTATTCAGTAGGGACATGGGGCCGATGTTAAGTGGTCTACTGCTCGCGCATGACGGGCTTCGGCGGACCGGTGGGCTCGATCAGCATGCCGCGCCTTCCTGCCCGAGGTCACCGGCCCGGATCTGGTGCACGGCCTGAGCGCCTCCGGTACGCAACGCCGCCAGCGCGGCATCCGCGACGGCGTTGGTGGCATAGCCGTCGTACGTCGACGGCCCGTCGCTCGAGTGGTTCGCTATTCCCGTCATCCACGTGGCGTTCTGGGTCCGATAGGCGCCGTCGAACCGTTCGATCCAGGAGTCCGGCAGGCGCCGGGCTGCCACCCCATCGGCGACGGCGCTTGTCGTCAGCGACGGCGATCCCAGCGTGAGACTGCCGTGGCCGGCAACGAGGTCGAGCCCGATGTCGTATTGCATTCCTGGTCCGCGACCGACTTCGACAACACCGAGGATGCCGGATTCCGACGTCAGCGTGAGCAGGATAATCACCGTCGACCCATCGTCGCTGCTTTTGGCTGCGCAGGTGACGACGCTGATCTCCTCACCGGTAAGCCAGCGGAACAGATCGATATCGTGTGCGGCTGAACTGGCGATGAGCTGCTGAGCTTGAAAGTTGTTGAAAATCAGCGGATTGTGATGCCGCTGTCTGATCAGGATGGGTTGGCCGACTCGACCGGACCGGATGGTGTCGTGGATATGCCGGTAGTCGCTGTCGTATCGGCGCATGTAGCCGACTTGGACGAGCCGGCGGCCGCTGGCTCGTTCGGCCTTGACCAGCTGCAAAGATTCTTGCGCCGAGAGGGTCAGTGGCTTTTCGCACAGCACATAGATGCCACGTGTGATGCACGCGTCGACGATCCCGTAGTGGGTGGGATCAGCGGTGGCCACGACGACAGCGTCGATATCGACGTTGCTCAGGCAGTCCAGCGGATCGTGAAAAACCTTGGCAGCCGGCACAACAGCGGCGGCACGTTCGGCAAACGGCGGGTGGCTATCGGCCACGGCGGTGATCTGCGCCCACGGCGCCAGGCGCTCGAAAATCGTCAGGTGGTGCAGTCCCATAGCTCCCAGCCCGAACATGGCCAGCCGGACCGGCGTGCGAGTCGCGGCCACTGCTGGATGCTCCTGTTCGGTCAACTGGTAAAGCTTAGGGCTTGCGAGCCTCGATCAGCACCTGCGAGGAGTGGGTAACGAGGGCACCCTCCGCCTCGATCTGCCGGTGCAATTTCAGCAGCTCGTCGCGGTATTTGGCGACAGTGAAGCCTGGGACCACCCAACTCAACTTACGCAGGAAGTAGATCACCGCGCCTACATCGAAGAACTCGAGCCGTATCTGTTCGTGTCGAAGGTCGAGCACGTCCAGTCCGGCCGCGGCGACCTCGGCGCTGACGGTATCTGGGTTCAGCTGGCCACGGATCGGGCTTCGAGGCTTTCGAGGCTGCGCCCCTACAAAGGATTCAATCAGTGTGCGGAGGTAGATGACGCCGACGTGCTGGGCAAAATAGGGGCCGCCGGGCATGAGCACCCGGGCGATCTCGTCCCACCACACCGCCGACGGATGCCGGCCGGTCACCAGATCGAATGCCGCGTCGGCGAACGGCAGCGGCGGCTGGTCATCGGTGGCGACCACCACCACACCCAGCGGATGCAGGAGCCGGGTGGCCAGGGCGATGTTCGGCGGCCACGGCTCGGTGGCGGCCATCGTCGGCGGAAAGGGACCCGCCCCGGCTAAGACCTCACCGCCGCCGGTCCAGATGTCCAGCCCAGAAGTCGCCTGCGCCAGGCGACCACGCAGCAGTCGTTGGTATCCCCACGACGGGCGCTACTCGGTGGCCCTACCGTCCAGCCAGGAGAAGTCCCACCCCGCGACCGATACCGCATCGGCCTCCGCGACCAGTTCGTCGAACGTTCGTGGCATCCGGGTGTCGACTTCAGAATGCGGCGTCGTCGAGGTCCATCAACGCGGTCGAGGTGCGGGCCAAGATGCCGCGCGTCGCGGTGATCTCGGGCAGCACATTGGCGGCAAAGAACTGCGCCGCGGCGATCTTGCCCTCGTAGAACGCCTGCTCTTTGCCAGTTGGGCCGGAATCCAGTGCCCGCAGCGCGATTTCAGCGTGGAACAGCAACTGCCAGCCGATGAACAGATCGCCGACGGCCAGCAGATACCGCACCGAGCCGAGCCCGATTTTGTACAGCTCGGCCGGGGCTTCGGCCGATCCCATCAGATAACCGGTCAGGGTGGCCGTGATCGCCTGCACGTCCTCCAAGGCGGTGCGCAGGTAGTCGCGTTCCACCTTCAGCCGTTGGTCAGCGGCGTCGCTGTCGATGAAGGAGTGGATCTGCCCGGCGACATGCGTCAGCGCCCCGCCCTTGTCACGCGCGATCTTTCGGAAGAAGAAGTCCTGCGCCTGGATCGCGGTGGTGCCCTCATACAGCGAGTCGATCTTGGCGTCGCGGATGTACTGCTCGATCGGGTAGTCCTGCAGGAAGCCCGAACCGCCCAGGGTTTGCAGCGATTCGGTCAGGTACTGGTACGCCCGCTCGGAGCCCACCCCCTTGATGATGGGCAGCAGCAGATCGTTGACGCGGTTTGCCATGTCCGCGTCGACACCCGAAACTGCCTCGGCGACAACGGGATCCTGGTGTGCGGCGGTGTAGAGGTAGATCGCTCGCAATCCCTCGGCGTAGGCCTTCTGCATGATCAAGGAGCGACGCACGTCGGGGTGGCGCATGATAGGGACCCGCGGGGCGCTCTTGTCGACCATCTGCGTCATGTCGGCGCCCTGGATGCGCGTCTTGGCGTAGTCGAGGGCGTTGAGGTAGCCCGTCGATAGCGTTCCCGACGATTTGATGCCGACCAGCATGCGCGCGTTCTCGATGACTTTGAACATCTGCGCGATGCCGCTGTGGGTGTCGCCGACCAGCCAGCCCTTGGCCGGGATGCCGTGAGCGCCGAACGTCAACTCGCACGTCGGGGAGGCCTTGTAGCCCATTTTGTGCTCGAGGCCGGTCGCGAAAACACCGTTGCGCCCGGTGATCTCGAAGGTATCCCAGTCGAACAGGTATTTCGGCACGACAAACAGGCTCAGCCCTTTGGTGCCGGGGCCGGCACCCGCGGGGCGCGCGAGGACCAGGTGCAGGATGTTCTCGACGGTGTCGCCAAGATCGCCACCGGAAATGAACCTCTTGACACCCTCGATGTGCCACGAGCCGTCTGGTTGCTCGATGGCTTTGGTGCGCCCGGCTCCCACATCGGAGCCTGCATCGGGCTCGGTCAGCACCATCGTTGCGCCCCATCGGCGCTCGACCGCCGCGTTGGCTAACGCGCGCTGCTTGTCGTTGCCGAGCGCGAAGAGGATGTCGGCCATCCCCGGGCCGGCGTAGTAGAAAAACAGCGCCGGGTTGGCGCAGATGACCATCTCCAGAACCGCCCACACCATCGTCCTGGACACCGCGGTGCCGCCGATCTCGGGCGCGACACCGAGGCGCCACCACTCCGCATCCCAGATCGCTTGCACCGTCGCACGGATCGGGTCCGGCACGGTGATGGTGTGCTGGTCCGGCAGAAACACCGGGGGCGTGCGGTCGGCGGCGACGAACGACTCCGCGACCGGACCTTGGGCGAAGCGCGCAACCTCGGCCAGGATCTCACGCGTGGTGGCGCTGTCGAGCTCACCGACCGATCCCGAATCCAGCACGGGCCCCAGCTCCAGCGCTTCGAACAAGTTGAACTCGATGTCGCGCAGATTTGCCTTGTAATGGCCCATGAATCCCTCCTCGGTGAAGTATGTCGGGCCGTTCCCGTTTTCTGAGGCTATTTCCGGTGTTTCGGACGTCGTGCCCTCCGCCGTGCCGAAGCGGTCGAGACGGGCGAGCGCTTCAAGATCGAGCGCCCGGTGCTGTTACTCAGCGGTCACGCGGCGCTGTTCGGTTGCACGTGAATATTTCGGTGGGCTGAACATAAAGGCCCCAGTCGACGATGGCTGGGCCTAACAGCTCGCCGAACTTCGACCTTGAGGAGTGGCCTGGCTCACAGTAGAGTGACCAGTGGTCATCGACGCGAGGAGGACCGGATGCCGACGGTGACTTGGGCTCGCGTCGACCCGGCGCGCCGGGCGGCCGTCGTGGCCGCCGCAGAGGCCGAGTTCGGGGCGCATGGCTTCTCGCGCGGCAGCCTGAACGTCATCGCCCGGCGAGCCGGAGTCGCCAAGGGCAGCCTGTTCCAGTACTTCGCGGACAAGCGCGACCTCTATGCGTTCATCACCGATATTGCCAGCCAGCGGGTGCGTGCCTACATGGAGGACCGCATCCGCGAGCTCGACCCCAGCCGGCCGTTCTTCGACTTTCTGACCGACTGGCTCGACGCGTGGGTGGCCTACTTCGCAGACCATCCGCACGAACGAGCGCTGCACGCTGCGGCCACTTTGGAAGTCGACACCGAAGCCCGCGTCAGCGTCCAGAACGTCATTCACCGCCACTACCTGGAAGTGCTGCGGCCGCTCGTCCGCGACGCGCGCGCCCGCGGTGACCTGCGTGCGGATTCCGACATCGACGCGTTGCTGTCGCTGCTGATGATGATCTTTCCGCACCTGGCGCTGGCTCCATATTTGCGCGGCCTGGACCCGATCCTCGGACTTGACGAGCCCACACCGGAGCAGCCCACGCTGGCGGTGCGCCGGCTCGTCGCGGTACTGGCGGCGGCATTCGCCGCGCTGCCGCAAGCCCATCGGAATGAGATAAAGGAGGTCATCACATGACACGGACACAAACGCGCTCGATGGTCGGGGGCGGGCTCAACTGGGATAGCCTGCCGCTCAAGCTATTCGCCGGCGGCAACGCGAAGTTCTGGAACCCGGCCGACATCGACTTCTCCCGTGACCGCGCCGACTGGGAGCGGCTTTCGGACGATGAACGGCACTATGCCACCCGGCTGTGCGCCGAGTTCATCGCCGGCGAAGAAGCCGTGACGGAGGACATTCAGCCGTTCATGTCCGCGATGCGGATCGAAGGCCGGCTGGGCGACGAGATGTATCTGACGCAGTTCGCGTTCGAGGAAGCCAAGCACGTCCAGGTGTTCCGCATGTGGCTCGACGCCGTCGGCATCACCGACGACCTGCACGAATTCCTCGAGGACGTCCCCACCTACCGCACAATTTTCTACGAGGAGCTGCCGGACTGCCTCAACACGCTGAGGGTGGATCCCTCGCCGGCTGCCCAGGTCCGGGCGTCGGTCACCTACAACCACATGGTCGAGGGCATGCTGGCGCTGACCGGCTACTTCGGCTGGCACAAGATCTGCGTGGAACGCGGCATCCTGCCCGGCATGCAGGAGTTGATCCGGCGCATCGGTGACGATGAGCGGCGCCACATGGCGTGGGGCACCTTCACCTGTCGGCGCCACGTCGCCGCCGACGATGCCAATTGGGGCATCTTCGAAACGCGCATGAACGAGCTCATGCCGCTCGGCCTGCGCCTCATCGAAGAGGGTTTCGCGCTATACGACCCGATGCCGTTCGGCCTTTCGGTGGACGAGTTCATGCAGTATGCCGCCGACAAGGGAATGCGCCGGTTCGGCACGATCGCAAGCGCGCGGGGCCGACCGGTCGCTGAAATCGACATCGACTACTCGCCGGTGCAGCTGGAGGACACCTTCGCCGACGAGGACGAGAAGGCGCTGGCGTCCGTCTAGCCCACCCACACCGTCTTGGCGTTGCAGAACGCACGGATGCCCAGGCCTGCGAGCTCGCGGCCATAGCCCGACCGCTTGACGCCGCCGAACCCTAACTCGGGGTAAGACACCGTCATCCCGTTGATGAAGACCTGCCCGGCCTCGATGTCGTCGATGAAGCGCGCTTGCTCGGCTTCGTCGTTGGTCCAGGCGTTGGACCCGAGCCCGAAGGTGGTGGCGTTGGCGATCTCGATGGCCTCGTCGATGCCCGAGGCGCGATACATCGAGGCGACCGGGCCAAAGACCTCCTCGGTGTAGAGCGCCATGTCCTTGGTGATGTCGGTGACCACCGTGGGCGGGTAGAACCAGCCCGGCCGCTCCGGGGTCTTGCCGCCGAGGCGGACCTTTGCACCCGCGGCGACGGCATCGTCGACCTGCTTCGCGATTTCGTCGCGGCCAGACTCGGTGGCCAGCGGACCCACGTCGGTGTCCGGGTCGGTCGGATCCCCGACCTTCAACGCCTCCATCCGCTCGACGAACTTGTCGACGAACGCGTCGTAAATGTCGGTGTGGACGATGAACCGCTTGGCGGCGATGCAGGACTGCCCGTTGTTCTGCACCCGGGCGGTGACCGCGGTCTTGACGGCCTCGTCGAGGTCCACGGACCGCATCACGATGAAGGGGTCGCTGCCACCGAGTTCCATCACGGTGGGTTTGATCTCGTTGCCACAGATGGCGGCGACCGATTGACCGGCCGGTTCGCTACCGGTGAGGGTGGCCGCCTTGACCCTGGGATCGCGCAGGATGCCCTCGACGGCGCTGGACGAGATGAGCAGCGTCTGGAAGCAGCCGTCCGGGTATCCGCCGCGGGCGATGACATCGGAGAGATACAGCGCCGACTGTGGGACGTTGGAGGCGTGCTTGAGCAGGCCGACGTTGCCGGCCATCAGCGCAGGCGCGGCGAACCGGACCGCCTGCCACAGCGGGAAGTTCCACGGCATCACGGCCAGCACCACCCCAAGGGGCTGGTAGCGGGTATAGGCGCGCTTCGCGCCGACCTTCGACGCTTCCGCCGGCTCGTCGGCCAGCAGTTTCTCGGCGTTCTCGGCGTAGTAGCGAAAGCCCGTGGCGCACTTGAGCGCTTCGCCCTTGGCTGATTTCAGAGTCTTGCCCATTTCGAGAGTCATCATGGCCCCGACCTCGTCGGCTTCCTTCTCCAGCAGGTCAGCGGTGGCGTTCGCCCACTTGGCGCGCTGAGCGAAGGTGGTGGAGTGGCGGTAGTCGAGGAACCGGTCGTGGGCACGGGCGATTGCGGCCTCAACTTCATCGTCTGTTGCAGGGGTGAAGGTTTTGACCGTCTCGCCGGTGGCCGGGTTGATTGTGGCGATGGACACGCTGACATCCTTCGGTGGGTGGGTTTGGAAACGTCAGGTCTCCAGCCTGCCACTATCCTGGCCCGCGGAGGTGGCGGATGACTACAGCTGCGCAACTAATCGTTAAATGCCTGGAAAACGAGGGCGTCGCCGTCGTATTCGGGATACCGGGGGAGGAGAACATCCGCTTCATACAGGCGTTGGCGGCGTCGGATATCCGCTATGTGCTCACTCGGCATGAGCAGGCTGCGGCGTTCATGGCCGAAATGTACGGCCGGGTCACCGGTCGCGCGGCGGTGGTTTCGGCGACCTTGGGTCCGGGTGCGATCAACATGCAGCTCGGCGTCGCCGACGCCACCACCAACAGCACGCCGATGGTCGCGATCTCCGCGCAGGTTGGCCAGGACCGTGAGTTCAAGGAGTCGCATCAGTACGTCGACCTGGTGTCGATGTTCGCGCCGATCACCCGGTGGTCTGCCGGTGTCCCGACCGCGCATGCCATACCGGAGATGGTCCGCAAAGCGTACAAGCTCGCCGAGGCCGAACGCCCGGCCGCGGTCTACCTGGCTGTGCCTGAACACATAGATGCAGACGCCGCCGATTATCCCGACCTGAAACCGTTGCCGCGCAACGTCGTACGCGCCGACGCGCCAGCTGTTCGACAGGTGGCCCGCGCGGTCCACATTCTCCGCGAGGCCAAGCGACCGGTGGTGCTGGCCGGGCACGGCGCCGCCCGCGCCGACGCGACCGCAGCCCTGGTCCGGTTCTCCGAAGAGTTCGGTATTCAGGTCGCCAACACCTTCCACGGGAAGGGCGTGATGCCTGACGACCACCCCAACAGCATCGGGACCCTCGGGTTCATGCGGCACGACTACGTCAACTTCGGGTTCGACAATGCCGACGTCATCGTCGCGGTGGGCTACGAGCTGCAGGAATTCGACCCCGTCCGCATCAACCCGCAAGCCGACAAGAAGATCATCCATGTTCACCGGTTTCCGGCCGAGGTCGACGCGCATTACCCGGTCGCGGTCGGGGTTATCGGTGACATCAGTGAATCGTTGGACGACCTCAGGCAGGCCCTCAAAGAAGCAGTCGGCGACCACCACTTCGACGGTTGCGAAGAGGTTCCAGGTTCCGGCCTGCTCGCCGAAGAATTCGCTCGGGGACAACAGGATTCGCGCTACCCGTTGGCGCCGGCGCGGGTCGTCGCCGATACCCGCGAAGCGCTCGGCCGTAGCGACGTCGTGTTGGTAGACACCGGTGCTACCAAGATGTGGATGGCCCGGCTTTATCCCACGTATGAACGAAACACGTGCTTGATCTCAAATGGTCTATCCACCATGGGGTTTGCGCTACCCGGAGCCCTTGGGGTGAAGTTGGCACGGCCCGAGTCGAAGGTGTTGGCCGTGGTCGGTGACGGAGCGTTCTTGATGAACTCGCAGGAGATCGAGACCGCCGTCCGGGAGCGGATACCATTGGTCGTATTGATCTGGGAGGACGGCGGTTACGGCCTCATCGAGTGGAAGATGGATCTCGAGCTCGGCGATCACTACTATGTGAAGTTCGGCAACCCGGATATCGTGAGTTACGCGGAAAGCTTCGGCGCCAAAGGCTACCGGATCAAGAGCGCCGATGAGCTGTTGCCGACGCTGAAGGCTGCGCTGGACGACGACGGCGTCTCGCTGATCTGCTGTCCGGTCGACTACTCCGAAAATTTGCGGTTAACCGACCGGCTCGGCGAGCTCGACGAGACGCTGTAGCGGTCAACGCAGTACCGCAGCGCCGAACCACTGGCACAGAATCAGCGCGACTTCGACGTCGAGGCGGTCGTCGCTGATCGGGCGGCCGCGACGCTCCACCGCGCGGTGCACGCGGTACTTCACAGAGTTGGTGTGGAGGTGGAGCTCCTGGGCCGTCGCCTTGTTGCTTGAGCCGGTGCGCAAAAACACCCGCAGCGTTTCGCGAAGGCGTTCGTCGCTCTCGGTGGGAGACGATAGCGGTCCCAGTACCTCGGCGACCCAGGTCGACGCGGATTCGAGGTTGTTGCCGACCAGCGCCGCGACCGCGAGGCCGGGATCGCCGGCGGCGATGAATCTGGGAAAGTTCTCGCCGGACGCAATCGCCACGCCGCGCGCGTCCTGCGCCTGCTGATGTGTGCGGCGGAAGCCGTCGATCCCCGGTAACGGGTTCCCGGCAGCGATCCATGGCGCATCGGTTTTGGTCTCGGCAACGGCGCGAATCCGCCCTAGCCGCGCCCGGTGCAGCGTTGAGTGGTAACGGAATCCATGCCCACCCAGTCACGTGGTCAATGGAAATGAACAACGGACTCTCCTGAGCACCAATCGACCCAGCGAGCTTGTGCACAAAGCGCTCCATCGGTGTCAACTTGTCGCCGCTGTCGGACTCTTGGCTCCAGACGATCAGCGCGACATGGATTCGTTTGAGCGGGTAGTGGATCGCGGCAACCACCGCATCGACATCGACATCGACATCGACACCCTCAAGTAACTCGCGAACGCGTGATGCTCGCATGGTGTTTCGATTCCCCAGCCAGCGCTCACGTTCGTCCTGGTAGGTGGCAACCACGAGCTGCGATATCCGGTCGATGTAATCGAACGAGATCGCTGCAAAGCGCTCGTAGACGCTGAGGCTCAGTTTCGCGTCCAGTTCCGATGCTCGCACCTCTTCGAGCGCAATCTTTAGCACCGCTTGGTGACCAAGCCGGTATGCGCGCACCAACGCATTCGCGGACACGTCGCGCTGTGCCAAGCGCCGGGCGTACTCGAGTGCGGCCGCGGGCGGCTCGATGTGCTCAATTGGGATGCGGTGGCGAATTGCCGAGAAGAACGTGTCGATATTGCTGGAGACCGTGTCGCGCAACAGCTGCAGCAACAACGCATCCCCGCGCAGTTCCGCGATCGCGCTGACCAGCAATTCCTGGGTTGAGCGCGTTATGTCGTCGACCTGGTCTGCCAGGCTGCTGACGATCGTTGCCGCAGCTTTGGCAATGACCCCATCGTCGGCGCTTACTCCGGGCTGTCGCGCCGCCGGCTTTTCGCCCGACACCACGCGCCCATCAGATCACGCCAGGGCACGCCTGTCATAGCCTTCAGGGCCAACGGTCAGGGCTTCGGGTTGGCCGTGCCCGCAGTCTCACCCAGGATCTGCCCTGCCGCCGCGGTAGTTGGTTGTCCCCACCGGACGAGAATCCGCCAATAGTTGGTCCGCCGGGGACGTGGCCGCGCCGAGGCGAACTTCCTAGCGTTTGAAGAGACCCGCGGTTGGATCTCTAGCAAACCAGCCCTTTGAAATCCAACTGCGGAGTGTCCGTCAAATCGATGAATTCCTACCGTCGTCTACGCGCAGAATAGGGGAAATACGATGGTCTAGCTGACCCTCTCCGCGGTGTTCATACCGGTGCTTTGGCTGCTGTTGCTCCCAACGGTGATGCACGGATCCCACGCTATTGCTAATTCACGGCCGAAGTCGCCACTAATCGGGGTGACTGATCGCCGGTAGAGCTAGCTATCTGTCACGCTGCTTGATGCCAGATTTGGCGGACTAGATGAAAGCATCTGTTGCACAGCAATTTTAGAGACAACTACCTTAGCGTCCGCGTGACCCAACACGGCCGCCAGCTCACATCAATCATTGTGCTCGAACCGCTGACCGTCAAGGCATTAGCAGCGCAGACTGAACCTCATCGGGACCGACGCGTCACGGAAATCATTGTCGCAGTTGTACATATGTTGAAGGAGAAGTGATGACAACCATCGACCAACAAGACCTCGGCAGCGTCGACCTGGCCGACCCCACGGTGTGGGACGACGGGCCGCCCTATGAGCTGTTCGCCAGAATGCAGCGCGAGGCGCCGGCGCACTTCAGCCCGCAGCGCAACCTGCCGGACGAAGGTGGATTCTGGTCGATCACTCGCTTTGATGATGTGCGCGCCGTGAGCCGCGACCACCGCACCTTCTCTTCGGAACGGCGCGGCATCTTTCATATGGACGACGTCGGTGTGCCTTTGGATATGCAACGGCTGCAGATGATTTCGATGGATCCGCCCCGCCACGATCGGCTCAAGGCGCTGGTTATCAAAGAATTCACCCCGGAGAAGGTGGCCGAGCACCAGGAACACGTCAAACAGATCATCAACGGTGTCCTCGACAGCGTCGCGGACCGCGAACGATTCGATCTGGTCGCCGATGTCGCACGCCCAATCCCCGCCCGTGTGATCGGTTCGTTGCTGGGCACTCCACCCGAAGACGACGCCACGCTGGTGCACTGGACCAACGTGTTCACCGCGTTCGAAGACCCGGCGATTCGGGAGCAATGGGTCGACACCATGGCGGTGGTCACCGAGATTGTCGAGTACACCCAAAACAGGATTGCGCAGCGCGACGATTCTCCCGGCGGCAATCTGCTTACCGCTATGGTCGATGCCGAGGTTGAAGGCGACAAGCTCAATGAGTTAGAAATCGCCACGTTCTTCGTCTTGCTGATGTCGGCGGGCAACGACTCAACCCGGGCCACCTACAGCGCAACGATGCTGGAGTTGCTGCGCAACCCGGAACTGCGTCAGCAAGTCCGCGAGCATCCCGAGCTAGTCGATGCGGTGGTGGAAGAGGGGCTGCGCTGTTATCCCGCATTTGCTTTCATGGCACGGGCCGCCACTAAGGACACCGAGCTGCACGGCAAGACGATCAAAGAAAACGACCGCCTGCTGCTGTGGTACATCGCATCCAACCGCGACGAGAGCGTCTTCCCCAATCCACACAAATTCGACATCACCCGGCCCGGGCTGGCCGATCAGCACCAGGCCTTCGGTGGTCGGGGTCGCCACTTCTGCCTGGGTGCCAACCTCGCTCGTCTCGAGCTGAAGCTTTGGATCCAGCAGACGCTGGAACGCTTCCCCGACCTGGAACTGGACGGCGACCCGACCCGGGTGCGGGCGCTGTTCCTCAACCAGTACAACTCGATCCCGGTGCGGAGAACATCGTGACCCGCGCCAACGACAATCTAGTACACAGCGATGAGGTGGGGGCACCTCCCGCTTGCGGGGGAGAGCGGCGCTCATGACCGTAGCCGAACAGCCGACCCGGGCCAGGCCCGCCTACCGTGAAGTCGAGATTGACGTCGAAGTTCGGCGCCGGGAAACGGTCGCCGACGGTGTCGTCACGTTGACGCTTGCCGACCCGAGCGGCGCGGACCTGCCGGAGTGGGCGCCGGGTGCACACATCGATCTGCTCATGACACCGTCGCTGGTGCGCCAGTATTCGCTGTGCGGCGACACCGCCAACCGCGCCGAGTGGCAGGTTGGCGTGCTGCTCGACTCGAACAGTCGCGGCGGGTCCCAGTTCGTGCATGACAAGCTGCACGAAGGTGCCACCGTGCGTGTTCGCGGTCCGCGCAACCACTTCGCGCTGGTGGGTTCCCCGCGGTACCTGTTCATCGCGGGCGGCATCGGTATCACCCCGATGATGCCGATGATCGCGGCGGCCGAGGCGGCCGGTGCCGACTGGCGTCTGCTCTATGGCGGCAGGACACGGTCGTCGATGGCCTTCGTCGACGAGTTGGAGCGCCACGGCGACCGCCTCACCGTCTGCGCACGGGATGCGCAGGCGAACTTCCGGGCGAACCTCGGCTCGGTGCTGTCCTCGGCGCAGGAGAACACACTGGTGTACTGCTGTGGACCCGAAGGGCTGCTGAGCGCGGTCGAACAGGCCTGCGAGACCTGGCCCGACGGCAGCCTGCACATCGAACGATTCTCGGCCAAAGAACTCGAACCGCCGTCACCGGAGGCGCTGCAGACATTCGAGATCGAGTGCCAGCGGTCCGGCCTTACTTTGACGGTGCCGTCGGACAAGTCGGTCTATCAGGTGTGCGAGGACGCGGGAGTCGACGTGCTCGGCTCTTGCATGGAAGGTGTCTGCGGCACCTGCGAATGCGACGTGCTGGAGGGCGAGCCCGATCATCGGGACTCGGTGCTCAACGACGCTGAGAAGGCCAGAAACGACGTAATGATGATCTGCGTTTCGCGCTCCCGCTCGGAAAGGCTGGTGCTGGACTTATGAGATCCAACTACCCATTCAACTGCTGGTATGTGGCCGCCACCAGCGACGAGCTCGGCCAAGGTCTGCTGGCGCGCCGGCTGCTCGACAAGCCGGTAGTCCTGTACCGTCGCGACTCGGGCGCGGTCGTGGCGATGGAGGACCGCTGCATCCACCGGGCCTACCCGCTGTCGGAAGGCCGGCGCGACGGAGATCGTGTGGTGTGCGGCTACCACGGCTTCGCCTACGACCCCGACGGCTGTCTGGTCGACGTGCCGTCGCAGGAGAATGTGCCGCCCGGCGCACGAGTGCGCACCTACCCGGTCCACGAGCAGTCGCCGTTCGTGTGGATCTGGCTCGGCGATCCCGGCGTGGCCGCACTGCGGCCGCCGCCGCGGGTGCCGTGGTACGCCGATGGGTCGGGATGGGGGAGTACCACCGAGGTGCTGCGGGTCGAGGCCAATTACCTGCTGCTGCACGAGCACTACCTCGACTTGACGGACGTCTTCGTGATGCACCCGGAGGTCGTGCCGCCGGACATCGAGGTGCTGCCACAGCTCGACGAGGTCGAAGTCTCCGAACGCTCGGTCTCCTACTCCCGAACGACGCCTCCCAGCAGGCTCGCGCCGTGGGAGGCTGAGATCACCGGCCAACCCGCCGACACAGCGGGCAGCCGACGTGAGGAAGGAACATTTGTCTCCCCGGCGCTGCATGTTCAGCATTACGCTATTGCTCCCGAGGCCGGAAAAGCATACGAGCTCTTGCGGATTCAGGGGTTTACGCCTGAATCCCCGGAATCGACCCATGTCTTTTTGCAGATGGCCCGCAATTTTGCGACCGACAGCGCTCACGTCGCCGAGTTTCTACGCGCCATGTTCCGCGAGTGGGCGATTCGGGATTCGGCTGTGCTGGAGACGATTCAGCGTCGCTTGGGCGAAGAGACGGTGCCACTGCGCGACATCAACGTGAAGGCCGACCGTGCTGCGGTTCGGGCGCGCCGCATCGCGATGGAGATGGTCGACGAGGAATCCGGCCGGTTCGCGCTGCATCGGAGGGTGGTGACGCCATGACCACCGGACTGCGGGGCGCTTAAGCGGATACCCGGCGTCAAATAGGAGAAGATGCGATGTCCAACAACCAATTCGACTACGACGTCGTGGTGATCGGGTCTGGGTTCGGCGGCAGCGTCACCGCATTGCGGCTGACGGAGAAGGGCTACCGGGTCGGCGTGCTGGAGGCAGGCCGGCGTTTCACCGACGACCAATTCGCGAAGACTAGCTGGGATGTGCGCCGTTTCGTGTGGGCGCCGAAACTGGGCTGCTTCGGCATCCAGCGTATCCACCTGCTGCGGGACTACGTGATCCTGGGGTGAACTGTTCAACATCCCGATGACCGCACATTTCCTCGGCGGCTGCGTCATTGGCGCCGACCCCGAGCACGGGGTCATCGACCCATACCACCGGGTGTACGGCTATCCCACCCTGAGTGTCGTCGACGGCTCGGCGGTCTCGGCCAACCTTGGGGTGAATCCCTCATTGACGATCACCGCGCAGGCCGAACGGGCCGCGGCGATGTGGCCAAACAAGGGCGAGAAGGATCAGCGGCCCGAGCAGGGTCAGGGCTACCGCCGGATACAGCCGAGCCGTCCGCGCCATCCCGTGGTGCCGGAAGGCGCGCCGGGCGCTTTGCGGCTCCCGCTCGTCGATATCCGCCCGAAGGCCACCGACGCATCGCAGACGTCGGGTACCGGAGTCGCCTGAGACCGTCGCCGGGCCAACGCTGCTCAGTCGCGAGACCTGGGCGCCGCTTCGGTCAGTGAAATGGGCTGCACGTAGTCGCCTTCCAGCGTGCGATGCCACCAGGCGTGATCACGCCGCAATTCAGCCGCGGTGGTGTAGCGGTATCGGTAGAGCTGGGCGCGCACGTATCGCGGTGGGGACTTCGGGAAGGGATTGTGGCGGAGCAGGCGCAGCGTCGCCGGATCGTTCTGCAAGAGCCGCAAGATAAATGGTCGAAGCCAGGGGTAGGCGTACTGCGGCGAGATGGCCGCAAACCACATCAGCCAATCCAGCCGCAGGTGATACGGCGCCCATTGCGACGGCGCTCGGCGCACCGCTCCGGGTTTGCCTTTGAATTCGTATTCCTTCCACACCGTCTGATCGGTGACCTCCGTCTCGTCGGTGCCTTCGATCACTACCTCCCGGCGGGTTCGGCCGATGGTGCCGAACGCGCCGTACGTGTTGATCAGGTGGAAGGAATTGAACGACATGTTCATCCGCTGCCGGCGGGAGATCATGTTGCGCACCGGCCAGTAGGTCAGCATCGCGGTCATTACCGTGAAGATGATCACCAGGCCGGCGAACCACGGCGGAGCCGCGGCCAGCGCCGGATGCTCGGGAATGGGCAGTACCGCTGCGGCCGTCGACGCGTCAATCGCGCTGCAGCCCAGCAGGATCGTCAACCAGTTCAGCCAGGCGAAGTTACCCGAGATCACCAGCCACAGCTGGGTGAAGACGACGATCGCGCCGGCGACGCTGGCCACCGGCTGCGGGGCGAACAATCCGAACGGAACGATGAGCTGCGCGAAATGGTTGCCGACGACTTCCACCCGATGCAGGGGCTTGGGGAGGTGATGGAAGAACCAGCTCAGCGGCCCCGGCATCGGCTGAGTCTCGTGGTGGTAGTACAGGCAGGTCAGATCGCGCCAGCACGAGTCACCACGGAGCTTGATCAGTCCCGCACCGAACTCGAGCCGGAACAGCAGCAGGCGCGCCAGCCACATCGCCAGCACCGGTGGCGCCACCCGGTCATTGCCGAGGAAGATGGCCAGGAAACCGGTCTCCAGCAGTAGCGACTCCCAGCCAAACGAGTACCACGTCTGGCCAACGTTGACGATCGACAGGTAAAGCATCCAGAGCAGCAGCCACACCAACACCGCGACCCACAGCGGCACAACGGCGGCCAAGCCCAGCGCCATCGCCGCCGATAACACTGCACCCAGCCAGGCGAGCGTCGCAAAGAACCGATCGGAATAGTGCGCGTGAAAGATGCTTGGCGATCGCCGGAATGATTGCCGGGCCAGATAGCGCGGCACCGGCAGCAGCCCGTGCTCCCCGATCAGCGCCCTGAACTGTCGTGCGGCCGCGACGAACGCGAAGACATAAACGACCGCGATGCCACGCTCGAGTATCAGCCTGCTCAACCAATACTCGGGTGCGTTAAACCATCCCATGTCCGTAGCTCCTCGGACGGCGGACGTCTGGACTCATCCTCCCGCGTGTACAGCCGGCTCGGGTGAAAACGGCCCCTCAGGAGTCGGCTTTGAGGACCACCGGAGCGGGTAGGTCGTCTCGGGCGAGCTCACCTGGAAAGCACGGGGACACGCCGGTAATCGTCGGTGGATATCCCGCGGGATTAGCCGCGACGATTTGGAGACTGTACCCATCCGGCGCATAACCGAATCGGTTCGGTTTCCGGAACCCGTCGCGTTCAAGGACGTACCAGCCCCAGCCCTTCCAGACTTCACCGGTCTTCGCGATCATCGCGTCCAGATCGGTTCCGGGCGGAAAGACCGCGTCGCGCACATCGGAAAATTCGTTCGGCGGCACGCCGGTCGGCTCGTCATTACATGGCGTATTGCCCGAGCCCGCGTACCGCGAGCGGTCGAAAACCGTTCCTGCCGGCAATGCGTGGAGGGTCTTCTTCAGATAGCCGATCACGGTGTCTTGGGCCTGTTGCTGGCTGGTGGGGATGACGGGTCGCACCTTCCAACCCGGCGGCGGGGCGGATGACATGGATGGTCCTCCAAGGATCGGGCTGTGGTGGCCACAGGCTGTGGCGAGCGCGATGGCCAGAACCACGCCGGCGATACCGGCTCGTGGGGCGGCCGCATTCAAGGCGCAACGCCGGCGATGACGGCGCCCATGTTGGCCAGGGCAATGTTGCGTTGATCCCAGTAGCTGCTGTGAGCGTCGACGCTCGGTAGCCCCCAGGGTCCGGCGGGTCCCGGATCGGCCGCCAAACGCCGGGCACCGAATTTCGGCGCGGTCGGATCGGATCCCAGTGTCCACTCGGTGACCACGCCGCTGATGCCGACGATGTCGTTGGCTGCCCTCATCGCGTACACCTGGGCGCTCGGCTCCAGTGTGAGCCCGCCGGCACGGTCCACCAGCATGCCGGGGCTGCCGACCGCGATGACGTTGTCGGCGTCGAGGTGATGTCCACCCGAAGCGGCCGCGCCTATCAGGGTCGAGCCGTAGCTATGGCCGATGACGGTGTCGATCGACGCCGGCCCGATGTGTGAGGCGCGCAGCCCGCCCACGAACGCGTCCAACCCGCCGGCGCCCCCGCTAGCCGGGTCAGGGAGGGCCGCGTGGCTCAAGTCCATGGGACGGTCATAACCCATCCACGTCGTAATCGACACATCCTCCGGGCCAAGAGCCTTGTCTGCGGCGCGCGCGGCGTTGTACAACGCCACTGCTTTCGCGTCGCTGAACCGCAGACGGGGCAGGTCCTCGCCGGTGCCGGGCACGAATATGCCATTGCGTCTGGCAGAGTCCGGGTTCCCGATAGCCACCGCGCCGCGGCCGCTGTCATCGAGGAATCCCAAATAGCGATGCACCCCATCCGTGCGGTCCAAATCGGCGCGAACGGCCTGGTATGCCGCCAGGCTGCGTCGGGCCGCTGCCAGATGTGATTGCAACGCATACAGCGCGCTGTCGTCGACATTGTGGCCGGCCAGCATCTCGTCAACGCTGTGCTGCATTCGGTTGACGTCAGCTTCCGTCTCCTGCTGAACCTCCTGCAGGTGCAACCGGTTGTAGTGGTCCTTCCCCAGATGATCTGTTGGGTCCCAGGGCATTCCGGCGTGGTTGCCGATGTTGTGGTCTTGGCGGTAAAGCCAGTCCTTTTCTTCCGGGGTGAGCTGATTCCACAACTCGTTGAACTTCTTCGGGTCGTCGGGCAGTGCCTCGGACAACGCATCCTGGATTTGCGGCCGATCATCGTGCGGTCCCGCCGGGATCGGCACATCTCCATCGGCCATGTTGATCGCCATCGCCAGCTCCGCGTCGACTGTGATGGCCATGGCCAGGATCGCGTCGAGCCGTGGTTGTAGCTGCACTTCGGCGATGAGGGCTTCCATCGGCGGACCGTTGAACGTCGAATTCGGCACCACGGTGTTGGTCAGCGGATCGATCGTCATGTGTAACTCGGCGGCATCGTGACGCAGCGTGCGCAACTCGGACTGCACACGCTCGATATCGTCGGCCGCCTTGTCGGCTGCGCGGGCCACCGCCAGCGACTCGTTGCCATGAGCGTCGAGGTCCCGGCGGATCGAGGCATTCGTGTGCTTCCTGGCCTCGGCGGTGGCACCGTCCCAGGAGTCGAACACCGCCAGCGAGCTGAGCTGACCCGAGGCCTCCAATGTGGCCTGCCCGCGCGCACCGGCCGCGTGGAACACCTCTCGCACCGCCTCGGCGCTCCACCGATCAATATCGGCCACCGGCAACGTCATGAGTCATGCCGTAACAGCCTCGACGATTAGGCGCAAGTCACCGGCTGCTCGACTTGCTTACCGGACGGATTTGCGCCACGACGTCACCGAGGCCGCGAGTGCGGCGAGGGAAATCAGCGCCAGCAGTTGCACGCCGGCGGAATGCCCGGCGTAACCGTCGACCGAACGCCATGGATGCCGGGACAGTGCCGCGCCGGCCAGAATCAGTCCACCGGTGCTCAACCCCACCGCGACGACGTCACGCCGTCGGGGACGGTCCCATAGCGCCCACTGCAGGCCGAGCGCCGCGCCTAACACCAGGGCGCCCACCACTCCGGCGATCACCGCCCCCGCCGTCAGTACAGCGAGGCCCGCCCAGGGTCCGGGCGCCCACGGGCGGGCAGGGGGGTCGTCGCGGGGCTGGCGCCGCTGCGGCCACCAGGCCATCAGCGCCAGCAGCGGCAGCAGCGCCAGCCCGCCGGCCAGGCCGACGCGATAGAGCGAGTTGGGCGCAAAGGTCAGCGTGACGGTGCCAGACATTCCCGGCGGCACCACCCAGCCCTGTTGCCAGCCGTTGACGGCGACCGGTGTGAGCCGAGTTCCGGCGCTGGTGTGTGCGACCCAACCGGGGTTGATGCTTTCCGGCACGACCACTACTCGCGACGTCGCCGAATCCGGTATGCGCACCTCGCGGCGGGCCGGACCCCATGTCCCGGTGGAAGCGGGCGTTACGGATGCGGCGGTCGACTCGGCCGCGAGCGGCCCGGACAATTGCGCACCGTCGACGACGAATTGCGTTCCGGGGCTGATCAATAGCTCCTGATGACCGGTCGGCAACAGGATCGGCTGACGGTCGCACGCTTGGGCGGCCACCGGCGCGCCGTCCAGCAGTGCGCCCACGGTGGTCTGGATCGTGGTGTGCACAAATCGGCCGGCGATCGCGATGACCGGCCCGTGCGCGCAGTCGACGGTGACCTCGCGCGCGCGGTTGCGGGCGGCGTCGGCGGCGGCGATCGGTCTGCCGTCGGCGCCGAGTGCCGCGATCTCGGCCAACCCTGGGGGCTTCAGCTGGTCGAAGCCCAGCGCGGTGCGGTCGATGACGTCTGCCCAGTCGAGCAGGCTGATCGTGACGGTGTCGGTGACGCGGGATTTCAGGGGCAGGGTTTGCGGCGCGGCGGGCCCGGTTGATCCTTCTTCGGAGGATCTCAATTCACGGACCTGCGGACCGTCCCCGAGGTCGACGGCGACCATGGTCGGGTGTGCGGGCACTGATGACCGGCTGGGGAGCAGCCGAAGTCCGGTCACCTCGGCTGGCCGGGGCAGGGTGAGGGTGAGCGTCGGGGGCGTCTTGTGCTGCACCACCCGCTGCGGTGCTGTCCACGCGGTGGCCGGATCACCGTCGGTGGCGGCATAAGCGGAGCCGAGAACGTCGACCAGATCGGAGTCGCCGCGGGCGCGGGTGGTGTCCGGTTCGGCGACCAGATCGGCCAGCTTGGGTCCCGGGCGCGCGCGCACCCAGACCGTGGGAACCACCGGCATCGGTCGGGGCACGCTCAGCGTGCGGCTGAACGTCACCGGTGTTTCGGGTGCCAGCGCCATCGAAGCCGCACAGTGCATGGTCCCCGGGCCCCCTGGCCCCTCAGCGCAGCCCGGTCGGCCGAGCAGCTCGGAACCCAGGTCCCATCGCGCGACGGCCGCGTTCGGCGGGGGACCGGGAACCAGCACGGTGTGCCGCAGGTCGACCGGGTGGGCGAACCCCGACGCGTCGTACTGGGTGATCGACAAGTCGGTGATCGCGAATTGCACTCCGGCCGAACCGTTGTCGGTGGCGATCGCGGTGATCCGCACCCACGGGGTTTCACCGACCGGCAGCGCCGCGGTGATCGGTTTGCCGGCCTCGTCGAACCGCAGTGTCGTGGTGCCGTTGACGGTGGACACCTCGATCCTGCGGACCTGGGCGCCGACGGCTGTCGCGCTGGGTGTGATCGTGATGACGCTGTTGGTCACCGGATGGTCGAAGTCCACCTGCAGCCATTGGCCGACGGCGGACTGCAGCCCGTTGGACACCCATGCGGTGGCCGAGTCGCCGTCAATCGCGGCGACGGGCGAGGTCGCCGGGGCGACGTCGGGCAGCGCGGTGGCATCCGATGACGAGCTGGATACCGTGAGCCGGCCGCCGGTCCAGGCGCCGTAGACGGTCTCAGCGCCCGGGGTCGGGTAGTCGGGCACCCGGTTGAAGGTGTACCGGGCGTCGCCGACAGCCCGGATTGCCGACGAGTGGTCGTCGACGCGGCCGTAGTCGGTTTCCCGCGCCACCGGCGTATCGCTTACGGTCACCCCTACCCCAGCGGGTATCGGCAGGCTTGCGCGCTCGGCGTCCGCGGTCATCAGCACCGGACCCAGCGGAGGCTGACCTGACAGCCGTCGGCGTTCGTCAAGGCGCAACAGCACCTCCGGCCCGCCGTCGACGCGGGCCAGTTGGTCGGTGTCGGTCAGGTAGGGCGCGGCGGGATTACCGGTGGCGGCGACGTCTGTGGCGACTCGGTAGATCTCCACGGCGGGATAGCGGGGTCGCAATCCGCTGTCGGTGACGAAGCCCGACACCGGGCCGGGCCCGACCGGCGCGCCGAACTCGGCGACTTTCTGCAGTCGCGGGGATCCCGCGATGGCTCGGTGCACCAGAATCGGGCGTGCCGAGCGCGACGTGTCGGGGTCCAGGTCGTTGCGTAAGACGACATACGAAATGCCTTGGTGGGCAAGCGTATCGGCCAGGCCCGCGGAAGGTCTGCCGGCCGCGAAGAGACGTTGCACGGAGTCGAGTGCCCGGATGGTTTGCGGTGGGGTCAACGGGATGGAGTCGCGCACTCCCCACGGAGTGTCGCCGAGAACCTGCAGCGGTTCGTCGTGGCTGGTGCCCCACAGCTGGGTGGCGAACGGCGCACCGGGAACCACCAGCACTCGGCCCGGAGTAGGTGCGCCGGTGTTGTGGTCGGATAGCCAGTCGGCGGCGTCATGCCAATACCGGGGTATCGCGCTGAACGTTCCTGGCGGGGTGATCCGACCGGTCCATGCCAGCGAAGTGCCGGCCATCAGGGCGGTCAGCATCACGATCGCGGCCGCGACCCGCTTGTCGCGCTCCGGGTGAGCAAAGGCGTGAATCCACACGGCTTTCGGCGCGCTCCCCGGTAGCGGGATCCGGCCCAGCACCTGCGCCAGGCCCAGGACGATCGGAATCCGGATCACCGACTCCAGCTTGTGCACGTTCCGCAACGGCGCTCCGCGGGCGTCCAGGAAAGCCTGCACGTGATGCGCCAGCGGTGAGCCCAACCCGCCGCTGTACCCGGCGCCCAGCAGCACCACCCCGATCAGCAGCATCGTCACCAACCGGCCGCGCGCCGGCATACCCCCCAACGCGAGCCCGGCCAACCCGCCGGCTGCCACCAGGCAGGTGGCCAGGATGGCGACCGATCCGGTGACCAGAGGTGCGCCCGCGGTGGCGTCGGGCGCCACGAACGGGGTCCAACTGTCGGTGCCACGCAGCACTTCGACCAGCGACGACCATTGCGTGGTCACGCCGGACGATTCGATGAAGTCCAGAAATGGCGGGCTGATCCGAGCCATCAAGATCAGCGCTACCAACCACCACGACATCGCCAATGCCAGGGCCAGTAACCACCACGCGGTATAGCGCCACCATCGGCGGTTGGGCCGGTGGCAGGCCCACCAGATCACGGCGGGCAGGCAGCCGGCCAGCGTCGCGATCGCGTTGACCGCTCCCATCAGTGCCACGGCGACTCCGGCCTGCCCGGCGAGCCGGCGCACCGACCGGTCGGCCTCGCCGCGCAGCGCCACGATGGTGGGCAGCAGCACCCAGGGCGCCAACATGATCGGCAAGGTTTCCGACGAGATCGACCCCAAGGTGGTCAATACCCGAGGTGAAAGCGCGAACGCCGCCGCGGCGATCACGCGCGATGTCGGGCTGCCGATACCCAGTGCCTCGGCGACCCGCAGCAACCCCCAGAAGCCGACGGTCAGCAGCAGCGCCCACCACAGCCGCTGGGTCACCCAGCCCGGCATTCCCAGCAGATGACCGGCCAGGAAGAACGCCCCGTGCGGAAACAGGTAGCCGTAGGCCTGGTTTTGCGCTTGCCCGAACGGCAGTTCGCTGTTCCACAAGTTGGTTGCCCGGGCCAGGAAGCGCAGCGGGTTGGCGGTGAGGTCAAGCTTGGTGTCGGGGGAGATCTGCCCCGGCGACGCAGCGATGCTCAGCATTAGCGCGACCGTCGCGACCAACCACAACCAGCGTCGCGACAGCGGCGGCACAGCAGAAGGGGCTGTCGCGCGGGCGACCGCAGTCGCCGACTGAGTCCGATTGCCCGGCTCCTCAACTGGCCGTCCGCCGGCCCGCATCGTCGCCGCGCGGTTAACTGCGGTTGCCGTACTCGACCCGGTTGAGCACCGACGACTGCGGATCGCCGCCGGGAAGCGGCGGCTTGGTGTCCTGTTGCACCATCAACGTGATCCCGAAGATCGCGGCTGCGCCCAGCAACAGACCGACCACGACGCTGGCGGCGGCGGGCGCAACAAACCGGTTCATCGGGCAGCTCCTTGGACGTGCGGGCCGGATTTTTCGGCAAGCCTCGTCGCCAAACCTAGCAGAAGGCAAGGTCGCGGCCGGTGGACCGTTCGCCGGGCGCCGACGAGGCGGGGTGGCGGTGCCGCGGATCGATCCCATGACAGCATGGGCGAATGGCTTTCCCGCGCACTCTGGCTGTGCTCGCCGCGGTTCTGGCGCTCGTGGCGGCGTGCGGCCACACCTCCGAGCGACCCAAGTCGGCACCTGCGACGTCCACGGGACGGGCGATCCCGCCGGCCCGACCCGCGTGCGGAGAGCCGGCGGCGATCCTGGCGGCAATGTCGACGCGCGACAAGCTGGCTCAGCTGCTGATGGTGGGGGTGCGCAACGGCGACGATGCCAAAGCCGTAGTGGCAGACCACCACGTCGGCGGCATCTTCATCGGCAGCTGGACCGACCTGTCGATGCTGACAAACGGCACGGTGAAGAATCTGGCCGCAAGCACGGCGCTGCCGGTGGCGATCAGCGTCGACGAGGAGGGCGGCCGGGTAGCGCGGCTGTCGTCGCTGATCGGGCCGGCCCCCTCGGCCCGGGTGCTGGCCAAGACGCACACCGCCGACGAGGTCTACGGCATCGCGCTGGACCGGGGCCACCGGATGCGTGGCCTGGGCATCACCATCGACTTCGCTCCGGTGGTCGATGTCTCCGACGCTCCCGACGACACCGTGATCGGCGACCGGTCGTTCAGCTCCGATCCGGCGGTCGTCACCCAGTACGCCGGCGCATATGCCCGAGGTCTGCGTGACGCCGGGCTGCTGCCGGTGCTCAAGCATTTCCCCGGCCATGGGCACGGCTCCGGCGACTCGCACACCGGCGGGGTCACCACGCCGCCGCTCGACCAGTTGCAGAACGACGATCTGGTGCCGTACCGGACGCTGGTGTCCGCCGCCCCGGTCGGCGTGATGATCGGTCACCTGCAGGTGCCCGGCCTGACCGGCGATCAGCCGGCCAGCCTCAGCCGCGCCGCCGTGCAGTTGTTGCGCACCGGCACCGGGTACAAAGCCCCGGCCTTCGACGGCCCGGTGTTCAGCGACGACCTGTCCAGCATGGCCGCGATCAACGAGCGCTTCAGCGTTCCCGACGCGGTCTTGCGCACCCTGCAGGCGGGCACCGACATCGCGCTGTGGGTTACTACCGACGAGGTGCCCGCCGTGCTGGATCGGCTGGAGAAGGCATTGGCCGCAGGGGAGTTGACGATGTCTGCGGTCGATGCCTCCGTACTGCGGGTCGCGAAGATGAAAGGGCCGAAGCCAGACTGCGGGCCGTAATCGCGGCGGCAGGCATGTCCATTGCTTACTCTGAAGTCAGACCCGCAGGCATGCGGAGGTTGGCTAGAAGGGGACAGCATGGCAGGTGGTACCAAGCGGTTACCCCGTGCTGTGCGCGAACAGCAGATGCTGGATGCTGCTGTCCAGATGTTCTCCGTCAACGGATACCACGAGACGTCGATGGACGTGATCGCAGCCAAGGCGGAGATTTCCAAGCCGATGCTGTACCTGTACTACGGCTCCAAAGAGGAGCTGTTCGGCGCTTGCCTTGATCGCGAGTTGACGCGATTCATCGACGGCGTACGTGAAGAGATCAATCTCGAGCAGAGCCCGAAAGACTTGTTGCGCAACACCATCGTGGCGTTTATGCGCTACATCGACGCCAACCGCGCATCGTGGATCGTGATGTACACCCAGGCCACCAATTCGCAGGCATTCGCCCACACCTTGCGCGAGGGACGCGAGCGGATCATCGCCCTGGTCGCCCGACTGCTGCAAGCGGGCACCCGAAATCCCGAACCGGACGCCGACTTCGAGATGATGGCGGTGGCGCTGGTGGGCGCCGGCGAGGCGGTGGCGACCCGGCTCAGCACCGGCGATACCGACGTCGACGAGGCGGCCGAGCTGATGATCAACCTGTTCTGGCGCGGACTCAAGGGCGTGCCGTCCGATCGGGACGCGGCCGAAGTCGCCGCCGAACCGGGCTAGTCGGCGGCCTCGCCATTCACCCCATGAGCCGCCGCGATGTTGAATTTCTGTGCGCGGTGGTCATTGTCGGGCTGCTGGCCGGGGTTGCCGGGTTGTCGACGACGCTGCTGCTGCGATTTCTCCAGCACCTCACCTACCACTACACATTCGGATCGCTGCTGCAGGGGGTCACCGGTAGCAGCCCACTCCGTCGAGCCCTGGGGCCGATGGTCGGCGGAGCGCTTGCCGGGCTGGGCTGGTGGATATTGCGGTCGAGAGCTGATGTTCCGTCACTGTCTGCGGCCATCGCCAGCCGTGAGCGTATTCCCCTGCTGCCCTTCGGTATCGACGCGGCGCTGCAGGTGTTGGTGGTCGGCTCTGGCGCGTCGTTGGGCCGCGAAGTGGCCCCTCGCCAATTCGCCGCGGCCCTCGGCGATTTGGGTATCGGATGGCTGAAACGCCTGTCGCCCCGCGACCGTGAGATTCTGCTGGGGTGTGCGGCCGGCGCCGGGCTCGGTGCGGTTTATGCCGTGCCGCTCGGTGGTGCGCTGTTCGCGCTGCGCATCATGTTGAGAACATGGCAGCTCCGAGCGGTAGGTGCCGCGTTGATCACCTCGAGCCTGGCCGTCTCGGTTGCCTCAGTGCTCACCCATAATCAGTCGATTCTGACCTGGCCCAACCTCCACTTTTCCTACCGTTTGATTGGTTACGCGCTGGTGTTGGGCCCGCTGACCTTTGCGGTGGGCCTAGTGTTCAATCGCGCCATGGCGGCGGCGCATCGGGCCGCGCTGAGGCGATCCTGGCTGTTGATCCCGGCAATCGCCTGCGCGGGGTTGCTGACCGGTGTCTGCTCACACTGGTGGCCCGAACTGCCCGGCAACGGCAGATCGATCCTGTCCGCGACGCTCGCCGGCGGGATGACCTTGGCAACGGCGGCGGCAGTCTTGGTTCTGAAACTGCTCCTGACGGCAGTGTTTCTGCGGGCCGGCGCGACGGGCGGAATGATCACCCCCGCGCTGGCCACCGGCGCGGCGGCCGGGACGCTGTTGGTGCTGACCATCAACTCGGCGGCAGGGACCCACTTTCACGTTCAGGCAATCTCGTTGGCCGGTGCAGCCGGTGTACTCGCGGTCACTCAGCGCACGCCGTTTTGGGCCGCGTTCTTCGTTTGGGAGCTGGCCCGACCTCCGATTTGGTTGTTGCTGGTCTTCCTTGTCGCCGCCCTCAGCGCGTACGGTGTCGGGTTACTCGTCGAACGCGATCCCGGCTAGCGCGTCCGCAGCGTGCCAGTCAGATGCGGATACCCCTTGGCGATGTTGCGCAAGCTGATGTCCCAGCCATCCTGAACCTGATCGACGTAGAGTCCGGCACTGGCGGGCAGCACCACCGGTTTGCCGAACCGCACCGAATATGTCACAGCGTCGGGGAGCCCAGCCTCCAAATTCGCCAATACTGCCGCGGCGCTGAACATTCCGTGCGCGATGACGTTCGGAAAGCCGAACAACTTGGCCCCGATGGGGTTGGTGTGGATCGGGTTGTGATCACCGCCGATGGCGGCGTATCGGCGAATCTGGCCCGGCGTTATCCGCAGGATTGCTTTCGGAGGGGGCGGCTTGGATTGTTTCTGCGGCGGTGGCTTGGGTTCTCCGGACAGGCTGGTGCGTTGTTGATGCAGGAAGGTCGTCACCTGGTGCCACGCCACCTCGTTGCCGACGCTGACATCGGTCACCAGGTCCACCAGCAGGCCCTTGCGGTGTTCACGCAGGTTCTCGGCGTGCGCGGCGATATTGACCGTATCGGTCACCTTGATCGGTCGGTGTTGGGTGATGTGATTTTCGGTATGGACGGATCCCATTGCGGCGAAAGGGAAGTCGAATCCGGTTACCAGTGACATCACCGTCGGGAAGGTCAACGCGAACGGGTACGTCAACGGCACGGTATCGCCGTAACGCAGTCCGGTGACTGCCGCGTAGTCGGCCACGTTCCCGCGGTCGATGGGTACGTCGTTGACGGTCAGCGTCCTGCTGGGCAGGTGGTCACCGCGTGGCACGAACGGCAGCGCCCCGGCCGCTGCGCGCAGCAGGTTTTTCAGGCCGCTTGGTTGCGTCACTCTAGTCATGAGCGCCGCTCTCCCCCGCGAGCGGGCGGTACCCCCACCTCATCGCTACTCCTCTCATCATCGTCGTCTGCGCTGCTCTCCCCTGGTTAGGCGCCCAGCATAGCCTGGCCGCAGACACGAATGATGTTGCCGGTCACCGCGTTTGATGCCGGACTGGCGAAGTAGGCGATGGTCTCGGCGACGTCCACCGGTTGACCGCCCTGATACAGCGAATTCAATCGACGGCCTACCTCGCGGGTGGCCAGCGGGATGGCCGCGGTCATCTGGGTTTCGATGAATCCCGGCGCGACGGCGTTGATCGTGATGCCCTTCTCGGCGAGCCCCGGAGCCAGTGCCTGGGTCAGCCCGATCATGCCCGCCTTGGTGGTGGCGTAGTTGGTCTGCCCGCGGTTGCCCGCGATGCCGGCCATTGACGACAGCCCGATCACCCGACCACCGTCGCCGATGCTGCCGTTGCCGATCAGGCCCTCGGTAAGTCGTTGTGGCGCGAGCAGGTTGACCGCAAGAACCGCGTTCCAACGCGCGTCATCCATGTTGGCCAGCAGCTTGTCGCGGGTGATGCCGGCGTTGTTGACCAAGATGTCGGCGCGGCCGTTGTAGTGATCGCGCAGATGCTCGGTGATCCGGTCGACGGCGTCGTCTGCGGTGACGTCGAGGGTCAGGGCCGTCCCACCGATGCGGCTGGCGGTCTCGGCCAGGGCCTCGGCTGCGGCCTCCACGTCGATGACAACGACTCGGGCCCCGTCACGGGCGAACACTTCGGCGATCGTCGCACCGATACCCCGTGCGGCACCCGTCACGATGCCCACCTTGCCGTCCAGCGGCCGGTCCCAGTCGGCCGGCGGAGTCGAGTCGGCCGCGCCCACGTAGAACACCTGGCCGTCCACGTACGCCGATTTGGCCGACAGGATGAACCGCAGGGTGGATTCCGCGCCGGTAGCGGCTGGTTTGGCGTCAGGCGACAGATAGACCAGCGCGACCGTGGCACCCCGGCGCAGCTCCTTGCCCAGCGAGCGGGTGAATCCTTCCAGCGCGCGCTGCGCGATCCGCTCGCCCACGCTCCCGGCCTGGTCGGGAGTCGTTCCGACGACGACGACGCGGCCGGAGGGGCCGACGTTGCGCAACAGCGGGGTGAAGAAGTCGTGCAGCGCCGTCAACCCGGCCGGCGTGGTGATACCGGTGGCGTCGAAAACCAGCCCGCCGAACGAATCGGCCCAGCGGCCGCCCAGATTGGCGCCCACCACGTCGTAGTCCTTGTCCAGCGCCGCACGCAGCGGCTCGACAACCCGGCCTTCACCGCCGATCAGCAGCGACCCGGCCAGCGGCGGGTCACCGACCCGGTAACGCCGCAGTTTCTCGGGCTGTGGAACGCCGAGTTGCTTGGCGAGAAACGAGCCGGGCCCGGAGTTGACGACTTGGGAGAATAGATCAGGTGAAACCTTCGGGGCCACTGAGTTGCCTTCCATATCGAGCGTGTCATCTGTCGACTACCGTATCGAGTACCGAACTTACTCCAGAGTAAGAACAGTAGGTAGTATGACCCGTAACCGTGGATAACCCCCAACTGACGGAGATAAGCGTGACTTCTGCAAGTTCCCCGGCGAAGACCCACTCCATGCGCCGCGTCGCTGTGCTCGGTGGTAATCGGATCCCGTTCGCGCGCTCGGACCGCGCCTATGCCGAAGCGTCCAACCAGGACATGTTCACCGCCGCTCTGGGTGGGCTGGTCGACCGGTTCGGCCTTGCCGGCGAGCGTTTGGGCGCGGTGATCGGCGGCGCGGTGCTCAAGCACAGCCGCGACTTCAACCTGATGCGCGAGTGCGTGCTCGGCTCCGCGCTGTCGTCCTACACCCCGGCGTTCGACCTGCAGCAGGCCTGCGGGACCGGCCTGCAGGCGGCGATTTCCGCGGCTGACGGCATCGCCTCCGGCCGCTACGAGGTCGCTGCCGCCGGCGGGGTGGACACCACCTCGGATGCGCCGATTGGCTTGGGCGACAACCTGCGTCGCACGTTGCTGGAACTGCGCCGGTCAAAGTCCAACGTCCAGCGGCTGAAGCTGGTCGGCAAGCTTCCGGCCAGCCTCGGGGTGGAGATTCCGGTGAACAGCGAGCCGCGCACCGGGCTGTCGATGGGTGAGCACGCCGCCATCACCGCCAAGCAGATGGGGATCAAGCGCGTCGACCAGGATGAGTTGGCCGCCGCCAGCCACCGCAACATGGCGGCGGCCTACGACCGCGGCTTCTTCGACGACCTGGTGACCCCGTTCCTGGGTCTCTACCGGGACGACAACCTACGGCCGGATTCGTCGGCGGAGAAGTTGGCCAAGCTGAAGCCGGTGTTCGGGGCGAAGGCCGGTGATGCCACCATGACGGCCGGCAACTCGACACCGCTGACTGACGGCGCTTCGGTGGCGTTGCTGGCCAGCGAGGATTGGGCCGCCGAGCACTCGCTGACGCCGTTGGCTTACTTCGTCGACGCCGAGACGGCGTCGGTGGATTACGTCACCGGCGCCGATGGCCTGCTGATGGCGCCGACCTACGCGGTGCCACGCCTGCTGGCGCGCAATGGGCTCAGCCTGCAGGACTTCGACTTCTACGAGATCCATGAGGCGTTCGCCTCGGTGGTGCTGGCCCATCTGCAGGCCTGGGAGTCCGAAGAGTACTGCAAGGAACGGCTGGGCTTGGACGCCGCACTGGGGCCCATCGACCGGTCCAAACTCAACGTCAATGGGTCGTCGCTGGCCGCCGGGCACCCGTTCGCCGCGACCGGCGGGCGGATCCTCGCGCAGCTGGCGAAGCAACTGTCGGAGGCCGCAGAAGCCCGAGCCAACCAGACGGGGGCGGCAGGCAAGCCGGTGCGGGGGCTGATCTCGATTTGCGCCGCCGGTGGTCAAGGCGTTGCCGCCATCCTGGAAGCCTGAAACGCCAGGTGCGGTGTGCCGTTTAGTAACGCCGGCACTCGGGTATGCGACTGAGCGGATAGCTCCGTGTTGTCGTCCGACCCCCCGACCCGATGGCAGCGCGGGGCATCCTTGAATCGGCCCTAGGCCTGTACGCAGGTTTGGGGCCGATGTCGGGGGGCCGCCGACGGAATGAGGGGATCCCGCGGCGGCCCCTTCTAACAAGCAGACTCAGCGCCGCAAAATCCCCCGTCTCCAACGAGGACGGGGGATTTTGCCGTTTGGCTCGGTCTGATTAGCCGACTCGCCCCCGCAAGCGGGAGGTGCCCCCACCTCAGCCGCTCCGCGGCTGCATCGTCGTCGCCTCGGTCTGATTAGCCGACTCGCCCCCGCAAGCGGGAGGTGCCCCCACCTCAGCCGCTCCGCGGCTGCATCGTCGTCGCCTGTCAGAAGGCTGCTTCGTCGAGCTCCATGATGTCGTTGTCGATCGTCTCCAACACCTGGCGGGTGCTGGTCAACAACGGCAGGAAGTTCTTGGCGAAGAACGACGCGACCGCGATCTTGCCTTCGTAGAAGGCCCGGTCAGCGTCGCTGACACCGGCGTCGAGCGCCTGCAAGGCCACCGCGGCCTGACGCTGCAGCAGCCAGCCGATCACCAGGTCGCCGACGCTCATCAAGAAGCGCACCGAACCCGTTCCCACCTTGTAGATGCTGGAGATGTCTTCCTGCGCGGCCATCAAGTAGTCGGTCAGCGTCGCTGCCATCGCCTGCACATCGGCCAGGGCAGTGGCCAGCAGCGCACGCTCGGCCTTCAGCCGGCCGTTGCCAGACTCGCTCTTGACGAATTCCTCGATCTGCCCCGACACGTGGGCCAGCGCCACACCCTTGTCGCGGACGATCTTCCGGAAGAAGAAGTCCTGCGCCTGGATGGCCGTGGTGCCCTCGTAGAGCGAGTCGATCTTGGCGTCGCGGATGTACTGCTCGATCGGGTAGTCCTGCAAAAAGCCCGACCCTCCGAAGGTCTGCAGGCTCTCGGTGAGCTTGGCGTAGGCCTGCTCGGAGCCGACACCCTTGACCACCGGCAGCATCAAGTCGTTGACCTTGACCGCCAAATCGGCGTCCACATCGTGCACGGCCTTGGCCACCGCCGGGTCCTGATAGGTCGCGGTGTAGGTGTACAGCGCACGCAGACCCTCGGCGTAGGACTTCTGGGTCATCAGGCTGCGACGCACGTCCGGGTGGTGGGTGATGGTCACCCGCGGCGCGGTCTTGTCGGTCATCTGGGTCAGGTCGGCGCCCTGCACCCGGTTCTTCGCGTAATCCAGGGCGTTGAGGTAGCCGGTGGACAGCGTCGCGATGGCCTTGGTGCCGACCATCATGCGGGCCTGCTCGATCACCTCGAACATCTGCGCGATGCCGTTGTGCACCTCGCCGACCAGCCAGCCCTTGGCCGGAACGTCATGCTGACCGAACGACAGCTCGCAGGTCGCGGAAACCTTCAGGCCCATCTTGTGCTCAACGTTGGTGACGAAGACACCGTTGCGCTCGCCCAGCTCGCCGGTCTCGAAGTCGAACAGGAACTTGGGCACGAAGAACAGCGACAGTCCCTTGGTGCCCGGGGCGGCGCCCTCGGGGCGGGCCAGTACCAAGTGGAAGATGTTCTCGAAGAGATCGTCGGAGTCGGCCGACGTGATGAACCGCTTCACGCCGTCGATGTGCCATGAGCCGTCGTCTTGCTTGACCGCCTTGGTCCGGCCGGCACCGACGTCCGAGCCGGCGTCCGGCTCGGTGAGCACCATCGTCGAACCCCAGCCGCGCTCAGCGGCCAGCACAGCCCACTTCTGCTGCTCTTCGGTGCCCAGGTGGTGCAAGATCTGGGCGAACCCGGCACCGCCGCCGTACATCCACACCGCCGGGTTGGCGCCGAGCAGGTGCTCGTGCAGCGACCACAGCAACGCCTTGGGCATCGGCATGCCGCCCAACGCCTCGTCGAGGCCGACCTTGTCCCAACCGCCTTCGATGACCGCGCGCACTGAGTCCTTGAAGCCCTCAGGCAGCGTCACGGAGTGGGTTGCCGGGTCAAAGACCGGGGGATTGCGGTCGCCCTCCACAAACGATTCGGCGACCGGGCCTTCAGCCAGCCGGCTTATCTCCGTCAGCATCTCGCGGGCGGTGTCGGCGTCCAATTCGCTAAACGCGCCTTCGCCGAACGACTTGTCAACGCCGAAGACCTCAAACAGGTTGAATACCTGGTCGCGCACGTTGCTCTTGTAGTGGCTCACTGGTTCCTCCTCGATGAGAACGCCACTCGTGGTTGGGTACTATTTTCTAAGTTACCCACCAGTAACAGGGCCAACTATACCCATCGGTAACTTCAATGCAACACAGTGTGAGCTAAATTTCACTGTCTAATTAACCAACCGGTTGGGTTCGCGCTGATCGAGACCGTGGCATACCGTTTAACCTGCGGTGATGATGGGCGGGTGAGTACTGTGTCGAGCATCACGGCGCTCCCCGAAATCGACCTCCGCGACCGTCCTGGTCAACTGAGGCGGCGCTTGCGCGAGGTCGCCCACGAGGTTGGATTCTTCTACCTGACCGGCCATGGCGTGACCGAGGCACTAACCCGCCGCGTTTTGGCGGCAGCGCGGCGCTTGTTCGCGCTGCCACAGGCGGACAAGGACGCCGTCGCGATGGTGCGCAGCCCGCATTTCCGCGGCTACACCCGGCTGGGGGGCGAGTTGACCGGCGGCCACATCGACTGGCGCGAGCAGATCGACATCGGACCGGAGCGCAACCCGGTGGGTGGCCCGGGAACTCCTGACTACCTGTGGCTGCAAGGCCCCAACCAGTGGCCGGCCGGGTTGCCGGAGCTGCCAGCGATCGTCGCCGAGTGGGACGCGGCGCTTGGCGCGGTGGCCCGCAGCTTGTTGCGGCACTGGGCGGCGTCGCTGGGCAGTCCGCCGGACGTTTTCGACGCCGCCTTCGCCGAGACGCCGGCCACCCTGATCAAGATCGTGCGGTATCCGGCGACTACGGCCGGCTCGCAGGGCGTGGGTGCGCATCGAGACGCAGGGGTGCTCACGCTGCTGCTCGCGGAGCCAGGTAGCCAGGGATTGCAGGTGCGGCCGGGCCGGAACGGCGGCGACTGGATCGACGTCCCGGCCCGTGACGGGGCATTCATCGTCAATATCGGTGAGCTGCTGGAGTTGGCGACCGGCGGCTACCTCCGGGCGACCGAGCACCGGGTGAATCTGCGTCATACGGCGGATCGGATCTCGGTGCCCTACTTCTTCAACCCGCGATTGGACGCGCAGATCCCGACCTTGTCGCTGCCCCCGGATCTGGCGGCCCGGGCGAGCCTGCGCGCGGACCCGACCGACCCCATCTTCTCGGTTTACGGCCGCAACGCATGGAAGAGCCGGTTACGGGCCCACCCCGACGTCGCTGCCGCGCACGGCTACGCATCGGGCGAGTAGGGTCAGGAATACCAAATCCTCCTCGATACGAATGAGGCCCCGGTGAATCCGCCTGACAAGCTGACCCCGTCGTCACTGCGCGAGGCCTTCGGTCATTTCCCGTCCGGCGTAATCGCCATCGCGGCCGAGGTCGACGGGGTCCGCGAAGGGCTGGCCGCCAGCACGTTTGTCCCGGTGTCGTTGGAGCCGCCATTGGTGTCGTTCTGCGTGCAGAACACCTCGACGACCTGGCCGAAACTTAAAAGGCTGCGCGCGCTGGGTATCAGCGTTCTGGGCGAGGCGCACGACGAAGCCGTGCGCAGCCTGGCCGCCAAGACCGGTGATCGATTCGCCGGTTTGGAGACGGTGTCCAACAGCAGTGGTGCGGTATTTATCAAGGGCACCAGCGTCTGGTTGGAAAGCGCGATCGAGCAACTCATTCCGGCCGGAGACCACACGATCGTGGTCCTGCGGGTCAGCGATGTTCAAGTCGACGCGGACGTTGCGCCGATCGTGTTCCACCGCAGCGTTTTTCGTCGGCTGGACGTCTAGGGACGCTTGCCGAGTTCGTCGCGGTAAGCCTGCACGCGACGCTCGAGTTCCACGGCGTCCTGTTTGCGCCCCTCCTTGCGTGCGAGTTGGACGCGCACCGACAGTTCGCGGATCGCCGTTCGAATGTCGTTGATGCTGGCGGGTTGTCCTCTATCCATAGCCACCGCCTTTCGGGTCGTACGCGGCTAGGCGTTGGATACCCGGATCAGCGGTCGCCTAACACCGACGCTTGTCAACGACGGAACAGCTTGTTGCCCAACCACACCACCGGATCGTATTTGCGGTCGGCGACGCGTTCCTTCATCGGAATCAACGCGTTGTCGGTGATCTTGATGTGTTCGGGGCAGACGTCGGTGCAGCACTTGGTGATGTTGCAATACCCGAGGCCATGTTCTTCCTGCGCCTGATTGCGCCGGTCCAGCGTGTCCAGCGGATGCATCTCCAGCTCAGCGATTCGCATCAGGTAACGCGGGCCGGCAAACGCCTGCTTGTTCTCCTCGTGGTCACGGATCACGTGGCAGACGTTTTGGCACATGAAGCATTCGATGCACTTGCGGAACTCCTGAGAACGTTCCACATCCTCCTGCGCCATCCGGTACTCGCCGGGCTGAAGATCCTTCGGCGGCGCGAATGACGGTATTTCACGGGCCTTCTCGTAGTTGAACGAGACATCGGTAACCAGATCGCGGATCACCGGGAACGTCCGGATTGGCGTCACGGTAACCACTTCGTCTTCGGCGAAGGTCGACATCCGCGTCATGCACATCAACCGGGGCTTACCGTTGATCTCCGCTGAGCACGAACCGCATTTGCCTGCTTTGCAATTCCACCGCACCGCGAGGTCAGGGGTCTGCGTTTGTTGCAGACGGTGGATCACGTCAAGCACCACCTCGCCCTCGTTGACCTCCACAGTGAAGTCCCGCAATTCACCGCCGGCTTCATCGCCACGCCATACCCGCATGGTCGCGTTGTAGCTCATCAGCCTCTCCGTCCTGGGTGGTCGGCCAGCTCTTCGGCGGTGTAGTACTTCTCCAGCTCGGAGATCTCGAACACCTCCAGTAGATCCGGCCGCATCGGCACCTGATCTTCGTGAGTGACCGAGATGTCGGGGATCACATCGTCGCCGCCCGCAGCATTGCAGACCAGCAACACCTTGCGCCACGACGAGTCCATCGATGGGTGGTCATCGCGGGTGTGGCCGCCCCTGCTTTCGGTGCGCTCCAGCGCGGCCTTGGCGACGCATTCGCTGACCAGAAGCAGGTTGCGCAGGTCGATGGCCAGGTTCCAGCCGGGGTTGTACTGGCGGTGGCCCTCGACGTGGATGTGCTTGAACCGCTCGCGAAGCTGGTCGAGCCGAGCGAGGGCCTCGGTGATTTCGTCTGCCTTGCGGATGATGCCCACCAGGTCGTTCATCGTCTGCTGCAGCTCTATATGCAACGTGTAGGGGTTCTCCGCGGTGGAGCCGTTGGTCGGTGTCTCGAAGGGGGCCAGCGCCCGTTTAGCCGCCTCGTCGACGGCGTCGTCGGCGACTTTCGGACGGCTGCTCAGCGCCCGCACGTAGTCGGCGGCGCCCAGCCCGGCCCGTCGGCCGAACACCAGCAGGTCCGACAGCGAGTTGCCGCCCAGCCGGTTGGAGCCGTGCATGCCGCCGGAGCACTCACCGGCAGCGAACAACCCGGCAACGGTGGCGGCGCCGGTGTCGGCGTCCACCTCGATACCGCCCATCACGTAGTGACAGGTGGGCCCGACTTCCATCGGCTCCTTGGTGATGTCGACCCCGGCCAGCTCCATGAACTGGTGATACATCGACGGCAACCGCTTCTTGATCTGCTCTGGTGTCAGCCGGGAGGCGATGTCGAGGTACACCCCGCCGTGCGGAGTGCCGCGACCGGCCTTGACTTCGGAGTTGATCGCGCGCGCGACCTCATCGCGGGGCAACAGGTCCGGGGTGCGACGCGCCGAGTCGTTGTCTTTGAGCCACTGGTCGGCCTCTTGCTCGGTTTCGGCGTACTGGCCTTTGAACACCGGCGGTATGTAGCCGAACATGAACCGGGTTTGGTCGGAGTTCTTCAGCACACCGCCGTCTCCGCGGACACCCTCGGTGACCAGAATGCCTTTCACACTGGGCGGCCACACCATCCCCGTCGGGTGGAACTGGACGAACTCCATATTGATCAACGTCGCGCCGGCGCGCAGCGCCAAAGCATGGCCGTCGCCGGTGTACTCCCAGGAGTTCGAGGTCACCTTGAACGACTTACCGATGCCGCCGGTGGCCATGACCACCGCCGGGGCCTCGAACACGATGAACCGGCCGCTTTCGCGCCAGTAGCCGAATGCGCCGGAGATCGCGTCACCGTCTTTGAGTAGCTCGGTGATCGTGCACTCGGCGAAGACCTTGATCCGCGCCTCGTAGTCGCCGAGTTCGGCGTGATCCTCCTGCTGCAGCGAGACGATCTTCTGCTGCATGGTGCGGATCAGTTCTAGGCCGGTGCGGTCGCCGACGTGCGCGAGCCGGGGGTAGGTGTGCCCACCGAAGTTTCGCTGGCTGATCTTGCCATCTTTAAGGCGGTCGAACAGCGCGCCGTAGGTCTCGAGTTCCCAGACCCGGTCGGGGGCCTCTTTGGCGTGCAGTTCGGCCATCCGCCAGTTGTTCAGAAACTTCCCACCGCGCATGGTGTCGCCGAAGTGGGTCGTCCAGTTGTCTTTCGGGTTGGTGTTGCCCATCGCTGCGGCGCAGCCGCCTTCGGCCATCACCGTGTGGGCCTTTCCGAACAGCGACTTGCACACCACGGCAACCTTGAGGCCGCGCTCCCGCGCCTCGATAACAGCGCGCAAACCTGCGCCGCCGGCACCGATCACGACCACGTCGTAGGCGTGCCGTTCGACCTCAGTCATGAAACCTCACTCAACTTTCTGATATCCGTGAAAAGGCTTCTCAGCCAACAAATCTCAGGTCCGGGATGGCGCCGCTGGCCACCAGCGCGACGTAGAAGTCGGTGAGCATCAGAGTGCCCAGTGTGATCCACGCGTACAGCTTGTGGCGAGTGTTGAGTGTGCTGACCTGGGTCCAGATCCAGTACCGCACAGGGTGTTTGGAGAAGTGCTTGAGGCGCCCACCGGTGACGTGCCGGCACGAATGGCAGGACAGCGTGTAGACCCACAGCATGATGACGTTGCCGACCATGACTACGTTGCCCAGGCCGAAGCCGAATCCACCAGGTCCGTTATCGGAATGGAACGCGACGATTGCGTCGTAGCTGTTGATCACCGAGATGATGACGGCGATGTAGAAGAAATAGCGGTGGGTGTTCTGGATGATCAGCGGGAATTTGGTCTCGCCGGAGTAGTGAACGCGAGGCTCGGCCACCGCGCAGGCGGTGGGCGACTGCCACACCGTGCGGTAGTAGGCGCCGCGGTAGTAGTAGCAGGTCAGCCGGAACAACAGCAGGAACGGCAGCGACAGCGCCGCGAACGGCAGCCACCACACGTTCGGCAAGATCTGCGGCCAGAAGTCGCTGGCGTCACCGCAAGCCTTGCTGAGGCACGGCGAGTAGAACGGCGTCAGGTAGTGGTATTTCGGGACGAAGAAGTAATCCCGCTGGAACGCGCGCGCCGTCGCGTAGATGACAAATGCGGCGAATCCCAGGTCGATTCGCAGCGGCGACATCCACCACCGGTCGGTGCGTAGCGTCCGTTGCTGGATGTGGGCGCGCGTGGGTGAAAAGACACCGGACGCAGGACGGTTCGCTGTAGGTGCGCTCATGTGCTGTGATCCTCTTCGCGTGGCCTCGTCGGAGAGTACCCACAGCGAAGCGCATGCCCCCTCGCGGGGGGTCTATCAGGAACGACTGTGACCGCCGACACCCTCGTCGTCGACGTCGCGCCAAAATTCGCTGTCATATTGGGTGTCGGGGATGGCGATTTTCTCACCCGGATCATCCACGGCGTAGCGGGCCAGATCCAGCTCACCGGCGTCGATGTCGAGCAACTCGACGTCGTTGAGGATCCGCTGGACATCGTTGACCACCCGACGCATCGCCGGAGTGTCGCGGTATCGCGACCTCAACGACGTCACGCACTGCCGCAGTCCACCGATGAGCTCGTGAAGTTCGGCGAGTTCAGTAGTGCTGGACAACGGATCTCCCTGAGGTAAAGGTGTTATGGATCACAGTACGGCACCCGATACTATCCAGCACACAGCGAAGGCGTGGCACAGGTCATGCTCGCCAAGCGGGAGGCAGCCATGCCGGGACCCAGCGCATTGGCCGATCTGGCAACGGCGCTACTGGCGCTGCATCAGCCGGGCAATCCGGTGATTCTGCCGACGGTGTGGGATGCCTGGTCGGCACGACTGGCCACCGATGCGGGTTTCGCCGCGCTGACGGTCGGTAGTCATCCCGTCGCCGACTCGATCGGCAAACCCGACAACGAGGGCATGTCGTTCGACGATTTGCTGAGCCGGGTCGCGCAGATCACCGCCGCGGTGGACGTCCCGGTCTCCGTAGACGTCGAATCCGGCTACGGGCTGCCGGCGTCGCGGCTGATCGACGGGCTGCTCGGGGCAGGCGCGGCGGGGCTGAACATCGAAGACACCGTGCACAGCGAGGGCAAGCGGCTGCGCTCGGCCGACGAACATGCCGAACTGGTCGGTGCGCTGCGCGCCGCCGCCGACAAGGCGGAGGTGCACGTAGTGATCAACGCCCGCACTGACCTTTTCCTGCGCAACGAAGGTGACGATTCGGACCGCGTCGAGCGGGCGGTGGCGCGGTTGAAGCAGGCCGCCGCGGCCGGTGCCGATGTCCTCTATCCCGTGGGCCGCCACGATCCGGAGACGTTGCGGCGCTTGACCTCTGAATTGCCGCTCCCCGTCAATGCGATCGCCTTACCCGATCAGGACGATCCCGCTTCGTTCGGTCCGCTGGGCGTCGGGCGGATCAGCTTCGGGCCGTTCCTGCAGGCCGCTTTGGGGTCTCGGGCCAAGGAGATCCTGGCCCGCTGGGGCTAGCCGGACTATTCGACTGCGACGGTTCGTTAAACGAGCCGAAGGAGGAATCATGACCGGTTTTCACCGTGAACCGCACAACATGACCCGCGTCGACATCGCTACCGGTGTGGCGTTTGACGAGTTCGTGGCCAAGTTGGAACAAGCGGCGCCGCCGCTCGACCGGGCGGAGATGGAGCGGATCGCCGCAGCGGGCGGCAACTGGGACGACGTCCGCGCCGCCGTGGCCAAGAATGCGCCCAACGAGTTGATGGTCTACGCGAAGGTCGGCGGGACCGAGTTGCTGAGCTTAGCCGGACATCGCACCCGGGCGATCGAATATCTGATCGGCAATCACGTCATCGCGGAGACCATGTTTCGCCACGACCAAGGCACTGTTGTACGCGCCGCTTCGGATGCTGGTCTACAGCGATTCCGACGGCAATGCGGTTTTCACCATGGACCAGCCCAGCGCGGCATTCGGCAGCCTCGGCATCGGCGAGGTGACCGAAGTCGGTGAGGGGCTTGATCGTAAGGTAGTCAACCTGCTGCGCGTCATCGGGATCGACGCCGAGCAGGCCTTCGCTTGACTTAACAGCGAATCCGGTGGAGCCGTTGGGCCCCACCGGATTCGCGTTGGTTGCGGAGTTCGCGTACTACTTCGTGATTTCGATGCGCTGCGCCTGAGTCCCGGCGTAAGCACCGGTGACCCGCACGGTCAGCACGCCCGCTTCGTACGACGCCGAGATGGCCTCGCCGGTGATGTGCGCCGGCAGCCGGAACGACCGGCGGAACGATCCGTAGCGGACCTCGCGCAGCGTGCGCCCGTCCTTCGCGGGGTCTTCGCTGGCCTTTTCGTCGCGGCGCTCACCGTGGATAACCAGGCGGCCGTGGTCGACCTCGACGTTGACGTCCTTCTCGACGTCCACGCCGGGCAGCTCCAGGCGGACTACCGCGTCCTCGCCGTCCTTGACGATCTCGGCGGCGGGGCTGAAGCCATCGGCTACCGGCTTGAACCAGTCGGTCGCGGGGGCCGGTCCAAAGAAATCGCGCATCCAGCGGTCGACATCCCACGCGGGTCGTGACCACAGGGTCAGGTTGCTCATTCGTATCTCCTCGTGCTTGGTGGTTGCCGACGCCTTGCCGGCCTACCGTTACAAACATGAGTCGACCACGCTTAAGTTCCACCTGGACGTTCGCCGTAAGCGAACAGGTTGCAACCGGGATCAAATCAATGCCACGTCCGCGCTTTCGTCGATCGCTAACCGATAACCGCGTTTGACCACTGTAACGACAATATTCCTGTCGCCCAATGCTTTTCGCAGTCGCAGCACCGCGGTATCCACGGCGTGAGGATCGCTGGCGCTGCCCGGCATGGTCCGCAGCAGTTCCCTGCGGGCGACCACCACGCCCGGACGGAGAGCCAATGCGCGCAGAATAGCCATCGCCGCTGGAGACAGGGACTGGACCGTGCCGTCGACCACCACGTAGGACCCGCGGATCTCGATACGATGGCCGGCCGCCTGCAGCGTACGCGACCGCAGCACGGGCAGCTCCTCGGCGATATGTCTGGCCAGCGCGGCCAATCGCATTCGTTTCGGTGACGACGTCGGAACCCCCAGGCGCGCCAACGGTTGTGCGGTGACCGGGCCCACGCACATTGCCCGGACATCTGTGCGCAAGGCGTTGAGCAGCTGGTCGGAGATACCGAGATCGCCGGCCCGCATCAGCGTGGCCGCCACCGCCGGCGCCGAGGTGAAGCTCACGGCGTCGAACTGTCGTTGGGCGATCTGGGTGATCAGCTGGTCGAAGTCGCCGCCCGCTGGCACCGGTCTCCACCGGTACACCCGGATCGGCACGACCTCGGCTCCGGCGGAGCGCAGCTCGTCGAGGAATTCCGGAAACGGATCCCAATCCTCGGTCGCGCCGTGCAACTGCACTGCGATGCGACAGCCGGCGATGCTGGATTGCCGCAGGTATTGCACGAGCTCACGCGATGATTCGGTGTTCGGGGACCACTCCTCTGGCAGGCCGGCAGCGCGTAATGCGCCAGTGGCCTTCGCTCCGCGAGCCATGATCCGAGCGCCGGACAACGCCGCGGTCAATGGACCGCTCAGTTGCCATCCGTCGGCGGCGGCGATCCAGCCGCGAAATCCGACGCCGGTTGTCGCGATCACGATATCGGGTGGCCTGGTTATCAACGCCTCTGTGTTGCGGTGCAATTCGTCGTCGTCGGGCAATGGGACCATGGTGATCGCCGCCGCGCGGCCAACGGTGGCGCCGTGGCGGCGCAGCAGTGCACAGAGCTCGTCGGAACGCCGTGCACAGGTAACGGCCACCCGGTAGCCGGCGAGCGACGGCGCGGCTGGGTGACCCATATGAATTATGTATGCCAGGCAGATTTCGGCTGGATTACCGGGACTAGCCGGAACCGTTACCAGACGTCCCCGTCGCGCCAGTCACACGTCAAGGGCGCGGTGGCGTCCAGGCTGATCCCGATCGGCAAGACGAACACCGAGCCGTCGTCGTCGGGGGTTCGCATTGACCCGGCGGGCGCCAAGACGGACGTCGGTCCGCGCCACGGCAGCCAACCGCGCAACGTGTAAAGACGCCTCCCGCGGTCCGAGGAGCTGAGTGCGCCGAGCTGATAGGCGCCCCGGATGACCTGCTCGCACGCATTCAGTATCGCGATTGCCAGCCCCTGACCGCGCCAATCTTCGCGCACCGCCACGGCTTCGACGTAGCCGCAGCGCAACGCGGCACCGCGGTAGAGCAGGCGTCGTTGTACGACCGCTCCGTGCGCGATGATCGCACCGTGGTGCCAGATCAGGGCATGCATCCCGCCCAGCGCGTGGTCCCAGTCGGTGTCGGTGAGCTCGCCGGCGAACGCGTCGTTGACCATTTCATACGCGCGCTGCCGCGCGTCGCTCTCGAGGTCGGCGGTGTGAACCAGGCGGGCGGTGTGTACCTGGGTGCGCACACTGCTGGTTTACCAGGTGGACGAGCCCGCCGCCACCGAACCGGAAGCGGAAGCCGTCGCAGCCCTGGGCCGCGACCAGTGCAGCCGCACGTACTGCCCGGGCCGCACCTGGGCGACCTTGTCAATGTCTTCGTCGGCGATCACACCGACCACCGGATAGCCGCCGGTGACGGGGTGATCGGGACCAAGGATCACCGGTAAGCCGTTGGGCGGCACCTGGATCGCACCGCGGGTGGCTCCCTCACTGGGCAATACCCGATCGAGCGAGCGGTACCGCAATGGCCGTCCCTCCAGCCGCATACCCACTCGATCGCTGCGGTCGGAAGCCATCCAAATGGTGTGCACGAGGGCGTCGGGATCGACCAGCCAGTCGTCACGCGGCCCGCGCGCCACCAGTAGTTCCACCAGGTGCTCGGAGATCGGTGCGACCGGAGCCTGATCCAGTTCGGGGTACAAGGCGGTGTGTTCGCCCACCGGCAGGACGTCACCGCTTTGTAGCGGTAACGGGCCAATCGCCGACATCACGTCGTAGCTTCGCGAACCCAGCACCGGTGTCACGTCGACGCCGCCACGCACCGCCACATAGCTCCGCAACCCGGAGTGTGGTGCGCCCAGCGAGATCACCTCGCCGTCGCGGACATGCTGAATACTGTTGGTGCCGAACATGTTTTCGCCGACACGCGGGTCGGTGTCAGCGCCAGTCACTGCGATATCGACGTCGCCGCCGCGGACTCGCGCCGAGAATCCGCCGAAGGTCACCTCGATTGTGGCCCGGTCGTCGGGGTTGGCCACCAGCCGGTTGGCCAGCGTGTGTGAGCGCCGGTCGGCCGCTCCCGATCGGGTGACGCCGATATGGGCCAGCCCCACCCGTCCGAGGTCCTGGACAAGGGCCAGCGGTCCGGTGCGCAAGATCTCCAGGGTCGTCATTGGAGCTCTCCTTTCAGGCTCTTCGCATGCCTGCCGCTACGCGGCTCGAAACTGGACCCACATGCCCGGCGTCAGCAGCGCCGGATTCGGACGGTCGATATCCCACAGGACCACGTCGGTGTGGCCGATCAACTGCCATCCGCCGGGCGTCCGACGCGGGTAGATTCCGGTGAATTCGCCGGCCAGGCCCACCGCACCGGCCGGGACAGAGGACCGCGGCTCCGACCGCCGAGGTACGGCCAGTCGCGGGTCACCGCCGACCAGATATGCGAAACCCGGTGCGAATCCACCGAATCCGACTTGCCAGGGAGTAGCCGTGTGGGCGTTGATGACTTGTGCGGTGGTCAGCCCGGTACGGTCGGCCACCTCGGCAAGGTCGGCGCCGTCGTAGACGACGTCGATCACCGTGGGTTCTTCCGGCGGAACGGCGGCCACCGTGTCGGGGGCCACCCGCAACGTGCGCAGTCGACGGCGGACGGCGCTCTGGTAGCGGGAGCCGTCGAGTTTCAGCAGCACGGTGCGGGAGGCCGGGACGATGTCAAGCACACCGGGCAGCGCGGCCTCACGTAACGCCGCCGCCCATGCCAATACGTCAGCAGTGCTGTCGAACTGCAGCAGCAGCGCCTGATCGCCGTAGTCGAGAACGGTGTCGGCCACACCCAGATCCATCGCCACGCTCATTACTCGACAGTAACCCGTTGGCCGGGCAACGAAACCAGATTTTCGAGCACTGCCAGAGCTGCCTTAGCCAACGCTCATAAGTGTGGCTCTAGGCCAGGATTTTGGCCATGAGCGGGGGCAGCTGATCGGCCACCAGCGGGAAGCTCAGCGGCGACGCGAAGGCGATCGCCCCGGCCTGGTCCTTGGTGGTGAACACACTGCGCTCGCGAAGCGCCGCCACGTCGGGGTTGGCCAACAGCGCCGTTTGATCGTTCTCGTCGTCAGTCGTCCAGATTAGTAGCTCGGCGGCCCCGAGGACTGGGTTGATCTTGTCGCGCGGAATAAACGCACGCAGCTGATCCACCGCGAACGGGTTGATGCTCTCGGCGACGGCCAGACCCATTCGGGTCAAAAACTCGGTGCCCCAACCAATTGTCGCGACCACGTTGTCTTGGTGAAGCTTGCCCTGCAGCAGCAGCACCGTCTTGTTTTTGAACTGCGGATATTTATCCGCGACGCCGGCGAAGCCCTGATCGACACCGTTGATCAGGGATTTCATCTGGTCTGGCTGAAAAACCGCCCGGCCGATCGCCGTCGCCTGCTCCTTCCACGGCTCAAAAAAAGCGTAGCCGTCGGACTGCGGAATCGTCGGGGCGATCGCGGACAGCTTCTGGTAGGTGTCCTCGTCGACTCCGGCGTCGGTCGCGACGATCAAGTCGGGTTTCAGACCGGCAATCTGCTGAACCTGGATTCCGTTATCGAGGTTCAAGACAACGGGTTTGGCGTTGCCGAGTTTGTCTCGGGCCCACGGCCACACCGCGAACGGCTGGTCGCCGAACCAGTTGGTTATCGCAATCGGCACGACTCCGAGGGCCAGCAGATCGTCCTGCCCGGTGAAGCCGGCGCTGACCACCCGCTTGGGCGGCTCGGGGATGGTCGTCTCACCGAAAACGTGCGAGATGGTCACCGACCCGCTGCCACCGCCGCCGGTAGGCGCCGGTTTGTGCGACGAGCAGGCCGCGGGGGCCGCGACCACGAGCAGCCCCGCAGCCGCGCCGGCGCGCAGAAACCCGCGCCGACTCCATTGCTCTGGCATCGCGTGAGCCTACAGCGTTCGCTCAGGTCAGCGGCATGCCGACGTCGACGAAGTCCAGGGCGCGGTAGACGGTGTCGGCCGCGCCCGGACCGGGATCGTAGGCAGCCATTATCGCGCCGGCCAGTGCGCCCGCGAACACCCGCAGCTCGAAATCGTCAGCGTCGCGGCCGATTCGGGCTCCGATCGCTTCGGCAATCGAAGTGATGGTGCGGTATAACTCGTCGTACATGGCCGCCTTGAGTTCGGGTATCGAGAACATCAGCCGTTGCCGCGCGTTTTCGAACTCCTGTTGGTCCACCGACATGTTTTCCATGGTCACCTGGTAGGCGCGGCGGAGGGCATGCACCGGTGAGAGATCGGGCGGCTGGGCTGCCAGGGCGTCCATGATCAGCGCGTCCATGTCGTCGGCGAGCAACACCGACTCCTTCGTCGGGAAATAGCGGAAAAAGGTACTCGGTGAAACCTCGGCGGCCTCGGCGATCTGCTCGACGGTGGTGGCGGCGTAGCCGTTTTCTTCGATCAGCCGAAACGCCTCCTGCCTGATGGTCTCGCGGGTCCTGATCTTCTTGCGCTCCCGCAGACCAAGGGTTGGGTCAATCGCCTGCATGAGGTCATTCTCCCGCACGCTTCGCCGAGATGGGGCGCAGGTGGCACGCTTCAACGCATCGGCCATGGGCTGTAGTCGGCGATCAGCTCCTCCTGCGGCGGCCGCAGGTCGTCGGGCACATGCTGAAGGTTGATCCGAATCCGATACCAGATCGAACTCGGTCCGCGCATCCCGTCGACTAGAACGTCGGCCGGTTGCAGACGATCCGCGGCCGCGGGGTAACGGTCGCGCCAGGTGTCGAGGGCGGCCATCGCCTCATCTTTGGTCTTGGTGCGGGCGATCTCGATGAGCGGCATCACCGACTGGCGCCGGCCCGTGCCGTCGCCGCGTCGTGCGCCTTTCGGCGCCTTCTCGGCGGGACCGAGTTCCTCGGCCAGCGCGAGCAGTCGTTCGAGACCGCCGGCGGTGTCGTTGATGCCCGCCCACGGATCGCCGACCTCGGCGAACCGCTCCGGCACGGTCGTCATGGTGAACGAGGCCGGGTCGCAGTCGGCGACCTCGTCCCAACGCAGCGGCGTCGATACCCGCGCATCCGGCGTGGCGCGCACCGAATAGGCCGATGCGACGGTCCGGTCTTTGGCGTTCTGGTTGAAGTCGACGAAGACGCCCTCGCGTTCTTCCTTCCACCAGCGGCTGGTCGCCAGGTCGGGGGAGCGTCGTTCCACTTCCCGCGCCACCGTTTGGGCGGCCAGCCGCACCTGCCGAAACGACCAGCCCGGCACGATACGCGCATAGATATGGAAGCCGCGCGAACCGGACGTCTTCGGCCAAGCGGTCAGCCCGTGATCCTCCAGCACCTCGCGGGCTATGAGTGCGACGTCGAGAATCTGCCGCCACTGCACGCCGGGCATGGGGTCCAAGTCGACGCGTAACTCGTCCGGATGGTCGAGATCGTCGGCGAGCACCGGATGTGGATTGAGATCAACGCAGCCCAGATTGATCGCCCAGGCCAGCCCGGCGGCGTCATGGATGACGGCCTCCTTGGCCGAGGTCCCGGATGCGTAGCGCAGCTCGGCGACGTCCACCCAGTCGGGCCGTTTCGCGGGCGCTCGCTTCTGGAAGATCGCCTCCTGCTCGATGCCCTTGACGAAGCGTTTCAGGATCATCGGGCGTCCGGCCACGCCACGCAGGGCACCGTCGGCGACGGCCAGGTAGTAGCGGATCAGGTCCAGTTTGGTGTGGCCTGCTCGGCTGTCGTGACCGGGAAAGATGACCTTGTCCGGGTGGGTGACGTCGACGTGGCGTCCGCCCACGTCCAGTGACACCGGCCCCATGGGTTGATGGTAATTCGGGAGGCTTTTCCGGCCTGGGTGCGACGTGGGTCACATAGGGTGGAAGTCATGCCTAATCTCATCGATCTGCCTGGGCAGGCAGCAGCCAAGCTTCAGCAGTATGCCGAGCGTGGGGTGGCCGAACTGCACTACCTCCGCAAGATCATCGAATCCGGCGCGTTCCGGTTGGAGCCGCCGCTGAACTACGCCGCGCTGGCGGCCGACATTCGGAAATGGGGCGAGATCGGCATGCTGCCTGCGCTCAACGCGCGGCGCACACCCAACCGCACGGCGATCATCGACGACGACGGCTCCCTGACGTACAAGGAACTCGACGAGGCCACCAATGCCGTGGCTCACGGGCTGCTGGCCAAGGGTGTCCGCGGCGGCGACGGGGTGGCCATCCTGGCGCGCAACCATCGCTGGTTTTCCATCGCGAATTTCGGCTGCGCGCGAGTCGGTGCCCGCATCATCCTGCTCAACAGCGAGTTCTCGGGTCCACAGATCAAGGAGGTCGCCGACCGCGAGGGCGCCAAGCTGATCATTCACGACGACGAATACACCCAGGCGGTCAGCCAGGCCGATCCGCCGCTGGGCAAGCTGCGGGCCCTCGGCACCAACCCCGACAGCGACGAGCCGTCGGGCAGCACCGACGAGACGTTGGCCGACCTCGTCGCCCAGAACAGCAAATCGCCGGTACCCAAGGCCACCAAGCACGCATCGATCATCATCCTGACTAGTGGCACCACCGGCACGCCGAAAGGCGCGAACCGCAGTACCCCGCCGACGCTGGCGCCGATCGGGGGCATTCTCTCGCATGTTCCGTTCAAGGCCGGTGAGGTAACCTCCCTGCCGTCGCCGATGTTCCACGCGCTGGGCTATCTGCACGCCACCATCGCGATGTTCCTCGGCTCCACCTTGGTGCTGCGGCGTCGCTTCAAGCCGACGCTGGTGCTCCAAGACATCGAAAAGCACAAGGCCACGGCGCTTGTCGTCGTCCCGGTCATGCTGTCGCGCATCCTGGCCGCGGTGGAACAGCTGGAGAATAAACCCGATCTGTCCAGCCTGCGGATCGTCTTCGTCTCCGGCTCGGCGCTCGGAGCCGACCTGGCCGAACGGGCGCTCAAGGACATCGGCCCGGTGGTCTACAACATGTACGGCTCGACGGAGATCGCATTCGCCACCATCGCCGAACCGAAGCACCTGCAACGCAATTCCTCGACCGTGGGGCCGGTCGTCAAGGGGGTGAAGGTCAAGATCTTCGACGAGAACGGTAACGAGCTGCCGAAGGGCGAGGTCGGGCGGATCTTCGTCGGCACGACGTTCCCGTTTGAGGGCTACACCGGCGGCGGCAGGAAACAGATCATCGACGGGCTGCTGTCGTCGGGCGACGTCGGGTACTTCGACGACGACGGCCTGCTCTACATCAGCGGCCGTGACGACGAGATGATCGTCTCCGGCGGCGAGAATGTCTTCCCCGCCGAAGTCGAGGACCTGATCACTGGGCATCCGGACGTGGTGGAGGCCACCGCGATCGGCGTCGAGGACAAGGAGTGGGGCCACCGGCTGCGCGCCTTCGTGGTGAAAAGGCAGGACGCCAGCCTCGACGAGGACAGCGTCAAGCACTACGTTCGCGACCACCTGGCCCGCTACAAGGTGCCGCGCGAGGTCATCTTCCTCGATGAGTTGCCGCGCAACCCGACCGGCAAGATCCTCAAACGCGAGCTGCGTGAGATCGACGTCGAATAGCCACTAGCTCAGCCGTCGAACCCGGTTGCGCCGTCGAGTTGCTCGCGCAGGATGTCGAGTTGCCCGGTGTGCCGGGCGGTCTCCTCGATCATGTGCACGTAGATCCAGCGCAGCGATACCGTCCCGAATCGGCGATGCGGCACCACGTGATCGAGGGGATAACGCGCGGCGATCCGCCGGGACTCCTCGCACTGCGTCTGATACTCGGCTATCAGTGTTGGCAGTGATTCCTCGGGCAGGAACTCGAACTCCCAGGAGCGATCGTGCGTGCGACGGTTGTCGTTGCTTCGTTCCTGCAGAAGTTGATCGAACCAGCCGTATTCCGCCCAACGCAGGTGCTTGATCAGCCCGCCCACGGTTGTTGACGACGCCACGAGGCTGCGGCGGGCATCGGTATCGGAGAGACCGGAAACCTTGCGCACCACGATGTCTCGATAGTCGTCGAGAAATGACTCCAGCGTGGTGCGCTCGCCGGCCAGCTCTTGCTCGCGGCGGTTGGGACGCTGCGTTTCTGCCATGACGGCGAAGCTAGCACCGCTCGCTCGTTCGCGGGATCAGCGCCGGTCCCGGATACTCCGGGTCACCTCGGCGGAAAGCTTCGGGTCGATCAAAAGCAGCTCGATGAGCGCGCAAATGACCTCTTGACCGGTGACACGGGCGAATCCGAGCCGGTCGGCGGCGTCTCGCTGCCAGATGTCGAGGGCCCGGTGTGTGGCAGGGGACAGGTCGACGGTTCGCCGGGTTCGTTGGCCGCGGGACGGTTGGTCGAGCTTCTGGTGGTCAAGTTTCTGTCGGAGGTTGGTCAGGCGTTCGGTCGGCGCCGCCGCGTCCGCGCGGGCGTGGGGCTTGGCTCGAAACGATGGCGAGCTGGGTTCCATGTGGCTGGGTGACCTCCTCTTGGCGTGGGTTTTCAGTAGATCAGGACATAAGTATGTCCGTTAAAGCGGAGTCGTGCACCCGCGCCCGGGTGTCCGTGTCTGCGCAACGGATGCCGTGGTCAGCGCCGGCGGCCCGACTCATTCGGGCTGGGCCGATCGTCGGGACGATTGCATCGATTTATATCGACACGTCAGAGTGTGATTGCTGTATATAGAAGACAACGTGCCAGCCAGCGTCGTTAACGGCAATCAAAATAGTTCGCTATCTCGTAGTGAATGAAGCGGACATGCAAAGTAATTTGTGCACATTACTGATAATTATCCTTACGTAATGAAGCACGGAGATACGGAGATCAGTAGACGCGTAAATCCCTTATAAGCAGGCAGTATAGATACATCCGTAGCTACTGAAGCCAGTACGGACGTGCCTCATGAGATCATGAATGCAGTAATTCATGAATGGAACGCCACCAGCGGAGTTGGCATAGAAACCAGAAATAGCTGGTTGGAGTAATGCGCAATATTCTCAGCATTATTAAGGCGCTAATTTAGCGTTTGCTAAGGATTGGGGTTTAGCGTTCTTGGTGTCAGTCCCCCAGATACCCCAGATGACGAAGGAGCAACCAAAATGTCGATCTCACTATCCACTTCGATGTCCTCGGCCCGTCGCCTAGCAGTTGGTGCGATCGGCGCAGGCGCCGTGGCTGGCGCAATGCTGTTCGGCGCGATGCCCGCGGCCAACGCCGCCTCCGCAGTACCAGCGCCCACCGTGGGTGCAGCCTCCGCAGTACCAGCGCCCACCGTGGGTGGCCCGTATCACGTCGCCCCCGTGTTTTGGGGCCACCACCGCCACACCAACGGCGGCTTCCACATCTTCTAGGCCTGGGGAGGAGCGGTAGGCGCGGGCGAGCCGGATCCGCCCGGTGAATGGCGACTAGCCTCTCCCAAACGGAAATAGGGTCGCCGCTCCCGCCGAAGGAGAATCCACGCCGATCTGACAACAGTCAGGTCGGCGTGGATTTTTGTATGCAGGATTACGGGTCGCGCGGCAGCCCGAGCAACCGTTCGGCGATGATGTTGAGCTGCACCTCCGACGTGCCGCCGTAGATGGTGGTCGCGCGGCTGGCCAGCAGGATCTCAGCCCACTTCCCGGCCAGCTCGTCGGGGTCGCCGATCGCGGCGTCCGTCCCGAATGAGGACACCCCGAACTCGGCGTAGCCCTGTGCGGTGCGCATCGACAGCAGCTTGGAGATTGCCGCTGACGGCATCGCGTCGCCGCCGGCCAACGTCAACAGCGTCGAGCGCATGTTGAGCACCTTGGCGGCGTGGCCCTCGGCGATCAGTTGTCCGGCGCGGTTTTGGGCGATCTGGTCGAACTGCCCGTCGCGAATGAACTCGACGAACTGGTCGAGGTTGGCCAAGAACGGCGCCTCGCTGCTGCCGATCGACACCCGCTCGGCGGTTAGCGTGTTGCGGCTGACCTCCCAGCCCCGGTTGACCTCGCCGAGCACCAGCTCGTCCGGCACGAAGACGTCATCGATGAACACGGTGTTGAACATCGCGCCGCCGGTGAGCTCGCGCAGCGGCTTCACGTCCACGCCCTCGCTGCTCATGTCCAGCAGGAAGTAGGTGATGCCTTGATGTTTTGGAGCGCTGAGGCTCGATCGCGCCAGCAGGGCCCCCCACTGCGAAAACTGGGCCGCCGTGGTCCAGATCTTCTGTCCGCTGATGCGCCAGCCGCCGTCGACCTTGGTCGCCTTGGTGCTCAGCCCTGCCAGGTCGGATCCGGCACCCGGCTCGGAGAACAGCTGGCACCAGATCATTTCGCCGCGGAACGTCGGCGGCAGGAAATGTTGTTTCTGCTCGTCGCTACCGAAGGCCACGATCGACGGCACGATCCACGCCGCGATGCCGATCGTCGGCCGCCTTACCCGCCCGGTGGTGAACTCCTGGGCGATGATGATCTGCTCGACGGGATCGGCCGCCCGCCCCCAGGGCTCGGGCAGATACGGCAGTACCCATCCACCCTCGACGATGGCGGTCGCGCGTTCTTCGCGGGGTATCTCCTTTAGCCCGGCGACCTCGGCACGAATGTCGGCACGCAGTTTCTCGGTGTCGGGATCGAGGTCGATGTTGAGCTCGCGCATCCCCGTCCCGGTCGCGGTATCGACCACCCGCTGCGGGTACTCGGATTTACGGCCGAAGCTGGCGGCCAGGATCAACGCGCGACGGTAGTAGACGTTTGTGTCGTGTTCCCAGGTGTATCCGATACCGCCGTGCACCTGGATGCAATCCTGCGTGCAGCGCTGCGCGGCCGCCGGCGCCAATGTCGCCGCCACCGCCGCAGCGAACTCGACCGCGGAATCCCCGATATCCCAATGATTTTCGCGGGCCTCGTCGACGGCGCGGGCCGCGTCCCACACGGCTGCGGTGGCGCGCTCGGTGTCGGCGATCATCTCGGCGCACCGGTGCTTGATCGCCTGGAACTGACCGATCGGCCTGCCGAACTGTTCACGGATCTTCGCGTATTCCGCCGCCGTGTCGGTGGCCCACCGCGCGACGCCGACGGCCTCGGCCGACAGCAGCGTGGACATCAGCGCACGCGCGGTGACGACGCTGAGGTTGCTCAGCACCGCATCGTCACCGACCTCGACGGCGTTGGCGCGCACATGCGCGATGGGCCGCAGTGGGTCGACGCTCTTGACCGGCTCGATTTCGAGTTGATCGGCGCGCAGCACGACCCACTCTTCGCCGCTGTCGATCGCCACCGGCAGCACCAGCAGCGATGCCTCGCCGGCTGCGGGCACTGCCCGGACTTCACCGCGGATCACCAGCGCTTCTTCTCCCGCGCCGTGCCGGGTCGCGGTCAGCCCGGAGTCCAGCGCGTAGGCGGCGATGGCCGTTCCAGAAGCCAGGTCGGCGAGCACCTTGGCGTCCGGGTCGTGTGCCGAGATCAGTGCACTGGCGATCGCCGACGGCACGAACGGGCCGGGTACCGCGCCATAGCCGAACTCGGCGAGCGTCACGGCGAGCTCGAGAATGCCGAAGCCCTGCCCGCCAACGGATTCGGCCAAGTGCACGCCCTGCAAGCCTTGTTCGGCCGCCGCTTGCCAGTACGGCGGTGGGTTGTTGACCGGTGTTTCCAGCGCGGCGTGCAAGACCTCCGAGGGCGCGACCCGCGCGACCAGTGATCGGACCGAATCGGCCAGGTCTTGATGCTCAGGAGTTATCGCGATCGGCATTGGTCGCCTTCCGTTGGGCTCGATCCCCTCAATCTAATAACCGGTGGGTTGGTTGACCACATGGGCTAGCTGCTTCCCGTCGCGCAGCCGACGGCAGTTGGCGACGGCTTCGACCAGATACCGCCGCATGGTGTCGACGGTGTACCAGGTGACGTGCGGTGTGAGCACGACGTTGTCTAAGCCGAGTAGTGGGTTGTCCGGCGGCACCGGTTCGACGTCGAAGACATCCAGGCCCGCGGCGGCCAACCGACCGCCGCGCAGCGCGTCGACCAGGGCGCCTTCGTCGACAATCGGGCCGCGTGAGGTGTTGATCAGCACCGCATCGGGCTTCAAGCCGGCCAGCGCGTCGCAGCTCAGCAGGCCGCGGGTGTCATCCGTCAACGGCAGGTGCAGCGAGACGATGTCGCTGGTGGCCAGCAGCTCCGGCAGCGGCCGCCAGCCGGGCAGCCCGTCATCGCGGGTGCTGGTATGCAGCACCGTGGCGCCCATCGCGGCGACGATGCCCGCGACCTGTTTGGCGACATTGCCGTAGCCGACCAAGCCGACCGTGCAGGCGCCGATATCGCGCACGGTTTCGCCCAGCCGCGGGTCGGACGGCCAGCCGCGGCCCTCCCGGGTGGCCCGGTCCAGCGCCGGCAGGCGGCGCAGTGCGGCCAACATCAGCAGCACCGTTCCCTCGGCCACCGACGGCGCGTTAGCGCCGGGCATGTTGGCGACGGCGATGCCGCGTTGGCTGGCCGTCTCGACGTCGATGGTGTTGACCCCGGCGCCGAACTTGTGTACCAGCCGCAGTCGAGTCGCGCGCAATAGGTCGGCGGCCGAAAGCGGCCGGAGCACATGCCATATCACTTCGGCGTCGGGCAATTCCCGATAGAACGCGGCTTGTGAATCAGGAGTGTCGTCGTCGGCGCACCAACGGATGTCAAGCCAATCAGCTTCCGGCGCGAGGAAATCCAGCACCTTAGGTCCGGGAACGAAATGGGCGAGGACCCTTAGCGCCACCGCTTGGCAATCCATTTGGCGATGGTGTCCGCCTGCTCGCTGCGTGCACCCGGTGTGGTGAAGTAGTGATCGGTGTTGATGGCGCACTGCGATTTGTCACTGCTGGCCAGCGCGTCGTAGATGCGTCGGGCATCGCTGGGAAAAACCCCGGTGTCGGCCTCGGCGTTGATTACCAGGGCAGGGCAGGTGATTCGCGCCAAATGCGGTTCGGCCCGGGTCTGCGCGGTCCGCAGACTCCACATCGCGATCCAGTTGCGCAGCGTGCAGGCCGCGGCGATGCCGTGCGCGGAACGGTTAGCCTTGGCCGGGACGCCGGCATAACACATATTCGGTGGGCGTTTCGTCGGCTCCAGCGCCGGATCCACCATGCGGGGATCGGCCCACGTCCGCATCACGGTGAATGGGCGATCCGAAAAGCCCGCTGCCCGAACACGTTTCAATTCTTTTTCGGCCCAGTCGGTGATCGCGTTGTTGCGCGCCACCTGCGCCGACCGGTAACGGGTGAGGAACTCCGACGAGTACGGCGGCCCGTTGCGTTCGTTGAACAGGTCAAGGTCGGGATCGGTGGCGATCGGGTCGTTCTCGTCGACGACGGCGCCGTCCATCCAGGCGGTCAACACGTCCGGCCGGCCCGGGTGGGCCGCGCTGGCCACATAGCCGTCGGCGGGAACTAGGTCGGTCAGCCCGGCCGCGGGCCGCATTCCCGGAAGAGGAGTCACGTTGGGTTCGACCGCCTGGGCCTGGTAGGCGGCCATCAATGATCCTCCTCCGGAATTACCCAGCAGTACAATCGTTTCCACTGCTTGCGTTTCGCGCAGCCAGCGCACACCGATGCCGATGTCGACCAGCGCGTGGTCGAGCAGAAAGCTGCTCTCAAAACCGCGGAACCGGGTGTTCCAGCCCAGAAATCCGATGCCGCGGGTCGCCATGTAATCGGCGAGATAGTGCTCACAGAAGTCGATCTGGTAGTGCGTGGCGATCATCGCGACCTTCGGCTTGCGTCCGACGCCCCGGTGATACAGCCCCTGGCAAGGGTGTCCGCCCGCACCGGCGCGCCGAGCGGTCGGCGATGGCAGTCCGATGAATTCGCGGATAACCCCGGGCGTGCCGGTGGTGCGAGTCACCTCGGGCGGACCTCCTTGTAATAGATGGCACGGTAGAAGATGTTCGCCAACGTGTCGATGCAGGCCTGATCATCGGGAGCGCCGGCCGGGCTCAACCCGGGACCGGCGAGTTGCAGGTAACAAAACTGGTTAAACATCGCCACGATCGCCACGGCGATCAGCTGTGGGTCATCACCTGCGCAATAGCCGTCGGATTGGGCGCGCCGCACCATTTCAGCGATGAAAGAGGTCGGGATGGCGCAAATGTCGACCCAGTACTGGGCGAAGTCGTCGTTGATCATCGCCAGCTGTGACACGCTGACGATCTCCGCCAACCGGTTTCGATAGGTGTGCCAATGCACCGCCACGGCCTCCCGGGCTCGCTCGCGATTGGTTAGGCCATGCCGGGTAACCGTCAGCGCCGGCTGGTTGGCTTCGTCGCGGAAGCGCAGCGCCCATTCGCGGACCATCGCCTCTTTGGAGTCGTAGTAGTTGTAGAACGACGCCGTCGACCGGCCCGCTTGCGCGGCGATATCGGCGATGGTGGTGGCCAGGATGCCTTTGCGGGCAATGACTGCTCGGGCGGCGGCGTCGATGGCGGCCTGCGTTCGGCGGCCGCGGTCGGTCGGCAACGGCGCACGCCGGGTCGGCTGCTCGGACACGGTGGACACCGGCGAGCCTCCTTCGTTGTGACCGTGGGATCGGCGCGATCGCGGCACCGTCGAGTTCTCTGGAATAGACCTGAATCTGATGTTAGGTTCAGATTCGGATCTCCGCCACGTAACCAGCGATGCGCAATGCCGAGGGAGGGGGCCGGGAGATGATCAAACCGCACAACACCAATTCCGAGTTCGAGCTCGGCGGGATTAACCATGTCGCGCTTGTCTGCTCGGACATGGCCCGCACGGTGGACTTCTACACCAACATCCTGGGCATGCCGTTGATCAAATCGCTCGACCTGCCCAGGGGTGCCGGACAGCACTTTTTCTTCGACGCCGGCAACGGTGATTGCGTGGCGTTTTTCTGGTTCGTTGACGCGCCCGATCGGGTGGCGGGCCTCTCGTCGCCGGCTGCGATCCCGGGCATCGGGGAGATCACCAGCGCGGTCAGCACCATGAACCACTTGGCGTTTCATGTTCCGGCGGAGAAGTTCGACGACTATCGTCAGCGCCTCAAGGCCAAGGGCGTACGAGTTGGCCCGGTGCTCAACCACGACGAAAGCGAGACGCAGGCCTCGGCTACGGTGCATCCTGGCGTCTATGTGCGGTCGTTCTACTTTCAGGATCCCGACGGAATCACGCTTGAGTTTGCTTGCTGGATAAAGGAATTCACGTCGACTGATACGCGGGCCGTGCCGAGGACGGCGGCTGATCGCCGCATCCCGGCCGCGCACTAGCTCACCGCGCCGGATTCAGTCGCGGTACAGGCTCGGGTCGGCGAGCTCGTCGAGCAGTGACGCCAGCTGGTCGATGAGCTGATCGGGATCGAGTCGCACTTCACCGGCCAGCCAGGCGCTGATCGTCTGCGCCACCCCGCCGACCACGAAATGCGCGGCGGCCTTGATCCGGTCGTTCTCCGTTACCCGCAGTGCGTTTTCGACATGGCGGCCAGAGAGCATTGCGAACAGCGCGTTGGATTCGACACGCTTGCGCACCAGCACGGCGTTGGCCAGTTGGGCGCTGAACAGCAGCCGGCCCACGCGGGGATCGCCGCCGATTGTCCGGACCACGTTGGCCATGCCGGCGCGGGTCTGCTCCTTCGGTGGTGCAGCGGCCACCGCGGCCTGCGTGGTGGCGGCTAGGTCGGCAATCACCCAGTCGAAGACCGCCGCGATGAACTCGTCCTTGTCGGCGAAGCTTTCGTAGAAGTAGCGAGCGGCCAGGCCGGCCCGCCGGCAAATGCCGCGAACAGTCAGCTCCGCGGCGTCCTGCCGATCGGCGCCCAGCAGATCGAGGCCAGCCCCCAGCAACTTGGACCGGCGGGTTGCCAAGCGGTCGGCCGCCTCGACGCCACGGTATGGCCGTGCGCTCGTGGTCGGGGCTGAGGCCATGAATCCCATCTTGACATCGGTCCGCGCCGGCGTGCAATATCAGGAAACAAACGTTCTCACAATTAGCGGGTAGGTGTCCGGTGACGGTCAGCGAGCCAATCAGCCAGGTCGAGCGCGCGATGAGCGATCCGCCGATAGCCCGGTTGACGCGCCGCCGCACGCGCCGAGAAGTCCGTTTCGACGACGGGCTGATGGGCATGGCGCTGCTGCTCGGCCCGGCGAACGTGATCATGCAGCTGGGCCGGCCAGGCGTGGGCTACGGCGTGATGGAGAGCCGTGTCGAGAGTGGCCGGGTCGACTTGCATCCGATCAAGCGGGCCCGCACCACTTTCACCTATCTTGCGGTGGCGATGGCCGGTAGCGACGCGCAGAAGGCGGCGTTTCGCCGGGCGGTGAACCGCGCGCATGCCCAGGTTTACTCGACACCCGACAGCCCGGTGGAGTACAACGCGTTCGACCCGGATCTGCAGCTGTGGGTGGCAGCGTGTCTGTACAAAGGCGGGGTCGACTTCTATCGCATGTTCGTCGGCGAGTTGGACGAGCACGACGCCGACCGCCACTACCGCGACGGCATAGTGCTCGGCACCACGTTGCAGGTGCCACCGGAGATGTGGCCGCCGGATCGAGCCGCGTTCGACCGCTACTGGCAAGACCAACTGGACAAGGTCCACATCGACGACAGCGTTCGCGACTACCTGTATCCGATCGCCGTGGGCCGAGTGCGCGCGGTTTCGCTGCCGGAGCCGCTGCGCCGGCTGCCGGAACGTCTCGCGCTGCTGCTCACCACGGGCTTTCTGCCGCAACGCTTTCGCGACGAGATGCGATTTTCGTGGGATGCTGCCAAGCAGCGCCGTTTTGACCGGTTGATCGCCATGCTCCGGACAATGAACAACGCGCTGCCGCGGTTCGTGCGGCGGTTCCCGTTCAACGTGCTGCTGTGGGATCTGGACCGACGGATCAAGGCCGGCCGGCCGTTGGTGTAGTCGAGCAAGTACCCCCTACCGGGACGGGGTCTTGTTCTACGACACAACGTCGTATTGAATGCCGTCGTGGCTGGACCGGGTGATTGCAGGCGACAAAGCGTGCTGCTGGGCGGGCGTAGGGTCGGTTCCCGTGCGTACTGACAACGACAACTGGGACATCAACACAAGTGTCGGTTCGACCGCGTTATTCGTGGCCACCGCTCGAGCATTGGAGGCGCAAAAACCCGACCCGTTGGCTGTCGACCCGTTTGCCGAAGTGTTCTGTCGCGCCGTGGGAGGAAACGCGGCCGACGTGCTGGACGGCAAACTTCCCGAACACCAACTGAAAACGCCTGACTGGGGCGAGTACTTCGTCAACTTCCAAGGCGCCCGCACCCGGTATTTCGACGACTACTTCCGGCGTGCCGCCGACGCCGGCGTCCGACAGGTGGTCATCCTGGCCGCGGGTTTGGACTCCCGCGCCTACCGGCTGCCCTGGCCCGCCGAGACGACGATCTTCGAGTTGGACCGTCCGCAGGTCCTCGATTTTAAGCGTGAGGTGCTCGCCGAACAGGGAGCCAGACCCAACGCCGAGCGCCGCGAGGTTGCCATCGACCTACGCGAGGACTGGCCGCAAGCATTGCGGGACAGCGGATTCGATAGCACCAAGCCGTCGGCCTGGATTGCCGAAGGTCTGTTGATCTATCTCCCGGCCGATGCCGAGCAGCAACTGTTCACCGGCATCGACGCGCTGGCCACCCCGGCCAGCCACGTCGCCGTGGAGGATGGCACACCGATACCGCCCGACGACTATGCGGCCGCCGTCGCAGAAGAGCGTGCGGCCCCCGCCGACCAGCGCGTGTTCTTCCAACTGCTCTACAACGAGCGGCATGCTCCTGCCGATCAGTGGTTCGACGAGCACGGCTGGACCGCGGTGGCGACCCCGTTGGCGGACTACCTGCGCGAGGTGGGCCGACCGGTTCCGGGACCGGATGTCGAGGCCGGGCCGATGGTCGCCCGCAACAGATTAGTCAGGGCCGTCAAAAAGTGAAGGAGCTATGCCGTAGAGTCAGCCGCTAATGACACCCATTTTCATTAAGCTGCGGTTCGATCGTGCCGACGGCGTCGGGGAGCCTTGTGTCTCGCCAGCGATCCGGAGGCCGTCGCGGGGAGGCTGTTTTGTGGACTGACGTGCAGCGGTTGGCTTTCCGCGACGCCGCGACCGAAACCACGAATCGACCCAATCCGTGCATCTCGACACTTAGCTTATGCAATGCTAACTTCGGCCCGAGGTTAGCTTAGGCAACACTATGTCTGAAAGGATACGGGGCGTGGAAACCGCTGACACCGGCATGGTTGCCACACGGCCGGCGACGGCCCGGGTGGATGACGACCTAACGAGCCGATTCGCTAACTGTTGCCGGGCGCTTGGGCTGACCGTCTACGACCGAAAGCGACCGGCCGACCTGGCCGCCGCCCGGTCCGGGTTCACCGCGCTCACCCGTATTGCCCATGACCAGTGCGACGCCTGGGTCGGGCTGGCCGCCGCCGGCGACGCGTCTACCCGTGTGCTGGGAGCGATTTCGGGCGCGGCGGCGACCGCGGGGCTCTTGCAGCGGCAGGCGGAACTCGCGCCGGGCGCCCTGGGGTTCCACTACGACACCGGGCTGTATTTACAGTTCCGCGCGACCGCACCCGACGACTTTCACCTCGCGTACGCCGCGGCACTGGCAGCCGAGGGGCAATTCGCCGACGCGCACAAACTGGTCATCGACGTCACTCAACGTCGGCCGAGCTCGCGGGAGGCCCGCTGGGTCGCGGCCACCATCCACTACCGGGCCGAGCGCTGGGCGGATGTGGTCAAGCTGCTGTCGCCGATCGTCAATGACCCCGGTCTCGACGAGCGCTTCGCGCATGCCGTGAAGATCGCCCTGGGGATCTCGCTGGCGCGGCTGGGCATGTTTGCTGCGGCGTTGGCTTATCTCGAGGAACCCGACGGTCCGGTCGCCGTCGCCGTGGTGGACGGCGCGCTGGCCAAGGCGCTGGCGCTGCGCGCCGACGGCGACGAGGACACCGCAAGAGAGGTGCTGCAGGACCTCTACGCCGCCAACCCGGAGAACGCCCAGGTCGAAGAGGCACTGATGGATTCCAGCTTCGGGATCGTGCCCACCACGGCGGATCGCATCGACGCGCGCATCGACCCGTGGGACCCGGCCACCGAGCCCAAGCCCGGCGATTTCGTCGACCCCGGAGCCCAGGAACGCAAAGCCGTGTTGCTGTCCGAGGCAGAACGCCAGCTCGATGAGTTCATCGGCCTCGAGAGGGTCAAAGACCAGGTGGCGCGGCTCAAGAGCGCGGTAGCAATGGAATTGGTACGCAAGGAGCGGGGGCTGGAGGTGGCGCAGCGCACCCACCACCTCGTCTTCACCGGGCCGCCGGGAACCGGCAAGACCACCATCGCCCGTGTCGTCGCGAAAATCTATTGCGGCCTTGGCCTCTTGAAGAAGGAGAACATCAAAGAGGTGCACCGCGCCGATTTGATCGGTCAGCACATCGGGGAGACCGAGGCCAAGACCGACGCGATCATCGACAGCGCGCTCGACGGTGTGCTGTTCCTCGACGAGGCCTACGCCTTGGTGGCCACCGGCGCCAAGAACGACTTCGGTCTGGTGGCCATCGACACGCTGCTGGCCCGGATGGAGAACGACCGCGATCGGCTGGTGGTCATCATCGCCGGCTACCGCGCCGACCTGGATCGGTTCCTGGACACCAACCAAGGTCTGCGGTCGCGGTTCACTCGCACCATCGACTTCCCGTCGTACCAACCCGCCGAGCTGATCGAGATCGCCAACTTCATGGCACAAAAACGCGACAGCGCCTTCGAACAACCCGCGCTCGACGACCTGGAAGCATTGTTCGCCCACATGGCCAGCATCACGAAACCCGATACTGCGGGGGTAGAACGCCGCGGTCTGGATATCGCCGGCAACGGCCGGTTCGTCCGTAACGTCGTCGAAAAGTCCGAAGAGGAACGCGAATTCAGGTTGGACCACACTGAACACGCAAAAACCGGTGAATTCACCGACGAGGAGCTCATAACGATCACCGCCGCCGACGTGGCCAACACGGTGCCGGGGCTGCTGGAAGGTCTCCGCTTGGAGATGCCGGCATGACGAGCCGCGAGCCCGGCGACGACCGACGCTCGTTCGCGTCGCGTACTCCGGTTAACGACAATCCCGACAAGGTGGTCTACCGCCGCGGCTTTGTCACCCGCCATCAGGTGAGTGGCTGGCGATTTGTGATGCGCCGGATCGCATCCGGCATCGCGTTGCACGACACCCGGATGCTGGTCGAGCCGTTGCGCACCCAGACCCGCGCGCTGCTGATGGGCGTGCTGATGGTGATCACCGCGCTGGTGGGTTGCTTCGTGTTCTCGCTGATCCGGCCCAACGGGTCGGCGGCCAATAACCAGGTGCTGGCCGACCGGTCCACCGCCGCGTTGTATGTGCGGGTCGGCGATCAACTGCACCCGGTGCTGAATCTGACGTCGGCCCGGCTGATCGTCGGTCGGCCGGTGAACCCCACAACCGTGAAAAGCAGTGAGCTGGACAAGATTCCGCGCGGCAACCTGATCGGTATTCCGGGTGCCCCTGAGCGGATGGTGCAAAACACCAGCAAGGACGCCGACTGGACAGTGTGCGATTCCATCGCTGGCCCGGCCGCCGGGGTCACGGTGATCGCCGGAACCCCGGACAGCACCGGCACCCGGGCCGCCCCGTTGAGCGCCGGACACGCCGTATTGGCCAGCGACGCCACCAGCACCTGGCTGCTGTGGGACGGTCGGCGCAGCCGGATCAACCTGGCCGACCACGCAGTTGCCGGCGCGCTGGGCCTGGGTAGCGACATACCTGCGCCGCGGCCCGTCGCCGTCGGCCTGTTCAACGCGGTCCCCGAGTCTTCGCCGCTGTCGGCGCCGGCCATCCCGGACGCCGGAAGCCCACCGCGGTTCAGCCCGCCGGTGCCCGCACCGATCGGCGCCGTGGTCGAGTCCCATGGCTTGGATGCCACCTCAGCCAACAGCATGCTCTACTACGCGGTGCTGCCCGACGGCCTGCAGGCGATCTCGCCGGTGCTGGCCGCGGTCCTGCGCAACTCCAACTCGTACGGTCTGGATCAGCCGCCGCGGCTGAGCGCCGATCAGGTCGCCAAGCTGCCGGTGTCCCGGATGCTGGACACCAGCCGCTTTCCCGATCAGCGGATCAGCCTGGTCGACGCCGCCCACGATCCGGTCACCTGCGCGCACTGGAGCAAACCGGCCGGCGCGACCACGAATTCGCTGACGTTGCTGACCGGTTCAACACTTCCGGTGTCGGAGGCGGTGCACACCGAAGACCTGGTCGGCGCCGGAACCGGCGGCACCGCGAGCCGGGTCGCGATGGCGCCCGGGACCGGGTATTTCACCGCGACCGTCGGCCAAAACGCGGCTTCGCCGGCCGCCGGCTCGCTGTTCTGGATCTCCGACACCGGGGTACGTTTCGGCGTTGACAATGAGGCCAACGAGGGTGGCGTCAATGGGCCCGCCAAAACCGTTGAGGTCCTTGGCCTGAACCCGCCGCCGACTCCGATCCCGTGGTCGGTGCAGTCGTTGTTCGCGCCCGGCCCGACGTTGTCACGTGCCGACGCGCTGCTCGCCCACGACGGCCTGGCGCCAGATTCCCGACCCGGTCGTACCGCAGCGCAGGGGGAGAGCCGATGAGCCGACTGATCTTCGAGGCCCGCCGACGGCTGCCACCACCGGCCACCCGCAAGGGCACCATCAACATTGAAACACCTCCGGAACTGCCCCGGGTGATTCCGCCGTCGATGTTGCGACGGGCCCTGCCGGTGGTGATCGTGCTGCTGATCGTCGGCATGATCGTCGCCTTGGTAGCCACCGGGATTCGGCTGATCTCCCCGCAGACACTGTTCTTCCCGTTCGTGTTGCTGCTGGCCGCCACCGCGTTCTACCGCGGTAGCGACAACAAGAACCGCACCGCGGAAGTCGACGCCGAACGGGCCGACTATTTGCGCTACCTGTCGGTGGTTCGGGACAACATCCGGGCTCAGGCCGCCGATCAACGTGCCGCGGCCGAGTGGTCGCACCCTGATCCGACAGATTTGGCCGCGATACCCGGCTCACGGCGCCAGTGGGAACGTGACCCCCACGACGCCGACTTTCTGGTGGTGCGGGCCGGCCTGCACTCGGCAACGCTGGACACCGCATTGCGGGTCAACGACACCGCCGACGAGATTGACCTGGAACCGGTGTCGCACAGCGCATTACGTAGCTTGCTGGACACCCAGCGCACCGTCCGCGATGTGCCGACGGGTATCGACCTGACCAAGGTGTCCCGGATCACTGTGCTCGGCGACGGCGACGAGGTGCGCGCGGCGATACGGGCGTGGATAGCTCAGGCGGTGACCTGGCACGACCCGACGGTGCTCGGCGTCGCGGTGGCTGCACCGGATCTCGAGGCGCCGGAATGGTCGTGGCTCAAGTGGCTGCCGCACGCCGACGTTCCCGGCGAACTCGACGGCGTCGGCCCGGCCCGTTACCTGTCCACCAAACCCGACGAGCTGGCCGCGCTGCTCGGCCCGGCGCTGACCGACCGGCCGGCATTCACGGGCGGGCCGTCTGATGCGTTGCGGCACTTAGTGATCGTCGTCGACGATCCCGACTACGACCTGGATGGCTCGGCTCTGGCGGTCGGCCGGGCCGGGGTCACCGTCGTGCATCGATCGGCGAAGGCACCCCACCGCGAGCAATATTCAGATCCCGAACGGCCGATCCTGCGGATTGCGGACGCCGCCATCGACCGCTGGCAGACCGGCGGCTGGCAGCGCTACATCGACAGCGTCGACCAGCTGGGCGCTGACGACGCCGGCCACCTCGGACGCCGACTGTCGCGGTGGGACTCCAACCCGACCCACAGCGGCCTGCAATCGAGCGCGACCCGCGGCGCGGCATTTACGACGCTGCTGGGAATCCCGGACGCGTCCCGGTTGGACGTGCCGACAATGTGGGCACCACGACACCGCGACGACGAGCTGCGGGTTCCGATCGGTGTCACCGCGACCGGCGAGCCGCTGATCTTCGACCTCAAGGACGAAGCCGAGGGCGGGATGGGTCCGCATGGCTTGATGATCGGCATGACCGGCGCGGGCAAGTCGCAAACGCTGATGTCGATTCTGTTGTCGCTGTTGACGACTCACTCCGCTGACCGGTTGATCGTGATCTACGCCGACTTCAAAGGCGAGGCCGGCGCCGATATCTTCCGCAACTTCCCGCAGGTCGTCGCCGTGATCTCGAACATGGCCGAGAAGAAGGCGTTGGCCGATAGGTTCGCCGACACGCTGCGCGGCGAGGTCGCGCGTCGGGAAATGATGCTGCGTGAGGCCGGACGGCACGTGCAGGGCAGCGCGTTCAACTCGGTGACCGAATACGAGAACGCGATCGCCGCCGGACATGATCTGGCGCCGATCCCGACGCTGTTCGTGGTCGCCGATGAGTTCACCCTGATGCTCGCCGACCACCCCGAGTACGCCGAGCTGTTCGATTACGTTGCGCGCAAAGGCCGCTCGTTCCGCATCCACATTCTGTTCGCGTCGCAGACGTTGGATGTCGGAAGGATCAAGGACATCGACAAGAACACCTCCTACCGGATCGGCTTGAAGGTGGCCAGCCCTGCCGTGTCGCGGCAGATCATCGGCGTGGAGGACGCCTACCACATCGAGTCCGGCAAGGAGCACAAGGGCTTGGGCTTCCTGGTGCCCGCTCCCGGTGCTGCGCCGATCAAATTCCGCAGCACTTACGTCGACGGCATCTACGATCCACCTCAGACAGCGAAAACGCTTGTGGTGCATTCTGTTCCCGAACCAAAGCTGTTCACTGCCGTCCGGGTGGAGCCCGATCAGACCACGGTGATCACGACGAATGGTCACGAAGAACCGGTCGGCCCGCCACGTAAGTTGATCGCCACCATCGGTGACCAGCTCGCACGCTATGGCCCACGTGCGCCAGAGCTGTGGCTGCCACCACTCGACGACCCGATCCCGCTGAGCATGGTGCTGGCGCGCGCGGCGCTGCCCCGGGGCGAGTGGCGTTGGCCGCTGGGCGAAATCGACAAGCCGTTCGAGATGCGCCGCGACCCGCTGGTTTTCGATGCACGGTCGTCGGCGGGCAACATGGTGATCCATGGTGGGGCAAAGTCAGGCAAATCAGCTGCCCTGCAGACATTTATCTTGTCGGCGGCAAGCCTGCACTCGCCCAGCGAGGTGAGTTTCTACTGCCTGGACTATGGCGGTGGTCAGCTGCGGGCGCTGGAGGACTTGGCGCATGTCGGCAGCGTGGCCTCGGCGCTGGAACCGGAGCGGATCCGCCGCACCTTCGGGGAGCTCGACCAGCTGCTGCGGTCCCGCCAGCGGCGCGAGGTGTTCCGGGACAAGCAAGGGCCGGATGACGGGCGGGGCCAGGTCTTCCTGGTTATCGACAATCTCTATGCTTTCAGCCGGGATAACACCGATCAGTTCAACACCCGGAACCCGTTGCTGGCGAAGGTGACCGAGCTCGTCAACATCGGGCTGGCCTACGGCATCCACGTGGTCGTCACCACCCCCAGCTGGCTGGAGGTGCCGCTGGCGATGCGGGACGGCCTTGGGCTGCGGCTGGAGCTGAAGCTGCATGACGCGCGCGACAGCAACGTCCGGCTGGTCGGTGCACTGCACCGTCCCGCCGAGGCGGTGCCCGCCGACCAGCCGGGTCGCGGGCTGACCATGGCCGCCGAGCACTTCCTGTTCGCGGCACCCGAACTGGACCAGGTCGCCGCGATCAACGCCCGCCATCCCGGCGTCACGGCGCCGCCGGTGCGGTTGCTACCGACCAACCTGGCGCCCGCCGCGGTCGGTGCCGTGTATCGGGGCACCGATCGGATCGTCATCGGCGAGCGCGAAGAGGATTTGGCCGCAGTCGAACTCGACTTCGCCGAGAATCCGTTGCTGATGGTGCTGGGCGACACCAAATCGGGTAAGACCACGTTGTTGCGCCACATCATCCGCACCATCCGCGACAACTCGACTCCCGAACGGGTCGCGTTCACGGTGCTGGATCGCCGGTTGCATCTCGTCGATGAGCCGCTGTTCCCCGACAACGAATACACCGCAAATGTCGACCGGGTGCTGCCGGCGATACTCGGCTTGTCGGCGCTCATCGAAAAGCGGCAGCCACCGGCGGGGCTCTCGGCGGCTCAGCTGACCGGCTGGTCATACGAGGGGCACACCCACTACCTGATCATCGACGACGTCGATCAGATACCGGATACGCCCGCGATGACCGGTTCGTTCGTCGGGCAGCGGCCCTGGACTCCGCTGCTCGGGTTGCTGGCACAGGCCAGCGACCTGGGGCTGCGGGTGATCGTCACCGCGCGCGCGACCGGTTCCGCGCACGCGCTGATGACCAGCCCGTTGCTGCGTAGGTTCAACGACCTACAGGCAACCACGTTGATGTTGTCGGGCAATCCGGCGGACGGCGGAAAGATTCGCGGTCAACGATTCGACCGGTTGCCCTCAGGTCGGGCAATCCTGCTGGGCGACACCGACACCCCGACATATGTGCAGTTGGTCAATCCGCTCGTCGACGAAAGTGTGGCCGTCGATGGTCGGTGAGTTTCATCGAAAGTGGTTCATCGAAAGGATGGAAGTGCCATGACGTTGCGAGTCGTCCCGGAGGGTTTGGCCTCCGCCAGCGCCGCGGTCGAAGCGATCACCGCGCGCCTTGCCGCCGCGCATGCGGACGCTGCCCCGTTGATCTCCGCCGTGGTTCCATCGGCGGCGGATCCGGTGTCGCTGCAGACTGCGGCCGGATTCAGCGCGCAGGGCAGTGAGCACACCGCGGTCGCTGCCGAAGGCGTGGAAGAGCTCGGCCGTGCGGGGGTCGGTGTCGGTGAGTCCGGCGTGAGTTACGCCGCCAGTGATGCGGCCGCTGCGTCGTCGTATCTCGGCTTCCACGGCTGACGATGACCGCGCCGGTGTGGATGGCTTCGCCGCCGGAGGTGCATTCAGCGCTCCTCAGCAGCGGTCCTGGACCCGGGTCGCTGCTGGCGGCCGCTGGGGCGTGGACGTCGCTGAGTACTGAATATGCCTCGGCTGCCGGCGAACTCACCACACTGTTGGGCGCGGTACAGGCCGGCGCGTGGGAGGGTCCAAGCGCCGAGCAGTACGTCAGCGCACACGCCCCGTATCTCGCGTGGCTGACGGAGGCCAGCGCGAATAGCGCGAGTGCGGCTGCTCAGCACGAGATCGCGGCGGCCGCCTATACCAGCGCGTTGGCTGCGATGCCGACGCTTCCGGAGTTGGCCGCCAATCACCTCATTCACGGCGTGTTGATAGCGACGAACTTCTTTGGGATCAACACGATTCCGATCGCGCTCAACGAAGCGGACTACGCGCGAATGTGGATTCAGGCGGCCATCACGATGGCCAGTTATCAGGCGGTTTCCGGGTCGGCGTTGGCGTCGGCCCCCCGCACCACCGCGGCGCCGTCGGTGCTAAAAGCCAATACCGCGATGGCGGCCGCCAACCAGTCATCATCGGGATCGAACTTCTTTACCGAGATGTTCGACCAGCTCCTCCAACTCTTCCAGAACCCGGGCCAGACGATCAACTCCATCATCGCGAACCCGAGCGCCTGGTTTCCGCTGCTGTTCTTCGTCGGCTACCAAGCGTTTTTCGAGCCGGTCGGGTGGACGACTTGGTCGATGCTCCTGACTTCTCCGATCTGGCTTTCGATCATCATCGGCGTGCCGCTCAACGCGATGACGCCCCTGGCCGAGCCGGTGGCTGCACCCGCGGCAGCCGGAGGGGCCGGAATCGCCACCGGTGCCGGACAGCCTGCTGCGTTGCCCGCAGCGGGGCTGATAGGGAACCCGGGCACATCGGTGGTGACCGCCGGGTCGACACCGGCGGCAAGTGCCGCGTCCGGTGCGGGCGCGGCGGCCACTCCCGCCACCGGCGGCTTCGCCTATATGGTGGGCGGTGTCGGCCCCGACGCCGGACCCGGGCCGACGCTGATTGATCGCAAGGGCGCCAAGGCGCCGGGTCGCTACATTCCCGCGGCTGCCGCGGCGGGTGCAGTAGCACGAGACAAGGTGCGGACACGGCGGCGGCGACGGGCCGAGTTACGGGACTACGGCGACGAGTTCGCAGATATGGACAGCGATCTCGGTCCCGGCGCCGAGCCCGAGGAGGCCTCGGTGCTGGCGTCGGATTCCGGTGCAGGGCCGCTGGGGTTTGTCGGCACGGTGCATAAGGACACTGCCGCTGAGGCGGCGGGATTGGCTACGCTTAGCGGCGATGGAGTTCGGCGGGGGGCCGAGTATGCCGATGGTGCCGGGGACGTGGGGCCCCGAGGCGCCGCAGGGGGAGGGGGATCACCGCTGAATGTTCCTGTGTGACAATGGTAGTCGATGAGAGAAAGGATTTAACCGATGAGTATGTTGGATGCTCATATTCCGCAGTTGGTGGCCTCGCAGTCGGCGTTTGCCGCCAAGGCGGGGTTGATGCGCAGCACGATTGGTCAGGCCGAGCAGGAAGCCATGTCGGCGCAGGCGTTTCACGCTGGGGAGTCCGCGGCGGCGTTTCAGGCCGCGCATGCCCGCTTCGTGGCGGCCGCGGCGAAAATCAATAGTTTGCTGGATATCGCTCAGGCCAACATCGGCGATGCCGCCGGTACCTATGTGGCCGCCGATGCGGCTGCGGCCGGCAGCTACCCGGGCTTCTGACGAAAGGACTTGTGATGTCGCAGATTATGTACAACTACCCGGCGATGCTGGCGCACTCCGCCGACATGGCCGGCTATGCGGGCACGCTGCAAAGCCTGGGTGCTGATATCGCCAGTGAGCAGGCGGCGTTGTCGGCGGGGTGGCAAGGCGATACCGGGATGAGCTATCAGGCTTGGCAGGCCCAGTGGAACCAGGCCATGGAGCAACTGGTGTTGGCCTACCGTGCGATGGCCGGCACGCACGAAAACAACACCACCTCGATGCTGGCCCGCGACCAAGCCGAAGGCGCCAAATGGGGCGGCTAGCTCGATCGAAGGCAAGGCTGGATGGCTGCTGCGCCTAACGCCGTCGAGCTCACCGTCGACCAGGCATGGTTTATCGCCGAAACCGTTGGAGCGGGGACGTTCCCGTGGGTCTTGGCGATCACCATGCCCTACACCGACGCCGGTGAGCGCGGCGCGTTCATCGATCGTCAGGCCGCCGAGCTGACCCGACTGGGGATGATGTCCGCCAGCGGTGATGTCAACCCGGCGGTGGCCGACTGGATCCGGCAGGTGTGCTTCCCGGACCGCTGGCTGGATCTGCGTTACGTGGGATCCGGCCAGACCTCCGGTGCCGACGAGCTGCTGCGCGGGATCATCGCGCGGCGGGGCGGTCAAACCCAAAAAACTATTGTGGCGCTGCGTAACGCGCAGCTGGTGACGTTCACGGCGATGGACATCCATGATGCCCGGGCGCTGGTGCCGGTGCTGGGTGTCGGATTGGCGCAGCGTCCGCCTGCGCGGTTCGATGAATTCAACCTGCCTGCGCGGGTGGGCGCGCGGGCCGACGAGCGGCTGCGCAACGGTGGCTCGCTCGCCGAAGTCCTTGACTACCTGGGTATCCCGCAGTCAGCACGCCCGGTGGTGGAGTCGGTGTTCAGCGGGCCACGCAGCTACGTTGAGATCGTCGCCGGCTGCCGCCAGGACGGACAGCACGCCAGCACCGAGGTTGGCATGAGCATCGTCGACACCCCCGCGGGCAGAGTGCTGGTCACCCCGTCACGCGCCTTCGACGGCGAATGGATTTCGACATTTCGGCCCGGAACCGCGTTTGCGATCGCCCTCGCCGTCGAGCAGCTCACCGCGCAGTTGCCGAATGCCGAGTGGTTCCCGGGTAATCGACTGTCCCGAGATTTCAGTATGCGGTCCAACTAACCGGCCGTCGGAGCCTTCCAACAACAACCGCTGTTCACCAAGAGAAAGAGAACGAATGTCCCCCCAAAGCCCGAGGAGCCGGTGATGTCCAGCGCTGTGATGCCCATCGTGCGGGTCGCCATCCTCTCTGACAGTCGGCTGACCGAGATGGCGCTGCCCGCGGAGCTGCCGCTGCGCGAAATCCTGCCGGCGGTAGAACGTTTGGTGGTCCCCGCCGTCGGAGACGGCGAGGCGGATGGGACCGGCGACGGCGGCGGCGCTACCGGTTCGGTCACCCCCGCTCGGCTCAGCCTTGCCCCGATCGGCGGAGCGCCGTTCAGCCTCGACGCCAGTCTGGACACCGTCGGCGTCGTCGATGGTGATCTGCTGGCCTTGCAACCGGTCCCCGCCGGGACGGCCGCGCCGGGCATCGTCGAGGACATCGCCGACGCGGCGGTGATCTTCTCGGCATCCCGATTGAAGCCCTGGGGCATCGCCCACATTCAGCGCGGCGCGTTGGCCGCTGTCGTTGGATTGGTCTGGGCGGCAACCGGCCTGGCCGCTACCCACCGAGTGCTCACCGGCGCGCCGGCCGGGCTGTTCGCCGTCGGGGCGATCGCTGTGCTCGCTGCGCTGGCCGGCTTTGCATACCGTTCACCTCGTGCGGGCGCGGTCCTCTCGGTCGCTGCGCTCGTGCCCATCGCCGCGGCGTTGACTTTGGTCGTACCGGGAAGCTTTGGCGCGGCGCAAGTGACGCTGGCCGCCGCCGGGGTAACCGCATGGTCGGTGATCAACCTCGTCCTTCCTCGCCGCGAAGGTGGAAGCGCGATAGCGGTTTTCACTGCTACGGCGGTGCTCGGCGTGGGTGCGCTGTTGGCTGCAGGCGCGGCGTCGCTCTGGCGGCTGCCGCTGGTGACCCTTGGCTCCCTGCTGATCGTGGTCGCACTGCTGGTCACTGTCGAGGCCGCTCAACTATCCGCGCTGTGGGCGCGATTCCCGCTGCCGGTCATTCCCGCACCCGGGGATCCCACCCCGTCAGCACCGTCGTTGCGGGTACTGCAGGACCTGCCGCGACGGGTACGGATCAGCGACGCGCACCAAATCGGTTTCATCGCGGGGGCTGTGCTACTCAGCGCGATCGGGTCGGTCGCGATCGCATTGCGTCCGGAAACATTGGCCGCCTGGGGCTGGTACGTGGTAGCCGCGACCTCTGCGGCGGCTGCGTTGCGGGCCCGGGTATGGGACTCGGCCGCATGCAAAGCCTGGCTGCTGGCTCAGCCCTACTTGGTGAGCGTGGCCTTGGTGGTGTTCTACACCGCGACCGCCCTTTACCTGGCTGCGCTCATCGCTGTAATAGTGCTTGCGGCATTGGTGTTGGCGTGGGTGGTGGTCGCGCTGAACCCGCCGATTGCTTCCCCGGACAGCTACTCGCTGCCGGTGCGCCGACTGCTGGGTTTCGTCGCGTCGGGAATCGACGCCTCGCTGATCCCGGTTATCGCGTACCTGGTCGGACTGTTCAGCTTGGTGCTCAATCGATGATCTCTGTCCGCGCCCTGCGGCGATGCGGTTGCTTCGCAGCAGTTTTGGCTGCTGTGTTGTGGACCTGTCCACCGGCTCTGGCGATCAGTCAGCCAAAGGTCGACCCCGGTGCTGCTCCGCCGAAGGGTGCCCCGGGTCCGGTGCAGCCGATGCAGAAGAGCGGCGATTGCGCGAGCTCCGGTGTCATCCCCGGCAGCGATCCCGGGGTGGCGACGGGCGACCAGCGGATGATGGATCCGTCTGCGGCGTGGCGGTTTTCCCGTGGCGAAGGGCAGCTGGTGGCGGTCCTGGACACCGGGGTGCGGCCGGGGCCGCGGCTGCCCGGTGTGCAGCCCGGTGGCGACTATGTGGAATCGACCGACGGCCTCACCGACTGTGACGGGCACGGCACGCTGGTCGCCGGGCTGATCGCCGGCCAACCCGGCGGCGACGGTTTCGCCGGAATCGCGCCTGCGGCCCGGCTGGTGTCTTTGCGCGTGACGTCCGCGAAGTTCTCGACGCGGACTCCGGGCGGCGATCCGGCGCTGGCACGTGCGGCCGTCGACGTGGCCGCGCTGAGCCGGGCGATCGTCCATGCGGCCGACCTGGGCGCCCGGGTGATCGACGTCTCCGCGATCACCTGCCTGCCTGCCGATCGCAACGTCGACCAGGCCGAACTCGGTGCGGCGATCCGATACGCGGCGGTGGACAAGGACGCGGTCATTGTGGCTGCTGCCGGCGACAGTGGTTCCGCCGGTTGGGGTTCCGGCGCAGCATCGTGTGAATCGAACCCGCTGACCGACTTGGGACGTCCCGAAGATCCGCGCAACTGGGCAGCTGTGACGACAGTGTCGGTGCCGTCATGGTGGCAGCCCTACGTGCTGTCGGTGGCCTCGCTGACGCCCGACGCCCAGCCGTCGAAATTCACGATGGCCGGCCCGTGGGTGGGTATCGCGGCGCCCGGCGAGAACATCGCTTCGGTGAGTAACCGCGACGACGGCGGACTCTCCAACGGGCTGCCCAACCAACGCCAGCAGTTGGTCCCGCTCAACGGCACTGATTACGCGGCCGGCTACGTATCCGGTGCCGCGGCGCTGGTTCGCAGCAAGTACCCGGAACTCAACGCGACCCAGGTGATACAGCGCATCACCGCAACCGCGCACAACGGTGCCCGTGCGCCGTCCAACGTCGTCGGCGCCGGCACCCTGGATCCCGTTGCGGCCCTCACCTGGCGGCTGCCCGCCAGCACCAATCCCGGTGCGCCGGTGAAACAGCTTGCGCCGCCGCCGGAACCGGCACCGAAGAGCCCCACGCCGCGGATCGTCGCGTTCTCCGGCACCGCTGCCCTGATTTTGGCCGTCGTGGCCGCCGCCGCGATCGCCGCGCGTCGACGAAAGGAGCCCACGCCGTGAGCCCGCATCAATCCCTGACGCCGCCCACTGGACGAATCACGTTGGTGGCATTGGCTGTCGTGGCCGCTGCCATGGGCTTCCCGTGGCAGTCGGCGCGCGAGCGTTGGGTGCTCGGAATCGCGGTCTTCGTGGTAATCACGCTGCTGGCCCGGTGGCGCGGACTGCCGGTGACGACGATTCTGGGCCGTCGGTTGGCGATGCGGCGTCACACCCGCGGTGCGCGCCTGGCTGACGAATCCGGCACTGACGCGCGGACTACCGCGTTGCTGCGTGTCACACCGCCGGAGTCGAGTCCCGATGTGCTGCCGTTGCCACTGATCGCCGGCTACGCCGACCGCTACGGCCTGCACGCGGACGCCATCCGCGTTACCAGTCGCGACTCAACGTCCGATACCGTTGTGCGCGAACGGGAGACCTGGATTGGACTGACATTTTCGGCCGCCGACAATCTCGCAGCGCTGCAGGCCCGATCGCCGCAAATTCCGCTGCACAAGACCGCCGAGGTCGCAGCGCGCCGACTCGCCGATCACCTCCGTGAGAGCGGGTGGACGGCTACCATAGCCGAACCGGACGATGTTCCAGGGCTCTACGCTGGGTCGGCCCACGAAACCTGGCACGGTGTCCAACACGGGAGCGCGGATTATGTTGCGGCGTACCAGGTTAAGGCCGACACCGCGTTGGCGAACACTCTCGCGGCGATCTGGTCATACCCGGTCCGCGAAGCATGGACGGCGTTGGAGCTCACCGGTGCAGGCGACGAGCAGAAGCTGGCCGTCGCCTGCGCATTCCATACCGATGCGCCTCCCGCTGCGGGCGGACCATTGCCCGGACTGATTTCGCAGGCCGGTAATCAACGGCCGGCGCTGACGGCGTTGCACCCGTTGTCGAGTCAACAGCTTGACGGTCATGTCGATCTACCCGAAGCCCTGCTACTGGCGCGGCTGCGCTGGCCCAGCGCCATCGCACAGCAACCGGTGGCTAGCAGACGGCGCCGGCCGGATAGAACAGGTCGGCAGCGTTCTGATAGAACACCTTCCGCAGCCACTCATCATCGGCACCGGGCAGATTAGTGATTGACCGCATTGCTTCGACGTAGCCGTACGGGATGTTGGGGAAGTCGCTACCGAACAGGATGCGATCGCCGACCTGCTGTAGTCGGGGTAGCTGAGACGACGGGAACGGCATCACTTCGTCGACGAACGGGGTGAAAGCCATTGTGGTGTCTAGCCGGACGTCGGCTGAACTCTCGCAGATGTCGAGGAACTCGACATACTCCGGCATTCCCAGGTGTGCGACGATCAGCCGCAGCCGCGGATAGCGGCGTAGCAGACGACGTATCGGCTCCGGCCCGGTGTGATCGCCCGGTACCGGCCCAGAGCCGCAGTGAATGACCACCGGTACCCGAGCGTCCTCGATGACTCCCCAAACATGTTCGAGGAGTGGGTCGTTCGGCTCGTACCGACCTACCTGGACATGTGCTTTGAAGACTTGGGCGCCGTCGCGGATCGCCGCCTCAACGTAGTCTCCGGCATCTGGCTCGGGATAAAACGTGGCAGTGGCAAGGCAATCCGGCGTCGACCTGGCGAACTGGGCAGCCCATTGGTTCAGCCACGCCGCCATCTGCGGTTTGTGTGGATAGACCAGTGCGGTGAAATTGCGCACGCCGAACCGCCGGAGCAGCTGTACTCGTCGGGATTCCGCCGCCCGATAGCTGATCGGCCATTCGCGACCCACCAGTGGGCCGGCGGAATCGAAGTAGTGCCACACCTTGTCCAGGACCGATTTCGGCATGAAGTGGGTGTGCACGTCGATCACGCCGGGCAGGTCCAGTGCAGACCAGATCTGCCGGACCTGCGCGACCTCGTCTTCGTCGGTCATCGGCCATCCTCGACTCGTCCGGCAAGCTGCGGGTAATACGGTTTGTCTATCAGGCGCTGCGCGGAGTGTTGATCGGGAGGACCAATATGTGGGAACCAGACGTCTACCTGGCCTTCGCCGATCAGCGCGCCCGGCCGTTCTACGACCTGCTGTCTCGGGTGGGTGCGCAGCAGCCACGCCGGGTGGTCGACCTGGGCTGCGGCCCGGGCAACCTGACCCTCCAGCTGGCTCGGCGCTGGCCGGACGCGGTGGTCGAGGCGCTGGACAGCTCGCCGGAGATGGTCGCAGCCGCCCGCGAGCGCGGCGTGGATGCCGCCGTGGGAGATCTGAGAACCTGGACGCCGCAGCCCGATACCGACGTAATACTCAGCAATGCCGCCCTGCATTGGGTGCCCGAACACGGCGAGCTGATCGTCCGATGGGCCGGCCAGCTCGCCGCGGGAGCGTGGATCGCTGTTCAGATGCCCGGCAACTTCGAGACCCCATCGCATTCCGCGGTGCGCGCGGTGGCCCGTCGCGAACCATACGCAAAGACCCTGCGTGACACCCCGTTTCGGGTGGGGACCGTCGTCGACACGCCGGCGCACTATGCCGAGCTACTGATCGACGCCGGCTGCACCGTCGACGCCTGGGAAACCACCTACGTCCACCAGCTGACCGGCGAGCATCCAGTCCTGGACTGGATCAGCGGCACCGCGCTGTTGCCGGTGCGTGAACGGCTCAACGAGCCGGAGTACGAACAGTTTCGCGAGGAGCTCATCCCACTGCTCGCCGAGGCCTATCCGCCCCGGCATGATGGCACGACGTTCTTCCCGTTCCGGCGAGTGTTCATCGTCGCCCGGGTAGGCGGCTAACTGGCTACTGAGGTAGTCCCAATCGCTGCGCGTCGTCGCGGTAGCGATCGACCCATTCGTCGGAGCGCTGATTGGCCTGACGTTCCAACACCGGCTCCGGAGCCAACCGTGGATCTTGTCCGACGGCCTCCAAAATCGCGGCGACGATCGAGGTCAGATTGCGCCACAGTACCGGATAGGCCACATCAATTGGGTCGATCTGCTCTTCGGCGAACCAGTTACGCCAGCCCTCCTCCTGATCCCGCAGACCCCTGACGATATAGGCGATGGCACCGGCGTGGTAGGCGGCCCGTGAATCGCGCTCAGGATCTGGGCGGCCCCGCCACACCCGAGTCTGCACCGCGCGCCAGAACGACACCGCCTGCGAAACCACATCTGGCCGGTATACGTGCACGTACACGGGTTCGCTTCCAATCACGTCCCGAATCGCTGCCCGCAGACTGTCTCCGGACCGATCGGGTAATCCCGCCGCCCGCTGCCGCAGCAGCGGCGCTTGGTTCCACATCAACTTGCCGCCCCAGATGCCGTTGGGTGTCCGGCCGGAGCTGCGGATGTGCTCGCGCCAGGCAGCGGATGACGCGGTATCCGGTGTGCCCGGCTCCAGCGGATCGAGAAGCCGCAGGATCGTCTCGTCCTCGACTCCGGCGAACCACTGTCGCGGCTGGGGCGCCATGCCGGTTGTCGGTAGGTACTGGAAGAACTCCTGCGGCTCGCCGGCGCTGCCCGTCGCGCGTAGCGATTCGACCAGCAGCGTGCTGCCGCAGCGCTGCGAGGCGAGTACGAGATAGGCCGTCGGATGCGCGGGCATCTGGTGAGCCTAGCTGCACTTCGTGGTGTGGTGTCCACGCGTATTACGTTCACGCTGAACGCAACTATTGCTCGATGTGCTGAACCCCGTCTTCGATTCCGCGGTCGACGGCGATCGCCGATCGACTGGTCGGCGTCATTTCGTGGATCTGCAAATACGTCTCGGTGTAGCGAGCCGCGATGCGGCTACCGGCGAAGTCGGATGGTATGACGTCGCCGGTCTGCTGACGCCAATCATACAGCCGCACAGCGAGATCGGCGGCGATCGCGTCGGCTCCGTCGAGTCCGTCGTCGAGAAGCAAGTTGTTGGTCTCGGTGGGATCCGCACGGAGATCGTAGAGTTCGCGTTCCGGGCGTGGGGCGGTGACCAACGGCGCGACAGCCTGGCCGGATGGGCTTTCCTCGATATCCCACGGCAGATCCAGCAACGGCCGGCGTGCGTAATTCTCGATGTAGCTGAAGTCTTTCGTCCTGATCGCGCGGATCGGATCAAACGAGTCGTGATAGGTCTTGGTGGTGTACACGTGATCGCGCACCGCCGCAGTGCTGTCCGGCGCAAGCAGCGCCCGCGCGTGCGAGATGCCCTCGATGTCACTCGGCTCGGCTATGCCGAGGAGGCCGAGGAGCGTCGGGACCAAATCCACGCCGCTGAACAGATCGTCGTAAACCTTTGGGGCGATTGACATTCTGGTAGGCGGGCGGATGATCATCGCGATACCGGTTCCAGCCTCGTAGAGCGTGGATTTCGCGCGCGGGAAGGCCGGACCATGGTCGGTGACGAAGACCACCCATGTGCTGGCGTCAAGCTCGGTGGCGGCAAGCGTGTCCAAGATCTGCCCGACTGCCGCGTCGGCGGTCGCGATGGCTCCGTAGAAGTCGGCCAGATCTTGGCGCACCGCAACGGTATCGGGCAGATAGTCGGGCGGATCGACAGCAGCGGCGTCCGCCGGTTGGTAGCGCTCCCGTGGATAGGGTCGGTGCGTCTCGAAAAAGCCGGCCGTCAACAGGAACGGCCGGCTGGGGTCATGGTCTCGCAGCCATTGCTGAGCCCGTTCGACCACGTATTCGCAGTAAGAGTTCGACACGTCGAACTCGTCGAAACCCAGTCGCGACGGGTAGGAGGTCTCGTGCTGCATGCCGAAAAGGGCTGAGTACCAGCCATATTCGGACAAGATTTGGGGCAGCGTGCGAACCCCCGAGCGGTATTCCCAACCATGGTGGGCCAAGCCGACCAGTCCGTTGCTCTGCGGGTAGCGGCCGGTGAACAGTGATCCGCGCGACGGCGAGCACAACGGCGCCGTGGCATGTGCTTTGGTGAACAAGATGCCCTCGCCGGCCAGCTGATCGAGTCGCGGACTCGAAACGTCGGTATGACCGTAGACACCGAGATACCGGCCCAGATCGTGCCAGTGCACGAGTAGCACATTGTCGCGCCGCTGACCGGTCGCCTCCTGGTCGTCGATTACCGTCACCTCCTCAGCTTGCCGGGTCCCGTCGACGTTATCGGCAGCGGTGTTTCGGTGGTTACGGCGGGGGCGTGTCGCCTGGGCTTAGACGCCTGCGACTCACCAGTGCTGCGGGGGATAGCCGCCCGGCCCGGGCGGGCCTTGCTGTGGCGGCGGCGGCTGGCCATACGGCCATGGCCCACCGCCTGGGAATCCGCCGGGTGCAGGGCCGCCGAGCAACCTCGGCGACAGGCCCAGGGTCATCCGGAATGCGGGGATGAACATGAGGCCACCAACGGCGGCGATGACAAATCCCGCGATCAGGTCATAGGTCAGTCGGCCGGTAGCGCCGTAGCGAGCTTCGCAGCCGATCGCCAGCACCAGCATCACGATGCCACCGCCGAGGATCAGAAATTGCCCCATCTGCCTTTTGAGGAAGAGCATTACGGCGCCGCCGGTAGCCGCGAGGCCGGCACCGATGATGAGGAACAGGCAGGTCACCAGTTCCGCTGGAATGCTGGGCACGGTATGCCTGATGTGCTCACGGCAAAGCGTGGAGTACTCACCGCCGAACCGGTTACACACGTCCGAAGCGCGGCTGACCGCGCTGTTCATGTTGATCCACATCGTCAGCGTGAGAATCGCGCCAAGCAACCCGAGCAACCCGACGACGGCAAAGGTGATCCAGCTGATGGCCTGCTGGGAAGTTGGGGCAATAGCGGGCGCACCGTAGCCGGCCCACGCGGGCTGCTGACCGTAACCGGCCGGCGGGTAGCCAGGTCCGGGGCGAGGCGCCGCGCCGTAGTCAGGGTGGGGCGGTTGCTGGCCGCGGTTGGAAGCAGCCGGCTGGCCGTAGCCTCCGGGGGCCGACTGGTCACGGTAGCCAGGCTCGATGTGCTCGCGAGGATCGTCTGACGAACTGCCCCATTGCGGAGGAAAGCCTGGCGGAGGAGGTTGCACCCCGGCATCGTAACCGCCGCGGGCCACGGCGATTGCCAGGCTATGCGCCGAGCAGAACAAGGCGACGCGGAGTCCGAGCGTCCCGGCCGCCTCCGGGATCACCACCCCTGCTCTATTGGCTGTCCGGAGTTTTGCTCACAGGCTGAGCTTGCTGCGGCTCTTTGCCCCAGCCGTTCTCCGAAACGAATTCGGGAAGCGGCCTGCCGAACGCCCAGCCATCCAATTCCAGCGAGGGGCGTTTCGGAAATTCGGGTACCGGGCCAAGACACAGTATTGCCACCGGCTCGGCATCTTCGGGCATGGACAACAACGCCGCCAGTCTGAGCGGATCGAACAGCGACACCCATCCCATGCCCAGGCCTTCGGATCGCGCTGCCAGCCAAAGGTTTTGGATCGCGCATGACACCGACGCGAGATCCATCTGCGGCATCGTTCGGCGGCCGAAGATATAGCTGTCTCTGCCGTCGCACAGCGCCACCACCAGCAGTTCAGCGCAATCGAGGATGCCTTCGACCTTCAGCGCCAGAAACTCCTGTTCTCGTCGGCCCAGTGCGTGAGCGGTCAGCAGACGTTCCTCGTCGACCAATGCGTGGATGCGTCGTCGTAGCGACTCGTCGGTGATCCGGATGAACCGCCACGGCTGCATGAGACCCACATTGGGTGCGGCATGCGCCGCCTGTAGCACCCGCGCCATGACTTCCTCCGGCACTGTGCTGCCAGGCACGAACCGGCGCATGTCTCGTCGCTCGGAGATGACGCGATACACCGCCTGCCGCTCCTGCGGACTAAACGCGTGATCGCCCACATAACCATCGTAGGAACCATCGTGTGCGGAGTGGCGAACGGAGCCCAACGTGTCTGCCAGACTGGCTTCGAGCGCTGCCGTTTGTCAGAACCGGCGAAAAGGATCGGTCCCATGAAAATTCCGGAATCACTCGACGAATTGCCCACCAATGGCACTCGTGGACGCGTATACGGCGAGCCCTATCGGATGGCGGACGGCGGCACGGTGATCACCGTTGCCAAGGTCCGCGCCGGCACCGCAACGCCGGTCGGTGTGTTCGTCATCCACGGCGGCACGGCGCGCTGGGTGCCGGCGATCGACGCGAATCGGATCGCGCTGATCGGGGTGATCACCGGCCTGATATCGGCGGTGCTCGCCAGTCTGGCTGTGCTGCGTCGCCCGCCGTGGCCGGACTTGTCGGCGACGTCGTCGGCCTGGCTGCGCCGCTGACCGTTACGGCCGGTAGGTGACGCCGACCGCGCGGAAAACGTATTCCGGCGGCATGTCGAAGCTCAGCGATCGGCGCGGTAACCCAGCGAGGACGTCGCCGGGAACGGCGACTTTGTAGTGCAGTGACAGGTGGCCGGTGAACGATTCGTTCACCCCGCTGACATCGATATCAATCTGCAGGCCCGTCGAGGCGATCTGCGCCGTCGCCGCGCCGGATTGCGGTGCGTCCCAACGCACGTCGACGGTGGGGCCGGCCAGTTTCGGCAGCGACGACAGGGTTGCCAGCACTCGTTGCGAGGTGAGTGCCACCGACCCGACGTAGCTGGCGACGCTGTGCGCCGAACGCAGACCCGGGATGGCGCCGCTGAACCGCCGGGTGACTGCGACGTAGTCGGCGAGGTAGATGAGCCCCTCGGCCTCGACCTCGGTGCGCACGTCGGCGGGCAGCTTGCCGATGCCGAAAAGCCTGCGGACGAAGACCGCCATCAGCCCAGTATGACCGCGGCCTCGATAGTGGCTGCTACAGGCCGCGGCGGCCCTCAGCGCCGCCGTCTTCGTCGTCGTCGGGTTTCTGATCGGGTGCGAGTATTCGCCGCGCCGCGACCGGCTTGCCCGCCACGCGCTTCACCACTTCCGGTGCAGTCGACGGACTGGCGATGCGCCCCTGCACCGGGGCGCCGTTCTTTACCGAGGGCGGCACAACGCGTTTGGTGTCGGTCTTGCCGTCGCCCCCCGCGCCGCCGGCGCCGGCCATCGCACCGGGAGGCATCATCGGCATGCCGGCCATTCCACCTCTTGGCCCCCCTCCCGAATCCGGTGGAGCCGCCGGTACCGGTGGCATGGTGGCCGACGACGCCGGGACAGTACCGGCTGAGGGAATCGGCGGCGGCCCGAGCTCTGAGGCGGGAGCCGTGGCGGCCAGACCGCCGCCCGCACCACCTGCGGCGCCGGCCAACTCGGCAGCCTCACCGCCGAGTCCGCCGGCCGCACCGGCCACCTCGCCGGGTATTGCCTCGGCGGCCGCCGCGCCGCTTCCCGCGCCATGCTGGAACGCGCCCATCGCCGCCTGCATGGCCTGCATACCTTGCTGCGGAATCTGTTGCCCGATTTGGGTAAGCGGTTGCAGGAGACCGTTGAGGGTGCCGGTCAGACCCTGGCCGATCCCCGTCGCTGCCTGCGTAAACTGGGTCAACTCTGACATCGAGTCCTTGCCGCCGACACCGGCGAGGTTGCCGGACGAACTTTCCTCATTGGCGGGGAATTGCGTCGTGGCGGCGTTGAGTCCAGCTTCGCGTTTGGCTTGCCCCGCCTGAGCTTGGGTGTTGTCCGCGGGATCATCGGCGTTGACGCTCATGCCCAACATCGCCAGCAGTTGCTCGACCCCCGACGGGCCGGAGGCGACCATATCGGACACGATCTGATGCGGCGGCAGATTCAATCCATGTGTGCGCGCGTAATTTTCAATTATCGCTACCAGCTTTGGATCCATGGCATTGTTCCTTGCGGTGTCGGCTGTCTGTGCTTAATCCAGCGGGACGGTGTCGGTCATGGCGCAACGCTTTCCGGCACGGCGGTATTGCAGGCCAAAAACCAGGCCAGGTGATAATTGGCGGCGCCTTTATCCTTGGTGACCAAGGCCTCGATGGCGGCCAGCAGCTGCCAATTGCCGACCTGGTCTGGGTCGATGGCATCGGGGTAGCGGTCCAGCACGCGGTCGGCGAGCGTGGTCAGTGCCTCGTGCAGCTGCTCGGCTTCGGACTCGAGTACCCCGGTGCCTCGAGAGGCAGCTCTGGCCAACGTGTGCGCGAGCCTCGGTAGCCCGTCGCGCCAGTGGGTGGCTTGGCTCAGCTGCCAGCTGAGTTCCTCCACTTCGGGTGCGTGCCGTGGCCGCGGCGACGATGGCACCGGCTCGTCGGCGTCGGGGTCAGGACGGTAGTCGCCGGGTACGTAGCCGGCGGCCAGCTTGACCCCGCCCAGCAGCGTTTCAATATCGCCGCGTCGGCGCGCCGGCTCGAGAAGTGTTACGGCGGCTGGGATTTCGATACCCGGGGGGATCCAGCCGCTGGCCAGATCGGTCACCAATACGGTGGTCTCGTCTGAGCGATCGCCAATCGCCCACGCCAGCCGGGGTTCTTGACGGGAAACCGCCGCCAGCAGGCGCTGCAACCGGGTTCGCTCCGTCGCATCGGCAGAGATCGCCCCGGCCAGCGCGCCGCCGGCGGTGGCTATGACGCCTTGGGTCCCGACGCCGGGTGGCGTCTGTGCCGGAGTCGGCACGGCCGCGGGCTGACGCGCCACCGCCGTGGGCTGACCGACACCGGCCCCTCCGGCCGAGGGGTGTACCGGCGCCGAACCCGGCGCGGCTGACAGTGATTGGCTGATCGGCGCTGACGGGGCCGAAGGCACGATTGGCGGAGCCGCAGGCGATGCCACGATCGGTGGACGCAGGTCGGAGCCGTAGGCGGGCAACGGACCCGCTGGCTCGGGCGGGACCGCGTACGGAGCGGGAGCGGGTCCGCTCATCATCGTTGGAACCGAGTCAGACGTATAGGCCGTCGACGAGGGCACGGCGGGTGTGGAGGGTGCCTGCGGCGTAGGCGGAGGGGTGTCCCCCACGGTGACCGGTGTGGCCGCCGTCGCTGGGATGGTCGGTGCGGTCGGCGCAGTTGGCGGCACTTGTGGCGCCGTTGCTTGGACCGGCCCCCCGGTCAGGCCGGGCGCCCCCGGTGCGGTAGGAGCGGCTGTCGGCGCCCCGGGGTTCAAACCCGGTGGCACGTTCGGCGCGTTTGCCGCAAACGCCGCGGGTGCGCCCATCCCTCCCATCGGCGCCGACGGCATGTTGGACAGCGGCGGCGGCGCAGACATTCGCGCCGGGGCAGCAAGTCCCGCGCCCCCAGCCGCCTGCTCCGGTTACCAGTCGCGGCGGGTGCTGGGGGGCCGTCGGGTTGCGGCCTGGGGCAGGACTGCCTAGTCCACCGCCGGGGTGCTGGGGGCGCCGGTGCGGCCGTTGGCGTCTGCGGCCTGGGGCAGGACGCCGCTAGTCCACCGCCAGGGGCTGGGGTGCGCTGCGGCCGTTGGCGCGGCGGCCTCGGGGTCGGTGCGGCGTCCTAGTCCGCCGCCAGCAAGTGGACCCGACGGTGCTCCCGGCGGCGCGGGCTGGTTCAGCTTGCCTCGGACCTGGTCCTCAATAGCCTTGAGGTCGGGCTGTTGGTTCGGGTCGATGCCTGCGTCGCGGGTCATCCCGAAAAACGACTGTCCGGTGGCCTGCGCGTCGAGGACACTTTGGCCCGCGCCAATGATGCTGAACGCGCAATCTGCGGCGGCTTGGTTGGCTTGCCGTTGACAGTCGGCGATGATTTTGGCGATCTTAGCGACTTTGATCTCGAAGTCGTCTTTCGATTGAAGTTCGTCGTTTATCTGGCTATTGCCATCGTTGGCAATGTCGGTAAGTTTGTGGCGAAGTTGTTGCACGCTATCGAGGGCGTCTTGAAGCGCTTTTTTGTAGGCGCCATTTTTTTCCGCGATCTTGGCAGCCTGGTCGGCGCCCTGACGAAACGCATCCCGGATGGCGTCGGCGGTAATTCCCTCCTGCCCGACGAGGGTAGTCGTGATGGCGTTCTGCAGCGTGTCGTGAAGTTGAGAAAAATTCGTCTGGATCGTTCCGCGGTTAGCAATGGCATTAGTAAGAGCGGTCACCGATGTGATACTTACCCACTGCGCGCCAACCAGCATCGCCGAGTATGCACCGGGCGGGTAATCAGGGACAGTCATTTGCACAACCGCCGGATCGTGTCGGCGTCGCCTCATTGTTGGCGTCCACGAGCGGTCGCATCTCCGGATCAGAATTAGTAAGTCCGTCCAGATAACCAATCACAGCTTCTTGGTAGCGCACTCGCCTGCTTACGAACAGCGGTTGCGAGATCAGGCGGGGTCGCCGGCTCTTCGGCGAGCTTCGTCAAGAGATTTCGGCTGCCTACATCGAATACTTGCCGAGTGTTAACGCGCCGCGGCGAGTTGCGTCGCTGTCGGTGCTAGGCAGTGCTTTAGCACGCTCACCGCGCGATCCAACTTCGCGAAGGCAGCGCATACTTCTGCTTTGGCGTCGGCGATCTGCTGTTGGGTGTAGGTGGGTCTTGGCGCGGGGTTGATCGCTGTGCGGCGCGGCGCGGAACCAGCCGAGCGAGGCCGACAGCTAGGGCGATGAGCGCAACCGCAAGCGCGGCGAGCGCGGGCCAACGTGGTGGCCGACGGAACGCCACGGCGGTGGGCAGTGGTGTATGAAGTCGATGGTGACCGATGCTGGCCGACTGATCAAGGACCCCAGTGCTGGCCTTGATCGGGGGGAAATGCTCCGGGCGGCATATCCGACGACATGTTGCGATGGTATCGCTCATTGCCCATCTCGGTATTCATCGTTGTTGGGCCCCGGACTGGCCCGCTGGCCAGCGGGAGTGGCCATAATGAACCTTCTGTAGCTTGTCGTGAAGGTGAGCGAAACTCGATTGTGATCGCTCCGCGATTGGCAAGATTAATTAGCAGAGAACGCATTTGACTGCGGGTCTACCAGCGGACGCGACCATGCACCGCGGGGTAATTGAGCGCAGTGTATTGCACAATCGCTGGATCACCCATATTTCGCACGACAATTCGCTCCGAAAGGATGGCACCCGGGGCCGCGACACCACGCCTAACTGCGTGCCCCTAACCGGAGTCGGAATCGGACAATGCCGGTGAAAACAACGGCCAGCACCACGAGCATGCCCATGTCGAACAGCCACGAACCCCACACATGACGCCACGACCGGTCGGCGGGCAGGCCCGCCTCGACGTTGTTCAGATCCACGGTCGACGCCGCAGCCGAGAAACCCCAGCGGGCGGGCACCAGCCATGACGTCTGGTCCAGCAGCAGCCGTCCGGTTACCGGGATCAGACCGCCAGCCAACACCATCGACACCATGATGGTCACCACGAGCATCGGCAGCACCTGCTCGGTGGAGCGGGCCAGCGACGACAGTGCCAGCCCCACCATCGCCGAGGCGATCGCCGTCGCCGCCAACGTCAAATACAGCTCGACGGCACCGGCCGCAACACCGCGGCCCAACAGCACCCCACCGTGCGACGGCGCGCCTTTCCCGATCGTCATGATGGCGACTATGACCGCGGTCTCGATCAGCGCGGCGGCACTGAAGACAATGACTTTGGCCATCAGATAAGCCGACGCCGATAGGCCCACTGCCCGCTCGCGCTGGAAAATCATCCGCTCGCCGACCAGGTCACGCACGGTCAGTGCGGCCCCCATGAACACCGCGCCGATGTTCAGCAGGATCAGGATGTCGATGGGCTCTTCGGGCGCGGTCGGATTGGCAGACCCGAGCCCGGTGTTGCCGGGCACCGTCAGCGACAGCACACCGAGCACGAACGGCAGCAGCGCCAGGAACGCGAAGTAGCCGCGGTCGGAGGTGATGAGCCGGGTTTGACGGCGGGCCAGCGTTCCGACCTGACGCCATCGGCTGGTCTGTGGTGGTCGGCCCAGTCGTGCCGCGCTGGCGGTCGGCGACGGCCGTCGCGGCGCAGCGGGGTGGCGCGCCAGAAAAGCCCGGTGTACACCGTCGGGATCGGTGCTGACCCGGGCGAAGATGTCGGCCCAGTCGGTGCTGCCCATCGCCGCCCCGATCTGAGCGGGCGGGTCGGCGAAGGCGGTCTTGCCGCCGGGTGCCAGCAGCAGCAGCTGGTCGCACATGCTCACGTAGGTCAGCGAATGCGTGACCACGATGACCACCCGGCCGGCGTCGGCGAGCCGACGCAGCATCGTCATCACCTGCCGGTCCAAGGCCGGGTCGAGCCCCGAGGTGGGTTCGTCGAGGATCAGCAGCGACGGGCCGGTCAGGAGCTCCATGGCCACTGATGCGCGTTTGCGCTGCCCGCCGGACAGCTTGTCGACGCGAGTCTTCTTGTGCGCAGTCAACTCCAGTTCGTCGAGCACCCGCTCGACCACCTGCCGGCGATCGCCGATCGAGGTGTCGGGCGGCAGCCTCAGCTCGGCGGCGTAACTGAGCGCCTGCTCGACGGTGAGCTGGCGGTGCACGACGTCGTCCTGCGGCACCATCCCGATCCGTGAGCGCATCGAGGCGTACTCGGCGTGCACGTCGTGCCCGTCGAAGGCGACCACACCGGCGCTGCGCGGCAGCGCACCGCCAATCAGCTTGACCAGCGTGGATTTTCCGGCGCCGGACGGCCCTATCACCGCGGTCAAAGTCCCCGGCTTCGCGGTGAAGGACACATCTTCCAGCAGCCGGCGGCCGTCAACGGTCAGCGCCAACCCATGGGCGATGAGCCCGCTGGTGCGCGATGCCGCGGGCTGCGGCACCAGGGTGTGGCCCGTCGCGCGCAGGTCGGTATTGCCGATGGTGACGACGTCGCCGTCGCGCAGCATCGCGCGCGTGATCAGGGTGCCGTTGACGAAAGTGCCGTTGCTGCTGTTGTTATCGCGGATCTCGAGACCGGCCGGGCTGGATACCAGCACCGCGTGCACGCGGGATGCCAGGGCGTCGTTGACGACGACGGTGTTGGTCTTCGCGCGGCCGACCGTCGCCGTACCCCCTGAACCCCCGGTCCGCGGCGGGGTTTGCACCCGCCTACTGTCACTCGCCGGTCGATCGAGATCCGGTCGGCTCCGATGGGACGGCGGCCCCGACGAACGGACGGGCGGCCGGCTCTGCGATCGCGTCGAGGGCGGCGGGACCACCGGCCGAAACACGGTCGTGTCCGGGGTGGCGCCCACGGGCTCATTGGGTCCGCGTTCCAGCGTCGGCGGATTGCGGGGTCCTGATGACGTCGCCGACGCGGCGACCCGGAATGTCAGCTCTGGGCCGCGTGGGCTGCCCAGCGTGATGCTCAGGCGGTCGCGGATGGGCACCAAGGTGGCGCGGGAGCCTGCGACGTAAACGCCGTTTTGGCTTTTGTCGACAACGACCCACTGCGAGCCGTCGTACCGCAGGATCGCATGCACCCGCGATATCAGCGTGAGGTCGTCGGGGTTGATGTCTTGGAAGCAGATGTCGCAGCCGCGGTTGCGACCGACGATGACGTCCCGGTCCAGCGGAAACGTATACATCGCCGATCCGAGCCATACCGTCAGTGGCGGCACGCCGACGCCGCTCGCCACGCCGAGCTTTGTCGTGTTGCCACCATCCGACGGTGGGCGGCCGCGATCTGTCGGTGCCATTAACTGCTTTCTATACCCCGGGATGCTGTGGGTGATCCATACGAACAATATCGGCGCAGCCAGCAACGACGGGTGACCAGCGCTTAGTCGCGGCCTCGCGGTGATCTGATCGACGCTAAACCTTGACTTGACGTCGGGATTGCTCGACGTCGACGATGAAAGGGTGCGCCGACTGCTGGGTTCGCTGTGCGCTACCGTGTGCAGTGCTTTCGTTACCCTGGCGGCAGCCCCAACGGGTGGTGCAGTCGGCGCACCCTGGTTCTCCAATACGGTCGGCCCCGCTACTCAGGTGATTTCCGTTGTCGGAGTTGGCGGTTCGAATGCGAAGTTGGATGTCTACCAACGTGCCCCCACAGGCTGGCAGCCGGTCGCGGCGGACATACCTGCGCATGTCGGATCGGCGGGTCTTGCGCCGGAGGCGAAAAGCGGTTATCCGGCTACCCCGATGGGGGTCTTCGCCTTGCCGTTCGCATTCGGGACTGCGTCCAATCCCGGTGGCGGACTGAAGTATGTGCAGGTCGGACCCAACCACTGGTGGAGTGGCGATGACAACAGCCCGACCTTCAACACGATGCAGGTCTGCCAGAAAGCTCAGTGCCCGTTCGACACCGGAGCGAGTGAGAACCTCGAGATCCCGCAGTACAAACACGCGGTGGTGATGGGCGTCAACCCAAACCGTCTGCCGGGCAAAGGCGCTGCGTTTTTCTTCCACACCACCGACGGCGGCCCGACCGAGGGATGCGTAGCGATCGACGACGCCACCTTGGTGCAGATCATCCAGTGGCTGCGACCCGGCGCAGTAATGGCGATCACCCAGTAACCTTCAGGCGCAATCGAATTCAGGCCAGAGCGTTACCGGGCCTCGCCTTGAAGTCGAGGCCGGCCAACGACATCGTCGCATCGTAGGTCCGGTCATATCCCGTCGCGCTGATCCGCCAACCGTCGGCGGTGCGACGATAACGGTCGCGGTAGAACCCGGCACCGATCAGCATGAAGTTGAACTCGGCCACGATCACGCGGTCCTGCAGATACCAGACGCCGGTCGCCTCATCACCGGTCACCGTGATCTCCGGATGAGTCACCCGGTGCTCGGTGATGACGCCCGGCCCCAGCGACGAGCGCATGAACTCGACCAGGTCGGCACGGTTGGTGAAGTGGTGCTCCTCGCCCAGCGACGACCCGTAGTCGCCCTTGACGTCGTCGGTAAGCGTGTCGGCGAAGTCGTCCCAATGTTTGGTGTCCAGTCCACGCAGATAGCGGTACTTGACCTGTTCGATCGCAGCGACGTCGGCGAGATATGCGGCGTGATCGTGAGGGCTCATGACGTCATTGCAGCACACGCAGTACATCCAAGCGGTCGCCGCGAAGATCCGGCGGTGAGGTAGTGGGTGACCATATCGATCAGCGCACGTCGCTCCCGGTGCCAGTCGACCGAGGTGCCGACGATCATCTGCGCCAGCACCACACCTCGCAACGTTGCCCAAATCACTTCGGCTACACCATCATTCGCCGGATCATCGGTGATCAATCTGCCCAGCTCGGCGATCGCTGAATTCATTTCCAGCAGGTGCTGCCGTGCGGATCCACCGGGGCCGCCACGGTTGGCCCGCAGGATTTCGAAGGCCGCCATCGATGTCGGACTGCTGTAACAGCTCCACGCGGTGTCGACGACGACCTCGATGCGCTCCCGCAGCGGCAGTTCGCTGACGTTGGCGGAGGACAGGCTGGCCAGCAACTTGGCCACGCCATCGTCGACGACGGCCATCAGCAAGCCGTTGCGGTCGCCGAAGTGGTATTGGATCACTCCCCAGGTCACGCCCGCGCGTTCGGCGACATGCTTGGCGGTCGCGGCGGCGAATCCCTCGTCCACGATGCAGCGGACCGTCTCGTCGATGATTTTCGCGCGGGTGTCATCCCCGCGTTTGCGCGGCGCGTTCGTCCGTCGGGTGGGGCTGACGGACCGGGGTGCTTTCTGACCTGCGGCAATAGACATTGTTGACTTTATAACATAGTCGGCACTATTTTTGGGCGGTGACTCAATCCCGCTACGCACAACTGTCCCGCGCGGAATTGGCTGTGCTGGTGCCCGAGCTGTTGCTGATCGGGCACATGATCGATCGCTCCGGCATGGCCTGGTGCATCCAGGAATTCGGCCGCGAAGAGATGGTGCAGATCGCCATCGAAGAGTGGGCCGGCGCCAGCCCGATCTACACCAAGCGGATGCAGCGGGCGCTGAACTATGAGGGCGACGACGTGCCCACCATTTTCAAGGGCCTACAACTCGACATCGGCGCACCGCCGCAATTCATGGACTTCCGCTACACCATCCACGACCGTTGGCACGGCGAATTTCACCTCGACCACTGCGGCGCGCTGCTCGACGTGGAGCCGATGGGCGACGAGTACGTCTTCGGGATGTGCCACACGATCGAAGACCCGACGTTTGACGCTACCGCGGTGGCGACCAACCCCCGCGCGCAGATGCGTCCCATCCATCGGCCACCCCGGGTTCCGTCCGACCGGCATCCGCACTGCGCGTGGACCGTCATCATCGACGAGTCCTACCCGCCTGCCCAGAGCATCCCCGCGCTGGAGCTCGTTCGGCAAACCCGCGCTGCGACATCGGAACTCGACGCAATCGATCGCTCCGACGACGGATTGGCCGACTATTCCGGCCCACTGGTCTCCGACCTCGACTTCGGCGCCTTTTCCCACTCGGCGCTGGTGCGGATGGCCGACGAGGTGTGCCTGCAGATGCATCTGCTGTACCTGTCCTTCGCGGTCGCGGTGCGAGCGCGCGCAGGCTCGAACACCGCGCTGGCCGCCTCGGTGGGTACCCGCCAGCTGATCGGCTTGGCCGGGCTCGGCGCCGAGCGCATCCACCGGGCACTGTCACTACCCGGCGGGATCGACGGCGTGCTGCGGGTTTTCGAGTTGCATCCGCTGTTCAACCCGCTCGGCTACGTCAACGCGGAAACATCCGGTCAGCTGCGTGTTCACCAATCACCGGCCCACGACGATGCCGCCTGGATCTCGCTGTGCTCGCCGGAGTCGGTGCAGCCATTGCAGGCCATCGCCACCGCGGTGGACCCGCATATCGAAGTCCGAATCAGCGGGGGCAATACCGACTGGACCGCTGAGCTATCCCAAACCGACACTGCGACAACGGAGCTAACTGAGGTGTCGATAGCCAAGGTCAGCGGCGGGTCGACGTTCCAATTCCAGCCGAGGCGATCGCTGCCGCTGACGGTGGTGTGAAGCCGACCGAATCTGTCAAGACGTTGGCTGTATCACTTCGGTGACACAACCGCATCGACCACATACCGATCAGGTTGTGCCCGAGCCTCGTAGCGTGCCCGCGGTTATGGTTAACCCTGGCCACCGACCGCTATCGACGAAGGTATTCGCTTTATGTATGACCCGTTGGGGTTATCGATCGGGACCACTAATTTAGTCGCGGTCCGCAGCGGGAACCCACCCGTCTCGCGCCGCGCCGTGTTGACTCTTTTTCCCGATCGCGCACCGGAACTCGGTGTGCCCATGGAGGATACGGACGCTGCTGATACCGGCACATTGATGACCGGCTTCGTCGAGCGGGTCGGTGGGTCAAGTGCTATGACATCCGCCGACGGATCGACCCATGACCCCGCGCTGTTGCTGGTGGAGGCCCTCGATGCGTTGATCAATGCGAGCGGTGGCGATGCGTCGACGTCCAACATCACGATTGCCGTTCCCGCGCACTGGGAACCGCAAGCCCTGCGGGGACTGCAGGACGCGTTGTGCACACATGCCGGTTTCGTGCGGGGCGGGGTGTCGCCGCGGCTGGTTTCCGATTCCGTTACCGCGTTGACGGCGTTGAACTCCAATAACCGCCTGCCTGCCAACGGTGTGGTGGCCTTCCTTGACTTCGGCGGTTCGGGGACCAGCATCACACTGGCCGACGCCGCTGCGGGTTTCACCCCCATTGCCGACACGGTGCGCTATCCGGAATTCTCCGGCGACCTCGTTGACCAGGCGCTGCTCGTTCATGTGTTGGAGAACATCGGTCACACCAAAGGCGCCGATCCCGCCAGCACCGGCGTGGTCGGGCAGTTCGGCAATCTGCGAGACGAATGCCGTCTGGCCAAGGAGCGGCTGTCCGACGAGACGGTGACCGAGCTGGTCGTTGAACTGCCCGGACAGCGTGCCAATGTCCAGGTGAGTCGAGCCGAGCTGGAGAGCCTGATCGACGATCGGCTGGACGGCGTGCTCTCCGCGTTCGATGACATGTTGCGGCGCAGCAGAGTTCGCCGCAGAGATCTTGCAGCGGTGGCGATGGCCGGCGGCAGTGCCAAGATTCCGCTTGTGGCCCAGCGTCTTTCGGCTCACGTCAAGGCCTCGGTGGTGACCGCCGTTCAGCCCGGGCTGGCCATGGCGGTCGGCGGGTTGATGCTCTCCGTACGAAACCCGGTCGAGCGGCGGGAGGAGGACGAAGTCGAATCGACGACAATGGCCGCGATGGCGGGTGCGTCCACTGGGAGTGTCGCCGCGTCTACCGGTACCTTCGCCGCGTCCACTGACACGCTCGGTGCCTCCACCGGCACGTTCGGCGTCCCCACCGGCGGTGCGTTCTTCGAAGACCCGTCGGAGACGATTCATCAGTTGGCGTGGTCGGAGGCCGACGACTCGGCCAACGAGCCGGTGGTCTACACCGGTGAGCCCTATGACGACGACGCCCGCGTTACCCCGTCTCAGTTGCTCCAGTTGCCGAAGGTTGACGAGCCGGAGGAGTCGTATCGCGGAAATCGCTTGCCGCAGCTGGCTTTAGGAGTCGCTGCGCTGCTGTCGATGGTCGCCATCGGCGGGGTGGCATTCACGCTGACCAGCACAACCAGCCACCCGCCGGCCCCAGCGCCCTCCAGCACCTCGGCGGTGCCGCCGCCACCGCCTCCCAGCTCCAACCCCCCGTCGCCGAACCTTCCGTCGCCGAGCCCGGTGCCGCCACCGCCTCCGAGCACCGCCCCGGCGGCCACTGTCGCGCCGCCCGTCACCAGCGAGGCTCCGCCGCCTCCGCCGCCGCCACCGGTGACGAAGACCTATCAGCCACCGCCAAGGACCTATCAGCCACCGCCGAGCACCACGCAGCAGGCAACGAGCACGACGTCGACGACAACACCGCCGCCGACCACCACCACGAGCAGCACGCCCACCACGACGCCGTCGCCGACCGCCGCGACGACGACCCCGACAACGTCGGTGCCGATGACGACGGAGTATTTGCGGCTGCCGTTCCTGCCGGTGCCGATACCGGTTCAGGTGCCCGACGGTCAAGGTGGCGCGAGCCAGCAGCCGCAGAGCCCCTATCAGCCGCAGAGCCCCTATCAGCCGCAGAGCCCCTATCAGCCGCAAAGCCCCTATCAACCGCAGTACCCGTACGGGGGGTACGGCTACTAGGTGCGGCGGTCGTTCCGGTGGTCGCGACTTGGGAGTTGAACCTGCGGGGCGGACTCAGCTATCTATCGTCAGCCCGCCCAGTCGATCCCGGGCTATATCTGGACACCTGACGAGTAGGGTGGAATTGCCGGGTCGGCCGAAGTTTGTGTGGCATCGCTACCGTCTCGGTACGACGTGCAGTTCATAACGTCCAGCTAATCGGTGAAGTAACGCCGCATCTTGCCCTAGCGACGAAGTTTGTCGAGGGCCCGCGCGGTGCACTTTTCCGCCTAGACTGTGGCTAGCAAAGGACGTTGGAGGAGTAGTGGACATCGTACTTGGTGTGTCGATGGCACCAACGACGGTCCGCATGGTGCTGGTCGAAGGTGAAAATGCCGACGGTGTCACCGTCGAGGAAGACAACTTCGAAGTCGTCGCCGCGGACGGCGCGGCAACCTCGGGGGCACCCGAGCAGGTGATCGCCGCGATCCTCGGTACCCGGGAAGGCGCCGCTGAAGGCGGCTATCGGTTGATGTCGACTGGGGTGACCTGGACCGAGCCGACCGAGGTCGCCGCGCTACGCGACGCGCTGGCCTTCCGCGAGATGCGAAGCGTCATGCTGGTCTCACCGCTGCTCGCGGCGGCCGCGCTGACCCAGACGGTCGGCGACGCGATGGGTTACGAGTACACCGCGCTGCTGTTCGTCGAGCCGGAAAGCGCAACCTTGGCCGTGGTCGAGACCACCGACGGTTCGATCGTCGATCTGCACCGACAGCGGGTGCACTGCGCTCGGCGCAGCGCCGAGGCAGTCACCGAGTTGGCGGCGATGGTCGCTGCCCTTGACGGGCTGGAGTCGAGGCCGGACGGCGTGTTCGTCATCGGTTGCGGCGTCGATATCGTCCCCATCAAGCCGCAATTGGACGCGACGGTCTCGATTCCGGTGAGCGCACCCGAGGAACCGGACATGGCGCTCGCCCGTGCAGCGGCGCTGGCATCGGCAAACGCGCCGTTGTTCGCATCGTCGACCGCTGCGCTGGCCTACGCGCAGGATCCGGGTACCGGTGAGGTGAACCCCAACGTGCTCGCTCCGGCGTATCTCGACGTTTCCGCCAACGCCCGGTTGGGTGACAGCGCCCTCGCCTACAGCGCCTTAGCGGACGAGGAAGGCAACGAGGGCCTCCGCGCGCACCGGCCGTTCCTGCTGGCGAGTAGTGGGGTGGCGGCGGCCATCCTCATCGGCGTTGTGGCGCTGGCGATTTCGCTGGTAGCCGATGTCGGGCCGACGGTCGGCCACCGAACCAGCCCACCCGGAAACGTCGTCCCCACGAAGCAGGTGCCGGCGCCGCCGAGCGCGCACGCACCTGCGGTGGCCGCGCCGGGGTCATCCGCGCCGCCAGCAGCACCGCCGCCATCGGCCGCACCGCCTCCACCGCCCCCGCAGACGATCACGGCGCCGACTCCGGTGGTGCATCAGTTGCCGCGGCGGGCTGTGACCCCGAACCCGGTCTATCGGGCGCCGACTCGGCAAGCACCGGTCTACGTGCCGCCTCCCGCAGCAGACGAGGCGCCACCGCCGGCCGCGCCGCCTCCGCCGCCGCTGGCCGCACCCCCGCCACCCCAGGCGGCCGAGCCCCCGCCCGCTCCTCCGGAGCCGCGGTTGCCGCCGATGGTGCTGTACCTGCATCTGCCGTTTGTCACGGTCCCGATTCCGATCAACCCGCCGCCGCCCCCGCCAAGGCCGTAGCAGTCGGCGGCTGAATGCTGGGGACGCGCAACTGCGCGTGGCGGACCGTGTCGGTTGTGCGCACACTGGGTGTCATGGGTGCGAGGTGCTAGGAGGCTGCAATGGATGACAACGGTCGGTTCGGATTCGATCCCGACGACTTCGATCGAGTGTTCCGCGACGCGAGCGAGGGACTACGCGAGGCATTCGAGGGGGTTAGCCGGTTTTTCATCCCGGGCGAGCGGGCCGGATGGTCTGGGCTCCTCGAGGACCTGGCCCGGCGCATGCGGACCAGGCCGGAAACCGCCGGTGAGGCCGGTGACGGTGTCTGGGTGATCTACACCGTGAGCACCGACGGCGGCGCCCGGGTCGAAGAGGTGTACGCCACCGAACTCGATGCGCTGCGAGCGAACCAGAACAACACCGATGAGACCCGCAGGGTCCGATTCCTGCCGTACGGCATCGCCGTCAGCGTTCTGGATGGTTCAGAGGAATCGACCTAACCGCCTGGTCCCGCACCGGCCCGGTCGCCGCACCGTGACGTGTGCGATCGGAATAACAGGACATGTTCGGGGGTACAGGGCAACAATGTTGACCATGTGCCCACGTCAGATCGCTCGTTTCGTCATTGCCGCCCTGGTCGTCGCCGGGGGGTTGCTCAGCGCGCCCATCCCGACCGCGGGTGCGCAGCCATGCCCCGACGTCGAGGCCGTATTCGCCCGGGGCACCGGCGAGCCGCCCGGTGTCGGCGGGATCGGAGAGCCATTCGTCGACCAGCTGCGCTCGGCCGTTGGTGCCAAATCGCTGGACGTGTACCCGGTCAACTACGAGGCCAGCAGCGATTTCTCTGACCGTGTCCAGTTCGCCCAAAGCGTGGTCGACGGGATCAAAGACGCGGGCGGTCATATCCAGGCCACCGCGGCGAACTGCCCCAAGACTCGGATCGTGCTCGGCGGATATTCGCAGGGCGCGGCCGTGGCCGGCTTCGTCACGTCGGCTTCCATACCGGCGGGGGTACCGGCCGAATACGTACAGTTCCTGCCCAAGCCGTTGCCGCCGGAGGTGGCTAACCACGTCGCCGCGGTGACGCTCTTCGGAACGCCGTCGGCTGCGTGGTTGCAAAACTACGGCGCCCCGGCGATCGCCATCGGCCCGCTGTATGCGCCTAAGACCCTTGAGTTGTGCGCTGCCGGTGACACCATCTGCGATGGTTCTGCCGGCGGGACGCCCAGCCTCGCGCACGCGGAATACCCGGTGAATGGCATGACGGTCCAAGCCGCGGACTTCGCCGCGAGCCACCTGTAGCTTCAGTCGGGCTGGTTCGCCATGATGGTGGCGAACAGCGTGCTCATCTCGTCAGCGGGACCGCTCGGCACGGTGTAGTCGGTGTCGGCGCGGATCTCGTCGAAATGATCACGCACAGCCTCAACCGATAGCGCGGGACTGTAAAAGCCCTTCGTCCTGCCGATGAAGAATCGCGCGACATGTCCGGCGCCAACCGTGTAGATCTCTCCGGACACCGGGCAGTCCCGGTGCGTCAGGAAGGCCGCCACCGGAGCCACCAAGGCTGGGTCCAACTTCTGAAGGTATTGGGCCACAAGGTCGTCCAAGACCGCCTGCGCCGACGCGTTATTTTCGACGGCCCGCTGGCCGGTTGCGCCGTCGATGGAGTGTGCCAGCATCCGCGTGTAGGCGATCGGAGCGATGGCATTGATTTTGATGTTGTGGTCGGCGCCTTCGGCGGCCAGCACGCGGGTTAAGCCGATCAGCCCGGTCTTGGCCGCGCCGTAGTTGCTCATCCGCTCGGCGCCCAGGATCCCGGCCGCAGAGCAGGTGTTGAGGATTCGGCCGTAGCGCTGCTCGCGCATCACCTCCCACGCCGGCCTGGTCACGTAGAAGGCGCCCTTCAGGTGCACATCCAACAGGGGTGCAAGCCGATCGGCGGTGACGTCCTCGAACGGCGCGTCGCAGACGATGCCCGCGTTGTTGATCACGATGTCCACCCGTCCCCAGCTGCGCAGGGCGGTGTCGATGATCGCCTGTCCGCCTTCGGGACTGGTCACGCTGTTGGTGTCGGCGGCTGCCTCACCGCCCTGCCGGCGTATCTCCTCTGCGGCAGCGTGTGCGGCGTCGGTGTTCGAGCCAGTTCCGGTCACCGAATCGCCGGTGTCGTTGACGACGACGCGCGCGCCGCGCGATGCCAGCAGCAGCGCGTACTGCTTGCCCAGGCCTCCGCCGGCGCCGGTGATCACCGCAACCTGATCGTCGAACCGCATGTCGTTGCTCGATGGCACTGAATCTCCCTGAGTCACCAGATGACCGGTAGCTCCTTCATCCCGTAGATGTCGGAGTCTTTGAATCGCAGTGCATCCGGCGATACCGCCAATTGCAGTCCAGGTAGGAGCCGCGCCAGCGTCGCAAATGCGACTTGCATTTCGACTCGAGCCAGGTTGGCTCCGATACATTGGTGCACACCGTAGCCGAAGCCCAAGTGTCCCCGGGCGTTCCGGTCGATATCGAAAGTCTCTGGGTTGTCGATGAATTCGCTGTCCCAGTTTCCGGCGGGCAGGTTCATCAGGAGCTTGTCTCCGGCGCGGATGAACTGACCGCCGAGTGTGAGGTCTTCGGTCGCCACCCGATCCACTTGGGCGTGCACGATGGTGAGATAGCGCATGAGCTCTTCGATGGCGTTGGCGATCACGGCCGGATCGTCGGTTCGACCGAGCCGTTCGAAGACGTCGCGATGCTCCAGCAGCGCAACAGTTCCCAACGAAATCATGTTGGCGGTGGTTTCGTGGCCGGCCTGCATCATGATGACGCCGTTCATGGCCGCGGTCTCGCGGCTGAGTTGCCCGGTCGCAACGTAGTCGGTGACAAGCCGGCTGATCAAATCGTCGCCGGGTTCGCGCTCTTTGCGCTTCACCAACTCCTCGATGTAGACAAACATCGCCGCGAAGGCCTGGGCCTTTTGCTCGTCGGACGAGCTTGTGTCCAATCCAAGGGTGGTGTTGTGCTGGAAGAGCCCGAGATCCTCGGGCGGTACGCCCAGCAGCAGCGCGATCACCAACGACGGCACCGGCAAGGCGAAGTCGCGCACGATATCGGCCGGCGGCCCGTTGTCGATCATCGTGTGCAGGTACTGGTCGACCAGTACCTGGATCTGCGGCCGCATCGCTTCGCAGCGCCGGAAGGTGAATTGGCTGGTCATCATCCGCCGCAACCGATGATGCTCGGGATCGTCGGTCCGCGCGAAGATCACCGGCGTGCCTTCGTCGCTCGACGGTCTGATGGAGGTCGAGATGGTGTCCGCGGACAGCCGCGGGTCCACCAGCGCGGCCCTGATGTCCTGGTAGCGGCTCACGATCCAGGTCGGCTGGCCGCCCCACATCGCCCGTCGCAGTCCAGGCTCTTCTCGCCAGTTGACGAATTCAGGCGGGGGATGCAGGGGACAGTGCGCAGCCCGTTGGGCCGGAATGACCGGAAGCTCGGTCTCGGAGTGGGAATCGGAAGTTGTTGCCGTCACAAACGTTTCCTTATAAGTGTCAGCTGTCTGTCAATTACCCGAGCGTAGGACCCGGCTGATTGGCAGTCAACTGTCAGTTACGCTGTCGCTATGACCGCGGTTTCCGACCGACCGTTGCGGGCGGACGCCGCACGTAACGCCCGGCGGATCCTGCGGGCGGCACGGGACGTCTACGACGAGCTGGGGCCGGAGGCACCCATCGAGGCGATCGCCCGTCGCGCAGGAGTCGGCGAGCGAACGCTCTATCGCAGGTTTCCGACCAAGGCCGAGCTGATCAGGGCTGCGCTGGATCAATGCATCGCCGAGGACCTGACGCCGACGATCGAGGCCGTCCGGCACGCCGATGACCCGTTGCGCGGCCTCGCCCAACTGATCGACGCGGCGATATCGCTGGGCGCCCGCGAACACAACCTGCTGACCGCGGCGCGCATGGCCGGGTCGCTCACCCCCGACATCTCGACCTCGCTGTATGAGGCGCTGAGCGAGCTTGCCCAGCGAGGCCAGCAGGCCGGTGTCGTCCGTGCCGACCTGGTCGACGACGATCTGCCGCGTCTGATCGCGATGCTGCACAGCGTGCTGTGGACGATGGATTCGAACAGCGACGGCTGGCGCCGCTACGTCGCGCTGATACTCGACGCGATATCGATCGACAAACGACGGCCCCTGCCCCCGGCCGGCGCTCTCCGTTTTGCGCCCGCGTCGAGCAGCTGGCCGATGTGAAAGGGTCGTTACCCGATCGTGACTATTTCTTGATTTGCCCGTAAGCTGCTCGCCGTGGGTCGTCACCGATTAGCCAGCAGCCGGCGGAAAGTGCCGGTCCCAGTGGCTGTAGTGGCGGCTCCGGCCGCCGCTTTATTTGCCCTCGGTGGAAGTGCATATCAATCCACCCCCCGTAGTGACGCCGATTCGGTTGCTGGGGCGGCTGCGCCGTGCTGCGTCCAGGTCATGGCGGGCGCACCAGCGTCGTCGTCGTGGGCTCCGTCCAGCGTGAGTGCCGGCCCCGGTGAGGAGCAGCCGGCATCGAGGGCATCACGATGGCGAGTGGTTCCAAAATATGTCCCGCAGGTTTTGCCCGTGGGAATCGCTCCGGAGCGGGGCCTCCAGGTCAAGACGATTTTGGCCGCTCGCAGTATCAGCGTGGCGTTCCCCGAGATCAAGAGCATGGGCGGCGTGCGACCCGACGCACTGAGATGGCATCCGCAGGGTTTGGCGATCGATGTGATGATTCCCAACCCCAGTAGCGCGGCGGGCATAGCGCTCGGAAACCAGATCGTGGCCTTCGCGCTCAAGAACGCGAGTCGATTCGCGTTGCAAGACGCCATCTGGCGGGGCACCTACTACACCCCCAGCGGGCCATCAGGATCCGGCTACGGCCACTACGACCACGTCCACATCACCACCCATGGCGGTGGATACCCCACCGGCGGGGAGGTCTACATCCGCTAGTCGTGAGCTACGACGCTGCCGGTCCGGTGAGCAACTGCCGAATCACTGGCGCAGCCCAGCGACAGAGTTCCTCGCGGCTCAGGTTGGCCACCGGCGGATTCACCAGCACGTAGCGGGTCATCGCAAGCCCGATGACGAAGGCGCCGGTCAGCCCTGCCCGCTGCACGGGGTGGTCCGGAGTGGCGGTGACCAGCTTGGGTGCGATCTGCTGTGCGAACACCTGCCGCAATGTCTCGGCCGCGAGCCGGCTCGTCATCGCCGCCCGCAACAGCGCCACGAACGTCTCGTCTTCCTCCCATACCGCGAAGAATCGCTCTAACAAAATATTCCCGACCTCGTCGGGATCAACGCGCGACAGATCTGGCAGTTCGATCGCGAAATCGGCTGCTGCTGCGAATAAGTTCTGCTTGCTGCCGAAGTAGCGGATCACCAGCGCCGCATCCACACCGACGTCCGCCGCGACGGCGCGCAAGGTCGTGCGTTCATATCCTTCAGCCCCGAAACGGCGACGTGCTGCCGCCAAAATGTCGGCGCGAGTTCGGCTGGCATTGCGAGGTCGCACCGAGGTCATGCCGAGACTCCGGATGGCTGTTTACCCGCACGCATGATCACGACGGCGCCGGCCCGACCAGGAGCTGACGAAAGACCGGGGCAGCCCACCGGCTGAGTTCTTCACGGCTGAGGTTGGCCACCGGCGGATTGGCCAGAACGGATCTGGTTGCCGCCAGCCCGATCACGAACGCGTCCGTCAGCGCGATGCGCGTCATGTGGTTGTCCGGGGTGGCACCCATCAGGGTGGGCGCGACATGGGTGGCCAGCGTCTGGTTCAAGGTATCGGCCGCAACCCGGCTGGTCATTGCCGCGCGCAACAGCGCCAGGAACGAATGGTCGTCCTCCCACACCGCGAAATAGCGAGGCAGCAGCATGTCCGCGATGTCGTCTGGGTCGGCGCCCGACAGGTCGGGCAGATCGATCCTGAATTCGGTGGCCGTCGCGAACAAGTCTTGCTTGTTGCCGAAGTAGCGGATCACCAAAGCCGCATCCACTCCTACATCCGCGGCGATAGCGCGCAACGTGGTGCGCTCGAACCCCTGCGCCGCAAATCGACGGCGTGCGGCGGCCAGGATGTCGGCCCGCGTCTGAGCGGCATCGCGAGGGCGGGTCTCGGGCATCATGAAACCCTATATGTCATCCGCTGTTGACAAGTGGTCGGGGTGCGCGTAGGTTCCAAGTCACCGACTGTTGACAAAAGTCATCGGCCGTTGAAATGAGTTTCACGTAGGCGGGTGGTCCTCATGGCTGGAGGCCTTCGGAGGGGCATCGCAACCTACCGCTGCCCGACTGATGGGCCTCCGACCGAACCAATCAGCAGCCGCGCTCGTGTTATCAGCGAGGGCGTATTCGGCCCCGGGTTCGCACAACCCGTGGCCATTGCTGGTGGGGGCCCACGCCGCTGGCCCGATCTCGATCGGGGACAGCGAAAGACGCGCCGTCCGTGTGCCGAGAGGCCACGTGGATGGCACTGCATGCCAAATGCGGCAACGACGCCCGCAAGGAACACGCTCAGAGAAGGATGAGTAAAAGTGAAAAAGTCATCGAGCCGCAACAAGTTTGGTGTTCAAGCCGCTGGCAGCGTCATCGCCGGCGTGCAGGGCGCACTGCCGGAGCACCGGTATGCGCAGAGCGAGATCACCGACATGCTCGCCGCGTTACCGGCTTTCGATGGATGCGAGGACATCCTGCGCAAGCTGCATGCGAGCTCCAAGGTCAACAGCCGCTACCTGGTGCGGCCTCTCGAGGAGTACGCGTCGCTGACCGACTTCGGCGACGCGAACAACATCTTCATCGAGAATGCGGTGGAGCTCGGTTGTGCGGCACTGGCCGCGGCGCTCGATGAGGCGGGATTGCAACCCCAGGACGTCGATGTCATCTTCTCGACCACCGTCACCGGTATCGCCGTTCCGTCCGTCGACGCTCGCATCGCTTCTCGGCTGGGACTGCGACCAGATGTGCGTCGCGTGCCGTTGTTCGGCCTGGGTTGCGTCGCAGGGGCTGCCGGGGTGGCCCGACTCAACGACTACCTGCGCGGTGCACCCGACGACGTCGCGGTCTTGGTCGCCGTCGAGATGTGCTCGTTGACCTACCCCGCGGCCGGACGCTCGATCGCCAGCCTGGTCGGCACCGCTCTGTTCGGCGACGGTGCTGCGGCGGTGGTCTCCGTCGGCGCACGGCGCGCTGAGAAGATCGGCGCCGCGGGCCCCGACGTCCTCGGATCCCGGAGCCATCTCTATCCTGACTCGCAAAACACGATGGGCTGGAACGTCGGCTCCACCGGGTTCGGCCTCATCCTTTCTCCGGACGTTGCGACCGTCGTCGAGACGTATCTGCCCGAGGACGTCACGAAGTTCCTTGCAGCCCACGGTTTGAAAATCGCCGATGTTCCTACCTGGGTCAGCCATCCCGGTGGTCCGAAAGTCATCGAGTCGATCGTCGGCTCACTCGGATTGCCCGACGACGCGCTCGAATTGACGTGGCGTTCGCTCAGCGAGGTCGGCAATCTCTCGTCGGCATCGGTGCTGCACGTGTTGCGCGACACCATCGCCAAGCGCCCGGCCGCGGGCAGCCCCGGGCTGATGATGGCAATGGGTCCGGGCTTCTGCTCCGAACTCGTCATGCTGCGCTGGCGCTGATTGCCATGAACTGGTACGTGCTGTTGATTGGCGCGGTCGCCGTGGAGCGCCTGGCCGAACTTGTTGTGACCAAACGTAACCGCGCCTGGAGCCAGGCGCACGGCGGCGTCGAATTCGGCGCCGGACACTATCCGGTGATGGTGGCGCTGCACACTGGGCTGCTGGTGGGATGTCTGGCCGAGCCGATCGTGTTGCACCGCCCCTTCATTGCGGCGCTGGGCTGGCCGATGCTCACGATTGTCATTGCCGCACAGGCGTTGCGCTGGTGGTGCATCAGCACCCTGAAATATCAGTGGAATGCCCGGGTGATCGTGATACCGGGTGCGGCGCGGATCATCGGTGGCCCGTATCGCTTTCTGCCGCATCCGAATTACGTCGCGGTGATCGCCGAAGGCTTTGCGCTGCCGCTGGTGCACACCGCGTGGATGACCGCGCTGGTGTTCTCGGTTCTCAACGCGGTCTTGCTGCGGACGCGAATTCACACTGAAAACGCTGCACTAGTGAGCCTGGGATGATTGATCTCCTCGTCGTCGGCGGTGGCCCGGCCGGATTGGCTACTGCGATCAACGGCGCCAAAGCCGGATTGGAAGTGGTCGTCGTCGAACGGCGTAGCGGACCGATCGACAAGGCCTGCGGTGAAGGGCTGATGCCACACACGCTGCGGCATTTGCAGCGTCTCGGCGTGTACCCCCACGGCAAGCCGTTCCGGGGGATCAGCTACCAGGACGGCACCCGACACGTCGAGGCGCGCTTCAGGCATGGCGCAGGGCGCGGGGTGCGCCGAACCGTGCTGCACAGCGCGCTTCTCGACGCTGCCGCCAGCGCGGGCGTGCGGATCTGCCATGACGAAATCGGTGAGGTAAGCCAAGACGCGGCGTCTGTCCGCGCCGGGGATTGGCGGGCACGTTACCTCGCCGCCGCCGATGGGCTGCATTCGCCGATCCGCCGGTCTTTGGGCCTGGAGCAATCGAGCCCGGGTGCCCGCCGGTGGGGCATCCGACGGCATGTGCGGACGGCGCCGTGGTCGGACTACGTCGAGGTGCATTGGGCGCCCGGTGCCGAGGCCTACGTGACGCCGATAGCCGACGACTGCGTGGGCGTAGCGGTGCTGAAGTCTCGTCGTGGCGGATTCGATTCTCACCTCGCCGAGTTTCCCGCGTTGCGAGAGCGGATCGAGGGTCGGCCGCATGAGCCCGATCGGGCTGCCGGGCCGCTGCGCCAGCGGGTTTCAAGCCGAGCCGCGGGTCGGGTTCTGTTGGTCGGTGATGCCGCGGGCTACGTCGACGCTCTCACCGGTGAGGGTCTCGGCCTGGCCTTCGGCGCCGCGGAGCTGTTGGTGAAAGCTGTTGTCGCGGAGCGCCCGGACACCTACGACCGCCAATGGCGCCAGATGACCCGGCGTTATCGAACGCTGACCGCGGCCTTACTTCAGGCGAGCGCCTTTCCGGCTATACGGGGGCGCATCGTGCCGGCCGCAGCGGCGATGCCGAGTGTCTTCACCGGCGTCGTCAATCTGCTTGCTCAATGACGAGCTGAGGCCGCTGGAGCACGGGTCGTGTGCTGTGATCAGATCTCCGGCGTGACAACACTTGCCACCGCACTGGGCAGCACGCTTTCAGGAATCTCACGGGTAGTGCTTCCTAATGCGTTTTCGCGCGTCACGACGTAGGTGTAGCGGTCGGCTCCGGGATCCCTGGCAAATGGTTCTTCGCTGTCGAGGAGGTGTTCCAGCGTTTTGCGATCGTCAGGATGCAGTGCGTCACCATCGACGGCGCCGCTGGCCTTCAGGCCGGCGAAACCGCCACGTCGTTCGATGATGTAGCGATCCTGCATTGCTGTGCCTCGATCGTCCTGGCTCGACAACAGGTCAGACGGAGATGTCGGCCGCTGGAATGCCGACTCGCGTCCATGCGTCGTCCACCCCACGATATACGTTGGTATCGCTGCGGAATAACGATCTGGCGGCGGCGCGGGTTAGCGTGGCGAACTCTGCCATCCCCATCGACGCGTGAGCTTTAGGACTAGTCAGCGCCGCATACCAGACTTTTCCGGCCTTTTCCCAGGAGCGTCCACCAATAGTCATCGCCGCGAGGTAGAAGGCGTGATTTGGGATGCCGCTGTTCTCGTGCGGATCCCCGCCGGGAACGTAGTCGCTGTAGTGCGACGGCTGCGGCGACAGGCACTGTTGAGAGCGCGGTTGAGCCATGTTGCGCAGGCACGTGTAGCCCTTCGCAATTGCCACCGGACCGAGCACCGCTGCGCCGATGAGCCAGTCCGCTTGGACGGCGGTCTGCTTCCTGCGCCACTGATGAAACATCGCACCGAACACATCGGAGACGCTCTCGTTGAGAGCACCTGGCTCGTCGGTGTAGTCGAGGCCCGCGGTGAATTGGGTAACGCCGTGCGTTAACTCGTGGCCGATCACGTCATCCGCTTTCGTGAAGTCGGTGAATACTTGGCCGTCTCCGTCTCCGTATGTCATCTGAGCGCCATTCCAGAAGGCGTTGTCGTAGCGCACCCCGTAGTGGATCGACGACATCAGTGTCATGCCGGCATCGTCAACCGAGTTCCGCCCAAAGCACTGCCGATAGAAATCGACGACAGCGTGGGTTGTGTCGAAGGCGCGTCTCGCGGTGATGTCCGAGCTGCTACCGGGATTCGCGACGGGTGAGCCGGGCAGCGATCGAGTGTTTTTACAGTCGTAGACCGTTACCGCTGGTATAGACGCCAGCACACCGGCAACTTGCAAGGTGGTGATCCCGGTGGCAAGAAGACTCGCCTGTATCGCCTCGGTCTGGGCGTTTCGCAGTCGTCGCCACGCTTCCTCGACCGCGACACAATCGCGTATGGCCTGTCGCGACTCTGCCGGGATCGATTCGTCCTCGGCGAGGCTGCGTAGCACAGCTGTCGGAACGATGAAGCGACCGCTACGAGCGCACATGAGCCAACTCCTTTGAGAACGCACAGTTTAACCGGACGTCGAGGCGGAATACGGTAATGGAGGTTCCGCGGAATTGCGCCCTTCGTCGGGGGATCAGCGCCGGCCAAACGTCACCATAGCGTCACCATTCGAGAACGGTTGTGCGACGCGGCTCGTCTTCAAGATCAACTCTGTGAACAATTGGGTCGTGCTGCACCTTTTGGGCAAATAAAGAATAAAGGAGCTGACGCTTGATGGCGATCTTTGATCGACTCGGTATCAAAGTTATTGCCGGCGTCGGGTTGTGCGGGGCCGCCATGGCGTTGAGCCCGGACGCTGCTGCTGCCTCGCTGAGAACGGGCGGCTATTCGTGCGTCCAGGGAATTGCGGGCGAAACTGCACCGGCGGCAGTCGCCGGCGGACCGGTGGTCGCGCCGGTGTGCGTTCCGCCTGCGCCTGCTGCCGCTGCACTCTCCGGCGCGGCTGGACCTGCGGCGGCTGCTCTGGTGCCAGCCGGTGCTCCGGCGGGCGCGCCGGTGCCTGCGGGCGCGGGTGCCCCAGTGCCGGTTGGTGCTCCGGTTCCGGCCGGCGCGGGTGCCCCAGCGCCGGTTGGTGCTCCGGTGGGTTTGCCCGTCGGTGCTCCCGTGATAGCGGATGCCCCGGCACCCGGGGGCGCATTACTCACTGGCGTGGGTGGCCTTGCGGGTAAGGATGCGCCGACTGGTGCGACGCCGACCGGCGGTCCTGCGCCCGGTCACCCGATTCTACCTGGCCCTCCGGCGTAGGCGGCGGCTGCGCCTGCGTCCTAGATCGAATCGGGTACGGGCCACTGCGTTAACGCGGAGACAAACACGTCGCCAAACCTGCGCTCGACATCCTGCCATCGCTCGAACGTTTTCCCGTGTGTTGCAACGTAATTCGGCGGGCGTCGCCGCTGCTATTCCTTCACTATGACTGGGTCGCCGACGTTGACCGTGTTGTAGTACCACTCAGCGTCCGCTGGGCTCAGGCTGACGCAGCCGTGGCTGACATTCTCCAGCCCAAGTGAATTGATGGCCCACGGAGCTGAATGCACGAAGATGCCACGGCGGGTTATACGTACGGCGTAATCCACCGGGACCCGGTAGCCCGCGGGATCGGTGAGCGCGACGCCGACGCTGCTCGAATCCATAATCACCGAGCGTTCCTTGGACAGCACCGTGTAGGAGCCGACAGGTGTCGGAAATTCCGGCCTACCCATCGAGGCCAGCATTACGCCCTGTTCTCCCCAGTGCGGTCGGTGGTGCGGCGCTGGCAGTGGAGGCGTAGGTCCCGCCCCTACTCCGTCGATGGCCACGGTAAACGTGTGATCTGAGATATCAGCAACACCGAGCACGGCGGGACCCGTTCTGAAGTCCGTCGACAGGCCACCCACCGAGAGCGCCACCGTGCTGTGCGCCGGCCAGAATCCGTCGGGAACCCACTGGACCACGTCGGTGTCCAGCCATTCGAACTTGCCGATCATCGCGGGCGTCGTTTTGATGTCAATGGCACGCTCGGCCGCGTGCCGGTTGGCGACGGGCGCGCTGAACGTCACCACCACTGGGTGCGCCACACCCACCACATCGCCGCGCGTTGGCAAAACCGATGTGACGGCGAACCTTTCCGACTGATTCGCCGCTGCCCGGCTAACTCTGGCCGGTCCGACAACCACGGCCGCAGCGATCACAATCACCGCAAAAACGCACCGAACAACCGCCCGCATGGTTCCGACCCCTTTAATCGACACGGCTCCAATTGGGATCGTAGGTGCGCCGCGAAGAGTGGAAGTGTAAGGCCGCGTGGGCAATTCGATCACGCCTTTGTCACGTTTTGACCACAGAGCGAGACGCCTGTTCGAGCGTGTCGCGTTCTGCGACCACCGCGAGCTGGCGTCAATGGATGCGGGCGCTGCCGCCGAGGCCAATCTCAAGAACACTGCCGGTGATGACCCCGGGATCGGTCACCAGGTACAGCACGCCGCGGCTGACGTCCTCGGGCTGCAGCCATGGCTGAGGTATTGGATTGGCTTTCATCATCCGGCGCACTAGATCGTCTGGGATGTCGTCGCCGCCAGCGGGTTGCACCATCGGTGTTTGAGTTGTGGTCGGGCAGATGACGTTGACCGTGATGCCCTCTTTGGCGACCTCCAGGGCAACGGACTTTGCGAGGCCGATGACACCCCACTTCGTGGCGTTGTACGCGGCCAGCTCGGGGATGCCCATTCGGCCGCCCATCGACGAGGTCACGACGATCCGCCCGAACCGCTGCTGTCGCATCACCGGTATGGCCGCCCGCAAGGTGTGAAATGCCCCGGTCAGGTTGGTGTCGACCAGCTGCTGCCAAACCCCGTCGGTGACCTCTTCCAGTCGCCCGGTGCTGACGATCCCGGCGTTAGCCACCACGATGTCGAGGCTGCCCATGTCGGCGACCGTTTGCTCGATCGCGGCGCCGACGGCGACCGAATTGCGCACGTCCAGCGTTAGCGGCAAGCACCGCCGTCCCAGCGCTTCAACCAGCTTTGCCGTCTCTTGTAAATCGTCCTCGGTGCCTAGGGGGTAGGTCAGGCCCGTCATCGCATCGGGGGCATCGGCCGCCACGATGTCGGCCCCCTCGGCTGCCAATGCCAATGCATGTGCGCGCCCCTGCCCTCGAGCCCCACCGGTGATCAAGGCCACGCGTCCGTCCAAAGCACCCATAGGCGATTAAGCTACCGGCCCGGTAATCGGTTGTATGGCGGCTGCTCGTATCGGGAAATCAATTGCAGCGGGATATATTTAGGCGAGTGCGGCATGGCCCTCAATATGGGACGGCCTATTGCTCGGCTGCAAGTCTCCCTTTCCAGTCGTCCATGGTGGCCCTTCCCGCGCCGCGCCAGATCGACCCGTCGGTTCCGAACGGTCGCAAACCGTAGGCAACTCAGCCTTTGAGCGGCGGGTCGGGTGCGAGGCTGCCGTCGGGCGCGATGTGGGCGAAGATCTGCTGGACCAGCGTGAGAACGTGTGGATCGTCGACGGTGTAGATGTGGTGCCGCCCTTCTCGACGGGCGCTGATCAAGCCGGCCAGGCGAAGCTTGGTCAGGTGTTGGCTCATGGTGGCCACACCGACGCCGGTGCGCTCAGCCAGAGCCGTGACGTCGTGGCTGCCCTGGGCCGCCAGCCACAGCACGTACAGCCGCGCCGAGTTGCTCAACAGCGCGAAAGTGCTCGCCGCGGACGCCAGCTGGGGTGCGGTCGGCTCGGCGTGCAAAGGACCCCGCTTCACGGTTTCGGCTTCCCGATCTTTTTGTTGCGCCATGGCGGCATCCATTCTGGTGCATTCCCGACGTTGCAATTCGCCTGACCGAAATATTCTAACACTTGCGCAATCATCAAAATGTGAGCAGGATTGGGAGCAATCCGGACGCAAGGTCCAACGTCTGCTCCAGGGGAGTGAGGAAGGCAGGGGCTCTCGTGGTTCATGTCGTGCTCCTGATCGCCTGTGCGGTAGCGATTTATCTGTCCTGCGAGTGGTTCGTCAATGCCGTGGAATGGTTGGGGCGACGTCTCAACCTCGGCTCGATGGCCGTGGGTACCGTCTTGGCCGCATTCGGGACAGCGTTGCCGGAATCGGTGGTCACCCTCGTCGCGGTCACCACCGGCCCAACCGCTGAGGTCCGCAACATCGGTGTCGGCGCGGCGATGGGCGGTCCACTGGTGCTGGCAACCGTCGCCTACGGGGTGACCGGCACCATGCTGCTATTGCAGCGCCGCAGGCGCAGCCGCGAGAAGGTCCTCGTCGGAGTCGGGGCGGCGCGCCTCGTTGAGCGCGCCGCGATCCAGCGCGACACCCGCGACTGCGGCGCCGATTTGGCGGATACCGTTCAAACGGCGCGCCTGGCCCGCGACCAGCGGTGGTTTATGGCGGTCTTTGTGGTCAAAGTCGCACTGGGCCTGGTGGCTTTCGCGATTAAACCCTGGCTCGGGTTGCTGTTCTTCGCCGTCTACGCCGTCTACTTCTGGCGAGAAATCCGCGGCGGCCAACTCGGCGACGTCGGCGAAGAACTAGCGCCCCTCAAGCTCCAACCCCGCGCAGCCCAACCGGCCAATGCAGCCGTACTGACCCAAACGCTCGGCGCACTCGCGGTGATCTTCGTGTCTTCACAACTGTTCGTCTACCAGCTCGACGCCGTCGGCCCCATGCTCGGACTGTCCGGCGCCGTCACGGCCCTGCTGCTATCCCCGATCGCCACCGAACTGCCCGAGATCATGAACGCGATTATCTGGGTTCGGCAAGGCAAAACCCAACTCGCCCTTGCCAACATCTCCGGCGCGATGATGATCCAAGCCACCGTTCCCAGCGGCCTGGGCCTGCTGTTCACCGACTGGCGCCTCGACCATGCCCTCTTATGGTCCGGCGCCGTCACCATGGCCGCCATCGCCTACCTCCTGGCGACCATCCGCAACCACAAACTGACGCCCACGCGACTTGCCCTGAGCGCCCTGCTCTACTTCGCCTTCGCCGCCGGCCTCGCCGCCTTCCTCACCTGACCAACCGCAGCGCCCATGCCATGCGTTAGGGGGTTAACGATGATTTTCTGGGTGGCGTCTGTACCTGAACCTGACCAGTTACCCGATTACAGCCATGCCCAGCAGGTCGCCGGTGCTGTGGTGATCGTGGGGTTGCTCCTGTTGGTAGCCATTGCGTCTGTCGTCCGGCACCGGCGGGGTCGCTGACGCGGCCGTTGTTTTAGTGGCTTCCGAGTTGGACGGCTTTGACGACCAGCAGCACCGCGCCTATTACCAGGTAGCCGCGCAGCGCCAGCATGCCCAGTTTGGTGCCTGAAGACCATGTCACCGGGTCTAATAGCGCCAACTGCGGCATCCGCCACTGTGTTTTATCCACACCGGTCGGCAGGGGCGGCGGGGGTGGTTGCGGGCCGTGACGGCGTTCGAGCCATCTCAATGCGCCGACAGCAACAATGACGGCGATCACGATAGCGACCACCAGGTACTCGGTGACCGCGACGACGTTGACGTCCGGGAACAGGGTGGTGGCCATCAAGATTCCCGACAATAGGAGCAACGTCGACACGATGAAACCGGCGACGATGTTGAGCCAGCGGCGGTTCACCCACGGGCCGAGCACTTCTCGGTCGTTGCACAACAGCAGCAGAAACACGCTGGCGCTGGGCAAGAGCAGACCGGCGAGTGCCTGCACGGCGGTGGTGATCAGCCCCAGCGGTGCGCCTGGGATCAGCACGATTGCCGCGGCGGCGCCGACCATACCGGTGTAGGAGAAATAGAACTCTTTGGCGTCGGAAAACCCGCGGTGCAAGGAGTGTTTGAGACCGAAGACGTCACCGAAGGCGTAGCTGGTGGACAGCGTGACTGCGGCCGCGCCAATGATGGACGCGTCGAGGAGCACGATCGCGAACATCCATCCCAAGACATTGCTGTGCCGAGCCAGTAGTCGCGCAATCGCGCCGGCATCGACGAAGTCCGTCGAGTGTCCGGTGGAGCGTGATGCCCAGTCCGCGGTCATCACCAATGCTGCTGCGCCAATGACGACGACAAACGCGCCGATGGTGGTGTCTGCGCGTTCGTAGCCGATGAAGCGCGGTGTGATGCGTTTGTCGACGATGTTGGACTGTTGGAAGAAAAGCTGCCAAGGGGCGACCGTAGTTCCGACGACCGCGATTATCAGCAGCACCGCATCCGAGCTGAGCCCACCTTTGATGCCGGGTACGACGAAATAACGGGCAGCGGCGCCCCATTGCGGATGAGACAACAACAGCATTGGAATCTGCAGCAACGTAACCGCGATGAACGCGAACATGGCCCGCTCCCAACGCCGGAAACTCCCCGAGGCCATGATCGCCACTAGGGCGATGGCCGAGATGGGAACGACAATGTACCTAGAAATACCGAAATAGCTTGCAGCCAAGGATATCCCGATGAATTCTGTCACGATCGTCAAGAAGTTCAACAAGAACAGGTCGCCGACCGAAAACCAGCCCCAGCCACGGCCAAAACGCTCGTTGATCAACCGCGCATGTCCTACTCCGGTGACCGCTCCGAGTCGAACCACCATCTCCTGGTTGACGATCAGAACCGGAATCAGCAGCAACAACACCCACAAAAGGCTGTAGCTGTAGTTTTGCCCCGCCTGGCTGTACGTCGCCACACCACCAGCGTCGTTATCGCCGACCATGACGATCAGGCCCGGACCGACGATCGCCAGCAACGTGGTCAATCGTGTCTTGAGCGTGCGTCCGTGATCGGTCGCATCCACCCGGATCCGGCCGAACGCGCCCTCAATGTCGCCGAGGTGCGCACTGTCCAGCACCGCCGAAGTACTGAGAACCTCACGAGCGGTGTCCGACACCGAACCCTGGCCCGTTGGCTCAGTCACGGGTCGGTCCGCCCTGGTTGTCCAAATCCGAGTTCTCCGCTGAGGTTTCGCGGATCGGGCGTGGTGCAGGTTCGCGTCGCCGCCAATCTTCTGGCACTGTGGCCTCCAAGAGATCGTCAAAGGTCACCACACCCAGGACGTGATCGTGTTCGTCGACGACAGGGATGGTGACCAGGTTGTAATCGGCCATCAGCAAGGCGATATCGGTCACGTCAGCTGCCGGGGTAACCCGGACCGGATCCAAGTCGGCCACATCCAGCACCGGCGTATCAGGGGCCGACTGCAGCAGCCCGATGACCGACACCACACCGACCAGCTCACCGGCCGCACTGAGAACATGGATGTTCAGCAGCGCCTCGGGCTGCAACGTACGGGCCCCCGCCAGAATCGAAATCGCCTGCGCGGCAGTAGCATCCGTCGGGCACGACGCCACATCAACCCCCATCAAACCGCCGGCGGTGGCAGGGTTGAAACCCATCAGGGTGACCACTTTGGTGCGCTGACCCGCAGGCAGCAGCTCCAGCACAGGACGGCGACGAGATTGACGGAGCTCGAAGATGGCGTCGGCGGCATCGTCAGCCCGCATTCGGGCCAACACCCCGGCGACATCGGTGTCACTCATATTGGCGAGCAGCTTGTTGGCCTTATCAGGGTCGAGTTCTTCGAAAACGTCGGCTTCCAACTCGGGGTCACCGTGAATGCGCTCGAGAATCTCGCCGCCCTCACGCTTGTCGGCGTCTTCGAGCAAGTCAGCGATCTGCGCCGGTTTGAGCTTGCCAAAACGCCCCTTGGCGCGGCGCTCAAGACTGGTCTCCTGGTGCCCGATCAGTGGTTCAAACGATTTCCAGTCTCGGCTGGCGTTGCCGCCACCGGCGTGTATCAGCCCGAACAGGCGCGGCGGACGGCGGGTATCGAGGCGCGTCAGCACCCAGTTCGTCCCGGTGTCTTCCAACTCGACGTCGTAGGCGTGCACCAACTCCGCGGCCGGCACGTCAATCAGTCGATGATCGAGCAGATCGGCACGCAGCAGCACCTCGCCGGGCCGCCGCTCAAACGCGCGCAGGTTGACCTTGTTCTGCGACAACAGGACCCGGCCGTGCGCCCACTCCGCGATCTGCTTCCACGACACATACACCCGGTTGCCGCCGATCCCGGCGACCAGCCCCGTCACTGGCGGGTAGACGTCGGCTCCCCCTAACCGCACGACCACGTCCTCGACCTTGCCGACGGTGTCATCGGACCTGGCGATGACCGGCTGACCTAGCAGCTCGGACAAATGGATTGCTCGCGACGTCGACGCGGAACCGGGGACCTCAGACGAAGCGGCATTACTCATGACGAGCCTTTCCACGAACAGACCGGCGACCCTCGACGGCGCTGCAACCCAATAGCAACAGCCTGAGGTAAACAAAGCACAACGCAACTCGGCCCGGACGTGGCCACGCTGGGGAGAGGCGCACCGGCGTTCTTGCGGTTACGCAGGCGCGGCCGTATAACTCCTGCTGAAAGCATTCAAAGGGGTGGTGTAGCTGGAAACCGATCCGCGCGACGATGTCGTGGCGCGTCAATATCAGCGATGGGTGTATCCCACGCCGATCCACGACCTCGATGAGTGGAACGCCGGCAACTATGACCCGACGGACCCCGTCCACGCTCATCGCGTCTACTGGCCCGACCGCGAATACCCGCCTGGTCTCGATATTTTGGTCGCCGGTTGTGGCGCCAACCAGGCCGCATGCCTTGCGTTCAAAAACCCGTCAGCGAAAGTCGTGGCCATCGACATCAGCCAGCCGTCGCTGGATCACCTGCAATATCTGAAAGATATGCACGGCCTGCAGAACCTCGAACTGCATCTGCTCCCGATCGAAGAGCTGTCGGCATTGGGTCTCGACTTCGACCTGGTTGTATGCGTCGGCGTTCTGCACCACTTGGCTGACCCAGCCAAGGGGATGCTAGCCCTCGCCGGATGCCTGCGGCCGGACGGCGTCGCGAGCGTGATGCTCTATGCCAAGTACGGCCGGATCGGCGTCGATCTGTTGGCGTCGTTCTTCCACGACCTTGGACTGGGCCAAGACGACTCGTCGGTGCAGGTGGTCAGGGAAACGATTGCGCTGCTGCCGGCCGACCACCCCGTACTGACCTATCTGAAAAATTCGCTAGACCTGAATGCTGATACCAGCGTGGTGGACACGTTTCTGCACGGGCGGCACCGTTGTTACACGGTCGCGGAGTGTATGGATCTGGTTACGTCGGCGGGCCTGGTCTTTCAGGAGTGGCTCTTCAAATCCCTCTACTATCCGCACGAGAGTCTCACGCTGCCGGATCGATTGTCATCAGCTCTGAACGCCTTGCCCGACGTCGAGATCTGGTCGTTGATGGAACGCCTCCATGCGCTGAACACAAGTCACAGCTTTGTGGCGTGCCGCCCCGACAGGCCAAAGGCGGACTACGCGGTCGACTTCTCTTCTGCGGAAGCTCTTGGCTACATCCCGGTGATACGAGCGCTTTTCCGTGTGGTCGGCAATGACATCGTCATGCCGCACACGAGGGTGCCGCTGAGCGCAGTCGAGGTGCCCTTCATTCGGCTTGTCGATGGACGCCGCGCGATCCGAGAGATTGCCGCGCTGGTGGCGGGGGATCGCGCAGCTCAGCCCGGTGCAGTGGACGTTGAGGATCTCGCGCGCAACGTATTTCAGGATCTTTGGCGTCTCGATTTCTTGGCGATGGCCCGAACCCCGCCGAGGCCCGCCAACTGAGCGTGGTCGGTGAACAACGAGGTCCTGGCCAGGCAGCGCAGGGGACCGCTCAGCAGTGAGCGGCCCAGCACCGCTGGTTGGGGCAATAGGTCGATCGTGCGAGGTTCACCATGGATGCGACTTGTCCGTAATGAATGCCCCTGCCGTCCAAGTTGGCGTGGACGCTCTGGGCAATCTGGTCTGGAGTCCAACCCCACCCGAGATCGTCGCAGATGAGCTGGGCCATCCCGATGAGGGCCTCCTCGTGGCCCTCCGGCCAAGTGAAGCCGAGGCCCTGCAGTTGAGCGAGGTACCCGTCATTGACGGGATCGGCGGTCGCAATCGCAGAGCTAGTAACCAGGGCAGCGCCAGCCATGATGGGGATGGCCAGTTTGGTCAGCCAGCGAGGTGAGGGCATTTGATGGGGGCCTTTCTTCTTGGCATTGACGATGCCCCCCGGGTCTCAGTGTGCGGGTCCAAAGCGGCGCACATATGAAAAACAGCCAAAGCTTGGGAGCCGATGACGGGAATCGAACCCGCGTATTCAGCTTGGGAAGTCGCGTCGTCAGCGTCGGTCTGTCCCTACTCGGTCTCGAACTCGGCCGAGTCTTGGGCAACACGCTGGGCCAACGCGGCGAACTCCTCGGCGGTGTCGTCCTGATCATCGTCGGCATCGCTATCATCACGCAACTGCTCTAACCACCGGCGGCATCAGGCGGCCCGCCAAAGCGATTGATTCAAACTGACCCACTACCGTTCTCCGGGGAGGTTTCGCGGACCGGGTGTGGCGGAGGTTCGCGTCATCGCCAACCTTTCGGCACGGTGGCCTCCAAGAGGTCGTCAACGGTCACCACACCCAGGACGTGTTCGTGTGCGTCGACGACAGGGATACTGACGAGGTTGTAATCGGCCATCAGCAAGGCGATATCGGTAACGTCAGCTTCCGGGGTCACCCGGACCGGGTCCAAGTCGGCCACTTCCAGCACGGGCGTATCAGGGGCCGACTGCAGCAGCCCGATCACCGATACCACACCGACCAGCTCATCGGCCTCATTGAGAACATGGATGTTCAGCAGCGCCTCGGGCTGCAAAGTGCGGGCCCCCGCCAGAACCGAAACTGCCTGCGTGGCAGTGGCATCCGTTGAGCAGGAAGCCACATCAACGCTCATCAACCCACCGGCGGTGGCAGGGTTGAAACCCATCAGGGTGACCACCTTGGTGCGCTGACCCGCAGGCAGCAGATCAAGCACACGGCGATGACGAGACTGACGCAGCCCCAAGATGGCGTCGGCGGCATCGTCCGCCCGCATTCTGGCCAACACCCCGGCGACATCGTTGTCACTCATATTGTCGAGCAGCTCGTTGGCCTTATCAGGGTCGAGTTCTTCGAAGACGTCGGCTTCCAATTCGGGGTCACCGTGAATGCGCTCGAGAATCTCGCCGCCCTCCCACTTGTCGGCGTCTTCGAGCAAGTCAGCGATCTGCGCCGGTTTGAGCTTGCCAAAACGCCACCTGGCGTGGCGCTCAAGACTGCTCTGCTGGTGTCCGATCAGCGGTTCGAACGATTTCCAGTCCCGGCTGGCGTGGCCGCCACCGGGCTTTATCAGCCCGAACAGCCGCGCCCGGCCGCGAGTATCGAGGCGCGCGAGCACCCAGTTCATCCCGGTGTCTTCCAACTCGACGTCGTAGGCACGCACCAACTCCGCCGCCGGCACATCGATCAGCCGATGATCGAGCAAATCGGCGCGCAGCAGCACCTCGCCGGGCCGGCGCTCAAACGCACTCAGGTTGACCTTGTTCTGCGACAACAGAACCTGGCCGTGAGCCCACTCCGCGATCTGCTCCCACGACACATACGCCCGGTTGCCGCCGATCCCGGCGACCAGCCCCGTCACCGGCGGGTACACGTCGGCGCCCCCCAAACGCACCACCACGTCCTCGACCTTGCCGACGGTGTCATCGGACCTGGCGATGACCGGCTGACCTAGCAGCTCGGACAAATGAATCACTGGCGGTGACGTCGACGCGGAACCGGGGACCTCAGACGAAGCGGCATCACTCATGACGACCCTTTCCACGAACAGACCGGCGACCATCGACAGCGCTGCAGCCCCATAACAACAGGTGGAGGTAAACAACGCGCAACGCAAGTCGGCCCAGAGGGTAGGGAGAGAGCAGGCGCCGGGGTGCGACCGGGAGCGGCGTCAGGACTCGTGTGTGCCGGGTGCTGGCGTTGTGCTGAATGCAGCGAACACCGCCAACGGGTCCAGGTAGTCGCGCCAGTGCACGATCTTGCGGTCCTTGACTCTGATCACCGAGATGAATCGGTTGGTGTAGGACGCTCCGGTGTGCACCACTGTGCCGTGAATGGTGTACTCCAGAACCACTACGGACTTGGCGGGGTCGTAGTAGCGGTACACGTCGCTGCTGCCGGACTGCACGATGGAATCCCCGTAGTCGGAGTACAACTCGGCAAGCGCGTCGCGCCCAACGACTTTGTGCGGGTAATCAGGGACAGTGATGATGTATTCGACCACCACATCCTCGGCGTGCATATCGAAGAAGTCGCTGCCGTCGACCAAGCCCTTCAAGCCCTCGGCGACGACCTCGAAGTAGGGTCGCATCGCGGCGTACTTCGACATGTCTCGTGACATCATGAACGCCTATCCTTTCCTCGTTTGTTGTCGTGCGCGGTGTGTTGCTGTGGGGCCTCGACCTTTGGGCGCGATGCCGACAATAATTGTCTTATAACGTGTTTCGGCTGATGGTCGACGCGACTGGATCGGTCCGCACGGCCAAGCGTGAGTCCGGTCATGGGCGGAGGTGTCGCGTTCGTGGTTCGAGCTTCTTGTCGGCGTCGCAGGGGTCTGTTTGGCGCGCAGGATTTCTCATGGGTCAGACCGTGGGTATCGTGCCGCCGTCGACATGGAAATCGACTCCGGTGATGTAGCTCGCGCGATCGGAGACGACGAAGGCCACGAGGTCGGCGACCTCGTCAGGGCGGCCGGCGCGGTTGAGGGCGATGCCGCCGAGCTGGCGTATCAATTCACTGCTGGCGGACTCGTCGTCGCCGCCGGTCGTCGCGGCTATGGCGTCGAGCACCCGTTGCGCGCCTTCGGTGTGGATGAAGCCGGGCAACACCGAGTTGACTCGGATTCCAGCGGGGCCTAGTTCGGCCGATAGGCCTTTGCTATAGGTGCGGAGCGCGCTTTTGGCCGCGGCGTAGGGCAACGGCCCGGTGGTTGGCATGACGCCGGCGATCGAGGTGATGTGCACGATGTTTCCCGCCCCTTGCTGGATGAGGCCGGGAATCAGGGCGCGGTCGATGCGGACGGGTGCCAATAGGTTCAGGGCCAGGACCTGCGACCACTGGGCATCGGTGTGTTGCGCGGCGTCGTGTTCGAAGTCGTACCCGCCTGCATTGTGCACCACGATATCGACCCCACCGAAGTGTTCTTGGACTTCGGAGACGATCTTGTTGACCCCCTCGTCGGTACTGATGTCGGCTTGGATGAACAATTCGGCGGCAGTTGGGGCAGTTGTACGGGCGGTGGTCGCGACGCGGGCGCCCGCTGAGGCGAGGCGGCTGACGACGGCCGCGCCGATGCCCTTGGTTCCCCCGGTAACGAGCGCACGCTGCCCAGTCAGTGAATCTGCGTCACTCATCGGTGTCCTCCTCTTGCCTCGTACTCGGCGGGTTGGCGGCGTATTCCGAGAGTCGGCCTTCCCCTACGGGAAAGGTCAACCCCTGTCGCCAAAGTCATCAAAATGCCAGCCGGTCGTTTGTGATGCCGCCCCGTGGCATCGCCCTGCCAGAATCCGTCGCGCGAAGAGCGCAGACCCGAGGGATCACCCGACCGTTGTGTTGACCTTCCTGTACGGGGAGGCTGCACGATGGGATTCACGCCGCGGTGCCCACCCGGCGAGCTCGTGAGGCCGCGCGGAAGGATTTGTTGGTCATGGGTACACATGTGTCAATCGGCGACTTCTCGGTGATGACCCGTCTGAGCAGGAAGGCACTTCGGCATTACCACGACCTTGGGCTGCTCGAGCCCGCGTACGTTGACCCCCAGAGCGGTTACCGGTTCTATGACACCAACCAAGTTGATCGAGCCCACATCATCCAGCGATTCCGGTACCTGGGCATGTCCATCCCCGACGTCAAAGCGCTCCTGACCACGGACGACGTGGGCGAGCGTAACGACATCATCACCTCGCACCTGCGACGTATGGAGGGGCAGCTACAGCAGACCCAGGACACGGTCCGAGAGCTGGGCGAACTGCTTTCCCCGGCGCCGCGGCAGACCACAGTTGAACTCCGCTTCGAACCACAGACCGTCGTGTGGGCGGTCACCTCTACGGTCAACATCGACGACGTCGGCACATGGTTCCTTACCGCCTCGGACCAGTTGAGTGACGCACTCCGAGAATCGGGAACACACCCGAGCGGGCCGGTCGGTGGACTTTATGAACGCGAACTGTTCACCGAATCCCGCGGCGAGGCCAGCGTGTTCATCCCCACCGACAATCCAATCGCCCCACCGGGCCCTGTGCGTACCCGTGTGCTTGCTGCCGCCGAGGTCGCGATCATGACCCACCATGGGACTTCGCACACCGATATTGATCGGAGCTACGGGCAACTGGGCACCTACGTCGCCGAACATCTCATCAGCGACCAAGGGCCGATCCGCGAACACTACCTCGGCCCCGAACCCGGCCATTTCGCCAGCTTTGACCGCACCGAAATCTGTTGGCCGATCTTCAGCGCAGGTCGGGACAAATCAACGCCCCATGTGCAGGATCGTCCGCCACTTCAATGACACAGGCCATCGCCGCGTCGAGATCGAGGTGGGCTATCTCAACGTCGCCGGCCATGGTGGCTGCGGCTTGCTCAGCTTTCGGGATCGTGTGGCAGGCGATGACGACACTGTGACCGTTGGCTGCGAGTACGGCAGCTGTCGCCTTGCCGACGCCGCTGTTGCCGCCCGTGATGATGACCCTCACCTGGCGATCATCCGGTGTTTCTCGCAGTCGCGCAGTGGATCTGGACGAAGCGACGGATGTCGCGCTGAATGGATTCCCGCCGTTGACCGCTAGGTTGCCGATTGGCTGTCTTGCGGGTTGCCGATCGGCAGTCCCGTCTCGCCCTGGGGCACAGGCACGGCGGCGAGCTCGGTGCGGCTGCTGGTGGCCTCGCGGCCGCTGCGCTCGTCCCCATGGCGGTTGCCTATGCCGATGACTGCGACCTCGGCCATTGCACTTTAGTGTCTGGCGGAAGCCCGACGGATGTCGCGTATTCCGGGTTCCGGCCGTTCGCCACGGATTGGACGTCGAACCAACCGGTCAATGTTGTTGGCGAGGGTGTCGTTGCGTTGGTGTCCGCGTTCGAGCCGCGACGGTGATCAGCGTCACCGAAGCGGGGGATGTCGCCCCCGCTCCACAGATTGGGTCCACGCCCATTTCCGCGCAGTATGACGGTCGCTGGTTTCCAGGCGTCCGTGCAACCAGAGCAGCGGCTTGGGCGCCCACCAATTCCACTTGCCCATCACATGCATTAACGCCGGGACCAAGACTGGGCGCACCAGCGTGGCGTCGGCGAGCACGGCCAGCGTCAGGCCGAGCCCAAACATCCGCATGAATGACACATGCGCAGCCATGAGCGCCGCGAAGGAAATCGACATGGTCAGCGCGGCCGCAGTGATGACCCGGCCGGTGCGTGCCACGCCCAGGGCGACGCTCTCGTCGTTGTCCGCGGCGGTCCGCGGCGACGCCAGCCAGAACTCTCGGATCCAGGAAACCAGGAAGACCTCGTAGTCCATCGACAAACCAAAGGCTATGCAGAACAGCAGCACCGGCATGTTGGCAACCAGCGTCCCGGTGGGCGTCGTACCGAGCGCGCCCAGATGCCCGTTCTGGAATATCCAAACCATCGCGCCGAACGCGGCGGACAGCGAGAGAACGTGGAGCACCAGGGCTTGCAGAGGAAGTACCACGCTGCCGGTCAGCAGGAAGAGCAGCCCCAGCATGATCATGGCGATGAGGCCGAGCACCAGCGGCAGCCGGGACGTGATGGCATCGACGCTGTCTCGGTTGATCTGGGCATTACCGGCCATTTCGACCAGCCTGCCGCCAGGAGTGGGAACGGCGTGCAGGCGGTCGAGCTGGGTCTCCCGAACGGTCCGAGAACAGCGGAGTCGTACTGTCGACGGTGAGCAAGCTGCTGCCCCGCGCCTGTCCGGTCGCCGCCGACGGTGGTCCTACACGACTCCCAGCAACGAACGTGCCCGTCGGAACGGACACCGCCGAGACTTCGGGTACCCGAGAGAGATTGGCCGCGTATCGCTCGATCTCGTCATCCGCTAAGCCGCCGGCGTCGGTGATGACGATCGGCACGGCGGTCGCAGAGTTGTTGGCGAAGTCGGTGCGCAACCGATCGCCCACCTGGTGCGCCGACGCGGACGTCGGGAGCACGCGGTCGTCGGGCATGCCCCAGTGCACACCAAAGAACGGCGCACCAAGGAGCAGCAGCAGCGCAACCCCGGCCAATCCGATTGGAATAGCGCGACGCATAACCAACCTGGTTGAGCGGTACCAGAACTCCAGCTCGACAGGACCGCGCACCGGTTCAGGTCGGCCCAGCGCACACCAGTCCCATCCCGAAAATTGGACAACGGCATCAAGAGGCCGTCGTGGAACCCAACGGGCATCTGGTCAATCCAATGCCGGAACGCACGCGTCGCCACACCCCGATAGATATTGAACTGCTGTCGGACGTAGCCGAGTGTCTTTGGCAACCCCAGTGGAATGCTAAAGACCGAAATGGACCGTTGCGAACCCGGTGCTCAGCGAGATGTAGCGGGCATCGACGAAACCCGCTTCCAGCATCGCTTTGCTCAGCTCGTCCCGCGACAACCAGGTGCGGATCGAGTCGGAGGTGTAATGATGGGCGTCGCGATGCCAGGCCACGGCCCAGCCCACCTTCGGCATCACGCCGAAGTAGAACAGGTCGTGAACGGCTTTCAGCATCTTCGAGGTCGGCGTGCTGAAATCGAGCACCATCAACCGGCCGCCCGGCCGCAGGACGCGCCGGAACTCGCGCAGCGCCTGGTCGCGGTCGGCAACGTTGCGCAGCCCGAAGCTGATCGTGACTACATCGAACGACGCATCCGGGAACCGCAGGTCCATGGCATCGCCCTCCTGGAAGTCGACGGCCCCGCGTTGCCGCCCCCGGGCGACCTCAAGCATCGGAACGCAGGAGTCGACCCCCACGACCTGACCTTCCGGCCCGACCGCCGCCTCCTCCAGGAACGCCAGATCGCCCGTCCCGGTCGCAACGTCCAGCACTCGTTCGCCGGGCCGGAGGGCGCAAAGCTCCATGGCCTGCCGCTTCCATACGCGATGAAGCCCGAACGTCCAAAGATCGGTCATCACGTTGTAGCGCGTCGCCAGTGCCGAAAACAGCTCCTTGACGTAGCTGCTCTTGGCCTCGTCCGACTCGTTCCATTGCCGTCTGACCATCGTGAGCCTCCGCACAACCACCGGGTACGACAGTCCGCGAATGTACCACGGCAATTCATAGGTTGGGAGCGAGCACCGCGAACGACACGAATCACACGAACATGCACGACACCCGTGGCGTGATCATCGTCGGCGCGGGACCGGCAGGGCTTTTGCGATCTCACGGTAAGAAACGCGCAGTTCGGGGTACTGCCGGGGTACCCGGGCGTCAAACGAGCCGACCTTCGTCGGCATCGCCGCTGGTCGATGGGGAGCCGATGACGGGAATCGAACCCGCGTATTCAGCTTGGGAAGACGATTCAACACGTTTACTGCCGTTTATCGGCGTCCATCCAGTTCTGATACCAGGGCTGAGAACTTAGCCTCTGAGCTGCGGGAATGCGGCCACCTAGGCCCACGGCAGTCCGTACCCGTCCATAGGTGTCTAGCCGGTGAGTTTCGGATGAGTCGTGACAACGTCGTGACACTGAGGGCCTAGCGTTATGCGAAGACTCGCTGACCGCCCGGAACTTTGCGCGGCTCATCGTCGCCCGTCACGGATCTGATAGGCGCGCGACATTGACAGCCCGGCCGCCTGGGCGAGCTGCTCACCGGGGATGCCAGACTCGAAGCCCTCGCGGATCAGACGGCGCAGCTCGGCGTCGGCGGCGTCGAATGCGCCGCTGGCGTTCGCGCCGCTTGGCCGTGACGAGGTAACGCCCCGCCAAGTCGGCCAATGTCCACGTCACCACAAAGGTTCGGAAATAGCAGATTATGGGCAACGCGTCCTCGCCGTCGGCGCACTAGCGTTTGAGTTGTTTCACACCTCGTCTGGGCGACTCACCATCTGCTTAAGACTTTCTACAGCGGGCCCAACAGTCGGCGGGATCGTCAAGAACCCGACGGCACGGTAACTCTTTGTGAGATACCGCCCGGCCGCAACGCCCTCCGTTACGGAGTGAACGGGTTGTGGGTCGGAAGTGGCTTGATGAGTGGCGCGAGCAACTTGCCGGATTGCTCCGCGGTGAGGACATCGATCGGGTCGAGCGGGATGAACTCGCGGGCCGAGTCGTCGTATTCCCATACATCCTCACCGATCAATCGGCCCCGGTCGTCGTACGGCCAAATCATGTGCGTGGCAGTCTTCACCAAATAGGTAACGTCGGGGTCGACGGGCGCGCCGCTGCCAGCGAGTATGGTTCCGGGAGTCTGCTGGTACAGCGTCGACGTCGAGACGATCATGGCGTCGCTGACCGCAAGCTTCTCGTCGCCGTTTCCGTAGAAGATGCACTGACCCGTTCGGGTCCACTCGCGGTAGACCCCCTTGACCGCCTCGGCCCCGTCGAGCGTAAAGGTCGCACCGAGCACGTTGAAGTGGTAGACGGGATTTTCGACCGTCATTTCAGGTGTGAAGATCTCCTCGAAGAGGCCCGCCATCTCAAGATTGCGGTGACGGTTGTAAGCGTGCAGCAGATAGAGGTGGCGTGGGTTCTTCGTCGTCTCAATCAATCGCTCCACGGCGGCGTTGGTCTGCGTGATGTCGAAGCGGTTCATCTCGTTCCCTCTGTTATGAGTCCTGTTATGAGTCGTTTGTTTGATCTCGGACCACCCGCTTTATTATCGTCCGGTACGTGGTCCTCGCCCAAGGGCTGTTTGGCCCTGAGTTACAGGGGGGCGAAGAGCCGCCCTAGTCAGCCAAGCCGCCCCAGCCCGTCGACGTCAAAGTGTTCTTCGCGTAGTCGGTACCACCTACGGAGGAGACCAGGTGGACGGCTGGCCGAACCAGTCTGGCTTGCGTCCACGTCTGAATAGTTAGTCGGGCCGCCACACCACAACTCGGGGCGGCCCGTGACGCCTACAAGCGGACTGGCACTTGAACAGCTGTCACGCTGGCTGCGTGCGGCGGCGAGTTCGAGGTTGAGCCTCCGGTTGTCGGCGCGGAGCTGGTCGAGTGCGAGTTCGAACTTGAGCCGGCGCATGTCGGTCCGCTCAGCGGGCCGCACTCTTGCGCAACCACACGGATCTGCTGTGGTGTCCAAGGTTGTGGCGCCATCGAGCGTGGTCATGGATACGACATAATTCGCCGAAGGGCTCGTGTCATTGAGAACGAGCTACTGTTGTCTTACCGGATGACTCCGGTCCAAAAATCTCAACAGCGCGGCCTTTGGGCATTCCACCAATTCCCAGACCACGATCAAGGGCAATAGATCCAGTCGAGATAGATTCAATTGGCTCAGCCTCATCGCCCAACCTCATTATCGCTCATTATCGCGCCCTGCCCGTCCATTTTGTCGATACGGGCTAGGCTTCTACCGACAGACCAGGATGGTGCCTCCCTGCGGCAAGTAGCTGTCGGTCGGTATGAGCACCTCCATGTCTTCGTCGGTGCTGTTAAACATTTCCCACCCGATGCCCTGGGTTACCCTGGCGACATCTTCCGTCCCGCCAGCCTCTCCCGACAGACCAGGGATGTTTCCCATGAGTTCTTCTCCCTTAAGCCGTTTGAATGACCCCTTGGAGGGGGCCAATGGCTACCGTTCGATGGTGCCGCAGGCAGTTGCAATACTCGCGAGTAGCCCACACCCGTTCTTGTTTCGACGTCCACTTGTTCTTGTGTCGACGTCCACTTGAGAGGGCATTGAGTCGGTGAAGACGAACGCAGCTAGAGCCGCGGTGGTTGACCTCACCGAATAACTGAGGGGTGAATTGCACACTGCGCTGAATGGGCGACACACTGGCCGGCTATGCGCGACCTGGAGTCCCGGCGGGCGGAAGTATATGACCGGATCGGCCGGCTAAACGCACTCATAAACGATGTCGATGGTGTGCTGAATGCCTAGACAACAGCTTCCACCGCAGATCAAACGGCTCGAGGTTCACGACCGCAAGACCGGGAAAACTGTTGTGCGCTATCAGGTTACGGTAGACGCGGGTGAGAACCCGCTCACCGGGAAGCGCCAACAGGTGCGCCGCAGATACGCCACCGAGAAGCAGGCGCGTGATGCGCTGTCCGAAATCGGCGACCAGGCATCGAAGGGAACCTTCGTGGCACGGGCGGCACTGACCATCGAGCAGATGTGCGCGGACTATCTGACCGGCCGACACAACCTACGCCCGACCTCCGCCGCGAAGTTGGGGTATGACCTCGGGCCGCTGCGGGAACGTCACGGCGACATGCCGGTGCAGCGGTTGACGAAGGCTCAGTTGGACACGCTGGTGGCTGAGCTGGTGGCCGGTGGCACCAAAACAGCGAAGGGCCGCACGCGGCGCCCGTGGGCGGCGGTATCGGTCAACAAGGCCATAGACACCTGGGCGATGGTGCTGGCCGACGCGCGCCAGCAAGGGCTGGTGACGCGCAACGTCGCCGAGCATGTCTCGCATGTCGCGGCGCGGCACAAGCAAGTCGACACCTACACCGAGGACGAGGTAACCACGCTGCTGCCCGCGATCGCCGACGACCGGCTCGGCCACGCCTGGGAGCTGGCGCTGTCGGGGCTGCGCCGCGGTGAGGTCGCAGGGCTGCGCTGGTGTGACATCGACCTGAATGCCAAGACGCTAAGCATCGTCAACAACCGAGTCTCGGCCGGTGGCAAGACGGTCGAGAACGACCCGAAGTCGGCGACGTCGCGCCGGACGCTGCCATTGCCTGATCGGCTGGTGTCGGTACTGAAGGCGGCGAAGGCCCGGCAAGCCGCTGAGCGATTGGCGCTCGGCACCGGGGCGTTCGCCTACGTCGTAAGCAATGAGATCGGCGAGCCGTACTCGCCTGCGGTGCTGTCGCGGTATTGGGCGGAGGCCGTCGAGGCGTCGGGCGTACGGCACATCAAGCTGCACGCCGCCCGCCACACATGCGCCACGCTCATGCACCTTCAGGGCGTTCCGGCGGCCGTGATCGCCGCATGGATCGGGCACAAGGATGCCAGCCTGACGATGCGCCTGTACGCGCACTCACAGGACGATGCGCTGAAGGCTGCCGGGGCGACTTTGGATAGAGTTGTGACACTCTCGTGACACCGAGCGGGTTGTTCGAACGCCTTCGAACAGTGTTGGCGCAGGTCAGCATTGGAGCCGATGACGGGAATCGAACCCGCGTATTCAGCTTGGGAAGCTGATGTTCTGCCATTGAACTACATCGGCTTGGTTGTTTCGGAAGGCTAGCACCCGGCGTCACGTCGTTCATCAACTCCGCGAGCCGCAGTCGAGCGGATACGCTCGTCGCGTGCTGCTCTCCGATCGCGACCTTAGGGCCGAAATAGCCGCCGGCCGGTTGGGAATTGACCCGTTCGACGACACTTTGGTCCAGCCGTCCAGCGTCGATGTTCGCCTCGACAGCCTGTTCCGGGTGTTCAACAACACCCGATACACCCACATCGACCCCGCGCAGCAACAAGACGAGTTGACCAGTCTGGTGGAACCGGTCAACGGAGAACCGTTCGTGCTGCACCCCGGCGAGTTCGTGCTTGGGTCGACGCTGGAACTGTGCACGCTGCCCGATGACCTGGCGGGCCGACTGGAGGGCAAATCGTCGCTGGGGCGCCTTGGGTTGCTGACCCACTCGACCGCGGGCTTCATCGATCCCGGCTTCAGCGGGCACATCACGCTGGAGCTCTCCAACGTCGCCAATCTGCCGATCACGCTGTGGCCGGGCATGAAGATCGGTCAGCTGTGCATCCTGCGGTTGACCAGCCCCGCCGAGCATCCCTACGGCAGCGCGCGGGCCGGATCGAAGTATCAGGGTCAGCGCGGGCCGACGCCGTCGCGCTCGTACCAAAACTTCATAAGGTCTACATAACTTCCGCTGTAACGCCGCACAGCCCATTTCGCGACCATCCCTACATATGGCGGCCGATGCGGTGCTCTCCTCCGCTTAGACCGTGGGATTATCGGGGGCCTTGGAGGAGCGATGGACGTCGTACTCGGTTTATCGATGGCACCCACAGCTGTTCGTATGGTGCTGGTGGAAGGCGAAAACGCTGACGGCGTCACGGTCGACGACGACAATTTCGACATCGTCGCCGATGACGATGCAGCAACCCTGAGCGCAGCCGATCAGGTGATCTCGACGATCTTGGGCACTCGGGAAGGCGCCACGGAGGCCGGCTATGCGTTGGCATCGACCGGAGTGACCTGGACCGATCCGGTGGACGCTGCCGCCCTGCGCGAGGCGTTGGCCACTCGCAAGATCGAGAACGTCATGCTGGTCTCGGCCTTCATGGCTGCGGCCGCGCTGGCGCAGATGGTGGGCAGCGCTACCGGCAACGCCCACACCGCCCTGCTGTTCGTGGAAGCCGACACCGCGACGCTGGCCGTCGTCGACTCCGCCGACGGTTCCATCAGCGATGTCCACAAAGAGCTGATCTCCGGCCTCGACACTGCTGCCGAATTGGCCGGGATGGTCGCCGGCTTGGACAGGCTGGAGCCCCACCCGCAGCACCTGTTCCTCGTCGGCTCCGGTGTGGACATCGCAGCGCTCAAGCCACAGCTGGAGGCGGTGACGTCGCTTCTCGTGAGCGCACCGGAAGAACCAGAGACGGCGTTGGCTTGGGGCGCGGCGCTGGCGTCGGCCAGCGCGCCACTGTTTGTCTCGTCGACCGCTGCCCTGGCCTACGCGCAAGATCCCGCGACCGGCGAGGTCGATCCCTACGCGGTCTCCCCGGGATACCTCGCGGTGCCGGATGTTCCGGCGGGCACCGAGCTTGGTGAGGACGACCTCGCCTACAGCGCCGTCCCCGATGAAGAAGCCGAAGTTCATACCACCGCGCTGGATGAGGAAGCCGAAGCCAATACCACCGCCCTGGATCTGGCCGGCGACGAGCATCGCGAGCGCCGGCCGCTTCTGCTCGTTGGCACCGTGTTGGCGGTGGTCTTTGTTGCCGCGATCTTGGCGCTGGAGGTCTCTCTAGCACTCGGTATCCGGCCGAGTGCTGTTGCGCTGCTGCCCAGGCCGCTGCAAAACCTGCTCGTCCCAACTCCGCAAGCCCCCGCGCGCGCCCCGGCTCCGGCAAGCGCCCCGGCGCCGCAGGTCAATCATCTGCAGGCGCCGGTAGCAGCACCTCAACCGATGCACGCACCGATTCCGGCTCCTGCGCCCGCGGCTCCGGCACTCCCGCCTGCAGCTCCGGCACTCCCGCCTGCAGCTCCGGCACTCCCGCCGGCTCCGGCTGCGCCGCCGGCGCCGGTCGTTGCGCCCCGGGTGCCCGTGCTGGTCCCGCTGCCTTTGCCGATTCACGTCGGCCCACCTGCGCCGGTGAATCCCCTTCCCCTGAACCAGCCGGGTTCGCCGCCGCTTGGGTCGTCGCCGTGGCACTCGCCGTGGTCGCCGCCGTGGCACCGGCCGGCACCGCCTCCGGTCAGCGTTCCGGAGCAGCCGGCGCCAGTTCACATGCCTGCGCCGCAAAACCCGGTACACGTGCCGTCGCCGCAAAGCCCGGTGCAGGTTGTAGGCCCCCAGCTTCCGATGCAACTGCCCGCACCTGAGCCTCCGGTGCACATGCAAGCCCCGCTGGCACCTGGGATTCCGGGCATGCCGGCTCCGGAGGGACCCGGGGTTCCGGGCATGCCCTCTCGGCAGGGACCTGGGATTCCGGGCATGCCGGCTCCCGAGGGACCCGGGGTTCCGGGCATGCCCTCTCCGCAGGCACCAGGGATTCCAGGCATGCCGGCTCCGGAGGGACCCGGGGCTCCGGGCATGCCGGGTCCCCAAGCTCCACCGATAGGCCCGCAAGCCCCCGACGCCGGTGCGCCCAGCTTCCACGGGCCGTCGGACAACTCGTTTAACAACGACCAACCCGGTGACCGCGGCTTCGGCGGCTTTGGCGGCAGCCACGAGGGTGGCGGAGACCCCGGGGGCTTCGGCGGCTTTGGCGGTAGCCACGGCTTCGGCGGCTTTGGCGGCAGCCACGAGGGTGGCGGAGACCCCGGCGGCTTCGGCGGCTTTGGCGGTAGCCACGGCTTCGGCGGCTTTGGTGGCGGCTTTGGCGGGTTCGGTGGCGGCGGTGGCTTCGGCGGCGGCGGCGGCCATGGCGGAGGCGGCGGGCACCGGTAAGGGGCGGCCGCCGCTCGGACGGCGGAGTAAGGTGCTGTGTGAAGGTCAGCGGGGGCGACCATTTCATGACCAGAACTTCATATAGCCCAGCTAACTGCGTTGGCAGTAACGCCGCACCCGGGTGCGTTCGATGAATCTTGTGGTGGGGAGCCCGGTTGTTGTGCTGATCCCTACCGTCCGCGGACAGCTAGCAAACAGCATGGAGGAGTTGTGGACACCGTACTTGGTGTGTCAATGGCACCCGCCACGGTCCGCATGGTGCTGGTTGAGGGGGAAAACGCCGACGGCGTAACCGTCGATGAGGAAAACTTCGGCGTCACCGACGGCGAAGACTCGGCAACTTTCAGCGCACCCGACCAGGTGGTTGCGGCAATTCTGGGCACGCGTGAAGGTGCCAATGAGGCCGGCTATCACCTGTTGTCGACCGGCGTGACATGGAGTGACCAGCAGGAAGCCGCCGAACTGCGTGACGTGTTGCTGGCCCGCAAGGTCGAAAATGTCATGCTGGTTTCGTCGTTCTTGGCCGCGGCGGCGTTGGCCCAGGCGATCGGCAGCACGACCGGTTATGCCCGCACCGCGCTGCTATTCATCGAGCCCGATTCCGCGACCTTGGCAGTGGTGGACACCACCGACGGCTCGATCGCTGATGTGCGCCGTGAACTGCTGCCCGACGACGACGATCAGGCGGTGGCCAAGCTGGTCGGGCTGGTCTCTGCGGCGGAGACGCTCGAAGAGCACCCGGAGGGCTTGTTGGTAGTGGGCTCCGGGGTCGACGTCCCGTTGATCAAGCCGGCGTTGGAGGCGGCGACGTCGCTTCCGCTGAGCTTGCCCGAGCGGCCCGACATGGCGCTGGCCAGAGGAGCGGCGCTGGCGTCGGCGAGTGCGCCGTTGTTCGCCTCGTCGACCGATGCGCTTGCCTACGCTCAGGATCCGGGCACCGGTTCGGTGAGCCAGAACGCGCTCGCGCCGGGGTATCTGGCCGTCGCCGAGGCAGCCGCGGGCGCCGAGCCGGCTGCGGACGCGTTGGCCTATAGCGCCGTTGCAGACGACTCGGCCGCGATCTACACCCAAGAGGGTCCCGACGCCTACGCCGACGAGGAAGAAGACTTCACGACCGGCATGTACCCCGACTTCGGTGTGGCAGCGTTCGGGCAGCCGAGTCGCACGCCGTTCCTGGCGGCGATGAGCGTCATGATCATTTTCACCGTCGGCGTTGTGGCGCTGGTGATTTCGCTGGCGTTCAGTATCCGCCCGTCGGTCAGTTCACGGCCCAGCCTCAGCCAAAATGTGGTAGCCCCGGCCAGGCAGGTCCCGGCCCCGCTGCCGAAGGCGGCGGTGCCGGTGGCACCCGCACCCGCACCGGTGCAAGCGCCGGCTCCCGTGGCTGCTCCAGCTCCGATCCACGCAGCTGCTCCGGTCCCAGCACCCGTTCCCGTTTGGGTGCCGGGTCCCGCTCCGGCACCCGCGCCGCCCCTCATACCGCCGCTCATTCCGCGGCTGCTGGGCCCGCCCGAGAGCCCGTGGGGCGGCGACCATGGCGGCGGCGGCTGGGGCCACGGGGGCGGCCCCGGATGGGGTGGCGGCCACGGCGGCTGGGGCCCCGGTTTCGGTGGCGGCCACGGCGGCTTCGGCGGCGGCCACGGAGGCTTTGGCGGTCACGGCCGCTAGTGAGCGTGGGCAATTCCGCCGGTCAACGCATGGCCACCGGTTGCCCCCAGCGGTAAAGTCGGAGCGGCAAAGACCGGGGGAGTGAGCCGCGCCGCTCCTGTTTGAACTTGAGGAACCTCGGCAATCCGCACTGTAATGCCAATGAGCGCAGCGAACAGCTTTGGAGGATGAAGTGGACACCGTACTTGGCGTATCGATGGCGCCCACTGCGGTCCGCATGGTTCTCGTCGAGGGCGAAAACGCCGACGGCGTCACGGTCGATGAAGAAGGCTTCGAGGTCAACACGGCCGACGCACCAACCGTCAGCGCCGCCGACCAGGTGGTCTCAGCGATCCTGGGCACCCAAGAAGGTGCCGCCGAGAGTGGCTACCAATTGCGGTCGACGGGTGTGACCTGGACGGATCCGATCGAGGCCGCTGCGCTGCGTGACGAGCTGGCGGCGCGCAAGGTCGAGAACGTCATGCTGGTGTCGGCGTTCTTGGCCGCCGCGGCGCTGGCGCAAGTCGTCGGCAATTCCGTCGGCTATGCGCAGACCGGACTGTTGTTTATCGAGCCAGACACCGCGACGCTGGCCGTGGTCAACACCGCCGACGGTTCGATCACCGACGTGCACCGCCAGCCGCTGCCCCTCGGCGGTGATCCCATCGCCGAGCTGTCAGCGATGGCTTCCGGCGCTGAGGCGCTGGAGACGCGTCCGGATGGCCTGTTCGTCGTCGGCTCTGGCGTTGACATCGCCCCGATCAAGGCGCAGTTGGAGGCGGCAACCTCGCTACTGGTGAGTGCGCCCGAGGAGCCGGAGACAGCGCTGGCTCGCGGCGCGGCACTGGCCTCGGCCAATGCACCGTTGTTCTCCTCGTCGACCGCTGCGCTGGCCTATGCACAAGATCCCGGCACCGGTGCGATAGATCCCTACGCCGTCGCTCCTGGGTACTTCGATGTCGCTGTCGACGGCTCGTCCGGCGAGCAAGCGCTGGCCTACAGTGCGGTTCAGGACGAGGACGCCGATGCCTACACCGCGCTCGCCGGCGAGAAAGACCTCCCAACCGGCACCCATACCGGCATCGCTACTGCTCTTCCGCAGGACGGCGGCCGCAGGCCGCTGGTCTTGGTGGCCAGCGCGGTCGCCGCAATCTTCGTGATAGGTGCCGCGGCGCTGGTGGTCGCGCTGGCGGTCAGTATGCGGCCGACGGCCGCTGTCCGGCCCGAACCGGGCCACCAAGCCGTCGCCCCCGCGAAGCCCGCACCGGCCGCGCCCGCAGCTCCCGCTCCGGCCGTTGCGCCGGCTCCGGCTCCTCAGGCTCCGGCCCCGGCTCCGGCGCCCGAAGCTCCGGCTCCTGAACCTGCCGCCCCGGCGCCAGAGGCTCCGGCTCCCGTAGCGGTTGCGCCTGCCCCGGTTCCTGCCGCTCCGGCTCCTGAACCGGCTGCGCCGCCTCCGGCTCCTGCACCGGTTGCGCCCGCTCCAGCTCCGGTTGCTCCGGCTCCGGTTGCTCCGGCTCCCGTCCCGATTCCAATTCCGATTCCCATCGGCCCGCCGCTCGGGCCCTGGGGTCACGGGGGTTGGGGCCCCGGTGGCGGCGGCCCTGGCGGCGGCGGCCCCGGACCCGGCTTCGGTGGCGGCCACGGCGGCTTCGGCGGCGGACCCGGCTTCGGCGGCGGCCACGGCGGCTTCGGTGGCGGCCACGGCGGCTTCGGCGGCTTCGGCGGCCACGGATTTGGCTTTGGGGGCCGCGGCTTCTAGGGCCCCGACAGCAAACCGTCACCTGGAGTTCGCCCACCGCTCAGAAAAGCGATGCAATTAGATCATTGCTGCGCTTTACACACAGGTGTATGAGGTGCTGCGTCTTTGGTACGGGCTATCTGGGTGCCACCCATGCCGCCGGGATGGCCGAGCTGGGGCATGAGGTCGTCGGCGTCGACGTCGATCCCGGTAAGGTCGCCAAGCTAGCTGCCGGTGACGTTCCGTTTTACGAGCCCGGCCTGGGAAAGATGTTGAGCGACAACATCGCAGCCGGCCGACTTCGGTTCACCACCGACTATGACCTGGCCGCCGAGTTCGCCGACGTGCATTTCCTCGGGGTCGGGACTCCGCAGAAGAAGGGCGAATACGGCGCCGACTTAAGCCACGTAAACGCCGTAATCGACACGCTCGCACCGCGACTGACTCGAGCGTCGGTGATTGTCGGCAAGTCCACGGTGCCCGTCGGGACCGCCGCCGAGCTCGGTCCACGGGCCCGCGCCGCCGTACGGCCCGGTGTCGACGTGGAAGTGGCATGGAACCCGGAGTTCCTTCGGGAAGGTTTCGCGGTGCAAGACACGTTGCGGCCCGATCGCATTGTGCTTGGTGTAGAAGATGGTTCGACGCGTTCTGAGGCGGCGATCCGAGAGCTGTATGCACCGATGCTGGATGCCGGGGTGCCGTTCCTGGTGACCGATCTGCAGACTGCGGAGTTGGTCAAGGTCTCCGCGAACGCCTTTCTGGCGACCAAGATCTCGTTCATCAATGCGATCTCCGAAGTATGCGAAGCCGCCGGCGCCGACGTCGTCCTGTTAGCCGACGCGCTCGGGCACGATCCGCGTATCGGGCGTCGATACCTCAACGCGGGCTTGGGTTTCGGTGGTGGCTGCCTGCCCAAGGACATCCGGGCGTTCATGGCTCGCGCCGGTGAACTGGGCGCCGACCAGGCGCTGACGTTCCTGCGCGAGGTGGACAGCATCAACATGCGCCGCCGCCACCGGATGGTCGAATTGACCACCGCCGCCTGCGGCGGCTCGCTGCTGGGAGCCAACATCGCGGTGCTCGGCGCCGCGTTCAAGCCCGAATCCGACGACGTGCGTGACTCACCAGCGCTCAATGTCGCGGGCCAGCTACAGCTCAACGGTGCGGCGGTCAACGTCTACGACCCCAAAGCGCTGGAGAACGCCCAGCGGCTGTTCCCCACGCTGAATTACGCGATCTCGGTGGAGGAAGCCTGTGACCGCGCGGACGCGGTGTTGGTGCTCACCGAGTGGAAAGAGTTCGTCGACCTTGACCCCGACCAGCTTGCCGACCGCGTGCGAGCACGCGTCGTCGTCGACGGCCGCAACTGTCTTGACCTGCAACGCTGGCAGCAAGCCGGTTGGCGCGTGCACTGCTTGGGACGGCGCGTAGCCTGACCGGGTGGACTACGCCGCAGCACTTCTGCAGCAAAATCGCGCCTTCGGCGAGGTGATCCGCAGCGGCGACTCGTCCACCCCGGTGCCGACCTGTCCCGGCTGGAGCCTTTCCCAATTGCTTCGTCATGTCGGTCGCGGTGACCGCTGGGCAGCGCAGATCGTCGCCGACCGGGTCGACCACTATCTCGACCCGCGCACCGTGGACGAAGGCAAGCCGCCGCCCGATCCTGACGAGGCGATCGCGTGGCTGCACGGCGGGGCGCAGCGGCTGATCGACGCCGTCGAACAAGCCGGTATGGAAACCCCGGTGTGGACGTTTCTGGGCTCGCGGCCGGCGTACTGGTGGGTGCGGCGTCGGCTGCACGAGGCGACCGTGCATCGGGCCGACGCCGCGCTGGCGCTCGGGCTCGACTATCCGATCACACCCGAGCTGGCAGCCGATGCCATCGGCGAATGGCTTGAGCGGGTCGCGGCTCAGGCAGGAGGCGACGACGCACCGCTGCCGCTGGACAACGGCCAAACCGTGCATCTGCACGCCACTGATCCCGGTCTGGGGGCTGCCGGTGAATGGACCGTCCGCGCCGACGGGAACCGCATCTCGTGGTCCCACGGTCACGACAAGGGCGCGGTGGCGCTGCGCGGCAGTGCCGTCGACCTGCTGCTGGCAGTCGTGCGGCGAGTTCCAGTCGCCGACACCGATATCGCGGTGTTCGGTGAGACCGCGATATGGCAGCACTGGCTCGACCACACGCCTTTCTAGACGCGGCGCACACGGTACGTTTCAGGTTATGACCACATCGGAGATCGCCACCGTGTTGGCTTGGCATGACGCTTTGAATGCGTCCGATATCGACACCTTGATGGCCCTGTCCAGCGACGACATCGAAGTCGGTGACGCGCACGGCGCCGCGCAGGGCCACGCCGCGTTGCGCGATTGGGCGGCTGCTCGCCCGCGAAAGGCCGAGGTGGGCAGAATATATGTACATGACGGCGTCGTGGTCGTCGAACAGAAGATCGCCAATGCGGACGATCCCGGTGCCAACGTGTCTGTCGCGTCGGCCTTTCGGGTAGTCCACGACCACGTCACCTCGGTGTTTCGCCACAGCGACCTGGCGTCCGCGTTGGCCGCGACGGAGTTGACCGACGCCGATCTCGTCGACTGAGGAGCAGGACATGCGGGGGATCATCTTGGCCGGCGGCTCCGGCACCCGCCTGTACCCGATCACGCTGGGCGTCAGCAAGCAGTTACTACCCGTGTACGACAAACCGATGATCTACTATCCGCTGTCCACGCTGATGATGGCCGGCATTCGCGACATCCAGGTGATCACTACCGCCCACGACGCAACGGCTTTCCAACGGGTCCTCGGCGACGGCACGGCGTTCGGCATCAACATCAGCTATGCGGTCCAGCACAATCCTGAGGGTCTGGCCCAGGCCTTCGTCATCGGCGCCGACCACATAGGTGCAGGTTCGGTGGCATTGGCATTGGGCGACAACATCTTCCACGGACCAGGCCTGGGTACCAACCTGCAACGCTTCCAATCAATCAGTGGCGGAGCTATTTTCGCGTACTGGGTGGCCAACCCCTCGGCGTATGGTGTCGTCGAATTCGGTGCGGACGGCATCGCGCTCTCAGTGGAGGAAAAGCCGGCCACGCCCAAGTCGCACTACGCGGTTCCCGGTCTGTACTTCTACGACAACGACGTCGTCGAAATCGCGCGGGGCCTGCGACCGTCAGCACGCGGCGAATACGAGATCACCGATATCAACCAGACCTACCTCAACCAGGGCCGGTTGATCGTCGAGGTGCTCGCACGCGGCACGGCCTGGCTGGACACCGGGACATTCGACTCACTGCTGGACGCCAGCGATTACGTCCGCACTCTGGAACATCGGCAGGGCCTGAAGGTGAGCATCCCCGAAGAAGTGGCCTGGCGGATGGGCTACATCGACGACGGCCAGCTCGCCGAACGCGCCCACGCCCTGCTCAAGTCCGGATACGGGAGCTACCTGCTGGAGCTGCTGGAACGGGGTTGACGAGGCCCTTCAGCAACCTCCCAGCAAACACACTGCTGGCGCATGAACACTAGCGGTCACCGCGAAATATTCTGGGTTAACTGCGATGACGACACCCTCCCACACCGCTATCAGCGTGTACTGCCCGGACGGCTACATCGACCACCCGTGATCGTCGCATGGGTTACTGACGGTAGCTGGCCAGGAAGTTACCCAACCGCTCGATAGCGTGGGCAAGGTCGCGTGACCACGGCAGCGTCACGATCCGCAGGTGATCCGGTGCCGGCCAATTGAATCCGGTGCCCTGGGTGACCAAAATCTTCTCCGACAACAGCAGATCCAGGACCAGCTGCTCGTCGTCTTCGATCTCGTGCACCTCGGGATCCAGCCGGGGGAACGTGTAGAGCGCACCGGCGGGTTTGACGCACGACACCCCGGGGATCTCGTTGAGTTTGGACCAGGCCACGTCGCGTTGTTCGCGCAGTCGCCCACCCGGCAGCACCAGGTCGTCGATACTTTGGTGACCGCCCAGGGCGACCTGGATCGCGTGCTGGGCTGGAACATTCGGGCACAACCGCATATTCGCCAGCAGGTGAATACCCTCGATGAAACTGCTGGCGTGGTCCTTGGGACCGGTGATCGCCAGCCAGCCAGCCCGGTATCCGGCGACGCGGTAAGCCTTGGACAGACCATTGAAGGTCAGGCACAACACGTCAGGTGCGACCGAGGCCATGCTGATGTGCTTGGCGTCGTCGTAGAGGATCTTGTCGTAGATCTCGTCGGCGAGCAGCAGCAGTTGATGTTTGCGCGCTAAATCGGCCATCTGCGAGAGTATTTCGCGACCGTAGACCGCGCCGGTCGGATTGTTGGGGTTGATCACGACGAGTGCCTTGGTGCGCTCGGTGATCTTCGACTCCAGGTCGGCGATATCTGGCTGCCAGCCTTGGGTCTCGTCGCACAGGTAATGCACCGGTGTACCGCCGGCAAGCGAAGTCGACGCGGTCCACAGTGGGTAGTCGGGTGCCGGAATCAAGACCTGATCGCCGTTGTCCAGCAGCGCCTGCAGCGTCAGGGTGATCAGCTCCGAGGCCCCGTTGCCCAGATATACGTCGTCGACATCGAATCGCGGGAATCCCTCGACCAGTTCGTAGCGGGTGACCACCGCGCGTCGCGCCGACAGGATGCCCTTGGAGTCCGAGTAGCCCTGCGCGTACGGCAGCGCCTGGATCATGTCACGCATGATGACATCGGGTGCTTCGAAGCCGAACGGCGCCGGGTTGCCGATATTCAGCTTGAGGATCCGGTGCCCTTCGGACTCCAGCCGCGCGGCGTGATCGTGCACCGGGCCGCGGATCTCATACAGCACATCCTGCAGCTTCGATGACTGCGCGAACGTGCGCTGCCGCGGCTGATGACCCGCGGTCTGCCAAGGCAGCTGATGAGTAGTCACGTCAACCATGGTGCCATGGCTTGTCTACTTATTATTAATCGAATGCCTCTGATCAGCGCTTTCCCGGTGGACGGGCACCTCGGGCGATACCCAATCCTTTCACCGGCGCTGCCGGTGCTTTGGTCTCGCCATCCTTGTCTTCAGGCGTCGATGTGGACTCTGGCGCGTCCTGGGATTGCGGCTCCGGCGTCGCCTCGGGCTCTGGCTTCGGCGCCGCGGGTTGCGCAGCGGGAGCGGCTTTTTTAGCACCGGGCCGTTTCGCTCCGGCGGCGATGCCGAGCCCCGTGGCCGGCGCGGCCGGCGCCTTGGCTTCCGGAGCTGCTGCCGGTTCGGATTTCGCCTCAGGTTGCGCGGCAGGCGCGGATTGGGTTGGCGCTGCAGCCTTCTTGGCGCCGGGTCGTTTGGCGCCGCCGGCGATGCCCAGCCCTTTGACGGGCGCAGCAGGAGCCTTGGCTTCCTCGGTGGCCTGGGTCGCTGCGGATTGCGTTGGTGCTGCGGCTTTCTTGGCCCCGGGTCGTTTGGTGCCGCCGGCGATACCCAGTCCGGTGACGGCTTTGGCGGCCGTATCGGATACCGGTGCAGCGGCTTTCGTTTCGGTGGTTGCCTCGGCCGGCTCGGTTGCGGCAGGTGCAGCCTCCGCCTTGGGAGCGGCCTTGGCGGCGGCGTCGGCGGCTTGCCTTGCAGCCGAGCCCTTCTCCGGCAGCGTCGCCTTGTCGTACTCGAGCGATTCGAGCAGCAGTTGCGCCACGTCGCGCACGTCGACGCCTTCGCGTCCGGCGGCTTCCTGGCGGTCGTTGACGCCGTCGGTGACCATCACCCGGCAGAACGGGCACGCGGTGGCCACGGTGGTCGCCCCGGTGGCGAGCGCCTCGTCGACGCGTTCGTGGTTGATCCGCTTGCCGATGTGCTCTTCCATCCACATCCGCGCGCCGCCGGCGCCGCAGCAGAAGCTGCGGTCGGCGTGACGCGGCATTTCGGTCAGCTTCGCGCCGGCGGCCCCGATCAGCTCGCGGGGCGCCTCGTAGACCTTGTTGTGCCGGCCCAGAAAGCAGGGGTCGTGATAGGTGATGTCTTCGGAGACTGGGCTCACCGGCACCAGCTTCTTGTCGCGCACCAGCCGGTTGAGCAGTTGGGTGTGGTGCAGCACGGTGTAATTGGCGCCCAGCTGCCGGTATTCGCGGCCGAGGGTGTTGAAGCAGTGCGGGCAGGTGACCACGATCTTGCGGTCGACCGTCTCCACGCCTTCGAACAGTCCGTCCAATGTCTCGACGGCCTGCTGGGCAAGCTGCTGGAACAAGAACTCGTTGCCCGAACGACGAGCCGAGTCGCCGTTGCAGGTTTCGCCGGTGCCCAGCACCACATACTTCACCCCGGCGATGGCCAGCAGTTCGGCGACCGCCTTGGTGGTTTTCTTGGCCTTGTCGTCGTAGGCGCCCGCGCAGCCGACCCAGAACAGGTACTCGTAACCATCGAAGCTGTCGACGTCTTCGCCGTAGACCGGGACATCGAAGTCGACCTCGCTGATCCAGTTGGTCCGGTCAGAGGCATTCTGGCCCCACGGGTTGGCTTTGGTCTCAAGGTTTTTGAACAGCACCGAGAGCTCGGAGGGGAACTCGGACTCCATCATGACCTGATAGCGGCGCATATCGACGATGTGGTCGATGTGCTCGATGTCCACCGGGCACTGCTCGACGCAGGCGCCGCAGTTCACGCACGACCACAACACGTCGGGGTCGATCACGCCGCCCTGCTCGGCGGTGCCGACCAGCGGTCGGGCCGCCTGCTCGGGCCCGTGCCCGGGCACCCGGCCGAATCCGGACTCCGGCACGTGGTGGCCCTCTTCCTTGACCGTCTCGAGGTCGAGCCCCTCGAGCGGCTCGGCGGTCTTCTCGCCGAGTAGGTAGGGCGCCTTGGCCATCCAGTGGTCGCGCAGGTCCATGATGACGAGCTTGGGCGAAAGCGGCTTGCCGGTGTTCCAGGCCGGGCATTGCGACTGGCAGCGCCCACATTCGGTGCAGGTGGCGAAGTCGAGCATGCCCTTCCAGGTGAAGTCCTCGATCTTGCCGCGGCCGAATTCGGCGTCATCGGGCGGGTTTTCGAAATCGATTGGCTTGCCGTGGGACTCGACCGGCAGCAGCGGGCCCAACCCGTCGGGCAGTCGCTTGAATGTGACGTTGATCGGCGCCAGGAAGATGTGCAGGTGCTTGGAGTGCAAAACGATGATCAGGAACGAGAGCATGACGCCGATGTGCAACAGCAGGGCGACCGTTTCCAGGACCTCGTTGCCGGTGTGGCCGAGCGGCTTGAGGATCGCGCCGAATAGCTGGGACAGGAACGCGCCCTTGCCGTAGGGGAGCGTGCCGTTGTTGACCGCGGACCCGCGAACCAGTACGTAGGTCCAAATCACGTTGAAGATCATGAACAGGATCAGCCACGCCCCACCGCTGTGTGAGCCGTAGAACCGTGACGAGCGGCCGATCTCCCGCGGGCTGCGCGTGAGACGGATGATCGCGAAGGTGGCAATACCCAGGAAGACGGCGGTCGCGAAGAAGTCCTGCAGGAAGCCAAGCGCGTCCCAGCGCCCGATGATCGGGATATGGAAGTTCGGCTGGAACAGCAGACCGTAAGCCTCGATGTAGACCGTCAGCAGGATGATGAAGCCCCACATGGTGAAGAAGTGCGCCACACCGGGGATCGACCATTTCAGCAGCTTGCGTTGGCCGAGCACCTCGGTGATCTGCGTCCATACCCGCGTGCCGATGTTGTCGGTGCGACCGCTGACCTGCTGGCCGGAAAGCGTGAGTTTGACCAGCCAACCGACCCGGCGGAGGGCGAACAAACCGACGATCGCCGTCATGCCTAAGCCGACTACCAGTCTGATCAGCATCTGCGTTTGCACGGAGCGTCTCCCCAATTCTGCTTGCTACTGAGCGGTAACTAAGGCGATGTTACTAGCCGGTAACTTAGCTACCGCACCTGCTCAAGCTGCGTAGGCCTGCTCATAGTGACATCTTTGCGATATTAACCGCGACGAAGGCTGCCCTAACCTTGTTGCGCACCCAGGGTGCCCGGACGGCTAGGGGTTCAGCCCCGGGACGTTGATCGGGGGTAATCCGGGTATCTGCGGCACGTTGCCGTTCCACCAGTGGTGATGACGACGTTGCTGCGGCGTCCACTGTTGGGTGCTCTCCGGCGGCGGGAGCTCCGGCGTCGTCGTCTCGGGCGGCGTAGGGACGATGGTTGTCGGGAGCGTCGACGACGGTGTGGTTGTCCGGGCCGGTGTGCTTGACGACGGTGTGGTTGGCCGCGTGGTGGCTGGTGCGCCGCCACCGTTGGTGGTGGCCAAGATGACCAGACCGTAGATGATCGTGGCGATCAGCAGCAGCACCGTAAGGCCCCACAACGCCAGCACCCACGGTTTGAGGAACCAGGGTCGGGGCGTCTCGGCGACGCTGAACGGCTCGCCATTGTTCCCGCCGAGGCTCAAGTCGTGCGTTGAGTAACCGTCGACGTCATATGGTGGTCCGCTGCCCCCCACGAAAACCGATCCTACCGATGAGAGCCGTCACGGCATACCGCCGTCGTCGTGGTGATGATGATGATGGCGACCTTCGTCGATGCTGGTGCTCGTCGGCGCCGTGGTGGCCGGCGCCGTAGTGGCCGGCGCCGTGGTCGTCGGCACCTCGGTCAGGGTGGTCGTTGGAGCGGGAGCGACCGGCTCGGTGGTCGTTGCGCTGCTGGGGGAAGGCGGGGTGGTCGTGACGGCGGCTGATGTCGTCAAAGAAGTCGAGGGGGTCGTAGAGCCGCCGCTGTGGGTCAAGTCGACGATTTCGTAGATCACCACCGCGAGCAGGATGGCGACGAGCGCGCTCAAACCGATCACCGCCGCGCGCTTGCGATACCACGGGGTCGACCCGGGTTCGGGCTGCTCGTGCCCGTCGTGGCCGTAGGTGTACTGGCCGGTCGGCGCTTCACTTGGGTCGTCTGGAGGTCCGTAACCCGTCACGGGCGCCGATCCTAGCGGTGCATTCCGGCCGCTCCGCGACCGAGCCTTGAGCCGCCGCGCCTCAGAAACCGTGCGGCAGCGTAATCACGGTGTGCGGCAACGTGATCGTCGACGGAATGTGCGGCACATGGTGGTGATGCTCCGGGGGCGCGGCGGGGGGCGGGGCCTGGGCAGGAGGCGGGGCGTTCCCAGCCGGCGGCCCCTGCTCTTCCGACGAGGACGGTGACGGCGGTGGCGTGGTCGTCGTCGACGGTGGTGTTGTCGACGGGGTAGGTGACGACGACCGCGTGGGTGTCGTTGACGGCGTGGTCTCGGACGGACCACCGACGGTGCCGTGGGTGAGCTGGATGAGGCCATAGATGATCAGCACGATCAGGATCGCGACCATCGTGGCCCAGACGGCCAGCAACGACCGATTCCGATACCACGGGGACGGCGGCGATTCTGGTTCGGGTGACTCGGCGTAATCCGGGTGGTCGTCGGATCCCGGCGGCCGCGGACCGCCTGCCCCGTAGTTGGCCATCCGAGTCGGCCGATTGCTCGGGTCGTCTGGAGGGCCGTGAAGACCGCCTGTCACGCCTCGATGCTACTGACATCCGGCGGACGCGTCGGCTTGCAGCGCCGTCAGAGCTGGCGATTCACCTCGTCGGCGAAAAGATGCAGGTGCTCGAGGTCGGACAGGTCCAGCAGTTGCAGATATACCCGCTGCACTCCGATGTCCGCGAACGGTCCGAGCTGTTCGACAATCTCGTTCGGCGCGCCCACCAACGGAGAATTGGACCGCAGCTCGTCGAGTTCGCGCCCGATGGCGTCAGCTCGGCGGCTGATCTCCGCCTCGTCGCGTCCGGCGCAGACCACAAACGCCGCGGAATAGGTCATCGAGTCGGCGGGCCGGCCGACCGAATCGACGGCTTCGCGGACCCGCTCGTATTGGGTTTTGATGGCGTCCAAGGAGGCGAACGGCACGTTGAACTCGTCGGCGAACGTCGCGGCCAGCGACGGCGTTCGGTTGGCGCCCAACCCGCCAATGAGGATCGGCGGATGGGGCCGTTGCACCGGCTTCGGCAGAGCGGGCGAGTCGTTGACCGCGTAATGAGCGCCCGCGTAGTCGAACGTCTCTCCGACCGGTGAGGTCCATAGGCCGGTGATCAGCTCGAGCTGTTCGGTGAGCCGGGCGAATCGCTCACCCAGCGGTGGGAACGGGATGGCGTAGGCCACATGCTCCGATTCGAACCAGCCGGTACCGATTCCGAATTCGACTCGCCCGCTGCTCATCTCGTCGACCTGGGCGACGGAGATAGCCAACGGGCCAGGATGGCGGAATGTTGCCGACGTGACCAGCGTGCCCAACCGGATCGACGACGTCTCGCGGGCGATGCCACCCAGCGTCACCCAGGAGTCGGTCGGCCCGGGCAGTCCATCGCCGCTCATCGCCAAGTAGTGGTCGGAGCGGAAGAATGCGGAAAATCCCAACGATTCGGCGGTCTGCGCGACGGCAAGCTGGTCGGAGTAACTGGCGCCCTGCTGCGGTTCAACGAATACCCGAAAGTCCACGAGCGCCAGCCTATGCCGAACTGCCCGGCTCCTCCTCGCGCCCCTCGGGCGCGCATCGTCGCCGCGCGATGCCGCGTTGTTCGGCTCCCGATCAGAAGGTGTCGCACATCTTTTCGCCGTTGGTGGGCCGGTCAACTTCTGCTACTTCGCAGACCACGGGGGCAACTGGTCGAACATCATGCACATCGCCTTTTCAAAAGCCCACAACCAGTGCCTGGCATCGTCCGACACCTGGAAGCTGGGCGTCAAGAATCTGAAGTGGCTGGTGCTCGATGTCTACCCCCGGCGTTCGGGCCATAGCGCGCTACCCGCGCGCCGGATCGCAGCGGCGATATGGCGCACGCTGGCTGGCTAGTGGTGACACGATGTTGGCGTGAGTGATGCTCATGACGGCAGCAGGGCCATATTCACGGCGACGACATGACCGCAACAGAGTTCCGGTGCGGGTCGTGTGGCACCGAGGAGTACAAGCAGGTGACGGTGCCATCTGTGCGAAAAGCAATTGCTGTTGGAATTGTCTTGCTTACCCTCGCGGCGGCTTCCTCGTGTGGCTATGCAGCGCACACAGCGCTAAGGGACCGCGCGCAGGCAACGCCGGCGCCAGTTGCGGTTCCCGCGCCTATGCCGGCGCCAGTTGCGGTTCCCGCGCCTGCGTCGCCGGCGCCCGATGCGGCTCCCGCGCCTGCGTCGCCGGCGCCCGATGCGGCTCCCGCACCGGACTTCGCAACGGTCTCCAAGCTGATGAACGATGCGATTGCGGCACGTACGGTGCCAGGTGGCGTGGTGGTGATCGGGCATGGTGGCAAGGTCGTATTCCATCAGCCTTATGGCTCGCGCAAGCTTGCCGGCGAACCGGGGCTAGGTGGATCGCCTGCATCTGCGGAGCCGATGACCGAGGACACGATCTTCGACATGGCGTCGTTGACAAAGTGCCTCGCCACGGCGACCGCGGTCATGCAACTGTACGAACAGGGCAAGGTTCAGTTCGACGATCCCGTGCAGAAGTACTTGCCTGACTTCAACACAGCGAACGATCCACAGCGTGCAAAGGTGACGGTCCGCATGTTGCTGACGCACACTTCAGGCGAACCGGAAGACGTACGCCTCGACGATCCGTGGGGACTGGACGGAGCCGATAAATCAGAAGGCATTCTCCGTGCTCTCACCACGCCGCTGGAGTCGCCTCCCGGTGAGTTTTTCAGCTACGCCGACATCAACTTCATTCTGCTTGGCGCGCTGATCGAGAAACTCACCGGTGAGCCGGAAGACGATTACGTTCAGCAGAATGTCTTTGCGCCGCTTGGCATGACAGAAACCCGCTATCTTCCGCCAGCCAAAGCATGTGGTCCACACGTGACGCGGGGAGCTGCGATTGCCTGGGCGCCTGCGCCAGTAGGGGGCATGCCGGGCGTTTGTCCTGGGGGTACGTGGAGCACGAGTCTGTTGTCGCGCGTCGCACCTACGACACATGACGACGAAAGCAGGAACGATCCGGGCAAGAATCCCGATTTTGATTTCCTGCTTCGGGGCAGTGTGTTTGACCCGACGACGCGCCGCATGGGCGGGGTGGCCGGACATGCCGGGGTGTTCTCGACGGCGCACGATGCCAGCGTCTATGCGCAGGCGCTGCTTGACCGGCTCGCGGGCCGCCCGAGCAGGTTCCCACTGAAGCAGGCGACGCTGGAGTTGATGACGACTCCCCAGCAGCCCGGGAATACCGCTGGGCAAGTCGAAGCAGCGAACGATGCCACCCAAGAAGCCATCGCGAAGACACCAAACACATATGATCCGCTGCTCGCTCCGCACTATCCGGCGATCAGGGGACAAAACCTGCGTGGCTTCGGCTGGGATATCGATACCGCCTATTCCGGCACGCGAGGCATGATCTTTCCGATCGGCAGCTTCGGCCACACTGGCTTTACCGGAACCTCGCTGTGGATGGATCCACGCTCGGATAGCTACGTCATTCTGCTCACGAGCGCGATCGATCCGCGAGACGATCCACCGATCGCGTATCTGCGAGGTGATGTGGCCACGGCGGCAGCCCGGGCCCTGGGTTGAGACATAGGATGTGCCGCGTGGTCGGTGGTCGCGCGCCGAAATCGCCCCAGGGGCGACGGCCCAACGGGCTCAGCCGGGTCGCAGCCTCGGTGGGCATCGTCGCCGGTGTCGTGTTTGTCGCGGCGATGATCTTCTTTTCTGGCTGGACTCGGGGCATCCTGTCGGGCGGCCACAACCACACCGGCCCCGCGACGACGGGGCCCGGCGGCATGATGGGCCCGGGTCGGAAGATGGGGCCCGGTCAGACGCCACCCAGCGCCTTCGTCGTCGTTTCGGTGGCCACGGTGTGGACCACGCCGCAAAGCCCGCGTGCGGTCGACCATCCTGCCCTGACAAATCCGGTCGATATTCGCGGCTGGCTGTCCGGCATGACGCCGGCCCAGCAGGAAGCGCTCACCTCGGACAATCTCACCCAGACGCAGGCCCTCTTCGGCGACCGCGCCTTTGTGGTGGGGGAGCAAGGCGACTGGGACGAGGTACTGGTCCCCGGCCAGCCCACACCGAAGAACTCCCTGGGCTATCCCGGCTGGATTCCCAAGGCCCAGTTGACGACCGAGCCGGGCTACGGCGCACTGAAGGAACACGCTCCCTTCGCGCTGGCCGATCGCGGCATCACCACCTGGCTGTACCGCGATTCCGGACTCTCCGATCACGACCTCGAGATCAGTACCAACACCGGGCTTCCCGTGCTGAGCCGCACCGACAAGGCCGTGCAGGTGGCCACCCCCGATCGCGGCCCGAAGTGGCTGGATGCTCGAACGGTGGCGGTCTACGAAAAGCCCACGGACATACCGCATCCCACTGGAGCCGATCTGGTCCGGTACGCCGCCGTGTTCGTGAACGTCCCCTACCTATGGGGCGGCCGTGCCGGGTTCGGGTTCGACTGCTCCGGTTTCACATCCACCATCTACCAGGTGCACGGCATCACCCTGCCGCGCGACGCCGGCCCGCAAGCCGCCGACAGCCGGGGCCGCCGCGTCGACAAATCCGCGTTGCAGCCCGGCGATCTGCTCTTCTACTCGCACGCCAGCAAGGACCCCGACAATCCCGACGCGATCTACCACGTGGCCATGTATTCCGGGAACGGCGACATGATCGAGGCATTCGACAAGACGACACCAGTGCGCATCACCGCGGTTCGACTGGACACAGACTACTGGGGCGCACGCCGCTACCTCGACCAACCGCGGTGATAGACCTAACCGTTAAAACGTCTCTACATTTTCGACGCTGACGAACATGCCGTGGCCGGTGCCCTTGTTGGTGAAGCGGGTGCCGCTTTCGCTGGCGGCGATCGTCCAGCCCTCCGCATCGTAGGTGCGGTAGTCGATCGTGACGGTCGGAATATCGCCGAGGTTGCCCACTACCCACTGCACGGAACCGCGCGCGGTGATGTTGACGCCGTTGGCGCGTTCGCCGTCCTCCATCGGGGAGTTGGTGAACTGTGCCTCGCAGCCGACGCTGTCGGTGTCGATCTGGCAGCGCGTCTGACCGGATTTGGTTTCGATGAATACGTAACCGTTCTGGTCAGGTGGCAACGGGATGGCGCCGGCCGGCGGGTTGGCGCTCGGTGGCGCGGGTTGCGATGAGGTCGGGGAGGGAACGGACGGTTTGGCTTTTGGGAACGACGGTTCGGTCGGTCCGGCGCCGGGGTTGGCTACCGGCTTGCCGTGGATGAGCGAGCTGCATCCGCTCACCAGCGCAGCGCTCGTCAACAGGCCTGCCAGCAGCAGCCGGCCGCCAACCGTTGCCGTGTTTGCGTTCTCGGAAAACATCTCACAGCCAAGCCTACGCATGAAGTGACGCAAGTGAATGTAGTGACGCGCCCGCGTTGCGCGGCTAGTCGGCCATTGCGGCGTCAGCTCAAGCCTGCTGACCGGCCTACGTCAGCCGCCGCGGATGGCGGCTAGCTGCCGCATGTCGGCGAGGCCCTGCTCCTGGGCGTTGTTCAGGCTGGCCGGCAGCGGCGCGCGCACTTCGGGCAGGACCTGGTGGTCGATGAGCGCTTGCAGCGCCGCCTGCTTGGCATTGCGGCCGGCCTGGTTGTCGATTTCCTGACGGCCCAGAGGACTCGAATAGTCGTACAGTTCACGCTCGATCGGCCGGGACGTGTCGATGTCCATGCCACCAGGCTTCCAAAAGGAGTACACAGCCAGTTTGGCGTCGCGGGTCCGCACGGCCACGATGTGGTGCGGCGCGGACGTCGGGATGTTCGTCGGCACTTCGCGGATTCCGAACACCGCGCGCATAATCGGCGAGTTCACCAGTGTGGTCATCTCCTCGACCGACATGTCGTCGGTTACGTGCGCAACCCACGGCCGTCCGGGCGCCGCCGCATTTGCCGCGATCGCGGAGAGATCGGCACGGGCCGCCAGGTAGGAGTACCGCGCGTCGCCGCGCCACCCGTTTCCGCCGTATCCGATGGTCAACAACAGGGGCGCCAAGTCGACGCTGGACGTGAATTGGGTCCGGGTGTCGCCGGGCTTGGGGGTGAGGTGGCCGTGCGGGTCGCGAATGTACAGCGGTACCCTGATCGACTCCTCGTAGGCCGCTGCGCCCTTGCCGCGCAAGCCATGTGAGCCGCCGTGCTCACCATGGTCGGAGGTGAAGACGACGACGGTGTTGCGGTCGATTTCGGGCCGCGACGCCAGCTTGTCGAGCACCCGTCCGATTTGTGTGTCCACTTGCTGTTGTAGCCACAGGTACATGTCCAGGCAGCGCGCCCACTGGGCTGAGAGGTCCGGTCCCGAATACGACAGCGCGCCGGTCAGCAGTGGCGACATGAAGTTTAGGTAGTCGATCTGGAGTTGGGGCTTGCCACGGTTGTGCAGATCCTCAGGTGACTCGAAGTTGACCGGCGCGGAATCGAACCAGTGTGGAACATTGTCGGGCAGAGGGTTTTTCGGCCACCAGCAGATGTCATGTGGATTGACCAGCGAGACGGTGGTGCACCAGGGTCCGTTGCCGGCATGGTCGTCGAACCACCCATTGAACTGATTCACGATGTCCGGGTCCTTCTGCAGCCCCTGGTTGGGCGCGCCGTTCGGCGACGGATAGGTGCCACCGGAAAAGCCGTGCGCCTCAAGACCTTCAGGGGTTGTGTCGCTCGTATGCCCCAGGTGCCACTTGCCCCACCACCAGGTGTGGTAGCCCTGCTGTCGCAGCATTGTGCCCCAGGTCGGGAACTGCGGCGCCAGGCTCGATTCAACCGGTCCCGCTCCGGTGAACAAACAACCGGTCTGGTGTGAATACAGTCCGGTGGTCATCACCCCGCGCGACGGCGTGCACATGTTCGACGCGGTGTAGTGGGAGTCGAAAGAGACGCTGCTCCTTTGCAATCGACCGATATTGGGCAGCGGGGCTGCGAGCTTGGCTGGTTCTGGAAACCATTGCGGTGCACGCATCTGGTCCACGATGATCACCAGGATGTTGGGTTTGTTGCCTCCGGCCGTCGCCGACTCGCTCGGGCCCGGCTTGCGCAGCAATTCGTATCCACCGAAGCCGAGTGCGGCCGCCCCTGTCGCCGCCGCAGCACCTGTCAGGACCGTTCGCCGAGTGATTGAAGCCACAGCTCAATCTATAGCCGATCGGGAACGGGCCGAGTTCTACATCTGCGCCCAGACGATCTTCGTCTGCAGGTACGTGTCGATGCCGGCCTTACCCGACTCGTGACCCCAGCCGGATTGCTTGTAGCCGCCGAACGGCATGGAGTGGTCGTACTGAAACTGGCAGTTGAGCCCGACGGTTCCCGCCTTGATCCGCTTGGCCAGCCGGTGCGCGCGGCCGAGATCTTTCGTCCAGACGGTGGAGGCCAGCCCATAGGTGCTGTTGTTGGCCAGCGCGACGGCTTCGTCCTCGTCGTCGAACGGCAGGATCGTGACCACCGGCCCGAAGATCTCCTCCTGGAATAGCCGGCTGGAATCGGGGTCGACGTTGGTGACGACCGTCGGGTGCACGAAGTACCCCTTGCGGTCGAGGCGATGCCCGCCGGTGACCAGTTCGGCGCCGTCAGACTTGCCCTGGTCGAGGTAGCCCAGAACGCGGGTGAGCTGCTTCTGGCTGATCAGCGGACCGCTCATCGTGCCCTCCTCGTTGGGGCCGCCCATCTTCATGGCGTTCGCAATCGTCGCCATGCCCTCCACAACTCGGTCGTAGACGTCACGCTGGGCGAAGATGCGCGACCCGCACACACACGCCTGCCCGGAATGTACGAATGCACCGAAAGCCGCGAGCGTCAGCGCCTTCTTCACACTCGCGTCGTCGAAAATCAGCACCGGCGACTTGCCGCCGAGCTCCAGCGTGACCTTGTTCAGGTTGCTGTCCGCCGCGGCGTGCACGATCGCCCGACCGACCTCGGTCGAGCCGGTGAACGCGACCTTCTCCACATCGGGGTGCGCGGTGATGGCCGCACCGACGGTGTGGCCGTAGCCGTTCACCAGGTTCGCCACCCCATCGGGGACCCCCGCCTCGGCCAGCAGTCGCATCAGCACCAGCGCCGAAAGTGGTGTCTCCTCAGCGGGTTTGACGACACTGTTGCAACCCGCGGCCAGTGACGGTGCGAGTTTGGCACAGAAATTGAAGACCGGGCCGTTCCACGGGAAGATCAGCCCGACCACACCGTAGGGCTCCCGCAGGGTGTAGGTGTGCATGTGCGAGTCGACGCCGGTCAGACCGCCGGTGTTCACGTCACGCGCGATGCCGTCGATCTTCGTGCACCAGCCGGCGTAGTAGCGAAACCACTCCGAGCCGACGGCCACCTGCATCTTTGCCTGAGCCGGATACATACCGGCGTTGAGCATTTCGAGTTCGGCGAGGAGCTCGGCGTTCTCGTCGATCAGGTCGGCGACGCGCCAGAGGATCTTGGCCCGCTCGTAGTCGGGCTTGCCGGACCACACCCCGGACTCGGCGGAGGCCTTCGCGCGGGCGACCGCGGCGTTGACGGCTTCGGGGCCGCAATCGGTGAATTCGCTGATCTGATCTTCGGTGGAGGGATCGAAGATGCGAATTACGTCACCGGTACCGGGACGTTCACGGACCTCATCCAGTACAGCCTGCACCGTCACGGGTCTCCCCTTCTCGCGTCTCTGCGAATTCGAGGTATGGCGCGTATCTATTAAAATAGAGTGCCATACAAGGCGTACGTTATGCGCTTAACCACGCGATGTCCAGCGTTTGTCACGAGAACCTAATTGCTTTGTGGCTCTTCATCACTGGCGGTCAGCGCACGCACCGCGGGTCCGAACATGGTTTGCTTGATCGCGCCCAGCGTGGCGGGGTCCTTGCCGTCGAGCGGACGTAGGAGGTCGACGGCAGCGGGCGTCACCGCGCCCTCGGTCGCGACGGTATCGACAAGGCCAAGGCTCGCGGCGTCGTCGCCGCCGAAGCGGCGGCCGGTGGTCATCGATGCGACCGCCGCCTGCGGGGTGAGCTTGGCTTGGATCAGTGCGGCCATGCCGAGGGTGAAGGGGATGCGGATGTCCGCTTCGGGAAAGCAGAAGTAGCCACGGTCAGCGCGCATCACCCGGAAGTCGTGCGCCAGGGCCAGCATTGCCCCGGCGCCGAAGGCGTGGCCGACCACAGCGGCTGCGGTGGGGACGGGCAGGGTGAGTATCCGGGCCAACATGCCCTGGACGCGTCCGACATACCACTGGGCCTGCTCCCCGTTGGCCGCGAGCCAATCCAGGTCCAGACCATTCGAGTAGAACTTGCCGCCGCCCGTGGTGACCAAACCCTGCGCGCCGGCGCCGACGACGTCATCGAGGTGTGCGTCTATGGCGTCGAGAAACCCAGGCGAGAAACGGTTTTCGTCGGCGCCGAGGTCAAGGACGGCGATCTTGTCCTGGTAGGTCAGGCTAATTCCCACGGCCTCTCAGACTCCCGCTGAAGGGTTTACCGGCTCGGGCGGTAGGTCGTCCGGGACATCCTCGGCGTGGTCGGCAACTTCGTCGGCCACGGCCGTCACGCGGTTGCGGACCAGGAACCAGCCGCCGATCAGTGCGGGGACGGCGGCCACTAGCGCCGCGATGATCCAGGAACCCTTCTCGGGGTCGCACATCATCAGCACCAACACGCCCGCCAAGAAAACCAGCGTTACATAGCCGCTGTAAGGGGCGAGCGGCATCCGGAAATGCGGCCGCTGCATCGTTCCGGCCTTCACCCTGCTGTAGAACCGGAGTTGGCAGAGCACGATCGTCGCCCAGGCCGCCAGCACCCCTATAGCGGCGATGTTGAGCACGATTTCGAAGGCCTGGCCCGGTTTGACCGCATTGAGCGCTACACCGAACAGCCCGATGGTGGCGGTCAGCAGGATCCCGCCGTACGGCACACCGTTTTTCGACATCCGTGCGGTGAACTTCGGACCGCTGCCGTTGACTGACATCGACCGCAGGATCCGGCCGGTGGAATACAGCCCGGCGTTCAGGCTCGAGAACGCGGCGGTAAGCACCACCACGTTCATCAGGGAGCCGGCGCCGGTGAGACCGACTTTCGAGAAGAAGGTGACGAACGGGCTCTCCTGGTGTTTGTAGGCGGTGTAGGGCAGCAACAGCGCCAGCAGGAGAACTGATCCGCAGTAGAAGACCGCGATACGGGCGATCACCGAGTTGATCGCTCGTGGCATGACCTTCTCCGGTTCCGCGGTTTCCCCGGCGGCGGTGCCGACCAGTTCGACTGCGGCGTAGGCGAATATCACCCCCGAGGTGACGAGCACCAGCGGGAGCAGGCCGGTCGGCAAGAATCCGCCGTGGTCGCCCCAGAGGCTGGGCCCGGTGTTCCGTCCTTCGATCTTGAAGCGGCCGGCCAGAAATACGATTCCGACGACCAGGAAAGTCGTCAGGGCCAGCACCTTGATCAGCGCCGCCCAGAACTCGAACTCGCCGAAGGCCTTCACCGAGATCAGATTCACCGACACAACCAGCAACAGCGCGATCAGCGCGAGCGTCCACTGCGGGACCGCCTGGAACGCGGTCCAATAGTGGAAGTAGCTCGCGATCGCGGTGCTGTCCACGATGGCCGCCATCGCCCAGTTCAGGAAGTACATCCAGCCCGCAATGAAGGCCGCCTTTTCCCCGTAGAACTCGCGAGCGTAAGAGACGAACGAGCCCGATGTCGGGCGGTGCAGCACCAGTTCGCCGAGCGCGCGCAGGATCAGGAAGACGAAGCCGCCGCAGATCCCGTAGATCAGGAACAACCCGGGCCCCGCCGATGCGAGTCGTCCTCCCGCGCCCATGAACAGCCCGGTCCCGATGGCGCCGCCGATCGCGATCATCTGCATCTGCCGAGGTTTCAGGTCGTGGTGATAGCCCTGGTCCTCACGAGCGAGCAGGGTGGTCTCACTGGCAGCCGGGCCAGGCGTGCTGGGCATCGGGTTCCTATCGACGTGGCTCGGTGCGACGCCGCCATGCGGCACGTCCTGGGGATGGACTGGTTGGGAGGCTATCCCACGGCCTGCCACCGCGGGATGTTTGCGGCAAGTAACTCAATGAACCTTCGGTGCTCGCTGGCCTCGGATTTTGGCGTCTCGCATCCCTCATGCGTACATCGAAGTGATCACCGACGCCTACGAGGCCCCACCGATGTACAAGAAGCTGCACGAGCACGTCGAATCCTTCTACAACGTGCACTAGGCGTGACGTGGCGTCCCTGGACGCCGTCCTGCGAATCCGGCACGCCAAAGACGGCCGGCCGCCGCCTTGCCTCAACCGGGACGGGAACAAACTCGCGTCGGGCTCCGTTGTGCCCTTCGACAACATTGAGTGCACTAGACTCAACATTGGCTTGACAGCGGGCCACCGCGAAGGGCAGGCTTGAGCGGGGTTCACTCAGCGTAGTGCATACCACGTTCGACTATCAGGAAGGATTCACAATGGCTCGTGCGGTCGGTATCGACCTCGGGACCACCAACTCCGTCGTCGCAGTTCTAGAGGGTGGCGACCCCGTCGTCGTCGCCAACTCCGAGGGCTCGCGGACCACTCCGTCCATCGTCGCGTTCGCGCGCAATGGTGAGGTACTGGTCGGCCAGCCTGCCAAGAACCAGGCAGTGACCAACGTCGACCGCACCATCCGGTCGGTCAAGCGGCACATGGGCACCGACTGGTCGGTGGAGATCGACGGCAAGAAATACACCGCGCAGGAGATCAGCGCTCGCATTCTGATGAAGCTGAAGCGCGACGCCGAGGCCTACCTCGGTGAGGACATCACCGACGCGGTGATCACCACACCTGCGTACTTCAACGACGCTCAGCGCCAGGCCACCAAGGAGGCCGGCCAGATCGCCGGCCTGAACGTGCTGCGAATCGTCAACGAGCCGACCGCGGCCGCGCTGGCCTACGGCTTGGACAAGGGCGAGAAGGAGCAGCGGATCCTGGTGTTCGACCTCGGTGGCGGCACCTTCGACGTGTCGTTGCTGGAGATCGGTGACGGCGTGGTGGAAGTCCGCGCCACCTCGGGTGACAACCACCTCGGCGGTGACGACTGGGACGACCGCATCGTCAACTGGCTGGTCGACAAGTTCAAGGCCTCGGCGGGCATCGACCTGACCAAGGACAAGATGGCCATGCAGCGGCTGCGGGAAGCGGCCGAGAAGGCCAAGATCGAGCTGTCCAGCTCGCAGAGCACGTCGATCAACTTGCCCTACATCACGGTGGACGCGGACAAGAACCCGCTGTTCCTCGACGAGCAGCTCTCTCGTGCGGAGTTCCAGAAGATCACCCAAGATCTGCTGGACCGCACCCGTAACCCGTTCCAGCAGGTGATCAAGGACGCCGGCATCTCGGTGTCCGAGATCGACCACGTGGTGCTGGTGGGTGGTTCCACCCGCATGCCCGCGGTGTCGGATCTGGTCAAGGAGATGACCGGCGGCCAGGAGCCCAACAAGGGTGTCAACCCGGACGAGGTTGTTGCCGTCGGTGCTGCCCTGCAGGCCGGTGTGTTGAAGGGTGAGGTGAAAGACGTTCTGCTGCTTGACGTTACGCCGCTGAGCTTGGGTATTGAGACCAAGGGTGGCGTGATGACCAAGCTGATCGAGCGCAACACCACCATCCCGACCAAGCGGTCGGAGACCTTCACCACGGCCGACGACAACCAGCCTTCGGTGCAGATCCAGGTGTACCAGGGTGAGCGCGAAATCGCTTCGCACAACAAGCTGCTCGGCTCCTTCGAGCTGACCGGTATCCCGCCGGCTCCGCGCGGCGTCCCCCAGATCGAGGTCACTTTCGACATCGACGCCAACGGCATCGTGCACGTCACGGCCAAGGACAAGGGCACCGGCAAGGAGAACACGATCAAGATCCAGGAGGGCTCCGGCCTGTCCAAGGAAGAGATCGACCGGATGATCAAGGACGCCGAGGCGCACGCTGACGAGGACCGCAAGCGTCGCGAAGAGGCCGACGTCCGCAACCAGGCCGAGACGCTGGTCTACCAGACGGAGAAATTCGTCAAGGAACAGCGCGAAGCTGAGGGTGGTTCGAAGGTTCCCGAGGATACGCTCAACAAGGTCGACGCCGCGGTGGCGGAAGCCACGACGGCGTTGGAGGGCACCGACATCGGCGCCATCAAGTCCGCGATGGAGAAGCTGGGCCAGGAATCGCAGGCCCTCGGCCAGGCGATTTACGAGGCCAGCCAGGCCGAGCAAGGCGCCGGCGGCGGTGAGCCCGGTCCGGGCGGTGCCGACGACGTCGTTGACGCGGAGGTGGTCGACGATGACCGGGAGGCCCAGTGAGCGAACCCAATCCACGCGAACAGGTAACCGTCACCGACAAGCGGCGGATTGATCCCGAGACCGGCCAAGTACGCCACGTGGCTTCCGGAGCCGCCCCAGGCGGGGCGGCGCCGGAAGCCACAGATACGAAAGCCGAGCACGGCGCAGCCACCGCGGACAAGATTGCGGAGCTGACCGCCGATCTGCAGCGGGTGCAAGCCGACTACGCCAACTACCGCAAGCGGGCGTTGCGCGATCAGGAGGCGACCGCCGAGCGCGCGAAGGCTTCCGTCGTCACCCAATTACTGGGCGTGCTGGACGATCTCGACCGCGCACGCAGTCACGGAGACCTGGAATCCGGGCCGCTGAAGTTGGTCGCCGACAAGCTGCTCGGCGCGCTGACCGGACTCGGCTTGACGGCGTTCGGGGTCGAAGGCGACGACTTCGACCCGGTGCTGCACGAGGCCGTGCAACACGAAGGCGACGGGTCGGAGGGCTCGAAGCCGGTGATCGGCAACGTGATGCGGCACGGCTACAAGCTGGGTGGCCAGGTGCTGCGGCACGCGTTGGTCGGAGTGGTCGACACCGTCGCCGACGACGCTGCCACCAAAACCGAGATCGCCGACACAGTCGATAACGACGCGAACGAGGGTGAGCACGACGCAGAATCAGAGCCGTCGGAGAAGTAACGAGCGGTTCGGACACGACACGGACAACTACCGGAAGCTAGAGGAAGGCTGGGAGGGGGTGACGCGATATGGCCCAACGTGAATGGGTCGAAAAGGACTTCTACAAGGAGCTGGGCGTCGCTCCTGACGCCGGCCAAGACGAGATCAAGCGGGTGGCCCGCAAGCTGCTCGCCGAGAATCACCCGGACCGCAACCCCGGCAACAAGTCTGCTGAAGATCGGTACAAGGCCGTCTCCGAGGCCAAGGAAGTACTGACGGATCCGGCTAAGCGCAAGGAGTACGACGAAACTCGTCGGCTGTTTGCCGGAGGCGGATTCGGTCGCCGATTCAGCGGTGGCGACTTCGGCGGTGGCTTCTCCGGGGCCGGCTATGGCGCCGACGGCGCTGAGTTCAACCTCAACGATTTGTTCGACGCTGCCGGTCGCTCTGGTGGCACGAACATCGGCGACCTTTTCGGTGGGTTGTTCGGCCGCGGCGCTGCGCCACGTCCCAGCCGGCCACGTCGCGGCAACGACCTGGAGACCGAAGCCGAGCTGAGCTTCATGGAGGCCACCAAAGGCGTGGCGATGCCGCTGCGGCTGACCAGCCCGGCGCCGTGCACGAACTGTCACGGCAGCGGAGCCAGGCCGGGCACCAGTCCGAAGGTGTGCCCGACCTGTAACGGTTCGGGTGTAATCAGCAGTAACCAAGGCGCCTTCGGCTTCTCCGAGCCGTGCACCGACTGCCGCGGCAGCGGGTCGATCATCGAGCACCCTTGCGAGGAATGCAAGGGAACCGGTGTCACCACCCGCACCCGCACCATCAACGTGCGGATCCCACCGGGCGTCGAGGACGGACAACGGATCCGGCTGGCCGGTCAGGGTGAGGCCGGACTGCGCGGCGCCCCGTCGGGTGACCTGTATGTCACCGTGCACGTGACGCCGGACAAGGTCTTTGGCCGCGACGGCGATGACCTCACCGTCACCGTGCCGGTCAGCTTCACCGAATTAGCGTTGGGTACAACGCTTTCGGTGCCGACGCTGGACGGCAAGGTTGGTGTTCGGGTGCCCAAGGGCACGGCCGACGGCCGCATCCTGCGGGTTCGTGGACGCGGTGTGCCCAAGCGTTCCGGCGGTCAGGGCGACCTGCTGGTCACCGTCAAAGTCGCAGTCCCGCCGAACCTGGAGGGTGCCGCGAAGGAGGCGTTGGAGGCCTACGCGGTGGCCGAGCGCTCCGGTGGTTTCGACCCGCGCGCCGGATGGGCAGGTAATCGCTGATGGCTAAAAAGGACGAGGCGCGGACTTTTTTGATCTCGGTGGCCGCCGAGCTGGCCGGTATGCATGCGCAGACGCTGCGTACCTATGACCGGCTCGGCCTGGTCAGCCCCCGCCGCAGTTCCGGTGGTGGGCGCCGTTATTCGCAGCACGACGTCGAGCTGCTCCGCGAAGTGCAGCGTCTGTCTCAGGATGAGGGCGTCAATCTGGCTGGGATCAAACGCATTATCGAGTTGACCAATCAGGTCCGGGCGTTACAGTCCCGGCTGACCGAGATGGCCGCCGAGATCGAAGCGCTGCGGGCCAACCAGCGACGTGACGTCGCAGTGGTGCCCAAGAGCACCGCAGTTGTGGTCTGGCAGCCCCGGCGCTAACTCCGTCAGCGCACGACGGGGACACAACGCGTCGGCCAGACTTAGGTACTCGCACGACATCAGACTTAGGTACTCGCACGACATTGCGTAAAAAACTGAGGTAGTCCGCTACTCGTGCTGTCGAGCGACCAGGGGGCTTATGTTGTTCGCGAAAGTTCTCGTATCGTTAGGAGAACATCCCGAAATGTTCGATCTCTCGAACCAGCGCGACTATAGCGACTATGACAGATGGCTAAATGCTTTCACCGAAGCGTCTGCACGGTTTGAAGCCCTGCAAACAGCGGTAACCGACCTCCGCCACCTCCTGCGCCAGAGCGAGGGTGTCCGCAGCGCTGAAATTCTCGAAGTACTTGAACGGCACGGCGTATAAATGGCAATTGAATTCGCGCCGTCAATTCAACACAAGGGTTATAGTTGTTCGGTGATCAGCGGCGACCCGCTGACGGGGCGCGACAACGAACTAGATGCTATTCGCCGTGCGCTCAGTAGAGTTGGGGATTACTCCGGCGCCGTCATCGTCGGAGCAGCTGGCGTGGGCAAGACCCGGCTCGCGCGTGAAGTGCTGGCCCGGGCTGAAGCGTCAGGCGAGCGAACATATTGGATTGTGGGCACCCAGTCCGCTCGACAGCTCCCGTTGGGTGCGTTCACCACAGCAATATGCGAAAACATCTCCGATCCGGTATCTGATGTGCGACGCGTTATCAATTCCCTGGCCGCCCAACAACGTCAACGCCGTGTGCTGATCGGCATCGATGACGCGCACCTTCTCGATGCTTTGTCGGCGCACGTCGTACATCAGCTGGCCCAGGCTCGTGGGACACGGCTGGTGGTCACGGTGCGCGCTGGCGGCGAAGAGCCCGATGCGATTACTGCGCTGTGGAAAGATGACCTGCTCACCCGCCTGGATCTCCAGCCGCTGTCTCCTCCGGACACCCACCGCATGATTGAGACCACCCTGGGCAGCGCGGTAGATAGTCGCAGCGCCAGGCGCTTCTGGAAACTGACCGGAGGCAACGCGCTGTTTCTGCGGCAATTGCTCAAGGATCAGATCGCCGCCGGCGCGATACGGCAGGTCGCCGGCGTGTGGATGTGGGACGAGCACGTGGCGGTGTCGGACAGCATTGGCGACATGGTCAGTCGGCAATTGAGCCGGCTCACCCCTGATGTGGGGCTGGTCGTCGATACGTTGTCGCAGTACGAGCCGCTGGGCGTCGACGTGCTCTGCGACCTGGTGCACCGCCGCGATCTCGAGGCGGCCGAGCAGATGAACCTGGTCACCGTGGAACGCAGTGGCTCGACGCTCATGGCTCGACTGGCCCATCCGCTGTTCGGTGAGCTTCGTCGCGCCACGGCCAGCGAAATGTATCTGTCGCGAATCCGCGGCAAGCTGGCGCAACGGTTGGCCAAGGAGGCCGACGCCGACATGCATGTGACGGTGCGCCGGGCGTTGCTCGCCCTTGAATCAGACCTTCCCCCTGACCCGCATCTGTTCCTGGAGGCGGCGCGGTTCGCGATGACGCTGCTTGACCTCGACCTGTCCGACCGCTTCGCCACCGCCGCTGCCGATGCGGGGGCCACCGAGGCCGTCGGCCTGCGCGCGATAAGCCTGGCCGGACGCGGGCATGGCGACCAGGCCGAAGTGATCCTGGCCGGGATCGGTCCAGACGATCCTGACGGACATCACTGGGCAACCGTGCGGGCCGCCAATCTAATCTGGAATCTCGGGCGCCCCCGGCAGGCGTCGGCCATTCTCGACGGCTTGGCGTCGACGCCGGAATCCGCGGCCGAGCGGGCCGAGCGCGCCGCGATCGAATCGTGTGTGGACGCGGTGCTGGCCCGCTGCGAAACCGCGGCGGATAAGGCACGGATGGCGCTGCGTTCGCCGACACTGCCCGACTATCACGCCATGTTGGCATCCATTGCGCTAACCACGGCGCAGGGCGCGCTCGGCAAAATCGATGAGATCGCCGACTTCGTGAACCACGCCTTCGACCGGGCGATCACGTCCTTTCAGGCGTCGCCCATGAGGTTCTGGTACGGCGGCGTATATGCGCGCGCCTGCCGGCTGAACGGCCACATCGACGAATGCGTGCGCTCGACCAGGCGGCTATCCGAGTCGGTACGCGACGTGCCCGGTCTCGCCTATGCGAACCTTGCGTTCTTGCAGGGCCACGCCGAGCTGGTTCGTGGAGAGATCCCCACCGCAGTGAAGCTTCTGCACGAGGCACTGGCCGGGGCGGAAAAGCACAGCATCACAACCGGTTTACGACCGGCGAGCTGCTTCGCGTTGGCCGAAGCCCACGCCAAGCTGGGTCAGCCGGATGCCGCGCAAGACGCGATTAACGAAGCACAGCGGAGTGTGCCGGCCGACTACCTGTTTATGCAGACCGGTCTGGCGGTGGCCAGCGGCTGGGCGCTGGCCGCCGGCGGGTGCCTGACCGACGCGATCTCGAAAGTCCGTGCTGCCGGCGAGGATGCGCGCAAGCGCAATCAACCGACGCATGAACTGGCCTGCGTGCAAGTGGCGGCTCAATGGGGCGACACATCCGGCGCGACACGCGCGGGTGAACTGGCCACCGAATTATCGCTTCCCCTTGCTAATGCTGTTGCGCGGCATACGGAATCGTTGCGGGTCAATGATGGGGAGGGTCTGCTCGCGGCGTCGGCCGAATACCGGGCGCTCGGCGATCGGGCCGCTGCCGCGGACGTCGCCGCTCAGGCGGCCGTGGCGTTCAGCCGCAACCAGCAGCGCAAGCGCAGCCTGCATGCCGCAGCGCTGGCGCAGCAGCTCGCCACCGACTGCGGCGGCCTGTGCACGCCGGCGCTGCGAAACCCGATAGGCCAACCGTTGACCGGCCGTCAACGCGAGATCATCGAACTGGTCGCCGCAGGGTTGTCCAACAAAGAGATTGCCGACCGGCTCGTCACCTCGGTGCGCACGGTTGAAGGCCACGTGTATCGCGCGTACCAGCGCCTGGGAGCGGGTTCCCGCGAGGAGCTGGTCGAGATGTTGCGCGGCGGCCAGGGCAGCTCATAACCTGTCCATTTCTCGTGACATGGCGGCGCGCTCCAGGTAATAGGCGCGACGAGCGTAGTGGGGTCGCGGCGGCGGCGGCCGCAACGCGGCGCCGACGACATGAAGCGCGTTGATCATTTGGCGGGTGATCTGGGTGGACCGTGGGCGCACGGCTGCCGCGGTGCCGAGCATCACCTCTTGTTCGCTGATCAGAACCGGCGCCTCTGGCTCGGTGACCAGAGTCGGCGGCTGTGACAGGTTGTCCTTACTTACGGTCGGTTGGGTGCCGGTGATGGCGTCTTGCGTTTCCTCGATGGACAGTCTTAAATCCGTCATTTCTGATCGCCTCCACACTGCGTGGGCCTGTGATGATGTGTGGAATGTATGACCGGCGACGATCGGGAAGCACGCGTAGCCGAGTACTCGCATTACGGCTGATCACTACTTGACCCACAGGTAAGCCCCGCAAGGTCTGACAGGCTTTGTGCATGGCGGGCGCAAACGGAGGCTCCAGATGGACTGACGCGCTGCTGGATCGCATGCAAAACACGGGCGATGAGTTTGCGGACAAGGCGGTCAGGGCCGTGTTCAAGGCTGGCGGCGTCGACGCGGTCAATGCGATCATGCGCACGCTGGTGCGCAACGACCAGCCGGTGCCGGAGGCGTTGCCCGCAGAGATTCGGGACTACCTGACGGAGAGCCTGGCCCTGCCCGAGTGGGCCGACATGGGCAAGATCAAGCGCGGGCAGCAGCTATACGAGACATGGGGCGTCCTGATCACCTTATGCCTGTTCTGCGCATCTCTCCCCGCGTCGTACGCGGCAGCCGACGGCGTGAAGGTGCTCTACCTGACCGCCCGGCTCGATACCGACGCGCGGCGGCGGGTGATGGAGACCGGCCAATTCCTGATCGACGTGCTCACCGTTGGCGGCCTCGACGACGAACACGGCAAGGGCCGGCGCACCATCCAGCGCGTCCGCCTGATGCACGCGGCCGTGCGCCACCTGATCATGGCCCGCAACGATCAAGGGGCACCTCCCGTTTGCGGAAACGAGCCCCCGTTGTGGCATAAGGACTGGGGCACACCGATCAACCAGGAGGACCTCGCCGGGACGCGCCTCGCGTTTTCGTATATCGTCGCCGATTCGCTGCCTCGACTGGGCGTTCGCCTGCCCGCCACGGACGTCGACGCATACCTGCACCTATGGGACGTCATCGGCCACTTGATGGGCGTGGACGACGAGCTGCGCGTGCGTGGGAAGGGCGATGCCAAGGCGCTTGTCGACGCCATTCGGGTCAGGCGGTTCAAGGCGTCGCCCGAAGGGAAGGACATGACCAAGGCGCTGCTCGATCTGATGGACGAGATGACGCCCTTCCACAGTTTCCAGGAGACGATCCCGCCGCTGATTCGCCACCTGATCGGCGACGACATCGCCGACATGATTGACGTTCCGAAGTCGAAGCTTCCTGAGCTGGGGCGGCTCACCCGGCTCAACAAATGGTTCTTCGTGCACATCTTCGGCCAGAGCCACCGTGACACCCCGCGTTACGAACTGGCATCGCGCATAGCTCGCCCATTCGGATACGACTTGGTCCACGGCCTGTTCAGGCTTGAGCGCGGTGGGGAGCGGGCGCCGTTCGACATGCCCGATCACCTCGCCCGCAGCTGGGGGCTGTCGGCGTGATATCACGCATCCCGCTCGTCCAAGACCATGAAGCGGACAGCGGCTCTCGAACGCTTCGCATGTCGTTCTGAGTACCGTCGCGGACAAGATGCAGTAGTCGACTACGCGTGATCGCGCCACCCTAGCCGGCCCACGCTGGTGGACATGACGGCAACGATCACAGGGCCAGACGTCACCGCAGGCTCAGATGTAACCGCATTGGCGCTGGCGCCGAAGAACCCGCTGCCGTACTGGCGGCGGCTGACGGCGGCCAGACAGTTCGATAGCGGCCTCGAGCTGTTGCGGGAGTCGGGCGGATCGGTGACCCGAAATGTGCTGGGGCCAAAGTGGATGATGCCGCCGCTGGTGTTTGTCTCCTCCCCGCAGGGTGCCCACGACGTCCTGGCACGCACGGACGCATTCGCCGAGCGCGCCGCGACGCCGATCGCATTGGAGCTCCGTCGGCTGGTGGGCGACAACCTGCTGGTGATACCGCATCGCGAGTGGCTGCCGCGCCGCCGCGCGCTGCAGCCGATCTTCACCAAACACCACGTTCCCCAGTTCGCCGGGCACATGGCTGAGGTCGCCGAACAGCTTGCCGACCGCTGGGCACTCGGGGCCGCGGTCGACCTGGACGCCGAGTGCCGCGCACTGACGTTGCGAGCGCTAGGCTATTCGATACTCGCAACCGATCTGGCCGAACGAACGCAGGTGGTGGGAGCCGCGCTTCGTACCGGCGGCAAGTGGGCGGCCGACCGGGGACTGCGCCCGGTCAACCTGCCCCGCTGGTGGCCCACTCGTGGGCAGCGGAGAGCCGGCACGTCCATCGCCGCCCTGCACGCGTTGGCGGCCGAGATCCTGAGCGCGTGCCGAGCCGACCCGACACGCGACGCGCCGCTGGTGCGTGCCCTGATGCAGACCACCGACCCGCAGACCGGCCAGCCGCTGTCTGATCGCGCGATCTGCGACGAGTTGGTGTTGTTTCTGCTCGCCGGTCATGACACCACCTCCACCGCGTTGACCTATGCGCTGTGGGCGTTGGGTCACCGGCCCGAGCTGCAGCAACGGGTGGCCGCGGAAGCCGACGCGCTCGGTGACCGCCGGCTCACCCACGAGGACATGCCGCGACTGCGTTACACCGTGCAGGTTCTGCATGAGGCGCTGCGCTTGTGCCCGCCGGCGCCGGCGGTGGGACGCACGGTGATGGCCGACATCGAGGTCGACGGCTACCGCGTGGCCGCGGGAACGTGCGCCATCGTCGCCATCTACGCCATCCATCGCGACCCTGCCCTCTGGGAAGATCCGCTGCGCTTCGACCCCGACCGGTTCAGTCCGGAGCGCTCCAAAGGCCGTGACCGCTGGCAGTATCTGCCGTTCGGTGGCGGCCCGCGAGCATGCATCGGCGATCATTTCGCGATGCTCGAGGCGACCCTCGCCCTGGCGACGATCGTTCGGCGGGCCAAAATCCTTTCACTGAGCGGCGATTTCCCTACCATTACCCCACTGACGATGATCGCCGCCGCCCCGATCCGAGCCCGGGTTGGACAGCGCGTGGATCGATTGAACCGGAGGTTCCTCAGAGATGTCTACTGCTGTGACTCCTAGCCCGCCACTCCCACTGGAACGCCTCGAAGAACCCGAAACCATCGACGATGTTTTGCGCAATATCGATCAGATCATCGACTGGGCCAAAGAAGCACAGAACGCCATCGGTTACTTCGCTGTCCTCTACCGGCGGATCACTCGCGCCATTCGAGACGCCATCAACGACGGAACGTTCGCTGACGGGCCCCGTATAGAGCGGCTCGACGTAGCCTTTGCCAAGCGCTACTTCAACGCGTTGAACGCCTACTTCTACCCGGACGAGTTCGAGGGTCTGACGCTTCCCTGGGAGGTCGCATTCGTCGGCGACCCGGACCATCAAGCGATCATTGTGCAGTACATGCTGGCCGGACTGAATGCACACATTAGTTTCGACCTGGGTCTCGCCCTCTTGACGGTCGCGGGTAATTGGCCGGACTCACTGAGAGAAGATTACGACCGCGTCAACGAGCTGCTCTGCAGGCAGATTCCGGGCATTAACAAGGAGGTCCAGCGGCTTTCCCCCGAGCTCCGCTGGGTCCGCGTGCTGCTACCGGACGAGGTCCGTGTCTTTCAGCGGTGGCTGACGAAAATGCGTGAAGGCGCTTGGCTTTTCGCCTTCTACATGGCGATGCATCCGCGGAACGCGAAGGAGAAGACAGTGCACCAGGAGGCCTGGACCGCGGCGCTGAGTTCCTGGTATCTGCAACCGTCCGGGCGGTGGTCACCGTTCCCGCCGCTCGTTCGCGCCGTCGCCAAGCATGAGAGCGACAACGTTCGTAGCAACCTTGATGCGCTGGAAGGAATCTCGAAGCGCCCCGAGAAGGTTGCGAAGGCTCACCGCTGATCTAGTCGCGACCGTAGGTCACGAGAGAATTTCTTGCGCCCGTGCGAATTCCGGCCAACGGGCATCGCCTCGGAAGCGGCGGCAAACGTCGGCCAGCTCGGACCGATCACCGTCACCGAGAAGGTCGAAGGAATCTAGCAGACAGCGCAATTCGAACAGAGTCGCGCCTTGGTGACGTGCGAACTCAAGCGCGGCTGCCAGGGCGTGGCGACGTTCCTGCGGGTCGGTGAACGTGTGAGCTCGTAAGCGCATCAGCTCGGCGTCCTCGAAACGCATTCCCGTCTCTTCAGCGTGCCGCAGCGCCATCTCCAATCGTTCGCGCGCCTTCTCCGGCTGGCCCGCGGCAATAAGCAGGCGGCCGACGATCGCATCGTGAAACGTGAGGTAGCTATTCAGGTGGACGAAGCGCGACCCGTCCACCCGTAGCGCTAGGTTTTCGGCCCGGGCCGCCAGCGTGGCGGCGTCGGCACCAGCGGCCAGCGCGGCCAGCGCTTTGACCGTGGCGTGTTCGGTTCTGCCAACCCACTGCCACAAGTCGAGCCCCGACTGCTCGCTCAGCTGGCGAAGGAGGGCAACCAGGGTGGATGCTTCCTCAATTTGGCCGGCCTCCAGGCAAACCCAGATTTCCATGAAGTAGGTGTGTGCCCTGTTGTGGGCATTCAGCGGGAATCCCAGACCCTCGCATCGCCGGACCGAGTCGGCCAACTCCGCCTTGGCCCGGTCGAGGTCCCCGCAGACCATATGTGTCAGTGCCAGGAAGTTGTTTGCCGCCGAGATCGGGTCGACGGCCACCCACCAAGCGGTTTCCAGCACGCGCGGATCGGCGGCGGAACGATCGGCCAGCGCCCGCAGCAGGTGTCCGCGGGCGGCGGTGAAGTCGCCTTCCAGCCAGTTGACGGAACCCAACGATGACGCTATGGCCGGATAACTCCAGGGCCGGTCCCTGGTGATCCGGGCGGACAGCGAGTCGAGCAGCTCATGGGCCCGACGCAGTTCGGCTCGCGGCACGTAGTAGCTGATCAGCGCGGTGAGCGTGCTGAACAACTCGTCTTGGTAGTTGCCGGTGCTCGCCAAGGCCAGGCACCGTTGGAAGTCGGCGGGTCCCGCACCGCTCTGGCTGCCTTGCGTGGTGCCCGCCAAGACACCACGCTCCAGCCGAATGGCGATCTCCCTGCGGTCTCGTACCGACCCCGCGGTGCAGCGGGTGAGCTGGCTGAGTGCCGTCGTGAGGCAAGCCAGCGCTTCCTGGAGGGCGCCGCGCCGTCGGGCGTTCACCGAGGCCTTCTGGTAGGCCTCAACGGCTTCGTCGTATTGCCGTGCCTGCTCGAAGTGGGTCGCGACCACACGCCAGTCCGGCTCGGCGGCGGCCGCCGCGTCGACCAGCGCGTGGGCGGCGCGCGCGTGTAGCTCGCGGCGTAGGGACGGCGGGGCTAGCTCGGCGGCCACCTCCCGGAGCAACTCATGGCGAAATCGCCAGCTGTGGGTCCTGCGTCGTTCGAGCACCCGCGCCCGCACGAGTTCGGTGACGACGCCGTCGACGTCTTCGGCGTCGCGTCCGACCACCGAGCGCAGCAACGGGAGATCACCGGCGCGCCCGATGACGGCGGCCGCCTCTACCACCGGCACAACATCGGCGTAGGGGTGATGCAGCCGGGCGAACAGCGGCTCATACAGTGCCTCGGGTACCCCGGACTCTGGTCCGGCGACGTCAAGTTCGCCCACGACGTGTTCGATGTAGAACGGCACCCCATCACATCGGTTGCGTACCGCGGCCCGCTGGGCGCCGGTCACCGACGGGTCCAACGCATTGATCAGCGCGTCGGACTGCTCGTCGGTGAGCGGCGAAAGGTCGAAAAGTGTTACCGGCCAATCGGTTCGCAGCCAATCACCTGCACGTCCGGTCAAGACCACCAGCAGGCGCCCGTCCGCGGCTGCGAGCAACGAGTTGAGCAGCTCCAGGGTGGACGGGTCGAACCAGTGCACATCCTCGGCGACCACTAATCCGGCCTGATCACCGATGCAGGCCCGGACATATTGTTGAACCGTCGCGCCGATCAATTCGTAAAGGGCGCGGCCTTCCACGGCAGCCGGCTGATAGCCGTGCTCGGGACCGACGCCGAGTACAGGCGCAAGCAGAGGTATCGCGCTCACGGGATCCATTCCGCAGGAACGCAGTTCGGCTGCCAGTAAGCGCAGACGCTCCGCGCCGTCGGTGAGCCGAGTGATACCGCATCGGCGCTCCACGAGCCTGCGCACCGGATGCAGGCCGGTGTCGGTATGCAGCGGCGAGCCAAACAGCTCGATGACGGGCGCGCCTGAATTCCGGACTAATTCGGCCGCCTCGGTCGCGAGCCGGGTCTTACCGATTCCCGGCTCACCGCGAAATACGATGCCCGGGCTAGTCAGCACGCCGTCACGCGCCCGGTGCCAGCTCTGCTGCAGCCAGCTGCGCTCTCGGTCACGCCCGATCAGGGGTGGCGAGCGCAGCGACGGTGCTTCTGGTCGCTCACACAGCACCTGGTGATGGCTGATCAAGCCCTCGACGCCCTTCACCGGGACCGGGGGACGTACGTTGAGTTCGAACGAGTCACGGACCAACGGCGCGACCGAATCCGACACCGCCACTGTGCCCGGCTCGGCCACACCGCAAAGCCGGGCGGTCAGGTTGGCCGCAAATCCGTACACGTCGTCCTGGTCGGTGTCGAGGTAGACCAGGCCACGATGGATGCCGACCCGCACGTTGATGGCCACGGCGAACTTGCGTTCGGCCCGCTCGCTGAGCTGCGCCACTGCGCGGGTGATGTCCAGCCCCGCCGCTACGGCGCGTCGCACGTCGTTCTCGTGCGCGTTGGGGTGACCGAACACCACTAGCAGTCCGTCGCCCTTGATGGAGCTGATGTGGCCTTCATATCGATCGACGACCCGGCGCACCTCATCCCGATAGTGGCCGACCAACGTGCGATACGTCTCCGGTTCTAAACGGGTGGACAGCGCCGTCGAGTCGACCAGGTCGGCGAACATGAGTGTCAGTCGGCGTATTTCACCGTAGCGAGCCGGCGCGGTGAGTAGGTCCTCGGCTTCCGGGTTGTTGTGGTCGACTGAAAGAACCCGGCTGGCCAAGGTGGTGGCGGTGGCGTGGTCGCCTTCGTTGATGGCCCGCACCGCGCGGTCCAGCAATTCGTCGATCGATAGACCGCTCTCGCCAGGGCTCACCTACTCCTCCTGCCCTAGATTGGCTAAGGGTACCTGTCGGCCGCGCGATTTTCAGCGCATGCCTAATAGCCTCAGTTGCTCCGGCAGGCCGCAGGTCAGGCAACGCGAATCGAGAACACGGCGACCGCCGAGGCGCCGGGGGACGCTGATCGGTAGCCGCCACGGCGCAGCGCATCGGTGGGCGCCGTCATCGGCTCGAAGCACACCACATCCTCGCCGGGCGGTGCGAAGATCTGCGCCGCCGGATAGCCCTCGTCGAAGTGAACCTCGATACGGCGGCCACCACCGGACACCGTGAACACGGCGCCATCGGCAACCTCGTCATACCCGTCGTCAAAAGCCTTGTCGCCCAATGGTTCAGTCATGGCCGGTTGTCGTCTCGTCTCGCCGGTGGGCAGTCCCCGCCCGTCGAGGTGCAGCCACCGCAACGGCGGCGTCTCGATGATCCACTGGTCGCGCGAAACACCAGGCAGCTGCAGATACGGGTGGAAGCCAAAGCACAGCGGAACTGCGTCGTCTCCGGTGGGGGTCACCGCGGTGCGTACGGTCAGCGTCTGCTCGGCGAGCCGCACCGTCACCGCCAGCAGATGCGGAAATGGAAAGCTGGCCAGTAACTCTGGATCGGCGCCGAAGTCCAGCTCGACGGTGAGCTCGTCCGCCGATTCAGCCCTTACCCGCCAGCGCGGATAGGCGGCCAGCACCCCGTGGATCGGCAGTCCGTTGGGATCGGCTCGCACTCCGTGCTGGCCAGAAGTTAGCGTGACCGTCGTGCCCTCTGCCGTGTAAGTGTTGGCGCCCAGCCGATTTGCCCACGGGTACAGGATCGGGATACCCATTGTTTTGCCGTTGGCCACGTAGGCGTCCAGACCGCGGCGTTGGCCGAGCAGTTCGACGCCCGAGTCGGTCAATGAAACGCCGATCATGCCGGCGTCCGGGACGAACTGGGCCTCGAGATTCGACGACGAGTCCAGCAAAGTGACAGGGTGCACCTGATAAGACTAGCCAAGGTTAGCTGTAAAGCGGATCGTGCTGAATCCGGTCCGGCGGCGCCCCTTTGGCGATCAGCGCGGCCTTGGTGGCGCGCACCATCTCCGGTCCGCCGCAGATCAGGATCTGCCGGTCCCCCCAGTTGCCGAATTTGGTGACGACGTCCATCAGCTTGCCGGTCTGGCGCAGGTGCAGCCCTCGCGGCGGCGTCACATCGGGATAGTCGGCGGCCCAGGCCGGGTTGCCGCTGTGCTCGGAGACCGGCGACACCGACAGCCAGGGATTGTGCGCGGCAATCTGCCACAAGGTGGGCAGATCGTATAGCTCGCAGGGGTAGCGGCCGCCGAAGAACATGTGCACACGCGGATTCACACCCCAGCGGGTGAGGTCCATGACGATCGAGCGCAGCGGCGCCAGCCCGGTGCTGCCCGCCACCATCAGCACGTCGCCACCATCGCGGTCGACCTGCAAGCCGCCGTGTGGGTTGGACAGCCGCCACCGGTCGCCGGGGTGGGTCTCGTGGACGATGGCGTTGCTGACCATGCCGCCAGAGACCGCCCGGACATGGAACTCGATGGCGCCGCTGTCATCCGACGGGATGGCGGGCGTGAGATATCTCCACCGCCGCGGACACTGCGGCACCGCGACGTTGACGTACTGGCCGGCGTGATAGGGCATCGGGCGGTCCAGCTGCAGCCGAATCACGGCCAGGTCGCGGGATATCCGCAGGTGTTCGATCACCGTGCCGTCCCACCAGGCCGGCCCCTCCTCGGCCTCGGCCGCGCCACGCATCACCCCGGTGATCAGGTTCAGCGACTGCCGGGCGGCCGCGTCGACGGCGTCGGTCCACGCCTCGGCCAGCTCGTCTCGCAGGGTCGCGTGCAGCGCCTGCCCTAACGTCTCGTAGTGCTCGGGCAGCACACCGAATTTGCGATGGTCGCGTCCCAGCTGCGCCAAAAACGCCACCGGCTCCTCAGCACGCTGGGCGACCAGCTCGCCATACACCCAGTTCAGCGCATGGGCAAAGGCGGCCCGCTGGCGGACCATGTCCGGCGGGAACAGGTCGCGTGGCGAAAGGTCGAGAGAAAACCAGCGCGTATAAAACCGGCCGATGAGCCCGTTTTCGTCGTCCGGGTCGATGGCAGCATGCAATACCGCCAGTGCATCCCGGTCGTTGAGGCTCACGCCCGCCGATTTTATGCGGGGTTGAGCGGCCCCCGTTACAGCGCTTTAACGCCGTTGTGGAGCACCATCAAACCGATCACCAGCAGGATCGCCGCGAGCAACGCGGCATTGTTGCGCTCCATCCAGTCTTTGAGCCGCGCCATCGGTTCGTTGAGGCGGTCACCGGCGCCCGCGTACGCCAAGACGGGGATCGCGACGGTGGATCCGGCGACGACGACAAAGATCGTGGCAGTTATCCAGTTGGCCGCCATGCCCAGCCCGCCGGCGCCGATGGCCAAACCAGCTAACGCGCACATGGTCAGCACCTCGAGCCTCACGATTACCAACACCAGCCCGGTTAGCCCGGCGCGCGCGGGCGTGAGGGTTGCGAAAGTCCGCATCCATTTGGGTGACTCGGTGTGGCGGCGCCGGGTCAGCCACTCGTAGATCCCGTACCCGATGAGCGCCAATCCGAGCACGATGCGCAGCCAGGACACCCAGGCGGGCGGGGAGTTGCGCAGCGCGCCGAGCGCGTCGGAGGACACGACGAAGACCGCGGTCAGCGCGGCCAGTCCCAACAGCCAGCCGCTGAGGAAGGCAAGGCCGGTCGGCCTCGGCCGCGGCGTTTGTAACGCCAGCACCGCCGGAATGATCGACAACGGCGAGATCGCGACCACGAGCGCGAGCGGAATCAGCGTCGCCAGTACAGAACCCCAACTTCCTGTCACGGGCTGCATCTTCGCATTGCTATGTGACGAACGCTGCGCGAGAGCCGAGGATTAACAGGTAGGAAAAAACCTACCTAATATCGAGGGCATGCCACCACGGGTTAAGGCCAGTCGCACCGACATCGTCTTCGCGGCGCTGGCCAACCCGACCCGGCGCGAGATCCTCGACATGCTGCTCGGCGGCGAACGCACCGTGGTGGCGCTGGCCGAGCGCTTCGACATGGCCCGGCCGAGTGTGTCGGAGCATTTGAAAGTGTTGCGGGACTGCGGACTGGTCGCCGAGGACAAACACGGTAGGTTTCGCCACTACCGAGTCAATCCCGAACCGCTGCGAGAGATCTCAGCATGGCTCAGTCCACACGAACGGTACTGGCGCGAGCGGCTGACCGCGCTGGGTCAGGTGCTCGACGACATCAGCGAGCGGGAGGACACGCCATCATGACCGAGACCGCCGACCCACGGGTCATTGAAATCGATCAGTTCTACCCGCACACGCCGCAGCGGGTGTGGCGGGCACTGACCACACCGGAGCTGATGGCGCGGTGGCTGATGGAACCGAGTGGATTCGCGCCGGTAGTCGGAACTCGCTTCAGCTTGCAGGGCCAACCGATGCCGTCGGTGGGCTTCTCCGGTGAGATCGCGTGCGAGGTGATCGACGCGGTCGAGGGCAAGCAGCTGGCGATCAGCTGGGCTGACGCGCGTTCCGATCAACCCCCCGCCTGGGTGGTGAGTTGGACGTTGCATCCGGAGGGCACCGGAACGCAAGCGCGGCACTGGGGGCACCTCCCGCTTGCGGGGGACGGTTTCGACCCCGACGACGTCGTGCAACAGCGCTCGCGGACCATCATGGGCAACGGCTGGGTTCGGATCGCCGGCCAGCTCGGCGAGGTGCTCGACGGTTAGCGTTTCCGACGCAGCGTCCAGGCCGGTACCCAGTGGGTGACGGTTTTGCGCTTGGACCCGTAGGCGATCGGATAGGTCACCAGCCCCCACCAATCGCCCTGCTCGCAAATGCCCCAGCAGGTCAGCCGGCCCTCGACGACCTTGTGCAGTTGCAGGCCGTTGGGGTGATAGCGCCCCGAGCGGTGCGGCTCCCGTGGGAAGAGCACGGTCAGGTCAACCAGCACGGTGATCGGCGGGCGCACCACTCGAAACGGGTTGCGGACCGGCTGCCCGTTGTATCCGATCGACGCGAGGTCGCCCACCAATCGATCATACGTTCGAATGGATTCGATTCGTGCTTCCTTTGATCAGGGATTTTGCGCCGTTATTGGTGATGTGCCTGGTCGAGCACCCGTGCAGCGGAGGTGTTCAGGAAAGTGATGAAACGTCGTGCGGCCGGTGGCGGTCGGCGATCCTTCAGCCCCACGTCCACCAGTCCGCGCGGGGTCGCGACCTCTTCTCCTTCGAAGGCCAACGCCGGTTCGAAGCCCGCCTGACGGCACATCTGATCGAAGGCCTGACGCAGGCCGTGGCCGGGGGTGACACCGAAACGATGACCCCTGGCTAGGAACTTTCAGGAAGGATGGTGACGTGGAGATCGCAGTCGGGCTCGATCGGAGCCTCGGGTTGTCTTGGGATCAGTACCGAGAGCTCGGCAGGCACGCCGCGCGCCTCGGCTATCAGAGCGTGTGGACCAACGCCGGCATTGACCGCGACCCAATGCAGATCTGTGCTCAATGGTCGGTCGCCAGCGCGGACGTGGTGCCGGGCGGTATTGGAACGGGCGTATCAGTCATCCCGGTCGGCTACTGGTCTGTTCCGGCGCTGGCATCGGGTGCGGCGACGGTCGGCGAGATCAGCGGCGGCAAGTTCGTTCTCGGCATTGGTTCGGGGCTCCTGCACCTTCCCGTGTTCCGGCAGACGGTCGGCCTGAAAAAGGATCTACGGCCGGTCGCCACAATGCGCGAGTGGCTCGTCACGCTGCGCGCCCTGCTGGCCGGCGAGACCGTGGATCACGAAGGTAAGGCAATCACGTTGCGCGGCTTCACTCTTGGGTCGCCGCCACCGAAGGTGCCCGTGGTGCTGGGTGCCCTCGGCCCCAAGATGCTGACTCTTGCCGGCGAGGCGTCGGACGGCGCATCCCTCAACTGGTGCACGCCGCAGCAGGTGGCGGCCAGCCGCGAAATTGTGGCCAAGGGTGCGCGAGCGGCCGGGCGCGACCCAAGTGAGCTCTCCATGATCGAGTACATCCGGATCAGCGTGGACGACGACCAGGACGCCGCGCGCCGCGCTTACATCAAGGCGCTGATGGGCTACGCGCTGGCTTGGCCCGGCGTGGACAAAACGCTCGGCTACCGAGGCCATTTCGGGCGGATGGGCTTCGACGAGGCGCTCACCGAACTGGAGGAGCGCCGTGATCGTGGCGCTTCCCAAGATGAGTTGATCGACGCGTTCCCGGTTGAGCTGGCGAAGCTGGTGGGCTACTTCGGGCCAGCATCCGGTGCTGCGGCCGCCTTCCGCCAGCTCGCGGAAGGGCTGGACACCGCCATCGTGAGGGTGGTACCCGCCCGGCCGGGGCTGGAATCGATCACCGCCGTCATGGATGCGTGCCAACCCTCCAAGCTCCCGACCTGATCGTGGTGCGCAGCCTGGTGAAGGATCATCGTCCGCCAAGATCGCGGGCAACCACGACGCCTGGCTCGCCGCCGACGGCGTACCCATCCGCTGACCGGTCAGTGCGTGGAGCTGAAATGCGTCCGGATTTCGTCGGCCACCCGCTGCGGCTCATCGAGCGGGAAAAAGAGGCGTCCATAGGGGATTTCGACGACTCGGGCGCTGGGAAAGGCGTTCTGAAGTCGGTGCGCGAGGCTGATCGGGAAGAACCGGTCGGCACCGCCCCACAGCAGCAGCACGGGCTTAGTGAATCGCCGCAGCCGGGTGGACACGTCAAGCAGCTCCGCGGGATTCACGCCACGCAAAAACTTTGCGGTGTCGCGCCGTACGCCGCGCTCGGCCAGCGCTGGTGTGATCCAACGTCGGGTCAGCGCAGGATCGATTGGGCTGGAGACGTTTTGGCGCTGGACAAGTTGTCGGATCCAGGTAGGCCGCATGATCGACATCAGCGTGCGGATGCCCGCAGGTCGCCGCCCGAGCCGGAAAACCGGTGCCAATGCCGGCGGCGGGAACTGATCGAAAGCGTCGCCATTGGTCAGTACCAGTCGCCCGATCCGACTGGCGTCAGTGTCGATGACGAACTGGCACAACGCAGTTCCGGTGTCGTTGCCGACGAGCGTGACATCAGTGAGGTCGAGCGCCTCCATGAACGAGCGCATCAGGCTCGCGACCGCACGAGGGTGTAGGTCGGCATCCGGCCGCAGCGCAATGGGGTGTGATCCCAGCGGCAGATCCGGGGCATATGAACGCACACCGCGTGCCGCCAAGTTATCGGCCACGCCGGTCCATAGCTCGCCGTTAGTCAACAGGCCGTGCACGAACACTACCGGCGGCGCCGTGCTGGTGCTCGGTCCCGCGAGCCGATAGCGCATCTGCCCCTGCGGAAGGTCGATGATAGGCATCACGTACTCCTCAGCGAAGGTGAACAATTACAGTTACATACATACGGTATGTATGAAGATACATACCGTATGTATGCGAGGCAAGGGGCCGAATGGTCGATGGTCGCCGTACCCAGGCCGAGCGCTCAGCGGAAACGCGCGAAGCGCTGATCGCCGCGGCCCGGCCGCTATTCGCCGTCCATGGCTATGCGGACGTCTCACTGGAAACGATCGTCCGCACAGCCGGCGTCACCCGCGGCGCCCTGTATCACCATTTCGCCGACAAGACGGAACTCTTCGCGGCGGTCTTCGAGCAGGTCGAGGGCGAAGTGGCCCAGCGGATGGGTGACGCGATCGCGGCCACCGAACAAACCGATCCGGTCGAGGTCATGCGGCTTGGCGCCGACTTCTGGCTGGACGCATGCGCCGATGGCGAGATCCAGCGCATCGTGTTGGTGGACGCACCCGCCGTCCTCGGGTGGACGCGGTGGACCGAGATCGGCGACCGCTACAACATCGGCCTGGTGCGCAATCTGCTCGACCACGCCGTCGAGATCGGCCGCATTCCGGCCCAGCCGGTCGAAGCGACCGCGCTGACCCTGTTGGGCGCGATGCGTGAAGCGACCCTCTACATCGCCCGCGCCGAGGATCATGACCAGGCACGTCAGGACGCCGGCGCCGTGATGAACCGGATCATCAACGGGCTCGCCGTCGACTGACAAAATTCACTAGAGTTGAGCGGAACAGACTCAACCTTGACGGCGTTGAAGAACACGACAAGCATTTTTGACAACCCTTTGTGGACCCGAATGGAGGTGTCGTGGACTCTTTTAACCCGACAACCAAGACGCAGGCGGCCCTGACATCGGCCCTGCAGGCGGCCACAGCCGCCGGCAACCCCGAGATCAGGCCCGCTCATCTGCTGTTGGCGCTGCTGACGCAGAACGACGGGATCGCCGCGCCGCTGCTGGAGGCTGTCGGCGTCGAGCCCGCCACCATCCGCGCTGAAGCCCAGCGCATCGTCGACCGGCTGCCGCAGATCAGCGGCGCCAGCTCACAACCTCAGCTGTCCCGCGAATCGCTGGCCGCCATCACCACCGCGCAGCAACTGGCCACCGAGATGGATGACGAATACGTCTCCACCGAGCACCTGATGGTGGGGCTGGCCACCGGCGACTCCGACGTCGCCAAACTGCTGACCGGACACGGTGCCTCCCCGCAGGCGTTGCGGGACGCGTTCGTCAACGTCCGCGGCAGCGCCCGCGTCACCAGCGCCGACCCGGAGGCTACCTACCAGGCGCTGGAGAAGTACTCCACCGACCTGACCGCCCGCGCCCGTGAAGGCAAACTCGACCCGGTTATCGGGCGGGACAACGAAATTCGCCGCGTCGTGCAGGTGCTTTCCCGTCGTACCAAGAACAACCCGGTGCTGATCGGCGAGCCGGGCGTCGGCAAGACCGCGATCGTGGAGGGCCTGGCGCAGCGCATCGTCGCCGGCGACGTGCCCGAGAGCTTGCGCGACAAGACCGTCGTCAGCCTGGACCTGGGTTCGATGGTGGCCGGTGCCAAGTACCGCGGCGAATTCGAGGAACGCCTCAAGGCCGTGCTCGACGACATCAAGAACTCCGCCGGACAGATCATCACCTTCATCGACGAACTGCACACCATCGTCGGGGCCGGCGCGACCGGTGAATCGGCGATGGACGCCGGCAACATGATCAAGCCGATGCTGGCCCGCGGCGAACTGCGGCTGGTCGGCGCCACCACGCTCGACGAATACCGCAAGCACATCGAAAAAGACGCTGCGCTGGAGCGGCGCTTCCAACAGGTCTTCGTCGGTGAGCCATCAGTGGAAGACACCGTCGGCATCCTGCGTGGGCTGAAAGACCGTTACGAGGTGCACCACGGTGTGCGGATCACCGACTCCGCCCTGGTGGCCGCGGCGACGCTGTCCGACCGCTATATCACCGCCCGCTTCCTGCCGGACAAGGCCATCGACCTGGTCGACGAGGCGGCAGCGCGCCTAAGGATGGAGATCGACTCACGGCCCGTCGAGATCGACGAGGTCGAGCGCCTGGTGCGCCGGCTCGAAATCGAAGAGATGGCGCTGGCCAAAGAAGAAGACGCGGCGTCCAAGGAGCGGCTGGAGAAGCTGCGCTCCGAGCTGGCCGACCAGAAGGAAAAGCTGGCCGAGCTGACCGCCAAGTGGCAAAACGAGAAGAACGCCATCGACGTCGTCCGCGAGCTCAAGGAGCAGCTGGAGACGTTGCGCGGGGAGTCCGAGCGCGCCGAGCGCGACGGCGACCTGGCCAAGGCCGCCGAGCTGCGGTACGGGCGCATCCCGGAGGTGGAGAAGAAACTCGACGCCGCGCTGCCCCAGGCAGAGGCTCGCGAAAACGTGATGCTCAAAGAAGAAGTCGGTCCCGACGACATCGCCGACGTGGTGTCGGCGTGGACGGGCATCCCGGCCGGTCGGCTGCTGGAAGGCGAGACGGCCAAGCTGCTGCGGATGGAAGACGAGCTCGGCAAGCGTGTGGTCGGGCAGCGCAAGGCCGTCCAAGCCGTATCCGACGCGGTGCGCCGCAGTCGGGCCGGGGTCGCCGACCCCAACCGGCCGACGGGATCGTTCCTGTTCCTGGGCCCGACCGGTGTCGGCAAGACCGAGCTGGCCAAGGCCCTGGCCGACTTCCTGTTCGACGATGAGCGCGCGATGGTCCGCATCGACATGAGCGAGTACGGCGAGAAGCACTCGGTGGCCCGCCTGGTCGGTGCGCCGCCCGGCTACATCGGTTACGACCAGGGCGGTCAGCTGACCGAGGCGGTGCGTCGCCGGCCCTACACCGTCGTTTTGTTCGACGAGGTCGAAAAGGCCCACCCGGACGTATTCGACGTGCTGCTGCAGGTTCTCGACGAGGGCCGGCTCACCGACGGGCAGGGCCGTACCGTCGACTTCCGCAACACCATCCTGATCCTGACGTCCAACCTTGGGTCGGGCGGCAGCGAGGAGCAGGTGATGGCCGCGGTGCGCTCGGCGTTCAAGCCGGAGTTCATCAACCGGCTCGACGACGTGCTGATCTTCGACGGCCTCAACCCCGAAGAGCTGGTGCAGATCGTCGACATCCAGCTGACTCAGCTGCAGAAGCGGCTGGCGCAGCGGCGGCTGCAGCTGGAGGTGTCGCTGCCGGCCAAGAAGTGGCTATCGCAGCGCGGGTTCGACCCGGTCTACGGAGCGCGTCCGTTGCGCCGGTTGGTCCAGCAAGCCATCGGCGACCAGCTCGCCAAGATGTTGTTGGCCGGCGACGTGCATGACGGCGACACCGTTCCGGTGAATGTCAGCGCCGACGGCGACAGCCTCGTGTTGGGATGAGCCCGCGCGCCGGTACGCCGAAGCGGTAGCAAACTTTAATTCGGTTGTGACCTGCTGCCATTCTCGGTTAGGGGGTAACAGCAGCTAGGCTACGTGGCGATGGTTCCGCTTTGGTTTACGCTCTCCGCGCTGTGCTTTGTCGGCGCGGCGGTATTGCTGTACGTCGACATCGATCGTCGGCGCGGGCGGGGCCGTCGTCGCAAGTCGTGGGCACGTTCGCACGGATTCGACTACGAGCAGGAATCCACGGAAATCCTCAAGCGCTGGAAGCGCGGGGTGATGTCGACCGTGGGCAGCAATATCCCGGCGCGCAATGTCGTATTGGGCCAGATCCGCGGCGAGGCGGTGTTCATCTTCGATCTCGAGGAAGTTGCCACCGTGATCGCGCTGCACCGCAAGGTGGGCACCAACGTCGTCGTCGACGTGCGGCTCAAAGGTCTCAAAGAGCCTCGCGAGAACGACATTTGGCTGCTGGGCGCAATCGGACCGCGGATGGTGTACTCCACGAATCTGGATGCCGCACGACGGGCCTGCGATCGGCGCATGGTCACCTTCGCGCACACCGCGCCCGACTGCGCCGAGATCATGTGGAACGAGCAGAACTGGACGCTGGTCAGCATGCCGATCGGCAGTACCCGTGCGCAGTGGGACGAGGGCTTGCGCACGGTGCGCCAATTCAACGACCTGCTGCGGGTGTTGCCGCCGGTGCCGCAGCAGACTTCGGCGCCGCAATCGGCTGGGCGCCGTAAAGCCGCACCCAGCCGTCCGCTGGCCCCGGCCGGCCGCGGCGAGTCGCCGCCGCGGCACCCAGAAGCCCCGTCCCGTGAGGGTGGGGCAGCGGCCCGCGGCGCCGCGGGGTCGCCGCCCCCGGTGCGGCAGGAGCCAACCCGCCGCGCACCGGCCGTCGAGCCCGGCGCACCAGTGCGGCGTCCGCCGTCTGGCCGCAACGGCTACCAGGCCACCCACTACCAGCGCTGATTACCTCGTATCCTCCCTGCGCCTGGGGCATTGGCAATTTCGCTACGCTGTCGGTCATGCCGCGCCGCGTCGCCCTGATCACCGGTCCAACGTCGGGAATCGGCGCAGGTTTCGCGCGTCGCTACGCCGCCGACGGCTACGACTTGGTGCTGGTATCCCGCGACGCTGAGCGGCTCAATCAGCTCGCAGCCGAATTGCACGACGAGGCCGGACGTGCCGTCGAAATGCTGCCGGCCGACCTGGCCGAGTCGGCCGACCGCGGCAAGGTCGCGGAGCGGTTGGCCGCCGGTGTTGACGTGTTGGTGAACAATGCCGGCTTCGGCACGTCCGGTGAGTTCTGGACCGCCGATCCCGCCAAGCTGCAGTCGCAGTTGGACGTCAACGTCACCGCGGTGATGCAGTTGACCCGGGCCGCGTTGCCGGCGATGATCGACGCCGGTGTCGGCACCGTCGTCAACGTCGCCAGCGTCGCCGGGCTGCTGTCCGGGCGGGGCTCGACTTATTCGGCGTCCAAGGCGTGGGTGGTGTCGTTCACCGAAGGCCTGGCCGGCGGACTGAGGGGCACCGGTGTCGGCATACATGTGGTGTGTCCGGGCTACGTGCACACCGAATTTCATGAACGTGCCGGCATCGACATGGCCTCACTGCCGTCGTTCATGTGGCTCGAGGTCGACGACGTGGTGCGGGAAAGCCTGGCCGATATCGCGCGGGGCAAGGTGGTCATCATCCCCGGCGTGCAGTACAAGGCGATCACCACCGCGTCACGGATGGTGCCGCGAAACTTGGCGCGCGTCGCCACCAGAACCTTCGGGCGGGGCCGTGGCCGCACCTGACGTGAGCACCACCGACCGCGACGAGTTGGCCGACCTGGTGCGCCGGCTGGCGGTGGTGCACGGCCGCGTCAAGTTGTCGTCGGGCAAGGAAGCCGACTACTACGTGGACCTGCGCCGCGCCACCCTGCATCACCGGGCCGGGCCGCTGATCGGCCGGCTGATCCGCGAACTGACCGACGACTGGGAGTACGCGGCCGTCGGTGGCCTGACCCTGGGCGCCGATCCGGTCGCCACCGCCGTCATGCATGCGCCCGGTCGTCCTATCGATGCGTTCGTCGTGCGGAAGTCAGTGAAAACCCATGGCATGCAACGTCTTATCGAAGGACCCGACATCACTGGCCGACGGGTCCTGGTGGTGGAGGACACCAGCACCACCGGCGCCTCGGCGTTGACCGCGGTGCGCGCCGTGCTGGACGCGGGCGGACAGGTGGTGGGCGTAGCGACCGTGGTCGACCGAGCCACCGGCGCCGCCGAAGCCATCGAAGCCGAGGGCTTGCCGTACCGCAGTGTGTTGGGACTGGCGGATTTGGGGCTGGCCGGTGGCTGAGCCGGCCGTCGCGCGTTAGTCACCGTGCGGACTCTCATCGCGATGGTCGCGGCATTGGCGGTGGCATGCTGCGCGGCCTGCTCGGGTTCGCATCACAAGGACCGGGTCTATGGCGCGCTGACCGCCCGGCTCGGCGAATCGTTGGCGGTGCTGGGCTGGAACACGTCGATGTCCAACCTGGGCTGGCAAGACAACTACGTGCTGGTCGACGTCGACGCGGCCCCGACCGATCCCGCCAAAGCCCGTGCCGATGCCCGCGACGTCCGGTTCGGCCTCTACGGGGCGCTGGCGCACCCGATGGAGGCCACCGGCATCGGCAGCTGTGAGAACGAGAGAAACCTGAAAAGCTCTGTCATCCAGGCGCTTTCCGCGCCTGAGGGCAAACGGCTGACCGGCACGGTGTGCCTGGGCCCGCTGTCGGACCGCAGCGCGGTGCGCGGGGTGTACCTGTACTCGCCCCGTGACCGGATCGCCGACACCGCCGCGGCCTACCCGGCGGCGTTCCCGGTCGGAGTGCTGCCGACGAAGCAGAACGACACCGGCTTGGTGGTCAAGACCACCAGCGTGGCCGCGTGGCGGGCCGACGGCACCCAGCTGACCCAGGCCTCGCTCGGTGACCCGGGCGCGTTCACCGGCAGCGGCTACATGTTGCTCGGGTTGGACGCCGACACCATCGCGGCCAAGTACCGAGACGACTCCGCGGCTCGCGGCGGGCCGATGATGTTGCTCGCCGCCCCGACGCTGCCTCCCCCCGGGCTGAGCCCGGCCTGCTCGGCCTACGGGCCGTCGGTGCTGATCCTGCCCGAAGCGTCGCTGGACGCCGTGCATGTCAGCGCGTCGCTGTGCACCCAGGGCGATATCAACGAGGCGCTGCTGTACGCGACCATTGCGGTTGTGGGAACCCACCCCGCAGTCTGGACCACGCAATGAATGATGTGCCCCGCTCCTCCTCGGGCCGTCCCGGCCCGCATCGTCGCGAGGCCATGAATGATGTGCCCCGCTCCTCCTCGGGCCGTCCCGGCCCGCATCGTCGCGAGGCCATGAATGATGTGCCCCGCTCCTCCTCGGGCCGTCCCGGCCCGCATCGTCGCGAGGCCATGAATGATGTGCCCCGCTCCTCCTCGGGCCGTCCCGGCCCGCATCGTCGCGAGGCCATGAATGAGCCCGGTCCTACCGAATGGGGTGTTCCGGCAAGCGGAGTCGGCCCCTGGGTCGGGCCGCCACCCAACGACCCACGGTATGACCCGGCGCTGCTGCGCGACGGCGACACCCGCAACGTCGTCGACGCCTACCGGTATTGGACGCGTGAGGCGATCGTCGCCGACATAGACAAGCGCAGACACCCGCTGCATGTGGCGATCGAGAACTTCGGCCACGACGCCAACATCGGTGGGGTGGTTCGCACCGCCAACGCGTTCGCCGTCGACACCGTCCACATCGTCGGGCGGCGCCGTTGGAATCGCCGCGGTGCCATGGTCACCGACCGCTACCAACGGCTGTGCCATCACGACAGCGCGGCCGACTTGCTGAGCTTCGCGGCGGGAGCGGGCCTGACGGTGGTCGCGGTCGACAACGTGCCCGGTGCCGTGCGGCTCGAACAGACCAGGCTGCCGCGCAACTGCCTGCTGCTGTTCGGCCAAGAAGGCCCCGGCATCAGCGACGACGCCCGCGCGGGCGCTTCGCTGACCGTCTCGATTGCCCAATTCGGGTCGACGCGCAGCATCAACGTCGCGGTCGCGGCGGGGATCGCCATGCATGCCTGGATCAGCCAACACGGGGATATCTCGAGGGCTTGGGAAGGGTGAGTAGGGCAGGATCTGCAGACATGGATCAGGTATGGCTCAATCGGGCGGTCAGCGCAGAAGCTGCCGTCACCGGGCGGCATCTGAAACGGCTCTGGGCGTTGCCGGGCACCCAACTCGGCGTGGTGGCCTGGCCGCCGGCCCGGCGCGACCGATGGTTCGCCGGCTGGCATTACTGGTGGCAGGCGCATCTGCTCGACTGCCTGGTCGACGCGGAGCTGCGCGACCCGCAGCCGCAGCGGCGCATCAAGATCGCCAGGCAGATCCGCTCGCACCGGCTGCGCAACAACGGATCCTGGGTCAACAGCTACTACGACGATATGGCCTGGCTGGCGCTGTCGCTGGAGCGGGCTGCCCGGATCGCCGGGGTGGAGCGCAAACGCGCGCTGCACACGTTGAACGACCAATTCGTCACGGCGTGGGTACCCGAGGACGGCGGCGGCATCCCGTGGCGCAAGCAGGACCAATTCTTCAACGCCCCGGCCAACGGCCCGGCTGGGATCTTCCTGGCGCGTTACGGCGACCGGCTGCGACGGGCCCAGCAGATGGCCGACTGGATCGACGACACGCTGATCGACCCCGACACGCACCTGGTGTTCGACGGCATCAAGGCCGGGTCACTCGTCCGCGCGCAGTACACCTACTGCCAGGGCGTGGTGCTGGGCCTGGAGACCGAGCTGGCCGCGCGCACTCAAGACGAGCGGCACGCGCCGCGGGTGCATCGCCTGGTCGCCGCTGTCGACGAACACGTGGCGCCGGCCGGGGTGTTGCGAGGCGCCGGCGGTGGTGACGGCGGGCTGTTCGCCGGAATCACCGCTCGTTACCTGGCTTTGGTCGCCACCACGTTGCCGGGGGTGTCCGCTGCGGACGCCACGGCCCGCGAAACCGCCCGCGAAATCGTGCTGGCCTCGGCGCAATCGGCGTGGAACAACCGGCAGTCGGTGCAAGGACTGCCGCTGTTCGGGCCGTTCTGGGATCGCCCCGCCGAGCTGCCCACCGCCGCCGGCCAGCAGGCCGAGTTCGTCGAGGGGGCGGTCACCGAGTCGGAGATAGCCGAACGCGATCTGTCAGTGCAACTATCGGGTTGGATGCTGATGGAGGCCGCGCATGCAGTGACCAACAACGAGAGGACCACCGATGAGTAAAGTCCACCCCGACGCCGAGTCGGCTCTGCACGGCCTGCTGGAAGACGGTATGACCATCGCTGCCGGCGGTTTCGGCCTCTGCGGCATCCCGGAGAATCTGATCCAGGCCCTGGTGGACAGCGGCGTCAAGGACCTCACCATTGTCGGAAACAATGCCGGCGTCGACGATTTCGGCATGGGCCTGCTGCTCAAGGCGCGGCAGGTGAAAAAGGTCATCGCGTCCTACGTCGGGGAGAACAAGGAATTCGAGCGTCAGGTGCTGGCCGGAGAACTGGACCTTGTCCTGACGCCGCAGGGCACGCTCGCGGAGAAGTTGCGCGCCGGCGGCGCAGGCATTCCCGGCTTCTACACCCGCACTGCCTACGGCACTAATCTTGCCGAAGGCAAAGACACCCGGGTCTTCGACGGCACCGAATACGTTCTGGAAGAAGGCATTCGCGCCGACCTGGCGATCGTCAAGGCGTGGAAGGGGGACACGTCGGGCAACCTCATCTACCGCAAGACAGCGCGCAACTTCAACCCGATGATCGCCACCTGTGGCGCGGTAACCGTAGCCGAGGTGGAAGAACTGGTCGAGATCGGCGACCTCGACCCCGACCTGATCCATACTCCGGGCGTCTATGTGGATCGCATCATCGAGGGCCGCGACTACGAGAAGCGCATCGAATTCCGCACCACCAGCGGCGGCGCCGCAATAAAGCACGACAGCCCGATTCGGGAGCTGATGGCCCAGCGTGCCGCCCAGGAATTGCGGGACGGCTACTACGTAAACCTGGGCATCGGCATTCCGACGTTGGTGGCAAACTTCATCCCGGACAACATCAACGTGACGCTGCAGTCGGAGAACGGCCTGCTGGGCATTGGTTCCTACCCGACCGAAGACGGCGTCGACCCCGATCTCGTCAATGCCGGCAAGCAGACCGTCACCAGCCTTCCCGGGTCAAGCTTTTTCAGCAGCGCCGACTCCTTCGCGATGATCCGCGGCGGCCACATCGACCTGTCCATCCTGGGCGGCCTGGAGGTGGCCGAGAACGGCGACCTGGCCAACTGGATGGTGCCGGGCAAGATGGTGAAAGGACCCGGCGGCGCTATGGATTTGGTGTCGGGCGTCAAGCGAGTGATCGTGGTGATGGATCACACCGCGAAGGATGGCAGCCCGAAGATCCTCAAGCAATGCACACTGCCGGTCACCGGCAAGGGCGTGGTGGACATGATCATCACCGACCTGTGCGTGTTCGACGTCGAGCCGGAACACGGACTCACGCTCACCGAATTGCACCCGGGGGTGACGGTCGCCGACGTGCGGGCCAAGACCGGCTGCGACTTCAAGGTCGCCGTCTGACGTAGAAAGCTGCTGCGAACTAGGCCAAGCCTCGAAGGACGTCGCGGCGGGTTTCGCCGCGGCGGCTCCGGAGGTGTGGGTTTAGGAACCGGACAACGATGCCGAGCAGGTTTGAAATCCGTGAGTTGGGATATGCCCTATGGCCTATGGGTAGCCAAACAGCGGGCTACCACTTCTAGATCACAGGAACATAGCGGAAGGAGTTCGACGTGATGTTCTCGAAGATCGCCATGAAGACGATGGCAGCTGCTGCTGGCATCGCGACGGCAGGAATCCTGACGGCGACACCGGCATTGGCGGACCCGGAAGTCCTGGCGCTTGGCCAATCGGCAGAGATTCCCAGCCCAGGTGGCGCCATCAACTACACCGTAAGCAACTTGCAGCCCAGCGGCCACAATGACGGCGCGTGGTATTCGGATGTAACGGCCAGAGGTGTTAGCGGCTCCCCGACCCCGAACATCGCCGACTTCAACGCGCGGGCCGTTAACAGCTCGACCTACGCGGTCATGAAGGGGAACGAGGTGGACGGCCTTCCTAACCAACCGATCGCGCCGGGCACCCAAACAAACGGGAGGCTGTACTTCGACGTGAGATCGGGGACAGCGCCCGACAGCGTTGTCTACCGGGATGCAGGCGGCACCGATAAGGTCGTCTGGCATAGCTAGCTGTCTCACTCCGCTGGTCACGGTGTCTCATTTCCTGTCTCACCGAGCGTCCGTCCACAGCGGGGTTGATGGCATTGGTGCGCTCCGTCCGCAGCCCAGGGCACTTTTCCGCGTCGCATTCCGCCACCCAGCGATCCATAATGCGGAATCCGACAGCTTAGGAGAATCCTGGACCGACACGGTACTGAGCACGTCGAGGTCGGGACGGTCGAGTCCCGACACGTTCACTGAGTTCACCGGCGACGGGCAGGCTATCGAGGTATGCGAGGACAGGAACCGGGTTGCCTGGCCGCCCGCCAGCGCAGAGTAACGAGTACCTACTCGGGTACCGGCAGGCGCTGCTTGGCTTTCTGACGTTCGCGGCGACGGTTCAGGTAGACCCGCCCCACCGAGACGAAGGCAGGGATCATCGACACGAACAAGATGGCCAGGATGATCTTTTCCAGGTTGTTGTGCACGAACTCGTTGTTGCCGAGGAAGTAGCCCAACAGCGTCGTACCCGCGCCCCAAGCGATGCCGCCGACGATGTCGAACCCGAGGAATATCGGATAGCGCATGTAGGACACCCCGGCCACCACCGGGGTGAACGTCCGCACGAACGGCATGAACCGGGCCATGATGATGGCCATCGGCCCGTATTTCTCGAAGAACGCGTGCGACTCCGTCACATGGTGCTGCTTGAAGAAGCGCGAGTCTTCCTTTTTGAACAGCGCCGGGCCGATGCGCCGCCCGATGAAATACCCGGTCTGATCGCCGAGCACCGCGACCACCGCGACACAGCTGGCCAACACTTCGATGCTGACCGGCGGGTGCGTGCTCGCGGCCAGCAGGCCGCCGGTGAACAGCAGCGACTCACCAGGCAGCAGCGGGAATAGCAGGCCGGTCTCGACGAAGACGATGAGCAGGATGCCGGGCAGCACCGCATGCCCGAACACGCCGTCGGCGCCCAACCAGTACATCGGGTCGAGCAGGTTGGGCATGGCCACTACCGTGGTGTTCACGGTGTTCCAAGATACCGGCGAAATACCGGCAAAATTTAAAGGGGCTGCACCCGGCGCAGCTTGCGGGGGCGGTCGGGCTGCCGACCAGAATCTCTGTTGCGATACTGATCGCACACGTCAGGAAGGAAGCGTCATGCCCATCGCAACGCCAGAGGTCTACGCCGAGATGCTGCGACGTGCCAAGGAGAAGTCGTACGCCTTCCCGGCGATCAACTGCACATCCTCGGAGACCATCAACGCCGCCATCAAGGGCTTCGCCGACGCGGGCAGCGACGGCATCCTCCAGTTCTCGACGGGTGGTGCGGAGTTCGGCTCCGGGCTGGGGGTGAAGAACATGGTCACCGGCGCGGTGGCGCTGGCCAAGTTCGCCCGCGTCATCGCCGACAAGTACCCGATCAACGTCGCGCTGCACACCGACCACTGCCCGAAGGACAAGCTGGACACCTATGTGCGCCCCCTGCTGGAGATCTCGGCCAGGCGGGTCGCGGCCGGCAAGAACCCGCTGTTCCAGTCGCACATGTGGGACGGCTCCGCGGTGCCGATCGACGAGAATTTGAAGATCGCCCAGGAGCTGCTCAAGGAGGCCGCGGCCGCCAAGATCGTTCTCGAGGTCGAGATCGGCGTGGTCGGCGGCGAGGAGGACGGCGTTGTCGGCGCCATCGACGAGAAGCTGTACACCACGCCGGACGACTTCGACAAGACCGTCGAGGCGTTGGGCCACGGCGAACACGGCCATTATCTGCTGGCCGCGACGTTCGGCAACGTGCACGGCGTCTACAAGCCCGGCAACGTCAAGCTGCGCCCCGACATCCTGGCCCAGGGTCAGAAGGTGGCGGCGGCCAAGCTCGGGCTGCCCGACGACGCGAAGCCGTTCGACTTCGTGTTCCACGGCGGGTCGGGTTCGCTGAAGTCGGAGATCGAAGAGGCGCTCGGCTACGGGGTGGTGAAGATGAACGTCGACACCGACACCCAGTACGCGTTCACCCGCCCGATCGCCGGTCACATGTTCACCAACTACGACGGCGTACTCAAGGTGGACGGTGACGTGGGCGACAAGAAGGTCTACGACCCGCGTAGCTACCTCAAGGCGGCGGAGGCGGGGATGACCGAGCGGGTCATCGAGGCCTGCAACGACCTGCACTGCGCGGGCAAGGCCGTCAGCGCAGGATGAAGCCGCCAGCGCGGAATCAACCCGTGCTGGCCTCGCAGATCTTCCACCGGTCGTCGCGGTACTGCAGGTCGAAGCTGCGGGTCGAGCGGACCTGCGGCGCGTAGGCCATGAACGCGGTCACGTTGGCCTCAGCGTGGTTTCCGTTGACGACAACCTGGTCGATGTTGGCGACCACCGGATACTGTTTGGCCGCCGCGACCCGACGATAAGTGTCATTCCATTCGCGTTGGTCGTAGTTGACGTAGTCGTCGCGCATGGTGCCGCAGGTGATGCCGCGCAGCGTGGATAGGTCGCCGTTCTGCACCGCGACATCGAAATTCTGGATGGTGCTGCGAACCTGGTCTTCTTGTGAGGCGTTCGGCCTTTTGTTGCTTCGGGTCATCAGCACAGTGCCCAGCACTGCGACGGCCGCCAACGCCAGGATGATCAGTATCAACGCCAGTACCCAACCCCAGCTGCGCTGAGTCGACGGCCGCAGCTTGGCGCCCAGCCGAGGCGGAATCAGCTGCGGCATCGCGGTTCGCGGCCGTGTTGCGTTCGGTCCAGACGGCGGATGGCCCATCTCGAAGGCCTCGGTGGCGGGCTCGTTGGCGGCGTTGATGACCGCGGTCTCCCTGGCGTCGAACCCCGGGGCGGTGAAGCGACGCTCACCCGGCGGAATCCGCGGTTTGGGTGCATCCTGCTCGCGCGGGGTCTTGGCCATCACCTCGGTGGCCGGCTCGGCCCGGTAGCTCTCGGTGGGATCGTCATCGGGACCGACGACCTGTTCGGTGTCGTCAGCGTCGGATTCCGCCGGGTCGGTCGCGGCGCCTGCATCGACGGCGTCTGGATCGAACCCCGGCGCATTCGACTTGTGGTCGCGGTCAGGCCCTGAGGGATTCGGCATAAGCGCTGCTGTCCTCTTCGCTGTCGAAATACGTATTGCAGCTTAGCGACTCGGCACCGGGTTTGGTGCGGCGGCACCGCACGGCACAATGGCCCCATGACGCCCACGCATGATCTTCTGGGACCGGATCCGATCTTGTTGCCCGGCGACACCGATGCCGAGGCCGAACTGAGGGCCAACGATAACCCGGCCGTCGTCGCCGCCGCCCATCCGTCGGCCTCGGTAGCCTGGGCAGCCCTGGCCGAAGAAGCACTGGCCGACGACAAGGCGATCACCGCCTACGCCTACGCCCGCACCGGTTACCACCGCGGCCTGGACAAGCTGCGCCGCAACGGCTGGAAGGGGTTCGGGCCCGTGCCCTATTCCCATGAGCCGAATCGTGGTTTTCTGCGGTGCGTGGCCGCGCTGGCGAGGGCGGCCGACGCCATCGGCGAAACCGACGAGCAGACCCGGTGCCTCGACCTGCTCGACGATTGCGACCCGGCTGCCCGCGCCGCACTTGGGCTGAGTTAACAGCTGGCCAGTCGCGTGAGTCATTAATTCGGCCCACCGACCTACAACAAGGGGCCGGACTTGATGTGGACCCAAAATAAAGACTTGCTGCTCGGCGACACCCAGGGACCGGATCTCAACGCCTTGTATCAGTTTTGGCAGGACCTTTAAGGCGGGCGCGTCGCGGGGCTAGAAGGCCACCGAGCAGGCGCCCGGCGGCTCCACCTGGATGGTGGCGTGGCCTAATCCGTGCGCGGCAAGAATCGCTCGGGCCTCACCGAGTACCCGGGTCGAGTCACCACGGCTGGCCAGGTGCGCGGTCACCATGTCTTTACCGGGCACCAGCGTCCAGACGTGCAGGTCGTGCACGTCGGTCACGCCGTCGACGGCGCGCAGCGCGCTACGCAGCCCCTCGACGTCGATGTGGCTGGGTGACGCTTCCGAGAGGATGCGCAATGCGCCGACGGCCAGTGAAAGAGCCCGGGGCAACACCCACAGCGCGACCAGAACCGCCACCACCACGTCGGCGTAGGGCCAGTGCGTGGTGATCGTGACCAGACCGGCGATCAGCACACCGACGCTGCCGACCATGTCGGCGATGACCTCCATGTAGGCGCCCTTGACGGCCAGGCTCTCCGTCGAGTGCGACCGCAGCAGCAGCGCTACCGCCACATTAGTGGCCAGGCCCGCCAGGGCCACGACGATCATTGGTACCCCTGGTACCTCCGGCGCATGGCCGAGCCGCGCGATCGCTTCGCGGAGAATGATCGCCGCCACTGCGATCAGCAGCACGGCGTTGGCCACCGCGGTAAACACCTCGGCTCGGTGCCAGCCGTAGGTGCGGCCCGGAGACGAGCTGCCGCGCCGGGCCAGCACCAAAGCGCACAGCCCCATGAAAGTGGCCGCCACGTCGGTGAGGATGTGGCCGGCGTCGGCGAGCAGCGCCATCGAGCCGATCACCAGCGCGGTGGTCAGCTCCACGACAAAGAACCCACCCAGCATCGCGGTGGCAGCCGCCATCTTGGAGACCATCCGGCCATCGCCGGCATCGGTGTTCGCGTGACTGTGGCCGGCACCCATGGCCATAATATATGCATCGTTACGCATATATCGCAAGCATGACGGCTAAGCTCCAGCTCCGAGATCGACGTCAGTGCATCGTTTCTGCGATTTTTCCGCGCTGGCATCGATCTCGGCGCGGCTACATCAGCCCTGCGTCAGAACCAGGCGTGCCAGAACTGGGTCAGTCGCATGCCGGCAAGCGCCCAGGTGCTGGGCACCCCGGATAGCTCGTAGAACCAGAAGACCATCCCGAAAAACCACCGGTTCAGCTGCGGTGTGAAGAGGACCACCAGCAGAATCAGCCAGCCGAACTGCTTGGCCGGTTCCAGGGCACGCTGGGTCTCCGGACTCAGATGCGGCTCCAGTGCGTTGTAGCCGTCCAGCCCGGGGATCGGCAGCAGGTTCAGCAATACCGCGGTGACCTGGAGGAAGCCCAAAAACGCCACCCCGGCCCACAAAACCGGGTGCGCCGGGTCGAAATACCACCGGGTCAGCGTCAGCAGCAGCACCGCCAGCAGCAGGTTGGCCGCCGGCCCAGCCAGGCTCACCAGCGTGCGTTGCGCGGCTGTCATGAACGACGTCCGCACATAGACGGCGGCGCCGGGCAAGCCGATGCCACCCAGCGCGGTGATCAACATCGGCAGGACCAGCGACAGCACCGGATTGCTGTAGCGCCGCGGATCCAAATCCAGGTAGCCACGTACGGCGATGTCACGATCGCCGAATCGCCACGCTGTGAACGCGTGACCGAATTCGTGCAGACACAGTGATACGACCCAGCCGGCGATCACCAAGATGAACACTCCGGCATAAGCCAGCGCACCCAGGTCGGCGCCGTCCCACCAAGCCAGTGCGCCTCCGAACACCGTCAGGCCGGCGATGGCGAGGAAGATCGGGCTCGGCCGCACCGATTGGTGCAACTCACGGGCGCTCACGTGACGAAACTACCGACTGGCATGACGGTCCGGCTCCTCGCCCCTCGCGGCGCTCGTCACCGGACTAGTAGCCAACCCTCGGTGTTCCGATAGATCGTCGACCGGCGCGTCGCCTTGAGCGCCGGCACACCGTCGCGGTCCACGGCTGCACCGGTGCTGCCCAGCTGCGCCGCTCGCCCTGCCAGCCAACGGCGCGACTGGCCGCCCCACACGCGCGCCCGCAGACCCGGCAGTGCGACCGTCGGCTCGATCCTCACCCCGGCAACAACGCCGTCGAAGAGCACAGCGTCGTCGACGACGGCCTCGCCATGCAGGAGTTGCGCGTCGCCGGCTGGCCGCCAGTGGGCTGCTCCCACGATCGCCGTTCCGGTTTCGTCGCGGATCAGCGGCACCCGCCGAGCCGATCCGCGCTGCGCCCGGCAGGCCGCCCGGCGACCCGCCGGCATCCGGTAAACCCGGGTGGCGGCGGTGCGCCGCCGCGGCGCATAGCCGACCTCGACGTCGAGGCGTCCGGCCCGCAGCAGCCGGGTCAGCACGGTCGCCAGGTCGGCGTCGACGCCGACCACCACCACCCGTCTGACTCCGGCGATCACGGCCTCCAAGACTTTTGGATCCGCTCGATCGTCGATGCGCACCGCGGGCAGCCCGGTCAGCCGACCTGGCAGAGGCAAGTCGCCGAACATCAGCACGGCGATGTCGGGGGCGCTCAATTGCCCGCCTCCTCCCCAGGCCGCTGGGCAGCCCGCATTGTCGCGCGGGCGGTTCACCGGTCTCGTCGCAAACAGCTGGGCTAATGTGGGTCACCGGCTGGACCACAATAAGCGGGACATACCAGTGGGAGAAACGCCATGCCGGCAATCGTCCTGATCGGCGCCCAATGGGGCGACGAGGGCAAAGGCAAGGCCACCGACCTACTCGGCGGCCGCGCCCAGTGGGTGGTGCGCTACCAGGGCGGCAACAACGCCGGACACACCGTGGTGTTGCCCACCGGTGAGAACTTCGCCTTGCACCTGATTCCGTCGGGTGTGCTGACGCCCGGCGTCACCAACGTCATCGGCAATGGAGTGGTGGTCGATCCCGGTGTGCTGCTCGACGAGCTGAAGGGCCTCGAGGACCGCGGCGTCGACACCTCGAAGCTGCTGATCTCCGCCGACGCGCATCTGCTGATGCCCTACCACGTGGCCATCGACAAGGTGACCGAGCGCTATATGGGCAGCAAGAAGATCGGCACCACCGGCCGCGGCATCGGGCCGTGCTACCAGGACAAGATTGCGCGCATCGGGATCCGGGTCGCCGACGTGCTCGACCCGGATTTGCTGACCCACAAGATCGAAGCCGCACTGGAATTGAAAAACCAGATCCTGGTCAAGATCTACAACCGCAAGGCTCTGGAGCCGGCGCAACTGGTCGAGGTCCTGCTCGAACAAGCCGAGGGCTTCCGGCATCGCATCGCCGACACCAGGCTGCTGCTGAACACTGCGCTGGAGGCCGGCGAAACCGTGTTGCTGGAAGGCTCGCAGGGCACCCTGCTCGACGTCGACCACGGCACCTATCCCTACGTCACGTCGTCGAATCCGACCGCCGGCGGCGCCGCGGTCGGCTCCGGCATCGGCCCGACCCGGATTACCACCGTGCTGGGAATCCTGAAGGCCTACACCACCCGGGTTGGCTCCGGCCCGTTCCCCACCGAATTGTTCGACGAGAACGGCGAATACCTGTCCAAAACCGGTGGTGAGGTTGGCGTGACCACCGGTCGCCGTCGCCGCTGCGGCTGGTTCGACGCCGTGATCGCCCGTTACGCCACCCGGGTCAACGGCATCACCGACTACTTCCTGACCAAGCTGGACGTGTTGTCCAGCCTGGAAACCGTCCCGGTGTGCGTCGGCTACGCGATCGACGGCAAACGCACCCACGACATGCCAATGACTCAAAGCGATCTGGCCCGCGCCGAACCGATCTACGAAGAGCTGCCCGGCTGGTGGGAAGACATTTCCGACGCACGGACGTTCGACGATCTGCCCGCCAAGGCGCGTGACTATGTGCTGCGGCTGGAAGAGCTTGCCGGAGCACATGTTTCGTGTATCGGTGTCGGCCCGGGCCGTGATCAGACCATCGTTCGCCGCGACGTGCTGACGGCGCGCCCGTGACCGAGTCTTCGCAGAGCCCAGAACAACTCGACCCCGATTACGATCATCACGGCGGCTTTCCGGAATACGGGGCCGCGAGCCCGGGGCCGGGTTTCGGCCGGTTCGTCAATGCCATGCGGCGGGTGCAGGATCTGGCGGTGTCCGCAGACCCCAGCGACGACGTCTGGGAGGACGCCGCCGACCGCGCCGAGGCGCTATCCGCGCTGCTCGCGCTGTTTCACGCTCCCGAAGGCCAGGGTCCAGCCGGCCGTTCGCCGCAATTGCCGGGAATGGGCAGCCTGCTGCTGCCGCCGTGGACGATGAGCAGATTCGACCCCGACGGCGTGGAGATGCGCGGCAATTTCTGCCGGTTCCACGTCGGCGGCAACGGGGCGGTGCACGGCGGCGTGCTTCCGCTGCTGTTCGACCATGTCTTCGGGATGGTGGTGCACGCCGCCGGCCGGCCGATCAGCCGGACCGGCTTCCTGCACGTCGATTACCGCAAGATCACCCCGATCGACACCCCGTTGGTGGTCCGGGGGCATGTCGTCGCTACCGAGGGCCGCAAGGCGTTTGTCCGCGGCGAACTGCTCGACGGCGACACCCTGCTGGCCGAAGCCAACGGCCTGATGGTGCGGTTGCTGCCCGGTCAGCCGTAATAGCGAGACCGTTGGTCTCGCCCGCGCGTGCCTGCTGCTGTGACCGCGACAACACCTGCGGTGTGGAGTAGCCTCAATCACAGCGGTAATTCACCCCTCCCTCGACTAGCGGTCGCATTCCTTTCGGACCGGGGGTGGCGCTCAACTTCGCCGACTGCAACGAGGTTTGTTTGCCACCGCGACCAGCGGTTGCCGACATGGAGATGCGAGGCGAAGGCACCCTCGGTGGGATCTGGGCATCGGGTCGGCACGATTCGCCCGGCGGGACCGGCGCTCTCGCACAACCGTTCTCGTCGTTCTTGCGCCGTCGTCGGTGCCCCGATGTTTGGAGTTTGTGACCTGATGCTTTTTCCCATGTCCCCAACCGATTCGATGTTCCTGCTCGCCGAGTCCGAGAATTGTCAGATGCAGGTGGGCGGGCTGGCGTTGTTCTCCCCGCCCGAGGGCGGCCGCGCTTCGGACGTGCGCGAGATGTTTACCAAGGCGGTCGGCCGCGACGAGGTGGCCGGCTTTTGGCGCAAGCGGGCCCGCCGGTCGGTGACGTCGCTGGGGCAGTGGGGCTGGGATCGCGGCGGCGAGGTCGATCTCGACTACCACGTGCAGTATTCGGCGTTACCGCAGCCCGCCGGAATGGCGGAGCTGTGGGCGCTGGTGTCCTGGCTGCACGCGACCCCGTTGGACCGGGACCGGCCGCTGTGGGAGATGCACCTGATCGAGGGTCTCGCCGACGGCCGGTACGCGGTGTACATCAAGATCCACCATGCGCTTGCCGACGGGGTCTCCGCGATGGGGATGCTGCGCGCGGCGTTGAGCGGAGACCCCGGCCGGCGCGAAGGGCCCGCCCTGTGGGAGCCAAACGGGCTTGCATCGGAGCCCGCACCGGCCTCGCCGCGGGGCGGTCTGGACCTGTTACGGCTGCCGTCTTGGGCGGTGGCGAAGGCCTGGGGCACGGCCCGGGAGGCCGCCGGGCTGGTGCCCGCGCTGACCGGCACGCTTGAGCGAGCGCTGCGCCACCGCGACGGGCCGCTGTCGCTGGCCGCGCCCCGCACGATGCTCAACGTGCCGATCGACGGCGCCCGGTCGTTCACCGGGCGCTCCTGGCCGTTGGAGCGGCTGCGCCTGGTCGCCAAGCACAGCGAAGCCTCCGTCAACGACGTGGTGCTCGCCATGTGCGCCGGGGCGCTGCGCAGCTATCTGACCAGTAAGGAGGCGCTGCCGTGGGCGCCGCTGGTGGCGATGGTGCCGGTCTCGCTGCACGGCACCCGGCCCGAGGGCCGCCGGGGCGACACCGCGGATGCAGGGAACAAGATCGGGTCGTTGACATGCGGGCTGGCCACCAACTTGGCCGACGCCGGCGACCGGCTCGCGGCCGTGCAGGCCGGCATGCGCGACGGCAAATCCGCGCTGGCTGCGCGCAGTCAGCTGCAGGTCCTCGCGATGAGCGCACTGGGGGCCGCACCGCTGGCGCTGGGCATGCTGGTCGGTCACCACAGGCTGTTGCGCCCGCCGAACGTGATGATCTCGAACGTATCCGGGTCCCCGGCGCCGCTGTACTGGAACGGCGCCCGCCTCGACGCCCTCTACCCGCTGTCGATCCCGGTTGCCGGTCAGGCGCTGAACATCACCTGCACCAGCACCGACGATACGATCGCGTTCGGGCTCACCGGCTGTCGGCATGCCGTTCCCGGGCTGGGCGCGATGACCGGGCACCTCGACGACGAACTCCGCCTGCTCGAGCGCGCCGCGGGACTCTGACGACTCACACGCTTGTCATCAGCCCAAAGGTTGGGTCTCGCGCCCACAAGCCGCGAGACCGTCGATGCGCTCGGCATCCACCTCGGCCGGATCGTCCTTCGCCGCCCTTCCCGTGAGCCGCCCTATCCTTGAGCAGCGTGCAGCAGTGCGCGCAGCACAGTGACTGAGGGAGAAGGTGAACCGGTGGCCGAGGGCGTGCCGCATGACGAGTCAACTCACGGAAAGCACCAGCAGCCGCCGGCCCACCAGCTGCACCGGACCACGGTGATGCTGCTGGGCTCGGGAGAGTTCAGCCGCGAGCTGGCGCTCGCCTTTCAGCGACTCGGCGCTGAGGTGATCGCGGTCGACCGGTACGCCGATGCGCCCGCGCACGGTGTCGCCGATCAGTCAGTGGTGGTCAACATGACCGAGACCGACGAGCTGGGCGCGGTGATCAGGCGGTTCGAGCCGAATTTCGTGGTGACGGCATCCGACGTGGTCGCCACCGACGCGTTGATTGACGCGGCCGAAGCCGGTCTAGCCGAGGTTTTCCCCACCGCCCGCTGCGCTCGGCTCACCGCCGACCGGGAGGGACTGCGCCGGCTGGCCGCCGACGAGCTTGGCCTGCCTACCGCCCCATTCTGGTTCGCGGGATCGCTTGACGAGTTGCGGACGGTGGCCGATCACGCCGGCTACCCGCTGCGGGTGCAACCGGTGGGCGCGACGGTCGGCGCGGGGCAGTCAGTCGTTCTGCTACCTGCCGACGTCGAGACGGCCTGGCAACGTGCGGTGTCGGCCGGTGGTCGGCGGGCCCACAACCGGGTGTTGGCCGAGACCCTCGTCGAGATCGAGTTTCACGTCACCCTGCTTACGGTGCGCAGTGTTGGACCGACGGGGCCCACGATCGAGTTCTGCGCCCCGATCGGGCATGGTGAGGCCATCGGTGACGTGCAGGAATCGTGGCAGCCGCAAGACATGAGCGTCGCCGCGTTGGACACTGCCAAGTCGATCGCCGCCCGTATCGTCAAGGCGCTGGGCGGGCGCGGCGTGTTCGGGGTGGAGCTGATGGTCCGCGGCGACGAGGTGTACTTCAGCGATGTCACGGCCCGGCCCTTCGAGAGCGGTCTGGTCACACTGCGCACTCAGCGGCTTTCGGAATTCGAACTGCAAGCCCGGGCAATCCTGGGCCTGCCGACCGACGCCATCATGATTTCGCCGGGCGCCGCGGAGGTGATCTATGCCGGCCATGACGGGTCCGGCCCGACGGTCCACAGCTCAAAAGCCGTCGGCGTACTGGCCGATGCGCTGCGGGTGCCGGAGAGCGATGCCCGGGTGTTCGGCCGTCACGAGCCCGAAGGGCGCCGCCCGTTGGGCGTGGCCGTTGTTACTGCCTCAGACGTGAGCACTGCGCGTACCCGCGCCCGGGAGGTGTCGGCGGCACTGCGCAGGCTCTGGTAAACGCCGGCCAAGTCCTTGCCCGGCGTTCCGCGCCAGCGCCCACCAGTGGCTCTCCCAGTCAGGTATGCGACACTCACGCGGGTGAGCTACGCAGGAGATATCACACCGGAGCAGGCGTGGAAGCTGCTCGGCGAGAACCCCGAGGCGGTGCTGGTCGACGTGCGCACCGGCGCCGAATGGCGCTTCGTCGGGGTGCCCGACTTGTCCAGCCTGAACCGCGAGGTCGTCTACATCGAGTGGAACAGCGTCGACGGCGCGCGCAATGAAAAGTTCCTGGCCGAACTGGCTGAACAACTGCCGGCCGCCACCGGGGACCGGCCGGTGATTTTCCTGTGTCGCTCTGGCAACCGCTCCATCGGTGCGGCCGAGGCCGCGACCGGGGCGGGTATCGCCCCGTCGTACAACGTGCTGGACGGTTTCGAAGGACATCTCGACGCCGACGGTCATCGCGGCGGGGTCGGTTGGCGCGCAATCGGATTGCCCTGGAAGCAATCGTGAGCGCCGGCAACGATGCAGAGCGCAGCGATGAGGAGCGGCGCAGATCGACTGACCAACAATCGGTCCGCACACCGGAACCGCTGCCCGACGGCGTCAGCCAGGCCACCATCGGAGTGCGCGGCGGCATCTTGCGGTCGCAGTTCCAAGAGACTGCCGAAGCGATGTATTTGGCGTCCGGTTACGTCTACGACACTGCCGCCGCAGCCGAGCAGGCCTTCGCTGGCGAGATCGACCGCTATGTCTACTCCCGCTACGGCAACCCGACGGTCAGCATGTTCGAGGAACGATTGCGGTTGATCGAGGGCGCGCCGGCGGCGTTCGCCACTGCGAGCGGGATGGCGGCGGTTTTCACCTCGCTGGGCGCGCTGCTGGGCACTGGCGATCGGCTGGTCGCCGCGCGCAGCTTGTTCGGCTCGTGTTTCGTTGTGTGCAATGAGATCTTGCCGCGCTGGGGGATCGAGACCGTCTTTGTCGACGGCGACGACCTATCCCAGTGGGAGAAGGCACTTTCCGTGCCGACCCAGGCGGTGTTCTTCGAAACGCCGTCGAATCCGATGCAGTCGCTGGTCGACATTGTTGCGGTCAGCGAGCTCGCTCACGGCGCGGGGGCAAAAGTCGTGCTGGACAACGTCTTTGCAACCCCGCTGCTGCAGCAGGGTTTTCCGCTCGGCGTCGACGTAGTGGTCTACTCGGGCACAAAACACATCGACGGGCAGGGCCGGGTGCTGGGCGGCGCGATCCTTGGGGACAAGGAGTACATCGACGGCCCCGTGCAGAAACTGATGCGGCACACCGGACCGGCTATGAGTGCGTTCAATGCCTGGGTAATGCTCAAAGGCCTTGAAACGCTGGCGATTCGGGTCGACTACCAGAATGCTTCGGCGCAGCGAATCGCCGAGTACCTGGAGGGGCATCCGGCGGTGAGGTGGGTGCGTTATCCATTTCTGGCGTCGCATCCGCAGTACGACTTGGCCAAGCGACAGATGTCAGGCGGCGGTACCGTCGTCACCTTTGAACTCGACCTCCCCGACAGTGCGGCCAAACAACGGGCCTTCGAGGTGCTGGACAAGCTGCGGGTGATAAATATTTCCAACAATCTGGGTGATTCGAAATCCCTTGTCACCCATCCGGCGACGACCACCCACCGGGCGATGGGTCCCGAGGGCCGCGCCGCTATCGGCCTGGGCGATGGGGTGGTTCGAATTTCGGTCGGCCTGGAAAGCACCGGCGATCTGATCGGCGACATCGATCAGGCGTTACGCTGAAGACTGGCAGCATTCTCACAGCGTTTTAATCTGGTCGGTTACTCCGGTTTCGGTTATCGGCGCTGCGCGTTATCACGTTATTTACCTTGCCGTTTCCAGCTTTTTCCGGCGGGTTTGGTCTTTAAGAACCTTTAGTGCGATGGTCAAAGTGCTCGGTACCGTGAGTTAAGGCGTGTATGGCAACATAGGGCGCCGATATCGCTGCCGGCTGAACAAACACGCCTGAGTGCGCTGCGCCAGATATGGAGAGAACAGAGTGATTTCGTGCATTCGCCGCCCGCGGACGTCGCCTCATCCGTTGACCCGCGATTTTCTCGACTGGACCGTCGTTGTCGACGGACGCGAAGTTGCCTGGCAGAGCTATGCCGGTCCGCTGCGACTTGATGAGACAGACATCGCCATCGCTAGCCGCAAGTTGCTATCGATCGAACCCTGCGACTTACTCGACATGGTGGATGAGTATGTCGAGTTCTCGTCACCGAACGATGAGCAATCGCGTTTGATCGTGCATTCGACCACACCGTTTGCGCGCGGTTTCGAGACAGACCTGACCGCGATGATTGAGGGACGGCCGGTCTCGGACCTCACGACGTATGTAGAGACTCGTGGTTTGTATCTCGCGCGCAGCGGCGATGTAGCTGTCGGACGAACTCGCCCATGGCGTCACGCGATTGCCAAAGAAGGGGTCCGGCGCTTGACGCTCCCGGATACCGACTACTACTACATGTCTCACGCGCTGCTGCGGCGGGCGGTCGATGCGGGCGACCGCGATCTCGTGATAGCTCAGATGATTCAGATTCTGCGCGAACGACCTTCGACTGTGCTGTCTCCGTACGACTTCGAACCCGAGTTTCAAATATTTGTTACCTGGTTGGCGCAGGCGGCCGGTCTTCAGCGAATTCATGTGGACGCCAACAGCTCTCGTCTCGGGGCCTGGAACGGTAAGCGCATGCTGCATCCGACAGTCGAGTCTGCGCTCCGCCTCAACGGCGACGTGTCCAACCAGCCGGCCCAGCTCGTACTCGACCAGGAGCATCGGGCGAGCGAGGCGTTTCACGCCCTGCGGACAACACTTCCAGTAATACCAGGCTATACGGTCCCGTGGCAGGAAAACCGCTGCGACTTCAGTCATGATCTTGTGCGCGCGAGCATGCTGCTGAAGGAACGCTACGAGCTGTCGCACGGCTGCCTGAAACCATCCGACGGCGGAAACGGCGGTCGCATCGTCGCCAACATTGAGCTCGATGACACTCGCCGGCTGGAAGACATCGCAACCAAAGCGTGGAACTTGGGCGGCGATCAGGTCCTCGAGGCTCACGTTAGTTACCTACAGAGACACGTCGGCGGCGAGCAAGTCTTGACCACGCCGTCAGCTCACGTACGGTCAGGCAAGTTGTTGGACGGACTTACCCTTCAATTCATGCGTGGCACTGCTTGGAAGGGCAACATCTTTGTGGGCGCGGCAGATTGGGAGGCCCTCGGACTGGAAAAGGCCGTGTACACGAAGCTGCGAAGCGCGATGAGCGGCCTGACTCGGCGGCTAAGCTTGCTGCACTGTGGGGTTGACTTTGCGATCGGCACCTTAGGCGGAAAGTTTGGCGATGCCGTCGTGGCCGCGGTCCAGGACATCAATCCGAAAGTAACGGGTGCCTTGTTTTTGCGCGAGTTCATGGCGCGCTATCCTGCGGTCGGTGTGGGGGCTGCAACCCGCGTTCTCGTCCCGGGCGCTGCGGCGAGCGCGGAGAAGATCCGCTCGCTATTGTCCCAATTCTCAACTGCGGAACAGCCATGTGAGGAGATCGCCGTCGTGCCCGGACGTTGGGTGATGATCGCCACGTCTGCACAAACCTCAGTATTGGCTGGCGCTCAGGCGCTAACCCTGGAGCGGATGCTTGCCGTTGGGTGATGAGCAGCCCTTGATTTCGGACTGTAACAGCTCACCCGCGGCGCTCGATGTCAACACGCCGAACGTCCGCCAAGTGCCCTTGGTGACGACGAGATAACAATTCCCGCAACAAAGTAGCGCGACGCGCTGAGTGAATACCGGGAACAGCGCCTTGGCCAACTTATCGTCATTTCGTGTACCGCCGTACGGTTCTGAAGCTACCGCTGCTGCTGGCAGCGGGCGCGGCTCTGGCCCAATCACCTCGCGCCTCGGCGGAGCCGCCCCGCGCCTCTGCCGAACCCAGTCGGTGGTCACCTGACCGTGCCAACACTTGGTATCAAGCGCAGGGTTGGCCCGTCGGCGCCAACTTCATCACCTCCAACGCGATCAATCAGCTCGAGATGTTTCAGGCCGGCACTTACGACCCTCGGCGCATCGACGCCGAACTAGGCTGGGCCCGGTTCCACGGGCTCAACACGGTGCGGGTCTTCCTGCATGATCAGCTGTGGGCGCAGGATTCCCGCGGCTTCCAAACACGTCTCGCGCAGTTCGTCGGCATCGCGGCGCGCCATCGCATCAAGCCGCTGTTTGTGTTGTTCGACTCCTGTTGGGATCCGTTGCCCAGGCTGGGTCGTCAGCACGCGCCAACTCCCGGGGTGCACAACTCGGGATGGGTGCAGAGTCCCGGCGCTGAACGCATCGACGATCCCCGCTACACCCGCGTGATGCAGGACTATGTGACGGGCGTGCTGACTCAATTCCGTAATGATGACCGGGTTTTGGGCTGGGACTTGTGGAACGAACCTGACAATCCCGCGAACCAGTACCGCAACGTCGAGCGGTCCGACAAGCTGGAACGCGTCGCGGAGTTGCTTCCGCAGGTGTTCGCGTGGGCACGCTCGGTCGATCCCCGTCAGCCGCTGACCAGTGGTGTGTGGGACGGCGAATGGGCAGATCCCGCGAGCCGCAGCACAACCGCCGGCATCCAGCTGGCCAACTCGGACGTGATTACATTCCACTCCTACGCCGCACCGGCGACCTTCGAGTCCCGGATCGCCGAGCTTGTCCCGCAGGGCCGGCCGATCCTGTGCACCGAGTACATGGCTCGGCCGAAGGGCAGCACCGTCGAGAGCATCCTGCCAATTGCCAAGCGGCACAACGTTGGTGCAATCAACTGGGGTCTGGTCGCCGGAAAAACCCAGACCTACTTTCCGTGGGACTCCTGGGATCACCCGTACACGTCGATTCCGACAGTCTGGTTCCACGATCTGCTGCGGCCGGATGGAACGGCTTTCCAGGGTGATGAATCTCAGACCATCAGATTGCTGAGCTCCTCGACGGCCGGTTAAGGCCGATCGAGGTGAGTGTCGCCAGATCGATTCTGCTGTTTGCGATCGCTGCGCTGTTCGAGATCGGCGGCGCCTGGCTGGTCTGGCAAGGTGTCCGCGAGCATCGGGGATGGATCTGGGCCGGCCTGGGCGTGATCGCTTTGGGTGCTTACGGCTTCGTCGCCACCTTTCAAGCCGATCCCCAGTTCGGTCGCGTTCTGGCCGCTTACGGCGGTGTGTTCGTGGCCGGGTCGCTGGCCTGGGGCATGGCGCTGGACGGGTTTCGGCCGGATCGGTGGGACCTTATCGGCGCCGCCGTCTGTCTGGCCGGCGTCGGTGTGATTATGTACGTCCCCTGCGGGCGGTAATCAATCCTTGTGCTCGACGACGCCCGTCGCGTGCTGCGCGCGGTCTTCGTAAGCCCGGCGCGCCGTGCTGTCCAGACTGAGGAAGACCGTGTCGTTGCCCATCTTCTTGTTGAGCCAGCGGCGACGCCGGTCCGACAACAGCATGGCCGCAACGGCGACCAACCGCCCCCAACCGGGCACCGACACCTGGGTCTTCGGCTTGTCGAGCACCTTGACGATCGCCGCGGCGATCTCAGAGGGCTCCACCGGCTTCTGCGCGGCGGACGGCGAGGTTCCCGAGATCAGTTCGGTGTTGGTGAATGTCGGCAGCACCGCGGTGACCTTGACGCCGTGTGGGGCGAATTCGTCTGCCATCGCCGTGGACAGCCCCACCACGGCGAATTTCGTTCCGGCGTAGATGATTTGGCCCGGTACCGCGACCATGCCGGCCAGCGACGCGATGTTGATGATGTGTCCGCTTCGACGCTTCACCATTTCCGGCAGCACCAGTTGGCAGCCAGTGAGCACGCCGTAGAAGTTGACCTCGATCGATGAGCGGATCGCCTGGGCCGACTGTTCGAGAAACGAGCCCACCGGCATGACGCCGGCGTTGTTGATCAGCACGTCAATGTGCCCGCCCTCGTCGGCGCGGGCCTTGTCGAGAAATGCCGCGAACGATTCACGGTCGGTGACGTCGAGTGGATGACCCGACACCGAACCGAGATTGCTCATGCCGGCGACCGCGCTCTCGAGCAGGTCGACGTCCCGGTCGCCGATGACCACCCGCGCACCCCGCGCCAACAGCGCTTTGGCGGTGGCATGCCCGATGCCACGGGCAGCACCGGTGATCACGATGGTCTTACCCCTGATGTTGTCCATGCCGACGGACTTTACAGGTGTCAACCGGATCTAAGCGTCGAGGCTGTAGAGCGGGCCGAAATGCCAATGCTTGAGTGCCCATCCGTACGAGAGCAGCACGAAGTCGAAGACCATGATGTCGACGTCCTAGATACCGAGATCCTTGGCGATGATCGTCTTCATGATCTCGGTGGTTCCGCCGTAGATCGTCTGGATGCGGGCGTCGACGAACGCGCGCGATACCGGATACTCCCGCATATAGCCGTAACCGCCATGCAACTGCAGGCAGCGGTCTGCGGTGCGCACCTGCAGTTCGGTGGTCCACCATTTCAGCCGGGCCGCCCTGGCTGGAGTTAGCTCGCTGGTCAAGTGCTCGGCGATGCAGTCGTCGAGATAGGTTCGTGCAAGATCGATTTCGGTGGCCAGCTCGGCGAGCACGAATTGAGTGTTCTGCAAGCCGGAGATCGGGGAGCCGAAGGCATTTCGCTGCCGCACATATTCGAGGGTTTCGGTCAGTACCCCTTCGGCGGCAGCCACCGCACCCACCGCCAGCGAAAGCCGCTCCTGCGGAAGGTTGTTCATCAGCTGATAGAAGCCCCTGCCTTCCTCCTCGAGCAGGTTGTCGACGGGAACCCGCATATCGGTGAAGCTCAGCTCGCTGGTGTCCTGGGCATGCAGGCCGATCTTCTCCAGGTTTCGGCCGCGGGAAAAGCCCGGCGTGTTCGGGTCGACGACCAGTAGCGATAGCCCCTTGTGACGATCGGCGGCGGTGCGTACCGCGATGATGAACAGGTTCCCGGTCTGCCCGTTGGAGATAAAGGTTTTCGCGCCGTTGACGACGTAATGATCGCCGTCACGCACCGCGGTGGTGCGGATCCCGGCTAGGTCGCTGCCGGCGCCCGGTTCAGTCATTGCGATGCCGATGATCGTCTCGCCGGTCACCACGCCCGGTAACCAGCGTTGTTGTTGTTCGGGTGTCGTCAGGTCGGTGAGATAGGGCAGCACGATGTCGTTCTGCAGCGAGATGGCGACAGCTTCGGCCGCCGCGCCGACCCGCTGGAGTTCTTCGACGACGATCGCGTTGTAGCGAAAGTCGTCGACACCCGGCCCGCCGAATTCCTCGGCGACTGAAAAACCGAGCAGTCCAAGCTTTCCCGCTTCGGTGAACAGGGAGCGGTCCAGACATCCGGCCTTCTCCCAGCGTTCGTGGGCCGGGACCACCGTTTGTTGCACGAAATCGTGGACCAGTTCCTGGAACTGCCGATGTTCGGAGGTGTATTCCAGGCGTGCGCTCATTTGGATACTCCTTCGGGCCGGAAACCTCGGCAATTATGCCGGGGAGGAACGCCGATTCCGACCTGCGCGGCGCGCGATGCCCATTGGTGTCGGTAGCGGTGACTACATTTCGGGTATGTCTCGGTTCCGGTTGTTGCCTACACCAGCACAGCAGGTGGTGTTGCTGGAGCATTGCCGGCACGCGCGGTTTGTGTGGAACCTGGCCGTGGAGCAGCAGCAGTTTTGGCAGCCAGGTCGTCATGCCCCTGGGTACAACGAGCAGTCGGCGCAGTTGACCGAGATCCGCGCCACCTACGACTGGCTGGCAGCCGGGTCGCAGACGGTGCAGCAGCAGGCGCTGAGGGACTTCGCACAGGCGATGCGGAACTTCTTCGCCGGCATCCATCGACGCCCGTCGTGGCGCAAGGCCGGCGTGCATGAAGGCTTTCGACAGGTCGCGATCAAACAACATCACGTTGACAAACTCAGTCGCCGTTACGGACGCCTGTGGGTGCCCAAGGTGGGATGGGTCCGATTCCGGTGGACGCGAGCAGTACCCGCGGGTGTGAAGTCTTATCGCATCACGCGGGATCGGGCAGGTCTTTGGCATGTCGCGTTCGCGCATATCCCCGACCCGATCCCAGGACCAGGCGATGGAAGCGTGGTCGGTATCGATCGCGGTGTGGCGGTGTCGGCGGCACTGTCCACTGGAGAGCTGCTGCACACTCCTGGCCTCACGCCTGGTGAGCAGATCCGGTTTCGCCGGCTGCAGCAACGGCTCGCGCGAGCCACGCGCGGCTCCAACCGCCGACAGCGCGTCAGGCTGGCGATCGCCAGACTGAAAGCGCGCGAAGCCGACCGGCGGCGGGATTGGCTGGAGAAGACCACGACCGATCTGGCGCGCCGGTTCGACACGATTCGGGTGGAGGACCTCGACGTGCGGGCGATGACCCGCTCGGCGCGTGGCACGCTCGACCAACCGGGCGTTCGCGTCGCGCAGAAGCGGGGCCTCAACCGCGCGATCGGTCGTCAAGCGTGGGGTCGGCTGGTTGCCCGGCTCGACCACAAGGCTGCGGGCCGACTCGAACGGGTCCCGGCCGCGTACACGTCGCAACGATGCTCCGCCTGCGGGCATGTCGCGCCCGAAAACCCCAAGAGCCAAGCGGTCTTCGCGTGCGTCGCCTGCAACGCCGGGCCGTGCAACGCCGACGTGAACGCTGCCCGTAACATCGCCGCTGGACGGGCGGCACCAGCACAGGGAGACCTCGCCGCAAGGCGGTCTGAGAACTGTGAACCTCAACTCGACTCTCCTGCTGCCTAAGTAGGACGGGTTGGAATCCCCGAGCTTCGGTATGGGGAGGACGTCAATTGGATACTCCTGTCAGCGGAAGGCGTCAATACCGGTGATCGCCTGGCCCAGGATCAGCTGATGCATCTCCGGAGTGCCCTCGTAGGTCAGCACCGATTCCAAGTTGACCATGTGCCGGATCACCGGGTACTCCAGCGAAATTCCGTTGCCGCCTAAAATGGTTCGTGCGGTCCGGCAAATCTCGATCGCCTCACGGGTGTTGTTGAGCTTGCCGAAGCTGACCTGCTCCGGACGCAGTCCGACGCTGTCTTTGAGCCGACCCAGCTGCAGCGCGAGCAACAGGCCTTTGTGCAATTCGACGGCCATGTCGACGAGTTTGGCCTGGGTCAACTGGAATCCGGCGATCGGACGATCGAATTGGGTGCGGTGGCTGGCGTAGTCCAGTGCGGCCTGCCATGCCGAGCGCGCGGCACCCATCGAGCCCCAGATGATGCCGTAGCGTGCCTCCGACAGGCATGACAGCGGGCCTTTGAGCCCCTTCACCTGGGGCAGCAGGGCATCATCAGGCAGCCGCACGTCGTCGAGCACCAGCTCGCTGGTGATCGAAGCCCGCAGCGAAAGCTTGTGGTGGATGGTGTTGGCGGAAAAGCCAGGCGTGTCGGTGGGGACGATGAAGCCGCAAATCCCGTCGTCGGTGACGGCCCAGACGATTGCGACGTCGGCGACCGAGCCGTTGGTGATCCACATCTTGCGGCCGTTGAGAATCCAGTCCGACCCGTCGCGCCGTGCCCGGGTTGTCATCGACGCCGGGTCAGATCCGGCATCGGGCTCGGTCAGCCCGAAGCAGCCGAGCAGTTCGCCTGCGGCCATGCCGGGCAGCCACTGTTGCTTTTGCTCCTCGGAGCCGAATCTCCAGATCGCGAACATGGCCAGCGACCCCTGCACCGACACCATCGACCGGATACCGGAGTCGGCGGCCTCTAGTTCGGTACACGCGAGTCCGTAGTGCACGGCCGACGCCCCGCCGCAGCCGTAGCCCTTCAAATGCATGCCGAGCAGGCCAAGCTTTCCGAAGTGCTTAGCGAGTTCGCGGACCGGAAGATCACCGATTTCGAACCATTCCGCGACATGCGGAATGACATTTTCGGCGCAGAACTGGCGAACCGTGTCGCGTACTGCGATCTCGTCGTCGGACAGCGACGCGTCGAGGCAGAGCGGGTCGTGCGGGTCGAAAGCCGGCGCTTTGTCAGTGCTCATTGGCTCATCCTGCCATCGTCAGGCCGCCGCTCACACTGATCACCTGACCGGTGATGAACGAGGCGGCGTCGGAAAGCGAAGAACAGCACCGGGGCGGCGGCTTCCTCCGGCCGGGCCAGCCGGCGAAACGGGATCGCTTTGACCAGAGCCTCATTCCGGTGACGCCGTCAATCCTTAGTCGCACGCCACCTTGCAGTTCCGTCCAGCGCGTTCATCGACGTGTATCGGCGCAACTTCGGCCACACCCTCGGGGCGCGGCGTCCTCGCCGACGATGAACAATTTGTTTATGGTGCGTTCGCGGCGGGCTCTGGGTTGGCTGGGCGTCGATGTTGCCTGTGTGCTGGTGTTCTGTGCCGTCGGGCGGCGCAGCCACGACGAGGGGCTCAACGTCGCGGGCATCGCGACGACCGCCTGGCCGTTTCTGAGCGGGACCGCCGTGGGCTGGCTGGCGGCTCGGGCTTGGAGACACCCGACGGTCGTGGCCCCCACCGGGGTCGTGGTGTGGTTGTGCACGGTCGCGGTCGGGATGCTGCTGCGCAAAGCCACCTCCGCCGGTGTGGCGGCCAGTTTCGTGGCGGTGGCCTCAACGGTCACCGCGCTGCTGCTGCTCGGCTGGCGGGCGGCGCTGGTTTTAAGTGCCCGTAAGCCTAACTAGGCGACGCGTTGACCACGGGTTTCGACGGACCGGCGGATGATGATTCGCGCTGGCCGGCGCGGCGCGGCGTAGGGTCGGCGTGACTATGGGGCGAACAGACCACGACACCTGGGATCCGGCGACCGGCGTCGGAACTACCGCGACACTGGTGGCGACGGTCAGGGCTTTGGCAAACAGGGCCGGGTTGATCAACGACCCGTTCGCCGAGCCATTGGTCCGCGCCGTGGGTACGGACTTCTTCACCCAGGTCGCCAGCGGCGAGCGCGCCATCAGTGATCTCGGTGACGACAACGGATTCGCGCTGCTGACAGACCTTTTCGCGGTACGCACCCGATTCTTCGACAACTTCCTCACCGATGCCGGCACGGCCGGCATTCGGCAGGCGGTGATCTTGGCGTCGGGGCTCGATGCGCGGCCCTATCGGCTGTGGTGGCCGGTGGGCACCACCGTTTACGAGATCGATCAGCCGGGGGTGATCGAGTTCAAAACCCAGACGCTGCGGGCCTTGGCGGCCGCACCGACCGCCAACCGGCGCGCGGTGGGCATCGATCTCCGCGGGGACTGGCCGGAGGCGCTGCGGCGGGTCGGATTTGATGCGACTGAGCCCAGCGTGTGGATTGCCGAGGGGCTATTCATCGGGTTCTTAACGCCCGTCGCGCAGGACCGGTTGCTCGGCAATGTCACCGCATTGAGCGCGCGCGGCAGCAGGGTGGCGGCGGATTATCTGCCCAACCGGAGCCGGCCGTATTCGAGCCAGGAGCACGCGCTCGCTGAACGATGGCGGCCCTACGGTTTCGACGGCAATATGACCGAGCTCATTTATCTGGACGAGCAACATGACGCCGCCGAGTCGCTGGAGGCGGTTGGCTGGAAAACCTTTGTGGCTGACCTCGCGGAACTGTTCACTGCCACCGGGCTACCTGGGTTGCGTCGTCAGGATCTGGGCCGGGCACCGGTGGCGGGCCGCTACGTCAGCGCGACATTGACCTAGCAGGGTCGGAATGCGGCCGATAACCAGACGTTGGACATTGACGTGATACTCCAAGAGTCAACTGCGGCGGCTCAGCTGCGTTTCTTGGCGGTGGAGCCGGACAACCCGTTGGCGCAGCCGCTGTTGGCCGAGCTGGCGGTCGAGTATTCCCAGCGTTACGGCGGCACGCCGGAGGCGCATTTTAGCTGGCTGCCTGTTCCGTCCGACAAGCTCGCGCCCCCCGACGGTGGCTTGTTGATCGGACTGCTGGACGGCGTTCCCGTCACCGGCGGCGCGTTCCTGCGGTTCGATGGCGACACAGTGGAATTCAAACGGATCTGGACCAACAGCGGATACCGTCGCCGCGGCTACGCTAAGGCGCTGCTGGCCGAACTGGAGGCCACCGCCGCCACGAGGGGCTATCGGCGGGTGTACCTCATCACCGGCGACCGCCAACCGGAGGCAGAGGCGTTATATCGCACCACCGGATACACCGAGATGGACGAGCCGTTGCCTTCATGGGGACCTTTTCGTCCGATCGCTTTCGGCAAGGGTCTGCCATGACCGATCAGCTCCATCTGGCCGTTGCGCTGGACGGCTATGGCTGGCATCCGCGAGCCTGGCGAACCACGCTGACCGCCGACCCCGCGACGGAATCGGTGCTAAGCGGCCGTTACTGGGCCGGCTTGGCGGCCACCGCCGAGCGCGGCCTGTTGGACTTCTTGACAATCGACGACACCCTGATGCCGCAGCCCGGACGCCGCGAGGAAATCTCTCCGCGGCGGCTGGCGGGGCGCGCAGACGCGGTCTTGGTCGCCGCGCGCATCGCCCCGGTCACCCGGCACATCGGGCTGGTGCCGGTGGCCACCGTCACCCATACCGAGCCGTTCCACGTCTCCAAGGCCATCGCCACCTTGGACTACGTATCGCATGGGCGGGGGGGCTGGCAGCCGCGGGTGAGCGCGACCACACACGAGGCGGCGTTGTTCGGTCGGCGCAACGGATCACAATCGCCCGACGGACTATTCGACGAGGCCGCCGACGCCGTCGAGGTGGTGCGCCGGCTTTGGGACAGCTGGGAGGGCGACGCGGTGATCCGCGACGAGGTCGCCGGGCGCTACATCGACCGGAACAAGCTGCATTACATCGACTTCACCGGGGAATACTTCTCGGTCAAGGGACCATCGATCACCCCGCGTCCACCCCAGGGCCAGCCGGTGGTGGCAGCGCTGGCCCACGCGCCGCGCATCTACGAATTCGCCGCCACCAGTAGCGATCTCGTCTTCATCACGCCAACAGATGATGCCGCGGTACGTGCCATCATCGACGAAGTGCATGCGGCTGGCGGCGCCCATCTGAAAATATTCGGCGACGTGGTGGTGACCTTCGGCGGCGACTCCGATTTCGGGTCTGACGCACTCATATTCGGCGGCGGCGCAACGGATCTGGTTGACCTGCTGCTGGGTTGGCAGCGGCTGGGCATCGACGGTGCTCGGTTGCGGCCCGCTGTCCACGCCACGGATCTCCCGGTGATCGTCGACCAGGTGGTGCCATTGCTGCAGAGCGCCGCGCGTTTTCGCACCGGCTACGGGCAGCAGGAGACATTGCGCCAACGGCTCGGCCTGCCGGCCGCGCCCAACCGCTATGCGACGGTGAGCCGATGACCCGCGCCGGCGACGATGCAGAGCGAAGCGATGAGGAGGAGTGGCGCACGTGAACACCGTTCCGCTCTCGATTCTCGACCTGGCGCCGATCAGTGCGGGCAGCGACGCCGCGACGGCCCTGCACAACACGATCGATCTGGCCCAACATGCCGAGCAATGGGGTTTTCGCCGGTTCTGGATCGCCGAGCACCACTTCGTCGGCGTCGCCAGCTCGGCGCCGGCTGTGCTGATCGGGCAAATCGCGGCCGCTACCAACACGATTCGGGTGGGCTCGGCCGCGGTACAGCTGAGCCACACCACGGCCGCCGCGGTGGTGGAGAGCTTCGGGATGCTGGCAGCCTTCTACCCGGGCCGCATCGACCTTGGCGTCGGCCGGGGGCAGCGACGCGACACCGGCTTCAAGCCGAAGCGGCCGTCGTCCAAAAACCGCCCGCCGCGGCAGTGGCGCGAAGTCGATGGTGTGGTGATCCCGTTGCCGTTTGACCTGCGCGGGCTGCTCGACAAGGAGCGGGTGCAGGCGACTATGGGGATCCTGCAGCAGCCTGAGGCCGTGTCGCCTGACTTCGCCGAGCAACTGGGCGACATCATCGCGATGCTGGACGGTACCTACGAGGTCGAAGGTTTCGATGTGCATGCGGTACCGGGGGAGCGGTCCGGGTTGACGCCGTGGGTGTTCGGCAGCACCAGGGGGCAAAGCGCCAGACAGGCTGGCGCGCACGGGCTGCCGTTCGTGGCGAGCTATCACATCACGCCGGCGACCGCGTTGGAGGCCATCGACGCGTACCGTGAGACGTTCGTCCCGTCGGCCACGCTGCAGCGGCCCTACGTTGTGGTATCCGCCGACATCGTGGTCGCCGATGATAGCGCCACCGCACGGAAACTGGCTGCCGGCTACGGACACTGGGTGTATTCCATCCGAACCGGGGTAGGCGCTGTGCCTTACCCAGCTCCCGAGGATTGCCGTCCGCTCGCCGACGAACGGCTGCCCGTGGTCAAAGACAGGCTGGAGACGCAATTCGTCGGTGATCCGGATGAGGTCGCGGAGCGGCTGGCCGCGCTGCAACGACTGACCGATGCGGACGAACTCGTCGTCACGTCGGTGACACACGGTCACGAAGACCGGCTGCGCTCACACCAACTGATCGCGGAGCACTGGGGGCTCGGCAAATGAACACACGCGAAGGTAACCACCGCAAGCCTATTCACCTGGCCGCCCACTTCCCGGGGGTCAACAACACCACCGTGTGGACCGATCCAGCCGCGGGCAGTCAGATCGACTTCGACTCGTTCGTACACTTGGCCCGCACCGCCGAACGCGGGCTGTTCGACTTCTTTTTTCTGGCTGAGGGTCTACGACTGCGCGAACATCGGGGCCAGATCTACGACGTGGACGTGGTGGGCCGGCCGGACACCTTCACCGTGCTGGCGGCGCTGGCCGCCGTTACCGACCGGCTCGGCCTAACCGGAACCATCAACACCACCTTCAACGAACCCTTTGAAGTGGCAAGACAATTCGCCACTCTGGATCACCTGTCCGACGGCCGCGCGGGATGGAATATAGTCACCTCGTCGGACGCCTTCACCGGCGAGAACTTCCGGCGCGGCGGCTTCCTGGAGCACGCCGATCGTTACCGTCGCGCCGAGGAGTTCCTCACCGTCGCACGCGAATTCTGGGACAGCTGGGCAGCCGACGCCGTGCTGGCCGACGTCGACGCCGGAACCTACATCGATCCCAGCCGCGTCGGGTCCGTCGACCATCATGGTGCCCAATTCGATGTGCGCGGACTGGCGACGCTGCCTGCCGGGCCGCAGGGACATCCGGTGCTGTTGCAGGCCGGCGACTCCGACGACGGTCGTGCGTTCGGTGCCCGGCATGCCGACGCGCTCTTCACCCTGCACGGATCACTCGAGGACGGCCAGCGTTACTACGCCGACTTGAAAGGCCGTGCCGCATCGTATGGACGAAACCCTGATCAGCTCAAGGTCTTTCCGGCGGCGACCTTCGTGCTCGGCGACAGCGCGGAGGAGGCCGCCGACCGGGCGTTACACATTCGTCACCAGCAGGTCAGCGGCGCAACGGCTATCGCCATGCTCGAGCAGATTTGGGGCCGCGACCTTTCCGACTACGATCCGGACGGGCCGCTGCCCGATTTCGATCCGACCGGCGACACCGGCATCACTCAGGGCCGCGTCCGACACGGCGACCCCATCGCGGTAGCCCGCAAATTCCGCGAACGCGCCGAAGCGGAGAACCTGTCGATCCGCGAACTGGTCATCGCCGTCACCAGCCGCGAGCAGTTCGTCGGCACCGCCGCTCACATCGCCGACGAGATCGACCGATACATACAAGCCGACGCCTGCGACGGGTTCATCCTGGTGCCACACCTGACCCCGCACGGTCTGGACGACTTCGTCGACCGAGTCGTGCCGCTGCTGCAGGAGCGTGCGGCATACCGCACCGAATACAGCGGCCACACGCTGAAGGAGCATCTTGGAGTGACGGCGCAGGATTAGCCGACTTGGTAGACCAGTCGCACCACGCCCGATTCCAGTGGCGTCGCCAACGTCAGTTGCAGCCGATGTTCGCGACCAACGCGACCGAACAACGGTGTGCCGTCACTGAGCACCACTGGGTGCACATTAAGCCGCAGTTCGTCTATCAATCCCGCGTCGAGCAGGCCGGCAACTGTCGTCGGACCGCCCGCCACGTAGATGTCGCCACCGGGTTGCTCCGGCAGTCGTCGCACAGCGTCGAGATCGGGGATGGCCCGCGCTACCGGCCAATCCAGCTCGGCGTGGCTACTGATCAGGACGTAACGCGGTGTGCGATTGGCTAATTGGGCGTAGCGGACTTCATCGGCGGTGGGAACCGATCCCGTCGCCGCCACCGGCTGGTTCGGATCGGCGTTGATCGTGCGCCAGTACTGCTCGTATTCCGGGTACATGCCGCTGCCGAGCACGCATGCGTCGATCCGGTCCAAGAGCTCCCAGTGAAAGGTGTCGGGATGGGCGCCGATCCAGTCGGTTGCACCACTTGGACGTTCGGCCGACCCGTCCAGGCTGACCTGCATGGTGGTGGTGATTTTTCGGTGATGAGCCATACCCGTACAGACCGCTGGGATGTCGCGAAGTCATCGCGACATCCCAGCTGGTCTGACGTCAAACGTCTAGCCGGCCATGAATTCGTTGTAGGCCGACTCCAGATCGGGCGAGAGCACCGTGGTGTTGCACTGCTGCTGAGTGTCACCGATCGGCGCCAGAATGCCTCGCAATTCGACGTACTCCTGCGGATGTGCGGTGAAATAGCCACGCAGATCCGACTCCGCTTGCGGACGCGGCTCGTTCCTCGCAGCCGTCACGACCGTGTTGGCGCCCGGGTGACTGCTGAGGTACTGGTTGGCCGATCCCGTCACCGAACTGACCGTGTTGGCCACTCCGGCAGCACTGCAGTCGGGCGCCGCGGATGCCGTCGGCGCCGCGATCACCGAGGCAGCCAGACCGGCGAGCAGACCGCAGCCGGCGGCATGCCGGCGCAGCGTCATACCACTGAAATTCATCATTGTTTGCTTCCTCCAAGACGCAGATTGATCACAGGTTGCCGAGACCTGACGCCCAACGTACGCGAAGGTCAAACACCGGAATTCGCTGCGAGCGAGGCGTTTCAGCCGCCTAACGTGAACTGAGTCTCAATTAAGGCCGCTTTCGGTAAGTAATTGACCAGAGCGGAACCCAATTTCTTAGAGAACGTGCCCGAACCTTAAACAATCGTGACGTCGAGCGTGATCGAATTGTGACCGGGCGGTCTGCTTACTGCGCCAAGGCGGTCGCCTCATCGGTGGCCTGGCGGATCGGGCCCCGCCACAGATCGCCGTGACCGGGTACCAGAACTTCGGTATCCAGCAGCGCCAGCGCCGCCAGGCTGCGGATGCAGCCGTCCTGGTCATGGCTGAACACGGCGGGCAGTAGTTGCGGCCCGCTGCGCGCCAGCAGCGGATGCCCGGTGACCAGCGCGTCGCCGCTGGCCAATATGCCGTCGAGCAGATACGAGCAATGACCGCCGGTGTGACCGGGAGTGGGGATGGCCATTGGGTGGCCGGGCAACTCCGCCGCCACCTCGGCGGTCAGCGGCTGCGCGGTCGGGATGCCCTCGCGGATCAGCCCGCCGTTGCGCACAACGTGGGTGGCCCACAACGCCCACCGCGGCCGCCAGATCCGCAGCGCGACGTCAACCGGAGAGGCCTGCTCCAAATACTCCCGCTTGGTGTGGCCGACCTCGTCGGGATGGCAATACACCGGGGTGTCGTGGGTTTTGGCGAACCAGATCGCCGAGCCCATGTGGTCGATATGGGCGTGGGTGAGCAGGATCGCGCGCACGTCGCCGGCCCGGTATCCCAGCTGCCGTAACGAGGTCAGCACATCGTCGCGGTCACCCGGATATCCGGCGTCGATCAACATGACCCCGGTGTCGTCGGTGACCAGCAGCCAGTTGACCGCCCCGCCCTGGGCGAGATGCACGGTCTCGGTGACGGCCCTCAACACCGGTGCCATGTCCGAGAGTCTAAGAGTTGACCCGGGATGGGTCATGCTTCCACCGTTGAGCCTCTGGGGCTTGTTTTTTCGGCTGGTCGCGCGACGTCCGGTGTTGTGGCCGGTCTGTTCGGGGGTGGGCCGGATGGTGGTTGCGTTGCTCAGCAGAGGCCACCCGGTGGTCGCTGCCGGCCCTGGCCCGTGCCGTGGTGTGATCCCACAGGTGGCTGGTGCCGGTTGACTGAGCCCTCCCCTCTTGCTGGGAGGCCAGCCCCGCCCGGAGGGCGTGGGCAAGTTCGTAGTTAACCCTCGCAGTGGCCGGGTCGCCGGGATCGATCAGTTCGACGCAAGCCGCCAGCGCTGCGGAGACGACGTCTCGATCACCCCGCAGCCCGCAGGCCGGGCAGACGTGGCTGCGCTCCCTGAGCGTTTTGGGGACCCACTGTCCGCACGGGCAGTGCTGGCTCAGCGCCGTATCTCGGGTGCCGACCCGCTGGAGTCGGCCACCGGCCGCCTTGCATTCGCGGGTTAGGGCGGCAATAAGCATGCCAGGGCTGAACAACTGGATTCGCTTGCCCCACAATTTCGCCCAGGTCGAGATAACGCAGGCTTCGACGGTGATGTTGGGGCCGTGTCTGGCGACTATGTGGGTCGCGAGCTCGCGGGCCCGTGCCTTTTTGCCTTGGCTGCGTGCACGCTGGGCTGCGACGTGATCAACACGTGTGCGCTGGTATGTGCGGGATAGCATGTCGTCGCGATATGCCGTTAACGGGACGCCGTCGGTGCGGGCCGCCCGGGCACCGCTGGGGTTGGGCACGCGTCTTTCCGCCAACCCGCGGGCACCACGGCGAGCGGCGCGGGCTGCCTGGCGCAGCGATAGTCCGTACTGATTGGGGTTGCTATTGCGCCGCGACCGATCCAACGCGCGCTGACGGGTCCGAGCTTGCTTAGCGGAACGGGTAGCTGCTCGCTGCTGCTCGGCCGTCCAGATGAACTGTTCGACCATCAACTCATCGGGCTTTTGGTCGGGGAAGGACGCCACCGAAAGGTTCGACACATTCACGTCGACCCCCGCACGACGCCCGACCGGCATCTTGGCGCGGCGGATCCGAGTCCCGGAAGATTGATAGCCGGCTTGGTGCACGAGCAGGTGCGCGTAATAGCGCCACCCGCCGGATGCGCGCCGGTCCCGTACCCGCACCAAATCGATCTTGTGCCAGATGCTTGGGTCGGCTACAAAATGGCGCAGATGCGCCCATTGGCCCGACCCCTGGGGCAGTCGCACCGGCATGACGAGAGCCCCAGCCGGCAGGCCAGTGAACAGGACTGCCAACGCCCCACTATGGTCCCACCACGACCCCGATTCAGGCTCGGGGGAGCCGGTAGCTGAGCGGGTTGGGCCAGGATCGACGTGCCCGCCGCCTGCCTGGCAGCGCCCGCGGCGATCGCTGACGCGGGCAACTGGGGGTGCCGGTAGGCGTTCAGGTGTCCGTCAAGTGTGCCAACGAGCCGCCACGTCTCCCACACAGGAGACTTCTTGGTGTGGGAACGGGCCCGGCCCGGAATGCGGCTGAACTCCCACCAAGTGCCTACCCGCGGCATCCCGTGGCGGCGCCCCGCAGCGTCGGTAAACAGATGCCGATCAATGCTCTGCCAAACCTCGCCAGCTACATGCAGACCCACCGCCTTGGTGAGATGGTCACGCATCCACCCGCTCTCATCAATATGAGCTTTTGCGGCGGCCTCAATACCCGTGCGAGTCAACCCCAGCCGCTCGCGCAATCGTTTCGGATCGCGCGCACGCTCACGGTGAGCCGCCCGAAACGCACGGCAGCGCGCGGCGCCGTCGCGCTGCAACGCACGCCGCAGCCGAAACACCGCCTTCCACTGTCCCTCCAGCCGACGGCGCACCTGCTCGTCGGAGACATCTAGCTCCAAGCGGATAACCGAGAGCGGGCCGCGGAAGGCGAAGTTCGGCGCCTTCGATCTGCCGCGACGCGGGACCACCACCACGTCGGTAGCCGCGGCGGTGGCATTGAGCACAGTCGCCATTCACTCATGGAATCATCAGCCCCCGACATCGATCCGCCCCCGCGCGTGGATTCTTGACGGCACCCTCATCTTCCGTGCACGACCAGCCATCACTGCCCCGCCGACTAGTGGGGCATTATCAAGATCATCTACGCATATCGTGTCTTTGACTCCGGCGCCCCTCGCCGGCCTCTAGGACGTCAAAAACCGACACCCGAATAACCGCGCTAGGCATTGGAGTAGAAACGACAGCGTGGCTGAACTCAAACTTGGATATAAGGCGTCGGCGGAACAATTTGCGCCGCGGGAACTCGTCGAGCTGGCGGTCGCTGCCGAAGCGCACGGCATGGATAGCGCGACGGTCAGCGACCACTTCCAGCCGTGGCGGCATGAGGGCGGGCACGCGCCGTTCTCGCTGGCCTGGATGACCGCTGTCGGCGAACGCACTAAGAGGCTCCAGCTGGGGACCTCGGTGCTTACCCCGACCTTCCGCTATAACCCCGCCGTCATTGCGCAGGCGTTTGCCACGATGGGGTGTCTCTACCCGGATCGCATCTTCCTCGGGGTCGGCACCGGGGAGTCGCTCAACGAGATCGCCACCGGATATGAGGGTGAGTGGCCCGAGTTCAAGGAGCGCTACGCCCGGCTTCGTGAATCGGTGCGCCTGATGCGCGAGCTGTGGCTGGGCGACCGGGTCGATTTCGAGGGCGAGTACTACCACACCAAAGGCGCCTCCATCTACGACGTGCCCGAGGGCGGCATCCCGATCTACATCGCCGCGGGCGGGCCGCAGGTCGCCAAGTACGCGGGCCGCGCGGGCGACGGGTTCATCTGCACATCCGGCAAGGGTGAGGAGTTGTACAAGGACAAGCTCATCCCGGCCATGAAAGAGGGCGCGGAGGCGGCGGGCAAGAATCCCGACGACATCGACCGGATGATCGAGATCAAGATCTCCTACGACACCGATCCTGAACTGGCGCTGGAGAACACCCGATTCTGGGCGCCGCTATCGCTGACCGCGGAGCAGAAGACCAGCATTCACGACCCGCTCGAAATGGAGAAGGCCGCCGACGAACTGCCGATCGAGCAGGTCGCCAAGCGCTGGATTGTCTCCTCGGATCCCGACGAGGCTGTGGCAAAGGTCAAGGACTACGTCAACTGGGGCCTCAACCACCTGGTGTTCCATGCGCCGGGCCACGACCAGCGTCGATTCCTGGAGCTCTTCCAGAAGGATCTCGAGCCGCGGCTGCGACGGCTGGGCTGAGGGGCACACGGGTGGTGGCCGGTTCGGCGTCGGCGATCTACATCGCGGCGCCCGAGGGCGACACCGGCAAGTCGACGATCGCGCTGGGGATCCTGCATCGGCTTGCCGCCAAAGTAGCCAGAGTCGGTGTGTTCCGGCCGATCACGCGACTCGGCGAGGACCGCGACTACATCCTGGATCTGCTGCTGGCGCAAACCACCGCCGGCCTGCCCTACGAGCGCTGCATCGGCGTGACCTACCAGCGCCTGCACTCCGATCGTGACGCCGCCATCGACGACATCGTCGAGCGGTATCACGCGATGGCCGCCCAGTGCGATGCGGTCGTCATCGTCGGTAGCGACTACACCGACGTCGCCAGCCCCGCCGAGCTCAGCGTCAACGCCCGTATCGCGGTCAACCTGGGCGCGCCGGTACTGCTGGCGGTGCGGGCCAAGGGCCGCAGTGCCGAGCAAGTCGCGCACCTCGTCGAGGTGTGCCTGGCCGAGCTGGACGCCCAGCACGCGCATACCGCGGCCGTGGTAGCCAACCGCTGCGAGCCCTCGGAATTGAGCACGGTGGCCGAGGCGCTGCGCGCGCTGGGGCGAAAGAGCTATGTCGTGCCCGACGAACCGCTGCTGGTGGCGCCGACCGTGGCTGACCTGCAGACCGCGGTGAACGGGACGCTGGTCAGCGGTGACACCGCGTTGATGGGCCGCGAGGTAATGGGTGTGGTGGTCGCCGGAATGACTGCCGACCATGTATTGGAGCGGCTCGGCGAGGGTTTCGCGGTGGTCACACCCGGGGACCGCTCGGACGTTGTGCTTGCTGTCGCCAGCGCCCATGCCGCCGAGGGCTTTCCGTCGTTATCGTGCATCATTCTCAACGGCGGCTTCGAATTGCACCGGTCGACCGGGGCACTGGTAGCCGGCCTGCGACTGCGGTTGCCGATCATCGCCACCACGCTGGGCACGTTCGACACGGCCAGCGCGGTGGGCTCGGCGCGCGGCCAGGTCACCGCGTCCTCGCAGCGCAAGATCGACACCGCGCTGCGGCTGATAGAGATCCATGTCGATCTCGATGACTTGTTGACGCAGTTGGCGATTCCGATCCCCAAGGTGATCACGCCGCAGATGTTCACCTACCAGTTGCGCGAGCGGGCCCGCTCGGATCGCAAGCGCATCGTGCTGCCCGAAGGTGACGACGATCGAATCCTCAAGTCCGCGGGCCGGTTGCTGCGGCGCGATATCGCCGACCTGACCATCCTTGGCGAAGAAAGCCAGATCCGATCTCGCGCAGCCGAACTCGGCGTCAATCTGGACGATGCCACGGTGCTCAATCCGCGTACCAGCGAGTTGTGCGACCAGTTCGCCGAGCAGTACGCGCAGCTGCGCGCCAAGAAGGGCATCACCGTCGAGCAGGCCCGGGAGATCATCCACGATGCGTCGTACTTCGGAACCATGCTGGTCTACAACTCTCATGTTGACGGGATGGTGTCCGGTGCTGCGCACACCACGGCGCACACAGTTCGTCCGGCCTTCGAGATCATCGGCACTGCGGCAGGCATTTCGACGGTGTCCAGCGTCTTTCTGATGTGTCTTCCGGATCAGGTTCTGGCATATGGCGACTGCGCGATAGTGCGCGACCCGACGGTCGACCAGCTTGCCGATATCGCCATCAGCTCTGCGCGCACCGCCGCACAATTCGGTGTCGAGCCGCGGGTGGCTATGCTGTCGTACTCCACCGGTGAATCGGGCAGTGGCGCAGATGTCGACAAGGTCAGGGAGGCAACCGAATTGGTGCGCAGCCGCGCACCGCAGCTGCTCGTCGAGGGTCCGATCCAGTACGACGCCGCGGTGGAGCCCTCGGTCGCAGCCACCAAGATGAGTGATTCGCCGGTCGCCGGCCGGGCTACCGTGCTGATCTTCCCCGACCTCAATTCCGGCAACAACGCCTACAAGGCGGTGCAGCGAAGCGCCGGTGCGATCGCGATCGGTCCGGTGCTGCAAGGTTTGAACAAGCCGGTCAACGACCTGTCCCGCGGGGCGCTGGTCGATGACATCGTCAACACCGTCGCCATCACCGCGATCCAGGCCCAGGGTGCTCATGCCTGATCGCGTGGTGCTGGTGATCAACTCCGGCTCCTCGTCGCTGAAATACCAGCTTATTGAACCGGATTCGGCAAGCGCGCTAGCTGACGGGATCGTCGAGCGGATCGGCGAGCCGTCTTCGCCGGTTGCCGACCACGACGCGGCACTGCGGATCGCGTTCGACCAGTTATCCAGGGCCGGTATTGATTTAAAGGCGTGCGGCCTGGCGGCGGTCGGGCACCGGGTAGTGCACGGCGGCGCGACGTTCTACCGGCCGACCGTGGTCGACGACGCGATGATCGGCGAACTCAAGCAGTTGTCGGTGCTGGCTCCCCTGCACAATCCGTCTGCCGTGCAGGGGATCGAGGTGGCCCGCAAGATGCTGCCGGATGTGCCGCATGTCGCGGTGTTCGACACGGCGTTTTTCCACGACTTGCCTGCGGCGGCGGCGACCTACGCCATCGATCGCGACTTGGCGCAGAAGTGGCAGATACGCCGGTACGGGTTTCACGGCACGTCACACCAATACGTCAGCGAACAGGCCGCGGCGTTCCTGGGCCGACCGCTGCAGGACCTGAATCAGATTGTGCTGCATCTGGGTAACGGCGCCTCGGCGTCGGCGATCGCGGCGGGCCGAGCCGTCGACACGTCGATGGGGTTGACCCCGTTGGAAGGTCTGGTCATGGGTACCCGCAGCGGCGACATCGATGCCGGTGTCGTCGGCTATCTGTGCCGCGCGGCGGACATGACTGTGGATGAGGTCGAATCGATGCTCAACCAGCAGTCCGGGATGCTGGGCCTGGCCGGCGAGCGCGACTTTCGCCGCCTGCACGAGATGATCGAATCCGGCGACAGTTCAGCAAAATTGGCCTACGACGTGTTCATTCACCGGCTGCGCAAATACGTCGGCGCCTACCTGGCGGTGCTGGGCCGCACCGATGTGGTGAGCTTCACCGCGGGCATCGGCGAGAACGTCGCGGCGGTGCGCCGTGACGCACTGAGCGGGCTGGCCGCTCTGGGCATCGAGATCGACGAGCAGCGAAACTCGCAGCCCGCCAACGATGCCCGGTCGATTTCTACCGATACCTCGCCGATCACCGTGTTGGTGACCCCCACCAACGAAGAGCTGGCCATCGCCCGCGACTGCCTACGAGCGATCTGAGCTGACCCCGGTCCACACGGCGCCGGCGGTTCCTCCCGCACGCCGGCGCCGCGGGCCGACCTCAGGGCACCAAGCCGGCGAGCAGTTCGGACGCGATGCCCGTGAGGTTGACTGTTAGGTCGCCGCCGGTAATCGCCACCGGCAGGCCCAGGTCGGTCAGCGCACTGCTCAACAGCGATGTCACGTCGAGCGTTGGGTCGTTCGTCAGCAGGGTGGGCAGATCCGACGAAATCGGTGCGATGCTGCCGAACACCGCCAACAGGTCCTGGGCCAGGTCCACGTCGTAGGTGGGCAAAGCACCCCCGGTCACTTCGGGGATGGTCAGGTCCAGGGTCAGGGTGCTGGGGAAAATCGACTCGAGCGTGCTGAGCGGGATGCTGATGTCCTGACTGCCCGCGGTGCCGAGAAGCGACTCGAGCGTGGCGGTGGAGACGCTGATGTCCGAGCTGCCGGCGCTGCCGAGAAGCGTCTCGAGGGTGCTGGTGGAGAGGGTGATGTCCGAGCTGCCGGAGGTGCCGAGAAGCGACTCGAGGGTGCTGGTGGACACGGTGATGTCCTGGCTGCCGGAGGTGCCGAGAAGCGACTCGAGGTCGCTGACGGGGACGGTGATGTCCTGGTTGCCGGAGCTGCCGAGAGCCGACTCGAGGTCGCTGAGGACGGTGCTGTCGGGGATGGATGGGGGGGTGATGGTCTCGTTGCCGATACCGAGGTCGTTGATGAAAGTTTGCAGGGAGAGGGAGCCGACGAACGGCAACTTGTAAGAGGGATCGCCGAGGTCGCTGACGATTGTGTCGACGGATATGGAAGGGACGCTGATACTGCCGCCGTTGCCGAGGGCGTCGCCGAGGACTTGGTCGAGGGTGACCGGCACAGTGATATTGCCGCTGGAGCCGGCGGCGTCGCTGAGGAGGCCGTCGAGGCTGATCGGGAGGGTGACAGTGCCGCCGGGGGTGGCGCTCGCGAGGAGATCGTTGAGGCTGACCGGCAGCGTGAGAGTGCCGTCGGGAGCGGCGTCGCTGAGGAGACCGTCGAGGGTGACCGGCAGGGTGAGCGTGCCGCTGGGAGCGGCGTCGCTGAGCAGACTGTCGAGGCTGACCGGCAGGGTGAGACTGCCGCTGGGGGCAAGGTCGTTGAGGATTGTGCTGACGTTGACAGAAAGGTCCAAGGAGCCCGGGTCTACCAAGGTTGGGGTCGTCGTCAAATCGCCCCCGCCGACCGCCGACACCTCGTCGGCAATGGTGTTGCTGACCTGCTGAAGGGCGTCGATCTCGCCGGTGGCCGCGCCGTCGGTGGTGTTGGTGAGCAGCCCGAACTCCGGGGAAATCAGCCCGGAGCCAACGGTTTCCGGGTAGCCGTTGAGGTAGGCGTCCAGGACCGTGGTGGGCCCGTTTTCCAGGTCGGTGAGCGCCGTCGAGTAGTCGCCGCCGCTCAGCGCCGATTCGACGTTGTCCGTGACGGCCGTTAGCGCGGTGGAGGCCGCGTTGGCCGCGTCGCCGCTGCTGGTGAGCAGCAGCGCGCCCTCGGTCAGCAGCGAGATCGGGTTGGTCACCGGGTTCGAGGCGCCGGTCGACAGGTCGCTCAACACGGTGCTGAGACCCTGCGAGATATCGGGGTCGGTCAGCCAGTTACTGCTGCTGAGGACCGATTCCAGCCCTGACCAGTTGGCCTCGGTGGTGGTCGTCAATTGGGACAGGTCGAACTCGTCGTAGTCGGTGAGCCGGAACTGTCGGTGCTGCACGTCAGGCCGCGGCGTGGTTACCGGAGTGACGGTTATCAGGCTGGCGCCCACGAGCGCGATACCAGTGGTGATCCAGAGGTGAGGATTGCGCTGCATGGAGGGGCCCTTTACGCATAGTTTTCATAGTGTCCCGAACTAACGGCGTTCGAGGTACGGCTGAGACAAAGCTGAGGGATGTCTGATTTGGATCTGAGAAATTTCACGTCAGATGTTGCACGTCCCGTTTGGCCCGTGGCAACTCACAGGCGCGTATTCACAGCGAGACGTCTAGTAATTACCTTTGTACCAACGACGGGTAGGAAACTGGAGGCATGACCCCACGTCGAGCGCGCGGTCGACCGCGCAGCGAGGAACGCCGCGACGCCGTCCTGAAAGCCGCAATGGAACTGATGCAGGAGGACGACCTGCGCAGGGCGTCGGTCGACCGGATCTCCGCACGCAGCGGGGTCAGCAAGGCGACCATCTACAAATGGTGGCCGAACAGGACCGCGGTAGCCATCGACGCGTTCCTGCACCAAATGATGTCCGAGGCGCCCGTGCCCGACACCGGATCGGCGGCCGAAGACTTCCGCCTGACGTTGCGCGGCATGATGGGGTTTTACACCAGCCCACTTGGCGCGATCTACGCCCAACTCGTCGGCGAGTCGCAGTTCTACCCAACTGAACGCGAGCGGATACGAACACACCAGGTGAACGTCCGCCGAGCAGCCGTGAGGAAGATCTGGGACCGCGGAGTCGCCCGCGGTGAACTGGATCAAAACCTCGACCCCGAGGTCGCGCTGGATCTCATCTTCGGGCCGGCGATGTACCGGCGGGCGACCGGGCACGGGGGATTGACGCCGGCCGACGCCGACGCCATCGTGGCCACAGCCATGCGGGCACTGGCCAGCTGATCAGTTGAAGCGGGGCCGACCCCCGACAGCTGGCCGGATTTTTCGGCGAGGGCTCAGAGGAATCCCAGGCTGCGCCGGCCGGTCCCGACCGACGGCGTGGGATCGGTCTGAAGCGTCTGCGACAGCAGCTCGTAGTAGACGTCGCGGAAGTCGGTGGTGGGTTTGAGATCGCCGTTGTCGAGGTCGGTAAGGCTGGGTTCGTCGCCGTAGAAGCCGCCCTTGACCGGGGCTCCGGCGACGAACACCGGGCCGGCAGTGCCGTGATCGGTGCCCTGTGAGGCGTTGGCCTTCACTCGTCGCCCGAACTCCGAGTACGCCAGCAGGACGACGTTCTTGCCGTATCGGTCACCGGCCATCTGCTGTAGGAACGGAGTGACGGCCTGGTCGAGGGTCTGCAGCTGGCGCTGCTGGGTCCCGCGTTCGTCGGCATGCGTGTCGAATCCGCCCAGCTGGACTGCGTAAACCCGGGTGGGTACCGCCGCTTTGACCGCCTCCGCCACCATGCTCAGCTGGCCGGCCAGTGAGTTGTGTTTCCCGCCCTTCTCGCCGGATGGCTTGATCTGGCCGAAGGTCGTGTCGGTGGTGCGGGTGGCGCGATAGGCGTCGCACACTGCCGCCATGGCCGGCGTGTCATTGGGGTCGTCGGCACCAAGCGCGTCCATCGTCACGGCGAACTTGTCCGCCGACTCCGGCTTTCCCGACGGGGAAAGCGCTGCTGCCGTGCACTTTTCACCAACTGCGAGGGGCGGCAGGACCGAGCCGATATTGACCGCCCGCAGCGGGTCGCTACCGGTGGCATCGAGCCAGCGACCAATCCAACCGGTCGAGACGGGTTCGGCCGGCGACGCGGTCTGCCAGATGTCCATCGACCGGAAGTGGCTGTGGTCGGGCTGCGGATAGCTCGCGCCGCGGACAATCGCCAGCTTCCGGTTATTCCATTGCTGAGCCAGACCTTTGAGCGCCGGATTCAACCCGAGCTGGTCATCCAAGGTGAGCACATCGCCCGGGGCGTAAGCCAATTCGGGTCGGGCGTCGTGATAAGCGTTGTCGGCGTAGGGGATCACGGTGTTGATGCCGTCGTTGCCGCCGTAGAGCGTGACGATCACCAGCACGCCGCTGCCCTCGGCAAGGGGTCGCTCCTTGGCTTCCTTCATCAGGTCGGGCCAGCTGACGGCGCAGGCGCCCGACAACAGACCGGCCGCGCCGAGGCCGGCGCTGGCGATCAAAAACTTGCGGCGACTCAAATCAGGCATCGGCATACTCGCTAAGACGTCAGGTATTCGGGCGTATTGACGGCTGCGGCGACCAGCTGGACCGGCGTGCGCACCAACGGCTGCAGGGCCGTGACGGTCCGGTCCGACCATGCTCCGACCCCGATCAGATAGCCGACGGCGTCGATCCGGTCGCCCGCGCCGGTGTCTTCGACAGTGGACAGGTCACCGTTACGCGCCATTTGGCTCGCGGCGCGCATCCGCACGTCGGCGCTGGCGGTCGACATCCAGACCCGGCCGTGCGGCCAGCCGCCGACGTCTGGCGGGTAAAACGGGCGCTGCCCCAGCGATTTGAGCGCGGCGTCGGCCATCTTCAGCCGTGCCGGAGTGTCGACGGGGACGCGCAGGGTGCGGATCACGCCGACCAGCCACTCGACCGGCGTGTTGACGATGGCCGCCCGGCTACCGACGAATTCGTCGTCGGTGAGGATTGCCCGCGTCAACGCCCCAAGGTTGCGGCCGGGGCCGTAGGCGGTGACCAGGCGATCGAGTGCCTGCGGCGACGGCGGGGTGTCAGACGCCAGTTGCTGCCATAGTCGGCCCGCGACGTATTGCGGCGATTTCGGTTGGGCCAGCACGAGGCCGCAGAATCCCTCCGCGTCGAAATTCCGGGTAACCCCGAATATCGTTTTGGCCGTGTGGTCGTGGCGTCTGGGCACCATGGTCGGCTCACCGCCGGGTCGAATGACCCACCCGGTCAGTGCGCGCGCCCCCTCCCGCACGTCGTCTTCGGTGTAGCCGTCCCCATGTCCCAGCGTGAACAGCTCCATGAACTCGCGGGCGAGGTTTTCGTTGGGCGCTTTGGCGGTGTTGGTCTGAGCGTCCAGCCAGCGCAGCATCGCGGCGTCGGTCAACATGGCATAGGCCAGTTTGTGGAAATCGCCTAGCGACAGGCTGCGCAGTTTCTGGTTCTGCGCCGCCATGTGTGCTGCGACCCTCACCTTCTCGGCAGAGGTCGCAAAGTGGTTGTGCCACAACAACGTCAGTTTTTCGTGAATGGGCTGCTGCACGGCTGTCATGCGGCGCAACCACCATTGGGACAGTTCGGTCATCTGCCCGAAGATTTGTTGGTTGAACTCCTTGCGGTCTGCTACGGATGCCCCTTTTCCGGGTCCGCGCAGGGTGGGCAGCGTCGGCATCGGTGTCGCCACGGCACCCGGGTCCGCGTCGGGATCGGCAGCCAGGGCGGCGTCGACGTACCTCGACCAATCTTGAGCGGCCACCGCGTCGACCTGTTGGCCGGTCACACCGAAACCGGCCCGGCGCAGGACGCGAGCGGTAGTGATCCACCCATCCGACTGGCCGGCCATGTGGGGAAGTGTGACCGACCTTTCTTGCGATTTGCTTGCGGGCCTGCTTACAAGTTGATTTCGCTTCGCTAATGATTTGCTGAAACTTCTGGCGCCGTCCGCCGAGTCAAAAAGTGCTGGTAGGTCGCACCCGGTTGGCCATGTCGACCAGGGTGTAGCGGTGCGCCTGGGTGGGTGCTGCCCGGGCCAGGCCGCGCAGCGACGCCTCGACGCCGAGCCGCAAGCCATGTTCGGTGAACGGAAAGCCGAGAATGTGGTTGGTGCTGGGCTCGTTCCCCTGCAACCAATCCAACGCGCTGCCCAATACCAGTGCGCGAATCTGCAGTACCCGCGGCTCGGTCGGCGGCAGCGCCTCCACCCGCCGGGCGGCGTCGCGGATCTGATCTTCGGTGATCTCGGTCGCCGAGCGGCCGGACAGCAACGTCACCGCGCTGGTCAGCCGCGCGGTGGTGAAATGCCGTGAGGTGGCGGGCACCTCGTCGAGAGTGCCTACCGCTCCGGCGCGATCCCCTTCGACCGACTGCGCCCTGGCCAGCCCGAAGGCCGCCGAGATCACCCCGTCGTCGGTTTTCCACACCTCCTCGTAGTACATGTGTTCGTCGGAGCTACCGGCCAATTCGGCGGTCGCGGCCAGCGCCATCTTGGGCGCCAGCTCGCCGGGGAAGGTGTCCAGTACCTCGCTGAAATGCTTGCTCGCCGATTCGTAATCGCCGGTCAGCAATTCCGAGACCCCGCGGTACCAAACCAGCCGCCATCGCCAGCCGACCCGCTCGGCCAGGTCGTCGAGTTTGCGGGTGGCCTTGGCCACGTCGCCGAGGTCCAGGAGCGCCCGCACCTCCATCAGCGGCAGTTCGACAGACTCCGACAAGTCGATGTCCTCGGAATCCATTGCGCCGTGGCGGAACGCGCGCAGCGAGTCCAACGTCTGCACCGGCTGGGACAGCACCGTCGCTCCGAGCAGCGGCGCGGCGACATCGGCCGGATCGACCAGCGGCACCTGCAGCGCGGTAACGATCTCCTTGGCGGTCAGCTTCTCCGAATGCACATGGCCGTCCAGGTATACGTCGGTATGCGCAACCAACAGGTCTTCGCCGAACGTGGAGCGGGTGCGGCTGAAGATCGTCGACAAGCCTGGCCGCCGCACACCGGTGTCCTGGGCGACCACCTCGCGCAGAACACCGGACAGCTGCCCGGACATCTCCTCAGCGCTGGCGAACCGCCGCCGTGGATCCGGATCGATCGCGCGACGCAACAGGCGGGCGAACGAGTCGTACTTGGTGAGCACCGGGTCGCCTTCGGGCAGCCCCTCGACATAGCGGCCGCCGCGGGTGCGCATTTTCAACGTCAGAGCCGCGAGCGTGCGCCCAACCGTATAGATGTCGCTGGCCACCGTCGGGCCGGTCCGCACGATCTCGGGGGCCTGGTAACCCGGTGTGCCGTAGAGGTAGCCGAACGAGTTGATCCGTGACACAGCCCCCAGGTCGATCAGCTTGAGCTGTTCTTCGGTGAGCATGATGTTTTCCGGCTTGAGGTCGTTGTAGACCAAACCGATGGAATGCAAATAGCTCAGCGCCGGAAGGATTTCCAACACGTAGGCGATGGCTTCGGCGACGGGCAGCTTGTCGCCTTTGCGACCTTTGAGTGATTGCCCACCGACGTACTCCATGACGATGTAGCCGACGGGTTCCCCGTGCCGGTCGGTGTGCTCGACGAAGTTGAAGATCTGCACGATCGACGGGTGCACCACCTCGGCGAGGAATCGCCGCTCCGCCATCGCGATCGCTTGGGCCTCGGCGTCGCCGGAATGCACCAAACCTTTGAGTACCACCGGACGATCGTTGACGTTGCGGTCCAGTGCCAGGTACACCCAGCCCAGCCCACCGTGCGCGATGCAGCCCCTGATTTCGTACTGGCCGGCGACGACGTCACCCGGACTCAGTTGCGGCAGAAACGAATACGGGCTTCCGCAGAAAGGACACCAGCCCTCGGACTGTGCCTTGCCATCCGCGCTGGATCGGCCCACCGGCCGCCCACAGTTCCAGCAAAACCGTTTCGACTCCGGCACAACCGGATTGGGCATCAATGCTTCGAGCGGGTCGATGTCGGGCACCCGCGGGATCTCGACCAGACCGCCGCCCAATCGCCGGACCGGCGCCCGCGTGGCCGGCTTCACGCGTTCTTGTGGCTCGGTGTCGGCGATGTGCGCCGGCGTGGCTTCGGAATCGTCGTCGTCGAAATTGGGGCGGAAGACCGCCTGCGTGGTCACCGGGCGTTCCTGTGACGACGAATCCACCGTCGCGTCGACGGGCTGGATGCCCGGGCCGACGTCGCTGTCCTGCAAGCCGTCCTGCAAGCCGTCGTCGGCGTCTCGGCCTTTCGGATCCACCGGTTGCTCGGTCATCAGTCCACATACCTTGGGCGCGGCGCGGCCGGCGCCGGACCGAGCACCGTCAACCACTTGCGATACAAGGTGTTCCAGGTGCCGTCGCGGCGGATTCGTTCCAGGGTCCCGTTGACGAACTGGACCAGCCCGGTGTTGTCCAGCTTGATCCCGATGCCGTAGGGCTGAGTACCCATGTTGGGCCCGACGATGTGCAGGTAAGGGTCCTGGGAAACCAGTCCGGCCAGGATCGAGTCATCGGTGCTGATCGCGTCGACTTGCCGCTGCTGCAGCGTCACCAGACAGTCGGCCCAGTTCACCACCTCCACCACGATCGGCGGCGGCGCGATCTCCCGGATCCGGCGCAGAGACGTGGTGCCCCTCGCCACGCAGACCCGCTTGCCGGAAAGATCGGACGGCTTGGTGATCGGGGAGTCGCGCGACGCCAGGATGCGCTGTGTGGCGTCGAGGTAGACGGTGGAGAAGTTGACCTGCTTGCGCCGCTCGCAGGTGATCGTCATCGTCTTGGCGACGATGTCGACCTCCGACTTCTCCAGCGCGGTGATGCGCTCGTCGGACGACAGGATCCGGTACTCGACCTGCGCGGGGTTGCCGAAGATATCGCGTGCCACCTCGCCCGCGATGTCGACGTCGAAACCTGTGATCTCGCCGGTGATCGGGTCGCGGAAGCTGAACAGGTTGCTGCCGATGTCCAGACCGACGATCAGCCTGCCGCGAGCCCGGACATTCGCCACCGCGGCGTCGGCGTCGGCCGGGTTGGTAAATGGGCGCAGGCTGGCGGTGGGGTTGCAGCTGTCGGCGGACGTGTCCGGGGGCAGTGGCGGCTTCGGTGGCATTTCCTGCATGCCGGCCGGTGTGGGCGGCGCCAGGGTCGGCACCGGCGTCACCACCATGGCAGCCGACTCGCTGCACCCGGCCAGCACCGTGGTCGCCGCCAGAGCGGCGCACAGGATGCGGGGCAGGCGCTTGGTCATCGGTACTCGCTCAGCCGGGGCCACAGCCCAAGGGCGACCGCGACGGCCGCGCCCAGGCTCAGCACGACACCACCGACCGTGGCGCCGGCCAGCCCACGGCGCGCGTTGAGGATGTCGTCGCGCAATTGATCACGGCTCTGCTCCATGGCCTTACCCAGCGCACGGTCGAGTTTGTCGAACGCGGGGGTGGAGTCCTTCTCACCGCTGCCCAGCGCGACTTGGGTGGCGGCCCGGTAATTGCCAACCGAGATGTAGGAGTTGATCCGATCGTCGGCCCGCCGCCATTGGGTCAGCAGTTGATCGGCGCCCTCCAAGTCGCTCTTGTCGACGGCGTCGCGTCGAGAGAGATATTCGTCGAGCTGCTTGTGCATGGCGTCGATGCGTTCGTAGAAGGACTGCTTGCGGACTTCTTCGTCCCCGCGCCGGATCAGCGACAGTGTCTCGTCGGCGCGGGCCTGCTGAGCACTAATGGACATGTCCGTGACGCTTTTCAGCGATTCCGCCGCAGTGTCTTTGGCGCTGCGGCTGCCGCTGGTGGAAATCGCAAGAGCGGTTCCCACCCAGACCACCATAACGAGAATCGCGAGCGCGCCCGCGACAAGACCAGGGTTGATTCGCCGTTTGGTGCGCCGCGCCAGCCAGCGGTGGGCGGCAGCGCCGAAGACCGCCGTGGCGGCGACGACGAGGATCACCGGAGCCGGGATCTGGGTCGATGCCGTGGTCTCCGCGTCCACCCGCGCCGACGTCTCGTGGTAAAGCTGTTGCGCGTCCGGCAGGATCGTCGACTGCATCAGCGCCGACGCCTCGGACAGATACGACGACCCGACTGGGTTACCGGCCCGGTTATTGGTCCGCGCAATCTCGATCAGCCCGGTGTAGACGGCCAATTCGGCGTTGATCCGCCCGAGCAACTGCACCCGCGGCTCGTCGGTGAGCCCGCTGGACGCCCTGGTCACCGCGACCGCCGCGTCGGTGATCGCCTGCTCGTAGCGCTGCCGGACGGTGCGGGGTTCGGCCCGAGCGATGAAGGCGGTCGCGGCTGCCGCGTCGGCCACCGACAACGTGGTGTACAGCCGCCCGGCCGCGAACGCCAGCGGCTCGGTGTGCTTCATCACGGTGGTCAGCGCCTGCTGCCGCTGGTTGATCGTGGTCGAAGTGGCAAACGCACTCAGCCCGCCGAGGGTCGCCAGGATGAGACCGATGGTCAGGATGCGGCCCGGCGTCGTCGCGATGAACCACCAGCGGGGGTGGGCCGGTTCGGTCGGCGACCGCGAACCCAAAGGCTCGGTCGACGGATGCGCCAACTCAACGGTCAACTCTGTTCGGACCTCAACTTTCGGGCGTGTGTGTCACGAACTCTATAAGTGAATCTTAAGAGTTTGTTCGCCAGATGCGGGGACGTGAGGCCTGCTTATCCTGAACGCGTGCGCGGCGACGGTGACGGATGGGTGGTGTCCGACACCGGCATGCACTACTGGGGCCGGCACGGCGCGGCCGGCCTGCTGCTGAGAGCGCCCCGGCCCGATGGCACACCGGCGGTGTTGCTGCAGCATCGGGCGCCGTGGAGTCATCAGGGCGGAACGTGGGGTCTACCGGGGGGCGCCCGCGACAGCCATGAGACCGCCGAGCAGGCCGCCGTCCGGGAAGCCCACGAGGAGGCCGGGTTGCCGGGCGAGCAGCTCTCGGTGCGCGGCACCGTGATCACCGCCACCGTCAGCGGCACCCACTGGACGTACACCACCGTCGTTGCCGACGCGGGTGAGCTTCTCCACACCGTGCCCAACCGGGAAAGCGCCGAGCTGCGCTGGGTCAGCGAGGACGAGGTGGCCGACCTGCCGCTGCACCCGGGGTTCGCAGCCAGCTGGCAACACCTGCGCACCGCACCGGCGATCGTGCCGTTGAGCCCCGGCGACGAGCGGCGTCGCCACCTGCCACGCACGGTCCAGATCGAGGCGGGCGTTTTCGTGTGGTGCACCGCGGGCAAACCCGACCACGCGCCGTCCCAGCTGAGTTCCCTGGTCAGCTCGCTGCTGCGAGCGCCGAACTGAGCCGCTCGGCCGCCGCCCGCGGATCCTCCGCGGCCGTGATCGCCCGCACCACCACGATGCGGCGGGCGCCGGCCTGCAGCACATCCGCCAGCCGGCCGGCGTCGATACCGCCGATGGCGAACCACGGTTTGTCGGACGCCAGGTCGGCGGCGACACGCACCAGCTGCACGCCCGGTGCCGGGCGTCCCGGTTTCGTGGGCGTCGGCCAGCACGGTCCGACGCAGAAGTAGTCGACGTCCTCGGCGATGGCCGCGGCTACCTGGTCGCGATCGTGCGCAGACCGGCCGATCAGCGTCTCCGGTGCGACGATGTCGCGCGCCACCGCCAGCGGCAGGTCATCCTGGCCCAGGTGCAGCACGTCGGCGCCGGCGGCACAGGCGATGTCGGCGCGGTCGTTCACGGCCACCAGTGCGCCGTGTCGGCGTGCCGCGTCGGCGAGGACCTCCAGCGCGGCCAGCTCGTCACGCGCCTCGAGTGGACCCAGCTGGTGCTCACCGGTCGAGCCTTTGTCGCGCAGCTGAATGATGTCCACCCCGCCGGCCAGCGCGGCGTCGGCGAACTCGGCCAGATCGCCACGATCGCGGCGCGCGTCGGTGCACAGGTACAGCCGCGCGCTCGCCAGCCGCGAAGATGCCGCCCCGGCGACGAGGCGGCCCGGCGCAGGCCGAGCTGGGGTCCCCGCGCAGCTGGGGAGTGGGGGCACCTCCCGCTTGCGGGGGACGGGGCCGTCACTTTCGTGCACACCGCGACGCTAGCGGCTAGCGTGGGAAGTCGACACGGGAGTCCCGGGAGATGCGAGTGCGGGGCTGAGAGTGGGCACACCAAACCTGTCCTTACCGTCACACCTGATCCGGATCATGCCGGCGAAGGGAGCGGAAGATGCCACCGGACTCGGGATCGCTGGCCGTCATCGGCGGCGGCGTCATCGGGCTGTCGGTGGCGCGGCGCGCGGCGCAGGCCGGTTGGTCGGTGCGGGTGCATCGCACCGGGCAGCCGGGTGCGTCCTGGGTAGCGGCCGGAATGCTGGCACCGCACAGCGAAGGGTGGCCCGGCGAGGAGCGGCTGCTGCAACTCGGCCTCGAGTCGCTGCGGCTGTGGCAACACGGCAACTTCACCGACGGGCTGCCAGGGCAGGTGATCACCGCGCGGGAATCGTTGGTGGTCGCCGTCGACCACGCCGATGTCGCCGACCTGCATACGGTCGCCGACTGGCTGTCCGCGCAAGGCCACCCGGTGGTCTGGGAGTCGGCCGCTCGTGACGTGGAACCGGCACTGGCACAGGGCATTCGGCACGGGTTCCGGGCGCCTACCGAACTGGCCGTGGACAACCGTGCCCTGCTCGAGGGGCTGGCGGCGGCATGCCAGCAGCTCGGCGTCGAATGGGAGGGGCCGGTAGCTGACCTGGGTTCCCTGCAGGCTGACGCCGTCGTGATTGCCAACGGAATCGACGCCCCGACATTGTGGCCCGGTCTGCCGATCCGGCCGGTGAAGGGTGAAGTGCTGCGGCTGCACTGGCGCAAGGGGTGTATACCGTTGCCGCAGCGGGTAATTCGTGCTCGTGTGCATGGACGACAGGTGTATCTGGTGCCGCGCGCCGACGGCGTGGTCGTGGGCGCCACCCAGTACGAGCACGGCCGCGATACTGCGCCGACGGTATCCGGTGTGCGTGACCTGCTCGACGATGCGTGCACGGTGATGCCGGCGCTCGGCGAGTACGAGCTGGCGGAGTGCATCGCCGGCCTGCGTCCAATGACACCGGACAACCTGCCGCTGGTGGGACGGTTGGATGCGCGCACGCTGATCGCCGCCGGCCACGGCCGATCGGGTTTCCTGCTGGCGCCCTGGACAGCCGAACAGATTGTGTCCGAACTCATCCCGGTTGGAGCCCGCCTATGATCATCCGCGGTGCGACGATGCAGTGGGGGTACCCCCAGCCGCGTAGCGGCGAGGGGGACGAAGCGATGAGGAGAAGCGGCGCATGATCATCCTTGTCAACGCGGAACGAGTCGAGGTCGATGACCAGACGACCGTTGCGGCGCTGCTGCAGTCGCTGGGCTATCCCGACCGCGGCATTGCGGTAGCCCTCGACCAGGCTGTTCTGCCGCGGTCTAGCTGGGCAACAACTCTTTTCGACGGTGCACAAATCCAGGTGGTGACGGCGGTGCAGGGTGGCTGACTCGAAACTGACGATCGCCGGGCGAAGCTTCACGTCGCGGTTGATCATGGGCACCGGGGGCGCGGCCAATCTGGCAGTGCTCGAGGAAGCCCTGATCGCTTCCGGCACCGAGCTGACCACCGTCGCGATGCGCCGAGTGGACTCCGAGGGCGGCACGGGCATGCTCGACCTGTTGAGCCGACTGGGCATCACGCCGCTGCCCAACACCGCGGGCTGCCGTGGCTCCGCGGAGGCGGTGCTGACCGCTCAGCTTGCCCGCGAAGCGCTGGGGACCGAATGGGTCAAGCTGGAAGTGATCGCCGACGAGCGCACGCTGCTGCCCGATGCCATCGAATTAGTCAGAGCCGCAGAGCAATTGGTCGACGACGGGTTTACCGTGCTGCCGTACACCAATGACGACCCGGTGCTGGCCAAACGTCTGGAGGAGACCGGCTGCGCGGCGGTGATGCCGCTGGGCTCACCGATCGGCACGGGTCTGGGAATCGCCAACCCGCACAACATCGAGATGATCGTCGCGCAAGCTGGTGTCCCCGTTGTCCTCGACGCCGGCATCGGAACCGCCAGTGACGCCGCGCTGGCGATGGAGTTGGGGTGTGACGCGGTGCTGTTGGCGACCGCGGTGACCCGCGCCGCCGACCCGCCCGCGATGGCCGCGGCGATGGCCGCCGCCGTCACCGCCGGTTATCTGGCCCGCCGCGCCGGCCGGATTCCGAAGCGGTTCTGGGCGCAGGCGTCGAGTCCGGACCTATGAGCCGGCGGTATGTGGCGCTCGGCAGTTCGATGGCGGCCGGTCCAGGTATCCGTCCCCATGCGCCGGGCGCGCCCTTCGGGTCGGGCCGGTCGGCGCGCAACTACGCCCACCTGGTCGCCGAACGACTGAACCTCGACCTGGTCGACGTCACCTTTTCCGGCGCCACCACCGCGCACGTGCTGGCCGAACGGCAGCGCGGTGCGCAGCCGCAAATCGAGGCGTTGGACGGCTCCGAAGAGCTGGTCACCATCACGATCGGCGGCAACGACGTCGGATACGTGCCGCTGCTGATGGCCGCGACGTTGCCCCGGCTGGCCCGGTTGCTGCCCGCGATCGGTGCATTGTTTGACCGCGACGCGCGCGAGCAAGCGCTCGGCGACGCCGGCGACTCGCTGCGCGCGGTCGGCACCGCGGTGCGCCGGCGCGCGCCGCGGGCCCGGGTGGTGTTCGTCGACTACCTGACACTGCTGCCGCCGGATGGAGTGCCGGCCCCGCCGTTGTCGGCCGCGGACGCCGACCTGGGTCGCCACATCGGTAAAGGTCTGGAAGAAACCACCGCGGCAGCCGCGCAGGCCACTGGCTGCGAGCTCGTCCGCGCCGGACAAGCGAGCCGGGAGCATCACGGCTGGTCAGCGGGCCCGTGGGCGGCGGGTGCGGGCTGGCCGCTGCCATGGCGGCCGGCGCCATTTCACCCCAACGCCGCAGGCATGCGTGCCGTGGCCGACTTGATCATCGAGCTGACCAACGGAGACGGTTAGTTTTCTGTCGCCTGGGTAAATCTAACGCGGCGACATTCAGGAAAACGACACGCGGGCAAGCACTGCCGAGGGACCGATCCGTCGATATGACACTCAGAGCACACGCAGAACTTTCGGCCTATGACCATTCCGCGCTCCTCTACCACTCGGAGCGCGAATACGTCGATTGGCTGGCCCGGTTCATCTCCGAGGGTCTGGACCGCGCGCAGCCGGTGCTGGTCGCAGTGCCGGGGGACAGGCTGGCGAGGTTGCGTCAGGAATTGGGCGACTCGGCGTCGGACGTGACAATGGCCGACATCACGGGATTTGGTCGCAATCCCGGCCGGATCCTCGCGGCGCAACTCGCCTTTGTCGAACGCCACCCTGGCCGGCATGTCCGCATCATCGCCGAGCCGGTCTGGGAGGGCCGCACCGCGTACGAGTATTCCGCGTGCATGCAGCATGAGGCACTGGCCAACATTGCGTTTGCGGGCTTGGACGTGACAGGTCTGTGTCCTTACGACGCGTCTTGCCTGAGTGAAAACGTCCTGGCCGACGTCGGCCTCACGCATCCGCAGATCTGGCGGGGCGGATCGCGAAAACACAGTCCGGAGTATGCGCTGGATGCCGCACTCGACCAGTGCAATGAACCGCTGGCGACCAACCCCGCCGCAGTGACGTGCACCGTCAGCGAGCCGGTCGATCTGGCCGGCGCCCGCAAGTGTGTTGACCGCTATGGCCGGTTGCTGGGCATGTCCGCGGCCAGAGCCGCCGACCTGATGTTGGTCGCGACCGAGCTGGCGACCAACAGCCTCGACCATGCCGGCGGCGCATGCCAACTGGCGTTCTGGTACGAGACAGGGCACGTGGTCTGCGAGGCGCGCGATATGGGCCGTTGGGCAGATCCGCTCGCCGGCCGCCGGCCGCCCGCCGGGCAGGGAGTCGGGCCGTACGGGCTCTTCGTGGTCAACACGATCGCCGATTTGTTGCGCACCCACACGACACCGGCCGGCACCACCATTCATGCTTACCTGCGGCTCGACCATTCCGACGAAGATGCCATTTGATGTGCCGTCTAACCTGGGGCGCGATGGTCAACAAATCACAACCGTTCCGCACCGGGATTGCAGCCGTTGCGGCCCTTGCGTTGGCGGCCGGCGGGTGTGCGTCGTCTGACACCGTTCAGCCGCTGAAGCGAATATCTGGCCCGGATTTCGCCGCCGCCCTGCGCGGGCGGGTCAACGTCGACGCGATGATGGCGCACTTGTCGAAGCTGCAGGACATCGCCAAGGCCAACGGCAACACCCGCGCGGTCGGCACTCCCGGTTACGACGCCAGCGTCGACTACGTGGTGGGCAAGTTGCGGGACAAGGGTTTTGAGGTGCAAACCGCGCAGTTCGAAGCGCATGTGTTCCACTCCGACCCCGGGTCGGTGATCGTCGGCGATAGGACGGTCGAAGCGCGGGCCCTGGAATTCAGCCTCGCCACTCCGCCCATCGGGGTGACTGGTCCGCTGGTGACCGTCCCGGTCGATACAAGCCCGGGCTGCAATGCCAATGACTACGGCAGCCTGCCGGTCAACGGCGCGGTGGTGCTGGTTGACCGCGGGACCTGCCCATTCGCCCAGAAGGAAGCCGCCGCCGTGCAGCGCGGCGCCGTCGCGATGATCGTCGCGGACAACGTCGTCGAGGAGCAGATGGGCGGCACTCTGGGGGAGAACACCGACGTCAAGATCCCAGTGGTCAGCGTGAGCAAGGCCGACGGCGCAGCCCTGCACCTCAACTCGGGGCCCGCGACGGTAAAGCTCTCCGCGGAGACCAAGATCTTGCAAGCCCGCAACGTCATCGCTCAGACCAAGACCGGTTTGACCAGCGACGTCGTAATGGCCGGGGCGCACCTTGACAGCGTTCCCCAGGGACCCGGCATCAACGACAACGGGTCCGGGGTGGCCGCGGTTCTGGAGACCGCGCTGCAGTTGGGCAGCTCACCGGAGATCCACAACGCGGTGCGATTCGGCTTCTGGGGTGCAGAGGAACTCGGGCTGATCGGCTCGCGGAAGTACGTCGAGTCGTTAGATGTCAACGCGCTCAAGGACATTGCGCTGTATTTGAACTTCGACATGCTCGCGTCGCCGAATCCGGGCTACTTCACCTACGACGGGGATCAGTCGTTGCCGGCCGACAAGCGGGGTAATCCGGTGGTGCCGGAGGGTTCGGCCGGGATCGAGCGAACGTTGGTCGGCTACTTGAACTCGGCCGGCAAGAAGGCGGAGGACACCTCGTTCGACGGTCGGTCCGACTACGACGGCTTCACGTTGGCGGGTATCCCGTCGGGTGGCTTGTTCTCCGGCGCCGAGAACAAGAAGACCGCGGACGAGGCGAAGCTGTGGGGCGGTACTGCGGACCAGCCGTTCGACCCGAACTACCACAAGAGCACCGACACGTTAGATCACATCGACCGGACCGAGCTTGGTATCAATGGCGGCGGCGTCGCGTATGGGATCGGTTTGTACGCCCAGGATCTGACCGGCCGTAACGGCGTTCCGATTCGCGAAGACCGCACCCGGCACGAGGTGGGTAAGTAATCGGTTCGACGCCGGTGTTTACGCAGGTGCAAAACTGTGCGAAACACGCGTGCCGGGGACCGTGGGCAGCTCGGCCTTCGCCGGTGGCGGCGATTTCGACCTCGCCGCGATCTTCGGTGACGCTTTCAACACCGAGACGGCCGCTACCGGCGGCAACTATCTGGTCGACATCTTGCCGATGCTCTAAGGCGCGAAGGCCTGCAGCTCAACCGATCTCAACCACACTAGAGGCCGGGCAAGCAGTTGACGAAGGGAATGAGTCCGGGGCATTGCTGGGATATGTTCGGCGGATTGGCGGGCGGCGGAGGCGGTGGGATTGGAGTCGGAAACAAGTTAGGTCCCTCCCAATAGTGGGCAGGAGCCTTAGTCCGCACGTCGTAGTCGAAGTAGTAGGTGTGGCAGACACCCATGTCCCAGACTAGGTCCGTATCCGACCGTGGCGGATCGTTCGGCATGGCTTGCCCGGGGCACCATTGAAATGGACCGTAGTTATAGGCCTCCGCGGTGCCTGCTCCCAGTCCCAAGCCGGCCAGGCCCAAGCCGGCGGACACGAGCACGGTCGTTGCCAACCGAACGATTGCTGGTTTCATACACCGCAGATTATCCCCGCGTGAGCTGGGAAGACTGCGAAGCCGCAAAGCTCCGTTGACGGTTGGTCCGTTCGTTGCTGTCGGATCTGATGCGACTCGGTCTGCTCAACTTCGGCGAAAGGTCAAGTGCCACGGTTCAGCACTGGCAGCCCAACACTGCTGCGCAGGGGCCTCAGCCCGTGTCTCCGCCGTCGCAGCGCCTGCAGGAACTCGAGGCTCTGCGCACCAGCGGCGCCATTTCGGACACCGAATACGCCGAAAGGCGGGCAGGGATCATCTCCGGCATCTGATCCACACGCCCTTGCCGCTCAACCGATCTCAGCCACCTTCGGCATCAGCTCGTCCCCGAAGCGTTGCACGAAGCCGGCGGGATCCGGAGCGCCTGGCACTGGACCGATGTTGATCATCTCGATGCCCAGCTCGGCGTAGCGCTCGAGCCGCTTCAGGTAACCGTCGATATCGGCGAACGGGTCGGTGAGGAGGAGGCCAACGGTTTTGCGGACCTCGCTGACATCGCGGCCCACGGTGTCGCAGTGACGCCTCAATACGTCGATCTTGTGCTCGAGTTCGTCGGGGTCGGAATCCGTGGTGTTCCAGACATCGGCATATTGCGCGACCATCCGCAGTGTCTTCTTCTCACCGCTACCGCCGATGAGGATCGGTGGCCGACGGATCGGCTGGGGCTCGCAGATGGTTTCGGCCAGCTGATAGTGCTTTCCGTGGTAGGGCCCATTGTCGTCGCTCCACATCTGCAGACAGATCTGCAGCGTCTCTTCGAGCATCTCGAACCGGTCGCGCAGCGGTGGATACGGGACACCTAAGGCGACATGCTCGCGCTCATACCAAGCCGCTCCGATGCCGAACATCGACCGACCCTGCGAGAGCACGTCGAGTGTGGTGACCGTCTTGGCCAGCACCCCCGGATGACGATAAGTGACCCCGGTGACCAGCAATGCGAGGGTGATGCTGGTTGTCTGGCCGGCCAGAAAGCCCAGCGACGTGTAGCCCTCCAGGAACGGATCCTCGGCGCGCCCAACGCCTTCCATTTGAAAGAAATGATCTGCCAAGGTGAACATCGTCGCACCGGCGTCTTCGGCGGCCTTGGCCGTCGCTACCAGTGTGGGCCCCTGGTCCGCCGGATCGCCCGGCAGAAAGTCGATGAAGTGTATTCCCAATTCCATTTCCTAGCTCCCTTCGCTAGTCGGTCAAACGCTGAAGCAGGGACAATGCGTCGAGGATGACGCGACGTTCCCGCTCGGTGTAGCGCTCCTGCATGGCACGAGCCAGCCATTCCTCGCGGACCTGGCGGTCGCTTTCCGCTCGGCGGCGGCCGGCGGTGGTCAACGAGATCACTTGGCGCCGACCGTCGTCGGGGTCGGGCGCGCGTCGGATAAGGCCGTGCTGGTCGAGTCCGGCCAGTATGGTCGCCATCGACTGCGGCCGAACCCGCTCGGCGGCGGCCAGCGCGCTGGCCGATGATGCGCCCTCTTTCCAGAGCCGGGTGAGCACCGCGGTCTGCGACGGCGTCAAATCAGTCCCGGTCGCGACATCCTTCAGCTGGCGCCGTAGCCGGCTGAACATCACCCGAAGATCTCGGGCAGCCGCTCCCGCCGACTCTGTGATTCCGTCCACCAGCCTCAGCCTACACTAGACAGTTTCAACTGTACAGTTAGAACTGTTTAGTTAGAGCTAAAGATGTATACATGCTCCCGAACGCCCGCCGTCGCGGGTTCCCGGTGAGTGTCGACCGTGCTATGTGCTGTCCCCGCTCAATTCCCAGAAACGCGAGCTTTCCTCCGCAGGCGGTTTGGCGTGGAGCCAGGTCGCGACCAGGCCGGTGAGTATCAGCCATCCCGAAACGGCAGCCGGGATCGCCCAGATCCGACGCAGCAGCAGCGCCGTGCCGCATTGGGCGACGAGACCGTCGCCCTTGGCGTCGGCGGCCTGCGACAGGTTGGCGCTGAACCCTCTGCCGCAGCTGATCTGCATGCCGTATTGGTCGTAGTGGCTCAGATAGACCGGAAACCAGAGTGCCAGCAGCCCGACGACCACCAATAACGCACCCGCGATGCTCAGCAATAGCGCACGATTGCTCACAGGCTTCCTTTCAAATCAGATTGCGGCGGAGGCGGATTCGCCTGCGCACGTCGGCCAGTAGCAGGTAGCTGCCGCCCTGACGGATGAACCTGGGCAGAAACCGATTGACGAACGCCACTAGCAAAACAGATGTTCGAACCGGCGCTGCTGACCGGGCGTCCACTCGACCTGCAGGGTCTCGCGGAATACCGGCGCGAGAAATCCCACGGTCAGAAAGCGCAGCAGCGGGGCGAACGCCGGACGCAGCAACGCCGATGCCATTCGCAGGTCAATCAGGTTCTGCAGGTAGCTGCGCACCCCGTCGTCAACCACGACCCGCTGACATGCTTCGTTCCAGTAACGGTCGAAATCGGCTCGGGTGACGGGCCATTGGCTTTCGCTTACCTGCAGTGTGGTGCCCAAGGTAGACGCCGAGCGGTAGAACCGCTCGGCGAGTTCGTCGGTCAGCCCTCCGCGCAGCAACTGGTAGGTGTCCTCCAGTCCGACGAAAAGGCATGCCGCCACCCACATCTGAAGGTCGCGGTCAAAAGCACTGTAGGCAACCGGGCTGCCGAGCGCCGATCTGACCTGGCGATGCACGTTGTCGACCGCGGCTCGGTCGGCCGCGCGATCGCCTGGGTTGCCCAGAATCGCGACCGCCAGGTAACTGAAGGTGGTGCGCGCCCGCTTCCACGGGTGCTTCATCAGGTTGCCGGAGTCCACCTTGCTCTCGACCACCCCGTGGCCGACCCCGGGCCAGGACAGCTGCATGACCACATTCGCGGCGCCGGCGGCGAACGACCAGAAGTCGAGGGCGTCGGAGAGGGTGGCCGGCCGGTCATCCCAGCGAGCTGTGCGATGGGCTATGTGAATCCGGGTATCCGCGGTGGTCAGCGGTACTCGGGCGGCATCAGTGCTCATGTCATGCAAACGTCCGAAAACAGCAGGACCGGCCAGGACACTATCGATCCGAGGAACGACACCACCAAGCCGGCCCCGTGCATGTGCTGCAAATGCGCGGTGTGTGTCGTCGACCAAATCGCTCCGACTATTAAATACGGTGTGCCAATGATCAATCCGAGTCCGATCAGCTCGGCGATCGTGAGCTGGTAGCCGAGGAAGCGGCGAACCCTCTCCAGCATGCGCGCCTGCCTCTCACAACGGCCCCCAGACGTCATCGACTACGACGTCCCGGCTCGCCAGCCCTACGAGAGTATGGCGAGCACCGATTATGTTAATGGAGGTTCTGACTCTTGGGTAGGTTTTTCAGCAACTGATCTGCACGCTAGGGTGAGGCGGTGACGACCGCGCGCACTGAGCCTGCGGTCGTCGTGCGCCGACGGCCCAAAGACCGGAAAGCTCAGATCGCCCGGGCGTCCGCCGAGTCGTTCAGCGCGCTGGGCTACCACGCGGTCAGCATGGAAGCCATCGCGGCCAAGGTCGGAATCTCCGCGCCCGCGCTCTACCGGCACTACGCGAGCAAGTACGACCTGTTTCGCGGCGCGGTCCTGACCCTCGGTCAGCAACTGGTCGACTGCACCGATTTCGCCGACGCGGCCCGGTGCGAAATCTCAGGTGCCGACCCGGCTGCGACATTGGACCGACTGGTCGACGCACTCATCGACGTGACGTTGGCCAATCGGAAGTCCGGCGGGCTCTACCGCTGGCAGGCCCGATACCTGCACGCCGAAGATCAATCCACTCTGATGGACCAGCTGCGGGTGGTCAACCGCCGAATCCAACGGCCGCTCATAGCGATTCGGCCGACATTGAGCTCGTCGCAACGGTGGATGCTGTCGTCAGGGCTGCTGAGCGTGATCGGCAGCATTGTCGACCACGGGATTGCGCTGCCGGCCGACGAGATTCGCGCACTGCTGGCCGGAGCCGCCACGGCGGTGCTCGGTGCCGAGCTCCCGGAGCCGGAGGATGCGGTGGGCCGGCCTTCGTCCTGGCGGATCTTCGAATCGGATACCGGCGTCTACGAAGCCCTGTTGCAAACGTCAATGGTGTTGTTCAACGCCAAGGGCTACCCCGAGACCAGCATGGCGGAGATCGCTTCGGCCGTCGGTATCCCGGTGTCCGGGATCTACCGGTATTTTCCCGGAAAGTGCGACATCCTCTCGACCGGGTTGCGGCGCGCGGCCGACCGGGTTTCCGGCCGCCTGTCGGCGATCCTGACTGGTGTGGCCGAGCCGCGCCAGATGCTCACCCTCTTGATCGAGGCCTACGTGGCAACGTCATTCGCCAACCCGGAACTGGCCGCGATCTACTACACCGAGCGGGTCAACCTGACCCGGGTGGACGAGGAGTTGTTGCGTAGTGTGCAGCGCTCGACGATCGATTCCTGGGTGCGTCTGCTGGCAGCGGCGCGCGCGGCGCTGACACCGACGCAGGCGCGCATTTTGGTCCACGCGGCGATGGCCTTGGTGGTCGACGTGGGACGGCTGGTGCACTACGAGCATCCGGCCGACAACTCCGCCTACCCGCAAGCGTGCGTGCGAAAATTGATGGAGGTTACGGTGTTTGGGCGTGGCGAATAGCATTCCCGCCCAGATAGGCGAGGTATCCGATCAACCCGACGGTGGCCAGGCTGCGGGTCTGCCGGCTGCTGAAACTCAGGCCTAACACCGCTTCGATACCGCCGTTGGTGTAGACGTGCTGACGGGTATTGCGCGGGAATGCGGTCTTGGTGATCGGCTCCCACATCCGCGGACTGGTGAAGTGAGCCAACCCGAGGCCCGTTATTGCCAGGCCGGAGAAGCGGGCAACACGGTTGCTTTTGCGAGACATGGTCCTCCTCAGGCGATTGCGTAGTCGCTCAGCGGGAATCGGGAGCCGTCCTGCACGGCGTTGCGCACCGACGTGGGCCGTAACAGTGTCGCCTCGCCGCTGTGGTTGAAGTAGTAGGACCGCGACGTGGCGCAGTCACCGGCGTAGAACACGGAGCCGTCCAGGTTACGGGTCATCCGGTCCAGGAAGCGCGCATTGGCCTCTTCAGTCACCTCGAATGTGGTTGCGCCCCTGCGCTTCACCTCGCCCAACAACCGGTCCATGTGTCGCATCTGGTATTCCATGGTGTTGAAGAAGGAGAGTCCGGAGAAGGCATACGGGCTGGCCAGGCTCAGGTAGTTGGGGAAGTAGGGAATAGAAACCCCCTGGTAGGCCTGAAACCTGTTCTCCCGCCACCACTTTCCCAGGTTCCTACCTTGGCGGCCGATGACCTCGATGGCCGGGAAGTTGGCGTCCCACAGATCGAACCCGGTGGCCAGCACCAAGGTGTCGATAACGGCCTTGCGCCCGTCGTTGGTGACAATGCCATCCGGCTCGATCCGACTGATGCCGCCGGTCTCCAGGTGCACGTGTGGTTTGGTGAAGCTGCGGTAGTAGTCGTTGGACCAGCTCGGCCGTTTACAGCCGATGTCGTAGTCCGGTGTCAGCTTGCGCCTCAGCTCCTTGTCGCGGACCTGCACGAACCGGTGCATTTTGCAGACGTCCATCCCGCCGATGGACAGCCGCCGGAAGTAGCGGTAATTCAGCACGGCCGTGAGCGTCATGAACTCGAGCAGGTTGTCGGTCACCCAGCGCACCGCGCGTTGGGTCAGTGGGACGCGGGCGAACAACCGTCGCACGGCCGGTGCGATCCGGAAGTCCAGCTTGGGGGCCACCCAAATCGCGGTGCGCTGATACACCGTCAAGTCGGCGACCGTCTTTGCCAGTTCGGGGATGAGTTGGATCGCGGTGGCCCCGGTACCGATCAAACCCACCCGACGACCCGCGAAGTCGTGGCTGTCGTCCCACGCGGTGGTATGCACGACCTTGCCGTCGAAGCTGGTGATGCCCGGAATGTCCGGCGTGTGCGGTTGCGACAGGAAGCCGGTGGCGGTGATCAGGAAGCGGGTGGTCAGTGTTTCACCGCCGGCCAGCGTCAACTGCCAGCGCTCCGCGTCCTCGTCCCAGCGGGCGCTTTCCGCCGTCGTGTTGAACCGGATATGGCGGCCTACGTCGTACTTGTCCGCGACGTGGTTGGCGTACTGCTTGAGCTCCGGTCCGGTGGCGAACAGCCGTGACCAGGACGGGTTGGGCTCGAACCAGTAGGAATAGGTGGTCGACGGGATATCGACGGCCAGACCCGGATAGCGGTTGACGTGCCAGGTTCCACCCAAGTCGGCCTCGCGGTCGAGGATGGCGATGTTGTCGTACCCGAGTCGCTTGAGCTGGATCGCCGCGCCGATGCCGCCGAAGCCCGCCCCCACGATGACGACGTCGAAATGCTCCGAACTCATGAAAAGACCGTACCTTACTTCAGAGTAAGTTTGTAGATGGCGGGTGCCGACTCGATGATAATCGAGCCTGGTGACGGCTAGCCGGTATCGGTTTTGGACTTGGTTTTCCTGGTCGCCTTGCCGCCGATGGCCCGGTTGGCCGCGAGCAGCGCTTCGTTGTCGTCTTGCAGGTCAAGGATGCGGGCGATGCCGGCAAGATTGATACCGGCCGCGACCAGCTCGCTGATGCGCTGCAGCCGGGCCAGGTCGTCGGCGCTATAGAGGCGAGTGCCGCCGTCACTGCGAGCGGGGCTGAGCAGACCGTGGCGCTCGTACAGCCGCAGCGACTGCACCGCGACGCCGGAGAGTTCGGCGGCCACAGTGATGCCGTAGACGCCTTGGCTCGGAGCGGGCAAGCCCGGCGTGTCAGGTCGATCGATCATGCGAAAAACATCCTTGGCTGGGCGTACAAGAAACCTTTGTATCACACTTGCGGCATGATCGCGTGCATGCTATATCAAATGTATGTCTATAAACATAAGTTATAGATGACATCCCACAGAGGATAGGAGAGTCGGAGGTGACCACGATGCTGATGCGTACCGACCCGTTCCGTGACCTGGACCGCTTCACCCAGCAGGCGCTGGGCACCGCTGCCCGTCCGGCGGTGATGCCGATGGACGCGTGGCGCGAAGGTGATGCGTTCTTCGTCGAGTTCGACCTGCCTGGCATCGACCAGGATTCATTGGACCTCGACATTGAACGCAATGTGGTGACTGTGCGTGCGCAGCGCCCTGCCGTTGATCCGAACCGGGAGATGCTGGCGACCGAGCGGCCGCGGGGAGTATTCAGCCGGCAACTGGTTCTGGGCGAGAATCTCGACACCGACCGGATCGAAGCCTCCTACAACGAGGGCGTGCTACGGCTACACATCCCGGTGGCCGAAAAAGCCAAGCCGCGCAAGATCGCCATCGGCCGCGGCGACGCGCACCATGCTCTCAACCCCCAGGGCGCCCAGCGCGAGGTGATCGACGCCTGATTGTCCGGTGGCGGCAGCGGGGACGCGCCGTGCTAACCCGCTGCCGCCCCGGCGCCGACGGCCCGAATCCAGAAAGAGTGGGGAGATTGCCATGTCGTCTCGCATCGATGTCGATCCGGCACGCGTGTTGACGTCGCTGGCTGACATCGTTCACCAGGGTTCGACACCGAAAGAGATGTATGCCGCGATCTGTGTGGCCGCAACGTTGATGGTTCCCGGCTGCGACCATGCCAGCCTGATGATCTGCCGCGACGGCGCCTTCAGCACAGCGGCCGTCAGCGACTCCGTCGCGCACAAGATCGACAAACTCGAGCAGGCGCTCGGCACCGGGCCGTGCCTCGATGCCGTCGAAGAGCAAACCGCTCAAATGGCATCGGATCTGACCACTGGTAGTCGGTGGCCGGTATTGGCAGCCCGCGTAGTCGCCGAAACGCCGGTGCGGGGCGCGATGAGTATTCGCCTGCCGGTAGACCGCGCCCAGGTCGGTGTGCTCAACCTGTTTTCCGATACGGCGAATGCATTCGACAACACGTCGGTTGAACGGGCCATCGTGCTGGCGGCGTTCGCCACGGTGGCTACCAATGCCACCGCGCACGGCGAAGACGCGGCCGGGCTGCGCCGCGGGCTTGCCAGCAACCGCGCGATCGGCACGGCCATCGGCATGTTGATGGTGCTCAACGACGTCTCTGATGACGACGCGTTCGACATCCTCCGTCGAACCTCGCAAGACAGCAACGTCAAGGTCGCCGACATCGCGGTCGAGTTCGTTCGACGCCGCTTAGCGCAACAGCCTTAATGCGGCGTCGACCGTTAATGCGGGAACGTCGAGGGTTTTCGAGCCCAGGTCGTGTCGCGCGCCGGTGATCTCGACGATCTGGGTCGGCGCCGCAATCAACGCGGCGGCTGCGCGCAGCTCGTCGATGGTGCCGAACGGATCCGACGTGCCGTGGGTGAACACCGTCGGCACCGCGATGTCCGGCAGGTGCTCGGTGCGGGCGCGTTCGGGCTTTCCGGGCGGGTGCACCGGATAGGAGAACAGCGTCAGCAGGTCAACCACCTGCGCAGCAGATTCGACGCAGTCGGCTACCACCATGGATGTCTGGCGGCCGCCGTAGGAATGGCCGCCGGCGATCAGCGGGCCGTCGGCAAGGTCGCGGCACACGGCGATCGCCGCCACGATGCCGGCGCGATCGGTCGCCGCCGAACCCGACGGCGGCCCCTTGGGCCGTCGCCGGCGATAAGGCAGGTTGTAGCGGACCGCAAGCCAGCCACGTCGGGCCCACTCGTCGCAAAGTTTCTGCAGCAGTGCGGATTCCCTGCTGCCACCGGCGCCGTGGGTCAACACCACCACACCGGACGGGGTGCCGTCGGGTTCATGTGCGATGCCCGCGATCGCTTCGAGGGTCACGGGGACAGCCTGAACAGCGGGGACACCGGGCCGTGGCCGTGCCCGAGCGGATAGGCGGCATGCAGGCACTCGGTCACCCATTGCTTGGCGAACGCGACCGCGTCCGGCACGGTGTAGCCGTGGGCCAGGGCGCAGGCGGTCGCAGCGGCCAGCGTGTCGCCGGCGCCGTGGTCGTGGGTAGTGTCCACCCTCGGCGACTCGAACTCGTGAAAGTCGTTGCCGTCGAACAACAGATCCGTGCTGCTGGCCGACCCGGTCAGATGGCCGCCCTTCACCAGCGCCCACTGCGGGCCCAGCGCGTGCAGGGCGCGGGCCGCGTCGGCCCGCGACTTCGAGTCGACAACGTCGATGTCTACCAGTAACCGCACCTCATGCAGATTCGGCGTCACCAATGTCGCCAGCGGAAATAGTTCGGCGCGAAGGGAATCCAGCGCGCTGCGGTCGAGCAGCGGATCGCCGTGCATTGACGCGCAGACCGGATCGACCACCAGCGGCGCGCCCACGCCATGCTCACGCCAACTCTCGGCGACCGTGGTGATGATCTCCGCCGATGCCAGCATGCCGGTTTTGGCGGCCTGCATCCCGATGTCGTGGCATACGACCTCGATCTGGGCGGCGATGACATCGCCGGGCACCTTGTGAAAACCTTGCACGCCCAACGAGTTCTGCACTGTCACCGCGGTCACCGCGCACAGCGCGTGCACCCCCAACAAGGTGCAGGTCCGGATGTCGGCCTGAATGCCAGCACCACCGCCAGAGTCCGATCCGGCGATCGTCAGTACCCGCAGCGGCGTCGCACCGCGCGGCGCCAGCGGAAGGTAGATCACCGTGCGATCGGCAGGTACACCCGATTGCCGTGCTCTGCGAACTCGGCGGACTTCTCCGCCATACCCTGCTGAAAAGCCGCCTCGATGGCTTCCTCGCTGTCGAGTCCATGCTCGGCGGCGTAGTCGCGGACATCCTGAGTAATGCGCATCGAGCAGAACTTCGGGCCACACATCGAGCAGAAGTGTGCGGTCTTGGCGGGTTCGGCCGGCAGCGTCTCGTCGTGGAATTCCCGCGCGGTGTCGGGATCCAGGGACAGCGCGAACTGGTCGTGCCAGCGAAACTCGAACCGCGCCGTGCTCAACGCGTCGTCCCGCTCCTGCGCGCGCGGATGGCCCTTGGCCAGATCGGCGGAATGGGCGGCGATCTTGTAGGCGATCACGCCGTCTTTGACGTCCTTGCGGTCGGGCAGACCCAGGTGTTCTTTCGGCGTCACGTAGCACAGCATCGCGGTGCCGGCTTGGGCGATGATGGCCGCGCCGATCGCCGAGGTGATGTGGTCATAACCCGGCGCGATGTCGGTGGCCAGCGGCCCCAGGGTGTAGAACGGCGCCTCCTCGCACAGCTCCTCTTCCAGCCGCACGTTCTCGACGATCTTGTGCATCGGGACGTGTCCGGGTCCTTCGATCATCACCTGTACGCCATGGGCTTTCGCGATCTTGGTGAGCTCGCCCAGAGTCCGCAACTCGGCGAACTGCGCGGCGTCGTTGGCGTCGGCGATCGACCCCGGCCGCAGCCCGTCGCCCAGCGAGAACGTCACGTCGTAGCGGGCGAAGATGTCGCAGAGCTCTTCGAAATTGGTGTACAGGAACGACTCCTGATGATGTGCCAGGCACCACGCCGCCATGATCGACCCACCGCGGGACACGATGCCGGTGACCCGTTTGGCGGTCAGCGGCACATAGCGCAGTAACACCCCGGCGTGCACGGTCATGTAGTCCACGCCCTGCTCGCACTGCTCGATCACGGTGTCCCGATAAATTTCCCAGGTCAACTCGGTGGGATCGCCCTTGACCTTCTCCAGCGCCTGGTAGATCGGCACCGTGCCGACCGGCACCGGTGAGTTGCGCAGGATCCACTCGCGGGTGGCATGAATGTCCTTACCGGTGGACAGATCCATGATGGTGTCCGCACCCCAGCGGGTGGCCCACACCATCTTGTCGACCTCCTCGGCGATCGACGACGTCACCGCCGAGTTGCCGATGTTGGCGTTGACCTTGACCGCGAAGGCCTTGCCGATGATCATCGGCTCGCTCTCGGGATGGTTGTGGTTGGCCGGAATCACCGCGCGGCCGCGGGCAACCTCGTCGCGAACCAGTTCGGCGGGCATATCTTCGCGGGCGGCGATGAACGCCATCTCCGCGGTGATCTCACCGGCGCGGGCCCGCTGCAGCTGGGTGCCGCGATCACGCACCACCCCCGGCCTGCCCGGCAACCCGGCCGTCACATCGATCACCGCATCGGCGTCGGTGTAGGGGCCGGAGGTGTCGTAAAGATCGAAGTGCTGTCCGTTGGACAGATTCACCCGCCGAAACGGCACTTTGGCGGCAGGACCGCCATCAGGAGGGATATCGAGATTTCGGTAGGCCTTGCTGCTGCCGGCGATGGGGCCGGTAGTCACGGACGGCTCGACGGCTATCACATCAGTCACTTCTCATCTCCCTACGTCGGCATTACCCGGTCAGGTTCGTACGGTCGACGGCCCCGAGCCGTCCTCTCAGCGCACTGGGCGTGCGCTCCCGCGTCGTTGTGGAGTCCACGCTAGCGCAGCCGGACGTTGATGTGGAGAGGCGACATGTTCGCGACGTCCTGGCTAACCGGTGGGCAAGGTGTTTAAACGATGGAATGATTCTTAACGTGCACGAGGCCGCCGAGACGAGCGCCGACACCGATGAACCATCTGTCCGGCGGCTGGCGTGCGCCGACCGCGACAACGTCAGCGTGGGTGCTTTCCGGTTCTGGTTTGTCGGCCAGCGCTGGGAATGGTCCGATGAGGTAGCGCTGATGCACGGCTATGAGCCCGGTTCGGTGGTACCGACGACGGAACTGCTGCTGTCGCACAAACATCCAGAAGACCGGAAACACGTTCAGGACCTGCTCGACCGGGCGCTCCATACCAAGAGCTCATTCTCCAGCCGTCACCGCTTTATTGACGTGGGCGGCAATGTGCACGATGCGATCGTGGTGGCCGATCGGATGGCCGACGAGACGGGCGCAGTGGTGGGAACCGCCGGTCACTACATCGACTTGACCACCACCATCGTCGAGACCCGGCAGGTGGCCCTCGACGAGGCATTGCCTGACCTGTTCGAGGCCCGCGCGCTGATCGAGCAGGCCAAAGGCGTCCTGATGGCCGTCTACCGGGTCAGCGCGGATCAGGCCTTCGGCGTGCTGCGGTGGCGATCGCAGGAGACCAACACCAAATTGCGCGCGCTGGCCAACCAACTCATCGCCGAAATCGCCACGATGCCACCGCCGTCGGCGGAAGTGCAAAGCGCTTTCGACCATCTTTTGTTGACGGTGCAAGAGCGTATTGGGGGCGAACCCAACACATAACCGGGTCGCCGGTTAGGCTCGACAATGCCGCAGACGGCAAGCGGCACGACGGGTGAACGCGATGGATTTGTTGGTGGTCGACTACGAGGTACGACCGGAAGCTGTGGTCCTGCAGGCCAAGGGCGAGGTGGATTCCAGCACCGCTGGCGACCTCACGTCACAGCTGGATACGGCGCTGCAGCAGGCCGGGACCCAAGCCTCTCGACTGCTCATTATCGATTTGCAGGCCGTGACCTACTTCGGCAGCGCCGGACTGAACGCGATCCTCGATTGTCACAGGCAAGGGCTGCAGGCTGGGACGTCCGTGCGGCTGGTTGCCGACAATGGACTGGTAGTTCGCCCGATCGAGGTGACGAACCTGGACAGCGTCTTCGAGCTCTACCCCACGCTGCCCGATGCGCTGCAAGGCCGTGATACCGAGCAGGGGCAGTGATCGGGTCTCACCCCCGCGTCTGGGCCAGCGAGCCGCAGGATCTACCACCCGACCTTGCCGAGGCGGTCGCACTCGGCGGTGAGATGGGTCGTCTGTTCGCGGAATTCGATTGGGCTGCACATCCATTGGGATCGCCGCAGGAGTGGTCAGCGGAGCTACGGTCGGCGGTCGCGGTGGTGTTGACCTCGCGGTTTCCGATCGTGTTGTGGTTGGGCGCTGAAGACCTGTTCCTGGTATACAACGACGCCTACATCCAGATCCTGGGTGACAAACACCCGGCCGCGCTGGGCCGACGCGGCCGATTCGTGTGGTGGGACATCTGGGAGCCGATCAGTCCGATGCTGGCCAGCGTGATCGCGACCGGGGAGGCTACCTGGTCGCACGATTTGATGCTGCCGATGGTGACTGCCGGTCGACGCCAGGAACGCTACTTCACCTTCACCTACAGCCCACTGGTCGGACACACCGGCGAGATTTACGGGATCTTCTGCCCCTCCTGGGAGACCACCGAGCGGGTGATCAGCGAGCGGCGCCTGCATCTCCTCAACGCGGTGGCGTCGGCGACGATGGAAACCCGTACCGTCGACGACGCGGTGAGCGCTGCTATTTCGGTGTGTGCCGACCAGCCCGCCGACGTACCGCTCGTCGCGGCATACGTAAGCGATGGGGACGCGGCCGATACCGCCCTGCGCGGAGCAACGCCGTCGGTGCTGCCGCTGCTGCCGCCCACCCTGGAAAAGCTCACCCACTGGGAGCCGACGGCGCGGTCACGGGCGGAGGTGCAGATCATCGACGACGTAGCGTCGGTGATTCGCGGTGTGCATGAAGTGTTGGACGGCGATTGTCCGGACCAGGCGCTGGTGCTACCGCTGGGCGAGAACGCCACCGCGGGGGCGCTGGTGGTGGGAACAAACCCGCGCTGCCCGCTGGATGAGCAATATCTCGGGTTTTGTCAGCTGCTCGCCGACCAGCTGTCCTCGGCGCTGGCTTCGGTGGTCTCCCATGAGCGGCAGCGGCAACGCGCCGATGCGCTGGCCGAACTGGACCACGCCAAGACAGCGTTTTTGACCAACGTCAGCCACGAATTCCGCACGCCGCTAACCCTGCTTCTAGGACCCCTCGAGGACGCGCTCTCCGATGTCGGTTCGGACACGGTTCTCGCGGCGCGGCTGCGGATGGCCCGGCGTAACGCGGGACGGCTGCTGCGCCTGGTCGACTCGCTGCTGCAGTTCTCCCGTATCGAAGCAGGCCGCGCCACCACGAGATTGGTGTGCACTGATGTCGGGGCGTTGACGTCGCAGATCGCGTCGTCGTTCGCCGAACTGTGCGAGCGGGCCGGGCTTGAACTTGTCCTCGACTGCCGCCCGGCACTGGCCGACCTCGACCCGGACATGTGGGAAACCATCATGCTCAACCTGCTGTCCAACGCGGTCAAGTACACCCTGAGCGGCTCGATCACCGTCACGGTCCAGAGCGGCGGCAACCAGTGCCTGGTCAGCGTCCGCGACACCGGTGTCGGGATAAGCGAGGCGGATCTGAAGCGGCTCGGCGAACGCTTCTTTCGGGCCGACACCGCGCAGGGCCGCAGTGTGGAAGGCTCCGGAATCGGGCTGTCACTGGTGCGTGGGCTGGTGGAACTCCAACAAGGCAGCATGCAGATCGCCAGCGAACTCGACCGCGGCACCACCGTCGCCGTCACGCTGCCCAAGTCGCTCGCCGCCACACCGATCTACCATCGACCGGCCGATCTGCTGGACAGCCCTTACGTCGTCGAGGCGGACCAATGGGTGGCATCGCTGCCCGACGAGTCTGCGCCCGCCGACGACAATCGCGAACTGGTGTTGATCGCCGACGACAACGCCGACATGCGGGCTCACATAAACCAGGTGCTGTCGCCGCACTGGAGAACGGTCCTGGTCGCCGACGGCGAAGCGGCCCTGCGGACCGCCTGCGAGCTTCGCCCAGACGCCATCGTGACCGATGTGATGATGCCCAAGCTCGACGGCTTCGACTTCGTCTCGGCCGTTCGTCGCGATCCCGAACTGGCCGCCACTCCGATCCTCATGCTCTCCGCCCGCGCCGGAGACGAGGCCGTCAGCGAAGGCTACGCCGGCGGCGCGGACGACTACCTGCCCAAACCATTTCGCTCGCAGGAGCTGATCGAAAGGGTCGCCGCGCGGTTGTCCGCCGCCAACCGCGAACGTGCCGGTCGGCTACAGCGCGAAGCCGAGTTCCGGCATACCTCCGCCGCCGCCCAACTCGATGCCGCGTTGCAGGCCGCCGAGTCCGTCGGGGGAATCGCCGAAGCGCTGCTGGCCTCTCCGCTCGGTGCGGGCGGTGCGACAGTCGTCGTGATCGGTCTCCTCGACGCCGAGCAGAACAACGTCCGGTTCGAGTACGCCGGACCGGTGCCCGTCGAATACCGCGACCGCTACCACGTGGCCACCCTGGACACGCCGCTGGTGCCGATTGACGTCATCAAGACCGGCCAGACGATGGTCATCACCGATACCTTCGCGCTCGCCCCGCGTTATGGCCACGTGGTGCAGGAGACCGCGCACACCGTCCGGTCGTGCGTCAGCCAGCCGTTGCGCGGCCATGACGGAAGCGTGATCGGTTCCCTCGGGCTGCTGTGGCCGATACCGCGCGATTTCGACTCCGCCGAGCTAGAGATGTTCGCCCGGACTGCGGAGGTCACTCAGGCGGCCGTGGGCCGGGTCCGCAGTGCACAGCGCGAACATCGGATTGCCGTTGACTTCCAGGAGCATCTGCTCGATCTCGACCGCGGGTCAACGGCCGCGGTCGTGGCGGCCGTGTATCAGCCCGGCGGCGAGGCGATGCGCGTCGGCGGGGACTGGTATCTGGTGGCGCCGCTACAGCAACCGGGCCAGATCGCGATATCCGTCGGCGACGTGGTCGGACACGGTCTGCCCGCGGCGATCGTAATGAGCAGACTCCGCGCCGCGGTGGCGGCTACCGCTCTCACCGGCGCCGATCCGGGTGCGGTGCTCAGCTCCCTGGACAGGTATGCGGCGGCGGTCCCCGGTGCGCGCTGCGCAACGGTCAGTTATGCCGTGATTGACACTGGGCAACCGGGAACTGCCGACGGCACCTCCCGCGTCAGCTATTCCTGCGCGGGTCATCCCTATCCATTGCTGGTAGCGCCGGATCGACCGCCCGTTTTTCTGCAGGCCGGTCGGCGTCCCCCGGTTGCGGCGTGGGAACACCATCTCGAGTCGAACACGGCAGAATACGAGTTGCCGGCGGGCAGCCTGCTGCTGCTGTACACCGACGGATTGATCGAGCGGCCGGGCGAGACGCTCGATCAAGGATTCGAGCGGCTACAGGCCGCGGCCGCATATCGGGCGGAACTGTCGGTCGGGGAGTTCTGTGATGAGTTGCTGGACCGGATGGCTCCGCCCGATGGTTATACCGACGACGTCGTCCTGTTGGCCTTGCGTCCCAACCACGCTACGGCGCGCAGTTTTGCCACCGTGCTGCCCGCCACACTGATGACCATCCCGCAGGCGCGGCACCGGCTGCGCCACTGGCTGACCGGTATCGCCGTAGATCCGCGCCGGGCAGCCGACATCCTGTTGGCCACCGGCGAGGCGGTGAGTAATGCGATCGAACATGGCAGCGGCGGCGATCCGCTCAGGACCGTCTCCGTCGAGGCTTTTGTGCGCGGTTACACCGTCACCGCGACGGTCAGCGATACCGGCCGGTGGTCCGGTGATTCGTCGGCCAGCCAACGTAGCCTGCGGGGCGGGCGGGGGCTCACCATGATCAACGGACTCGCGGACCACGTGAAGACCGTACGCACCGCGCACGGCACTCGAATTACCCTGAGTTTCCACCAGGCGGTTGTCGCGGAGGCCGGTTTGGTGGAGGGCGTAATACGATGACCCGCGCGGTTTTTCAGCTGCAGAACCCCGACAACGGCGCCTCGGCGACCACTCCCGCCGAGGTGACAGTTACCGGCGAGCTCGACGTGACCAACGTCGACGAGTTCAGGCGGTCGGTGCTGGACGTACCGGGCCCGCGGCCCATCATCCTTGAACTGAGCGGGGTCAAATACCTGGACAGCGCGGGATTCGCCGCGCTCGATCGGCTGCTCGAACAGAACGCCATCGTCCTCGTTCTGTCGCCGGATAGCTTCATGTATCGAGTGGCCGAACTCATGTGCTTGCCGATTCACCATGACACCGAGAGCGCGCGCCGCGCGCTACGGGAAAAAGAAGCAGAAGGGCTGGAGCCAGATCTCTGGCCCTAAACCTCTTCGATGGCCTCGCCGAGCTCTTCGAGAATGCGGTTGTGGTGGCTACTGGCCAACAGATGGCCCGCGGCGATGACGACCGCGACCGGCCAGTCGATGAGCTCGAATGCCGCCAACGCGGCCAAACCGCCGTAGTAGGCGAGCGCCTCGGGTCGGGGAATCTCTACCTTTCCGACCAGCGGCAAGTTCACGAAGAACGTCTCGCCCTCGCGGATCTTCGCGACGGCCTCCGCCTGGGACGTTGCGCGGCGGGGCTTCTTTTCGACCATCATTTGCCTTTCAGTAACTTAAGGTTTGCCGTCCAGCAGAGTGCCCCGGTCACCGTCGGGTGTATGACGTCGACGACGGAGAATCTCGCCGACCCACTAGCCTCAGGGGCCGCTGTTTTTCTGGCGATCCCGCTGATCGAGTTGTACGCCGTTCTGTGGCGGCTTGGCCTTGTTCAGGTTGGGACTCGTCAGGCGCCCGATCGGGGCCGGCTTCGAGCTCCAGTGGAAGCTTACTTTCGAGCACGCGGGTCGCGACGCCCACCGCGGCGGTCGCAACCCCGGCTGAGCCCAGCGCCTGCGCCCACCCGATCGGGCCGAGCGGCGTACAGCCAAGCAGCTGGCTGACGCCCGGGATGCTGATCAGCGTTCCCATCACGGCCAGCGATCCGCCGGCGGTCAAGACCACCAACGGCGCACGCGACTCCAGCAGCGTCTGACCCAGCTGGGTGCTCACCAACGCGACCAGGGCCACCGTCGACGCGCGTCGTGGCCGTCCGGTCACGCCGGCCATCATCCAAGCCGCAGTCGCCGCCGCCGCCGTGGTCGTCCCGCGGATGGCGACGGCTCGCCATAGTGCCCGTTGATCGGGGCCGCCGCGGCCGGTCTGCACCGGGCCGCTCGGCGGGCTCACGGCAAGAGCGGCGGCGGGGAACGCATCGGTCATCATGTTCACCAGCAGCAGCTGTCGGGTGTTGAGTGGCGACGTTCCGCTGATCGCGCTGCCGATGATCGCGAAAGCCACCTCGCCGGCGTTGCCGCCCAACAGCACCGATACCGCGGCGTGCACCCGCTGCCAGAGCTGGCGGCCCTCGTCGACGGCTGCGACCAGCGCTTCGATTCGGGCGTCGACCAGCACCACATCGGCCGCGATGCTGGCCGGATCGCTGCCGCGCGCCACGACGGCGATACCGACGGTGGCGGCCCGGATCGCGGCGGCGTCGTTGGACCCGTCGCCGACCATCGCGCATACTTTGCCGCTGCGTTCGAGCGTCTGGACGACCTGGACTTTGTTCTCCGGTGACATCCGGGCGAAGATCACCCGCTCGGTGACGACGCGTTCCTGGTCTTTGCGCGACAAGGCGTCCCACTCCGCACCAGTGATGACCTGCTCGGCACTCACCGGCATGCCCATTTCCCGCGCGATAGCGGTGGCGGTGATCGGGTGATCGCCGGTGATCAACCGGATGCCGACCTCGCGTTCGGACAGGGCCTTGAGCAGTGCGGGTGCTTCGGCTCGCGGCGTGTCGGACAGCCCGAGGAATCCTGCCAGTGACAACTCGTCGTCGGCCAGGTCGGCGATGGCGTCTTCGTCGTCGGCTACCAGCTTGGCCTGTTGCGGGCTAAGCCGGCGCCGCGCGACGGCAATCACCCGCAGCCCTTCGGCCGCCAGTTGACGCACCGTCTGATCGATGTCCGGACCGACGTTCCGGCAAGCGGCGAGGACCACTTCGGGTGCGCCTTTGACGGTCAGCTCGTCGTCGGACACCGACGCCGAGAACGACCTGCCGGACCGGAACGGCAGATGAGCGTCGGCTTCCGCGTCGGGATGGAAGCCGTTGGAGGCATCGACCGCCAGCGCCGCCTCGATGATGGCCCGGTCGGTCGCGTGCACCTGCGCACCGCCGTTTGCCGCCGGCGCTGCGTGCGCAGCGAAGCGCAATACATCGTCGCGGGAGTAGCCGGCCACCGGGTGCACCTGCGCCACCCGCAGGCGGTTTTCGGACAGCGTGCCGGTCTTGTCGAAGCAGACGACGTCGAGGCGGCCGAGCGCCTCGACCGAACGGGGGACACGCACCAACGCGCCGTATTCGGTCAGGCGTCGGGCCGACGCGGCTTGTGCGAGCGTCGCCACGAGCGGCATACCTTCCGGGACCGCGGCCACGGTGATCGCGATTCCGCTGGCGACGGCTTCGCGCAACCCTCGACGGCGCAACACGCCCAGTAGGCCGACCAGGGCGCCGCCGGCCGTGCTGACCGGGAATGCCTGGTTGGTGAGCTTGCTGAGCTGGTGCTGCAGCCCGACCTCCGGCAGTTCACCGGACGCGAGTTCGGCGGCGCGACGCGCCTGGGTGTCGGCGCCGACGGCGATCACCAGCGCCACCGCGGTTCCCGCGACGATCGTGGTGCCGGCGAACAGCATGCAGCGGCGCTCGGCCAGTTCGGCACCCGGTGTGGCGTCGATCTGCTTCTCGACCGGCAGCGACTCACCGGTCAGCGTCGATTCGTCAACCTCGAGGTCGTCTTCCTCAATCAGTCGGGCGTCCGCGGGGATGACCTCGTGGGTGCGTATCTCGATCACATCGCCGGGCTGTAGCTGCTCCGCGACGACCTCGGTGTACGCCGGCTCGCCGTCGGGACCGATTGTCACTTTGCGGGCCGGTGGAATCTGTTGCGCCAGCAATTCGTTCAGTCGGCTTTCGGCACGCAGGCGCTGGCTGGCGGCGAGCACGGAGTTTCCGGTGAGCACCGAACCCACCAGGACCGCGTCGACCGGCGACCCGAGGATCGCGCTGGCTGCCGAGCCGAGAGCCAATACCGGGGTCAGCGGGTCGGATAACTCGGCTTGTACGGCCTTGGCAAACTGCCAGACCGCTCGCCGCGGTCGTCCGGTCAGTTCGGCGCCGCGGTGGGCCGTTTCCCTGGCCCGGGTGGCCAGCGCCCCATGGCGGGGCGCCATCGATTCGTCGGCGTCCGGCGGCGGCAACATCTTTCGCACCTGGTCGACCGACATTGCGTGCCATTCGTGCATCGGGGCCGGCAGCGGAGTCGGTGCACGAACCACCCGGCGGGCCATCAAGTAGCCGGACAGCACACCCGCCGCCGCACCCGTGGTCACCGGGCCGGGCCCGCGGCCGCGCACCCCGGGCACCATCAGCAGCGCACCCAACGCCGTCGCGCCGGTCGATATCTCGATGCCACGCCGGCTCGCCGTCCTGGCTGCGGGGACGGCAAGCAGCAGCCGCCAAGCGCCGGCGAGATCACTCAGGATCAGATCCGCCGTCCACGGCGGCGGATCGCCGTCGGAGTTGGGCATTACACCCAGCCCGACGTCGGCCGACGAAAGTGCTTGTGCACCTGACGAAGACAGCACCGCGACGGTGTGACCGGACTGTTGCAGATCGGTCAGCGCCGCGACGAGCGCATCATCGACGGATCCGTTCTCCGGCGGCCGCAGCTCATCGAACGCGGGTCGCAGCTCGCCCAGGTCATCGATGTCGACAGAGATTAAATCCAAGCTGGCCCGACGTGCCTCGGCCAATACAGCTGAGGCCAGCGGATCGTGCGTGGGGCCGATCAGTGCTTCGACGGCCGGCCCTCCGGAAACCGGGTGCCAGCCGACACGTAGGCCTCGTTTCTCCAGCAGCAGTTGCGCGCGGTTCCAGGCCGGGGATATCTCGTCCTCATCGGCGCCGCGCACCCGCACCACTCGCAGCGTGTCGGTGCACAACACCCTGGGATCGACCAGTAGCGCGTCGACCCGGTCGAGCCGGCGCAGGCTTTGCGGGTGCAACGGCAAGACGGCGTGCTGGTCGGCCAACCCTTGGCCAAGCGCCGCGGCGAACGATTCGCGCGTCGTGCGGGTGGCTTTCGGTGTGGTGACCAACGCCGCGGTCGAGGTCATGTTGAGGTTGCGGGTGGTGGCGCCGACGGCTGCGACACCGACCGCCTGAAGTAATGCGCTGCGACGTGAGTGCCGCTCTATCGGTCCCTCGGGCAGCGGCACCGGGCGGGACGCGGGGTAGACCTCGGCCTGCTCGGCATGGCGGGCCAGCCTCGGTTCGTGGCGGCTCCAGGCCTGCGCCTCGGCGCGCATTTCGGCGGCTTTCAGCGTTTCCATCATCAAGTCCACGGCCAGCGACGCCGGCGAGAGCTCAATGACGTGTGCGGCCGTCATAGCCAGGCTGAGCAGCGTGTCCGTCGCGGACTGACCGATGCTGTCCTCGAGCAGACGGCGCACCCGCGGCTGGTAATCGACGGCCACCACCGCCGCCTCGAAACCGTAGTTCAGGGCCGGCCACCGCAGCACCCGGCCGGCGACCGCGACGCCCACCCCGGCAGCTGTGGCGCCGACCCCCACCGCCTTGGTGGCCAGCAGCAGCCCGTCGCCCGGCAAAGGTTTCGGGCGCGGGGCGTTACCGGTTGAGCGGCATTGCTTTTCGGCCTCGTCTACCACTCGGCACAGCTCACGCAGTGAGGTCTGATCGCCGTAGAGGCTCACCACGACCCGTGACAACGGGCGATTAATGCTGGCCGACGTGACGCCGGGGCGTGCGAGGACGGCGTCGACAATGACGCTCCCAAGCTCGTCACCGCCCGGCCCGTCCAGGCCGCGTACCTCGATCCAGGCCCGTCCCCTGCCGCGCCAGCTATGCCGAGTCAACGTGGGTGCGGGCAGTCCCTCCGACAGCGCTTTGACGCCTTCTCGAACCGGGATCGCGGCCATGGTCAGGCCGGTTGAAGCGACTGTGCTCATTGATCCTGCGGCACTCGCCGCGGTGTGCATGGTGGCGCCGACGAGCGCGGACGTCGCCTGTATGCCCAGCGCGACCGCGCGGAGCGGAGATGCTCGCACTGTTCCGAAGGTACCCAACCGCAGGATTAGCGGCGGGCGCGCGACTGTGTGCCGCGCGACCGTGCCGGTGCCCGCTTGGCCGGCGATTTACGTGGCGACGCCGAACTGGTCGACTTGGTCGGAACCGCTTTCACCGGTGTGACCGTCGCGTCGTGCGAGCCGTTGGTGTGTGAGTTATTCAACTGCCGCAGCAATAAGGCGCCGCCGCCGATGGCCAACACCACCGGCCACTCGAGGAGCCCGGCGACGCCGAGCGCGCCCAATGTCAGTGCGGCTGCCGGCGTCGAATGGCTACCGCTGCCAATGCCCTTCTGCACGCCGGCTGCGGCTCCGGTCACGGCGCCGACGACACCGTTGACCGCGGCGCCGCCCACTGCACCCGCGGCCGCGGTGGTGGCTGCCGCGGCGCGGCCCGCCGTTCGAGTTACGGTGCGTACGGCGCCGTTAACGACACCCATGATGACTCCCTGATGATTTGTTGTTGAGGCCGTGAATCTGATACCCGCTGCACGCCACACTGGCGGGGTTGCATACGCGCGAACTCGCAAAGTTCATGAAACCGTCACGATACTGCGCAGCATCTGGCAATCCTATGACCTTGTCTGGCAAATGAACAGGAAATGAATACCCGCCAGCAATTTTTATATGCATCAATCTGTGCGTAGATCCACCACGACGGGCGCGTGGTCGCTGGGCGCCTTGCCTTTACGTTCCTCCCGGACGATCTGCGCGTCAGCAACCCGGCCCGCCAGCGCGGGGGAGGCGAGGATGAAGTCGATGCGCATTCCCTGTCGCTTCGGGAACCGCAGCTGGGTGTAGTCCCAATATGTGTACACCCCGGGGCCGGGGGTGAAAGGCCTTACCACATCCGAGAATTGAGCGTTGACGATGGCGTCGAACGCCTTGCGCTCCGGTCCCGAGACGTGTGTAGCGCCCTGGAAGAATTCGACGCTCCAGACGTCATCGTCGGTTGGGGCGATGTTCCAGTCGCCGACTAACGCAATCTGTGCAGCGGGATCGTCGCGTAACCAGCTCCCAGCCGTATCGCGCAGTGCGGCAAGCCAATTCAGCTTGTATGTGTAATGAGGGTCATCCAATGCGCGCCCGTTGGGCACATATAGACTCCACACCCGGACCCCGGCGCAGGTGGCGGCCAGGGCGCGGGCTTCGGCCGCGGCCGCCACATCCGACTTGCTGCTCCAGCTCGGCTGGCCGTCAAAGCCGACCTCGACCTGCTCAAGGCCGACTCGCGATGCGATCGCGACGCCGTTCCACTGGTTGAACCCGCAATGCGCCACCTCGTAGCCGAGTTCCAAGAACGGCATGGTCGGAAACTGGTCGTCGGCGCACTTGGTCTCTTGCATAGCCAGCACGTCGACCTCGGCGCGCTTCAGCCAATCGAGCACTCGGTCCAGCCGGCTGCGAATCGAGTTCACGTTCCAGGTGGCCAGCCGAAGGAGCGGCGATCGCAAGCGCGGCGAAGCCGGGCGCAGCGGGTCGCCGCCATCAATCGCGCCGTCGGGCATGGCCCGACCCTACGTGAATTGTTCGGCTCTTCCCCTCGCCGCTTCGCGGCTGGGGTTGACCCACCTCGGGCCGCTTCGCTGCTCGCATCGTCGCCGAACTACATGGTCTCGGTGAGCGCCGAGGTTGCCGCGAAATAGCGCGCGCGGTGATGCAGTGCGAAGCCCATCGACCGGGCCAGGCCGGCGGCGGCGTGATCGTCCTCGAGAAGCCGGACGTAGCCGCGGGTGGCACCACGAGCCGCACCCCACGCCAGCAGGGCTTCGCATACCGCCCGGCCGGCACCCTGGTCTGCCATCCGCACCGCCGACAGACCCACCCAACGAGCGCCATCGGGGGCGTCGGTGACCGAGCCTCGTGCCACCGCCAGGTCCGTGTGCATCCCGAAGACCAGCTCACCATCGACGACCGCGGTCAGCACATCAACGGGGATCTCGCGGCGGTAGAGCCGTAGCCAGGTGTCATCCGGGTGGGTCGACAGTCGGACCGACGGGTCAGGCTCGGCGGCGCACACGTCGCGGACCAGCACGGCGTTGGCCTGCTCGCCCACACCGGGCAGCCGCAGCAGGCGGTCGGCGATCGCCAGCCGCGGGGTTAGGCCGCGCCGGGCGTACCAGTCGACTATCGCCGGTATCGTGACTAGGTCGGCGGAGACGTCAAGCGGCACAGCGGAGTTCGCACGAGACGTGATACCGTGCCCGGCGCGCAGCAGCCAGCCATCCAGCCACTGCTGCTGCACACCCGGCCACGCGAACGCAGCGGCATGCTCGAGCGCGCGGATCTGCGAGGTACGCACCGGCGCGTCGCTCAGTGTCCGTACCGCGACCACATCCGCGGGCGCAAACTGCACCACCGCGCCGGTTTTCGTCTGTACCCGCACCAGCGGCTCGATGCCGAGTAGATGGCCCACCGCGTCGGTCAGAGGTGGGACCGACCCGGGGGGCCGACGATAACGCACCGTGACCCTGGTGCCGGGTGGAGGCCACGAAGCCATCAGTGACCGAACGGGTCCGGCCCTTCACCGGGTGTCCACGACAACCCGGGGACGCCCCACCCGTGGGATTTGACCGCGCGTTTTGCAGCGCGAGCGTGTCGTCCGATCAAGCGGTCCAGATACAGGAAGCCATCCAGATGTCCGGTCTCGTGCTGGAGCATCCGAGCGAACAACCCCTCGCCGTCGATCGTGATCGGGCTGCCGTCGGCGTCGAGTCCGGTCACCCGGGCCCACTTGGCTCGCCCGGTCGGGAACGACTCACCCGGTACCGAGAGGCAACCCTCATCGTCGTTGTCCGGGTCGGGCATCGTCTCGGGAATTTCCGAGGTCTCCAGCACCGGATTGACGACAACGCCGCGGCGCCGCGCCGACTGCCCACGTTCGTCGGCGCAGTTGTAGACGAATACCCGCAAGCCGGCGCCGATCTGGTTGGCGGCCAGGCCAACCCCGTTGGCGGCCTCCATGGTGTCGTAGAGCGTGGCGATCAAGTCGGCCAAATCGGTGGGCAGCGAACCGTCCGCGGCGACCGGTACCAGCTTGGTCGGGACGTGCAGGACGGGATCTCCCACGATGCGGATGGGTACTACTGCCATGACCGGCAAGCTTAAGCCCGCCGACGATGCACGCCGCTTGCGGCGTGAGGTGGGGGCACCTCCCGGCCGTGTAGCGGCTAGGGGGCAAGGCGGGCAATCCAACTAAGCCCGCCGACGATGCACGCCGCTTGCGGCGTGAGGAGAAGGCGGGCAATCCAACTAAGCCCGCCGACGATGCACGCCGCTTGCGGCGTGAGGAGAAGGCGGGCAATCCAACTAAGCTGCTCCGGTTGCGGTGCGCGGCGGTGACAGGCAATCTCACCTAGTCAGCCGACTCGCGGGCCTGGGTTCCGGATCAACACTTGCGAGCGTGGTTGAATATTCGCTGGAGCAGCGAGCATTCGAGAATTCGCCGAAAGGGTCGAGGAAGCGATATGGACAGCGCTATGGCGCAGGCTAATCGATCGGGGGACGACTCTGAACTCGCCGATGGCCTAACCCGCCGCGAACACGACATTTTGGCGTTCGAGCGTCAATGGTGGAAATACGCCGGCGCCAAAGAAGAAGCGATCAAAGAGTTGTTTGGAATGTCGGCGACGCGCTACTACCAGGTGCTGAATGCGTTGGTCGATCGGCCCGAAGCATTGGCGGCCGACCCGATGCTGGTCAAACGGCTACGACGGCTGCGTGCCAGTCGGCAGAAGGCGCGGGCTGCACGACGACTGGGCTTCGAAGTCACCTGAGGTATTGCCCGCCCGCTGAGCGTCGGTGTGGGTTTTGGCGCACTCGTAGATACAGTGACGTCAATGAATGAGCGCGTTCCCGACTCGACCGGGCTACCCCTGCGGGCCATGGTGATGGTGCTGCTGTTTCTCGGTGTCATTTTTTTGCTGGTCGGGTTCCAAGCGATGGGATCCGGCGCCAACTCTGACGACGACTCGTCCGTATCAACTGTGACGACGAGCACAATGGCGCCGAAAACCTCGGCGAAGCCCGCAGCAAAATCCGACATACGCGTCTACAACATTTCCAGCCAACAGGGTATCGCCGGCCGCACTGCCGACCAGTTGAAGCAGGGCGGTTACAACGTCACCGAGGTTGGCAACCTGTCGTTGCCCAACGTGTCGGCGACCACGGTGTACTTCGGCAACGCGCCCGGCGAGCGTGAAACCGCCGATGCCGTGGGCCAGCTTTTGAAAGCGCCCGTCCAACCGCGGACCCCTGAAGTCGCCGACCAGCCGCCCGGCGTCATCGTGGTGGTCGGAAGCTGAAGGGCATGACCCGACCTAGAAGGGCGGGGGCTCGTCGTCGGTGTCGGGTGGTGCGGGGCCGGACCGGGCGGCTTGGCGGGTTTGTCGGTTGTGTTTGCGTTCGGCGGTGATTCGGGCTGTCCGGTTTTGGGCGCGGGTGCGGCGGCGTTGGGGCATCATGGCGGCGCGGTCGGCGCAGCGTGAGCCGGTGGGTGTGGGCTGGGGTGGGGCCAGCTGGCCGGTCGGCACGCACAAGGTAGGGAACAGCAGTGCACTGCCGGGGGTGGTGATGTAGGTCTGTCCGGAGGGTGCTGTCCAGATCAGGGTGCCGTCGGGGAGTTGGTGGTCGTGCCAGCCCCAGAAGGTTTTGATCAAGTGGTGTTGGCGGCATAGGCAGGTGAGGTTGGAGGCGTGCGTGGGCCCGCCGTCCGCGTAGGCGATCGTGTGGTCGAGGTCGCAGTGCCGCGCGGGTCGATCGCAGCCAGGGAATCGGCAGGTCAGATCCCGGCAGCGGACAAAGTCCGCCAATGCCTGCGACGGTGTGTAGTTGGCTTCTGGCGGGGCGTCGCCGGGGTGTACTAGTGGCCGCAGGGTGGCCGAGCGGGCCAGGTCGGCGATCAGCTCGGCGGGGATGAGGGCGTCGGCGCCGATCATCGAGGCCGGGGTGGCTGCGGTGCCGTCGAGGCTCGCCGCCTCGGCGATGACGTGAATCACCACCGGCACCGGTGGTGGTGTGGCGCCGGCGGGGCAGTCGGGCCGTGCGCAGCGACAGGCGAGCCGGTCGGCGCCGGCGGCTAAGGCGCCCATGGCGTCGGCGCGGCGTTGGTTGCGGGTGCGTGGATCGCCGGCACACACGGTGGCGGCCAGCGCGTCCAGTCGCGCGTCCACGGCGTGGGCGTCGGTGGTGATCAGCCGGCCGAAGATTTCGGTCAGGCCCTCGCCGCTGTCCCAGATCGACACTTCCCGACCGGCCTGGCGTTCGCGGCGGCGGCGCAGCGCATCACCGTCGGCGCGGGCCACGATCCGGTCCACCTGGGCGGCCAGCCGGCCCTGGGTCATGCCCGGCCACCGGGCCGCCTTGGCGGCCAGTTGGGCATCGACGGCGGCCATCACGTCGGGGTCGGTGATCAAATCGGTGCGGTAGACGATCGTCTGAAACATTCGATAGTCGATATAACCGGCCCGCAACAGCGCCCCGACTCGCGGCAGCCGCAACCGCATCGCGCGCGAGTAATACAGATAGCTGGCGGCCAGCGCCTGCGTGGTGGTCAACGCAGCGGCCACTTCGGCCGTCACCGCCTCCTGGGTGTCGGTGCACCAGGTCTCGCGTTCGCCGACCTCACGCAACCGCATCACGTCGAGCTCGCCGATCACCGCCAGCCGCTGCCCGGCCGCCTGGTTTTCCGCCCGCGCCGCCGCAGCGATGCGCTCCATCAACACCGCCGAGCTCTCATCGAACATACATTCGATTATGCCATCCGGCTCCGACAAAATATCCAGCGCGCCGTACCGGTCCAAGTAGCTGCAGCCCGCGGCTGCGCGGGCCGTTCCGGCCCGCATCGTCGCCGGGATAGGCTTCTCCCCATGGTTAAGCCCGCCGCGCGCCGGAAAGTCGCCGCCGCCACCGCATTGGTTCCGCTCGTCGCTTCGGTCGCGCTGTTGAGCTCGTGCAAGCCGAACCAGCCACCGGCGACCGCCCCCGGGACCACGCCGTCGATCTGGACCGGGTCGCCGTCTCCGTCGGGGACGCAACAGAAGGGTGGGCCGGTGGCACCGGAGAGCCTGACCACCCACCTCATCGCGCCTGACGGTGCCAAGGTGGCGACAGCCAAGTTCGAGTTCGCGGACGGCTATGTGACGATCACCGTCGAGACGACCGGTGAGGGTCGACTGAGCCCCGGTTTTCATGGCGTCCACATCCACTCGGTGGGCAAGTGTGAGGCCAACTCGGTTGCGCCGGCTGGGGGTGAGCCCGGCGACTTCCTGTCTGCCGGTGGGCATTACCAGGCGCCGGGACATACCGGTGATCCCATGAGCGGGAACCTGACCTCACTGCAGGTCCGCAAGGACGGCGCTGCATTGTTGGTGACGACCACTGACGGGTTCACCAAGGACGATCTGCTGACCGGCAAGGGAACCGCGATCGTCATTCACGCGGGAGCCGACAACTTCGGCAACATTCCGGCGGATCGTTACACCCAGGTCAATGGGTCACCGGGCCCCGACCAGACCACGATGTCCACCGGTGACGCCGGCAAGCGGGTGGCGTGCGGTGTCATTGGTGCCGGCTAGCGGCCCGACCAACAGGGCAAGTGCCCATATCGACTTCGCCGGCTCGCCCGGGTCGACGGTCGGGGTGGAGTGGGAGTTCGCGCTCGTCGACGCGCAGACCCGCGATCTGAGCAACGAAGCCACCGCGGTGATCGCCGAGATCGGCGAAAACCCGCGTGTGCACAAGGAATTGCTGCGCAACACCGTCGAGGTCGTCAGCGGCGTCTGCGAGTGCACCGCGCAAGCCATGGAAGATCTGCGCGAGACCCTGACGCCCGCGCGCCAGATTGTCCGGGACCGCGGCATGGAGTTGTTCTGCGCCGGCACGCATCCGTTCGCGCGGTGGTCCGCCCAGAAGCTCACCGACGCGCCGCGCTACGCCGAGCTGATCAAACGCACCCAATGGTGGGGCAGGCAGATGCTGATCTGGGGCGTGCACGTCCACGTCGGGATCTCGTCGGCCGCCAAAGTGATGCCGATCATGACGTCGCTGCTCAACTACTACCCGCACCTGCTGGCGCTGTCGGCGTCGTCGCCATGCTGGGGTGGCGACGACACCGGTTACGCCAGCAATCGGGCAATGATGTTTCAGCAGCTGCCCACCGCCGGGTTGCCATTCCACTTCCAGAAGTGGGCGGAGTTCGAAGGTTTCGTCTACGACCAGAAAAAGACCGGCATCATCGATCACATGGACGAAATCCGTTGGGACATCAGGCCTTCACCGCATCTCGGCACTCTCGAGGTGCGGATCTGCGATGGTGTGTCCAACCTGCGAGAGCTGGCCGCGTTGGTGGCGTTGACGCATTGCCTGATCGTCGACCTCGACCGCCGCCTCGACGCCGGTGAGACGCTGCCGACCATGCCGCCCTGGCACGTTCAGGAGAACAAATGGCGCGCCGCGCGTTACGGGCTGGATGCGGTCATCATTCTCGACGCCGAAAGCAACGAGCGGCTGGTCACCGATGACCTGCCCGGCCTGCTCAACCGGCTGGAGCCGGTCGCGAAGTCGCTGCACTGCGCCGACGAGTTGGCCTCAGTGGCCGATATCTGGCGGCTCGGCGCGTCATATCAGCGACAGCGGCGGGTCGTCGAGGAGCACGACGGGGATCTGCGCGCCGTTGTCGACGCGCTGGTCGGTGAGCTGGATATCTAGTGGTGTCAGCGGTCGAATCCGCCCCGATGGCGATGTTCCCACTCCAGTCGGCGCTGCTGCCCGACGAGGATCTGCCGATGCAGATCTTCGAGCCTCGCTACACCGCGCTGGTACGGGACTGCATGCGCGACGACGATCCTCGTTTCGGTGTTGTGCTGATCTCCCAGGGCCGCGAGGTCGGCGGCGGCGATGTCCGCTGCGATGTCGGGACGGTGGCCAGGATCACCGAATGCGTGGACCTCGCCGGCTCGGGTCGGTTCATGCTGCGTTGCCGGACGGGCGAACGGATCCGGGTGTGCGACTGGTTGCCCGACGACCCTTATCCGCGGGCGATGGTGCAGGCGTGGCCGGACGAACCGGGCGAACCGGTGACCGCAGACCAGCTGGAAGAGCTCGAAGACCGGGTGATGGCGTTGTTCGAGCGGATCGCGGCCGCCCGCAATGTCTTGTTGCCCGATCGGGCTGTGGTATTAGGTAGCGACGCTGACACCGTCGATCCCGGTCTGCGGCTGTATGCATTGGCGTCGCGTGTTCCCATCGGTCCGGCTGACCGCTACTCCGTGCTGGCCGCGCCGTCAGCCGCCGAACGGCTTGCCGCCCTGAGCGACGCGGTGGATTCCGTTGCGGCGGTGATCGAATTCCAGCTCTCGGAGTAACCTGCTAGGCGAATTCGCCGTTCAGCCGGGCCTCGATGAAGACGCTGCGCGGCGCAAGATCTTTGAGGTCGCCTTCCGGCGACCGGTCGTAGCGTTGCATCAGCTTCATGGTCTCGATCGCCCTGACCTTCCAGCGGCGTTCGGTCAGCCACTGCGTGAGGTCGGTGCGTTCCTCGAGATACCACAGCTCGGCATGGTCCGGCACGCTTGTGTCGCCAGTCTGGCTTAAGAATTGGCGGCGTCGCTCGAGGTATTCCGGATCGAAGAAGCTCGGGCTCAGGGCCTCGACGGCGATCCGGCTGCCGTTGGCGCTGAGCTTCGTGACCCGCTCGAGCAACAGATCCTGCCCGGCCGCCGGCAAGTAAGGCAACAGGCCTTCGGCAGACCACGCCGTCGGCGTCGACGGATCAAACCCGGCTTCGCGCAATGCTGTCGGCCAATCCGCCCGCAAATCGATCGGCACGGCCTGATACCTGATGGTCGGTCGAGCGCCTCGTGCGGCGAGCGTTTCAGCCTTGAACGCCAACACCTGTGGCTGGTCGATCTCATAAACGACGCTGCCGTGCACCCACGGCAATCGCCAGGCCCGGGCGTCCAGTCCTGCGGCCAGAATCACGGCCTGGTCGATGCCGTTGGCGCCGGCGGCGATGAAGTATTCGTCGAACCACTTGGTGCGTACCGCTGCGTAGCCTTTGAAGATCCGCTGTCGTTCGGTCACCGCCGACGGCTCCCACCCGCGGTCGATTGCGGCGTCGATGAAGAATTGCGCGTAGCGGTCGGTGAACAGGGGACAGTCGCAATCGGATTCAGCGACGCGCGCCATGGCCACACCGAGCGCCGTCGCGCCGACGCTTTCGGTGATGTCCCAGCTGTCGTTGTCAGTCCGTGCCATCGCCACCATCCATCTCGCTTTGCATGCCCGAAAACCAGGCTAATGAAACTGGAAACCACGCGCTGAGCGCAGCGTGGCGTGGTGTACTTCGACGCGTGCACCCAGTGGCAGTCGACGTCGACGAGGGCGTGGCGGTGATCACACTCAATCGCCCGGAGCATCTCAACGCCTACACCGCGGAGATGGGCACGCTGCTGAGCCGGGCGTACCGGGACTGCGACGAGAACGACGATGTCCGGGCCATCGTGGTCACTGGTGCGGGCCGGGCGTTCTGCGCCGGGGCGGATTTCTCGGGCAGCGCCTCACCGTTCGACGCCCCGGCGGACGACACCACGTTCTCCGCCTCGCCGATCGACCCGGCCGCTTTCGAATTGCGCAAGCCGGTGATCGCCGCAGTCAACGGCCACGCCATTGGAATAGGCCTGACCATCGCGCTGCAGGCAGATATCCGCATCGTCGCCGATGACGCCAAATATGGTGTGGTGCAAGTCCGTCGCGGAGTGATGCCCGACTGCATGTCGCACTGGACATTGGCACACCTGACAAACCTGGGCGTGGCTGCCGAGGTGCTGTTGACCGGACGCACCTTCAATGGGGCCGAGGCCGCCGCGTTCGGCATCGCCAACAAAGCGCTACCCGCCGCGCAGGTACTCGATCATGCGATGGAGATGGCCCGCGACATCGCGACCAACGTGGCGCCGATGTCGGCGGCGCTGTGTAAGCGACTGCTGTGGGACACCGCGATCAACGGGTACACCCCGCGACAGGTTGCGGCGCTGGAAACGCAGCTGCACCATCGGGTGATGGGTAGCGACGATGCTCGCGAAGGAGTCTCCGCCTTCCTCGAACGGCGGCCGCCACGGTTCAACTCGCGTCTCTCGGCCGACTGGACGCCGCTGCCAGAACCTGAGCCGGAGCCGTAAGCATGCACATCGACGTCATCGCAGATGGACTGGGCTTTACCGAGGGGCCGGTGTGGCTTCCCGATGACCGTGTGGCGCTGACGTCGATCAGCCACGGCTGTGTCTACATCGTCGATCCGCGCGACGGTGCGCTGGAACGCATCGACACCGGCGGCGGGCCAAACGGCTTGGCGTGCAGCGCCGACGGGACGTTGTATGTGGCGCAAAACGGCGGCGCCTGGGGTGCCAGCGGTACCGCCGAGCCGGGTGTTCAGGTGATCACCGGTTCGCATGTCGACTACCTCGTCGAGGGGCTGGGAGTGCCGAACGATCTAACGTTCGGCCCGGACGGGAGGCTGTGGATCACCGACACCCGCGCGCAGTTTGACGTCAGCACTCCCGACGCGGGGCTGCCCGGCCACGTCTACGCGACCGACGTTGGCTCGGGTGATACCCGAGTGGTCATCGACGACGGACCGGTGTTCATCAATGGGCTGGGCTTTGACCGCGATGGTTCGAGATTGCTTGTGACGGCGACGCTGTCGTCGCAACTGCTGTCGTACGTCATCTCACCCGACGGGGCAGTCGGTGCACCAGAGATTGTGCATACTTTCGACGACGGCTGGCCCGACGGGATGACGGTGAGCGCCCACGGCGACTACTGGGTTGCCCTGACTGCCGCTGATCGGATCGACGTCGTCGATACATGGGGCCGGCGCGTCGGCGAAATCGGTTTGCCGGCAGGATCGCTACCCACCAACGTCTGCATCGGCGGGAGGCGGTACGACGAACTGTTTGTCACCGCCGCGCACAGCGAGAGCCTGCTGAGAATTCTGTTCGACGGCGAAGTTCCTCCGCTTAGCGAGCGTTGATCATGCGGAGAGCAATTCGGCCAGCGCCACCGCGAGGTCGTGCAGGTTAGTCTCCAAGGAATACGTCCGGTCGACGGTCCAGTTCACGATGCCGCCGGACAGCGCACCAACGATGATGTCGGCCAACGTTTCCGGTGTGTGGCGCGTGCTGATCTCGCCGCGGGCGACGCCCTCTTTGACGAGTTCGACGAAAGTGTCGTGCAGGTTGAATCCGCGCTGGATGGCGTAGCCGCCGGCGGCAAGCATTTCGCCGATCATTTCGCGGTAGGTGTCACCGGATTTGACCAGCGCCGCACCGATGTCGTCGAACACACCGACAAGACGCCCCGGGATCGCTTCGTCGCCGCGGTCGAAGAACACATCGTGCAGGTTGTCCAGCCGCCGCTGGGCCAATGCGCGAATCATGTCCTGACGGGTGGCAAAGTGGTTGAAGAACGTTCGATTGGCCACGTCGGCCCGCTGGCAGATCTCCTCGATAGTGGTGGCCGCAACGCCCTGGGCGAGAAACAGATCGAAGGCGGCCGCGAGGATCCTCTCGCGCACCTCAAGCTTTCGCCGTTCCATTCTGTTCACGATGCGGCACACAACTTCTCGGAGAGCGTCCACAGCTCCGCGGCGCGCTCGGTGTCGCGCGCGTAGGGTGCGCCGGTTTCGCTGACTCGGCAGTCCTCGAGGTATAGCCCACCCTGGTCGGCCAGCTCAGGGCTTACCGCGGCCCACACCTGGGTGGCCGCACCGTGTTCGGGCGTGGTGAAATCCAGGTAGCCGTCGGTCGATTCGCCGCGCGCGGCGCTGCTGGCGGCGGCGTATTGGCGAAGTTGAGAGAAGTCGGATCGGGACATGTACCGCGCCAGCGAAGTGGCCACCGTGCCGGGATGCACGGCGTACGCGCGGATTCCCAACTCGCGCAGACGTCGGTCTGCTTCTTTCGCGTGCAGGATATTCGCCGTCTTGGAAGCGCCGTAGGCGGCGAACTTGTCGTACTCGCGATGCTCCCAATTGGGATCGTCGAAGTCCACGTCGCCTAAGACGTGGCCCCCGGACGACAGGATGACGACCCGGGCGCCCGCTGCGGCGGCGAGCTGCGGAATAAGCAGTCGGGTGAGTTCGAAGTGGCCGAAATGGTTTGTTCCGATCTGCATTTCGAAGCCGTCCCGAGTGCGGCCAAACGGCGTGAACATGACGCCGGCATTGTTCATCAGGACATGAATCACCGGCGTGAGCTCGATGATCTCGGTGGCCGCGGCGCGCACACTGGCCAGCGAGGTGAGGTCGAGATGCACCGTCGAGGTTTGCGCGTCGGGCACCTCAGCGGCTATCCACCGGGCCGCCTCGGTGAGCGCTTCGGAGTTGCGCGCGGTCAAAATCACCTGCGCCCCTGCGGCGGCCAGCGCCCGCGCCGACTCGCGGCCCAGCCCCGACGAGGCTCCGGTGACCACACATACCTTGCCCGACAGGTCAATGCCTTCAACGACGTGCAGGGCGCTGCGCGAGTCGGTCACGCTGGTGTCAGCTTCCACAATGGGATGACGACGCTGGCATCGCATTCCTCGTCGACGACCCACTTGCACATTCGCCGGATCGGTTCAATGGCGTCCTGGGGTGCGGCGATCGCAACGTTGCACGCGTAGCCCAGGCTGGTCAGTCGTTGGGCACCGAACAGCGGCAAAGTATCTCGCAGCCGGCGCTTGAGGGATTCGGGATAGATGCCGATGGTCTGGGTGTAGGCGTTCACCGCGGCGGTCACCTTGTCGATGTTGTCCACCGGCACGATATTGGCGACTCGTCCGGACAACATCGGCGAATAGTCGACGGCCTCGTCGAACTGCGAGACGACGATCGCGCCCTCGCGGTGCTCGCCGCCGATCACGCGATAGAAGTCCTCGGTCATTCGTGAGGCCTCCACGTGGTCGAGCAGCTCGCGGTTGGGGTAGCGCGGCGGGGTGCTGACAACGGCGGGCAGCGCCATCAACTCTTGATAGATCAATTCGCCGAGCCGGTTTGCTTTCGCGATGCCGTCGGCGTCGGTTCCGCTGAGCACATAGATGACTCGCGCGTTGGCGCACCCTTCCTGGTTCGCGACGCCGATGTCGGTTGCGGCGCGGCGGGCCACCTCGCGCGTCGTGGCCTCGTCGTCGAACGCCTGATGGCCGATGATGGTGGCGCTGCGTTTGGGGTCCAGCGCGATGAGCTCCAAACCGGGCTGGATGTAACGGGTTACGTGTTTGACTGAGGCAAGCCCGCCCCACGCCACGATCTTTTCGATGTGCTGCGGCTGGTAGAGGGTTTCCTCGACCGCCAGATCGCCACCTTTCCAGTACCCGACCGCCAGATGTTTGGTGATCGGGTGGTTCGGCGCGACGTCAGCCAATGTCCGGGCGATGGCCACCGCGGTAAGCGGATCATTGGACGGCGCCTTGATGATCACGTCCGATCGGGTGATCACCGAACGCAGGATGGTCACCGCCGAAACCAATCCGCCGTTGCCGGCCGGGATATGCAGCACTCGGGATCCGAAGGCGCGCACGCGTAGTTCGCGGCCATCGCGCAGTTTGTGCGGGACCCATCCGTTCAGGTAGTCCAGCCCCACCTGGGTGTCGGCGATTTCGGTGACGTTGTCCCGTGAGAACAGCGGCCCCAGCACGCGATAGCTGTTTTGCAGCATCTCGGCCGGCAGCACGTTGGCCACCAGCGAGGCTTCGTAGGCCTCTTGCAGGTGAGTGTTGGTGTCGAAGTCCAACGCGTTGCCGAGCGCCTGGAGCACGTCGAGGATCTCGTCGAAGCTCAACTCGTAGAGGTCGCTCATTGCTGCCGGACTTTTGAGTGGCAGTTGCTCGACGTACTTGCTCATGTCCGGCGCCTGGAACTGTGCGGCACCCACTCGGGTATCGAACGGTACGAGGTCTTCGGTGACGACTCTGCCCCGCAGGAACAGCGGGACGGTGTAGGCGATCACAGATCCAGCCCCTTCATGAAGTTCACTGCCTCGTTATGCACCTCATGTGTTGCGGCGCAGGTGATCCGGTCATCTTCCACGCCCTGCTTCTCGCTGTAGCGCATGATGCCGGGCTCGAAGGCAACGCTCGCCTGTCCACACGGACACTGCAGGTCCCAATTGATCGTGACTTCGTCGCCGGAGATGACGCCGCCCCAGTGGGCGCGCAGCAGAATGTCGTAGACGGCGGCCCGGCCGGTCTGCACACCGGTGCGGGGAAGTGGCTCGCTGGTCTCCGGATCGAGCACGAAGGGAATCACCCATGGCGCCACGTGGTAGCGGCCCTCGCTGCAACCCCAGTGGAACGTGCTGGACTCGGAGAAGCCGTAACCGACCTGGATGCGGTCGACGCCCAGGAAGTCCTTGATGATGTCCATGAAATCATCCGGCAGCGCAACGCCTTTCATCCCGCCGCCGGTGAGGATTGCCGAGTCGGCAGCGAAGACATTACGCACGCCACGGTCGAGACCCGCCTTGGCGATGTCGTACATCAGGTGGTAGGTGCCGAGCATGAACACCCGCTTGCCGCGCAGCTGCTCGGTGATGCGGCTGAAGAATGCGTCCATGTCCTGGGGCTGGCGTGCCTGCATCGCGATGAACTCGTCCTTGCGCGCGGCAAGCGCGGGATCGATCTGCAGCCGGTCGAGCTCGCCGCGGGACGCCGCGGCCCGCATCTTGGAGGCTAGGAACATCAGATCGGTGTCCACCGCGAAGGGGTAGAGGGCATGGAATTTGCTTTCGTCGCCGCCGGTGAAGCCACCTTTGATCATGTTGGCAATGCGCAGATGTCCAAGCTTGCCGTTGGCGAAGTTCGGCCACACCACATCCACCGACGGGTTCAGTTCCCGCTCGGTCGGCTCTTGGCCGAAGGTTTGGAACAGGCAGATCTTCCACAGCGTCATGCCGTCCCGTGCGCCGCACTTGTCTTTGGGCAGGATCGAGATGGTGCCGGTGGTGCCGCTGGAGGTGATGACCTCCAACGGAGTCTGTTCGTCCAGTCGGTCGATCCAGTCGTCGATCCCGGTGCAGCCCGCGGTATCGACATCGGACAAGTCATAGCTGGTCAGTTTGTCCAGCCACTTGGTCATCAGATCGAAGCGCTTCTTGTCGACCAGTGCCGCAGGGTATGACTTGAACGCGGTGTGCGAGAAGAACAGCGGCACAACGTCGTTGAAGTCGTTGAGTACGGTGATGCCGAGCCGGTCAGCCAGCTTGCGCAACATCTCGATGCTCTCGCGGTGCTGCTGGAAGCGGATGCCCATGGCTTGCCGTTGCAGCGCTTCGAGCTCGCCGCGGCTGATGCTGTGCATCTGGGTATAGGACTGGCCGAAGAAGCTGATCGGGTCGTCCATGAATTCGGTCACCGACCGCGCTGTCTTTTCCGTGACTGTCATTCGGTCATCCTAGACCGTAAATGCAGTAATACGCAATATTGCAGTTGACTGCAAAGTGCTGGGTGTGGTCCCAGGGCGGAAAGCCGTCGGCGCACGCTCGAAGGGGCTTCTGCGCAAAAGGGTTGCGCTCAAACCGTATTCGGAGATGGCGCGCTCGACGCCAAGTGCGGCACGGGGGCGGCGACTTCATCGGGAACCGGCTCAGCGTGAACGACCGAGTTTCTGATAGCGAGGCCGCCGACGACGGTGCCGATGAAAAACAGCAGCGCGCTGACCTGGAGCAGCCGGGTGAAGCTGGCATCGGTCAGCCTGTTGGCGGTAATCAATCCCACGCAGGCTACCGCGATCAGCGCAGAAGTCCGCCCCGTCGCGTTCTGGATCGCGGCGGCGATTCCGCTGTGCGCGGACTTGACGGCGGACAGATTGACCGCGGTCAGGGGCGTGACGGCAAGGACCATTCCGATGGCCAGCAAAATCCTGCCTGGCAGCACGTCAGTGAGGATGTGGAATCCGTGCGCGGAGGGACGGATGAGCAGCAGTCCCAACCCGGCCAGCGCCGGACCCGTCATCAGGAAAATCCGAGGTCCGATCCGTGCCGCCAGTCCGCCGACGCCGCGGGCGAACAGCAACGACATGATGGGGCTGGGCAAGGTAATTAGACCCGCGGCGGTGGCCGAGTATCCGGCGACCTCTATGAGGTACAGAGCGATGGCCAACGAGCCCATGGTGATGCCGCCATAGACGAACGCGGTGACCAGGTTGGCTCCAGTGAAATTGCGGGTCGTGAACAGGCCTGGCGGCACCGTCGGGTGGCGCGCGCGGCGCTGCCATGCCACGAACGCCAGCAATGCCGCGACCCCCACCACCAACGCAACCCTGACCCGGGGGTCGTCCCACCCCCGGCGACCCTGTTCGATCAGTGCATACACCGTGGCGGCCAGTCCGACCGCCGATAGTGCGGCGCCTGCGACATCGACGCGTGGGCGTTCGGAGGGCCCGGGCATCCGGCGAAGCCAAAACGTCAACGCAAAACCTATGGCCACGGGGATCGCCGACAAAACGTAGATCCAGCGCCAGCCCAGGAAGTTCACAGTCAGTCCCCCCAGCAGTGGTCCGAGCGCAAAGGCGGTGCCGGTCCAGGCCGTCCAGGATCCGATTGCGGCAGGACGGTCTACGCGCTCGAACGACGAGTTGATCAGCGCGAGCGAGCCGGGCACGAGAAACGCCCCGCCCAACCCCTGGACGAGGCGCCCGGCGATCAGCATCGCCGGGGTGCCCGCCGTGGCCGCCAGCACCGAGCCCGCCCCAAAAGCCGCCAGACCGCAGCGCATCACCGGTACTCGCCCGAACAGATCGGAGATGGCACCAGCGGGCAGAACCATGGCCGCAACCGCCAGCAGGTAGCCGTCGACGACCCATTGCTGTGAGCACATGCCCCCGCCAAGGTCACGCTCCGTGGCCGGCAGGGCAAGATTCACGACGGTGCCATCGAGGAAGACGACCATCGACACCATGATGGCCAGCAACATGACCCGTGTCGTCTGCGCGACATCCCGGAATTCCAAGAAACCGATCCCCGGAGGCTGCTGTGCCGTGATCATCGCGGCGGCTCGTTGTTCATGGGCACTTCTCCTCGAAGGTGCGACCCATTCGGACCACGGGTGTCAATAGCCGACCTGGTTACAATTGCCACGAGCGAACGGGCCGCACGGTTCAAGCGACTCATGGCGGCGGTCTGCGCGGCCAGCTTCAAGCCGAGGCGCGCGGCCTCGGAGTTGGTGGTCGGGTAGCGCGCGAGCCGGTAATAGCCATAGGCGCGCAGATAGTTCCGTTGTGCGGCCGCGGCTTCGCCGGCGTGTTCGGCATCTTCGGCGGCGGTCCGATAGGGCGCTGCCGCCGCACTGAACGCCTCGGCCCATGCGTCGCGGTCGTAGGAGCGGAGGCCGGTCACGACGCGCTCGACGTCGTGATTCACGGTGAACTGAAACGGGTGGGTGCCGGCCGCGGCGCGGTCTTTCCACAACGGCCAGAGCTCGGCCAGCGGTCGCGTGTGTCGCCTCACGCGAGAAGGCTAGGACGACTGCCGTTGCGCGGTATTGGACAAAACGGACACCGGAAGTGCCGTCGGAGGGCCGCCCGTCAATACCAGGCACTCGTTGATCATGTGCGACTGATCGGCGTATCCGGCCGCGATCGCCAATTGCGACCAGCCGGCCCGGCCATGAGATGCGTGAACCAAATCCAGCAGACGCTGAAAACGGAATACCCGGCCGAGCCGCTTGGGGCCGTAGCCGACCGCGGCCTCGAACCGGCGCCGCAGTTGCCGTTCGCTCAGGCCGATGTCGGCGGCCAGCGCCGAAACCGGCCGGTCCGGTTGTGCTCGCAACACCGCGACCGCCCGAGCGACTGGCCGGTCGACCACCGGGTCGGTGTCGGCGAAATACTCGGCCATCACGTCTGCTAACATCGACATCCGCTGAGCGGGAGTTGTTGCGCCGAGCAGACTCTCGGCAATTCGGGAGCCTGCGACACCGAAAGCCGAATCAAGGTGAACGCGCATGTCCCTGAACTCGTTTGCCGGACAGCCGATCACCGCGGCCGCCGCGCCCGGTCGTAACCGCAGACCTGCCAGAATGTCTTGGTCACCAGCGGGCAGGTCGTAGAAGGTGTTGGCCGGACCGGCGATCATGACATCGCCTTGCGCGGTCACGAACACGTCGACACAACCGTCGGGCATCACGCGTATCGAAGGAGTCGCCGAACCCGACCGCAGCCAGCCGCATTCCACGAACGGCTGAAGCCGTTGGTCAGGCCGAAACTCCCGGTACACCATTTCATCCAAACAGCCGCGGTGCCGATCGTCCAGTGATCACCGTTGTGCGGCGAAGGCGCGCAGCGATGCGAGCTGCGCGGGATCCAATGAGGGGCGGACAGTTTCGCGTGCGGCAGCGACGTCGTCGGCGGTGATTTCGGCGGCGTCGACCGAGCGCCGCATAGCGGTAAGCGCGGCCTCGCGCAGCAGTGCCACGCAGTCCGCGGCGCTGTATCCGTCCAGGTCGGCCGCCAGCGCAGCCAGGTCCACGCCGCACAGCGGAACCGACTTGCCCGCGGTGCGCAAGATCTCCAGCCGGCCCTGGGCGTCGGGCGGTTCGACGAACACCAGCTTCTCCAGCCGACCGGGTCGCAACAGCGCCGGATCGATCAGGTCCGGCCGGTTGGTGGCGCCGACCACCACGACGTCGCGCAGCGGCTCGATGCCGTCCAGCTCGGTGAGCAGCGCGGCCACCACCCGGTCGGTGACGCCGGAGTCAAAGCTCTGGCCGCGCCGTGGCGTCAGCGCGTCGACCTCGTCCAAAAAGACCAATGATGGCGCGGAATCGCGGGCCCGACCGAACAGTTCGCGCACCGCCTTCTCCGAGGAGCCGACCCATTTGTCCATCAGCTCAGAGCCTTTGACGGCGTGCACCGAGAGCCGTCCGGTGCTGGCGAGCGCGCGCACGATGAAGGTCTTGCCGCATCCGGGCGGCCCGTAGAGCAGCACACCGCGCGGCGGCTGAACACCGAGCCGGGCGAAAGTGTCGGGATGTTGCAACGGCCACAGCACCGCTTCGGTCAGCGCCTGTTTGGTGCTGGCCATGTCGCCGACATCGTCGAGCGTGATGGAGCCGAGCGTCACCTCGACTGCGGCTGAGCGCGACAGTGGCCTGATCACGGTAAGCGCACCGAGCAGGTCGTCCTGGGTCAGCTTCGGCGACATGCCGTCGGAACTGGCCCTGGCAGCTGCGCGCAATGCCGCCTCTCGCACCAGGGCGGCGAGGTCGGCGACCACGAAACCCGGTGTTCGGTCGGCGATCTCGCTGAAGTCGAGGTCCCCGGTGGGCACCGGTTTCAGCAGGCCCTGCAGCAGTGCCGCGCGGGTGGCCGCGTCGGGCAGGCTGAGTACCAGCTCACGGTCGCACAGATCCGGGGCGTGCAGCCGCGGGTCGAGGTTCTCCGGAACCGCCGACGTGACGATCACCGCCACCCGCGCGGCTGCGATCGCCTTGCGCAGTTCGGCCAGGATCAGCGTCGCCACCGGTTCAGCAGTGGCGGGCAGCAGCGCGTCGATGTCGGCGATCAGCAGCACTCCGCCGCCGTCGCGAACGGCCGCCGCCGCCGAGGCCACCCGCTTGAGCCGGTCGTCCGCGGTCAGCGCACCGACCTCCGGGCCCTCAATTTCCACCAGCCTTCGGCCCGCGCATACGGCGCGGACCAGGGTGGTCTTGCCGACACCGGCCGGACCCGACACCAGGACTCCCAAGTTGGTAGCGGCGCCCAGGGTTTGCAGTAGGTGCGGTTCGTCGAGTGCGAGCTTGAGCCACTCGGTCAGCTTGGCCGCTTGTGCGCTGACGCCCTTGAGGTCGTTGACCGAGATCGGTGACGCCGTCTCGCTGACCTGCGCTGGCGTCGGTGCTTCGACGTGCGGGGCGGGGTCTTCGGCCGCGACACCGGTTCCCCACGTCACCAGCGAATTCGGCTGCACGCTCACCGGTCCGGTGGGATCGACGCCGGTAACGGTCAACAGCTCGGATGTCCAGCTGATGCCCACTGCCGACGCCAGGGCAGCGGCAGCCGCCGACGTCGAGGTGCCCGGTCCCAGGTCGCGCGGCAGCAGGGACACCGCGTCCCCGACGGTCAGCACCTTGCCGAGGAGGGCTTGGCGCAGGGTGGGTGGCGGCACCGATTGGCTGGTCATCGTCGAGCCGCTCAAGGTCACCGCCCGGGCGCCGTACACCGTCGCGGCGGCGATGATGACGGCGGTGTCCTCGCTCAGTCCGGCGTTGGACAGCGTCACGTCGTCCAGCAGAACGGTGCCGACCGGGGTTTGCGGGCCGGCCATGCCCGCGACCGCCGTGGTGGTCCGCGATCCGGTCAGCGATACCGCATCCCACTCTCGAATACCAAGGGCGGCAATGGCGTTGGGATGCAGCCGGACGACACCGCGGCGAGAGTCGACGGCCGAGGTGTTCAGCCGAGCGGTCAGCGTGAGTTGCGGGGCGCTCATGTCCGTCCAGTGGGCCTGCGTAGGCCCAACCGCGCCATCGATCGGCGGTTGGGCTGTGCTCGGCGGATCGCGCGTCGCGTAGCGCGCCGCTGCTTGGGTTTCTCGCCCCATGCTTCGGGATGCGCCGCCAGCCAGCGGTAGCTGTGGACGGAGAACGGGATATGGCACAGGTAGGCCGCGATCAACACCATGATCAGGATGTAGGGGAACAGGAACGCCGCCGCCGCGACGATCGCCAGCACCGCCAGCAGCAGGGCGGCCAGGTTCGGCGGCACCGACACGGCATGCATCTTTCGCATCGGGATCCGGCTCACCACCAGCATCGAGCAGGCCGCCACCCACGCGCAGACGAACCAGGGCGACGTCCACCAGCCCGGACCGAACTGCAGCTTGGCGGCCAGCGGGCCGAGCGCCGAGATCGCGCCGGCCGGCGCGGGGATCCCGACGAAGAACTCCCGCGCGAAGGCCGGCTGGTTGCCGTCGTCGAGCAGCGCATTAAACCTGGCCAACCGCAACACGATTGACACCGCGTACAGCAACACCACGACCCAGCCCGCCGATGACGAAGACAGCAACGTCACGTAGATCACCACTGCGGGGGCCACCCCGAAGTTCACCGCGTCGGCGAGCGAATCGATCTCCTCACCCATTCGCGACTCGGCGTCCAGGATGCGGGCTACCCGGCCGTCGAGTCCGTCGAGGATCGCAGCGGCGGCGATCAGCGCTATCGCCACATGCGGCCGGCCCTCCAGCGCGAACCGGATCGAGGTCAGCCCCGCACAGATGGCCAGCACGCTCATCGAGCTGGGCAGGATGCGCAGGTTGACCACTCGCCTGCCCCGAGGCTTAGTAATCAGCGCCGCTCCTCCTCATCGCTTCGCTCTGCATCGTCGCCGGCGCGGTAATCATCACGGCAGCTCGGCCAGCACCGTTTCGCCGGCGACCGCCCGTTGGCCGACGCTGACCAACACCTGCGTCCCAGCGGGCAGGTAGGTGTCGAGGCGCGATCCGAACCGGATCAGGCCGTAGGTGTCACCGATCGCCAGCTTGTCCCCCGCATGTACGTCGCAGACGATCCGCCGTGCCAGCAGGCCGGCGATCTGCACGGCGACGATCTCCGCGCCGTCGGCGGTGCGTATGCGCATGCTGGTGCGCTCGTTGTCCTCGCTGGCGGCGGCCAGGTCGGCCGAACCGAAGCGACCCGGCCGGTGCTGCACGGCGATCACTTCGCCGCTCACCGGGGCTCGTTGCACGTGGGCGTCCAGCAGCGACAGGAAGATGCTGACCCGGGGCAGCTCTGCGTTGCCAAGTCCGAGCTCGGCGGGCGGGGCTGCCGAATCGACGACGCAGATCAGGCCGTCGGCGGGTGCGACGACGGCGCCGGGCCGGGCGGGCGGTACCCGCGGCGGGTGCCGGAAGAACCCGGCGCAGGCACCGGCGATCAGCAGGCCGGCCCGTCGTAGCCATCGGTAGCGGCGTCCGGCCAAGGCCACTGCCAGCCCGGCGGAGACGAAGGGCAGCCCGGCCGGATGCACCGGCGGAACGGTCGAACGCAGCAATGACAGCAGGCGTTGCGGGCCGAATGTCAGGTTCTCATCGGCGGAGCGGGGGCGTCGTGCCACGCGGTCATCTTACGGAGCCGCGGCGGGTATCAGACCGGATACGTGACCCCGGTCAGCTCTTCGGAGACCTTCCACAGCCGGCGCTGCACGTCCTCGTCGTGCGACTGCGCGCTGGAGGACACCAGCTTCGGGTGGCCGCGCTGCTCGCCCAGGCCGTCCGGTCCGTAGTACTGCCCGCCTTCGGCGTCCGGGTCGGTGGCGGCCCGCAGCGTGGGTAGCGCACCCATCGCCGCACTCTGGGACAGCAGCGGGCCGAGCAGCACGACGGCGGGTTTGAAAACGGCGGGCAGGTTGCGGGCCAGCTCGGTGTTAGAGGTGCCTGGGTGGGCGGCCAGGGCCGCGGTGGTGGGCTGCTCCCGGGCGGCCAGCCGGCGTTGCAGGTCGTATGTGAACAGCAGGTTGGCCAGTTTGGATTGCCCGTACGCGGCGACCCGGTCGTAGCGGTGTTCCCATTGCAGGTCGTCGAAGTGGATGGCGGCGCGAATTCGATGGCCCATGCTGCTGACGGTCACCACCCGCGAACCCCGGACCGGCAGCAGGTTGTCCAGCAGCAGCCCGGTCAGTGCGAAGTGGCCGAGATGGTTGGTGCCGAACTGCATTTCGAACCCGTCGGCGGTGAGCTGCTTCGGTGTCCACATCACGCCGGCGTTGTTGATCAGCAGATCGATGCGTGGGTATGCCGAGCGCAACGCGGTGGCGGCGGCGCGCACCGAGTCCAGCGAGCCCAGGTCGAGCTCTTGAAGGGTCACATCGGCTTGCGGATGGGCGGCGACGATGCGCGCCAGCGCGAGGTTGCCCTTCTCCAGATTGCGAACCGCCAACACCACATGCGCGCCGCATTCGGCGAGCACCTCGGCGGTGTGGTAACCGAGACCGGTGTTGGCTCCGGTGACGACGGCGACGCGGCCGCTTTGATCCGGCACCTCCGCCGCGGTCCATTTGCCGTTGGAAGTCATGGCCGTAGACCATACCCACTCATAATCGGTGCCGCCGTGTCGGTTCAATCCGTCGCAGGGGTCGGTGGCATTCTCGATGACGTGGACAACCACGATCCGAGCCCGCCGGTGCTGGGCATGGTCGATCCGGCACATCCGCCCAGTCGGCGCGCGCCGCTGCGGTGGGCGATCGGCGGCGTGGTCCCGTGGCTGCTGCTGGCGGCCGGCCAGGTGGTGTGGATTGCCTTCGATCGACGGTTGCTTTGGCTGCACATCGTGATCGCCGTCGTCACTGTGCTCGGTGCGGCGATCTCGCTGTCCGTCGTGCCATTGTGGCGATATCGGGTACACCGGTGGGAGATCGGCCCGCAGGCGGTGTACACCCGCACAGGTTGGCTGGTCCAGGAGAGGCGCATCGCGCCGATCTCGCGTGTGCAGACCGTCGACACTTATCGCGGCCCGTTGGATCGGTTGCTCGGTCTGGCCAACGTCACGGTAACCACCGCCTCGTCGGCGGGAGCGGTGCACATCGCGGCGCTCGACGTCGCGGTTGCCGACCACCTTGTCGCGCAGTTGACCGACATCGCCGCGATCGGCGCCGAGGACGCCACGTGACGCGCGCCGGCGACGATGCAGAGCGAAGCGATGCGGAGGAGCGGCGCATGATCGCCGCCGGCGACGATGCAGAGCGAAGCGATGCGGAGGAGCGGCGCATGATCGCCGCCGGCGACGATGCAGAGCGAAGCGATGCGGAGGAGCGGCGCATGATCGCCGCCGGCGACGATGCAGAGCGAAGCGATGCGGAGGAGCGGCGCTATGTGACAGCGCCGCGAACGGAAATCGCTTGGCAGCGGCTAAGTCCCAGGATGCTGCTGATTCATCCGGTGCACGAATTGCTGCGCGAGCTGCCGTTACTGATTGGGGGACTGGTGCTGGGTTCGACCACCGGCAACCAGTCCTGGACGGTGGCGGTGCTCGCGCTGAGCGTTGTGGTGGGCGTGGCGCGATGGTTCACCACCAGCTACCGCATCGAGGCCGACCCCGAATCGGGCCAAGTGCAACTACGGGCCGGCCTGCTGCACCGCAAGGTATTGTCGGTGCCGCGCAACCGGATTCGGTCCGTGCAAACCGATGCGCGACTGCTGCACCGGCTGTTCGGGCTGGCTGTGCTGCGGGTGAGCACAGGTCAAGAAGCCAGGGGCGAGCACGGTTCTGGGGCCTTCGAGCTCGACGCCGTGAGGGTCGAACGGGTGCCGCAACTGCGGGCCATTCTGCTGGCCGAGTCGCCGCGGCCGATCGATGCGCCGACCGCGAAGCCTGCGGAGGTGAGCACGGTGTTGGCGCGCTGGCAGCCTTCGTGGTTGCGATATGCCCCGTTGAGCCTCTCCGGGCTGCTCACCATGGCCGCCGCCGTCGGCGTGATTTATCAAAGCGGAGCCATTGAGCCGCTGCAACATTCGCGGCTGGCCAAGTCGGCGCTGGAGGCCGCACATCGGCTGGGTGTGGTGGCCACGGTCGCGGTGATCGCGGGGGTGGTGCTGGTCGCGTCGGTGGTGCTGGCGGTGCTGCGGTCGCTGCTCACTTACCGCAACCTGGTGCTTTGGCGCCGGGCTGACGTCCTGCATCTGCGGCATGGTCTGCTGCGGCTGCGCGAGCGCACTTACGACATGAGCAGGCTGCGCGGTGGCACGCTGCGGGAACCGCTGCTGGTGCGGATCTTCGGCGGCGCCCGGCTGGATGCGGTGATGACCGGTGTGCATGGTGTGGGTGAGTCGTCGGTGCTGCTGCCGCCGTGCCCGCATTCCACTGCCGAAGCGGTGTTGACCGGTCTGGTCGGCGACCCGGACGTCGTGACCGGGCCGCTGCGCGGTCACGGCCCTCGGGCGGCGACCCGACGTTGGACGCGTGCATTGGGGCTTCCGGTGCTGATAGGTGTGGTGCTGGCAGTGCTGACGGTGTTGGGGACTTCCGCTGTGCCCCTGTGGTTGTGGACGGCCTGGGTGGCGGTTACGGCGTGGTGCGTGTTGCTGGCCGCCGACCGGATAGCCGCACTCGGCCACCGGGTCGACAGCCGCTGGCTGGTGATGCGGGCCGGCAGCGTGGAGCGACGCCGCGACTGCCTGGCCACGGCGGGCATCATCGGCTGGACCGTGCGGCAGTCGCCATTTCAGCGGCGGGCCGGGGTGGCTACCCTGGTGGCGGCCACCGCCGCAGGCGTCAAGCGCTACCCGTTGATCGACGTGCCGGAAGACCAGGCCTGGGCGGTGGCGGCGCAGGCATCGCCGTGGGTGGCCGACAGCATGTGGGCGAGGCGCTAGGCGGTCAATCCACGCACCGCTTCGATACGCGCCCTGAGCTGTTCGGAGCTGGCCGCAGCGACCGGCGGGCCGCCGCAGAGGCGGCGCAGCTCGTTGTGAATCCACCCGTGCGGCTTGCCCGTTCGATGGTGTGCTGCCGACACCAGAGCGTTGAGTTCGCGGCGCAAGTCCCGCAATTGCCCGTGCCGGGTGACCGGTTCGGGCACGGCGGCGCGGTTGCGACTGCGACGGTCGAGCTGCTCAACCTGGCGGCGCAGCAACAGCTCTCGCATCTGGTCGGCATCCAAAAGGCCGGGTAGACCTAAGTAGTCAGCCTCTTCGTCGCTACCCGCGGGGGTGGCGGTGCCGAACGACGAGCCGTCGAAAATCACCTGGTCGAGTTCCGCGTCGGCGCCCAACGACATGAACCCGTCCTCGGCTTCGGACGGCTCGGTCTGGCGGCGCTGCGCGGCCTCCAGTTCGTCGGTCTCTCGGTGCGGCTCGCCCAGCACGTGATTGCGTTGTGCCTCAAGCTCGCTGGCCAGTTGAAGCAGCGACGGCACCGACGGCAGAAAGACGCTCGCTGTCTCGCCCGGACGCCGGGACCGCACAAAGCGGCCGATCGCCTGGGCGAAGTACAGCGGGGTCGACGCGCTGGTGGCATACACGCCAACGGCGAGCCGCGGCACGTCGACACCCTCGGAGACCATTCGCACCGCGACCAACCAACGGCTGGTGCCTGCGGAGAACGTCGCGATGCGCTCTGACGAGCCGGGGTCGTCGGAAACGACGACGGTTGCCATCTCACCGGTAAGCCGTTCGAGCAGAACGGCATAGGCGCGGGCGGTTTTCTGATCCGACGCGATGATCATGCCGCCGGCATCGGGTACCCCGCCGTCGCGTAGTTGCCGCAGCCGGGTGTCGGCGGCCGAGATTACTGCGGGCATCCACTCGCCGGCCGGATCCAGTGCGGTGCGCCAGGCCCGAGTGGTGTGCTCGATGCTGGCAGGTTCACCGAGCCGCGCGGCGTACACTCTCTCGTTTTCTGAGCCCGCGCCCACCCGCCAGCGGGTCTCACCGGAGTAGGCCAGGAATACCACGGGCCGCACCACGCCGTCAGCAAGCGCGTCGGCGTAGCCGTAGGTGTGATCGGCCGCCGAACGCAGCACGCCGTTGCCGTCGGGCTCGTAGCGGACGAACGGGATTGCGGCATCATCGCTGCGAAATGGTGTGCCGGTCAAAGCAAGTCGTCGAGTGGCGTCGCCGAAGGCCTCGCGGATGCTGTCTCCCCAGCTCTTGGCGTCGCCCCCGTGATGGATCTCGTCGAAGATCACCAGCGTGCGTCGGCTCTCGGTGCGCACCCGATGGCGGGCGGGATGGCTGGCCACCTGGGCGTAGGTGACGACGACGCCGTGGTACTCCGCCGAGGTATGCGCGGCGGCGTTGCGGAACTTGGGATCCAGCGCGATGCCGTCGGCGGCCGCCACCAGCGCCCACTGCGTCTTGAGGTGTTCGGTGGGCACCACCACGGTGATCGTGTCGACGCTGCGATCTGCCAGCAGCTCGGCAGCGATCCGCAGAGCAAACGCCGTCTTACCCGCACCGGGGGTAGCGACCAGCAAGAAATCACGCGGCTTGGCGGTTAAGTACCGCACCAAGGCTCGCCGCTGCCAGCCCCGCAAAGCCCGGGTGCTGGGCGCTTCGGTTGCCCGCACCCGGAAGACTCCTATCTGGTCGAGATGCAGTCTAGGGCAAGCACATCGGGGCGCGCATCTTCCCAGGACAGCGGCGCGTCGGCGCCTCGTCAGTGCTATGCGGCGACGTGTGCGGCCAGCCAGGCGATGATTTGCGGCACCACCTCGGGCGCTTTGCTCATCGCGCAATGGCCGGTGTCCTCAACGAGGTGTACCTCGGTGTTCGGGCGGCCCTGGAAGACCAGGGTGTCCGACTGCGGGATGAAGTAATCGTCGGCGCCGTTGACCACCAGCATCGCCGAATTACGTTGCTGAGCGAGTAGCTCGTGGCGGTTCAGCTGTTCGAGGCCGCCGCTGAGTTCCTCAAGGGTGGGGGAATGATCCCAGTGCATGGCGTTGCCCAAGATGTCGTGCATTCCGTACGGCAGCTTCTGCACGTTCTCGGCTTCGAAAGCCCCGACGACCGGACCGCCGAGGTCGACGGCGGCGTCGACGATGCCGGACAATCCCGACATCGCGGCGAAGTTGCCGCCGAATGACGCGCCGAAGTGAGCGACCTTGGCATTCCCGAGAGTGCGGGCGTAGTCGACGAGTCCACAGATCACCTCGTCGGCGTGCTCGTCGAGCGGGATTGCGGTTTCCCCGGTGCCCGGGTGGTCGAAGGCCAAGGTGGTCACGGCGGCGCCCTGGGTGAAGCCGAGCCACCACGGATGGATGTCCATCTTCCAGGTGTCCACGCCGCCGCTGGCGATTAGCACCGGCCGCCCTGCGTACTCGCCGTCGGCGGAGTACAGGTGGACGGGTACCTCGATGCTTCCACCGCGGTAGGGGACCGTGATGATGCGGCGCTCAAAGGCGAGCGGAAAGTCCTTAGCCGCCAACTCGAATTGCTCGAGTTGGTGATGCATGGCCGTTACCCGCGCCGGATCGGTCAGGCAGGGAAACTTGGCGCAGCCATAGATCAACGAGGCCATGCGGTGCTCGCCGCGCTTGGCGTATGTCTCGGCCAGCCGGGACCACTCGTAGACCCAGCCGCCGGGTGCGTCGGCCCACATGTCGGTGGTGGCGGCTCGGACGGCTTCGATCTCGTCGAGCGGGATTCCGAATTTCTCGAACTGATGGGTGCGGTCGTCGAACATGGTCGCGGCGTCGATGTCGTAGGTGTACATGATGTTCAGCTCCTGATCTTGGCGAAGTAATCGGCGATGGTTGTGGTGTCGTTGAGGGCGGCAATGGCTCCGATGTAGTCGTCCGGCCGGATCACCACGCGCCCACCCCGCTTGAGCCCGAAGCGCTCTGCCGCAACGCCTTTCGGGTCTGCGAGGACGGTGTCGTATCCCGCGACGGGGACGTCATCGCCGGTCACCAGCACCTGCACCTGCCCGGCGCCGCCCGCGGCCGGTGCCACTTGTGCGGTCGCGATGGTGAGCACGACGTGACCGGTGTTGCGCGCACCACGCAGCCCGCTGAGTTGCTTTTGCACCGTCGCGTCGGTGATATACGGGAAGTGTTCTCCAGCAACGACTTTGGCGTATCGTCGCCCGCTGCTCAGAACGGCCGGACTTCCTTTGTAGCCGACGTTGGTTTCTTCGATGTTGCTGGCCATTGTGCGGGCGGCTGGTGCGATGCTGCCAGCGGCTCGAATGACGACGTCGCGGACCAGCCGTGCGCCGCCCTTGAGCGTGCCGACTTTGGTCAGCAGAGTGGTGAAGTCGATGACGCTCTTGCCGACTGGATGCCGCTCGGCGTTGTAGCTGTTGAGTAGCGTCTGGCCGCCCTCGCCGCGGATTACCGCCGCGAGCTTCCAGCCTAGGTTGAAGGCGTCCTGCACGCCGGTGTTCATGCCCTGCCCGCCGGCCGGGCTGTGGATGTGCGCGGCGTCCCCTGCCAGGAACACCCGTCCGTACCGGTAGGCGGGCACCTGGCCGTGGTGGATCTCGAAGCAGGTCAGCCAATGTGGCTGGGTGATGGTGATATCGCCGATGCGTTCGTCGATGATCTGCTGCAGTTGCTCCTGTGTGGGGTGCAGGTTCAGCGGTGTTCCTGGTGCGTCGTGGATTTGAGCCAAGAACCGCACTCGCCCGCCGCGCATCGGCAGCGTCACCACGGGACCGTCGGGGGACAGGAACGTGTACATGTTGGTGTTGCCGAGGCCGTGCTCGGCTTCGACGTCGCCCAGGATGAACCGCTCGCCCTGAAACGAGCCTTCGAGTTTGGTGCCGACGAGACGCCGAATGGTGCTGTGACCGCCGTCGGTGCCGATCACCCATGAGGCCGTGATTTGTTCGGTTGCCCCATCCAGGCGTTGCACCGTCAGGTGGACGGCGTCATCGTCCTGAGTGAGCGCGGTAGCGGTAAGGCCGCGGTCGATGGTGACCCCGAGCGCCGTCAAGTGGTCGGTGAGCACCCGTTCGGTCTCGGTCTGGGCAGTGACGACGGTGCAGGGAAAGGCACTATCGACGCTGTCGAGTGGCACCCGGACCAACGTCTTGCCGTTGGCAACCATGTTCATGCCAGTCGACTTCACTCCCGTCGCCAGCAAGTCCTCGACAACACCCATCCGGTCGAGCATGTCGAGACTGCGTGCATGCAGGGCGATCGCTCGCGATTCGTCGGTCGGCTGCGCCAGCTTGTCGATAATCCGAACTCGCACGCCGTGACGGGCCAGTTCGTGCGCCGCGACCAGTCCGACCGGCCCGGCGCCGACGACGATCACATCGGGGTTCTCGTTGATGCTCATGGCGAGGTCCTTCTTCCGGTCTGTCGAGAGTAGTCTCACGCTACGTTGAAACTAGTCTCAACGCAAGAGGAAATTCACGCTATGATGAAACTTATGCCGAAGAGATCGATAACGCCCGGTCCGCGTGATGAACGCGGGGTGCTGGCCGCCCGAATTGTGGCGGCTGCCCGCGAGGAGTTCGCCCAGCACGGCTGGGCCGGAACCACCCTGCGGGCGGTCGCGCGCGCGGCCGACGTCGATCCCGCGCTGGTCTACCACTACTTCGGATCGAAGGAAGGTCTGCTGGATGCCGCGACCAACCCGCCGCAGAAATGGCTGGACAGCGTCGCCAAAGTTTGGACCACCCCGATCGAGCAGCTCGGCTCCGCGCTGCTGAAATTGCTGCTGGCCAGCTGGGCGGACGACGAAATCGGGCCTACCCTACGGGCCGTTCTGCAGACCGCCGCGCATGAACCGTCCACCCGCGAAAAGCTCCGGCGCATCGTGGAGGGCGGCCTGATGGGCGTCTCGGAACTCGGGAGCGACGAACGAGACCGCTTGGTGCGCAGCGGGCTCATCTCGTCGCAGATGACGGGCTTCGCGCTGATGCGCTACGTCTGGAAAATCGAGCCCATCGCCTCGATGACGGACGACGAGGCGATCGCCGCTATCACCCCTAACCTGCAGCACTACGTCAACGGCGACCTGACTGGCTGAACCGAGGCGTACCTCGAGCCTGGCGCGATGACCGGACCTTTGACATTGTCAGATCGTGATTACCGGATTGGCCCATACCGGGGTGTGTGTGCCCGACTGCGAAGCGGCGGTGGCGTTTTATCGCGACGTGTTGGGCCTACGTGTGCTGTCGCCGCCTTACGTGATGGCGGGTGACGCGATTCGCGACGACATGGGCCAGTTGGTGTCCGATCCCACCATGAAAGCGGCCATCGTCGGCTTCGACGACGACGGAGATCGTGTCCTCGAGGTGATCGAGTATCTCGGCGTCGCCGGCGGCGATCAGCGCAGCGCCGCGGCCATTACCGACCACGGGTTGTCGCACGTCGGGCTGGTCTGCGAGGACCTCGACGCCACCCGAGCCCAACTCGAGGCGAACGGGGTGCGCTTTCTTGTCGACGGCATCGCGGACGTGGCCCGAGTCCGCACGACATGGTTCGTCGACCCGTGGGGTGTGGTGTTCATCCTCGTCGAGAAGAGCAAGCCGGAGCGTCCCTACTTTGCGCAGTGGGGCTGAGCCCGACGTCTACTGCACCCAATAGTTGTCGTGGCGGATGAACCACTCTCGGCGTTCGTCGTCGGTCATGTCTGCCAGCGCTGAAAACCCTTCGAAGTAGGCCTCGCGCGGCGCACCGGGTGCGAACAGCATCAGGACCGATGCCGGTTCGTCGGCCTCGTTGCGGAAGCCGTGGATCCCGCCCGGCGGCACGTAGAGAAAGTCGCCTTGACGGCTATCGAGCCAGTCGTTGCCGTCGTAGAGCTTCATGGTTCCGGAGAGCACGAAGAACGCCTCGGACATGGCGCGGTGAAAGTGCTCCGGGGGACCGCCGCCGACCGGGTCGATGTCGACTCGGTAGAGGCCATAGTCGCCGCCGGTCGCCTGCTGGTTGGCCAGGTAGTTGTACTTGACTCCGTAAGTCTGGTAATCGGGCGGCTCGTCAGATCGCTTGAGCCAGGCGCTGACCTCCGGCTCGTCCTTGGTGTAGCGCGGAGGTGGGTAGGGCGGCACCACGAGCGACATCAGTGCTCCGTTGGGGTCGTAGCATCGTTGTTATGCAGAAGCCGATCGCCGACGAAAACGCGCGCGCGGAACGGCTTCTCGATGCCCAGGATAAGGCGGTGCAGCTCTTCGACGAGATCGAGCGACGCGGCATGATCCGCCCCGGTGTCGGTGAGCAGGAATTGTCGGACGAGATCCGCGACCTGGCGGCGGAGATGTTGGGTGTCACCCGGCACTGGCATCGGCGGATCGTGCGAGCCGGTGAGAACACTCTCCAGCCGTTCCTTGAGCACCCACCAGACCGGGTCATCGCCGACGACGACATCGTGTTCCTCGACTTCGGTCCGATTTTCGAGGAGTGGGAAGCCGACTTCGGGCGCACGTTTGTGCTGAGCGACGATCCAGACAAACATGCCGTCCGCGACGCGCTGCCACGGGTGTGGCAGGCGGGCCGCGACTATTTCGAGAACCACCCGGATGTCACCGGCGCCGAGTTGTTCGACGTCTCCGTCGAGGTGGCTCGTGCCGAGGGCTTCGGCTGGGGCAGCCATATCGCGGGCCACCTAGTCGGGGAGTTCCCGCACAAGAAGATCGCCGGGACGGCCACTGAGTGGTACATCATGCCCGGATCGACCAAGCCGATGCGGCGCACGGACCCGAGCGGCCGCCGTTGTCACTGGATCCTCGAGATCCATCTGATCGACACAGCCCGCCGATTCGGTGGCTTCTACGAGCAGTTGCTCGACTTGCCCTGAGCTTCGCGTTGGCGCTTCATCGCCTCAACTTCGGCGTAGGTACGGCGGCCGCCGTTGTCGGCGAATAGCGCACCTCCCAGACCAAAGCGGCGAAGTTTTCGCTGGATTGAACGCATCAAAGGGACTGCTAGTTCATCTCGGCAGCTGTATTTGAAGTCAATTCCCGAGCCGATCATGTCGCTTCCCCAACACATCTCGGTAAGCAACTGTGCACGCGCCCAGTCCAATTCAGAAAGCGGGTATCTCCTCGCGATGGCCATTCTGAGCCGGTCCAACAAGTCTTCGAACTCGTCGTCCGTCGACACGCCGAGAATCTTGATCGGAAAAGGCTTATAGCTGGCGGTGCCGCCGAACTCGGTGAGAGCGGTCTGCATAAAGTCTCGCTCGTCGTCGGTCAGGTCGATCGCGATGAGCCCGGGCTCGGTCATCGGTTCAGCCTAATTAGGTGTACATCAAGTGGATCCATTTATTCTTCGAACTCCTCTGGATCTTCGCCTAGCACTGGCATGCGGTGGATGCTGTGTGGTGGATGGACGAAGTGGGGCCCGGTCGCGGGCGAATCCCACGGTAGTCCGGGACCGAAGGGCAGCTCCGGCAGGGCCGTGCCGCCTTCGCCGGCGCCCGGCGAGGGCTTAACGGGCGGTGCGGCCGGCACCGGCGCACGCGGCGGTGGTCTGAGCGGCGCAGGTCGTCCGCCCGCTCGCGGCGGGCCGGCAGGCCGTGGCTCAAACCGGTTGGGCGAGAAGGAGCCGACGCGGTCTTTGATCTTGGGCTCTGTGTTGTTGGCTTGGTTGCCCGTGATGTAGTCGCTTCCGTTTCTAGGTTTGAAGACTGTGCCGCCGTCGGAACCTCTAGCTTCGCCTGTGGGGTCGAATATCACGGCGGTATTTGTTTTGGGGTCGTAGATGACGGGCGCGCCGTCGCTTCTGCTATTGCCAAGTATCAGGCCCTTCGGATTGCTAATGCTGTCTTGCATCATTTGGTGGACCAGGTCGGCCAACTGGTCCGGAGTCAAGTCCGGGAAATCCTTTAAGTGGTTTTTAGCGTCCATGGCGTGCCCGTAGGCGATCTTCTGTGCAGCCCGCACCAGCGGGTCTTGGCTCCAGCCGCCCGGTGGCGGATCAGGCGGTGGATTCGGAGCGTCCTTGAACGTGTTGTGGTCGACGGCCTGGACGTGATTTCGCGTGTCGTCGAGGTCGGTCTCGCGGAAGGTGAGGTTGTCGATTCCTTCAGTTGCGGCAGTGATTTGGGTGCCGAGTTCCTGGTCGGTGGCGACGAGAGCGGCGACGCGGTGAGAGATGAAAGCAGCGTGCTCTTCTGCTTCTGCGAGTCGTTCCGTCCTGAATGCGGCTGAGCCGCTTCGAAAGCGGTCGGTGACAGAATAATCCTCACCGACCACAAAGCCGTCCCGCTGCGCATCCCGCACCGCGTCGAGCACTTCGTCTTTGCGGGCCTGAAGCGAAGCGTCACCCTGGCGGGCGACCTCGGCGGCCTCAAGCAACTGAAACGCCGCGCCGCGGACCTCGATCATGTCAATGTAGGCGCGCTCTTGCCCCGCCGCCGCTGCCTCACCTATCCATGGGCTGCCTGCGGGAGTCGAAATCTTCTCGTGGACTTCGGTGAAGACCTGTTCCCACAGATTGCCGGTGGTGGACCAATACTTCTGCGCCTCGCGCAGATACGTGGTGTCCAGGCCCTGGACTTCCGACAAGCCGGGCAGTCGTGCGGCGTCGGGCATTCAGCTCACCGTCGACGCAGGTAGCGCGAGAAACCTTGCCGCAGAGCCGGCTTCGTTATCGGTGAACCGGGCAGCGACTGCGGTGAGTTTGGCCGCCGTCGCCTGCACCCGCAACGCGCACCTCATGCCGGCCGCTGCGATCCGCGCGTGAGTAGCATCGACCGCCGCCGCGCTGATCAGTCCTGACGATCCCGCCGCCGGTGGACTGTTGCTCGCCAGCTTTTCCGCGAGCGCCTCACTCGAGCCGGCCTCCACCCGAAGCCCCTCATCGCTGACCGCTAATTGCGTGGGCAGAGCGTAGGGCCGACGTCGCTTCAACACACTTCACCTTGGTCGGCTTAGGTGACGGGATACGGCACCCCGGTCAGCTCCTCAGAGACCGCCCAGAGCCGGCGCTGCCGGTCGACGTCGTGCGACTTGCGGCTGGACGCCACGACCTTTGGGTAGCCACGCGTCTGCGCGAAGCCGTCGGGTCCGAAGTACTGGCCGCCAACCACCGCCGGGTCGGTGGCTGCACGCAGGCTGGGTAGGGCTCCCATGGCTGGGTCCTGGAAGAGCGGCTCGATCACGGCGGAAACTCGCGCAACCAGCGGAGGCAGGTTGCGCATCAATTCGGTGTTCGAGCCGCCGGGGTGGGCGCCCGCGCCGATCGTCGTCCCATGCGGGGCGAGCCGTCGTTGCAGTTCGTAGGTGAACAACAGGTTGGCCAGCTTGGCTTGCCCGTAGGCCGAGACCCTGTTGTAGCTGTGCTCCCACTGCAGATCGTCGAAGTGGATGTCGGCGCGGATGCGGTGGCCGATGCTGCTGACCGTCACGATCCGAGAACCGGCGACCGGTAAGAGCCGATCCAGCAGTAGACCGGTGAGGGCGAAGTGGCCCAGGTGGTTGGTGCCGAATTGCAACTCGAAGCCGTCCTTGGTGGTCGACTTCGGTGTGTACATCACGCCGGCGTTGTTGATCAGCAGGTCGATGCGGTCGTGATCGGACCGCAGTTGCCGCGCCGCGGCGCGGATGGAGTCCAGCGACGTCAGGTCGAGCTCCTGGAGTCCAACGTCGGCGCGGGGACTCGCGGCGGTGATGCGGGCGGCGGCGTCCTTGCCCTTGTCGAGATTGCGCACCGCCAGCACAACGTGAGCGCCGTGCTCGGCAAGTGCACGCGCGGTCTCGTACCCGAGGCCGGTGTTGGCTCCGGTGATGACGGCGACACGACCCGTCTGGTCGGGAATGTCGTCGGTGGTCCACTTGGCCATGCGAGGCTCCTCAGTTGTAAGGTAAACGGGGCGAGCGCTCCGGTTGATGTCACTATACGGAACGTGCGCCCCGTTTTGTCAACCAGGAGGTGATGTGAGATGGCTCAACCAATACCCCGGCTGCGCGCCGACGCGGCGCGGAACCGCGCCCGCGTGCTGGAAGTCGCCTACGAAACCTTTGCGGCCGAGGGCTTGTCGGTGCCGATCGACGAGATCGCCCGCCGCGCCGGCGTCGGCGCCGGAACCGTCTACCGTCACTTCCCGACCAAAGAGGCGCTGTTCCACGCGGTCATCGCGGACCGAATGCAACGTTTTATCGACGACGGGCACGCGCTGCTGGAATCCGCCGGGCCCGGCGAGGCGATCTTCAGCTTTCTGCGCTCGATGGTGCTGCAGTGGGGCGCGACGGACCGTGGCATGGTCGAGGCGCTGGCCGGTCTCGGCATCGACATCGCGCAGGCTGCGCCAGACGCCGAGGATGCATTTTTGGCCATGCTCGACGGCTTGCTCCGCGCCGCCCAGAATGCGGGCACCGCGCGTCGAGACATCGGCGTGCGCGAGGTGAAGTCGATCCTGGTCGGGTGCCAGGCGATGGAGGCCTACAACGCGGAGTTGGCCGAGCGGGTGACCGACGTCGTCGTCGACGGTTTACGCGCACCGCGATAGCCACTGACCTGTTCTTGCACTCGGCATAGGCGAGTGCTAAGAATGACGTTGGCACTCGCGACCGGTGAGTGCTAGGTCGGGACGGTGAGGCCGGGGCCGCGCCAGCGGGAGACACCCACAGCCGTCCGTCGCGGGCACTGCACCCGGCCAAGACGTGTCATCCCCAATCGGAGGAATCACTTCGCAATGGCCAAGCAAATTGCGTACGACGAAGAGGCCCGTCGCGGCCTCGAGCGGGGCCTGAACGCCCTCGCCGACGCGGTAAAGGTGACGTTGGGTCCCAAGGGCCGCAACGTCGTCCTGGAGAAGAAGTGGGGCGCCCCCACGATCACCAACGATGGTGTGTCCATCGCCAAGGAGATCGAGCTGGAGGACCCGTACGAGAAGATCGGCGCCGAGCTGGTCAAGGAAGTCGCCAAGAAGACCGACGACGTCGCTGGTGACGGCACCACGACGGCCACCGTGCTGGCTCAGGCGCTGGTCAAGGAAGGTCTCCGCAACGTCGCGGCCGGCGCCAACCCGCTGGCTCTCAAGCGCGGCATCGAGAAGGCCGTCGAGAAGATCACCGAGACCCTGCTCAAGTCCGCCAAGGACGTTGAGACCAAGGAGCAGATCGCGGCCACCGCGGCCATCTCCGCGGGTGACCAATCGATCGGCGACCTGATCGCCGAGGCGATGGACAAGGTCGGCAACGAGGGCGTCATCACCGTCGAGGAGTCCAACACCTTCGGCCTGCAGCTCGAGCTCACCGAGGGCATGCGGTTCGACAAGGGTTACATCTCGGGCTACTTCGTCACCGACGCCGAGCGTCAGGAAGCGGTCCTGGAGGACCCCTACATCCTGCTGGTCAGCTCCAAGGTGTCGACGGTCAAGGACCTGCTGCCACTGCTGGAGAAGGTCATCCAGGGCGGAAAGCCACTGCTGATCATCGCCGAGGACGTCGAGGGCGAGGCGCTGTCCACCCTGGTTGTCAACAAGATCCGCGGCACCTTCAAGTCGGTGGCAGTCAAGGCCCCCGGCTTCGGTGACCGTCGCAAGGCGATGCTGCAGGACATGGCCATCCTCACCGGTGGTCAGGTCGTCAGCGAAGAGGTGGGCCTCTCGCTGGAGACCGCTGACGTCTCGCTGCTGGGCAAGGCCCGCAAGGTGGTCATCACCAAGGACGAGACCACGATCGTCGAGGGCGCCGGTGACTCCGACGCCATCGCCGGGCGGGTGTCGCAGATCCGCGCCGAGATCGAGAACAGCGACTCCGACTACGACCGTGAGAAGCTGCAGGAGCGCCTGGCCAAGCTGGCCGGCGGTGTTGCGGTGATCAAGGCCGGAGCTGCCACCGAGGTGGAGCTCAAGGAGCGCAAGCACCGCATCGAGGACGCGGTCCGCAACGCCAAGGCGGCCGTCGAAGAGGGCATCGTCGCCGGTGGCGGCGTGGCCCTGTTGCAGGCGGCGCCGGCCCTCGACGAGCTGAAGCTCAAGGGTGACGAGGCCACCGGCGCCAACATCGTCCGCGTGGCGCTGGAGGCTCCGCTGAAGCAGATCGCCTTCAACTCCGGGCTGGAGCCCGGCGTTGTCGCCGAGAAGGTCCGCAACGCAAAAGCCGGCACCGGCCTGAACGCCGCCACCAATGAGTACGAGGACCTGCTGAAGGCTGGCGTTGCCGACCCGGTCAAGGTGACCCGTTCGGCGCTGCAGAACGCGGCGTCCATCGCGGGCCTGTTCCTGACCACCGAGGCCGTCGTTGCCGACAAGCCGGAGAAGGCCGTGGCTCCCGCCGGCGACCCGACCGGTGGCATGGGCGGCATGGACTTCTAGTCGGACATTCGATTCGAGTCCGTTTTAACGAAAAGCCCGGTCCCATGAGGGGCCGGGTTTTTTCGTTTCGTTGTGGGGCTGCTGTACTGGAGGTCCAGTTCAGGACTATGGGAAAACCGGGGGAAAGGGATCGGAGCAATGACAATGTCCGCAATTTCGTTATGGCGCACGGTGTTTGGCGTAGTTCTCTTGCTTTGCCTCGTCACGGCGGTCTCCACATCGCCGACGGCGGGCGCTGCGCCCGACCCGTGCACGGCCAGCGGGTTGGCCGCCACCGCCAGCGGAGTGCTGAACGGGGCAAGCGGATACCTGGACGCCCACCCGGATGCCAACAATGTGCTGACCACCGCCGTCAACCAATCGCCGGCGGACGCGAAGTCGTCAGTGCGCGGCTACTTCCTCGGTCACCCCGGTGAGGCTCTGGACCTGAAGAACATTGCGCAGCCGCTGCTCGACCTGCGCGGCCAGTGCAACACGTCGGTGTCGCCGGGCCAGCTAGCAGCACTTTTCGACGCGCTGTCCGGCTGAGGCAGTTGATTCTCCACCGAGAAGGCGATGCCCAATTTGCCCGCCTTCGAGCGAAAACTCATCTTGCCGTCAACGGAAATTCGCTCAGAGACGGGCAAACTGTGCGCCCGCCGACGCGGGGGCTGATGAGGCGGATGTGACGGCACAACGCCTTTAGGCGGGAACCGGCTGGCGGCCGCGGACCAGCTTGCCCGGCCGGGCGGCGGTGGGCGCGCCGTTCTCGGCGATCACCTCGCCGGAGACGATCGTCGCCACGTAACCGTCGGCAGTCTGGTCGAGCCGACGCCCACCGGCGGGCAGGTCGTGGGTGATCACCGGCTTGTGCAGCTGCAGCGCCGCATGGTCGATGACGTTGAGGTCGGCTTTGTAGCCCACCGCGATGCGGCCGCGGTCGCCCAGCCCGGCTATGCGGGCCGGCACCGAAGTCAGTTCCCGGACGGCCTCCGGTACCGTGAACCGCCCGGACTTCCGGTCGCGCGCCCAGTGCGCCAGGAAGTACGTCGAGTAGCTGGCATCGCAGATCATCCCGTAGTGCGCGCCGCCGTCACCGAGCCCGAGCACGACGTCGTCGCGGTGCAGTAGCTCGCCGACAGTGTCCAGCGAGTTGTGCTCCAGGTTGCTGGTGGCCACCAGCAGCATGGCCCGGCCGTCGTCGTCGAGCAGCCGGTCGTAGGCCTCTTCCATCGGATTCACCCCGCGGGCTCGGGCCCGGGCACCGATGCTGGTCGACGGGTCGGGTTCGTAGTCGGGGTCGTCACCGAGCGGGAAGATCCAGTCCCACATCTGCGCGACGTAGAGAATCGGGTGACCGTGGCCGGGCTTGTCGGCGAGGATGCGGGCGCGGACCTCGGGCTTGCGCATCTCCGCGACCCGCTCGGCCAGCGGCAGGTGGGCGATCTCGCGGTAACTGGGGTACAAAACGAACGGGTTGGCGGTGAGCTGCAATCCGATGATCAACCCGATCGGGCGCGGCAGCAGTTGCGCGGTGATGTCGCCGCCGGCCGCGTTGGCCTTTTCCACCATGGTGATGGCGTCCGGCCAGGTCGGGTCGCCGGCGTTGGCGACGACGAGTGTGAAGGTGACCGGAAGCCCGACGTCCTCGGCGACGTCGAAAACCGTTTGCAGCACAGGCTGATAGCCGCCGGACGGAATGTCGGGCACGAATTGCAGCAGGCCGCCGCCCCCGTCGACCACCCCTCTGGCGATTTCTTCGATCTCCTCGCGAGCGGCGTCGTAGCTCGGAATCGGCGAGCCGCTCTCGGTCTTGTGGATGGTCAGCCGCGACGACGCGAAGCCGAGCGCTCCGACTTCCATCGCCTCTTTGGCCAGCGTCCGCATCTTTGCGAGATCTTCGGCCGTGGCCGGCTCACGGTCGGCGCCGCGCTGACCCATCACGTACACGCGCAGCGGCGAGTGCGGGAGGTAGGCGGCCACGTCGATATCGCGCTTGCCCGCGTCCAGTGCGTCCAGGTATTCGGGAAAGGTCTCCCAGTTCCACGGCAGGCCGTCGGTCATCACGACACCGGGAATGTCTTCGACGCCCGCCATCACGTCGACGAGCACGTCGTGGTCTTCCTGGCGGCACGGCGCGAAGCCGACGCCGCAGTTGCCCATCACCACCGTGGTGACCCCGTGCGCTGAGGACGGGGTAAGGCGCTCCGACCAGATGGACTGGCCGTCGTAGTGGGTGTGCAGATCGACAAAGCCCGGGGTGATCAGCAGCCCGGTCGCGTCGATCTCCCGCTTCGCCGATGAGCCATTGACTGTTCCGACGGCCGCGATGACGCTGTCACGCACCGCGATGTCGCCGACGTACGGTTCGCCTCCGAGCCCGTCGACGATGGTGCCGTTGCGGATGATGAGGTCGTAGGTCATCTAAATAATCTCCTACTTTAACCGTCTAACCTGGTTAAACAGGTTCGGCGTGTCCGAGAGTGCCGTGAAAGTGCCGTCAGCGACCTGGGGAAATGGGTTTAGGTGTGTCCAGTGGACACAGCGCCCGTGTCCATCATTGGCGCCCACCATTGAAGCCTAGCCTCGCGAATGCCAGTTCGTAACCGTGGCA
>CAVVUH010000009.1:0-330452 GCA_963751315.1 uncultured Actinomycetota bacterium | reverse complement strand
TTGGCAGAGCGGATCTGATCACCCCGCCGGCCCGGCCCGCGGCAGCCAGCTCTTCGCGCCAATTCTCGGCGCCGACGAACACCGTGACGATCTCCGGCCGCGAAAAACTGTCGTAACGCGTCCGGGCGGCATGCCCGGCCTCGGCAAGCTCGGCGACAGATTTGTTGTGCGCCAGCGCATCCCGGGCACCGGCAAGCAATTCGACGGCCCGGTCCACTGCCGGCAGCAATTGGCCCGCGTTGGCTTCGCACATGGCCCGCACCAGATCCGGCGCGCTACCCGCCACCCGCGTGCCGTCCCGGAAAGACCCCGCGGCCAGTGCGAAGGCCAGCGGGACCTCCGAAGCGGTGACCGCCAGTGCTTCGGCCAGCAGATGTGGCAGATGTGAGATCGCGGCGGCAGCGGCGTCGTGTTCGTCGGATCTGGCCGGCACCACCACCGACCCGCAGTCCAGCGCCAGCTCCATCACCATCGACCAGACCGCGGGGTCGACGTGGTCGTCCACGCTGATCACCCACGGCGCCCCGGTGAACAGCCGGGCATGGCCGGCGGCCCAACCCGAGTGCGCGGTCCCCGTCATCGGATGCCCGCCGACGAAGCGCGCCTGCAGACCGGCCGCTTTGACCGCATCGAGTACCGCGCTTTTGACGCTGGTGACGTCGGTGAGCGGGCAGTTGGGGGCCGATTCCCTGATGTGGGTGAGCAGCATGGGCAACGCCGGCATGGGCACGGCGAGCACGATCAGCGCGCCGCTGTCGGCGGCGCGGGTCAGCACGTCGGTGAGGTCGGTAGTGGCATCGAAGCCGTCGAACCGGGCCGCCTGGGCCCCTTCGACCGAGCGGTTGTAGCCGAACGCCTGGCGGCCGGCTGCCGTTGCCGCGCGCAGTATCGAGCCCCCGATCAGCCCCAGGCCCAGCACGCACACCGGTGTCTTGAAAACAGGACGAGCCACCCCACAAGGTTGGCACATGCGCCGGAAGGGTCGGCCCCGATAGGCGGCCGACGCGACGCCGATCTGCTGGTCATGTGCTGGTCAACGGGCTCCAGCGGGACTAGCGTAGGCGCCCATGGGAGCACAGCGCGCTTCCGCGCAGGCGGATACGCCGGACGGATTCGGCGTGGCCGTCGTGCGCGAGGACGGTAAATGGCGCTGTTCTGCCATGCGATCAAAAGCCCTGACCAGCTTGACTGACGCAGAAACCGAGCTGCGCGAGTTGCGCAGCGCCGGCGCGGTTTTCGGGCTACTCGACATCGACGACGAGTTCTTCGTCATCGTTCGGCCGGCCCCATCGGGAACCCGGCTGTTGCTCTCGGACGCCACCGCGGCACTGGACTACGACATCGCCGCCGAAGTGCTGGACAACCTGGACGCCGACATCGATCCGGAGGATCTGGAGGACGCCGACCCCTTCGAGGAGGGTGACCTTGGACTGCTCTCCGACGTCGGGCTGCCCGAGGCGGTGCTGGGCGTCATTCTCGACGAGACCGATCTCTACGCCGACGAGCAGTTGGGCCGCATCGCGCGGGAAATGGGCTTCGCCGAGGAATTGTCGGCGGTGCTCGAACGTCTGGGACGGTGAGGTCCGACGAAGACCTGATCCGTGCCGCTTTGGCGGTTGCCGCCACCGCGGGCCCGCGTGACGTCCCGGTGGGTGCTGTGGTCGTCGGCGCGGACGGGAGCGAGCTGGCCCGCGCGGTCAATGCCCGCGAGGCGCTGGGTGATCCGACCGCACACGCCGAGATCCTGGCCATGCGGGCCGCCGCCGGTGTGCTTGGCGACGGTTGGCGGCTGGCCGGAGCGACGTTGGCGGTCACCGTCGAGCCGTGCACGATGTGCGCGGGTGCGCTGGTGATGGCACGGGTCGACCGCCTGGTGTTCGGGGCCTGGGAGCCCAAGACCGGAGCGGTCGGTTCGCTGTGGGACGTGGTTCGCGACCGTCGGCTCAACCACCGTCCCGCCGTCCGCGGCGGGGTGCTGGCCGAGGAATGCGCCGCCCTGCTGGCGGCCTTCTTCGCCCGCCAGCGATTGGGGTAAGCACCGCGACGTTGGGTAAGCTGTCCGGCGGTGGCGTGTCCGAGCGGCCTAAGGAGCACGCCTCGAAAGCGTGTGACGGGTAACCCCCGTCCGAGGGTTCAAATCCCTCCGCCACCGCCAAAAGCTATCCGGTCAGACCCAGCTTGGTTGCCACGAACCAAACGGTGTCAATGGGTACTTGTATTCACCGGGCGTCTTGGACATCTCGACCATTTCCGTGACGCCGGTGTAGCGACCCATTGGCGTATCGACAACAAATCCATCGGGATCCGGATAGTGGTGCTCATCATTTGAGCCGGCCGTCTTTGTCGCGTAGTCGCGGTCGAAGATGCCTAATTCGGGAAGCCACAGAGCCGTGCGTACCAACGAAACTCTGACGCGGTAGCTTCCGCCCTCCTTCGCGCGCCGCAGCAATGCCGACAAGATGCCGCAGGTTGCGAGCCAACCCGCCGCGTAGTCGCAGGCCACGAAGATCGACGGATGTGCGGGCTTCTCGTCGCTGCCCTCAATGTTGTCCAGGCCCAGTGCGAAGGTCGCCGTGACGTCGAAGCCCACCCGAGTCGACCACGGCCCGGTTTCGCCGGCCCAGGTGATCTGCGTGTCGATGAGACCCGGTCGCTCTTTGAGCACTTCCTCCGGCGTGATGTGGAAACGCTGCCGCCATCCGGGACGGCGGTTGGTGACCAATACATCGGCCTGGGATAGCAGCTCACGGAACTTCCCATTGCCCGCATTGCTGCTCAACTCGAGCATGGTGGACCGCACTCCGACATGCGAGGTGTAGTGCCAGAGCGTGTGCTCGACGTCGGATGGCCGCCACACGTTGAGCGCGTCGGCGCCATGCAGGGCCATTGCGCGACCGATCGAAGGAGCGGCGATGACGTGGCTTGACGAGAGCAGGCGGATACCATCGAGCGGCGTCGTGGGGTTGGGCGTGAATGGAATTGGATCGCTTTCGCCTACTTTCTCAACGCTGACCAGAGGGATGAGACCCAGGTTCTTGGTGAAGGCATCCATCTTCAGTACGTCTTTGATGTTGCGGGCGAGCGGCATAGGGATAGCCGCTTTCTCAGCGGCTGCTTCGAGTTCCTCGCCGTTCCATTCTTTCACCGCATCGCGTAGCGCCTCATACGAACCGCCCCTCGGTTTGAGGAGATCGAGGCAACGCTGCCGCAGGGCGGGATAAATCTCGGCGAACATAATCCACTTGCCATCCCCGGTCGCAACAATATCCGGACCGTCGGAAAATGGGCTGTATGGATCGGTGCGTCCCGGGAATCCATTGACCAGTTCCCACTTCCCTTCGAGGAACGGTGTGAGGCGCCGCAAGGCTTTACGGACGTCGACGTGGATGTCCTGGCCCTCGCCAGTACGTTCCTTCCATATCTTTGCAATCAAGATCGCCTTGGCCGCGAGCGAGATTGCGCTGATAGATCCATATGGCAATCGATCGGGCGTAATGGGGTCAGCCCCATAATAGGTGACTTTCCCCCCGGAATCGGAAGATGTTGCCCCTAAACTTTGGAGTAAGGTCTCAACCTGTGCAGGCACGTCTATCGTGCTACGCAACGGATTGTCGTAATTAGCGGTTATCTTTTCCGCCAGCTTTTCTGCCGCAATCACAGTCCGTCTCCTCTTCTCCTGAAAACTGACGTGCACCAAACTGAGCCGAGTACGTCGACGCAGCTCCGGTCTTCACCACAATCGGGAGAAAATCCGACGACGGCAATGTCCTACGCACCAACGATCGACCACTGTTGTTGTGTCAGGTCACATCGGGCTGCGCCGGGTTGTCTGGTTGCTTCTGTTCGCCGTCGGTTCGTCGCTAACTTGCCCTCTGTGAGGGCGGTGGTACCCAGGCTTGCAATGCTCTGCGCCCAATCAATTGGCAACGATGGGTATAGGCCAATTGCCTTGCGGCAATAGTGAACTCCTGGTTGCTCACGACAAGGCTCCTGGTGCAGCCATGGTGCAGCGCACCCGAGACCACCTGCTGGACGGCTGCAACGCCGACCGATTTGCCGTGGCGCTTGCACTGGATCGCCACGGACTGGCCGTCCTTTTCGGCGATCAAGTCGACGCCGTAGTCACCGACCGCCGGGGTTAATCTGACCTGCCAGCCCGCACGGCGCAGGCGGGCGGCGACGTAGCCCTCAAACTCCACCCCGCTCATGTCATCAATTGCTGTCATGCCGGCGCGTGGGCGCTCACGCCGCAGCAACAGTGCCAAGAGCACGCCGAAGATGGCTCCCGCCAAGCCCAACCAGACGCTGCGGCCGACGACGCCGACGACGAGCCCGAAGTAAAGCGGGAGAAAGATCAAGGCAATGTTCATGCCAGGAGTAGGTCCGGTTAGCTCGGGAAGCGGGTGTTTGCGGAGGTGACCAGGAACGCCCTGTGCATGGGCCGATAATAAGGATCGGCAACGACAAGTTCGGGCTGCGCGACGCGCGACGGCATGTCGTGGAGGCGATCAAATCTTGGCCTTCAAGAGCCGCTGCCGTAGCCGCGGCGCCGGCTCAGACCACCCCTTGCTTTCTGAGAAATTCTTAGGGACAGTTAAGCGGTTACTCTCTGCGTCACCGCCATCGAGGGACCGATCGGTCAGGACATCGAGACTTTACCGGACGACACCGGCATTCAGCAGGACGTTCTCGATCCCATCCTCGGTCTCATCGGGCCGCTCGGGGGACTGTTCACCAGTTGACCAGCCTGGCGCTGCTCAACTGATCCGAGAGTAGGGTAATGGGATCAAGTCGGCCGGGGGACCGTGCGCGGTTTCGCCGGTCGCCAGACCTTGACACGGCAGCGCACAACTGCGTTGGAGGGGTTGTGGACATCGTTTTCGGGGTGTCGATGGCACCGTCGACAGTCCGAATGGTGCTGGTCGAAGGGGAAAACGGTGACGGCGCCACCCTCGACCAGGACGCTTTTCCGCTCACCACTGCAGCGGCTACCGGCAACGCCGCAACCTCAAGCGCGACCGATCAGGTTTTGGCGGCGATCCTGGGCACTCGACAAGGTGCCGCCGAGAGCGGTTATCGGTTGGCATCGACCGGTGTGACCTGGGTGGATCCCATCGAGGCCGGTGTCTTGCGGGATGCGTTGGCTGCCCACCGGGTGGAAAACATCATGCTGGTCTCGGCCTTTCTGTCCGCGGCCGCGTTGGCTCAGGCATATGGCACCAGCATCGGCTACGCCCACACCGGGTTGCTGTTCGTCGAGCCGGACTGCGCGACGCTGGCTGTCGTCGACTCAGGGGACGGCTCGATCACCGATGTGCGCCGCGCGTCGCTGCCGAATGATGACGCGGATGCGGTGGCTGAGCTCACCGCGATGGCCGCCGGCGCGAGCGGGCTGGAACCACATCCGCAGGGCCTGTTCGTGGTGGGTTCCAACGGAGTTGACGTCACGATGATCAAGGCGGAGCTCGACGCCGCGACTCCGCTGACCGTCAGCGCGCCCACCGAGCCGGAATCGGCGCTGGCTCGCGGTGCGGCGCTGGCATCCGTGCATGCGCCGCTCTTCGATTGGTCAACCTCCGCCTTGGCGTATGCCCAAGATCCCGGCACCGGAGCGGCGGAGCCGGTCATGCCGGTTTACGACGGCGCGGACAGCCAACAACTCGCGTACAGCGCCGCGCCGGACGAGGCCAACTTCTATACAGCGGTCGGGGACGCTGAGTTCTTGGCCGAGGAAACCGAGCCGGGCCGTCGACCGTTCCTGGTTGCCCTCGGCGTACTGATGGTCTTCGTTTTCGGTGTTGCGGCGCTGACGATCTCGTTGGCGCTCGACATCCGTCCCTCGGTCAGTAGCCGGCCCAGCATTGGGAAAAGTGTGGTGGTTCCGGCCAAGCCGGTGCCACTACCGGCGCAGGCCCCGGCCGCTCCGGCCCTGGCCCCGGCGGTGGCCCCGGCCGTTCCGGCACCTGCTCCGGCCGCTCCGGCAGTTCCGCCGGTCATACCGGTGCCGGTTGCTCCGCTACCAATGCCCGGGCCAGGCCCGCTGGCTCCCGGGCCGCCGCCCCCGATGCCCGGGCCCGGACCGTGGGGCCCAGGTCTCCGGCCGGGGCCGCCGGGTCCTGGTCCCATGCCGGGCATCCCGCACGGCCCGGGTCCTGGGCTCCCGCACTTTCCGGGTCTGCCGGGCTTCCACCTGTGACCGCGCGGGTCTAGACCGTCACATCGCTGCGCGGATTCGGCCGAATCGGCTTCGTGCCGCGCTTTAATGGGGCGATGGAGCTGATGTCCCCCACCGACTCGATTTTCCTGCTGACCGAATCGCGCGAGCACCCCATGCACGTCGGCGGCTTGCAACTGTTCGAGCCGCCGGAGGGCGCCGGGCCGGAGTTCGTCCGGGAAGCCGCCGCCGCTCTGGCCGCCAACCGCGAATTCCAACCCACCTTTCGCAAGCGACCCGCCTGGGTCGTCGGCGGACTCGCCAACGTTGCGTGGGCTTACGACGATGCGGATGACGTCGACATCGACTATCACCTGCGGCGCTCGGCGCTGGCGTCGCCGGGACGGGTCCGTGAGTTGCTCGAGCTGACCTCGCGACTGCACAGCAGCCTGCTCGACCGGCATCGCCCGCTGTGGGAGGCCGACTTCGTCGAGGGACTGAACGACGGCCGGTTCGCCCTTTACAGCAAGTTTCACCACTCGTTGATCGATGGCGTCTCCGTGCTGAAACTGATGCAGCGCACGCTGTCGACCGACGCGGATGAGCGGGAGCTGCGGGCGATTTGGAGTCTTCCTCGGCGTCATCGCGATTCGGCCGACCGGTCTCGGTGGCAGACGCTCAGGCAGCTTGCAGGATCTGTTGCGGCGTTAGGTCCCTCGACCTGGTCGCTGGCCCGGGCAGCGCTGGTGGAACAGCAACTGACCTTGCCGTTCGCCGCACCGCGCACCATGCTCAACGTTCCCATCGGCGGTGCGCGGCGAGTGGCCGCCCAGTCGTGGTCGCTGGACCGGATCAAAAGCATCAAGCAGGCCGCGGGGGTGACCGTCAACGATGTCGTCCTCGCGATGTGTTCCGGTGCGCTGCGCTACTACCTGCTGGATGAGCATGCGCTGCCCGACACGCCCCTTATCGCGATGGTCCCGGTGAGCCTCCGGAGTAAAGAGGAGGCCGACAGCGGCGGCAACATGGTCGGCAGCATCCTGTGCAATCTGGCCACCGACGTCGAGGATCCGGCGACGCGGCTCGAGACGATCAGCGAATCGATGCGTGGTAACAAGAAGGTGATCTCCGAACTGCCTCGGCTACAAGCATTAGCGTTGTCGGCCTTCCTCATCGCACCGCTGGGCCTCTCCGCGTTGCCGGGCTTCGTCTCGTCGGCGCCGCCGCCGTTCAATATCGTCATCTCCAACGTGCCGGGGCCAACCGAGCCGATGTACTGGGGCGGCGCGCGGCTCGACGGCAACTATCCGCTGTCGATCGCGCTGGACGGGCAGGCGTTGAACATCACCGTGACCAACAACGCCGGCAATATCGATTTCGGCCTGGTCGGGTGCCGCCGAAGTGTGCCGCACCTGCAGCGACTGCTGGGGCATCTGGAAAGCTCGCTGAAAGATTTGGAGCGCGCGGCCGGAGTTTGACCGGCGATGCCCAAGCTGAGCGCGGGGCTGCTGCTGTATCGGGTGCGCGACGCCGTTGTCGAAGTCCTCATCGGACATCCGGGTGGGCCGTTTTGGGCCCGCAAGGATGACGGCGCCTGGTCGATCCTCAAGGGTGAGTACACCGACGGCGAAGACCCGTGGGCAGCCGCACAGCGCGAATTCGAAGAGGAGGTAGGGCTGGCACCGCCGACGGGCCCGCGGACAGACCTTGGTTCGGTCAAGCAGCCCAGCGGAAAGGTGCTCACCGTGTTCGCCGTGCGCGGAGATTTGGATATCGCCAGCGCCCATAGCAATACCTTCGAACTCGAATGGCCCAAAGGATCCGGGCGGATTCAGGCCTTCCCCGAGGTCGACCGGGTGGGCTGGTTCCCGGTGGCGCATGCCAAGACCAAGCTTCTCAAAGGCCACCATGCCTTTCTGGATCGATTGATGGCAAACTCCACCCTGGCCGGTTTGCGGCACGGCGAATGAACATGTCGTATGTTCACATTCATGCAGACGCTGCGGACACCTGACGACCGGTTCACGGACTTACCCGAATTCCCCTACACCCCAAGGTACTCTGAAGTTTCTGACGACGACGGCGGGTCGCTGCGGATGGCCTGGGTGGAAGAGGGGCCACACGACGCTGACCCGGTGCTCATGCTGCACGGCGAGCCGTCGTGGTCCTTTCTGTACCGCAAGATGATTCCCGGGCTGACCGCGGCGGGGTATCGCGTTGTCTGCCCGGACCTGGTCGGGTTCGGTCGTTCCGACAAGCCGGCGCGCCGAGAGGACCACACCTACGCACGCCACGTCGAGTGGGTGCGGGCACTGGCGTTCGACATTTTGGACCTACATCGGGTCACCCTGGTCGGGCAGGACTGGGGCGGATTGATCGGATTGCGGTTGGCCGCAGAGCATCCCGAACGCTTCAGCAGTCTCGTCGTCGCCAACACCGGCCTGCCCACCGGCGATATCCCGATGCCGAAAATCTGGTGGCGATTCCGCGAGGCGATCCAGGGGCTACCGTCGATCGACATCGGCCGGTTCGTGCAGGGCGGCTGTCGCCGGCCGATCAGCGACGCGGTGCGCGCGGCCTACGACGCGCCATTTCCCGACGACACCTATTGCGCCGCACCGCGCGCCATGCCCGGATTGGTGCCGACGTCACCGGATGACCCCGCGGCACCGGCCAACCGCTCGGCGTGGGCCAAGCTGTGCGCGAGTTCGACGCCGATGTTGGTCGCTTTCAGCGACGGGGACGCGATCACCGGCGGAATGGCGCCGATCTTTCAGCGCGAAATGCCCGGCGCACAGGGGATTGAGCATCCGGTCGTGCACGATGCCGGGCACTTTCTCCAAGAAGACGCCGGGGAAGAACTCGCCGGCCATATCGTCGAATTCCTGCGCAGCTGACCGACATCAGCAGGACACGCGCAGCTCGAATGGCGCCGTCGTCCGTTCGGTTGCCTTGGCGCCGGCGAAGCCGACCGCGGTACCGGCAATGCGATAAGTGGGACCGGTCATAGCAACCGCTGCCTCGCCTTGCAGATGGCGGTCGTAGCTGCCGGTGAAGCCGTCGAAATTCTGGAACCGCACGAATTCGGCGACCAGTTTTTTCGCGTTGGAGAGCATCACGATGACACTCGAGGCCTCGTCGCCGGTCTTGATGGTGCTCAGCCAATCGATGGACTCACATTGCACCGCATCGGTGACCCGCGTCGTGCTGCCGTTGACCCTGAGTTCGGCAGTACCGGGCGGCAACGTCCCCGGTGCCGACTTGATCGCTGGGTGCGATGAGCACCCGGCAGCGCCGATCATCACGACAGCGACCGCGACGACAACCGACTTACCGTTCACAACAATCCCCCTGCTCGCGATCCTTAAGGCGAATCTAGCGGGTTGACGTCGCCAAACGGCAACCATGTTTCGAACGCCTGCACAATGTGTGCATGATGGGTGTGTCGAGTGTCGCCGAGCCGCAGGCACTTCTGCTGCAACTACTGGACCCGGCCAACCGCGCCGACCCGTACGCGGTGTACAAGCAGTTTCGTGACCGCGGCCCAATGCACCTGCCGGAAGCCAACCTGACTGTCTTTTCGGCCTATCGCGACTGCGACGAGGCGCTGCGGCACCCGTCATCCTCCTCCGACCGGCTCAAGTCGACGGTCGCGCAACGCCTGCTCGCCGACGGTGCGACCGCGCGCCCAATGGGCCCTCCCGGTTTCTTGTTCCTCGATCCGCCCGACCACACCCGGCTGCGCAAACTGGTCAGCAAGGCGTTCGTGCCCAAGGTGGTCAGTGAGCTGCAACCGGACATCACCGAACTGGTGGACGGGTTGCTCCACCGCATCGCCGAGCGGGGCCGGTTCGACGTCGTCAGCGATCTCGCTTACCCGCTGCCGGTGGCGGTCATCTGCCGGCTGTTGGGGGTTCCGCTGGAGGACGAGCCGGGGTTCAGCCACGCATCGGCGCTGCTGGCCCAGGCGCTGGACCCGTTCTTCACGATCACCGGCGAGCCGTCGGAGGGCATGGAGGAGCGCATTCAGGCTGGTCAGTGGCTGCGAGGATACCTGCACGAGCTGATCGGACAGCGCCGCTCACAACCCGGTGACGATCTGATGTCGCGGTTGATCGCAGTGGAGGAGTCCGGTGATCAGCTAACCGAGGATGAGATCGTCTCGACGTGCAGCCTGCTGCTGATCGCCGGACACGAGACCACCGTGAACCTGATCGCCAACGCGATCTTGGCGATGTTGCGCCACCCCAGGCAATGGGCCGCGCTGGGCGCCGACGCAGATCGCGCGCAGGCGGTCATCGAGGAAACACTGCGCTACGACCCGCCCGTGCAATTGGTAGCCCGAATCGCCGCCGGCGACATGACGATTGGGGATACCACGGTCGTCAAGGGCGATTCAATGATGCTGCTACTGGCCGCAGCTCAGCATGACTCCGCCGAGTTCGAGCGGCCGGAGACCTTCGACCCGGATCGAAACGGTTTCCGGCACTTGGCATTCGGACGAGGTCTGCACTATTGCCTGGGCGCTCCGCTCGCTCGGCTGGAGGCCGCGGTCGCGCTGTCGGCGGTCACGGCGCGCTTCCCCGAAGCGCATCTGGACGGTGAGCCGGTCTATAAGCGAAATGTCACGCTGCGCGGGTTATCGACACTGTCGGTTGCGGTGTGATCGAGTTGTAACCGGTTTTGCCGTTGCTGCTTTGACAGTTATCCACAGCTAGACATTCATCCACAGATCACGGGCTGCGGCGCCCTGCCGAGTCAGTGCCGGCGACTAAAATCACACATATGTTCGACACAGGGCTGCCGGGGCCTGACGATCTGGCGACCGCGGACGGCAGCATGGTGATCGCCGCCATCACCGGGTGGGCGTGCGTCGAGGCGGCCGCTTCTGCACGCCGGCTGGCGGCGATCGCGGAGTTAGTGCGCCGACGCGCTGACGGACCGAGCGACTGCGCGCAGTGGTCATGCGACAACTGGGATTCAATGGCCGCCGAGGTTGGCGCCGCCTTGCACGTCAGCCACGGCACGGCGTCGGGCCAGATGTATCTGAGTGTCGCGCTACGCGACCGGCTGCCTAATGTGGCGGCGTTGTTCGTCGACGGGGCGATCAGCGCGCGGTTGGTAGCCGCGATCGTCTGGCGCACCGATTTGATCAAGGACGCGGCGGCGCTGGCCTTGGCCGATAAGACGTTGGCCGAGGAGGCCATCCGGTTCGGGCCGCTGTCGGCGGCAAAGACCGAGCAAGCGATCGACGCCATTGTCGATCGCTACGATCCCGCAGCGCTGCGACGCACTCGAGCGGCGGCCCGCGGCCGCGATGTTGTGATCGACTCGCCGCACGGCCAGGATGGCACGACCAACTTATGGGGAACGTTGTACTCGACCGACGCGGCGATGCTGGATCGGCGGCTGACGCAGATGGCTCATGGGGTGTGCGATGATGACCCGCGCACCATCGCCCAGCGCCGCGCCGACGGGTTAGGCGCGCTTGCCGCCGGGGCCGACCGGCTGGCGTGTGGCTGCGGTAACGTTGTGTGCCCGGCCGGTGTCGATGTTGACCAGCGGGCGACAAGTGTCGTCATTCACGTCGTCGCCGAAGAATCGGCGTTGACTGCGGCCCCTGACCCGCACATGTCCGGCGAACTTCCGGCGCGGCCCGTTACCGCCGCCACACCGCTTTCGGAGGCGCTCGCTCCCGACCCCGAACCCGATCCGCCCGGCGACGGGATTAAACCGCCCGCCGGTTGGATTGTCAGCGGCGGAGCGGTGCCGGCCCCGCTGCTGGCCGAGTTGATCCGCGGCGGCGCCAAGGTCACGCCTCTATCGCAGCCGAGCGACGCACCCGCCGAATCGGGCTACCGCCCATCGGCTGCGCTGGAGCGGTTCATCCGGTGTCGGGATCTGACCTGTCGGTTCCCGGGGTGTGACAGGCCCGCCGAATTCTGCGATATCGACCACACGGTGCCCTACCCTCTCGGGCTGACCCATCGCGTCGAACTTGAAATGCCTCTGTCGAAAGCACCATTTGCTGAAAACGTTCTGGACTGGCTGGTCTGACAAGCAACGGCACGATGGCACCATCCTCTGGACAGCGCCAACCGGCCAGACCTACACCACCCGCCCCGGCAGTCGCCTGCTGTTTCCTCAGCCTGTGCCTGCCCACCGGCGAATTACCCACGGCCCCAACGGTGGAACGATCGCCCGGCGACCGCGGAATCATGATGCCCAGGCGCCGCCGGTCACGCGAACAAGACCGCGCTTACCGCATCGATGCCGAACGCGCCCTCAATACTGCCCACATCGCCGAACGCAACCAACCGCCGCCGTTTTAGACCTTGCCGAGCCCCGGCACGATCTCGCCGAGGTTGAAGGTGACCGGGGTTTCGAGCTGGGCGTAGGTGCATGACCGTGGTTCGCGGTCAGGGCGCCAGCGGTTGAACTGCGCGGTGTGGCGAAACCTTGCGCCTTCCATGTGGTCGTAGCGAACTTCAACCACCCGTTCGGGTCGCAGCGGGACAAACGAGAGGTCTTTGCCCGCATTCCAGCGGGAGAATTCGTTCTTACGTGGCGTGCGTTCGCCTGCTTCGTGGGCAGCCCAATTCCACGGGTGGCCATCGAACGCGGTGACGAGCGGCTGTAGCTCGGTGAATAGGCGCCGCCGCTCGGCCATCGGAAACGCGCCGATGACGCCGACCGATGCGAGTGTGCCGTCGTTCTTGTAGAGCCCGAGCAACAGCGAGCCGATCGCCTCGCCGCCCGACTTGTGCACGCGATAACCGGCGACCACGCAGTCTGCGGTGCGCTCGTGCTTGATCTTGAACATCACGCGCTTGTCCGGCTGATACGTGATTCCCAGCGGCTTGGCGACGACGCCATCGAGGCCGGCTCCCTCGAACTCGTCGAACCAACGTTGCGCGGTCGCCAGATCGGTCGTCGCGGGCGTGACGTGGATCGAGCGGGCCGAAAGGGCCGCCGAACCAGCTACAGCGTCGACCAGCGCGGCGCGGCGTTCGGAAAATGGTCGCCCGGTGTAGTCGTCGTCGCCGAGGGCGAGCAAATCGAACGCGATGAAGGACGCGGGCGTGTGTTCGGCGAGCATCCGCACTCGTGAATCGGCCGGGTGGATGCGCTGCTGCAGCGCCTCGAAGTCCAAGCCGTGGTCGGTGGCGATGATGATCTCGCCGTCGATCACACACCGTTCCGGCAGCTCGTCCTTGGCCGCCGCGACCAGCTCGGGAAAATAGCGGGTCATCGGTCGCTCGTTGCGGCTACCCAGCTCGACCTGATCAACGTCGCGGAAGCATATGGACCTGAATCCGTCCCATTTCGGCTCATAGGACGAATCGGGCGGGATCGACGGAATCGACTTGGCCAGCATCGGCGAGATCGGCGGCAGCACGGGGAGGTCCATAGACTTCATGGACTCATTGTCGCGTCTGGCCGGTCGATGACCCCGGCGGCGTGCTGGAATCCTGATATGGCTGCAGCAGCAGAAGAACTCGACGTCGACGGGATCGCGGTTCGGCTCACTAACCCGGACAAGGTCTATTTCCCCAAGCTGGGAGCCAAGGGAACCAAACGCAAACTCGTCGAGTATTACCTCGCGGTCGCTCGCGGCCCGATGCTCACCGCGCTGCGGGACCGGCCCACTCATCTGCAGCGTTTCCCCGACGGTATCGACGGCGAGGAGATCTACCAGAAGCGAATTCCGCAGCACCACCCCGACTACCTGGAGACGTGCCGCGTCACGTTTCCGTCCGGGCGGACCGCCGACGCGCTGAAGGTGACCCATCCCGCGTCGATCGTGTGGGCGGCGCAGATGGGCACCGTCACACTGCATCCGTGGCAAGTCCGCTGCCCGGAGACCGAGCATCCCGACGAGTTACGCATCGACCTGGATCCCCAGCCCGGCACGGGTTTTGCCGAGGCCCGCGGCGTTGCCGTCGACGTATTGCGGCCGCTGCTCGACGAACTCCGACTGGTCGGCTACCCGAAGACGTCCGGGGGCCGCGGTATCCACGTGTTCCTGCGGATCAAAACGGATTGGGATTTCGTTGCTGTGCGCCGCGCCGGCATCGCGCTGGCACGGGAGGTCGAGCGCCGTGCGCCGGATGCGGTGACGACCTCGTGGTGGAAGGAAGAACGGGGCAAGCGGATCTTCATTGACTTCAACCAGAACGCTCGCGACCGCACGTTCGCGTCGGCATACTCGGTGCGGCGCACCCAAATCGCGACGGTGTCGATGCCGCTGACGTGGGACGAGCTGGCCACCGCCGAACCCGACGACTACACCATGGCTACCGTGGCGGATCTGGTGGCCCGCCGCGACGACCCTTGGGCCGACATGGATTCGGTTGACCAGTCAATCGCGCCGCTGCTCGAGATGGTCGAGGCCGACGAAAAGCGCGGACTCGGCGATCTGCCCTACCCACCGAATTACCCGAAAATGCCGGGCGAGCCCAAACGGGTGCAGCCGAGCCGGGATACGGATCGGAAGAAGGAGCGCTAGAGTCGGCCCGCGACGAATGTGGCGGCCTGGCTGGTCGCATCCGGAACATACGACAGGTGTGCGAGCATGTTCCCGCCTTCGGCGCAGATCATGTCGTCGGGGACGCATATCGCATCCGTCTTCGCCTGATAGGCCGGGCTGATCGGCGGGAACTGGTCGGCCCCCAACTGCCGCGCGTAGGTACTTGACGGATTGCCGAAGAGGGCGACCGCAGCGACATGACCACCAACGCGGGCAGGTAACTCATTGGTTGTCAGATCCATGACAGCCGCGCCTTGGGAATATCCACCAAGCACCATCTTGGTGTTCGGGCAGCTTGCCACCACGTTCTGGATGTGAGCACCCGCATCACCGGCGCCGGCCTTGGCGCTGTTGACGTAATCGTCGGTCGCCGGGTAGTTGACCGGGTAGACATCCACGGACCGCCCGGGCACCTGCGCAGTGAGCGAGTCGACGAACGCCCGGCCGGCCCCGCCGACGCCAGGGGGCTCGCCGGTGCCGCGAGCGAACACGACCTGGGCGTCCGGACACGGATCGGCATGGGCAACCCGAAGGCCCACGGGCGCGGTTGACAAGGCCCATACCAGCACCAGCGCAGTGCCAACGATGCGAGCAATACGGCGTCTACTCATCTTTAAATGTTGCCATCCCGCCGCAGGTGGGGGAGCCGGCGGTCCCCCCGGTTACTCGTGAAAGCGGATTTTGATACGCCGGACTCTCCATGAGTAATAGCATCACGCCATGATCGGATCGCGGCGCGGCGATGCGGGTCAACCTCGAGTTGCGCGATAGCACAGTGGTTCAACCGTCTCTGCTTCAAGGCGACAGCGGCCTGCCACGCGGCGTTAACGGCGCAGCCGATCCGCGGTTCGCCAACGTAATCCGGTTGTTCGCCCGGCTGTTTCCCGGGCGCCGGTTCGGTGGCGGGACCCTGTCCGTTTACATCGAGGGCCGCCCGGTCGTCGACGTCTGGACGGGGTGGTCAGATCGGGCCGGCGAGGTGCCGTGGACGGCCGATACCAGCGCGATGGTGTTCTCAGCGACGAAGGGCATCGCATCGACGGTGATTCACCGGCTCGTCGACCGGGAGTTGCTGTGCTACGACACACCTGTTGCCGAGTATTGGCCGGAGTTCGGGGCCAACGGCAAAGCCGACATCACGGTCCGCGACGTCTTGCGGCATCGATCCGGGCTGTCGCACCTGAAGGGCGTCAGCAAGACGGAACTGATGGATCACCACCTGATGGAGGAGCGGCTGGCCGCGGCACCGGTTGACCACCTGCGCGGCGCCCCGGCGTATCACGCGCTGACCTACGGCTGGCTGCTGTCCGGTCTGGCCCGATCGGTGACCGGTATGGGCATGCGCGAGCTGGTTCGCAGCGAGCTGGCGCAGCCGCTGAACACGGACGGTCTCCATCTCGGCCGACCTCCGGCCGGCGCGCCGACCAAGGTCGCGCAGATTCTGGCCCCGCAGAGCAGTCGGCCCAATCCGGTGTTCAACTTCGTCGCGCCACGGGTGGCGGGTCTGCCGTTCTCCGGGGCCCTGGGCGCAATGTATTTCCCGGGTATCAAATCGTTTGTGCAGGGCGATATCCCGTTCCTCGACGGTGAGGTTCCCGCGGCCAATGGTGTTGTCACTGGCCGCGGCCTGGCGAAGATGTACGCCGCATTGGCCAACAACGGTCGCATCGACGGAACACAGTTCCTGTCGTCGGAGTTGGTCAATGGCCTGGCCGGCAAGCCGCGGGTGCTCCCGGATTTGAACATGATGGTGCCGATGCCGTTTCACCTCGGTTATCACGAATCGCCGGTACCCGGCCTGCTCAAAGGGTTCGGCCATATCGGTCTGGGCGGAACCCTCGGATGGGCCGATCCCCAGACCGCCAGCGCGTTTGGCTATGTCCACAACCGGCTGCTGACACCGATGGTGTTCGACATGGCGTCGTTCGCGGGCTTGGCTCGTCCGCTGCGCAATGCCATCGATGCGGCCCGGCACGCCGGTCCCCTCGAGGTGCCGCAGTTCGGCGCAACCTACCGCGAACCCCGACAGCGAAAGCGGGCGGTATCGGGAAGGCGCTAAGGCTGTTCCAGCAGCCTTAGTGGATGCAGGCCGTCGACCGCACCGACGAACGGTGGGTGGATGCTGTAGCCGAGCATGCGGCGAATGTCGTCGGAAACCGTTCGGGCGATCTCCCGCGACACCGAGAGGGTGAAGGCTTCCATCGGTCGCAGCCACGGTTGGCAGTACTGGGCGGTGACGGCAAGACGGTCGCGGGCGGTGGTGTTGGCTCCTCCGCCGTGCCACAGGGTGCCCACGAAGAAGACGCACGAGCCCGCGGGCATCACCACGGGTAGCGACTGATCGTCCGGGCCCGGTCGCCGCTTGCCCCAGTGGTGGCTGCCCGGGTATAGCACCGTCGCGCCGTTGTCGGCGGTGAAGTCGTCGATCGCCCAGATCGTCGCGGCCGCCAACGGCGCCCGCGGACGGGGAATCGGGTAGAACCCGTCGTCGTGGTGAGCCAACTGCGCGGACTCTCCGGGCTGAATGTTGATGGCCTGCAACGCCGAAAGCAGGTAGTTGGGCATCAGCAACCGATCCAGCACCGCCAGCACCCGTGGATGATCGACAAGCCGGTCGCACACCCGCGTCCTGCTCAGCACGCTGTAGATGCGCTGGGTGCGATGGCCCTCGAAAGAATTGCGGCCAGTATGTCCGAGCCAGGGACGCACGACGTCACGGATCTGCCGGCAGTCCTCGGTACCGAGCAGGTTCTCCCAAATGACGTAGCCGTCGCGGTCGAGGGCCGCCATGTCAGCCTCAACGATCGCGGGGTCGACCGAGGCCCCGCTGCTGGGTATCCACTGGTGCCGAAGCGCCAGATCGCCTCTGAGGTCTTCCAGAGTTGTGACGGACTTGTCGTCAGTGTTCATCCGCGTTCATCTGCAGTCGTCCTTACCCCTATGACCACAGCCTAACTCCGCCAACAACCCCGCTGTCAGCTGTCTGGCGCCCTATCCTGACAACACGGGGGTCGAGCGGCGGAGGTCGGATGACGGCCGTAGCGGCGTGCCGCTCGTGCGGCGTCGAACTTTTCGACAACGCACGGTTCTGTCACGGATGTGGCTCAGCGGTAGCCGGGACCGACACTCATGCCGAATACAAGCCGGTGGCGGTGTTGTTCGCCGATGTCTACCTGGCGCGTGAGAGGGCCCGGCGTGGAGATTGCGATGACGCCATCCCAGTCATGCGTGCCGCTTTCGACCATTTGTTGTGTGAGCGGGGGCTGCTGGTGTGGAGCACTATCGTCACAGGCGTTCTGGTCGAGACACTCCTGGATCGCGCGGGCGAAGGTGATCTCGCCGAGGCCGAAGCCGCGATCGAACGGTTAGCCGGCGCGCCGGTCGATGATGATGACGGTCTGGCTATGCGCGACATCTGGCTGCTGCGGTCACGCGCTTTGCTGGCCCGGACTCGCGGCGAAGGCGTGAATTATCTGGAGTTTGTGAATCGCTACCGCGACATGGCGGCATCGCTTGGCTTCGAGGGGCACATCGCCTGGGCCGCAGCAATGCCATGACACCCGGCGGGACTGCAAACATGGCCAAACCCGGCCCGAAAATGCCTGGTCATCGGTAACGTCGCGAGCATGCTGTCTGCGGCCCTCCGTGACATGCAATGGCGAAGGCGGCGCCTCGTCATCGCGATTCTCAGCACCGGGTTGGTCTTCGCGATGACGCTCGTTCTGACCGGGCTTGCCAACGGCTTTCGGGTAGAGGCGCAGCGAACCGTCGACTCGATGGGCGTTGACTCGTTCGTGGTCAAGTCCGGCGCCGCCGGACCGTTCTTGGGCTCAACACCATTCGCGCAAGTCGACCTGGCCCGGGTGGCCGCTGAACCCGGTATCGTCGCCGCGGCCCCGCTGGCCACCGCTGCGTCGACGATCAGGGAAGGCACGTCAACGCGAAACGCCACGGCGTTCGGGGCGCCCGAGCGCGGACCCGGCATGCCGGGCGTCTCGGAGGGTCGGGCGCCGTCGACGCCAGACGAGGTCGCGGTGTCGAGCACGCTGGACCGACACATCGGCGAAGATCTACCGGTCGGTGCGCGCACTTTGCGAATCGTTGGCGTTGTGCCCAATTCGACCGCATTGGCGAAGATGCCCAACATCTTCCTGACGACCGAGGGACTGCAACAGCTGGCGTACACCGGGCAGCCAATGGTCACCTCGATCGGGATCCTCGGCATTCCACGACAACTCCCGGACGGCTACCAGACCCTCGATCGAGCGGCCGGTGTCAATGACCTGTTGCGCCCGTTGAAGGTCGCGGTCGTTTCGATCACGATCGTGGCTGGCTTGCTGTGGATCGTGGCGGTGTTGATCGTCGGATCTTTGGTGTACCTTTCGGCGCTCGAACGCCTGCGCGACTTCGCGGTGTTCAAGGCGATCGGCGTGCCTACCCGCTCGATTCTGGCGGGGCTCGCGCTGCAGGCGGTCGTCGTCGCGCTACTCTCGGCGGCGCTGGGCGTCGCCCTGTCGCAGCTGCTGGCACCGTTGTTCCCGATGACCGTGGTCGTGCCGATACGTGCCTACCTCGCGCTGCCGGTGATCGCGATAGTGATCGGCCTGCTTGCCAGCGTTGCCGGGCTGAGACGCGCGGTGGCGGTCGATCCCGCGCTCGCGTTCGGAGGTCCCTGAACAGTGGGCGACCTCAGTATCCAGGACCTCGTCGTCGAATACTCCAGCGGCGGCTACGCGCTCCGGCCGATCAACGGCCTGAGCCTCGACGTGACGGCCGGGTCGCTGTTGATCCTGCTCGGGCCCAGCGGCTGCGGGAAGACGACATTGCTGTCCTGCCTCGGCGGAATTTTGCGCCCCAAATCTGGAGCAATCAAGTTCGACGACGTCGACGTCACAGCGCTCGAGGGCGGGGCGCTGGCGAAATACCGGCGCGACAAGGTCGGCATCGTCTTCCAGGCGTTCAACCTCGTGCCCAGCCTCACCGCGATCGAGAACGTGATGATTCCGATACGCGCGGCTGGGATGTCACGGGCGTGGGCGCGTCGTCGTGCCGAGGAACTCCTGACCCGCGTCAATCTTTCAGACCGCATGAAACATCGACCCGGCGACCTGAGCGGCGGGCAGCAGCAACGCGTCGCGGTCGCTCGTGCGATCGCGCTGGATCCGCCGTTGATCCTCGCCGACGAACCGACTGCGCACCTCGACTTCATCCAGGTGGAGGAGGTGCTGCGGCTGATCCGCTCGCTCGCGGAAGGCGAACGTGTAGTGGTGGTCGCCACCCACGACAGCCGGATCTTGCCGATGGCCGATCGCGTCGTCGAGCTGGCACCGGCGCTCGTGTCGGCGAACCGGCCACCCGAAACTGTCCGCCTGCACGCCGGCGAGGTGCTGTTTGAGCAGTGCACGATGGGCGATCTGATCTATGTCGTGTCCGAAGGTGAGTTCGATATTGTGCGCGAATTAGCCGATGGCGGAGAGGAATTGGTGAAGGTAGCCGGACCCGGCGACTACTTCGGCGAAATCGGCGTGCTGTTTCACATGCCGCGGTCGGCGACCGTGCGGGCCCGAACCGATGCGACGGCCGTTGGCTACACCGCACAGACGTTCCGCGAGCGACTAGGTGTGACGGGTATAGGCGACCTGATCGAAGGTCGCGAGCTTGCCGACGACTGATCTGAGCACGGCAGGCAGCGGGCAGATATAAAGAAGATCGTGGCTCTTAGTTTTCCGGACGTCATCAAGTCCAAGTACCTGCTGTTGACGACGTTCACCAAGGACGGCCGTCCCAAACCGACCCCGATTTGGGGCGTGCCCGACGGCGACAAGCTGCTCGTCATCACCGACGACGGGTCGTGGAAGACAAAGCGGATCAACAACACGCCCAGGGTGACGCTCGCCAAGAGCGCAGCGCTGGGCAAGCCCAAAAGCGAAGAGGTCGAGGGGGTCGCCCGGGTCCTGCCGAAGTCGGAGACGCGGCGGGTCTACAACGCCGTGCTCAAGCGGTACTGGTATCACGCCTGGTGGTTCTATGCGCACTCGATCGTGCGGGGTGGTATTGACAAGGTGCACATCGGCCTCGAAGTCAAACCGGCCGGCTAGGTACTTTGGTCGCCTAGGCATGGCCTTTATCGAAGCGTTATAGTAGCCGCATGCGTCTTTCTCATCTGGGCACTGCCGTCCGCGTCGGCGTTGCCGTGCTCGCGCTTAGTGCCGCCGCAACCGCCTTCCCCCGAGTCGCGGTGGCCGATCCTGGGTTCCAACCGTGCAACGGCTGCTCATCCAACGATTCCACCGAGGACTTTCCGATCCCTCGGAGAATGATCGCGACGACCTGCACCGCCGAGCAGATATTGGCCGCCGCAAGGGATTTCGAGCCGGTTTATTACCAGCGGTACATGGCTGACTACGACAATCACCCGAACGTAAACCAGGCCGCCCAAGACAAGGCGCACTGGTTTTACTCGTTGTCGGCAGCGGACCGCAGGGCTTATTCGGCTAACTTCTATGCACCCCAGATCGATCAGCTGTCGTTGGCTTGGCCCAACCACATGAAGATCTTCTTCAACAACAAGGGCGTCGTCGCCAAGGAAACCGAGAACTGCCACAACTATCCGGCCAACGACATGTCGGTGTGGAACTGGTAGCCCGCAACCCCGAGCTGCGCGTTCAGCCGTGATCTGGCTCCGCGGGCCCTGTCATAAGACCGACGCAGGTGGCCGCAATCAGCCGCGTTAGCGCGGACGTGAAGTCAATGTTCCAGTCGGGCGGCAGGTCTGTCGCCTTCGCCTCCGCGTAGGCGTCGGCGAGCTTTTTCGGCGGGTTGGCGACCTGCCACAACGGCCCCGCCAGCGAGTACGCGGCAAGAATGACGTCGTATGCGCCCGGACGTCCCAGCCCGGGCAACGCCTGCTCGATCGCATCGGCGAGCGACGTCACCGCAGCGGTGCTGATCTGCTTGACCTCGAGAACCCGGTCGATTTCCACCTCGTGCTCGAGGTGAAGATGCAGGTTGGCGAGTAGGTCGCAGAACAGTGGGTCGGCCGCCAGACCGTTGGCCAACTCCTTGGCGAGCCGCGACGGCGACACGGGACCGGCGTCGCGCAACCCCTCACACACCGTGTTAGACCACCGCACCCATCCTTCGGCGGCCAGATGCAGCAGCACCTCTTTGTGGGAGGTGAAGTAGCGGCGCACCGCGGAATAGTGCACGCCGGCGCGGCTGGCGACGTCGGTCAAGGTCACCGACGCGACACCGGACTCCAGCGCCAGCGCGCGGGCGGCCTCGACCAGCGCCGCTGCACGCTGGCGCTTCTTGTCCTCGCTACGGGCGCGCTGGAACGTGAGCTGCGGCACCGCGCGAGAATAACGCACCTGAGCTGATTGCGGGTGGCCGTGCAACCCGGTAGCGTCCGTTTACGCACGTGCCATGCGTTACGTCGCACGCCTCCAGCGTGCAGCGAAGAGCCGTCGGGAAGGAGCCAACAATCCGGGCCAATGGCATGGTTTACTCGTCAAGGTTCGGTGGTGCCTCCTCGCCGCCGTCGCTCGGTCGCGGTGACTGCCAAGCAGGCACCCTCAGACGCCCCGCCGCGTTCGCTGTGCCGACGGTTGGGGTGGCTGGTGGGATGTCGCAGACCGGAAAGACGGCAAGAGGTGAAGGGGACTTCGATTTTCAGGGTTCTGCTCCGGTCGTGGATTGCGCTCGTGATAGTGATGGTCGTCGGCCTCGGGGGGTTCACGGTGTGGCGGATTCACGGCATTTTCGGCTCTGACAAGCATCCCTCGTATTCGGACAGCGCGACCGACGACAGTAAGCCCTTCAATCCCAAGCGGCTGACTTACGAGGTTTTCGGTCCCCCGGGCACCGTGGCGGACATCGGCTACTTCGATGTCAACGCTGATCCGAAACGAGTTGATAGAGCGCAATTGCCCTGGTCGTTGAACCTTACGACGACGTCGGCAGCGGTCATGGGAAACATTGTGGCACAAGGCAATAGCAACACCATCGGCTGTCGCATCGTGGTTGACGGTGTGGTCAAAGCCGAAAAAGTCACCCATGAAGTCAACGCCTTTACCTACTGCGTGCTCAAGGCCGCATGATTAGCCAGCAGACGAGCAACGGGCACGCCAAACCGCCTTTCGTGCCGCGGACGATCCATCGGCTTGCGGTTCCCATCATCCTGGCGTGGCTGGCGATTGTTTTCCTGGTGAGCACCGCCGTTCCACCGTTGGAGCAGATCGCGGCGCAACGTTCGGTGTCGCTGAGCCCCAAAGATGCGCCTTCGGTCCAGGCGATGACGGTTATGGGCCAGAAATTCAAGGAATCTGATTCCGACAGTTTCGCGATGATCGTCTTAGAAAGCCAGCAGAAACTCGGCGACGATGCGCACCTATACTACAACAGCTTGATTCGTCAGCTGAAAGACGATACGAAGCACGTGCAACACGTCCAGGATTTTTGGGGCGATCCGCTCACGGCGCCGGGTGCGCAAAGCCCCGACGGTAAATGCGTATACGTTCAACTCAACCTCGCCGGTAACCAAGGTACGACCTTGGGAGACGAGTCGATAGCCGCAGTCCGCAATATCGTGAACCGCACGCCCCCGCCGCAAGGGCTGAAGGTCTATGTGACGGGTCCGGCGGCGCTGGTGGCGGATATGCACCACAGCGGCGACCGCACCCTCTTGAAAATCACCGTGGTGACCCTGTTGATGATTTTCACCATGTTGCTTCTGGTGTACCGCTCCGTCATCACGGTGGTGCTTTTGCTGATTATGGTCGGCATCGAATTGACGGCGGCCCGAGGAATTGTCGCGTTTCTTGGATATCACGGACTGATCGGGCTCTCCACCTTTGCCGTTAATCTGCTGGTATCCCTCGGAATTGCGGCCGGGACGGACTATGGCATTTTCTTTTTCGGGCGATATCAAGAGGCGCGGCAGGCTGGTGAGGATCGTGAGACCGCCTTCTATACGACGTATCGCAGCGTTGCTCACGTTGTGCTGGCGTCCGGTTTGACGATCGCCGGCGCGACATTTTGCCTGAGCTTCTGCCGGATGCCGTATTTCCAAAGCTTGGGCGTACCTTGCGCAGTTGGCATGCTCGTCGCGGTAGCGGTCGCGCTCACGCTGGTTCCGGCCGTGATCGTCGTCGGTGGGCGCTTCGGTTTGTTCGACCCCAGACGCAAGATGCTGGTCCGTGGCTGGCGCCGGATAGGCACCGCCACCGTGCGCTGGCCGCTGCCCATTCTCGCCGGGGCATGCGGGATCGCACTTGTCGGCCTGTTGGCGCTGCCGGGATATCAAACCAGTTACAACGATCGGCTATACATACCTCACGACATTGCCGCTAATAAGGGATACGACGCCGCAGAGCGACATTTTTCCCAGGCGCGAATGATGCCAGAAGTGATGATGATCGTGGCAGACCACGATTTGCGGGACCCGGGAGACTTTTTGGTTCTCGACAAACTGGCCAAAGGCATCTTGCGTGTTCCGGGGGTCTCCAGGGTTCAAGCCATCACACGCCCCGAGGGCACGGCGATGGAGCATACGTCGATTCCGTTTCAGCTCAGCATGCAAAATGCCGGGCAGGTACAGACGATGAAATTCCAGAAAGCCCGCATGGACGACATGCTCAAGCAGGCTGACGACCTCGAAGACACAATCGCGCGAATGTCGCGTATGTACAACCTCATGAAAGAACTCACCGACACGACCCACAAAATGGTCGGTGAGACCAAGGAAATGCAGGCTGTCACCGAAGAATTACGAGATGACATCGCAAACTTCGAGGACACCTGGCGGCCCATCCGCAGCTACTTCTACTGGGAAAAACACTGTTACGACATCCCGATATGCTACTCGTTGCGATCCGTATTCGACGCCGTTGATGGTGTCGACGAGATCGACGATAAGTTCCAAATTCTGACCAAAGACTTCGATAAACTTGATTCGCTGATGCCGCAGATGATTGCGGAGTTCCCGCCGATGATCGCGACCATGGAGTCCATGCGGACGATGATGCTGACCATGCACAGCACCATGTCCGGGATCTTCGGGCAGATGGACGAGCTGAGCGATAACGCGACGGCCATGGGCAAAGCCTTCGACTTCGCGAAAAACGACGACTCGTTCTATCTGCCACCGGAAGTCTTCAAGAACTCGGACTTCAAACGTGCCCTGAATAATTTCTTCTCGCCGGACGGCAAGGCGGTACGTTTGATCATTTCGCACCGGGGAGATCCCGCAACGCCGGAAGGGATTGCGCGTGTCGACTCGATCCGACAGGCAGCCGAGGAGTCGCTCAAGGCCACGCCGCTCGAAGACGCCAAGATCTACCTCGCCGGCACCGCCGCCACCTTCAAGGACTGGAAGGACGGCTCGAAATACGATCTCTGGATCGCCGGGATCGGTTCGCTGTGCCTCATTTTCATCATCATGCTGCTCATCACCCGAAGCCTGATCGCCGCCTTGGTCATCGTTGGCACGGTTGCGATTTCGTTGGGTGCATCGTTCGGGCTGTCCGTGCTCGTTTGGCAGTACATCCTTGGCTTCAAACTGCACTGGATGGTGCTGGCGATGTCGGTGATTGTGTTGTTGGCGGTGGGGTCTGACTACAACCTGCTGCTGGTCTCCCGATTCAAGGAGGAAATCCACGCCGGGTTGAAGACGGGCATCATCCGCGCCATGGGCGGCACCGGCAAGGTGGTGACGTCTGCCGGTCTGGTGTTCGCGTTCACGATGGGCTCCATGGTGGTCAGCGATTTGCGGATCATCGGCCAAGTCGGTACCACGATCGGTTTGGGTCTGCTCTTCGACACGTTGGTGGTCCGCTCGTTCATGACGCCGTCCATCGCGGCGCTCCTCGGGCGCTGGTTCTGGTGGCCGATCAAGGTCAGGCCGCGCCCGGCCAGCACGATGCTGCGCGCGTACGGGACCCGCCCGTCGGTACGTTCCCTGCTGCGGGGCGAGGGCCTAGTCAAGGAGGCCAACACAGTGCTGGGCAACGGCGAGGCCAGGACGGCCCCGTTGCCGAAGGCGCCGTCGTAGTAGGCCCGCGGCGACCGCATCAGCCGCCGTCTGCACCTGGTTAGCGCGCCTGGTCAGCGGCGGGCTGAACTCACCATCGATCCGTGCGGCCCTTCCCGCGGTTGCACCTGTCCGCTTGGCGGAACGTTGTGCAGCAGTTCACGAACTGCCGGGCGGGGTCCGTACGGCCGAAGCATCGTGCTTGCGGGGCGCGGCCGCACGTGTTGAGGCCACCAGAACCAGCGTCCGAGCAGGGTGGCCAGCGACGGTGTCATGAACGAGCGCACGATCAGGGTGTCGAACAACAGACCCAGAGCGATCGTGGTGCCCACCTGAGCCATGACCCTCAAGGGGCTGAACGTGAATGAAGCCATGGTGGCGGCGAACACCAGTCCGGCAGCGGTCACCACCGAACCCGAGCCGGCCATGGCGCGGATGGTGCCCGTCTTGAGCCCCGCGTGGATTTCTTCCTTGAACCGGGATATCAGCAGCAGGTTGTAGTCCGACCCGACGGCCAACAGCAGGATGATCGCCATCGCCAACACCATCCAGTGCAGTTTGATGCCGAGAAGGTACTGCCACACGAGCACGGAAAGGCCGAAGGAGGCGCCCAGCGAAAGCAGGACGGTACCCACAATGACCAGGGCCGCGACGACGGCTCGGGTGATGACCAACATGATGATGAAAATCAAAGTGGCCGCGGCGATTCCGGCGATCATCAGGTCGATATTGGAGCCATCGCGCATGTCCTTGTACAGCGCCGCGGTGCCACCGAGGTAGACCTTGGCGCCCTCCCAGGGAGTTCCCTTTATCGCCTCGTGCACTGCCTGCTTGATCGGGTTGATATGTGAGATGCCTTCAGGCGACGCCGGATCGCCTTCGTGCGAGATGATCAAACGAACAGCGTGGCCGTCGGGTGACATGAACTGTTTCAGGCCCCGCGCGAAATCCGGGCTCTTGAAAGCCTCCGGCGGCAGATAGAACGTATCGTCGTTCTTCGCTTTGTCGAAGGCCTCGCCCATGGCCGTGGCGTTGTCGGACAACGCCTCCTGCTGGTCGTTGAGACCTTTCGTCGTCGCGTAGTTCGACATTATTGTTTGGAGATTTGCTTCCTGGCTGGCGATCTGCGGTGGTATCAGCGCCACGAGCTGCGGCTGAATTGCGTCTAATTTGTCGATATTCGCGCTGAGCTTCTCAATGTTCTCACTCACTGCGTCGATGCCGTCGAGCGCGTTGAAGATGGACCGCAGCGTCCAGCAGGCCGGGATGTCGAAGCAGTGCTTCTCCCAGTAGAAATAGCTACGAATCGGCCGGAAGAAATCATCGAAGTTAGCGATGTCGTCTCGCAACGCCTCGGTGATCTTCACGGTTTCTTTTGTGAGCAGCGCGGTTTGGTGCGTGGTATCGCTGAGACTCTTGGTGACTTCCATTTGCTGGTGCAGGGTTGCCATCGTTTTCCGGAGCTCGTCCGCTTGCTTCAGCAGGTTCTGCGCCTGCTCCTCCTGGTAATGCTGGGTCTGGATCCGGCCGGCGCTTTGCGCGCTCAGCAGAAAAGCCAGTGTGCTGTGGTCGAGCGGAGTGCCCAGGGGCCGGGTGATGGTCTGGACACGGCCGATACCGGGGATGTGGAAGATTGCTTTTGCCACCTTGTCCAACACCAGGAAGTCGGCCGGATTGCGCATGTCGTGATCCGTCTCGATCATGAGCAGCTCGGGATTCAGCCGGGCTTGGTTGAAGTGTCGGTCGGCGGCTGCATAGCCGACGTTGGCCGGGGTGTCGGACGGCAAATAGTGGCGGTTGTCGTAGTCCGTTGTGTATCCGGGCAGGGCGAGCAGACCGACAAGGGCGATCGCGATCGTCACCGCGAGAATCGGCCCGGGCCAACGGACAATAGCGGTGCCGATGCGTCGCCATCCGCGGGTTTGCAATATCCGCTTCGGATCCAGCAGCTTGAAGAAACTGGCCACCGCGAGCACCGCCGGGCCCAGGGTCAGCGCCGCGAACACCGCGACCAGCATGCCGACCGCGCAGGGCGCACCCAAGGACTGGAAATACGGCAACCGGGTGAAGCTAAGGCAGTACATCGCACCGGCGATGGTCAGACCCGAACCCAACACGACATGCGCGGTGCCGTGAAACATGGTGTAGAAAGCCTGTTCTCGGTCCTCGCCGACGCCGCGGGCCTCGTGATATCGGCCCATCACGAATATCGCGTAGTCCGTTCCGGCCGCGATCGCCAATAACACCAGCAAGTTGTTGGCGAAGGTGGAGAGCCCGATGATCCCGTAATTCCCCAGGAACGCGACGACACCCCGGGCCGCGGCCACTTCGACCATCACCATTAACAGCACGATGAAAACAGTGCTCACCGAACGGTAGACGAAAAGCAGCATCACAATGATCACCAGAAAGGTGATCATTGTGACCGTCTTGACGCCTTTCTCGCCGGCATGGGATTGATCAGCGATCAGCGGACCGGCGCCGGTGACGTAGGCCTTGATCCCCGGTGGCGCGGGCACCGAGTCGACGATCTTGCGGACGGCCTCGACGGACTCGGTGGACAAGCTCTCACCCATGTTGCCGGCGGTGTAGACCTGGACGTATGCCGCTTTCCCGTCCGGGCTTTGCGAACCCGCGGCAGTCAGCGGATCATTCCAGAAATCCTGGATGTGCTGAACGTGCGTGGTGTCCTGCTTGAGTCGCTTGACGATCTCGCCGTAATACTGGTGCGCGGCAGTCCCGAGTGGTTTATCACCCTCCAGGACGATCATCGCCGAACTGTCGGAGTTGAATTCGGGCTTGAACTTTCCGTCCTTATCGATTTCGCCGAAGGTCGATCCGACCTTCTTCATCGCGATCATCCCCGGCGCGTCTTTCGGGCTCTGTGACACCGCGTGATTTTTTGAGACGACCTCCAACTGTGGCACCGCGACATTGACCAACACGGTGAGGCCCAGCCATAGCAGCACGATCGGCACCGCAAGCCGATGGATCATCCGGGGCAGGAAGGGCGGGATCAACGGCTGCGATACAGGCCGTGCAACCTCGGCGGTCTCACTCATGCGGACTTGTTCAGGCAGAAGGTGAAGGCATTCACTGTTTCGTTGGCGGGGGATCGATTTGTGGCCTTGAGGACCGGCCCGCGCCCGTCGTTATCGTCCAGGGTGATCTTGCAGGCGACCCAACCGCCGCTTCCCTGCGCCACGAGATTGGCGGGGAGGGAAGGCTGCGTTGTTGTCAGCTCTATCGACCAGGGCAAGGGTACGTTGAGGGCCTGCTGCGGCTTGGAATCTTTATCCAGATAGTTGATGGTCGCCACGCTGCCCGGTGGGCCCCAGACCTCAAGTAATAACTTCTTGGGATTGAACGGCTTTATCTCTTCGGCGACCGCACCGCCACCGAAGGCATTGCCATGAGCGCCGAAGATACCGTGCAGCCGGTACACGCAGAATCCCGAGACCGCCACGACGCTCGCGATGACGAGCACAAGCCAGAATCGGGTAAGGATGCGAGAGAAGATTGACCTTTGCTTGTCCCGGCGCGGTTTGGCGACCTTGCCTTCGCCGTCGTCTTCGATCGGGGTGGGCAACGGCTCGGTCCTCGGCTCGGTGGTCGTCATGGGTGCTCCCATCCTTAACCAGGGGCGAAGGGCGATCAACTAATTAGCCTGTGTGTAACCTTAGCTACTCTAATCGGAATAGGCGACTAGAAAGATACCGGGGAGGGAGGGTTTTGCGATGGCCGCATCGCGCTTCCCGACCGGTGGTGCGGTTGGGCTTCGAATGGGACGAGAGGATCTGTGACGATGGGCGCAAGGAGACGAGCTCGGTCTGCACGACGAACTGCGAGCGGTACGATTCAGCCCATGAAGGCGAAAGTGTTTGCGGGATACGCGGCGCTCGCCATCGCCGCGGCGATTGGCCTGGCCGCTCCGGCATACGCCGACCCCGACACTGATTTCGACAATCAGATCGCGGGTTACGGCATCTACGGGCCGCATGACTACAACCCGTATCTGGCCAAGATCTCCTGCCGGCGGCTCGCTCAGGGCGTCGACCCCGACGCTGCGGCAACGGCTCATTTCCTCTCCAATAACCTCCCCAGAGGCACCACTCAGGTACAGGCGTATCAGTTCCTCGGCAGCGCCATCAGCATCTACTGCCCCGACCAGGCGCCCAAGCTGCAGAACATTCCGGCGCGCTAGCTAGGTACGGCGCCGCGCGGCAGCGTCAGTGGCAGATCGGTGTAGGTGGCGATGCCCGGCGCCGCGGCAACGACGGCAGGGATCGCGTTGATGGCGGGCACCGCCGTCATGATGTGACCCAGGTCCATGAATTCCTCGAGCGTCGTGGCCTCGAAGTACGGCGGCGGCAGGAAACCGACCTTGGTTGTCACCGTCGGCTGTCCGTCGATCTGGATGACCCAGCCGTCCTGGTCGATCTTCCAGTCGGGTTCAAGCGTCTGTCCCTTGCGCCACCGCACATTCAGGTCGATCACGGTGTTGCCGCCGACAATGCCCTGCCAGCTTATGTAGACGCCCGCAACGCATCCCGCGGGTATGGTCCAGGACGCCATTTCGAGGTCAGCGGTGGTTTGGGCAAACTCGGCCACGCACCGTACCTCGTCCAGCTCGACGCCGAGCGCGTCGCCAACCAGCCGGACGGCCTCGCCGAAGATGGCCGTCCCCTTTGCCGCCATCGCCTCCAGCTCCGGGTGGTCGATTGGCTGGCCGAAGCCCACCGGCTTCTCGGTCTCCGGTGAGTCGTAGAACGTGGTGTCGGCGGCCTCGTTGACGGTGACCTTGTCGATCCGGTTGCACACCATCGCCGAAACGATGGCCAGCAGCTCGGCGAAGCCCGGGCTGACACCGGACCCGAAGATCGTGGAGCCGCCTTTCTCGCAGGCCTCCAATAGTCGATCGCGGCCCTCGCCCAGGTTGTGTCCGGTGATAAAGGACGCCGTGGTCACCACATTGACACCCGCGGACAGGATGCGGACCAGATCGTCGACGTCGATCCACATCGGGTTGTAGACCACGCAGTCGGGTTTCAGGGCGAGCAGCGCGTCGACATCGTTGGTGGCCGCAACGCCCAGCGGCGGGATCCCGACGAGTTCGCCGGCGTCGCGGCCGACCTTCTCCGCTGACCAGGCATAGCACCCCACCAACTCGAGTGTGGAGTTGGCGACGATCGATTTCAGCGAGCTCTTGCCGACGTTTCCGGTGTTCCACTGAACGACTCGATAGTTGTTTGGCACTCGCTCAGCATAGGGAAGAGAAGCCGGGGCTGAGGCGACATCAGGTCATCGTCTGGACGCGACGCCAGTGAGCACTTGGTCGACCAGCCGTTCGGCGAACCCGTCGTCGATGGGTCCACCGCTGAGCAGCAGCCGACCGTGGATCGGCGCCACCAGCATCTCCAGCAGCAGCTGGGCGTCGATGTCGGCGCGCAGATCGCCACGCTCGATACCGCGCGTCGCTACCGGAGACAGCGCGCCCAGGCGACGCGCCCAGAAGGCTTGGCGGGCACCGGCGTAGGCGTCGTCAACCGGTAGCATCGCCGCGCGCATCACGGCCAAGCCCGCGGGCGAGCGCGCGTAGGCGATCACGTCGCGGACAAGCGCCAGAAAATCACCCCTGGTCGAACCCGTATCCGGGGCGGGGATGGCGTCGGCGCTCCGGTCGAGCAAGGCCGCCACCAACAGGTTCTCCCGAGTAGCCCATCGGCGGTAGACGGTGGTCTCGTGCACGCCGGAGCGCTTGGCGATTCCGGCGACGGTGGCGCCGTCGAACCCGTTGGCGACCAACTCGTCGAACGCCGCGGCCAACACGCTCCGGCGGACATGCTCCCCGCGACGGTGCGACACGTGAGTGACCATGCGAGCTACTTTATCGCAACTCTACTTGCAATCGCTCGCTCTGGGGCGCATGCTATTGCAAGGTAACTTGCGATAGGAGATTGCGATGGACTCGTCAGCACCCCGGCTCGACGGCAGCGGCGTCACCCCCCCGATCGGTTTTCACCGCTTCCACTCCGATTTCAGCATCAACTTTCAGTGCAACCGCTGGGTGCAGTGGATCGGCCCGTCGGCCATCGACGAGGTGGCCGAAATGGCGGCGCGCGCCAACACCTATCCGGAGTTGATGGACGGCTTCCTCGGCCTCGCCGAGCGCGCCCGCGCCGCCGATCGGCCGCTCGCCGGCGCCTACTACGACCGGGCAGCCGAGTTCTTCATGACGTCGACCGACCCGCGCCGACCGGCCGCACGCGCCAGGTTTCTGGAAGCGATGCGCAGCATCTACGACGTAGCTCCTGAGTTTGTCCCGTTCGGTGCCGGTGCCATGCCGGCCTACGATCTGCGACCGGACCGCCAGATCGGCGCCCCGATCGTCATGTTCGGCGGATTCGACAGCTACGTCGAGGAATTCCTGCCGATGATCGCCAGCATGGTCGACGCGGGCCGTCGCATCGTCGTGTTCGAGGGTCCGGGCCAGGGCAGCGCACTCGAGGACTTCGGCCTCACGATGATCCCCGAGTGGGAGCAGCCGATGGGCGCCATCCTCGACCACTTCGGGCTCGACGAGGTTGCCGCCGTTGGGATCTCGCTGGGCGGAGGTCTGGTGATCCGCGCGGCCGGGTTCGAACCGCGGATCAGCCATGTGGTGGCTTTCGACATCCTCGACGACTTTTTCGAGACGATCGCGCGCCAAATCGGCCGCGGCGTTCGGATTCCTTTGCGCGCGCTACTTACCGCGCGTGCCCGTGGCGTCATCAACGGCGTCGCCGACTGGGCCGTTGCCCGCAAGCCGGTCTCACAGTGGGGATTGCGGCAGGGCATGCACGTCACCGGCACTGCCACGCCCTACCACTTTCTTCGTTCGACGACCGCGATGACCACCCGCAAGATCTCCCACCTGGTCGGCGCCGACGTGCTGCTCCTTGCAGGCGCGGACGACCACTATGTGCCGCTGAAGCAGTTGGGGCGTCAGGCGGACACGCTGACTAACGCGCGGTCGGTGACCACGCGGATCTTCACTGCCGCCGAGCAGGCGAGCAACCACTGCCAGCTCGGCAATATCGGGGCGGCCGCCCGCTTGATAATCGGGTGGCTGGACCTGATGGCGCTACCGCCGCAGACCGGTGATTCAGTCTTCGACGGCGACACCACTGCCGCGCGGACGTCTGCGCCGGTGCACCGCTGACGACTTGCCGCTGGGGCGTCGGTTGCGCAAGCCGCCCTGCGGCGTCTCGGCGGCTTCGGTGTCCTCCGGTGCGGGCGCCTCTTCGGCCGTCGACTCGACTTCGGGGTCTTGCGCGGTGACCTCGGGCTCCTCGTCCTGATCCGGCGTCTCGATCGTCTCGGCGTCGTCGCCGTCGGCTGCGGTGTCCCCGTCGGCTTCTGCTTCGGTGGCTTCGTCCTCAGTGGCTTCGGCTTCGTCCTCTTCGGCTTCGTCGGCCTCGTCCTCGCCGCCCTTCTTGCGTCGCTGCCGCCGCTGCTTTTCTTTCTTGGGTTTGATCGGTTTCGGCGGTGGCGGCGGAAGCTCGGCGATAAACGACAGATAGAACCCGAAAATGCCGAGTAACGCGATCGCGGCTGCCGCGCCATAAACGCCGAATAGCCACTGCCCGACAGTGTCGAGGTTCAACCAGATCTCGCTGATCGCCGTGCCGACGATCAGCACGCCGGCCAGCACATGGGCCACGATCGACGAGGTCTGCAGGGTAAGTGCGAGCTGCGGCGTCCCGTACTCCGGCTTGCGGGCCCGCAGCCAGGTGAACGCCACCGGCAAAGCGGCCAGGGCGATCAAGACGCCGGCGACAATTCGCAGCGCCGTGCCGAGGGCGTGCGAGGTGTCGCCCATCAACTCGGGCCAGCGCGGTAGCACGAAGAAGAAATAGAGGACGCCGGCAGCAATCGAGAACGTCCCGTGCCACAGGGTGGCAGCTCTGCGTCCCATGCGCCTCCTTGAGCTGATATCCGGAGCGACCAGACCCCGGTCATTCAGGCCTGGCCACACCCCGGATTGTGCGCGGAGGATGCGGGATTTGAACCCGCGAGGGCTGTTAACCCAACCCGCGTTCCAGGCGAGCGCCATAGGCCACTAGGCGAATCCTCCGTCGGCCATGGTAGCCGAGCGCAGCTCAGCGTCTTGTGGCTGTCGAAGATTGATCCGAGCCCGGGTACTAGACTCTCGGTGGACCCCGTGCGGCGTCTATCCTGTGAACTCCCCCAGGGCCGGAAGGCAGCAAGGGTCAATGGGCTCTGGCGGGTGCGCGGGGTCCCCCATGTGACTGCCCAGGTGTCGACGGCGAAAGGTGGATGGTGTCGTACGGCTCGTTCAGTTCCCTAGGCCGTACGGACCTCGAGGCACTGCATGCCCGCCACCAGCAGGACTACGCCGAACTGCAGTCGATGAAGCTGGCCCTGGACCTCACCCGCGGCAAACCATGCAGCGAGCAGCTGGATCTGTCCAACGCCCTGTTGAGTCTGCCCGGGACTGACTACCGCGACGGCGAGGGCACCGACACCCGCAACTACGGCGGGCAGCATGGCCTACCTGAGTTGCGGGCCATCTTCAGCGAACTGCTCGGCATCCCCGTGCCCAACCTGATCGCGGGCAACAACGCCAGCCTGGAGCTGATGCACGACGTCGTCGTCTTCTCGCTGCTGCACGGCGGTGTGGACTCGCCGCGGCCCTGGAAAGACGAGCCGCGCGTCAAGTTTTTGTGTCCGGTGCCGGGCTATGACCGGCACTTCGGCATCACCGAAACCATGGGCATCGAGATGGTCTCGGTCCCGATGCGCGAGGACGGCCCGGACGTCGACCTGATCGAAGAGCTGGTCGCCGTCGACCCGGCCATCAAAGGCATGTGGGCGGTTCCGGTGTTCGCCAACCCCACCGGCATCACCTACTCGTGGGAAACGGCTCGGCGGCTCGTCCAGATGCGCACGGCGGCAGAGGACTTCCGGCTGTTCTGGGACAACGCCTACGCGGTGCACACGTTGACGCACGACTTCGTCCGGCAGATCGACGTGCTGGGTCTGGCCGCCGCCGCGGGCAACCCCAACCGGCCTTACGTCTTCGCGTCGACGTCCAAGATCACCTTCGCCGGGGCCGGCGTCAGCTTCTTCGGTGGATCACTGGGCAACATCGCCTGGTATTTGCAGTACGCCGGCAAGAAGTTGATCGGGCCGGACAAGGTCAACCAGCTGCGGCACTTGCGCTTTTTCGGCGACGCCGACGGTGTGCGCCTGCAGATGATGCGTCACCAGCAGTTGCTGGCGCCCAAATTCGCGTTGGCGCTGGAGATCCTGGACAAGCGCCTTGGTGAATCGAAGATCGCCTCCTGGAACGAGCCCCAAGGCGGTTACTTCATCAGCCTCGACGTGTTGCCGGGCACGGCGCGGCGCACCGTCGCGTTGGCCAAAGGGGCCGGTATCGCCGTCACCGAGGCGGGCGCGTCGTTCCCGTACCGGAAAGACCCCGACGACAAGAACATCCGGATCGCACCGACGATGCCGCCGGTACCCGACCTACGCAATGCGATCGACGGGCTGGCCACCTGCGCCTTGCTGGCCGCCACCGAGTCGCTGCTGAGCCAGGGTTAGAAGGCGTCGGCGAGCGTCGGTAGCCTGCTCACCGTGGCCCTCTACCGCAAGTACCGACCGGCAACATTCGCCGAGGTGGTGGGGCAGGAGCACGTCACCGAGCCGCTGTGCACCGCCTTGACCGCGGGCCGAATCAACCACGCGTATCTGTTCTCCGGCCCGCGCGGGTGTGGCAAGACGTCGTCGGCGCGCATCCTGGCCCGGTCGTTGAACTGTGCACAGGGGCCGACGGCGACGCCATGCGGTGTCTGCGACTCCTGTGTCGCGCTGGCGCCCAACGGACCCGGCAGCATCGACGTCGTCGAGCTCGACGCGGCCAGCCATGGCGGCGTGGACGACACCCGTGAGTTGCGCGACCGAGCTTTCTACGCGCCGGCCCAGTCGCGCTACCGGGTCTTCATCGTCGACGAGGCGCACATGGTGACCACCGCAGGGTTCAACGCGCTGCTCAAAATCGTCGAGGAGCCGCCGGAGCATCTGATCTTTGTATTCGCCACCACCGAGCCGGAGAAGGTGTTGCCGACGATCCGGTCGCGCACCCACCACTACCCGTTCCGGCTGCTGCCACCACGCACCATGCGGGCGCTGATCGAACGGATCTGCACGCAGGAGGGTGTCGTCGCTGACGACGCGGTCTACCCGCTGGTGATCCGGGCCGGTGGCGGTTCTCCCCGCGACACTCTGTCGGTTCTCGATCAGTTGCTGGCCGGTTCGGAAGCCGGGCCGGATGGCAACCGGATCAGTTACCAGCGGGCACTGGGGCTGCTGGGCGCCACCGATGTCGCGCTGATCGATGAGGCCGTCGACGCGCTCGCCGCCGGCGATGCCGCGGCGTTGTTCGGGGCGGTCGAATCGGTGATCGACGCCGGTCACGACCCTCGGCGATTTGCCACCGATCTGTTGGAGCGGTTTCGCGATTTGCTTGTGCTGCAAGCTGTTCCAGACGCTGCGGCGCGTGGCGTGGTCGATGCGCCAGAAGACGTGCTGGACCGGATGCGCGATCAAGCGGCCCGGATCGGCCCGGCGACGCTCACCCGCTACGCCGAAGTCGTGCACGCCGGCCTCACCGAGATGCGTGGCGCGACGGCACCCCGCCTGCTACTCGAAGTGATCTGCGCACGGCTGTTGTTGCCCTCGGCCAGTGACACCGAATCGGCGCTGCTGCAACGCGTCGAGCGGATCGAGACCAGGCTGGAAATGTCCATTCCGCTCGGTGATCAACGGCCGCAGTCCGCGCCGCCCGAACCGGCTGACGCCCCGACGCAATCCACGCCGCCGGCCGCCGCCGCTGAGCCGGCGCCCAGCCCGCCCCCGAAGCAGCCCGCACCTGAGCAGAGCCCACCTGAGCAGAGCCCGGGTGAACCGGGTGCGGCGGCAGTCCGCACCTTGTGGCCGACGGTGCGCGACAAGGTACGCCAACGCAGCCGAACCACCGAGGTCATGTTGGCCGGCGCGACCGTACGCGCAGTGGAGGGCAACACATTGGTGTTGAGCCACGAATCGGCGCCGCTGGCCAAGCGGCTGTGCGAACAACGCAACGCCGACGTCATCGCCGAGGCGCTCAAAGACGCGCTGGGCGTTGACTGGCGGGTGCGATGTGAAGTCGGCGCGCCCAATCTGACGGCAACCGAAGAGCCGGTCGTGCCGCCGCGGCGTACCGCGCGTGGCGCGGCTCCGGCTGCTCGTGGGGTCTCGCGTCCATCCCCATCGGCGGAACCACCTGCCGCCGAGGATTCCGCTCAGCGGGCCGAAGAGGAAAGCATGCTGGCCGAGGCGGGTCAGGACGACTCGTCGGCACCGCGCCGCGACCCCGAAGAGGCGGCGCTGGAGCTGTTGCAGAACGAACTGGGCGCACGCCGCATCGACAACGGCTGAACGCTGCTGCGGCAGCCGTCAGGCGCTCACGGCTGGGCCTGCTACCCCTGCTAATTAATCAGCCGGTGGGCTGAAGCCGCCCGTGGTGGCAGCGCCTAGGGCTGCCACCACGGGCGTAGTGGCAGGTCGTCGGTGCCGCATGCGTCGAGCTTGGTTGCCAACACGTGATGTAGCTGAAGGTTGTTGTGCTCGAAGGCTACTCGAGACGCAGCCATGTACAGGCCCCAGACTTTCGCGGTGGCCGGACCGACCTCGGCGACCGCCTCGTCCCAATGCGCGACCAGGTTATGGCACCAGTCACGGAGCGTCATCGCGTAGTGCGTCCGGAAGTTCTCCGCGTGCAGCACTTCGAGACCCACGTCTTGGACCGCCGACACGATTCGTCCTGAGCCGGTCAACTCTCCGTCCGGAAAGACGTAGCGATCGGTGAAACTGCTCGCGCGGAAGTTCGACTTGTTGTCGTTGCGGGTGATGCAGTGATTGAGCAGCAAGCCTCCGGTGCGCAGCTTGGACTGCAGGAAGGCGAAGTACGACGGATAGTTTTTGACACCGATGTGCTCGGTCAATCCGATCGACGAGACCGCGTCGAAGCCGGTCTCCCGGACGTCGCGATAGTCGGAGTGGCGCACCTCGGCCAAGTTGGTCAGCCCCTCGGCTTCGATCGCCTTTTGCGCCCAGCTGGCCTGTTCGGCTGACAGTGTGGCACCGATCGCCCGCACGCCGCGGCGCGCGGCATAGCGAACCATCCCGCCCCAGCCGCAGCCGACGTCGAGCAGCCGGTCACCCGGCTGCAGCCGCAACTTCTCAAACACCAGCCGGTACTTGTTGTCCTGCGCCTCTTCCAGGGTCGCTTCGGGATGCGGATAGACGGCACAGGTGTACGTCATCGACGGACCCAGCACCCACTCGTAAAAGGTGTTGGAGACGTCATAGTGGTGATGGATGGCCTCGGCATCACGAGTCTTGCTGTGCCGCATGCCTTCAGCGATCCGCCGCCAGCGAGGTAGCACCTCCTGCGGCGGTGGTGGTGCGGGGACCAGGTGCTGGACGCCAACCGCGCGGATGATGCTGGCCAGCAGCCGTGCCGAAGGCCTGCCGAACTCGAGCTTGTCGGCCACCAACTTGAGCAGCTCGTACGGATCGCCCGGAGGCACCCCGCGCAATACGACGTCCCCGGAGACGTAGGCCCGGGCCAGCCCGAGTTCGCCGGGGGCGGTGGCCAAATAGGTGGTGCCACGGGGCGTCAGCAGGTCCATTCCCAGCACGGCGGTTTCCGGTCCGGCGGTGCTGCCGTCGTAAGCCGTGAACCGCAATGACCGCTTGGCGCCGCCGGTGACGACCGCCAAGACCTCGGCGAGGCTCAACTTGCCTGTCCTGGTGGCCGCGGATTCCTTGATGGTCGTCATCGTCGTTGCACCGCCTTTGCGTAGAGGTCGAGGAGACGCGAATCCGGGTCGTAGATTTTCTTCACGGTTTTATAGGTTTCGCCGCCGTAGAGCTCATCGAACTCCTCTCGGCTGTAATAGGAGTCGGAATACAGCGATTTGTGGCCGTCGAGCGATCCCACCTTCGCTTCGATCAACCGATTCGTCGCGCCCTCGGTCGCGCCGACCGCAACCGAGGACCAGAAACCAACATTGACGTAGGTTGATCCGGGCCGGATCGGATACAGCGGCCAGCCGTCTTGGTCGTGTAACCGCAACGGACATAACCAGACCGGCGTGATCGGCACATGAGTGAGGAACCACTGCAGGAATTCAGCTGTGCGCTCGATCGGCACCTCGATATCCTGGACCACCCGTTCGCGCGGCGGACGGCCGTGGCGTTTCTCGATCCGGTCGGCGATACCGAAACGCTGGTCGAGCGCCATCAACTTCCAGTACATGTCGCTGCGCCGGTAGCGCCGGGGCCACCAACGCCGCACACGTGGGTTCTGCGCACCGAAAGAGCCTGAGCACCAGAACCAGTCGGTGTCCCAACGCCAGAAATAGTCGTGCGTCGTCAGCCGGTCTTCTTTGATGCCGGCGCCGTGCTGGATGGAACGATAGTAGATGTGTTGTCCGGTGTAGTCGCTGACCGGGCCGGGGGTGGTGGTACGCACACCGACGCACAGGTAGCTCTCGTCGGCGGCGAACACCACCCCGTCGAGATAGTCGACCGGCACACCGTCGAAACCGCCGGTGTCGATGATGCGGTCCATCGCCGACACCAAATCGGTCAGCGAGTTGAACCTCACGTGCCGCAGCGCCACGAACGGCTTGATAGGTTCCAGCTCGATGCGAACTCGGGTCGAATAGCCCAGGGTGCCATAGGAATTCGGAAAAGCACGGTAGAGGTCCGGATGATGCTGGGGCGAGACGGTGAGCAATTCGCCTGTACCGGTGAGGATGTCCATCTCCAGCACCGACTCGTGCGGCAGGCCGTTGCGAAACGAGGCCGACTCGATACCCAACCCGGTGACCGCCCCGCCCAGCGTGATGGTCTTCAGCTGGGGGACCACAAAAGGCGACAATCCATAAGGCTGGGTCGCCGCCACCAGATCCTCGTATGTGCACATGCCGGCCACATCGGCGGTGCGAGAGTCAGGGTCAACCGAGATGACGTTCGTCAGCCCCGATGCGTCCAGTCCCGGTGCGTCGCGTTTCGCGCGGGCGCGAAACAAATTGGAGGTGGGCTTGGCGAGTCGGACGGCCGACGTCGCGGGAATCGAACGATAGCTCGCCAACAACCGCGCGACGCCCGCCGCATGAGCCGCCGGTGCGGATGCAGGGACAGGCACCACATATACGCTAGTCCCCGATATCAGCCCGCGCAGGGTCATCGCGCCCGCGCGTGGTGCCGACACATCCCCGCACAGAGGAGTTTCGCCTTATGGGACAGGTCAGTGCAGCCAACACCATCTTGATCAACGCTGATCCCACGACCGTGCTGTCTGCCGTCGGTGACTACCAGACCGTCCGCCCCAGGATCCTGTCCTCGCACTACCGCGACTACCAAGTGCTGGAAGGTGGGCAGGGGCAGGGAACCGTCGCCAGCTGGAAGCTGCAGGCCACCAAATCCCGCGTTCGCGATGTCCGGGCCAATGTCGACGTCGCCGGCCACGCCATCATCGAGAAAGACGCCAACTCGACGATGATCACCAATTGGACGGTGGCGCCCGCCGGACCGGGTTCGAGCGTCACCGTCACGACCACATGGGCAGGAGCAAGTGGCGTGAAGGGATTCTTCGAGAAGACGTTCGCGCCGCTGGGGCTGAGAAGGATCCAAGCCGAGGTGCTGGCCAACCTGAAAAAGGAACTCGAGAGCTAGCTGTACTGACCACGGACGATGCAGGCCCCTCCACCCGCTTGCGGGGGAGAGTCGGGCGATCGGGCCTAGCCGGTCTGACCTTGGTTGCCCAAGTAGGCGGCGATGCCCTTGACCACGACGTCGGCATACTTCTGCCTGCCCTCGGGCGACTCCATCAGCCCTGAGTCGACCGGATTCTTCATGTTGCCGCACTCGACCAGAACCGACGGATACTGCGCCAGGTTCAGGCCCGCCAGGTCCGAACGCCCGTACAGGCCGTCTTGGCCGATGTAGTTGGCCGGCGGGATACCCGAGGCCTGTAGTTGGTCGCGCATGATCCGCGCGAACTGCACCGACGGGCCCGCCTGTACCTGGTTGAGCGGCGGCGCCGAGTAGTTCACGTGAAATCCCCGCCCGTTCGGCGGCCCGCCGTCGGCGTGGATGCTGACCACCGCGTTCGGGTGCAATGCGTTGGCCATCGCGGCACGCTCGTCGACGCACGGGCCCAGCGCATCGTCGTTGCCGCGCGACATCGCCGTCCGTGCGCCCAGCGCGGTGAGTTCGGCGCGGATGCGCAGCGTGGTGTCCCAGGTGAAGGTGTGCTCCGGATAGCCGTCGTTGGTCGATGTTCCGCTGGCCTGGCAGTCCTTGGTGCCGCCGCGTCCGGTGGGCACCTGACGGCTGATCGATGCGTCGTTGGCGCCGTTGTGGCCAGGGTCCAGGAACACGATCATGCCGGCGATGTTGCCAGGGGCTGCGGCGGCATTCGGGGCCGTCGGCGTCGGTGCGGCAGTGACGACAGCGACGATGCCGATGGCCAGCACGGCCCCGACACGCAGGCGATGTAGTACGCGCACGGCGCCACGTTAGCCCCCGCCGTCTAGGCTTGAAACTGCGAACCGCCCGCGAGCGGCAGGCGAAACCAAGTCGAGACCAAGATGCAAGGGGACCGTCATGCAACCCGGAGGCCAGCCCGACATGTCGGCGTTGCTCGCCCAGGCACAGCAGATGCAGCAACAGCTGATGGCTGCCCAACAGCGACTCGCGAACGCCGAGGTGCAGGGAAAGGCCGGTGGCGGTCTGGTGGAGGTCACCGTCAAGGGCAGCGGCGAGGTCGTGGCGGTGAAGATCGATCCCAAAGTCGTCGATCCGGACGACGTCGAGACGCTGCAAGATTTGATCGTCGGCGCGCTCGCCGACGCCTCCAACCAGGTCACCACGATGGCGCAGCAGCAGCTGGGTCCGCTGGCCGGTGGGATGGGCAGCGCGCTGGGTATCCCGGAGTCCTAACTTGTTCGAAGGGCCGGTCCAGGACCTTATCGACGAGCTCGGCAAGCTGCCGGGTATCGGGCCAAAGAGCGCGCAGCGCATCGCCTTTCATCTTTTGTCCGTCGAACCGCCTGACATCGACCGGCTCACCGCGGTGCTGGCCAAGGTGCGCGACGGCGTGCGGTTTTGCGCGGTGTGCGGCAACGTCTCCGACGACGAGCGTTGCCGCATCTGTGCAGACCCCCGCCGGGACGGCTCGCAGGTCTGCGTCGTCGAGGAGCCCAAGGACATCCAGGCCATCGAACGCACCCGCGAATTCCGCGGCCGCTACCACGTTCTCGGTGGGGCACTGGATCCGCTGTCCGGAGTCGGTCCTGAGCAGCTACGGATCCGTGAGCTGCTGAACCGGATCGGTCAGCAGGTCGACGGCGTCGACATCACCGAGGTGATCATCGCCACCGACCCCAACACCGAAGGCGAGGCGACCGCCACCTACCTGGTGCGGATGCTGCGCGACATCCCCGGTCTGACCGTGACGCGGATCGCCTCCGGATTGCCGATGGGCGGCGATCTGGAATTCGCCGACGAGCTGACCCTGGGCCGCGCGCTGACCGGCCGCCGCGCGATGGCCTGAGTGCTCAATCGCCTACGTCGCCACGTTCATCTCTCGTCCGGCAGTCTTACCTACGTGCACAACCACTTTGAGGTATGTCGGCATGTATCCGGTGAGCATGCAATCAGGGGCCTGGGAGGTCACCACACGGCCGCGCAGATCACCATCGGCTTCCACTGCTCCACCACTGTGTGCCGAAATTGCTGCCGGCCGCAGTCGACCGGCGTCGCTGCTGCTCACCTGTTCATAGGCGGGCGACTCGTTGATCCGCAGCCGCAGATAGAGAGCGAGCACGCCGAACGGCGCTCCCAGCAACAGCGCATCCGCCAGCCCCATGCCGCAGTCGGGGTCGGCAGCCAGGCCTGTCAGCGGTCACCAGTAACCCGGCGAGCACGAACCCGATCAGGTCGCCCAGCGGCAGGAACCCGACCATCTTGCCGCGTCTGTGGTTCGGGGCCCGCTCAACGAGATAGGTCTCCACCGACAAACTCGCCGCCGGTCGAGAAGCCTACGCGGGTTGCCGGCGTCGAAATTGCATCCAGGGTCGTTGATTCGGCGTTGGCCACAACCCTGCGTGCAATCTCAACGAGTGTGACCTAAGCCCGCAGACGCTCCCGCCGCAGCAAGTCCACCTCCGGCAGCTCCAGCGGAACCAGCTCACCCACCACCTTGCTCAACAGCAGGTCGGCGAGCTCCGGATTGCGGGCCAGGCAGGGACCGTGCATGTAGGTGGCGAACACGCTGCCCTGGACCGCGCCGTCGAAGCCGTCGCCGGCGCGGTTGCCCGCACCCTTCTTCACCGCGCCCAGCGGCGATGCGGCGTCGCCGAGAACCGTTCCGCCGCGATGGTTCTCGAACCCGGTCAACGGGTGCGTCAACTCGGCCAGCAGCGGCGTGCTGACCACTTCGCCGATGGTGCGAGCGGCCTGCGGCGAGGTGGTCACGTCGAGCAGGCCCACGCCGTCGACCCGCTCGCCCGCCGACGTCTCATACCAGTGGCCGAGTACCTGGATGGCCGCGCAGATCGCCAGCACCGGCGCGCCGCGGGCCGCGGCGCGCTGCAATCCCGGGTGACGGACGAGATGCTTGGTGGCCAGCCGCTGCGCGTAGTCCTCGGCCCCGCCCAACGTGTACAGATCGAGGCTGTCGGGCACCGCGTCGGCCAGCGTGATCTCGACGATCTCGGCGGCGATGCCCCGCAGCCGTAGCCGTTGCCGCAGTACCGCCGCATTCCCGCCGTCGCCGTAGGTGCCCATCACGTCGGGCAGCACCAGCCCGATCCGCACCGCCGAGTCAGCCATCGCGGGCCAATCTGCGCTGCAGCTGCAGGAAAGCGGTGTAATTGGCGACTACCTCGACCGGTCCGGGCGGACACGACGCGATGGCCGTGAGGGTGTCGTGCACCAGGGTGTGTTCCACGCCGGCGTAGCCCAACCGCACCGCCAGGTCGGTCCCGCGTTCGCCGGCGGCCACCACTGGAGTCCCTTGAAAGTGTTGTTCGAATTGCTCGAAGCGCACATCCCAGAGCCAGGACAGATCTTCGCCGTCGGGCACCCGCCCGTTGACGGAGATCACCACCCCGGCCGCATCCTTGTCCACCATCGACAGGGCTTCCTGCCAGCCCGCAGGGTTCTTGGCCAACAACATTCGCACGGCATGCGCTCCGACGCGAATGGTCCGGTAGCGCCCGGCGACCTCGTCGACCCCGGATACGGCGGCCACCGCGGCTGCCGGATCTGCGCCCAGCGCCACGGCGGCCGCGACCGCTTGGGCGGCGTTGCCCCGATTCACCGAGCCCGGTAGCGCCAACCGCATCGGCAGCGCCAGCCCGTCGGGCCCGTAGAGCATGTCGTCGTCGAACCACCAATGCGGGCTGGGTCGCTTGAAGTCAGCCCCGGTGGAATACCAGTGGCCCTGATCGCGGACGATCACCTCGCCGCTGCGCGGGCAGCTGACCGAGTCCGCCGCCCAGCTGCCGCCCGCGGCCACCCACACGACGTTGGCGCTGTCGTACGCGGCCGAGGTCATCAGCACGTCATCGCAGTTGGCGACCACGACCGCCGCCGGGTGCTCGGCCAGTCCGGCCCGCAGTCTGCGTTCGATCACGTTGATCTCGCCGACCCGGTCCAGCTGGTCGCGGGATAGGTTGAGCAAGACGACGACGGCGGGCTCGATGGCGTCCGCGACATGCGGCACGTGCATTTCGTCGACCTCGAGGACCGCCATCGCGGCGTCGCGGTCAGCGGCGAGCGCGGCCACCAGCCCGGCGTCCATGTTGGCGCCCTCGGCGTTGGTGGCCACCGAGCTTCCCGGGCCCAGGGTGCGCAGCGCGGCCGCGGTCATCCGGGTCGTCGTCGACTTGCCGTTGGTCCCGGTGACGACGACGGTGCGCCGGCCGGTGCCGAGCTGACGCAGGATCGAACGGTCCAGCGTCATGGCCACCAGGCCGCCGATCATCGCGCCCGCCCCCCGGCCGGTCACCCGTGAGGCCCATCGCGCGCCGGATCCGGCGGCCAGGGCCAGGCGTCCTCGGGCGGTGATCACCCGCGCAGTTTAAGGGCGATCGCAAGCTCGGCGCTTTTCCGAGCGCAGCGGGTCGGCCTGGTCGGCTTGAGGGCGATCGCAAGCTCGGCGCTTTTCCGAGCGCAGCGGGTCGGCCTGGTCGGGTCAACTGCACGACACGGCACGCAGCGACCCGGTGATGTCGGTTCGGCGTGCCATCCTCCACTTATGCCCGACATGCCGGTGGCAATCCCGACGACGACGATCTGGGGTCGGCCGGCCACAGCGCCCGGGGCCGGATGGGCCGTCATCGACGTCGAAACCTCCGGCTTCCGACCGGGCAACGCCCGCGTCATCAGCCTCGCGGTGCTGGCCCTCGACAGCCACGGCCAAGTCGAGCAATCCGTGGTCAGCCTGCTCAATCCGGGGGTGGATCCCGGCCCCACCCACGTGCACGGCCTGACCGCCGCGATGCTCGAGGACCAGCCGCAGTTCGCCGACATCGTCGGCGATGTCGTGGAGTTGGTTCGCGGCCGCACGCTGGTCGCGCACAACATTGCGTTCGACTATGCGTTCCTTACGGCGGAGGCCGAGATGGCCGACGTCGAACTGCCGATCGACACCGTCATGTGCACGGTCGAGCTGTCGCGGCGGCTGGAACTGGGCATCGACAACCTGCGGTTGGAAACGTTGGCCGCACATTGGGGAGTGACCCAGCGGCGACCGCACGACGCGTTCGATGACGCCGTCGTGCTGACCGACGTGCTGGCTGCCGCGCTGCAGCGGGCCCGCGAGCGCGACGTCTGGCTGCCCGTGCGGCCGGTCACCCGTCGGCGCTGGCCTAGCGGCAGGGTTACCCACGACGAGCTTCGGCCGTTGAAGATGCTGGCCTCCCGGATGCCATGCCCGTACCTCAACCCGGGCCCGTACGTCCGTGGCAGGCCGCTGGTGCAGGGCATGCGCGTCGCGCTGGCGGCCGAGGTCGAACGGACTCACGACGAGCTGGTCGAGCGGATCCTGCACGCCGGGTTGGCCTACGCCGATGCCGTCGACCGGGAAACCTCGCTCGTGATCTGCAACGAATCCCGTCCGGCGCACGGCAAGGGCTACCTGGCTTGCGAGTTGGGTGTGCCGGTGGTTTCCGACGCGAAGTTCATGGATTCCGTCGCGACTGTGGTCAGTGGCGCCGGTTTCGAGGACTTCGTCGACGCGGCGCGCGCCGGCGAGCAGTTCGCGTTGTTCTGATGGCCCGGCTCCTCCCCGGGACGCTGCGCGTCCCGCATCGTCGCCGCGCGGTTCTGATGGCCCGGCTCCTCCCCGGGACGCTGCGCGTCCCGCATCGTCGCCGCGCGGTTCTGATGGCCCGGCTCCTCCCCGGGACGCTGCGCGTCCCGCATCGTCGCCGCGCGGTTCTGATGGCCCGGCTCCTCGCCTGATCCCGCCTAGCTCAGCGCCTTCGGGTTCGCCGACGATTATGTTGAACAGCATCAACAGCTATGGGATGAACGCGAAAACGACGTTGGCGTGGGCGGCGGTGGTGGCTGCCGCGGTTATCACGGCGGCATGCGGCGGCGGTTCACACGACGGCTCAGCGGCAAAGAGCGGCAATGTGCACGTTCCTGCGAACTTCTGTGGCTTGTTGAGCGGAGCCGACATCAGTGAAGTGATGGGCAGGGCGTTTCCAGCGCCGCAGGGCTCACAGTCCGCAAGTGAAGGGCAGTGCGATGCCGTGCCGTCGGCGGGCAACGACGTCAGCTTCAAGCTGTATTACAACGACCTGTACTGCGTCGACGGCCAGCCCGCCAACCAGCAGTGCCTCGACTCGCAGTCGAAGGGATTCGCCACCAATAAGCAGACCGCCGGCCAAGTCCAAAACATCCCGGGACTCGGCGAGCAGGCGTTCTGCTTTGTGACGCCTCCGGCAACCGTCGACGTGCTCAAGGGCTGGATCTATCTCACCGTCGCGGCCGACAGCTGCGTGCAGGCCCAGACCTTGGCGGGGATGCTCCTGGCCAAGATCTCGGCCTGACGCGTCAATTCCGTGCGGCCCTGTTCACCGCCGACACCACGGCACGCAGCGACGCGGTGGTGATAGACGGCGCGATCCCGACGCCCCACACCGTCCTGCCGCCCACCGAGGCTTCTACGTAGGCCGCCGCCTGAGCGTCGTCTCCGGCGCTCATCGCGTGCTCTGAGTAATCCAGCACGGCCACGTCGAACCCGACGGTGCCCAGCGCGTCGACAAAAGCGGCGAGCGGGCCGTTGCCGGAACCGATGATCTCGGTCTCCACCCCGTCGACCTTGACGGTCGCGGCTATCGTGGTCGCGCCGCCATCCTCGTCGGATGCCTCGACGCGCTGCCTCATCCGCTCCAGCGGCCGCACCGGCGCCAGGTACTCCTCGGAGAACGCCTCCCACATCGCCTTCGACGAGACCTCACCGCCCTCGCCGGCCGTGCCCTCTGCGATCTTTTGGATCACGCCGGAGAACTCGATCTGCAGCCGGCGCGGCAAGGCCAGGCCGTGATCGGCCTTCATGATGTAGGCCACCCCGCCCTTGCCGGACTGCGAATTGACCCTGATCACCGCCTCGTAGGTGCGCCCGACGTCGCGCGGATCGATCGGCAGATACGGCACCTGCCAGAGCATGTCGTCGACATCGGAATCGGCGGCATCCGCATCGACCTTCATCTGGTCCAAGCCCTTGTTGATGGCGTCCTGGTGGCTGCCGGAGAACGCGGTGTAGACCAAATCCCCGCCGTAGGGGTGACGTTCGGGGACCGGCAGCTGGTTGCAGTACTCCACCGTGCGGCGGATCTCGTCGATGTTGGAGAAGTCGATCTGCGGGTCGACGCCGCGAGAGAACAGGTTCAGGCCCAGCGTCACCAGACAGACGTTCCCGGTGCGCTCACCGTTACCGAACAGGCAGCCCTCGATCCGATCGGCACCGGCCTGATAACCCAATTCGGCTGCGGCAACAGCTGTTCCGCGGTCGTTGTGCGGGTGCAGGCTCAAGATGACGGCATCCCGACGGGCCAGGTTGCGGTGCATCCACTCGATCGAGTCGGCGTAGACGTTCGGGGTGGCCATCTCCACGGTGGCGGGCAGGTTGAAGATGATCGGATCGTCCGGTGTGGGCTCGATGATGTCGCCGACGGCGTCGCAGACCTGTTGGGCGTATTCCAGTTCGGTCCCGGTGTAGGACTCGGGTGAGTACTCGAACCGCCACTGCGTGCCTGGGTACTTCGCGGCTTCCTCGACACACTTGCGCGCGCCCTCGGTCGCGATGGCCTGGACCGCGGCGCGGTCGGCCCGGAAGACCACGCGTCGCTGCAGGATCGACGTCGAGTTGTAGAAGTGCACGATCGCGCGGTGCGCTCCCTCGCACGCGACGAAAGTGCGTTCGATCAACTCCGGACGGCACTGGGTCAGCACCTGGATGGTGACGTCGTCGGGGATGGCGCCCTCGGTGATGATCTCGCGGACGAAGTCGAAATCGGTCTGGCTCGCCGACGGGAACCCGACCTCGATCTCCTTGTAGCCCATCCGGACCAGCAGGTCGAACATGCGGCGCTTGCGGGCCGGGCTCATCGGGTCGATCAGCGCCTGGTTGCCGTCGCGCAGGTCCACGGCGCACCAGAGCGGGGCGCGGGTGATGACCCGGTCTGGCCAGGTCCGATCGGCCAGCCGAACGGCCTCGACCTCGTCGGCGAACGGTTGGTACCGGCCGATCGGCATCGACGACCCGCGTTGGGTATTCCACGCCGGCTGGCCGGCGTTGGGTTGGCCGGCGGGTTTGGTGATGGTTCTAGCGGACTTGAATACGTCGGGGGAGTCGGCCGACGGTTGAGAAGACCTAATCACGGTGATTGCTCCAGGGAATGGGAAGGGGCGCCTCAACGGCGGCGACCGGCGCGTCGCGAACACCCGCGACGGGAGGCCGGTCTAGATCAGGCCCCGCCGCGGCGTCCGAGAAGGAGCACCCGCTGCACGTTGTGTACTTTACCGCGCCCGCGCAAATGCCCAAAACCCCAGGCCGTTAGTCCCCGGCCGGGACGATCTTGACCGGGATGTCGGTGTTTTCGTCGGTGTGATAGCTGGCGCACACCCGGTGGTAGCCGTCGGCAATCTGCAACGCCACATCGTTGGTCAGGTCTCCGCGGACCAGCAGAATCGGTGACAGCTGCTTGCCTTTTTTGATCTTCGCCAGATCCGCAGCGACATGCGGATTGTCGAGGGGCAGCAGCGCCAGGCGTGATGCCCGCAGCAGATCCTTGGCCTTCTTGTACACGATCGGGGCCTTCTTCAACGCCGCCACAATTTCGTTGATCTGCCCGGGCGCGGCGAGCAGCGCGAGGTAGTCCGCCGCCGCCGGATAGTCATGCTCGTCTGGTTCGGTACCCCATAACACCGCGGTCATCTCGACCACCCCTTCCTCACCACACATCCACCACCGGCCGTGCGCCGGTCCTTATTGGATATCAAATACCGACCGAGCATCAGCTGTTCGAAGGACTGCCCGGCCCGCATCGTCGCCCCGTCGATCCACGTATCCTGTTTTTCGACCTGAACCTCGCAACGCGCAGGGAACTCCCTGGGGCCGAAAAAGCCTGAAAAGGTCGGAAAGGATCGACGTGGCGCTCGTCGTGCAAAAGTACGGCGGATCTTCGGTGGCCGACGCCGAACGGATCCGCCGTGTCGCCGAACGCATCGTCGAGGCCAAAAAGCAGGGCAACGATGTCGTCGTGGTGGTCTCGGCGATGGGCGACACCACCGACGGTCTGCTGGAGTTGGCCCAGCAGGTGTGCCCGGCGCCGCCCGCCCGCGAGCTGGACATGCTGCTGACCGCCGGCGAGCGCATTTCCAACGCGCTGGTGGCGATGGCCATCGAATCATTGGGCGCGCACGCCCGCTCGTTCACCGGCTCGCAGGCCGGTGTCATCACCACCGGCGCCCACGGTAGGGCGAAGATCATCGATGTCACCCCGACCCGGCTGCAGTCTGCGCTGGACGAGGGCCTGATCGTGCTGGTCGCCGGATTCCAGGGGGTCAGCCAGGACACCAGGGACGTCACCACCCTGGGCCGCGGCGGCTCGGACACCACCGCCGTCGCGCTGGCCGCCGCGCTGAACGCCGACGTCTGCGAGATCTACACCGACGTGGACGGCATCTTCAGCGCGGACCCGCGGATCGTCCCCAACGCCCGCCACCTGGACACCGTCACCTTCGAAGAGATGCTCGAGATGGCGGCGTGCGGCGCGAAGGTCCTGATGCTGCGCTGTGTGGAATATGCCCGCCGCTACAACATTCCGGTGCACGTTCGCTCGTCGTACTCCGACGAGCCGGGCACCGTCGTTACCGGATCGATCAAGGACATTCCCATGGAAGACCCCATTCTGACCGGCGTCGCGCACGACCGCAGCGAGGCCAAAGTGACCATCGTCGGTATCCCCGACCATCCGGGCTACGCGGCCAAGGTATTTCGGGCGGTCGCCGACGCCGACGTCAACATCGACATGGTGCTGCAGAACATCTCCAAGATCGAAAACGGTAAGACCGATATCACATTCACCTGCCCCCGCGACAGCGGCCGGGTCGCGGTGGAGAAGCTCGACTCGCTCAAGGACGAGATCGGGTTCAGCCAAGTGCTTTACGACGACCACATCGGCAAGGTGTCGCTGATCGGCGCCGGCATGCGTAGCCATCCAGGGGTCACTGCCACGTTCTGCGAGGCGCTGGCCGGTGTCGGCGTCAACATCGACTTGATCTCCACGTCGGAGATCCGGATCTCGGTGCTGTGCCGGGATACCGAGCTGGACAAGGCTGTCGTCGCGCTGCACGAGGCGTTTGGGCTCGGCGGCGACGAGGCGGCGAGGGTGTACGCCGGAACGGGTCGCTGATGAGTGGCTTATCGATCGGGGTTGTCGGCGCCACCGGCCAGGTGGGCCAGGTGATGCGCACGCTGCTTGACGAGCGTGATTTCCCAGCAACCAGCGTGCGGTTTTTCGCGTCGGCCCGCTCGCAGGGCCGCAAGTTGACCTTCCGCGGCCAGGAAATCGAAGTCGAGGACGCCGAAACGGCCGACCCCGCGGGTCTGGATGTGGCGCTGTTCTCCGCCGGCGCGACGATGTCGCGGGTACAGGCGCCGCGGTTCGCGGCCGCCGGGGTGACGGTGATCGACAACTCGTCGGCCTGGCGTAAGGACGCGGACGTGCCGTTGGTGGTCTCCGAGGTGAATTTCGCTGACGCGCGGACCCGGCCGAAGGGAATCATCGCCAACCCGAACTGCACCACGATGGCCGCGATGCCGGTGCTCAAGGTGCTGCACGACGAGGCGCGGCTGGTGCGGCTGGTGGTTTCGAGCTATCAAGCCGTGTCCGGCACCGGACTGGCCGGCGTCGAGGAGCTCGCTACCCAGGCCCGCGCGGTGATCGACGACGCCGAGCAGCTGGTGCACGACGGCAGCGCGCTGCAGTTCCCGGAGCCGAAGGCCTACGTCGCGCCCATCGCATTCAACATCGTTCCGCTGGCCGGAAAGCTGGTCGACGACGGCTCCGGCGAAACCGACGAGGACCAGAAGCTGCGCCACGAAAGCCGCAAAATCCTGGGTATCCCGGACTTACTGGTCAGCGGCACCTGCGTGCGGGTTCCGGTGTTCACCGGCCACTCGTTGTCGATCAATGCTGAGTTCGCCCAACCACTTTCACCGCAGCGTGCCCGTGAACTCCTCGACGGCGCACCCGGCGTGAAGGTGGTTGACGTGCCGACGCCGCTGGCTGCCGCCGGCGTCGACGAATCGCTGGTCGGCCGGATTCGTAACGACCCCGGTGTGCCGAACGGACGCGGGTTGGCGCTGTTCGTCTCGGGCGACAATCTGCGCAAGGGCGCGGCATTGAACACCATTCAGATCGCCGAGTTGCTGGCCGCCGAGCTGTGATTCGCGGGTGAGCGGCGCCGACTCCCGCCGGTTCGCGCGCTGCTCGCTGATGGCTGCGTACATCGCGTTTCTGCTTGCCCAGCAAGACTTTTCGTCCGCATATGCCGATCCGCCGGCTCCGATGCCAGAGCCGGTCCTGCAGCCGCTGGCGCCCGGTCAGGTGATGCGGATCGGTCCCACCGCAGGGACCGGCACGCCCACCCGCGACTACGGCATCGGCGCCACCGACTTGTGCGTGTTCATGGAGTTTCCCACCGACGTCGTTCAGGTCTGCGGCGACAGCTTCGCCGGCCAGGGGGTCGGCTTCGGCGGCTACTACTCGCCGGTCGCCTTGCGGGTAGACACGTCATCGGTCGATGACCCAGCCGGCGTCCGCTACACGGGGGTTACCGGTTTAACGGAGCCGCTGCTGGCCGACCCGACGCCGGTGGGCGCATCGCAGTTGCCTGCGGGTGTGGTGCAGATCAACCGGCAGAGCTACCTGTTGGTCACCACCACCAAAGAACTGGTCCCGCAGAACTCACGGCTGGTGAAAGCCGAGCCAACACATGGGTTTTGGCAGACTCTTGCGGGTTCGGTACGGGAGGCCGGCTATGCGGGCGGCCAGCAGTCACAGATCAGTGGCTACTACGACCCGATACCGACAGCAGAGTCACCGACCGGGTGGGTGTACATCGTCGCCGACAACTTCGACCGCAGCCAACCGGCGCTGCTGTATCGGGTCGCACCAGAGAATTTCGGCGACCGGTCCCGATGGCAGGGCTGGGCGTCTGGTCCCGGTGGCGGTTGGAACAAGCCGCCAACCCGGTTGTGGGACGACTTGGTAGGTGAGATGAGTTTCAAGCAGATCGACGGCAAGACGGTGCTGTCGTATTTCAACGCCAGCACCGGAAACATGGAGGTCCGGGTGGCGGACGACCCGACATCGCTGGGCACCGCGCCGGTGACGACCGTGGTGCAGCACGATGACTGGCCCGATCCGGCGGAAAGCCTGCCGCCGCCGGAGGACAACCGACTCGCCCAGCCATATGGCGGATACATCTCCCCGGGGTCGACGCTGGACGAGTTGCGGGTGTTCGTCAGCCAGTGGCATAACACCGATCCCCGGGCACGAGCGCCCTATCGGGTAATCCAATTCGCCGTCAACCCATTCAAGCCCTGGTCAGATGACAATTGACGGCACGTTGGGCTTGGCCGACGCTGCCGGGTTCAAGTGCGGGCCACTCATATGTTTTTCATAGCTAGTACCCAGCGCAGCCTATTCGTTGCCCACGCATCATTTCAGCATGAGTGAAACACCTGAAACCCCAACCAGGCCGACCACAGTCGCCACTACGCATCCGACTGAGCCTGCTAAACCGTATTGGCTCTACCGGTTCGCGGCGTGGGTTGTGATCGTCGCCGGCATCCTGTTCATCGTCACGACCATTTTCTTCGCCGGCTTCAAACTCGCCGGCCACCACCACCACGGATGCCATCACTGGCACCAGCACGCCGCCCACGCCATGGGCCCGGGTGGCATGCATCACGGCGGCCCGGGCGCTGGTTTGCACGGTGGGCCTGGCGGCCCGGGTGGCGCTGCCAGCTTGGGTCCGTCACAGCCGCCGCAGTCCGTCGCTCCGTCGCTGGCTCCGGCAGTACCGTAGCCCGTAATCCGGTTCGGGTGAAGGATTTCCGGGACAGCACCAGGATGCCAAAGCCGCGGGCCATCACCATTGCCATCAGCCCGGCGCCCCCGCAGTGGGGCGCCGGGCTCCGAGTTTGCCGGGCGACGACGGCGGGGTCACCGCTACTCACGGCCGCGTCCACTCGCGGCCGATGATCACCTGAGGCATGATGAAGAAGCATGAGCGAGACAAGTCAGCCGTCGATTCCGCCGTCTCCCGCCACGCCGCCACCCGTCGCATCGCCGCCACCGCATTCTGAGCGGCTTTATCAGGCAGCGGCGTGGGTGGCAATCATTGCCGGAGTCGTGCTCATCGCCGTGGTCATTCTGCGTTTCGCCTGGTTCTTGTGCTGCTAGGACGGTAGCCACCCGGCCGGATCGGGGTTGTCGCCGGCAACGCGTCCGGTCGGGCTGATGATTCATCCGCGACTCCACGCGCCGGGTGTTTGATGGTCGCCGCGCGCGTGGGCATTATCGAGGGATGACCCAAGCACCCGAACCCCAGATCCCGCCGCCTCCCGTCGGCCCGCCTCCGCCTCCGCTGGCGCAGGTAGCAAAACCTTCTCGGCTCTACCAGGCTGCGGCCTGGGTGGTGATTGTCGCCGGCATTGTTTTCGTGGTGGCGGTCATCTTCTTCTCCGGTGCCACATTCGCTTGGCATCACCAGCGTCATCACCACCCCGAGATGTTCGGTCCGGGCGGTCCCGACGAGACGTTCGTCCTCCCCGGTGGGCCCTTTACACCCGGCATGGGCCCCGGTTGGCCCGGCGGTCCGCCGATGATGCCAGGGCCCTTCGGCCCAGGTATGGGGCCAGGCGGCCATGGCGGTGGTCATGGCGGTCCCGGACAGCTGCCGCCCGCGCCGTAACGCGGCAGACATTGAAAGTGTCTGCGGCACAGTTAAATTCGCCCGTGGATATGGTTAGCGTTCGCACCGACATGAGCCCCAACTGCCGCGACCGCCAACTCCGGCTTCTGTTTGGGTGGCCCAGTTGGCATGATCAAGATCCATGACCATCGAAGTCGCGGCGGTGACGATTGGTGTGGTGGTCGGTGGTGTCGCGGCCGTGTTCGCGGCTCCGCTCGCGGTGGCGAAACCTTCGGATCCGGGTGTGGTCAGCTATGCGGTCTTGGGCAAGGGCTCGGTGGGCAACATCGTCGGCGGGCCGATGCGGGACGAGTCGGTATTCACCCAGCCGTTCCAGTCGTACTTCGTCGACAACCCGGCCTGTAACAACTGGGCCGACATCGGGTTGCCGGAGGTGTACGACGACCCCGACCTGGCGTCGTTCAACGGCGCCAGCTCGCAGACCTCGCCGACCGACCAGACTCACTTCGTCAAACAAGCGGTCGGTGTCTTCGCAACCGGCGCCGCCGCCGGCGCGGCGTTTCACCGCGTCGTCGACCGCACGGTCGGCTGCTCCGGGCAGACCACGGCGATGCATCTGGACAACGGGACCACGCAAGTGTGGTCTTTCGACGGCGGACCGCCCGGCCCGGCCGACGCGGCATGGACCAAACAGGAAGCCGGTACCGACCGTCGATGTTTCACCCAGACCCGTCTGCGGGAAAACGTGCTCCTGCAAGCAAAGGTCTGTCAGTCCGGCAACGGCGGTCCCGCGGTAAACGTGCTGGCCGGCGCCATGGAGAACGCGCTGGGTCAATAACCGTGGCGGAGTGGCGGCGCGAGCCGCAGCGCCCGAAACCACGGTCGTTTCCCAACGGCGGGAATATGTCGGTGCCCTCTGGAAGATGGAAGCTTGTGACTATCGTTGGGTAGCCGCGCGCAACCAGCGGTCCGCGACCGACGGTCCGGGCCCGAAGGGATCGGGAATATGGCGTTTGCCGTCGCGTCGCAGCCGGATCACGCATGCCCCGCCCAAAGCGAGCTGGCCAGTTCGTCGGCCGCCGCGCAGTACATCACCGACAGATGCTTGTTCGACGGGCCAGTGGGGCGGGTTGGCCTGGAGGTCGAGGCGCATTGCTACGACCCGGCCGACCCGTATCGCCGACCGACCTGGGATGAAATCACCGACATCCTGAAATCACTGCCGGCAATGCCGGGCGGCAGCGTGATCACCGTCGAACCCGGCGGCGCCGTGGAATTGTCCGGGCCGCCGTTGAACGGCGTGGTGCCGGCGATCGAGGCCATGACCACCGACCAGGCCATCCTGCGAGCAGCTTTCGCCCGCGCCGGCCTGGGACTGGTATTGCTGGGCGCGGATCCGCTACGGCCGGCCAAGCGCATCAATCCGGGCGCGCGCTACCGCGCGATGGAACAGTTCTTCAAGGCCAGTCACACCGGTGTAGCGGGCGCGGCGATGATGACGTCGACGGCGTCGGTGCAGGTCAATCTCGACGCCGGCCCTGCGACCGGATGGACGGAGCGGGTCCGGCTGACACACGCCCTCGGGCCCACCTTGGTCGCGATCGCCGCCAATTCACCGCTGCTGGGCGGCAGCTTCTCCGGCTGGCGATCCACCCGACAGCGGGTGTGGAGTCAGCTCGATTCGGCACGCTGCGGACCCATTCTGACCGCCAGCGGCGAGGACCCTGCGACCGACTGGGCCCGCTACGCCCTGAAGGCGCCGGTGATGCTGGTGCACAATCCTCCAGACGGCACTGCGGTGCCGGTGATGCACTACCTGCCCTTTGCCGACTGGGCCGATGGCCGCGAGTTGCTCGGCGGTCGCCGGCCCACCCCCTACGACCTGGAATACCACCTGACCACGCTGTTCCCGCCGGTGCGTCCGCGGCAGTGGCTGGAAATCCGCTATCTGGACAGCGTCCCCGATGCCGTCTGGCCGGCGGTGGCGTTCACGCTGGTTACCCTGCTCGACGACCCGGTTGCCGCCGATATCGCGGCGGAAGCCGTCGAACCCGTCGCGACCGCCTGGGACATCGCGGCCCGGGTCGGGCTGAGCGACCCACGGCTCTACGCCGCCGCCAACCGGTGCGTGGCCGCCGCCGCCGACCGCGTGCCGCCCGCGCTCGACGAGGCGATGCAGCGGCTGGTCGCGGCGGTTGAGCGGGGCCGCTGTCCCGCCGACGAGTTTTCCGACCAGGTGATCGGCAACGGCATCGAGGCCACGGTCAGCAAGCTCGCGCTAGGGGAGACGTGACTCCGACCGAAGTACTGGCCCGCGATCTGAGCCGAGCGCGGGAACGAACTCTGCGGCTGGTCGATTTCGACGACGCTGAACTCCGCCGTCAGTACGACCCGCTGATGAGCCCCTTGGTGTGGGACTTGGCGCACATCGGCCAGCAGGAAGAGCTGTGGCTGCTGCGCGGTGGTGACCCGGACCGGCCGGGGATGCTGCCCCGCGACGTCGAACACCTTTACGACGCCTTCGTGCACTCCCGGACCAGTCGCGTCGATCTGCCGCTACTGTCGCCGGTCCAGGCGCGGGCGTACTGCCGGACTGTGCGATCGGCCGCGCTGGATGCTCTCGATGCGCTGCCCGACGAGCCCGATCGCACATTCGTCTTCGGGATGGTGGTCAGCCATGAGAATCAGCACGACGAAACGATGCTGCAGGCACTGAATCTGCGTGGCGGTCCGCCGCTGCTGCCGGACACGGCGACGCTGCCGCCGGGCCGACCGGGGCTCGCCGGGACGTCGGTGTTGGTACCCGGCGGTCCGTTCGTCCTGGGCGTCGACGGGACAGCCGAGCCGTTCTCGCTGGATAACGAACGCCCAGCTCACGTCGTCGATGTCCCGGCGTTTCGGATCGGCCGGGTTCCGGTCACCAACGGCGATTGGGCGCAGTTCGTCGACGACGGCGGCTACGCGCAGCCGCGGTGGTGGTCGACACGCGGCTGGGAGCACCGCCAAAACGTCGGCTTGACCGCGCCGCAGTTCTGGAATGCCGACGGGCAGACCCGTAGCCGGTTCGGTCGGGTCGAGAACATCCCCGCCGACGAACCGGTCCAGCACGTCAGCTACTTCGAGGCCGAGGCCTACGCCGCGTGGGCCGGTGCCCGGCTACCCACCGAAACCGAGTGGGAGAAGGCCTGCGCGTGGGATCCGGAAATCAATGCCCGGCGTCGTTATCCGTGGGGAGCCGAGGAGCCCTCGGCTACCCGTGCCAACCTCGGCGGCGAGGCGCTGCGCCCGGCACCGGTCGGCGCCTACCCGGCCGGCGCGTCGGCCTACGGCGTGGAGCAGATGCTCGGCGACGTCTGGGAGTGGACCAGCTCAACGTTGCAACCATGGCCGGGCTTCACCCCGATGATCTACCAGCGTTACTCCGAGCCGTTCTTCGGCGGGGACTACCGGGTGCTGCGCGGCGGGGCATGGGCCGTGGAGTCGGCCATCCTGCGACCCAGCTTCCGTAACTGGGATCATCCGTATCGGCGGCAGATCTTCAGCGGTGTCCGGTTGGCGTGGTCCGTCGATGACGATCAAGCCGGGGGCCGCGCCTGATGTGCCGCCACCTCGGCTGGCTGGGACACGACGTCTCGGTCTCCTCGTTAGTGCTCGACCCACCGCATGGTCTCCGGGTGCAGTCTTACGCCCCGCGCCGGCAGAAGCACGGCCTGTTGAACGCCGACGGTTGGGGAGTCGGGTTTTTCGACGGCGCGACTCCGCGGCGCTGGCGCAGCGTCGCACCGTTGTGGGGAGACGCCTCATTCCGCTCCGTCGCGCCGGCGCTGCGCAGCCACTGCGTGGTGGCGGCGGTACGCTCGGCGACAGTCGGCATGCCGATCGAAGCCAGCGCGACCGCACCGTTCACTGATGGGCAGTGGCTGTTGTCGCACAACGGAATTGTCGACCGCAGTGTCCTGCCCGCGAGTTTGCCGGCCGAATCAGTTTGCGACAGCGCACTTCTCGCTGCAGTGATCTTCGACCGCGGCATCGATGCGTTGGGAGAGACGATCGTCAAGGTCGGCGGCGCCGACCCCAACGCGCGGCTGAACATTCTGGCGGCCAATGGTTCCCGGTTGCTTGCCACAACCTGGGGAGACACCCTGTCGATTCTGCGCCGCGACGACGGCCTGGTGTTGGCCAGCGAGCCGTATGACGATCAGCCTGGCTGGGAGGACGTGCCGGACCGCCACCTCGTCGAGGTCACAGCCGAGGGCGTCACATTGACCGCCCTGGAACATACGAAGGGACTTTGATGACGCTATCGCTGTGCAACCACCTGGCCGCGGACTCGGCGTATCAGGCCCTGCGCCGCGACGTGCTCGACGGCCTTGCTACTTCTCCGAAATCTTTGCCGCCCAAGTGGTTTTACGACTCGGTAGGCAGCGACCTGTTTGACCAGATCACCCGGCTGCCTGAGTACTACCCGACACGTGCCGAGGCGGAGATCCTGCGTGCCCGGTCAGCGGAAATCGCGTCGGTCGCCGGCGCGGACACCCTGGTCGAACTGGGCAGCGGCACGTCGGAGAAGACCCGCACCCTGCTGCAGGCGCTGGACGACGGCGGCACTCTGCGCCGGTTCGTGCCGTTTGACGTCGATGCGAGCATGCTGTCAGCGGCCGCGACAGCCATCCAGCGTGAATATCCCGATATCGAAATCGTGGCTGTCTGCGGCGATTTCGAAGAGCACCTGTCGGAAATTCCGGACGGCGGGCGTCGGCTGTTCGTGTTCTTGGGCTCGACGATCGGTAACCTCACCGCTGACCCGCGTGCGGAATTTCTGGCGGCGCTGGCGTCAGTGATGCGTCCGGGCGACAGCCTGCTGCTGGGCACGGACCTGGTCAAGGACACCGGTCGACTCGTCGCGGCCTATGACGACGCCGCCGGCGTCACAGCACAGTTCAACCGCAATGTACTGGCCGTCATCAACCGGGAACTCGACGCCGACTTCGACGTCGACGCCTACCGGCACGTGGCCCGCTGGAACGCCGACGGCGAGCGGATGGAGATGTGGCTACGCGCCCAGAGCGCGCAGCGGGTGCGCATCGCTGCACTGGACCTGACCGTCGAATTCGCTGCCGGCGAAGAGATCCTTACCGAAGTGTCCTGCAAGTTCCGCGCGGACGCGGTGGCCGACGAACTTGCCCGGGCCGGGCTGCGGCCCACCCGGTGGTGGACCGACAACGCCGGCGACTTCGGGCTGTCGCTGGCGGTCAAGTGAGCCAAGGCCTTTCCGACGCGTGGCGGGCGTCCCGGCCGCCGGTGGCGGGGTTACATCTGGACAGCGCGGCCTGCTCACGGCAGAGCTTTGCGGTACTCGACGCGGCCGCCCGGCACGCGCGGCGCGAGGCCGAAGTCGGTGGATATGTCGCGGCTGAGGCCGCCAAACCTGTTCTCGACGCCGGACGCACCGCGGTCGCCACGCTCACTGGCATGCCCGACGCAGAGGTGGTGTTCACCACCGGGTCGCTGCACGCGCTGGACCTGCTACTGGCCAGTTGGCCACCCGGCCGTCGCACGCTGGTGTGCCTGCCCGGCGAATACGGACCCAACCTGGCCGTCATGGCCGCGCACGGCTTCGCCCGCCGCGCGCTACCGACCGACGGCGAGGGCCGGGTCGCGGTCGACAAAGCAGCCGCCGGCCTGGCCGCCGACCCACCCGACCTGGTCCACCTGACCGCGGTGGCCAGCCATCGCGGCGTGGTGCAACCGTTGCACCAGATGGCCCGGCTGTGCGGTGAATTGGGTCTGCCGCTCGTCGTCGATGCCGCCCAAGCACTCGGTCAGGTGGGCTGCGCGGCGGGCGCCGACGTGACCTACGCGTCGTCGCGCAAATGGATCGCCGGACCGCGCGGCGTCGGCGTCCTCGCGGTGCGCCCGACGCTGATGCAGCGGCTTCGGCCGCGGCTGCCACCGCCGGAGTGGGTATCGTCGCTCTCGGTGGCTCAACGACTTGAACTCGGCGAGGCTAATATCGCTGCCCGCCTGGGCTTTTCGCTTGCCCTGGTCGAGCACGTGGCGTTCGGATCGGCTGCGGTCCATGCACGTCTGGCCGAGGTGGGCCGGATCAGCCGGACGGTACTCGCCGACGTGCGCGGGTGGCGGGTGGTCGAATCCGTCGACGAGCAAAGCGCTATCACCACGCTGGCCCCCGTCGACGGGGCCGACCCGGAGAAGGTCCGGGCGTGGCTGATCGCCGAACGTCGCATCCTGACCACGTCGGCGTCGGTGGAGCGAGCGCCGATGGAGTTGACGGCGCCGGTGTTGCGGATTTCCCCGCACCTCGACACCAGCACCGACGATTTGACGATCTTCGCCGAGGCGCTGAACGACGCTACTGCGGCCGTGTAGCGCTGCGGTCCGCTATGCGGACCGCAGCATTGAGTTTTCCGGTGGCTACATAACGTCTGGTTCTCAGCTTTTTCACAGGAAGGCCGAGGGAAGAAATGAAAACCAATCAACGCCGTATCACGCTCACCCTCGGTGCGGTCGCCGGTGGCTTGCTGCCTTCTCAGACCTCGCCTCCGTATTCGGGTAGCTTTCAGCCGCCCTGCGGTTGCCTGAAGTGGCCTCACACGCCGCGACCGCAACAGGAAGCGATTGCACCATGCGTGGAATGAGCAAACAAACGAGCTCAAGATCGAAGGGAGACCCGAATTCGGTTCGGCCAACGCGCCGTCGAGCACGCCTCGGCCGGCACGACCGCTTGCCGTCTCCCCGACAGATAGCGCGCGACGTGTTCGCTGCGGCAGCACGCCGACCGCGGCATTCGGTTTATTGTCAATGCAGTTCGAAGCTGTCAACGGCAATGTCATGGTCGGCACTTTTCCTGTTTATGGAACACTTGCCGGCGGTGACGTTAGAGCGCGGCGGACGTACGTGACCCGCGTAGTCGACTACTCCAATCGCACGGCGGCGATCACTGCGCCGGTTCCCGGTGACTAGTCGTTTGTTAGGGTTAGCAACTAATTCATTGGCGGTTTTCGAACAGGGCGCCGCTCGCATGCCGGCAGGATCGGTGTCGGTCATCGGTGACATAACGTTGATCCGCGCCAGGACCGGCCGCTCCAGGCCGGCCCCAATACGCACGGGCCGGAAAGTCTATTAACTACTTCTCAGGTTTAGCCGGTGGGCGCAGTAGTCCGGAAGTATGCTTCTCGCGTGGACTAACCGTGAGCAGATTCGGTCAGTCAGCAGACGGATACGGGGGCACTCGGATGGGACCTGCGTCTGTAGCTTGCGGTAGGTGTGGCACCGGACCCATTCGGGGCGGAGCCCGATTTTGCGATGTCTGCGGGGCGCCGACAGCAACGACGCCCGAACCGGCCGAGTACAAGCAGGTTACAGTGCTCTTCGCCGATGTGGTGCGATCCATGGATATGGCGTCGACCCTTGAGCCGGAACGATTACGCGAAATCATGGCCGCGGTCTTCGATCGGTCGGCAGTTGTCGTGCAGCGGTACGGCGGTACCGTCGACAAGTTCACTGGCGACGGCCTTATGGCGCTGTTCGGGGCGCCGGTTGCGTTAGAGGACCATGCGCTGCGCGGTTGTTTGGCCGCGTTAGGCATTCTGCAGGAGATCAAGGGTCTGGCCGCCGAGGTGGATGCTCGTGACCATGTCGCGCTGCAGCTTCGGGTGGGTTTGGACTCGGGCCAGGTGATTGCCGGGGCGATCGGTACCGGCCGGATGAGTTACACCGCGTTCGGTGAGCATGTCGGGATAGCCCAGCGGATGGAGTCCGTGGCGCCGCCGGGCGGGGTGGCCGTCAGCGAGTCCACCGCCCGGCTGGTCGAGAACACCGCCGTGCTTGCTGAACCGGTGCTGGTGCACATCAAGGGCACCGATGTCGCCATTCCTGCGCGTCAGCTGCTTAAGACGGTCGCCGATCCGGTGCTGACCGGTCGGCGCGAGTGGACCCTAGTTGGACGGCAATGGGAGATGGGCGCCCTGAAAGGATTGCTGGACGAGTCAATTGCTGGCCGGGGATGCGTGGTCGGGGTGGTGGGAGCGCCGGGCATCGGCAAAACCCGGCTGGCCCGCGAGGTCGCCAGGATCGCCAATGAGTCTGGCGTCGAGGTGTTTTCCACGTTTTGTGAGTCTCACGGTCGCGAGGTCTCGTTTCACGTCGTCGCGCGAATGCTGCGAACGGCATTCAGGCTGAACCAGCTGGACGGCACGTCCGCGCGCGCCCTGGTCCGGGCCAGGCTTCCCGCTGCGGAGCCAGACGATGTGGCGCTGCTACACGACCTGATTGGCATCCAGGACAACGATGTCGCGCTGCCCGACATCGAACCGGATGCCCGGCGGCGCCGACTAGCGCAGCTGATCAACACCGCCTTGCTGGGGCGACAGGCGCCCGCACTGTACGTGATCGAAGATGCGCACTGGATCGACAGCGCCAGCGAGGCGATGTTCGCGGAGTTCTTCTCCGTGATTCCTCGGATCCCAGCGATGGTGTTGGTCACCTACCGACCCGAGTACCGCGGTGTGCTGACCCAGACGCCGGATTCCCACACGATTTCGCTTTCACCGCTGAGTCATTCGCAAACAGCGGTGCTTGCAGGCGAAATGATTGGCCCACACCCGTCGGTAAAGACACTGGTCAGGCAGGTCGCCGAGCGAGCGGTGGGCAACCCGTTCTTCGCCGAGGAAATCGTGCGCGACCTCGTCGAGCGCGGTGTCTTGCACGGAAACTGGAGCTGCTATGTGTCCGGCGGCGACGTCACCGAGGTCAGCGTGCCGGCCACCGTTCAGGCCATCATCGCCGCCCGGATCGATCGCCTTGGCGGCCGCGCCAAGCACACCCTGAATGCTGCCGCCGTGATCGGTTTGCGGTTTGACGAGGAGACGTTGGTCAGCGTGCTCGGGGACGCGGCTCTCGAGGAGTTGACCGCAGCGGAACTGATCGATCCGGTGGTGTTCGCCCCGCACACCGAGTACGCGTTCCAGCATCCGCTGATCCGCACGGTGGCCTATGAGTCGCAGCTGAAGTCGGGACGCGCCGAGTTGCACCGCTGCTTGGCCCGCGTGATCGAACAGCGTGACCCGGGTTCGGTCGACGAGAACGCCGCGCTGATCGCAACCCACCTGGAGGCCGCGGGTAATCTGCGGGAAGCATTCAGCTGGCATATGCGGGCCGGGTCGTGGTCAAGATATCGCGACATCGGTGCCGCGCGGGTGAGTTGGCAGCGCGCCCGGCAGGTCGCGGATCGGCTGTCGGCGGCCGACCTGGATGGCATGTCGATGCGGATCGCACCACGGACCTTGCTGTGCGGGAGCGCCTGGCATATCGGTGGCGCTGTCGCCGACGCCGGTTTCGACGAGCTTCGCGACCTCACCGCAGAGGCCGGTGACAAGCGGTCGCTGGCCATCGGAATGGCCGGGTGGGTGTGCTTGCTTGCGTTTCGCGGCCGCTACCTCGAGTCGTCGCGGCTGGCCTCCGAATGCGTGGATCTCATCGAGTCGGTTGGCGACTCCGCGATGACGGTCGGGCTGCTCTATGGGCCGACTTACGCGAAGTACCAGGCGGGCGAGGTGGTCGAAGGCCTGCGTCTGGCACAGCGTCGCATCGACCTCGCCGCCGGCGACCTCGCCAAGGGCAACCTGATCCTCGGGTCACCGCTGGCGCTGGGGATATCGGAGCGTGGCGCGGCCAGATGTTGCTTGGGCATCTCTGGATGGATGGAGGATTTCGACAACGCCATCGCCGTGGCTCGCGGGTTCGACGCGACGACCCGGGTGATAGCGAACTGGTTCAAGTACGGCACCATCCCGAATGGGACGTTGTTGGCCGATTCGGGCGCCTTGCAGGACACCGCGGAGGTGCTGCAGGTCGCTGAGCAGTTCGCGGACGATTTCAACTTGGGTCTTGCTCAGCTCACTCGGGGCCTCGTGCTGGTCCATCGCGACGACGCGAATCGGGAGGCCGGCTTCGAACTGATGGCCTCAGCCCGGGAAAAGGCCGTGCAGGAACGCTTTTGCCTTGTTGCGCTGCCGATTATTGACACTCAGACCGCGAAGGAGAAGGCCCGGATCGGCGATCTTGATGGCGCCATCGCCCTGTCGCAGGCGATCGTCGACGATCAGTTCGACACTGGCGAGATGATCTACCGTGGTCCCGCCGTTACTGTCCTGGTGGAGTCGCTGTTGCAGCGCGGCGCCGCCGGCGACGTTCAGACGGCGCAGGAAGTGATCGACCGGCTGGCTGCGGTGCCAACCGACCCCGGGTTCGTGCTGCACGAGATTCCGCTGCTGCGCTTGCGGGCGTTGGTGGCACGGCAAGGTGGCGATCAGATCGGCTACCGCGATTGGGTAGATCGCTATCGCGCCACGGCGACGGCGTGCGGTTTTCAGGGCCACATGGCAATAGCCGAGGCGATGAGATGCCCGTGATCAGTGGCGATCCGCTGACCGGACGCGAGCATGAACTCGAAGTTATTCACCGCGCGCTGAACAAAGTTGGCAGTTACTCAGGGGTGGTGATCGTCGGTGCTCCCGGCGTGGGCAAGACTCGGCTCGCCCGCGAAGCGCTGATCCGCGCGGAGGCTTCCGGCGCGCGCACCAACTGGATCGTTGGCACCGAGTCTGCCCGCCCGCTTCCACTGGGCGCATTCAACGCGTCGCTGGGCAACCTGATGTCTGATCCGATGTTAGACGTGCAGCGCATCGTTGATTCCTTTATCGCCCAACAACGTCGGGGTCGCGTGTTGATCGGTGTTGACGACGCACACCTTCTCGATGGACTGTCCGCGCATGTTGTGCATCAACTTGCCCAGTCGCGCAGTGCGCACCTGGTGGTCACGCTGCGCGCGAATGGTGGTGAGCCCGACGCCGTGACAGCACTATGGAAGGACGGCCATCTCGCCCGACTGGACCTGCAACCGTTGTCGGCTGCGGCCACCCGCCGGCTCATCGAGGCCACGCTTGGTGGACCGGTGGATGCCCTTAGCGCCCAACGGTTCTTGAAGCTGACTGGCGGAAACGCGTTGTTCGTGCGGCAACTGTTGACGGACCAGGTTGCGGCCGGCTCTATGCGTCAGGTGGCGGGGGTATGGATGTGGGACGACACCGTTGCGGTCTCACCCAGCATCGGCGACTTGGTAGGCAGCCAGCTGAGTCGCCTCACACCCGATGTCGCAATGGTGATCGACATCCTTTCGCAGTGCGAGCCGCTCGCGGTCGATGTTTTGTGCGACCTGGTGCGCCGCCGCGACCTCGAAGATGCCGAACAAATGCACTTGATCACCGTTGAGCACAACGGCAGCACGCTGATGGCCCGACTGGCACACCCTCTTTTCGGCGAGATTCGCCGCGCCACCCTGGGCGAACTGTATCCTGCGCGGATCCGCGGTCGGCTGGCGCAACGGCTGGCCTGGGAGGTTGACGCCGATATGCCTGCTACCGTGCGCCGGGCACTGCTCACCCTGGAATCCGACCTCGCCCCCGACCCGGACCTCTTCCTTCGGTCGGCGCGGTTTGCCATGACCCTGCTCGATCTCGACTTGGCCGACCGATTCGCCAGGGCCGCTGCCGATGCCGGCGCGCCGGAAGCAGCAAGCCTGCGGGCAATGAACCTGGTGCTTCTCGGACGTGGTCACGAAGCCGAGGCCGCCTTGCGAGAAATGGGTGGAGCCGACCGCCCTGACGGCCACCACTGGGCTACGGTGCGGGCAGCCAATTTGATCTGGATGCTCGGCCGACCCGCGGAAGCATGGACCGTCCTCGAGGCCCTTTCCGCAAAACGGGAGTCCGCAGCGGATCATGCGCAGCGTACCGCGGTCGAAGCGTGTGTGGACGCGGTAATGGCGCGCTGTGAATTGGCCGACGAAAAAGCAAGGACGGCAATGAAGTCCGGGGCATTACCCGACTTTCACGCGATGATGGCATCGGTGGCGTTGATCATGGCTCAAGGCGCGCTAGGACGAGTTGACGACATCGCCGAAGTAGCCGACGAGGCCCTCCACCGTGCCATGACATCGTTTCAAGCGTCGCATATGCGGTTCTGGTTCGGGGCCGTGTATGCGCGGGCGTGCCGGCTAACTGGCCGCATCGATGAGGCCGTGAACTCTGCCAAACGGATCGCCGACTCAGCGAGCGACATTCCCGGGCTCGCGTATGCGAACCTCGCGTTTCTGTTGGGCCATGCTGAACTGATAGGAGGCGCGGTTCCCAACGCCGTGCGGCTGTTGCATGAGGCGCTGGCGGGGGTTGAAAAGCATGGCGTAACAACAGGCTTACGGCCCGCAAGCTGCTTCGCGCTGGCGGAGGCGCACGCCAAGCTCGGGCAGCCAGAGGAAGCGAATAAGGCACTCAGCGAAGCTCAGAACTGTGTGCCGGAAGATTTCCTGTTCATGCAGACCGCACTGAGCCTGTCGAGCGGGTGGACGCGGGCCGCCGCCGGCTCTCTAAGCGACGCGATCGCGATAGTGCAGCTGGCCGGCGCAGATGCGCGTGAGCGAACTCAGCCGACCCACGAGCTGGCCTGCTTGCAGGCGGCGGCTCAGTGGGGCGACGCCTCCGGGGCTGCGCGAGCGCGGGAGCTCGCCGACATGCTGTCGCTACCGCTGGCCAATGCCGTTGCTCGGCATACGGAATCGCTGCAAGCCCGCGACGGCGAGGGGCTGCTTGCGGCATCGACTGACTACCGGGCGATCGGTGATCGCGCCACCGCGGCTGACGTCGCGGCACAAGCGGCTGTAGCCTTTGGCTACGCCCAGCAGCGCAGACGTGGGATGTATGCCGCAGCTTTGGCGCGGGAACTGGCCGACGCATGCGGTGGGCTGTGCACGCCGGCACTGCGGACTCCGGTGGGAGTTCCGTTGACTCCTCGCGAGCGCGAGGTCATCGAATTAGTTGTAGCCGGTTTGTCCAACCGCGACATCGCCGACCGGCTTGTCATGTCGGTCCGCACCGTGGAGGGACATGTCTATCGTGCATGTCAACGGGTGGGGGCCACGTCGCGCGCCGACTTGGCCGCAATCCTGCGCGCCGGTCCGGGCGAACTTCAAAAGTCTGACGTTTGAGCGACGAAAGCGATGCGCCTGATCGGCTCCAAATAGATTGGTCATGCTCGACATTGCGCCTCGCCGCGGCGGATTGCGCTGTCTTCCAGGAACATCAGCACCGCCTTGACCCGTCGGTCCACCGAGTCATCGCCGGTGAGTCCGAGCTTGGCGAAGATGGAATTGATGTGCTTTTCCGCCGCCCGCTGAGTCAAGACCAGCCGCTGCGCCACCGCACGATTGCTTCCGCCGGTGGCGAGTTCGGCGAGAACTTCCGACTCTCGCCGCGTCAGCGATTGCCGAGTTAACCGGCGGCAGCGAGCTCCGACGCCGTCGGTGTGGGCGGTGATCGGGTCGGAAAACCTCCGCTGACGGTTCGCGGTCAGATCACCGAGATCTCAACCATGCCGGTCCATCTACATCTGCTCGGCCGCGTTCCTCGACGTCATCGCGATAGGAGTCCACAACCTCGAATCATGGCTTGAGCGTTGGGACTACAAGCGCCACCTCAAGGATTGAGATGCCCGGACAGGCGATATCCGGCCGTCGCGCCGATGAACAGGGCGGTGACCTGTCCGCCGATCGACGAATAGTCGGTTATTCCGTGTCGCCGGGTGCATATTGTTACTCTCCGAAAGCGTCGTGCGCGAGCAATACGAGAGGTTCAGTGGTGGCAGCGGTACTGTCGCGGCTATTGTCGTGGTTCGCGGGAAGGATCGATCGGTCGGTCGGATGGTACCGACTACCAACGCCATTAGGACTGGCAGTGTTGGTCGGACTACGAAACCAGCTGCGGGCGCACAACCTGTTCGACACCGGTCGCGGGCCTCAGGACAAGCCGCCCTACGACGACCCGGACATCGCGAACCGTCTCACCGCCCGCATGTTGAACGGTACATACAACGACCTCGCCGACCCCCTGATGGGGTCGTTGGGGTGCAGATTCGGCCGCAATGTCCCGCCGTCGCACACATATCCCAAAGAGCCGCTGGCACCCAACCCGCGGCTGATTAGTCGGCGTCTACTCACCCGCGACACCTTCCAGCCGGCGACCACACTGAACCTGCTGGCTGGCGCGTGGATCCAGTTCGAGGTCCACGACTGGTTCAGCCACGGCACGGTCACGACGCAACCGTGGGCGATCCCACTGGAAAACGACGATCCATGGCCCACCCGGCCCATGACGATCAGGCGGACCGCCCCGGACCCCAGCCCCGACCTCGAGGGTCCGCCCACCTTCGTCACCCAAGACACCCACTGGTGGGACAGTTCCCAAATCTACGGTGGCTCAGCGAATATGAATTTCGCCGACGGGTTGCGCTCCGGCCACAAGGGCCAGCTCCGCATCGATGACCTCGGGCTGGCACCCGCCGATCTCGACCAATATCTGGACTTGACCGGCCCCGCCGGAAACTTCTGGGTCGGCCTGGCCATCCTCCACTCGCTATTCATGCGCGAACACAACGCGATATGCGACCAGCTCGCCGCGCAGCACCCGGAAATGACCGACCAGCAGCTGTATGACACGGCGCGACTGGTCAACGCGGCACTGATGGCCAAGATCCACACCATCGACTGGACACCCGCGATCATCGCGCACCCCACGACCGTGGCAGCGCTTCGCGCGAACTGGTTCGGCATTCTCGGGGAGCGGTTCGATCAGTGCTTCGGGCGGATCACCGATAACGAAGTGTTGCAAGGCATACCGGGTTCGCCGACGAACCAGCACGGCGTTCCGTACTCGCTGACCGAGGAGTTCGTCGCGGTGTACCGGATGCACCCACTGATCCCCGACGACTTCCTCTTCCGCTCTCTGGCCGACGACCAGGTCATCGCCGAGCACGAGCTGACCGACTTGACCGTGGAGCACGTTCGCGAGCGGCTGTCCGAACTACCGATGGACGATATCTTCTACTCGTTCGGCCGGTCCCACCCCGGCGCCCTCATCCTGCACAACTTCCCGAGACACCTGCAGCAGCTCCAGCGAGCCGACGGAGAACTGGTCGACCTAGCCGCTATCGACATTCTGCGGGAGCGCGAACGGGGCGTCCCGCGGTACAACGAGTTCCGGCGGCTGTTCCGTCTCAAACCCGCATCGTCGTTCGAGGAACTGACGGACAACCCGACCTGGGCGGAGGAGTTGCGGGAGATCTACGGCGACGTCGAGCAGGTGGACCTGGCGATCGGGTTGTATGCCGAAAGCAAACCGCCGGGATTCGGGTTCAGCGACACCGCATTTCGCGTTTTCATTCTGATGGCGTCTCGCCGGCTGGAGAGCGATCGCTTCTTCACCCGCGATTTCCGCCCCGAGATCTACACCGAGGCCGGCATGGCCTGGGTTAAAGCGAACACGATGCGCACGGTGCTCCTGCGGCACTTCCCGTCGCTTGAACCCGCGCTGCGGGGCGTCGCAAACCCATTCGCTCCCTGGCAAGCGATCCGAAGTGATGAGGAGGAGCGGCGCTGATGACCCGCGCCGGTGACGATGCAGAGCGAAGTGATGAGGAGCGGCGCTGATGACGCGCGCCGGTGACGATGCAGAGCGAAGTGATGAGGAGGAGCGGCGCTGATGACCTATGTGCGCTACAGCGAGGACCTGGAGTCCCGACGACCGGACGAGGACGAGCTGATCGACAAGATGGTGAAGGTCCTGCACAGCAACAATGAGTGGGCTTTCAAGAAATACCACCACGGGATTCGCGACGCCCACGCCAAAAGCCACGGCATTCTCGGTGGAGAACTCAGTGTCTACCCTGATCTGCCAGATGAACTGCGGCAAGGTCTGTTCGCAAGCCCAGCGACCTACCCGGTCATTGCGCGGCTCTCCACCACCGCAGGAGCGATTCGCAGTGACCAGATCCGCGGGGTACACGGCCTTGGGATCAAGGTTCTGGGCGTGCACGGACCGCGGACGCTGCCCGACGACACGGCCACCACCCAAGATTTTGTGCTGGTTACCCACCGGGAGTTCCCTTTCGCCGACGTGCACGCCTACTACGTCAAAGGGATGCCGTTCGCCTGGCTGCTGGCACGATTGCCCGATTCCGCGCTGAAGGTCATTACCGACGCGTTGGCCGGTGCTGGGCGGGTGCTTGGGCTGGTCGGTCTTTCACTCCCGTTGACTCTTGCCGTGTTTACTCCACCAAACACGCAAATCTTGGGCGACCTTTTCTATTCATCGGCGCCGCTGCGTTACGGTGACTACGTCGCGAAGCTTTCTGTCGTGCCATTGTCGAATTCCGTGACGTCGTTGCAAGACCAACCCGTCCCGCGCGCCGCGGGCAGCGACGCATATCGTGACGAGGTCGTCGAGTTCTTTCGACACAACAGCGCCGAATATGAACTGCGGGTTCAACTGTGCACCGACGTTAAAACCATGCCCATCGAGGACGCGAGCGTACAGTGGCCGGAGTCGGCGTCGCCGTACGTGGGCGTGGCAAAAATAACGTATCCGGTCCAGGACGCATACAGTCCCGAGCGCCAAGTGTTCGGTGACGACGTGTTGTCCTTCAATTCGTGGCGCGGATTGGCCGCCCACCGGCCGATGGGATCCATCAACCGCCTCAAACAGAAGGTGTATGAGGCGTCGAGCAACTTCCGGCACGAGAAGAACCACGTGCCACGCCTCGAACCGACCGATATAGCTGAGCTGCCCGAATAGACCGCGACAACCCGTCGCGCTGCGAAGAGCTGCGGAAACCGGACAGCAAACTTACACTCTGATCCCATGGCGCGCCGTTGGCAGTTGCTTGAACGCCCCGCGGAGCAGGAGGCCATTCGAACGGCCCTGGGCGCGGGGGAAACCTGCGGTGCGATCTTGGTCGGGCCGGCCGGAGTTGGCAAGACGACCCTGGCCCGCACCGTGACGGCGTCGCTGCGCGCCAAGGTCAACTGGGCGGCGTGCACCGAGACCTCGCGCAGCATCCCGCTGGGTGCTTTCGCCCAGTGGGTGGGTCCGTCACCGATACGCGATCCGATCGCGCTCATCGCATCGGCCCGCGAATCCATTCTCGCCGATGAGAATACGGTCGTCGGCGTTGACGACGCGCATTTGCTGGACCAGCTCTCCGCGACGTTGCTGCACCAAATTGCGATCGACCGCGCCGGCCACATCGTGGCTACCGTGCGCAGCGGCGAACCCGTTCCCGACGCCCTCACTTCGCTGTGGAAGGACGGCTACTTGCAGCGTTTGGAACTTCAGCCGTTCACCAAACGGCAGAGCATCGCACTCGTCGAATCGGTGCTCGGCGGCACGCTCGAGGGTCTGAGCGCTGACGTCATGTGGGAATCCTCGGGCGGAAACCCCCTGTTTCTTCGGCACATGGTCGAGGGCGCGATCGACGCCGGAACGCTGAGCGAGGTCAACGGGGTGTGGCAGCTGCGCGGGCACACCGGTGTTTCGTCCGGGCTGGCCGCACTGCTGGAAGACCGTCTTGATCATGCGGGCGCTGATGTCGTCAACGCGTTGAAGCTGCTGGCGTTGTGCGAACCGCTCGACATCGACACGCTCTGCGAGCTGGCCGCTGACGATGCGGTGGATACCGCAGAAATGCAAGGCTTGATCCGGATCGTTCACGACGGCCCAGACGTGAATGTCCGCTTTGGGCACCCGCTCTATGGCGATGTCTTGCGCCGCCGTATCGGCACCGCGTCGGCGCGCACGCTCCGAGGCCGTATCGTCCGAGTTCTCCGCGGCCGTGAACTCAATGCGGCCACCAGCAGGATCCGGATGGCGCAGCTATGCGTCGACAGTGACGAAGGCGTCGACCCCCAGTTGCTGATCGCCGCCGCCAAGGATGCGATGTTTCTGTCGAACCTGCCGCTCGGTGAACGGATCGCGCGAGCGGCGTACGAGCTCGGAGGTGGAGTTCAAGAAGCTGAGCTGCTATCGCGGGCGCTGTTGTGGCAAGGCCATCCGGTGCAGGCCAACGAGATTCTCACCAAGTTTGAGCCCGAGAGCCTCGATGAGCTGCAGCTCGTCCAGTGGGGCATTCCCCACCTTTCGATTCTGTTTTGGTCGATGGATGACGTCGCACGAGCGGGCGAGGTGTTGGCACTGCTGCGAACGCGGGTGACGCATCCAAGCCTGAAGCTGGTCGTGGCGGCGACCGAGTCGGCAATAGCAGTGCACCAGAACAGAGTCAGCGAGGGGATCGCCGAAGCCGAACGCGTCCTGGCAGACCCGCACGCCCCCAAACAGGCTATCGATTTCGCCGCTTTCGGTGCGGGAATGGCTATGCCGGTCGCCGGCCGCGGCGGTGACTTCGAACCGATCGCGGCCAGGTGTCGTGCGGATCAGAAGGCCACCGACGGCATGATCCGGGTCATGGTGCGCTATTGCGACGTGCACGCCCTCGCCGCCGTCGGCGAATTCGATCTGGCTGATCAGCGCGCTGCCGAATACGCCGAATTCTCATCGGTCGGGCAGTTTTTGGGTTGGGGTATCGCGAAGGTCATGGCGGGTTTGGTTGCCACCTATCGCGGCAAGTTCCCCGAGGCTATATCCTCGCTCGAGCAGGCGCTGGCGGCGCTCAATGCAGAGGACGCTCTTCCGTGGCTGTTGCCAGCACGGCTGCTTTTGGCGAGGGCCTACGCCGCGTTGGGCAGCTCGGAGCAGGCCGAGGGAGTTCTGGAGGATTGCAAGGAACACGCCGGCCGGTCAATGGCGCTGCACGAACCGCAGCGGATGATCGCCCAGTCTTGGCTGGCCGCAGCCAGCCGCGGCGAACGTCCGGCGGTCGAACTCGCTTGTGCAGCTGCTGATCTCGCACACCGGTCGGGTCAATACGCGGTGGAAGCAGAAGCGCTGCATCACGCGGCGCGTTTTGGCGACCGCACCGTGGCAACGCGACTGGCGGCACTCACCGAACATGTCGGTGGACGGCTGGTGGGTCTGTATGCGCGCCACGCTGCTGCGGTGGCCGACCTCGACGGTGCGGCCCTGGACGCGGTCAGCGCGGATTTCGAAGAGGTGGGCCTGATGCTCTCCGCCGCGGATGCGGCGGCTCAGGCCGCGGTGCGGCACGATCATGCCGGGCGGCGACGTGATAGTTCTGAGTCGGCGGCGCGGGCTTTGCGGCTGGCCACGCAATGTGGCGGAGCGGTATCGCCGGCCATCAGGTCCGCCGCGCAACCGCTGCCGGTGACCTCCCGGGAGCGGGAGATCGCCTCGCTCATTGCCGCAGGGCTGTCGAACCGCGAGATTGCCGAGCGGCTGACGGTCTCGGTTCGTACCGTTGAAGGCCACATCTACCGGGCCTCCATCAAACTCGACGTCACCGACCGCGACGAGCTCGCGAAGATCGTCTCGAAGGACCTGAAGAAATAACTCAAAGCGAGATATCGGCACCGAGCCCGCCCAATCCCGCAAAACACGTAGTTGACTACCCGTGCCGTTCTGCGGCGACCGCCTTAGCGTCGACGCATCAGGCTTCGACACCAGGAGGGGCAAATGAAGTAGCCGGTGACATCTGGGGCAATCGAGCTGGTTTCGTCGTAACTCATGCGTGAAGTTGCTCACCGCGGGCAGACTTGGTTCGTGCCTGCACATCGACAGCGGCAAGGCTGGTTAGCGTGACCACCGTTCAACCGCCACACGGTCCTCGACGTACGTCAGTCGTCAGCCCATTTGTCATGGGCGACACCCAAACTGCTCCACCCGGCGCGGAACGCATGCTCCTCGTCGACGCCCAAGACCGGCGCGTGGTGCTGATCGAGCTGCGCTTAGACCGCGGCGCGAGTCCGCCGACCGTCCGCCGGCGCTTCAACAGATTGTTCAAAGATGTTTTCGGTACCACAGGACCACCGCAGCCGGTGCCGGTGGCTCGCCATTACGTGCGGTGCGTGCTCACACCAGACGAGATCACCGAGTTGGTGCGCGGGGGAGACGCCGACGGGCAGCGCGGCCTCGGGCTCATCTACCGAGTTTGGCCGGATCTGGTGCTGAGTGCGCATCTGGACCGCTCGGTGAGCACCATCAAAGGCGACGCAGCAATCCGCACCTTCGGCTCTGCCGGTGCGGGAATCGTTTGGGCGGTGGTCGATTCCGGCATCGATGCGACCCATCCGCATTTCTCCACGCACAACACCCTGACGGCCGACGCAGTCGCAAAGTTGCACCGCGACTTCACTATTCCCTCGTCCCCCGACACCAAGCCGTCTCCGTTGGCCGATGCCTACGGGCACGGCACACATGTTGCCGGAATCATCGCGGGCCAAGCACCCGCCGACACCGCGAATTTGCGGATCGCCTACAACGAGCCGACCGCACAAGACCTGCCACAATGGGCCCTGCGTACGCTCCCCGAGGGAGCCACGCTGTCCGGGGTTGCGCCGAAAGCCAACCTGGTGAGCATCAAGGTACTGGATGACAACGGCAACACCTTGTCCAGTGCCGTGATCCAAGCGATCGACTACATCCGCACCGTGAACAGCGGTGGCAGAAGTCTGCAGATTCACGGCGTCAATCTGTCTTTCGGCTGCCCCTGGCCTCCCACCGAGTACGCCGCCGGGCAAAGTCCGTTGTGCCGCGAATTGGACCTGCTGGTCGGTACCGGTGTGGTAGCCGTCGTCAGCGCCGGCAACGCGGGCGCCGGCGGAACCACCGAGGGCCCGTCTACTGACGTCTACGGGCAGCTGTCCACGATCACCGATCCCGGAAACGCAGCCGGTGCCATCACCGTCGGTTCCGTGCATCGCTATCGGCCGCACACCTACGGCGTCACCTTCAACTCGTCGAAGGGGCCCACCCTCGACGGTCGCTCGAAGCCAGACGTGGTGGCGCCGGGTGAACGCATCACGTCAGCGGCCACCGGGGGTCTGGTCGCCGGTGTTCCGCCGCTGGCGCCGACGGCAGGCGACCCGCCACATGTGGCGCGCTACCGCGAGGACAGCGGCACATCGATGGCGGCCGCGCACGTATCCGGGGCGATGGCTGCGTACATGTCGGCTCGTGATGAATACATCGGCCAACCGGATCTGCTCAAAAAGCTGTTCTGCGACACAGCAACAGATTTGGGACGCCATGAGTTCTACCAGGGCACCGGGTTGATTGATCTGATGCGGGCTCTCTCCGACACCTGAAACCGAAGGGAAAAGTCTCGTGGGCGACATCAACGGATTGGCCTATTACGAAGTCGATTTCAATGCCGACGGATCACTCAACACAGCGAACGGCGGCGGCGACGGCGGACTGCCGGCCGCGGTGGCCGCCGGCGGGATCACCGATCTGTTCGTGCTCTCGCACGGCTGGAACGACGGCGTCGTCTCGGCCCGCCAGCTTTATCAGGCGATGTTCGGGCTGGTCGCCGACCAGCTCGGCACGCACCTGCCCAGCAGTGCTGCCGTCGGGGTCATCTGGCCGTCATTGTTGTTTCCCGACGATGATCCGGCCACCGCGCCTGCGGTGCCGTCGACCGGTGCCCAGCTGGCCGCGGCCCTGGCCCCCGCGTTCCCGGGCCAGCAACAGCAGCTGGGCACCATGGGTCAACTGCTAGATCAGCAGCCACAAGACCCCACCAAGCTCACCGAATTCCACCAACTGGTAAACGGTTTGGTGACCACCAAACCGCAGGGCATCGAAGACACCGGGGAAGCCGCGCTGCTTACCGCCGACACCGCGACCGCATTCGGGCACGCGGCAGCGATGGCACCGCACGTGAGCACCGCTGCGCAGGGAATCCCCAATCCATTCGCCGGGCTGTGGAGCGGGGCGCGCGAGGTGTTGCGCACGCTGAGCTACTACGAGATGAAGAACCGTGCGGGCGTGATCGGCCAGAACGGGCTTGGCCCGTTGCTAGCGAACCTCGGCGGACCCGCCGGTCCGCCGCGAATCCATCTGATGGGGCACAGTTTTGGCGCCCGGCTGGTGGCATACACACTGGCGGGTTTGCCCGCCAACCAAACCGGTTCGGCCAGCCCGGTCAAGTCGCTCACGTTGATCCAGGGCGCGTTCTCCCACTTCACGTTCGCGTCGTCGCTGATGTTCGACCCGTCGCGCGCGGGCGGACTGGCGGGCGACGGCAGCCGGGTCGACGGCCCGCTACTGGCCACGTTCAGCGCCGCCGACCGGGCGGTTGGATGGTGGTACCCGGCGGCCAGCATGTTGTCCGGCCAAGACAGCGAATCAGTCACCGACTTGGTTTTCCGATGGGGCGGAATGGGCCATGACGGATACCAGCAGACCCCCACTCCCACCACCGTTACGCTGGCGCCGCAGGGACGGCCCTACGGCTTCAAGGCCGGTTGTTTCTACAGCCTGGACGCCAACGCTGTCATCTGCGCAATCCAGTCGCCCTTCAGCGGCGCGCACAGCGATATCCAGCACCCTGAAGTGCTCTGGGCGGTGGTCGACGCGGCGGGGCTGGGCGCCTAACCGGCTGCCGTGTCCCAGGTGTGCACCGGCTCGTTGGTGTGCATGTGTTCGCAGTAACGCCGCAGCATCTCCGCCAGCGCTGCGGCTCGCGACAATCCGCGTTGTTGTAGCGCGCGCACGGTAGACACCTGCCAGACCGCGCCATTGCGTCCGGTGCGGGCACGGCCCTCGATGACGCCGAGAAACCGGTCCCGCACCTCGCTCGCGACGCCCCACCGCTGCAGTCCGTCGTGCGCCATCGGCAGCAGTTCGGTGAGCACCAGTTCCTCGGTGCTTACCGCACCCAATCCCGGCCAGTACAGGCTTGCCTGCATGCCGTGGCGGGCGGCGTGGACGAAATTCTGTTGCGCCGCAGCGAAGCTCATCTTGGTCCACAGCGGACGATCCTCTTCGGACAGCGTGCGCAACATGCCGTAGTAGAAGGCCGAGTTGGCCAGCATATCGATGACCGTCGGACCGGCTGGCAACACGCGATTCTCGACCCGCAGATGCGGCCGGCCTTCCACGACGTCGTACACCGGCCGGTTCCACCGGTACACGGTGCCGTTGTGCAGGCGTAACTCCGACAGATGGGGGGTGCGTCCGGCCGCGAGCTCGGCGACCGGATCCTCGTCGGACACCTCCGGCAGCAAGGACGGGAAGTAGCGAACGTTCTCTTCGAACAGGTCGAAGATCGACGTGATCCAGCGTTCACCGAACCACACCCGCGGCCGCACTCCCTGGGTTTTGAGCTCATCGGGCCGGGTATCGGTGGACTGCGCGAACAGTTCGATCCGAGTTTCGGACCATAGCTGATGACCGAAGAAGTACGGCGAGTTCGCCCCGAGCGCCAACTGCGGCCCGGCCAGCACCTGCGCGGCGTTCCAGCTCGCGGCGAAATCGTCGGGCGACACTTGCAGATGCAATTGCGTGCTGGTGCAAGCCGATTCGGGAGCGATGGACGCCGAGTTCAAACTGAGTGGCTCCGGTCCGCTGATGTCGATCTGGATGTCCTCGCCGCGCGCGTTGAAGATGGATTCGTTGAGGGCCGCATAGCGGCTCGACTGACTCATCCATCCGCCGGTGAGGTGCTCGGGCATCAGCGTCGGCAGAATCCCGATCATGACGATGTGGGCGCCGCCGGCGTCGGCCTTGGCCTCCGCGGCATTCAAACTAGCCCGCACCTCGGCTTCCAATTCGACCGCGGTGTGGCCTCCCAGCTCTCGCGGCGGCACGTTGAATTCGATGTTGTAGGCGCCTAATTCGGTCTGGTAGGCAGGGTCAGCGATGGCGGCCAGGACGTCCTGATTCGACATTGCCGGCTGATAGTCGTCATCGACCAGGTTGCACTCGATCTCCATCCCGGTCAGGGGCCGATCGAATTCGAAGCTGGCCTGCGAAAGCATCGTTTCGAAGACGTCCAGGCACAGCTGCACCTTGCGGCGGTACTCCTGTCGGTGTACCCGGTCGTAGGTGGTCCGCTTGACCTCTTCGCCCACACCGCCGATGCAACCGGTTTAGGAAGAGCTGCGCAAGCGTCGGGGCACCGGCGTGGTGAAAGTCGAGCGTATTGTCAGCGCTGCGACAGCTCGATCGCCGCCGTCCCGCGGAGGAAAAGCAATTGGCCGAATTCATCGCTTCGATCGACCAGGGCACCACCAGCACCCGCTGCATCATTTTCGACCACGACGGCAACGAAGCGGGCCGCCATCAGCTCGAGCATGAGCAGATTCTCCCGCGCGCCGGCTGGGTCGAGCACAATCCGATCGAAATCTGGGAGCGCACCACCTCGGCCCTCATGTCAGTACTTAATGCGACCAACCTGTCGGCGAAAGATATTGTCGCGCTGGGGATCACGAATCAGCGGGAGACGACGCTGGTGTGGAACCGCCGCACCGGCCGACCGTACTGCAACGCGATCGTCTGGCAGGACACCCGCACCGACCGCATCGCGTCGGCATTGGACCGCGACGGCCGCGGCGACGTGATCCGGCGGAAGGCCGGTCTGCCGCCGGCAACGTACTTCTCCGGGGGCAAGTTGCAATGGATTCTGGAGAACGTCGAGGGGGTGCGGGCAGCAGCCGAGGACGGTGACGCCGTGTTCGGCACCGCCGATACCTGGCTGTTGTGGAATCTGACCGGCGGTCCCCGCGGCGGGGTGCATCTCACCGATGTCACCAACGCCAGCAGGACCATGCTGATGGATTTGGAGACACTGGACTGGGACGACGAACTGCTGTCCTTTTTCGGCATCCCGCGCGCGATGCTGCCGTCGATTGCGGCGTCGTCGCCGAGCCGGCCGTTCGGCGTCACGGTGGAGACGGGACCGCTCGGCGGTGAGGTGCCGATCACCGGGATTCTCGGTGACCAGCACGCGGCGATGGTCGGCCAGGTATGCCTGGACCCCGGAGAGGCCAAGAACACCTACGGCACCGGAAATTTTCTGCTGCTCAACACCGGCGAGCAGATCGTTCGGTCCCGCAACGGTCTGCTGACGACGGTGTGCTACCAGTTCGGCGACGCCAAACCTGTTTACGCCCTTGAAGGTTCGATCGCGGTGACCGGCTCGGCGGTGCAATGGCTGCGCGACCAGTTGGGCATCATCAGCGGAGCTGCGCAGAGCGAGGCACTGGCCCGGCAGGTCGATGACAACGGTGGGGTGTACTTCGTTCCGGCGTTTTCCGGTTTGTTCGCACCGTACTGGCGCTCCGACGCTCGTGGCGCGATCGTGGGGCTGTCCCGTTATAACACCAATGCGCATTTGGCCCGGGCGACACTGGAGTCCATCTGTTACCAGAGCCGCGACGTGGTCGACGCGATGCAAGCCGATTCGGGTGTGCGCCTTGAGGTGTTGAAGGTCGACGGCGGGATCACCGCCAACGAGTTGTGCATGCAGATCCAGGCCGACGTACTGGGTGTCGACGTGGTGCGGCCGGTGGTCGCAGAGACTACCGCGTTGGGGGCGGCGTATTCGGCAGGTCTGGCGGTCGGCTTCTGGGCAGACCCGGACGACCTGCGGACTAATTGGCAGGAGGGCAAGCGGTGGACGCCGAGGTGGAGCGATGACGAGCGCTCCGCGGGATATGCGCGCTGGCGCAAAGCCGTGCAGCGCACCCTGGATTGGGTCGAGGTGTCCTGATTTCTGGCGAGCAGACGCAAAGGCCCCCGACACGCCGGGCGTGCGGGGGCTTTCGCGTCTGCTCGCGTGACGACGATCAGTCGTCTTGGCCGAGGATCGTGTAGATCTCGCGGCGAGCGTTGTTGACGATCTCGATGATGCGTTGCTGCTGCTCAGTGCTGGCAGCGTGAGCGGATTGCGCCACGGCGCCGAACAGCTGCCCGACGGCAGCCCGCAGGTTCAGATGCGCGGGATCGACACCGTCGGCGATCTCGTCCCACGGCGGCGTCTCGACTTTCTCGGCGGCAGCTTTGCCGGCGTCGGTCAACTCGAAGAGCTTTTTGCTGCCTTCGGTTTCCGTCCCGATGATCAGCCCCTCGTCGACCAGCAGTTGCAGGGTCGGGTAGACCGAGCCGGGGCTGGGTCGCCACAGGTCCTGGCTGCGTTCGGCGATCTCCTGGATCATCTCGTAGCCGTGCATCGGCCGCTCGGCCAGCAGCACCAGGATGGCGGCGCGGACGTCGCCACGGCGGCCGCGGTGACCAGATCCGCCACGGCGCCTACCGCGCGGGCCGGGGCCGAAGCCGAATCCGCCGGGACCGAAACCCCGGCCGAAACCAGGCCCGAAGCCGGGCCCGAAGCCCGCGCCGAACGGCCCGTCGTGGCCGGCGTCGTGACCGCGGACGGAGTCGCGGAACTCGCGACGGGCCTGCCTACGCTGTTCGTGCAGGGCACGCCGTGCATGCGGGTGGAAGCCGAAGCCCTGGGCGCCGGGGCCTCCGGGGAACGGCCCGCCTTCATGGGGGAATGGGTTGTGCATATGTGATCTCGTTTCTGGAAAGGTGGCGCCGGATGCGCCACCGATACAGTGACGATATATCGAAAACTATCGTGATGCAACGTTGAGTTTTCGGCACGGGGTTTGACCAGGGGTTTGTGGCTAGACGCAGCGGGTAAGCACACCAGTGATGAACGAAGAAAACCGCGATCTGAAGATCGATGCCGGTGTTGACCCTGACAATCAACCCGCCCCGAGCGGCGGGTCCCATCGCAGCACGCGCCTGCGGTTATGGGTGAACTGGGCGCTGGCGCTGTTGACAGTGCTGGGCGCAGCGTTTGTCGTGATCTATTGGGTCGGCGCCGTGATGAGCACTGCCGCCTGCAGCGAAAAGCCATGCCAGCACCTCGGGCCCAACGGGATCAGCCCTGACGTGCTGCTCTACGGCGCCCCGGTGGTGGCCGCGCTGACGGTCATCGTTTCCTTCTTCACCGCGCGGCGTCGATGGGGCATCGTGGTGCCGGTCTTCGCGTTGGCACTGTTGGTTACCGACATCACCATCCTGGCCGTCACGGTCGCGCAGTAGCTCGCGTCAACATTTGTACCTAGCGGGGCGGCGAAAAGCCTCCGGTCGATGGTGGTCCCGAAGGCTCGGCGGGTGGCCATGGTGGCTGCCCATTCGGAGAGGGCCGTAACCGTGCAAGTTCGCGGCGGTGTCGTTCGGCCAACACCGCGGCCAAAACGAGTTGCGGCGGGGTTCCGGGCGGCGGCGGAGGGGCGACCCGACTCAGCACGTCACTGGCGATCCGGTAGGCCATCTGATCGCGTAGCTGCGGATCGAGCTGCGATGCGCGGGAGAGGAATTGGCGTGCAACTTCGGCTTGCTCAGCGCGCAGCCCGGACAGCTGCAGCGACGCAGCCCACCAAGCCAACGGCGGTGGCATCACCGGCGGTGGCCCCAACTTGGGCCCGCGTTCGCTGATCACCACCGTGCCCGCGAAGATATCGCCGATCCGTTTGGCTTTCGGCGAGAGCATGCTGCAGATCACCGCGGGGCTGCCCAACAACATCCAGATCTCGACGACCGACGCCAGTGCGCGAAACAGCGCCTGGCGGAAGCGCTCCGGGCCGCCGTCGTCCGACACCACCCGCAGTCCCATCACAATCTTGCCCACCGAGCGACCACGCGTTGCGGTTTCGAAGACGAGGGGATATCCGACGAACACCAGCACGGTGAAGATGACCATGATCGCCGCGGTCACGGCCTGGTCGAATTGGGTCAGCGTGGCCGCCCACAACATCAGCGCCACCAGATAGCCGATGATGATGACCGCGATGTCGATCAGGGCGCCGACTGCGCGCATCGGCAGTTGAGCGATCGGCACGTCGAGCACCACCGCGTCCCCGGTCACCACTTCCGGCATACTGCGAACGCTACCCGGCTTGTCAGACGCCGGCCTGCGCTGCGGCAGCATGCCCAGAGTTTGCCCGCAACGCTAGGCTCCGAGTAATGGATGTCGACGCGTTCGTGCTTGCTCACCGCGACACCTGGGATCGCCTCGAACGATTGGTGAAACATCGCCGGCAGTTGACGGGCGCCGAGATCGACGAACTCGTCGAGCTCTACCAGCGGGTGTCGACGCACTTGTCGATGCTGCGCTCGGCGTCGTCAGATTCAGTCCTGGTCGGCAGCCTTTCGAGTCTGGTGGCCCGCGCCCGGGCCGTGGTAACCGGTGCTCACGCCCCGCTGTCTCGCGAATTCGTCCGGTTTTGGACGGTGTCATTTCCGGTGGTCGCTTACCGCGCCTGGCGGTGGTGGCTGGCGACGGCGGTGGTGTTCTTCGCCGTCGCGACGGTTATCGCGGTGTGGGTAATCGGCAGCCCGGAGGTGCAGTCCACCATCGGAACACCAAGCGAGATCGACGAATTAGTCAACCATGAGTTCGCGTCGTATTACAGCGAGCACTCCGCAGCTGCGTTCGGGCTGCACGTCTGGGTCAACAATTCCTGGGTGGCCGCCAAGTGCATTGCGTTCTCGGTCGTGCTGGGTGTGCCGATCCCCTTTGTGCTGTTCGCCAACGCCGCCAACCTCGGAGTCGTGGCCGGGCTGATGCTGCAGGCCGGTAAGGGTGGCGTGATGCTGGGGTTGCTTATTCCGCATGGTCTTTTGGAGCTGACGGCGGTGTTTCTGGCGGCTGCCGCGGGCATGCGACTGGGGTGGTCGGTGATCTCGCCGGGTGATCGCCCGCGGGGACAGGTGCTTGCCGAGCAGGGCCGTGCTGTCGTCGCGGTCGCGGTCGGGTTGGTTGTGGTGCTGCTCATCTCGGGTGCCATCGAGGCGTTAGTCACCCCGTCGTCATTGCCGACATTCCTGCGGATCGGCATCGGAATCTTCGCCGAGGCGGGCTTTTTGACGTACATCGTGTACTTCGGTCGGCGCGCCGTTCGCGCCGGCGACACCGGCGATATCGCCGATGCGCCGGACGTGGTGCCAACCCGCTGAGTTAGAGCCAGCCGGTAGCTTTCATTGCCAGGTAACGGTCGGCCAGTGCCGGCGCGAGTTCGGTGGGCGGTGCGTCGATCACCTCCACTCCGCCGTGCCGAAGCCGCGAAGCGATTACCTGCCGGTCGTTCCGCGAGTGTTCGGCGGCCGCCGCGTCGTACACCGCGGCCACATCGGCGCGCCCGGCGGCCAGCTGGTCGACGCGCGGGTCGGCGACCGCGGCGATGAGCACCCGGTGCTTGGCCGACAACTGGGGCAATACCGGCAGCAGCCCCTCGTCAAGAGCGCTCGCGTTGAGATCGGTCAGCAGCACCACCAGCGCCCGCCGCCGCGTCCGGCGAATGATGGCGGAAACCATTGCGGTGGAATCAGATTCGATCAGCGCCGGTTGCAACGGAGCCATTGCCTCGACCAGGCGGGCCAGCAGATCAGTTCGTGAAGCGCCGAACACGCCGGCCCGGGTCACCCGGTCGTGCGCCATGAAGTCGACATGGTCACCGGCTCGCGAGGCGAGCGCCGCCAGCAGCAGAGCGGCGTCCATCGACCAATCGAGCCGTGGCCAACCGCTTGGATCGCTGGCCGTCGGATCGACACCGACACGGCCGGCAGCCGTGCGTCCGGTGTCGAGCACGATGACGACACGCCGGTCACGTTCGGGCCGCCACGTCCGCACCACGACGTCGGCCCGACGGGCGGTTGCCCGCCAGTCGATTGAGCGGACATCGTCACCGACGACATACTCTCGCAGCGAGTCGAATTCGGTGCCCTGCCCGCGGGTCAAGGTCGGCAGCAGGCCGTCGATCTCCCGGAGTTTAGCCAGACGCGACGGCAGATGCTTTCGCGACAAGAACAGCGGCAGCACCCGGACCTGGCCGGGCACCGGACGCGATCGCTGCCGCCCCGCCAACCCCAGCGGGCCGATAGACCGCGCAGTGACCGCCGCCGAGCGCTGATCACCGCGGCGGACCGGCCGCAGACAGGTGTCCACGCGCTGCACCTGCCCGGCGGCGATGTCGACGGCGTGGCTGGCCGGCTCGGCGCGTGCACTGGGAGCCCAGGCGTCGCGAACCTGTCCGCGGAACCGCCGTCGGCCGGCATTGTGAATTAGCAGACCGGTATTCACCGCTTCGCCCAGCCGCACCGAGCCGTTGTGCATGCGGGTGTACTGCAATTGGGATGGGCTCGCAGCCCAACCGACGTCGGCGATCACCCCGACGGCCAGCACCATCAGCAGCACCAGAAAAGATGTTGCCGGCCAGGCTGATAGCGCGATTGGCACAGCGCAGATGAGTGCAATCAGCCCGGTGCGCCCGGTCAGGATCACTAGCGTGGCACCGGCACCGAGGCCAAAATGCCGTCGAGCACGCCATCGGGTGTGGCGCCCTCCAACTCTGCCTCCGGTCGAAGCATCACCCGGTGGCGTAGCGTCGGGCGGGCCATCGCCTTCACGTCGTCGGGCGTCACGTAATGGCGTCCGGAGAGCCACGACCACGACCGCGCGGTGGCCAGCAATGCGGTTGCGCCGCGCGGTGAGACACCGAGTTGCAGCGCCGGCGAGTGACGGGTGGCGCTGACGATGTCGACGATGTAAACCATCACCTCGTCGGCGACAAGTACCCGACGCACCGCGTCACGGCCCGCCGCCAGCTCGGTCGGCCCGGCCACGGGACGGATCGCGGACAAGTCGCGCGGATCGAAGCCGTGCGCGTGGCGGCTGAGGATCGCGATTTCGACATCGCGCGGCGGCAGCGGCACAGTCAGTTTCAGCAGGAACCGGTCCAGCTGTGCCTCTGGCAACTGATAGGTGCCCTCATATTCGATCGGATTCTGCGTCGCGGCGACGATAAACGGGTCAGGCAGGGCTCTCGGTTCGCCGTCCACGCTGACCTGACGCTCTTCCATCGCTTCCAGCAGGGCCGCCTGAGTCTTGGGTGGCGTGCGGTTGATCTCATCGGCCAGCATGAGATTGGTGAAAACCGGGCCGCTGCGGAAGACGAACGCGGCGGTGCGAGTGTCATAGACCAGTGATCCGGTGACATCGCCGGGCATTAGGTCCGGCGTGAACTGGACGCGCTTGAACTCCAGTTGCAGTGCCGCGGCCAGGGAACGAACTAGCAGCGTCTTCGCAACGCCCGGAACACCTTCGAGCAAGACGTGGCCGCGGCATAACAGTGCGATCACCAGCCCGGTGATCACCGCGTCCTGCCCGACGACGGCCTTGCCGATCTCGCCGCGCAATGCCAGCAACGCATGCCGCGCCGATTCCGCGACCGGCGGCTGAGCGGAGGTGGGGCGCGAGTCAGTCATGTTTGTACGACCTGCCTTTCGATGTCGTCGAGTGCACGGGCAAGCTGTACTAAGTCTGCATCGGTAGCCGGTGACGGGCCAAACAGTATATGCCACAACGACTCTGGGTGAGATCCGCTGCGCTGCGCAACGGCGAGCACCACTGCAGGCGACGATGTGTCGCCGCCCAGGCCGAGCCGGGGCAGCAGTCGCTGCAGGGTCGCAGCGCGCAGTGCTTGCGCCGCGCGATCGCGGGCTCGCCGCGACCGGTACAACCGGCCGCGGCCCTCGACCGTCTCCGACGCGCGCACTACAACGGGCAGTTCCTCGGCGACCAGCGGGCCGAGTCGACGACCCTTCCATAAAGCGACCAGTAACACTGCCAGCCACAGCTGCAGAACCATCCAGATGACGTTGTCCGGGATCAGGCCGAAGATTGTTGTCGAACTGGATGATTCGCCTTCGACCCGCTGCGGTGCGTACCACACCAGGCGGGAGTCCTGGCCGGCAAGGTTCATTGCCAGCGCGGCGTTGCCGGCCTGCAACAGGCCTCCGTTGGTCATGAAGTCGGTGCCGCCGACCACTGTCACGGTGCGTTCGCCGTCGCGGTAGCGCACCAGCGCTCCGCCGTAGCAGCTGGTGACCGCCCGGTCACCGACAGCGCTGTAGGTGTTGGATGGCCCGAAATCCACCGATCCAGCCCGGTCCGCTTCGCGCAGCGCACAATTCGGCTTGGTGTCGCGCACGCTGGCGCCGCTGCTGCGGATACCAGGGGCGAGCGCGGCGCGGGCGTGCGAGGTCGGCTCAACCAGCAGCAGATCGCCTGACGTGGCGGCCAGCCGGTCAAGCAGTGAATCGTTGGTGACGCGCTGGGTCTGGGCGAACAGCAGCAGTGTTCCTGAGCCAGCTGCGCTTTCCGCTTCGGCGACGCTGGTAGCAACCACAACGGTGACGCCACGGTCCCGCAGCAGGGTGACCAGCGCGTGCGCGCCGTCAGGTCCAGTCGATGCCGGGTCCATCCGCCCGCCCGGACGTGGTGCGGTCAGGTACGTGCCGATCGCGGCGACGGCGCAGACGGCGGCCAGCACGAGTAGCACCCAGCGCCATGACCTCCGTTGGCGCACCGGGATGACCCTGTTGGCGACGGTCATCGAACCGGTGCCCACGAGTCGACTGTGGCGGGCTGATCCAGCCCTGGCCGGCCGGTGGCGGACCGGAATCGCAGGTGGTCATCGAGGTCGACAATCGTCTGATAGGCAGCCGGTGTTCCCGGTGTTTCGCCGTAGGTGACGTCGTTGAATGCCATTGCGGCTTGCAATAATTCGGACTCCAAGTGAGGTATGCGGGCGCCGGCATCGCGGGCGAGTTCGTTCGCAGTGCGGCCGGGAGCCGGATCCAGGATCCGGGTCTCCTCTAGACCGCGGGCCACTGCACGTAGCCGATGTCGAATTGCCGCAGTCCAATTACCCTCGGCGGCGAAGCGCTCCGCAATGGCGCGATGCTGGTCAGCGCTGAGCTGCGCGGTGTCGAATAGTTGATAGTCGCCACCGCGATGAGTGCGGATGGTGCGCCGGGCGACGCGGATGCCGATCACTATCGCGACAATCAGCAAGGTGAACAGCACGCTGAGGGTCAACCATCCACCTGGCACGGAAGAGCCTTTTTCAAGAAGGCGAAACAGCAAGTCGTGGATCCATTCATGCACCCGCTGGCTCAGCGACGCTTTGGGATAGATCGGTTTGTCGAGTTCGCGTTGGGCGGCCTGGTGTGCGGCATCGTGGTCGATGTCGATGGCGGGCATCCTCAGCTGGTCCTTACACCGGCCGCGTCAGCCAGAGGTAGTCGATGGAAGCAGGCGCCGCGGCTCCGCCGGCGGCGCCGGTCTGCAAGACTAGATCGAATGCCTCGGCGCGGATCCGGCGGTCCGTGTAGAGCAAGACCACGACGCCGGCGCTGAATGGAGCAGTGATGATTCGGCCGATCGCCGATCCGACTGCCCCCACTATCGCGCCGATCAGCGATGGGCCGCTGGGTCCGATCAGCAGGTGACCGATGAAGTTGAACGGCGCCGCCACCGCACCGGCGACCAAAACCACCACCACCCAAGTCAGCAACCGGATGGCGAGCACTCGCCAAAAACTGTTGCGAACCAACGTAAATGACCGCGTGATCGCGTCTATCACCGGCAGCCGCTCCAGCACTATCAGCACCGGCGCGAACGACAGCATTGTGTAGAAGTAGACCACCGTCGCTATCGACACCAGCACCAAGGGCACACCGATCAGTACGGCCGCCGCTGAGCTGCCGGCGGCGCCGATCGCCGCGATGATCAACCCCACCAGGCCGCTCAGCAGTATCAGCCCAACGGACTCCAGCGCCACCAGCCCGATCAATGCGGGCAGCCGACCACGAACCTTGGCCCATGTCTCGCCGGGTCCGATTGTCGAACCGAACACTGCCCGGCCCACAACGACCGTGAGCATGCCGCTGAGCAGGACGCCGGCCAGCCAGCCGACGATGACGGTAAGCCCCGCCGACAGCAGCCAGGCGACCACGTCACCGCCGGTGAGTTCCTCGGGCGGGGCTGTCCTGAGCCGGCCGGCAGCAGCCAAGGGTCCGACGGCGGCGATCAACGAGACGATCTCGGTACTCACCACGACGATCGCGGTCAGCCCCAAGGTGGCCCTGATGTTGGTCCGAATGTAGGCGGCCGCGCCATTGAAGATGTCGCTGAGGCTCAATGGTCGCAACGGGATTATCCCGGGCTTGAGTGTCCCATAGGCCTGCGGTGGCGGCCTGCCATAGCCGGACGGGAAGGCATAACCGGGGGCAGGCGGGTAACCCGGTGGCGGAGCGGGGTGACTGGGCGGCGGGTAGCCCGGCGGCGGGTAGGAACCGTAAACCGGCGGCGGGTAGGGACCGTAAACCGGCGGCGGATAGGGACTGTAACCCGGCGGCGGATAGCCCCATGACGGATACCCAGGCGGTGGGTACGCGGGGGGACGGTAACCGAGCGGCGGATAATCCTGATCTGGGTAATCCGGGTAATCGGGCGGCGGTGCGCTCACCAGGTGGAGCTGTCGTCGTCGGTCACGAGCGCCGCTCGCCCTCGCAAGCGGGTGGTGGCCCCACCTCATCGCTGCTCGCTAGATCGTCGCCGGCGCGGATCATGGCTCCCATACTGTCGACCACCGGGTCATTTCTCAACGTATTGCGATGCGCGCCGTGTCGCGCTCTCTTGGTGGCGCGGCGCGTAGCGTCTCAGCTATGGCGGAACTCAAGTCCCGGTTGCGGGCAGATCTAACCGATGCGATGAAGACGCAGGACAAGTTGCGTACCGCGACGTTGCGCATGCTGTTGGCTGCGATTCAGACCGAGGAGGTCTCCGGCAAGGAGGCGCGGGAACTCTCCGACGACGAGGTCCTCAAGGTGCTGGCCCGGGAGTCCAGGAAGCGCAACGAGGCAGCGGAGATCTACACCCAGAACGGTCGCGGCGAGCTCGCGGCCAACGAGCACGCCGAAGCACGGGTCATTGACGAGTATCTGCCAACCCCGCTCAGTGAAGCCGAGCTGGCTGAGGTCGTCGACACCGCCATGGCGCAGGTGGCCGAGCAGTTGGGCGAGCGGCCGGGCATGAAGCAGATGGGCATGGTGATGAAGGCCGCCACCGCGCTGGCGGCGGGCAAGGCCGACGGGTCCCGGCTGTCCGCGGCAGTCAAGGACCGCCTCTAGTCCCCCGCAAGCGGGAGGTGCCCACGGCGGCGGGTCGTTTGCTCCGGCCACGCAGGGGTACCCAATGTGGTATGACACGCTTTGGCTACAGTCTGATGACAGAGCAGAACGGCCCGAAAGACCTTGTCCGCTACGCTGTTTCGGCCGAGCACCGAGGTTTCGACTTCGAAGTCAGCAGTGACCACTTTTCGCCCTGGCTGGCATCGCAAGGACATGCACCCAACGCCTGGGTGGTGCTGGGAGCGGTCGCACAAGCCGCCGAACGGGTCGATCTCTACACCTATGTGACGTGCCCGACCATGCGCTATCACCCCGTGATCGTCGCGCAGCAGGCGGCGACCCTGCAGATCCTGGCGGATGGCCGGTTCACCCTGGGACTGGGCAGCGGCGAAAACCTCAACGAGCATGTGGTCGGCAAGGGTTGGCCGCCATCACGCAACGGCAAGACATGCTTCGGGAGGCTATCGAGATCATCCGCGCGCTGTTCGGCGGTGACCTGGTCGACTGGCGCGGCGACTATTACCAGGTGGATTCCGCACGGTTGTGGGACCTGCCCGATGTTCCCGTCGGCATAGGCGTGGCGGTGGGCGGGAAGAAGGCCATCGAGAAATTCGCCACCCTCGCCGATCACTTGATCGCGGTGGAACCCAGCGGAGATCTCGTGCACGAGTGGCACTCGGCGCTGCAGGCCAACGGCATGGCCGGAGGAGGCCGGGTAGTCGGGCAGAACCCAATCTCTTGGGACCCGAACCGCGACGCCGCCATTGAGCGCGCCCACGACCAGTTCCGTTGGTTCGGCGGTGGGTGGAAAGTGAACGCCGGCTTACCGACGCCGGCCGGTTTTGCCGGCGCGACGCAGTTCGTCCGCCCCGACGATGTCGCGGACAGCATTCCGTGCGGACCGGATCTGGACGTGATCGTCGACGCCGCGCGCCCGTATTGGGAAGCAGGCTTCACCGATATCGCGCTGCTGCAAATCGGCGGTCAGAGCCAAGACCTCTTCTTGAAAGAGGCCGCCGAGGACCGACAGCGACAAGTAAAGGAGATTCCAGATGCCAAACTCATTGCAAGGCAAGATAGTAGCTATCTTGGCTGCTGATGGCGTGGAGAAGGTGGAACTTGAGCAGCCGCGTGCGGCACTGACCCAGGAAGGTGCACAGGTTCAGCTGCTCTCGCTGAAAACTGGTGAAATCCAAGCTCGCAACCACGATTTGGAGCCAGCTGGCACATTCAGCGTCGATCGGGCGGTCTCAGACGCATCGGTCGACGAGTTCGACGCGTTGGTCTTGCCCGGCGGCACGGTGAATCCGGACAAATTACGCCTCGACGATTCGGCCGTGGGATTCGTGCGTGACTTCGTCAATTCCGGAAAGTTGGTCGCCGCCATCTGCCACGGGCCCTGGACGCTGGTGGAGGCCGGCGTGGTTGCGGGAAGAACGCTGACCTCGTATCCGAGCATTCGCACCGATCTACGCAATGCAGGCGCCAAAGTCGTCGACGAGGAAGTCGTCGTCGATCGAAATCTGGTGACCAGCCGATCACCGTCGGATCTTCCGGCGTTCTGCTCAACTATTGTCGAGCACTTCGACCATGCCCCGGCGGGCACGTAACTACTTCGCTGCCGAATCCGGTTTCGGGGCGGTGGATTGTGGGCATGAATTAGCTCAAGCCGTGACCGCCGCGGCGATCACGACCTCGGAAGGCCGAAGTGACCATCGCCTACACCGCACCGCGCGGTTCGTTGGACGTCGACGGTGTTTACCCGCCGCAACACGACTCTGTGTTGCTGATCGACGCATTGGAGCGGGCCGCGCTGGCCACGGGGCGACGGGTGTTGGATCTGTGTACCGGCAGCGGCGTCGTAGCGATCGCCGCGGCCGCGCTGGGAGCGGCCAGCGTGACTGCATTCGACGTTTGCGCGCGGGCTGTGCGGTGTTCGCGTGGTAATGCCGTCCATGCCGGTGTCGATGTCGATGTTCGCGAGGGATCGTGGATGGGCGCACTGGATCTCCCGCCATTCGAAGTCATCGTGTCGAATCCGCCCTACGTGCCCACCCCGCCGGTCCCCGACCCCGGGGTTATCCCGCTGACGGCCGGCCCGGCGTGGGCCTGGAACGCGGGAATCGACGGGCGGATGGTCCTGGACCCGTTGTGCAGATCGGCGTCCGGTTTGCTGGCCGCTGGTGGTTCCATGCTGCTGGTGCAGTCAGCCATCTCTGGCGTTGAGAAGTCGCTGGATTATTTGCGATTAACCGGTCTGGATGCCGAAGTCGTTGCTTCCCAACGAGTTCCGTTCGGGCCTGTGTTATCGGCGCGGGCCGGTTGGCTGGAAGCCACCGGCCGGATTCGAAAAGGCTGCCGGACTGAAGAACTGGTGGTAATCCGGGCGGACAAGCCATGAGCGATCGCGCTCGGGTGCAAGTGATACCCAACGGCCCGGTGTTGGTATCCGGGCCGGTGCGCATCGAGACCCCCGACGGCAACGTGGTGGAATCCGACCGATTCATGGTGGCCATTTGCACCTGTGGGCGCAGCAAGAACTATCCGTTGTGCGACACCAGCCATCGGCGTTGCCGACCTCCCCGACGCTCAGCCCAGCGGCCGTCGTAATGACGTTTCCCCGGCCTTCCACGCCGCCATGATGACGTCGGCAAGCCGATCCTCGACGACAGCGTGAGCACGGATTCCGAACACCACATCGGGGTCCAGTAGTGGTTCACGGGCGACGAGATCGCCCACCACGTCGACGCGTACCACCTGCTCGTGTACCGCGTCGGCCTCGACATGCTCGCGGTAGAACGCAACACACTCCTGCGGCGCGGCCAGCCGCTCCAGCGCCTCGACCAACCGGCGCGAGCCTGGCGGAGAGGTGATTTCGGTAGCTGCGAAATGCCCTATGGCCGCGCCGCGTAACTGCCGGTGCAAGCCGAACAACGACATCAGGTTCACCACCGCCAACGACTCGGCGGGAACCCCGTCAAGGTAAGCAAGATAGGTCGGATCCAGGCCCGCGGCGGTCAGCAAGTCGGCGAACAACTGCTGGTGGAGATGGGGGCCGCGCCCGGCTCCGTATTCGTCGAATTCAACCGCGACGAACGACGCCTTGGCCTGGCCGGTTAGACGTGGAATAGCCCAGGCGTGTGGATCACCCTCCTTGAGGTGGTACAGCGATCGGTGCACGAAATACTCGCGCATCTGTTCCCACGTTCCGCCGTCGCGCAGCCAATACGACGGGCCCGTCCCATCGATGGATTCGACTGAGAGGGCATCCATTTCAGCTTCGGCGGTATGGCCGGGTTCGATGCGCCCAACGTCGCGACGCACTCCGGCCAGAAAAGCCCGCTCCAATTGCGCACGCAGATGCAGTAAACCGGGATTCCATTCCCAGGTGGGGTCGACGCCGGCGAAACCCCGGTAGTGCAGCTCGTAGCACATGTAGAGCGCCAGCTGCAGATCAAGCCCGTAAGGATCAGAGTCGCGCACAGAGGCGCCGATGCGAGTTAATTGCTCACGGGGTGCCAGTTCGGTGAGACTGCACCGAACGGCCATTGACAGCGGCCCGTATGCAGCAGGCAGCTGGGGTTCGATTGTCGTCGGTGCGTGGGTCACGCAGCGGTTTACCCGCGAAGCCGCACCTGTCAAACGCCTGCCGGAAACCTACCCCGCGTCGCTGTTCTGCCAATCGCAGCCGGTCAGCTCAACCGACAATTCCCACAACCGGCGTGCCATCTCGGGGTCGCGGGCCTTCTTGCGCAGCCTGGTCACCTTCGGCTTACCCCATTGGTTGAAGCGCGGCGCGAGGTAGCTGCCGCTGGGCAGGTCCGTGGTAACCGCCTGAATGGTGGATTGCGCACCCGTGGCCGCGCTGTGCGCTGGAAACCGGCGGAAGGTGTGTTCCCGCACCCAAGGAAGCAAACCGGTGGTGTCCCTGGTGATGTCGGTGTCCGTCGCACCCGGATCGGTCATGTACGTTCGTACGCCGCGGCGTGCCAGCTCGCAGCTGAACAGCATGATGGCCAGCTTGGATTCCCCGTACGCCGCCCACTTCGAATACTTGCGGTTGTGCCAATTCAGGTCGTCGATGTGCAGACGGCTCAGGGCGTAGGACGAGCTGACCACCGAGATCGCCCGATCCTTGATTTTGTAGCCGAGCAGGCACGTCAAAGCGAAATGCCCGAGGTAGTTGGTGCCAATATGCGCCTCGAATCCGTCGGCCGTGCGCGTCAGCGGTAGACCCAGCACGCCGGCGTTGTTGATCAGCACGTCAACGCCGTCCACCGAGTCAGCGAACTTTCGCACGCTGGCCAGATCGGCGAGATCGAGGTGGGCTATCTCAACGTCGCCGGCCATGGTGGCTGCGGCTTGCTCAGCTTTCGGGATCGTGCGGCAGGCGATGACGACACTGTGACCGTTGGCTGCGAGTACGGCAGCTGTCGCCTTGCCGACGCCGCTGTTGCCGCCCGTGATGATGACCCTCACCCGGCGATCATCCAGTGTTTTTAACAGTTACGCACTGGATCTGAAGGAGTTGGTGCCGACGCTGGGATGTGCACTCTTGGTGGCCCGCGCCGTTAGCTGCGTTTAGCTGACCAATTTCTAGGAACGTGCCAGTCCGCGTGTGCAGCGCCAACTGACGCAGGCTAACCCAGGCCCAAGCGACCAAGGTCGTGGTGAGCAACTCGTCTTTCACCGACGGTATCTCCGGAAGTTATGACGTCACGGAGCATGACTACTCAACGGCCCTGGTGGACAACGCGATATACCAGTTCGGTTACTTCACGGCGGCCGAGGACAACCCGACCGGCATCGACTCCGACGTGTCCCTTGCCAATGGCGATCGCATCGAGTTCGACACCGTCCCGGGGGAGTACACGAACTTCCTTGAGGTCACGCCAAGTGGTTCAGGGGACTGGGTCGAAACGTGGGGCTCGTCAACTCCGCAGCTGTTGTGGGATTCATTGACCACTTCGCAGTTTCCCTCCGAGGTCTTCAACATCGCCGACTATTTGCCCCCTGAGGCGTGGTTCCCGGATATCTACGAGATGTTCCCTGCCGGCTTGACGTAGCCGGCCCGCCGCGGACCCGTTAACCGGATCATCACCCACCACGGACACTGATCCTCGTCAGCAGCGGGCGTTCTTGCGATTTACGCAGGCGCGCCCGTATAACTCCTGCTGAAAGCATTCAAGGGGGTGGTGGAGCTGGAAACCGATCCGCGCGACGATGTCGTGGCGCGTCAGTACCAGCGATGGGCATACCCAGCGCCAGTACTCGACCTCGAGGAGTGGAGCGCAGCGAACTTTGACTGGATGGACCCAGTCCACGCTCATCGGATCTACTGGCCCGACCGCGAATACGCCCCCGACCTCGACATTCTGATCGCCGGTTGTGGTGCCAACCAGGCGGCATGCTTTGCCTTCACCAACCCTTCGGCGAAAGTCGTGGCCATCGACGTCAGCCAGCCGTCACTGGATCACCAGCAATATCTGAAGGACAAGCACGGGCTGAAGAACCTCGAACTGCATCTGCTCCCCATCGAGGAGCTGTCAGCACTGGGCCGCGACTTCGATTTGGTTGTGTCGAGCGGCGTTCTGCATCACCTGGCTGACCCACACCAGGGGATGCAAGCCATTGCCGGATGCCTGCGCCGGGATGGCGTCGCCAGCGTGATGCTCTATGGCAAATACGGCCGCATCGGAGTCGATTTGTTGGCGTCGGTGTTCGGCGACCTTGGACTGGGCCAAGACGACTCCGCGCTGCAGGCGGTCAAGGAAACGCTTCCGCTGCTGCCGGCCGACCACCCCGTACGGAGCTATCTGAAATATGCGTCGGACTTGAAGACGGATGCCGGTGTGGTGGACACGTTTCTGCATGGGCGGCAGCGTAGTTACACGGTCAGGGAGTGCATCGATTTGGTCACGTCGGCGGGGCTCGTTTTTCAGGAATGGCTCTTCAAGTCTGGCTACTACCCGCATGAGGGCTATGCGCTGCCTGACCGGCTGTTGTCGGCTTTGAACGCGTTGCCGGACATCGACGTCTGGTCGTTGATGGAACGCCTTCAGGCCGTCAACAAATGCCACTACTTTGTGGCTTGCCGCCCGGACAGGCCCAGCGCTAGTTACGCCGTCGATTTCTCCTCCGCGGAAGCTCTGGACTATGTCCCGATGATGCGAGCATTCAGCGGGACGTCCGGCAATGACATCGTCATGCCGCACGGGAGAATGCCACTGACCGCAGCCCAGTTGCCATTCGCTCAGCTTGTTGACGGGCAGCGCACGATTCGAGAGATTGCCGCGCAGGTGGCCGGGGATGGCGCGCCTGGCGCCGCCGTGGCTGACCTTGAGCATCTCGCGCGCAAGGTTTTTCAGAATTTCTGGCAGCTCGATCTGCTCGCGATGGGCCGGCCTAGGCTGCTCGATTAGCTGTCAGACCAGCAATTTTCGTGGTCGGGGTGGCGGGATTCGAACCCACGGCCTCTTCGTCCCGAACGAAGCGCGCTACCAAGCTGCGCCACACCCCGCTTGAAGCCACGACAGCGTATCGCACCTGCCCGGCGATTCGCCAAAGCGGATTGCGGTACCGCGGTACCCAGACCTGCCTGGGGATCGGCGCGGCGTCGGCGCTCTGCAGCTCACATCCGGCTCTATCCAGGGATTTGCACCACAGTCCGGCGTGGAATAAGCGGGATGTCGCCGACCTTAAATAGACTAATTACCGCACAGTCGGTGCAAAGGAAGCGAGACAATCATGACGGTGTTAGGCGCCGTGGTGTTCGGCGGACTCCTGGCCCTAGGAGTGCTGTGGCTGCTGGTTACCGCTCCGGGCAGCGATGTTGACGAGGCCTGGGATCAGTCCCAGTGGCCCGAGCGTTCGAATTCGGTCAGGGCCGTGGCTGGCGCGGATGTGTCCAGTTCCTGGGTCTTGAGCCACTCGTCGCAGAAGTAGGTGTCGGCGTAGCGGTCGCCGCTGTCGGCGAGCAATGTGACCACTGAACCGCTGCGTCCGTCGGCGACCATTTCGGCGAGCAGGCCGAAGGCTCCCCACAAATTGGTGCCGGTCGAGGCGCCTACACGCCGGCCCAGCACCGCACTGGCGTGGCGGGCCACCGCAATCGACGCGGCGTCGGGAACCGACACCATGCGGTCAACTACCTCGGGCAGAAAAGACGGCTCGACGCGTGGCCTGCCAATTCCCTCGATCCGCGACGACGCAGAAATCAGGATGTCGTATCGAGATTCGGCGTAGGCCGGATAAAACGCCGAGTTCTCCGGGTCGACCACACATAGCCGGGTTGCATGTCGCCGATAGCGGAGGTAGCGGCCGATCGTCGCGCTGGTTCCACCCGTGCCCGCCCCGACCACGATCCAATCCGGGATCGGATGATTCTCGTCGCGCATTTGAAGGAATATCGACTCCGCGATGTTGTTGTTTCCGCGCTAATCGGTGGCTCGTTCGGCGTTGGTGAACTGGTCCAGGTAGTGCCCGCCGGTCTCCTTGGCAATCCTTTCAGCCTCGGCGTAGAGGTCGCTTGAACTCTGCACGAAATGACAACGGCCGCCTTGTGATTCGATCAACGCAACCTTGGACGCACTAGTCGACGCGGGCATCACAGCGATGAACGGGAGGCCCAAGAGTGCGGCGAAGTACGCCTCCGGCACTGCCGTCGATCCCGACGACGCCTCAACCACCGTGGTGTCTTCGCTGATCCAACCGTTGCACAGCGCATAAAGGAACAGGAGCGAGCCAACCGATGCTTGAGGCTGCCGGTGATGTGCGTGGTCTCGTCTTTGAGGTAGAGCTCGATACCGGCGTTGTCGGACCAGGCCGAGGGCAGCGGATAGCGCAGCAGGTGAGTGTCGGCGCTGCGATGGGCGTCCGCCTCGATCAGTCGGATCGCGTTGTTGACCCAGTCGCGTGGTCGGCTACGAACTGCAACCTGGGCCGGCGGGCTCAACGTGCTGAATACGTGGGTTGCGACCGGCCCAGATCGCTGTACGAATCGCGGCCGCCTATCGGCGCCGCAATCAATGTCAGCAGGGTGGCTTCAGGCCTGCAGCAGAACCGCACCGGCGCATACGGCGAAGTGCCGATCCCGGCGGAGACATGCAATCGCATGGTGGCGCCCCACCGCGATGGGCCCTTAGCGCGGGACCGGTCCAGACCAGAATTGGTCACCAGGGCTCCATAGAACGGCAAGCACAGCTGTCCGCCATGAGTGTGGCCGGCCATCACCAGCTGGTAGCCGTCGGCTGCGAAGCGGTCCAGCACCCGGGGCTCCGGCGAGTGGGTCAGGCCCAGCCGCAGGTTGGCGGCCGGGCTGGCCGGGCCCGCGATCGCGTCGTAGCGATCCCGCGCAATGTGCGGGTCGTCCACGCCTGCGGCCGCGATGTGCAGTCCGGCCACCTCGAATTCGCGACGGTTGTGGGTGAGATCCAGCCAGCCGCGTTCGGTGAACGCCGCCCGCAGGTCCTGCCAGGGCAGCGGCTGACCGTGCACGCGATGACCCGGGTTCGTCAGGTAGTTCAGCGGGTTCTTGGGTCGTGGTCCGAAATAGTCGTTGCTGCCGAAGACGAAAATGCCCGGCAGCGAAAGCAGGTCGCTGAGGCTCTGGATGACCGCGGGCACCGCCTTGGGGTGCGCCAGGTTGTCGCCGGTGTTGACGACGAGGTCGGGCTGAAGGCCAACGAGTTCGCGTAGCCACGCCTGCTTGCGACGCTGACCGGGCCGCATGTGAAGGTCGCTGATGTGTAGCACCCGCAGCGGCGACGAACCCGGCGTCAGCACGGGCATGGTCAGCTCTCGCAGGACAAACGCATTGCGTTCGATGACAGAGGCGTAACCGATTCCGGCGACGGCCGATCCAAGCGCGATGGCGCCGGTAGCTTTCTGAGCAGAAATCGCGGAAGGCATGCAGGCCAGCCTACTGCCGTCGGTCGCCTGGCATCAGGCGGCCACACGCTGTTGCGACCGCCTACGGTGGCGGCCCACCGGCCGGCGGCGGCGCCAGAATTGGGATCGTGATCGGCGGGAGACCCGGAATCTCGATGACCTGGGAACCCACCGGCACCGGAACACCTTCTGGCGGTGGGGGCGGCGCCGGGGGGATGCCGTTGCTGGTTTGAATGGTGATCACCGCACCGGGGATCGTCTGGCCGTTGGGCGAGGTTCCGACCACCTCGCCATACTTCGCACTGCTGTTGATCGAGCTGGGTTGCTCGGCGACCTGGAACCCGGCGTCCTTCAAGCGCTGGCGAGCGCCGTCGACGTCGAGACCCGCGACGCTCGGCACCCGAGAACCGGGGCCGCCTTCGACGTACTCCGGGTCGGTCGGCGGTAGGTGCACATCGCCGAACATCGTGGCGATGGGCTTCATCGCGGTGAACCAGGTGCGCGCCGGCTCGTTGCCGCCGTAGAGGTTGCCGTCGCCGCAGCGCCGCAGCGGTGACGAGCACAGATCTGACGGCGAGGTGGAGTCGTCGTAGATGTAGTTGGCCGCGGCGTACCGATTGGTGAAACCCACGAAGCCCGACGAGCGGTGTGCCTCGGTGGTGCCGGTCTTGCCGGACACTGGCAGGTTCCACCCCGCCGCACCCGCCGACCCGGATGCGGTGCCGCCGCCCAGGGCATCCTTGCTCATCGCATTGGCTAGCGTGTTGGCCAGCCCTTCTGGTACCGCTTGGTCGCAGGCTTCGGTGTTGACGGCCACTTGGTTGCCGTTGCGGTCGATCAGCTTGTCGATGGGGTTTGGTGGGCACCACGTGCCGCCCGAGGCCAGTGTCGCCGCGACGTTCGACAGTTCCAGCGCGTTCAGCTCGAATGGGCCCAGCGTGAACGACCCGATGTTCTGCCGTTTGATGAAGTCGGCCAGGCTTTCGTTGCTGTCCGGGTCGTAGTCGCGGGCGGTCCCCGGATCGGCGTAGGACCGCAGTCCGAGCTTGATCGCCATGTCGACCGCGCGTTGTACCCCCACCAGCTGGATCAGCCGTGCGAAAGCCGTGTTGGGCGAGGTGGCCAGCGCGTCGGTCACATTCATCGACCCGCGATAGTTGCCGGCGTTCACCACGCACCAGGTCTCTTTGGGGCAGCCCTTGGCGCCGCCGCTGCCCATGCCCTTGGCCTGGAACCGGCCTGGGACATCGAGCGTGGCGTTGATACCCATGCCCATCTGCATCGCCGCGGCGGTGGTAAAGATTTTGAATATGGATCCGGCGCCGTCGCCGACCAAAGAGAACGGCTGCGATCGCATGGTCTCGCCGGCCTCGGTGTTCAGCCCGTAGGTGCGGTTACTGGCCATCGCAACCAGTTTGTGCGAGGTCTTACCGGGCTTGATCACGCTCATCACGCTGGCAATACCCTCGAGGGTCGGGCTGGCGTAGGTGTCGATCGCGTGTTTGATCGGCTCCTGCACATCGGGGTCCAGGTTGGTGCGGATCAGGTAGCCGCCCCGGGCGACCTGATCTTTGCTGATGCCGGCGCGTGCCAAGTAGGCCTGCACGTAGTCGCAGAAGAACGCGCGATCACCCGCGGCGATGCAGCCGCGGGGTAGCTCTTTGGGCTGCGGCAAAATCCCCAGTGGCTCAGCCTTGGCGGCGCGCAGCGCGTCGGCCTCGTTGGGCAGGTTTTCGATCATGGTGTCCAGAACGAGGTTCCGGCGGGCCAGCGCCCCGTCCGGGTTGGTGTAGGGATTCAGCGCGCTGGTCGACTGGACCAGGCCGGCCAGCAGGGCCGCCTGCTGCCAATTCAGGTCGGACGCGTTGACACCGAAGTAGGTTTGCGCTGCATCCTGCACACCGAAGGCGTTGTTACCAAAGGACACCAGGTTCAGGTAGCGGGTCAGGATCTCTGGTTTGGTGAAGGTCTTGTCCAGGGTGAGCGCCATCCGGATCTCGCGCAGTTTGCGCGCCGGCGTGGTCTCGATGGCTGCGCGTTTTTCTGCGTCGGTTTGCGCGATGACGAGCAACTGATAGTTCTTCACATACTGTTGCTCGATCGTCGATCCGCCGCGGGTCTCCACGTCGCCGGAGGCGTAGCCGGCCAACCCGGTCAGGGTGCCCTTCCAGTCCACGCCGTTGTGCTCGGCAAACCGCTTGTCTTCGATCGAGACGATTGCCAGCTTCATCGTGTTGGCAATCTTGTCGGTGGTTACCTCGAACCGGCGCTGCGAGTACAGCCAGGCAATCGTGTTGCCCTTCGCGTCGACCATCGTGGTCACCGCCGGGACTTCGCCCTCGAGCAGTTGAGCCGACGCGTTGCCGACGACTTCGGAGGCCCGATTGGATACCAGACCGACTCCGCCGACCACGGGGAACAGCAGGGCCGCGACCACGACGCTGGCCAACAGACAGCACCCGACTAGCTTTGCGACCGTGATGGCAGTCGTGGGGCGCTCCAGCATGGCTACTAGATTAGCGGCGCTGCGACGCAAGTTGTCCGGTGTGGTGTTCGGGAGATAGTCTCGCCCGCGTCAGCGCTCAGGTTCCTCTCAGTCGCAGCTCAGGGGCGTTTCAGCCGTTGCCTCGGCCCATTTTGGGGCCCCTTCATGATCGGACTGCACGGTCGTCCCAAAAAAGGGGGTATGGGACTGTTGCGTAATTGATACCTGACCACGTAGCTTATGCACACAATGAGATACAGGTAACACCGAGGTGCAGAGTGTGGCGCAGATCGCATCGGTGGTCTGGATCTAGCACACAGCCGCCGCACCGGTGGCAGGAGCGAAGGGGAATCGCTGGTGTCAGGTACACGGACCGCAGTGAGCAAGACGAGCGTAGCGCCGACAAGCAGCATCCTGCACGGGGCCGAAGCCGAGTCCAGGATCGCCTGGGTTTCCAAGGCGCTGTGTCGGGCGGCTGATCCCGATGAGCTGTTCGTGCGGGGGGCTGCACAACGCAAGGCCGCAGTGATCTGCAGGCATTGCCCGGTGATGCTGGAATGCGGCGCCGACGCGCTGGATAACCGTGTCGAGTTCGGCGTGTGGGGCGGCATGACCGAACGCCAGCGTCGGGCGCTACTCAAACAACACCCCGAGGTGGTGTCCTGGTCTGAGTTCTTCGCTGCGCAGCGCAAGCACCGCAGCGTTGGCTAAGTAGCCGGGCGACTAGCCCGCATCGTCGCCGACCGCTGTCATCTGGTCGGCGATCGCACGCAACGCCTCCAGATCGGATACGTCGAACGGCAGCGACGGCACCCCGACAATGGCGACGTGGGGATTGGCCCCGGTGAACCGCGACAGCAGCCGGATCTCGCGCTTGGAAGTCGACGCGCGGTCAGCGTGGATCTGCAGGACGGCCATTGCCAAGGCCTTGGTGCCGTCGGTGCCTTCCGGCTCGCTCTCCAACGTCTTGGCTCCGTCGATGGCTCGCTCAACCGGCAATGAACACAACATCGGATGGGTTCGGTTCAGGATGAGTCCGGCCAGCGGCATACGCTCCTCCGAAAGCCGGTCCACGAAGAACGACGCCTCCCTGAGCGCGTCAGGCTCGGCGGCCGACACCACCACGAACTGGGTACCGCGGCGCTTCAACAACGCATAGGTGCGGTCCGCCTTCTCCCGGAAGCCGCCGAAGGTGGCATCCAGTGATTGCACGAAACTCGCAGCGTCGGAAAGCATCTGCGAACCGAGGACGGTTGATAGCGCCTTCATCGCCAAGCCGACCGCACCGGTGACAAGCCGCCCGATACCACGCCCGGGTCCCAACAGCAGCCGCCATAACCGGCTATCCATGAAGCTGCCCAACCTTTTCGGTGCGTCGAGGAAGTCGAGCGCGTTGCGCGACGGTGGGGTATCCACCACGACCAGATCCCAACGGTCCTCGCTCAGCAGCTGGCCGAGCTTCTCCATCGCCATGTACTCCTGAGTGCCGGCCAGTGACGTGGCGACCGTCTGGTAGAACTGGTTATCCAAAATCGCCTGCGCCCGACCGGGTCCCGAATATTGGATCACCATCTCGTCGAACGTCCGGCGCATGTCGAGCATCATCGCGAACAGCTGGCCGGGCACTTCCGGAGCCAGCGGCACGCGTTGCGGGGAATTGCCAAGGTCGCTGATTCCCAACGCTTGCGCAAGCCGCTTAGCCGGGTCGATCGTCAAAACCACTACCGTGCGGCCGTATTCGGCTGCGCGCAGCGCCATCGCTGCGGCGGTGGTGGTCTTGCCGACCCCGCCCGCGCCGCAGCACACCACCACGCGATTAGCGGTATCGGCCAGAATCGAGGCGAGATCCAGTGTCGGCGGCGCGGTACTCATCGAACCCCCTGCTGTGCAAGGGATTCAGAGAGTTCATAGAGGCTGCCGAGGTCGACACCGTCGGCAATGGTCGGTAGCTCCAGGCGAGGCACTTTCAGCTCGTCGAGCTGTTCCGCGCTTGCCGCTCGCGCGGTGATCCGGGTGGCGTGCTGGATGGTCTCGGTCAACAAGCCCGCGAAGTCTGCATCGGGAAGCTTGATCCCGGCGGCTGCTAGGCCCGCGCGCACCGCGTCGGCATCGACGTCGCCCTCAGCGGCTTTGGCGAGATCATCGGGTTCCAGGTAAGCCGCGATATTGCGGTTCACGATCACGCTACCGATGGGTAGGCCCAGCTCCTGCAGCTCGTCGATTGCCTCGATCGTCTCCTGCATCGGCAGCGCCTCCAGCAGGGTCACCAGGTGGATGGCCGTTTGATCCGAGTGCAGGATCTTCACCACACCTTCGGCCTGCGAGTACACCGGGCCGCCCTTGGCGAGATCGGACACCGCCCGGGTGACGTCCAAGAAGCGTGCGATGCGCCCGGTCGGAGGCGCGTCGACGATGATTGCGTCATAAACCGGCAGCTTGTCCTTGCCGACGCGGATCACGGATTCCTTGATCTTGCCGGTGAGCAACACGTCGCGCAGGCCTGGTGCGATCGTCGTCGCGAACTCGATCGCGCCGATGCGCCGCATCGCCCGGCCTGCGATGCCGAGGTTGTAGAACATGTCGAGGTATTCCAAGAACGCGGCTTCGATGTCGATCGCCAGCGCGATGACCTGGCCACCGTGCTCGGCAGTCGCGATCTTGAGCTCTTTGTAGGGCAGCGGCGGCACATCGAAGAGTTGCGCAATCCCTTGGCGCCCTTCGACTTCGATCAGCAAGACCTTGCGCCCCCCGGACGCGAGAGTCAGCGCGAGCGCGGCGGCCACCGTCGACTTGCCGGTACCGCCTTTGCCGGTCACGAAATGCAGACGGGCCTTCGACAATCGCGATGGCCAGCGGACGGTACTGCCGCCGCTCGGTGTGGTCGCCACCAGTGCATGCTAACCAGATCATCCGACGGCCCTGCCGATAAGCTCGAAGTATGAGCGAACCGACCGCGTGGGAGTACGCCACGGTCCCCCTGTTGACACACGCCACGAAACAGATCCTCGACCAGTGGGGTGCCGACGGTTGGGAGCTGGTTGCCGTGCTGCCCGGGCCGACCGGTGAGCAGCACGTGGCGTATCTGAAACGCCCGAAATGAGTGCGTCTGCCCGGCTCAAAGAGCTGGGGATCGAACTGCCCGAGGTGGCGAAGCCGTTGGCCTCCTACGTTCCGGCGGTGCGCAGCGGCAACCTGGTGTTCACGTCGGGTCAGTTGCCGACGCAGACCGGCAGACTGGCCGAGACCGGCAAGGTCGGAGCGGATGTCACCCCCGAGCAGGGCAAGGCACTGGCGCGGATCTGCGTGCTCAACGCGCTGGCCGCGGTCGATTCGCTGGTGGGCATCGACGCGGTAGCCCGAGTGGTCAAGGTGGTCGGATTCGTCGCGTCCGCACCCGGATTCAACGGCCAGCCGGGCGTCGTCAACGGCGCATCGGATCTGCTTACGGAGGTGTTCGGCGATCGCGGCAGCCACGCCCGCTCGGCTGTCGGCGTATCCGAATTGCCGTTAGACGCGCCGGTAGAGGTCGAGCTGGTGGTCGAGGTCGGTTAACGACCGTGACCGGCACCGCTGAATCGCTGACGCATCCCGCTTACGGCCGGTTACGACCGGTCACCGAAACCGCATCGGTGCTGCTGGCCGAAAATCCGGGCTTGCTGACGCTGGACGGCACCAACACCTGGGTGCTGCGTGGACCAGGCAGCGACGAGATGGTAGTCGTCGATCCCGGTCCCGACGACGACGAGCACATCGCGAGAATCGCCGACCTGGGCCGGATCGCCCTGGTCCTGATCAGCCACCGTCATGGCGACCACACCGATGCCATCGACAAGCTGGTCGACCTGACCGGCGCACCGGTGCGCTCGGCGGGCAGCGGGTTCTTGCGCGGCCTCAGCGCTGAGCTGACCGACGGTGAGGTGATCGACGCTGCGGGCCTGCGGATCACGGTATTGGCGACACCTGGCCACACCGCCGATTCGCTGTCGTTCGTACTGGACGACGCAGTGCTGACGGCAGACACCGTACTAGGTCGCGGAACGACCGTCATCGACACCGAAGACGGCAGCCTGGCCGACTACCTGGAGTCGCTGCACCGGCTGCGCGGACTGGGTGGGCGGACCGTGCTACCCGGCCACGGGCCGGACCTGGCGAATGTGGAAGCCGTGGCGTCGGGATACCTGGCACACCGCGAGCAGCGGTTGGAGCAGGTGCGCTCGGCGTTGCGGGATCTCGGCGACGACGCCACCGCACGCCAGGTTGTCGAGCACGTCTACGTCGACGTAGACGAGGAGCTTTGGGGCGCAGCGGAATGGTCGGTGCAGGCGCAGTTGGACTATCTGCGGAGCTGAAATTGCACTCAGGGCTGTGAACTCGCCGAGATCGCGACCCTGAGTGCAATCTCAACGTCAGGGAAGCTACCTGGCGCGCCGCGCCAGCCTCTCCGAGTCCGAGATCAGCACGCTCTTGCCCTCCAGGCGAATCCAGCCCCGGTGGGCGAAGTCGGCCAGCGCCTTGTTCACCGTCTCACGAGACGCGCCGACCAGCTGGGCGATCTCCTCCTGGGTCAGGTCGTGCGTCACCCGCATCGCGCCGCCTTCCTGGGTGCCGAAACGCTGGGCCAGCTGCAGTAGCTGCTTGGCGACCCGGCCCGGCACGTCGGTGAAGATGAGGTCGGCGAGGTTGTTGTTGGTGCGTCGCAGCCGCCGGGCCAGCACCCTTAGCAGCTGCTCGGCGATTTCGGGACGATCCGCAATCCAGGCCCGCAGCGCGTCGCGATCCATCGACACTGCACGCACCTCGGTGATCGTGGTCGCGCTGGAGGTCCGAGGGCCGGGATCGAAGATCGACAGCTCACCGAACATGTCGGACGGACCCATGATGGTCAGCAGATTCTCCCGACCGTCCGGTGAACGGCGGCCGATCTTGACCTTTCCGGAAATGATGATGTACAGCCGATCACCCGGCTCGCCCTCCGCGAAAACCGTATGCCCGCGAGGGAAGTCGACGGGCTGCAGCTGCTTGGTCAGCGCGGCGACGGCGCTGGGTTCAACCCCCTGGAAGATTCCGGCCCTCGCCAGGATCTCGTCCACGTTGCCCCTTAGCTATTTCAATGACTCTGATATGCACGGGTCTGGTGCCCGACTCCTCCTCGGGCCGCTTCGCGGTCCGCATCGTCATCGGGCGGGTCTGGTGCCCGACTCCTCCTCGTGCCGCTTCGCGGTCCGCATCGTCATCGGGCGGGTCTGGTGCCCGGGCCGGGTCGTCTGGCTCCCCGAGGGGGTACCTCTACGCACTCGCAGGCTGAGTCTAGAGGTAAGCCATCAACTCGACGTGCCAACGCTACACACGATTGGCATGCGAAGGCGGGCCAAATTGCCGATTCGCCTGCGAATGCTTATGCGGCTGTCTCGGTAGGCCGGGGTGTCGGGGGGCGGAAATGACGGTGGCCCTCAGCAACGGATCGGTGACCGGCTCGACCCGGCCGGATCGATAAGGCGATTCATCGCCCACGCGCCCGATGCGGCGGTGCAGGCTCTCCAGAGCCTCGGGCATTCCTTCCCGGGCCAATGTGCGCACGTCAATAGGCTCGGCCTGCTCGAGAAACTCCGCGACATCGCTTGCCGTAACTGTGTTCTCTACTAAGCCCGCTTCCAGCCGTCCAAGCCCAAAAGTCGCCAGCATCAGCAACCCCGGGATGAATGCCACGAGCAACCAAGACACAAGTCGCAAGTAAACACGGCTAAGGTCTCAGCGGGATCACGAATTAGTACTCTGTCGAGAGTGATGATGGGCAAACCTTCTCGCGCCGCCGCCCCAGTGTCCGGTGCAGCCGACGCCGCCGCCGCCCGCCGTTGGTCTTCGGAAACCCATTTGGGTTTGGTGCGACGCGCGCGCCGAATGAATCGCAAACTTGGGCAAGCGTTTCCACACGTCTACTGCGAGTTGGATTTCACCACACCACTGGAGCTGACGGTGGCGACGATCTTGTCGGCCCAAAGCACGGACAAGCGGGTGAATCTCACGACCCCGGCGCTGTTCACCCGCTACCGCACCGCGGTGGATTATGCACAGGCGGACCGTGAAGAACTTGAAGCCCTAATTCGCCCCACCGGCTTCTACCGGAACAAAGCCTCGTCGTTGATCGGCCTGGGACAAGCATTGGTCGAGCGGTTCGACGGGGAGGTGCCGGCCACCATGGACGAACTGGTGACGCTGCCCGGGGTCGGACGTAAAACCGCCAATGTCATCCTGGGAAACGCATTCGATGTCCCCGGAATCACCGTCGACACCCATTTTGGGCGGCTGGTTCGGCGCTGGCGCTGGACGGCTGAGGAAGACCCCGTCAAGGTCGAGCATGCGGTCGGTGAACTCATCGAACGCAGCGGGTGGACCGTGCTGAGTCACCGGGTGATCTTCCACGGTCGCCGGGTGTGCCACGCCCGCAAACCGGCGTGCGGGGTTTGTGTGTTGGCCAAGGACTGTCCGTCGTTCGGGACCGGGCCCACCGAACCGCTGATCGCCGCCGCCCTGGTACAGGGCCCGGAAACCGAGCACCTGCTGGCGATGGTCGGCTTGTAGCGCAGCACCGCCCACCAGAACCGGACTGAGCTGCAAACGGGGCCCATTTGACCACTTTCACCCCTCGAACCACCCGCTGGACCCTCGCGGTGCTGGCGGTGGTCGCGGCATTGATCGTGGCGTTGGTGGTCGAGCTGCGCGATAGCGCCCACCGGTCAACCGCCCCACCAATCGGCGCCGGTCGCGAGCATCGCGACGCGGACAACCCGGCCGCGCTGGCCGGACCGCGGCAGCGTGCTGACCTCGCGGCGTGTCCCCACCCGGGCGCGGAGCCCGGTCCGCCGGCGTTGCGCGGTGTGACGGCGGAGTGCGCAGCCGACGGCTCGGTCGTCGACGTCGGCCCGGCATTGGCCGGGCACCGGGTAGTTCTCAACTTGTGGGCGTACTGGTGTGCACCCTGTGCGGCCGAACTCCCTGCGATGGCCGAGTATCAACGACGGGTCGGGCCGGCCGTGATGGTGGTGACGGTGCACCAGGACGAGAACGAAACGGCCGCTTTGCTGCGGTTGGCGGAGCTCGGTGTTCGACTACCGACTCTGCAGGACGGTCGTCGTCGGGTCGCGGCGGCACTGCGGGTGCCAAATGTGATGCCCGCGACAGTAGTGCTGGGCTCGGACGGTAGCGTTGCGCAGACCCTGCCGCGAGCTTTCGCTAATGCCGACGAGATCGCAACTGCGCTCGGAGATCAGACGCGATGACGTACGGCGAGGACGCAGGCCGCGGAGCGGTGCGGGGGGCCGGGCATCTGGACGCGCCCGGCGACGACGGACGAAGGAGGGGTCGGTGAGCGCAGGGGGCACTCCGCGACCGAGCGTTGGAGACCTCACCGACGCGCGAGGGACGATTCCTTTGACGCCTGAGCTCGGTCCGTCCTGGCTGCGTCCATTGGTCGACAACGTTGGTGAGGTGCCAGACGCTTTCCGCCGTCGTCTTCCCGCCGATGTCCTGGCCATGGTGACCGCCGCCAAGGCGACGGCCTCGCTACGCAAAGACGAACGCGACGCAGCGGTGCTGGTGTTGTTTTCCGGCCCGCCGTCGGGCCAAACCAACGACGCTCCGCCCGACTCCCCTCCTGATGACGCCGACCTACTGCTCACTGTGCGGGCCTCCACATTGCGCCACCATGCGGGCCAGGCGGCGTTCCCCGGTGGCGCATCCGATCCGGATGATGACGGGCCGGTGGCCACTGCACTGCGGGAAGCGCGCGAGGAGACCGGTATCGATACCGGCAGGCTGCATCCGCTGGCCACGATGGAGCGAACGTTCATCGCGCCGTCCGGTTTTCACGTAGTCCCGGTGCTGGCGTATTCGGCGGATCCCGGGCCGGTGGCCGTCGTCGATCCGGCGGAGACGGCAATCGTGGCCCGGGTCCCGGTGCGGGCTTTCATCAATCCGGCCAACCGGCTGATGGTGTACCGCAGCTCCTTCAGCCGCCGATTCGCCGGGCCGGCTTTCTTGTTGAACGAGATGCTGGTTTGGGGATTCACTGGCCAAGTGATTTCGGCAATGCTTGATGTGGCTGGTTGGGCTGAGTCCTGGGACACCAGCGATGTCCGCGAGTTGAATGAAGCGATGGCCCTGGTCGGCGACGGGGATGATGCCTGATGACCTCCTCGCAATGGCTCGACATCGCTGTGCTGGCAGTGGCTTTCATCGCGGCGATCTCAGGTTGGCGTTCGGGTGCGCTCGGCTCACTGCTGTCATTCGTCGGCGTGCTACTCGGAGCGATCGCCGGCGTGCTGCTGGCCCCGCACCTTGTCGCGCACATCAGCGCGCCGCGGGCCAAGCTGTTCGCCGCGCTGTTTCTGATCCTGGGGCTGGTCGTCGTCGGCGAGGTCGCCGGTGTAGTTTTGGGCCGCGCGGTCCGCGGCGCGATCCACAGCAACTCGGTCCGATTCTTCGACTCGCTGATCGGGGTGGCGGTGCAGCTGGTGGTGGTGTTGGTGGCGGCATGGCTGCTGGCGACGCCGCTGACGTCCTCGGCGGGCCAGCCGAGCCTGGCTGCTGCGGTGCGCGGCTCGCGGGTGTTGGCACAGGTCAACGACTTCGCGCCGGAGTGGCTCAAGACCGTGCCCAAACGGTTGTCAGCGCTGCTGGACACCTCGGGGTTGCCGCAGGTATTGGAGCCGTTCAGTCGCACGCCGGTCGTGGCGGTGGCGGCCCCGGACGCGGCGCTGGCCAACAACCCGGTGGTGGCGTCCACCGAACCCAGCGTGGTCAAGATCCGCGCGATTGCACCGAGTTGTCAGAAAGTGTTGGAGGGCAGCGGATTTGTCCTCTCTCCCGACCGCGTGATGACCAATGCGCACGTGGTGGCCGGCGCCAACAGCGTCACCGTGGAGGCCAGCGGCAATCCTTATGACGCCACCGTGGTGTCCTACGACCCGACTGTCGACATCGCGATCCTGTCGGTGCCCAACCTGCCGTCCGGGCCTCTGGCCTTCGCCGACACCCCGGCGACATCGGGCACTCAGGCAGTAGTGATGGGTTACCCCGGTGGCGGTGGCTTTATAGCAACTCCGGCCAGAATCCGGGAACTCATCGAGCTCAGCGGACCCGACATCTACCGCAGCGCAACGGTCAACCGTGAGGTCTACACGGTCAGAGCGAGTGTCGAGCAAGGTAATTCGGGCGGACCATTAATCGACCTCAACGGCCAGGTGCTCGGTGTGGTGTTCGGCGCGGCAGTCGACGACAACGACACCGGTTTCGTCCTGACGGCCCAGGAAGTGGCCGCTCAGCTGGCGCACATCGGCGACACTGCGCCCGTGGCCACCGGGGAGTGTGTCAGTTAAGGGGCGACCTGTACACCCGGTCGAGGAAGCGCTTCAGGTGACCGGTGACTTCCTCCGGCGTCTCTTCGTGACTGAAATGTCCTGCGCCGGCGATTGATACGTAGCGACCGTGCGGCGCGTAGCGCTGCGTTCGCTCGACCGGATCGGCCAGTACATACGGATCGGCATCACCGTGAATGTGCAGCATCGGAATCCCCAAAGGCCGGTTCATCGACTTCATAAAGCGACGGCCCTCCTCGCGCAGCTGGCTACGCACTGCCCAACGCTGATATTCCAGCGCGGAGTGCGCCGCCGCCCGAATTTGGATCGCCTGCCGCAGATGGCCGATGGTCTCGGAAAAGTCTTCGGAAGCAACCCATTTAGCGCTGGCCCGACTACGGACCAGACGCTCGATCTCCGCGCCGTGATACCGAGTCAGCGCGCGCTCCGGCCAGATCGGCACCTGATAGCGCAGCAGCGAGGGCAACAGCGCACGGCCCTGATCGCGACGCGTCAACGCCGACCTGCGCAGTGCGGCGGGGTGCGGCGAGCTGATCACCGCGATGGCGCGCACCAGCCGCGAGTGCAGGACCGAGGTTGCCCAGCAGACCAGCCCGCCGTCGGCATGACCGACCAGGGTTGCCGACGTGTGCCCCAGCGCGCGGATCAGCCCGGCGGTATCCCCGGCGAGCGTCCAGCCGTCGTAGCCGCGGGGCGGTTTGTCGCTACCGCCGTAGCCGCGCAGATCCACCGCGACGACCCGGGCTCCGCGCAAGCCGCGTAGTTGGTGACGCCACGACCACCAGAACGAGCCGAAGCCGTGCAGCATGATCACCAGCGGCTGCTCAGTCGGCGGGGTGGCCGCACTCCGGTCGGCGGGCACGGCCTCGACGACGTGGAACCGAATGCCGTTGGCGTGCACATCCAGATGGCGCCATGGCCCGTCGATACGGGTGATCGACGGATCTGGTGGCGCCATCTACCAACCCGAAGGGTCGGCGGGCGTCCCGCCTTGCGCCGAACTGAGCGCGCGACCTGGGCCCTTGTCATGACTCGGCGTGAAAGCGGTCCGTGTCTCTTTGACCGATTCGATGGTCTGCCGCGGTCCGCGGATGCGCCGCACCTTCAAGTAGCCGAACAACGCCAGCACTGCAGTCACCACCACCATGATCCCGAACACGATCAGGAAAGCGACCCAGCGCCACAGCCAGGTATCGAGCAGTTCGGCGAGGAAAAAGAAGAAAAAGAATGTCGAGTAGAACAACACCACCAACGCCGAGATAAAGAAAACACTGCCGGTAAGACCTTTTTTGACATCGCGGGTGATTTCAGAGCGGGCCAATTCGACCTCGGCGCGCACCAAGGTCGATATCTGAGCCGTGGCGTCCTTGACCAGTTCACCGATCGACGGCTCGACGGACAGGGCGTGCGGGTCGGTCAATGGAATGGTGGTCAGTGTGCGAGGAACCCCATCCTGGCGGTCGGCGCTCTTTCGATCTGTCTTGCTCACAGACGGTCCTCCCGGTTTGGCTGCCGGCTTCTCCTCGAGCCGTTGCCCGGCTCGCATCGTCGCCGGGCGTTCGCGGTCGTCGCGGTTCATGTTGCCATGCGGTCCGGTGCCAGACGAGGCCAACCGGACACCGCCGCCCGGCGACGATGGAGCCGGTACGGCTGAGGTGGGGGTACTCCCAGCCGCGCAGCGGCGAGGGGGCGAGGCGGGCGATCAGGAGAGGCCGGTCAGGGATCGAGGCTGGTCGGCATTGATCACGCTAGACTGGCGCCGCCGCTTCGGGTACGCGTCCAGGCTTGTCGACGGGAGTATTGCTTTGGAGACCACGTACCGCCGGCTGCTTCGTTTCGCGGCGGCGTTGGTCGCGGCGGCATCCGTGGGCCTGGCCGGTCTGCCGGGCATGCCCGCACGAGCTGACGACAAACTCCCGCTCGGCGGCGGGGCAGGCATCGTGGTCAACGGTGACACCCTCTGCACGCTGACCACCATCGGCACCGATGGCAAAGGTGAGCTGATCGGATTCACCTCGGCCCATTGCGGTGGCCCCGGCGCTCCGGTGGCCGCCGAGGCGGCAAAGGACCGCGGCACCCTGGGAACCATGGTGTCCGGCAATGACAACCTCGACTACGCGGTGATCCAGTTCGATCCGGCCAAGGTGATACCGGTGGCCAACTTCGGTGGCTTCGCGATCAACGGCATCGGGCCGGATCCGGCCTTCGGCCAGATCGCCTGCAAGCAGGGCCGCACGACCGGCAACTCCTGCGGCGTCACGTGGGGCCCGGGCCAGGACCCGGGCACGATCGTCATGCAGGTGTGCGGACAACCGGGCGACTCAGGCGGCCCGGTTACCGTCAACAACCTCCTGGTCGGAATGATCCACGGCGCCTTCAGCGAAAACCTGCCGGCTTGCATCATCAAGTACATCCCGCTGCACACCCCGGCGGTAGTTCAGTCGATCAATGCCATCTTGGCCGACCTCAACGCCAAGTACCGTCCCGGCGCGGGCTTCGTCCCCGTCCCCGCCTAGGCCCGATTGGCCGGCTCCTCAGCGGGCCGTTGACCGGCCCGCATCGTCCCCGCCTAGGCCCGATTGGCCTGTTGGCCTGTTGCGGCTACTTGGTGGCGCGGATCGCGTCGAACACGCCCGGATCGAGCAGCGTCGACGTGTCGCCGAGTTCGCGATTCTCGGCGATGTCGCGCAGCAGGCGTCGCATGATTTTGCCGCTGCGGGTCTTAGGCAATTCGGGCACCACGTGCAGTTCGCGGGGCCGGGCAATCGGTGAGATGACTCTGGCCACTTCGGTGCGCAACTCGTCGATGATCTCCTCGCCGGTGGTCTCGGCGTGGTCGGCTTGCAGGACCACGAACGCGCAGATCGCCTGACCCGTGGTGTCGTCGGTTGCCCCCACCACCGCGGCCTCGGCGACCCCGGCATGTCCGACCAGCGCCGACTCCACTTCAGCGGTGGAGATGCGATGGCCCGATACGTTCATCACGTCGTCGATGCGGCCCAGGAGCCAGATCGCCCCGTCGGAGTCATAACGAGCGCCGTCACCGGCGAAATACCAGCCCTGCTCGGCGAACTTCGACCAGTACGTCTCGCGGAACCGGTCCGGATCGCCCCAGATACCGCGCAGCATCGACGGCCACGGCTGATCGAGCACCAGGTAGCCGCTGACGTGCTCGCCCTCGTCGGTCGACGGCGGTGAAAGCTGGTTGCCCTCGTCGTCGACGATCCTCGCCGAGATACCGGGCAGTGGCGTCATCGCCGAGCCCGGTTTGGCCGCAGCGATGCCCGGCAGCGGCGAGATCATCGCCGCGCCGGTCTCGGTCTGCCACCAGGTGTCCACCACCGGTGTGCTGTCGGCGCCGATGACCCTGCGATACCAGCGCCACGCCTCCGGGTTGATCGGCTCACCGACCGTCCCCAGCAGCCGCAGGCTGGACAAGTCGTGGGCGTCCGGGATCTCGCGGCCCCACTTCATGAAGGTGCGGATCATCGTCGGCGCGGTGTAATAGATTGTCGCGCCGTACTTTTCGATGATCTCGAAATGCCGGTGCTGGTTCGGTGTGTCCGGCGTGCCTTCGTAGAGAATCTCCGTTACGCCGTTGGACAGCGGGCCGTAGACGCCGTAGGTGTGCCCGGTGACCCAGCCGATATCGGCGGTGCACCAGAACACGTCGGTTTCCGGCTTGATGTCGAAGATGTTGTGGTGGGTGTAGGACGCCTGGGTGAGGTAGCCGCCGCTGGTGTGCACGATGCCCTTGGGCGTGCCGGTGGTGCCCGAGGTGTACAGCAGGAAGAGCGGGTGTTCGGCGTCGAACGCTTCGGCGCTGTGCTCTGGCGACGCCGGGTCGACGACGTCGTGCCACCACACATCACGCCCCTGCGTCCACGGCACGTCTATTCCGGTGCGGCGGACCACCAGGACGTGTTCGACCGGGCTGTCGCCGTGATCGTCGGACCGGACCGCTTCGTCGGCCGCCTCCTTCAGCGGTGCCGGCTTGCCCCGCCGGAACTGTCCGTCGGCGGTGATCAGCAGTTTGGCTTGCGCGTCGGCGATTCGGGCGCGCAGCGCCGTGGCGGTGAAACCCGCGAACACCACGCTGTGCATGACGCCTAGGCGCGCGCAGGCCAACATCGCGACGACGGCCTCCGGGATCATCGGCATATATATGGCGACGCGGTCGCCGGCGACCAGACCCAGACCGCTGAGCGCGTTGGCGGCTTTGCACACCTCGGTCTGCAGGTCTGAGTAGGTGAGGGCGCGGCCTTCGCCGACCCGCTCACCCTCCCAGTGGATGGCGACTCGATCGCCGTTACCGGCTTGCACATGACGGTCCACGCAGTTGTGCGCGACGTTGAGGGTTCCGCCGGTGAACCACTTGGCGAACGGTGCCGCCGACCAGTCCAACACCTGGTCGTATGGCTTGGACCATGACAGCCGGTTGGCCTGTTCGGCCCAGAACGCGAGCCGGTCTCGCTCGGCCTCGCGGTACAACCGCTCGCCGGCGTTCGCCTGTGCACAGAACTGCGCGGACGGCGGGTAAGACAGGGTCGCGGCATGGGTCTCGGTCACCTGCACGAGCGTAATCGGGATCGCTCGGCGTCATGTCCGGGCGTCGCTCAGTTAAGAAGAAGTTTGCTTGCCGCGGTGGCAACAACCTCTACCGCATTAAGCCGACCCGGCCGAGGGCTTTAGGGTCGGGCCCATGCGTCGGGTCCGTGCTGCAGCGGCCTTTGTGGCTTGTGCATTCCTAGCCGCGGCGTCGCTGACTGGCTGCGGTGCGGGAAACGTGCGCACCGATGTGGTGATCGTCAATGCCGGTGAGCCGCAGAATCCGCTGGTTCCGACCAATACCAATGACAGCAATGGGGGCCGCATCATCGACCGGCTGTTCGCGGGCCTGATGTCCTATGACGCCAAGGGCAGGCCCGAACTGGAGGTTGCCCAGTCGATCGAGACCAGCGATGACATCAACTACCGGATCACCCTCAAGCCCGGATGGACTTTCAGCGACGGCACACCGGTGACCGCGCACTCCTTTGTTGACGCCTGGAACTACGGCGCGCTGGCCGCCAACGCGCAACTACAGCAGAGCTTCTTCAACCCGATCGCCGGTTTCGACGAAGTGGCTGCGCCCAAGCCGGCGGCAACCACGATGTCCGGGTTGCGCGTCGTCGACGACCACCAGTTCACCGTGCAGCTCAAGGCGCCGACCATCGACTTCAAACTGCGGCTTGGGTTTTCGCCGTTTTATCCATTGCCGGCCGCAGCGCTCAAGGATATGACGAGCTTCGGTCAGCACCCGATCGGCAACGGCCCCTACAAGTTTGACGACGCCCCGGGTGGTGCGGCCTGGCAACACAACGTCAAACTGGACCTGGTGCCCAATCCCGGCTACCACGGCAACCGGATCCCGCAGAACAAGGGTCTACGTTTCGTCTTCTACGCCAACCTGGAGACCGCATACGCCGACTTGCTGTCCAGCAATCTCGATGTGCTGGACACCATTCCGTCCAGCTTGCTGTCGGTCTACCGCCGAGATCTGGGCGATCGTTACGTCAGTGCGCCGGCAGCGGTGAACCAGACCCTCGACACCCCACTGCGGCTGCCTCATTTCGGCGGTGAGGAAGGCAGGTTGCGCCGACAGGCGCTCTCGGCGGCCATCAATCGGGCACAGATCTGCCGCCAGATCTATTCCGGAGCGCGTGCACCGGCCCGCGATTTCACCGCGAGTTCGCTGCCCGGTTTCGACCCGCACATCGAGGGCAACGATGCGCTCAACTTCGATCCCGACCGTGCGCGGCGGCTGTGGTCGCAAGCCGATGCCATCGCGAAATGGTCTGGCCGGTATGCGATCGCCTACAACGCCGACGGCGGGCACCAGGAGTGGGTGGACGCGGTGGCCAACAGCATCAAGAACATCTTGGGTATCGACGCGGTCGGTGTGCCGCAGCCGACCTTTGCCACGTTTCGCACCCAGGTCACCACCCGCAGCATCGCCACCGCTTTCCGCGCGGGTTGGCAGGGCGACTTCCCGTCGATGCTGGAGTTCTTGGAGCCGCTGTTCGTTACCGGGGCGGGCGCTGATGACGTCGGCTATTCCAACCAGCAATTCGACGCCGCGATTGCCGCGGCCGAAGCCGCGCCCGGCTTGCAGCAGTCGTTTGCCCTGGCCAACTCTGCACAGCGAATCCTGTTGCGGGACATGCCCGTCGTGCCGTTGTGGTACACGATCAGCGTGGCCGGCCGATCACCGGCGGTCAGCCACGTCGCACTGACGTGGAACGGCTTGCCCGACTACGAGCACATCGTGAAGGCCTGAGATGGGCTGGTATATCGCTCGACGCGTCGCGATCATGGTTCCGGTCTTTCTCGGGGCCACCCTGCTGATCTACGGCATGGTCTTCTTGCTGCCCGGTGATCCGATCGCCGCCCTGGGCGGTGACCGTCCGCTGAGCCCTGCGGTGGCCGCGCAACTGCGCGCCCAATACCACCTGAACGACCCGTTCTTGATCCAGTACCTGCATTATCTGGGCGGCATCGTGCACGGCGATCTGGGGCGTGCCTACTCCGGGCTGCCGGTCAGTGTCGTTCTGGCCCAGGCGTTTCCGGTGACCATCAGGCTGGCGTTGATTGCCCTGACGGTGGAGGCGGTCCTCGGGATCGGCTTCGGGGTGATCGCCGGGCTGCGGCAAGGCGGGATCTTCGATGCCGCGGTGCTGATCACTAGTCTGATCGTCATCGCGGTGCCGATCTTCGTGTTGGGGTTCCTGGCGCAGTTCGTCTTCGGTGTCCGGTTGGGCGTCGCCGCGGTCACCGTCGGTGATCAGCCGACATTCGCGCGGCTGCTGCTGCCCGGTGTGGTGCTGGGGTCGGTGTCGTTGGCGTACGTGGTGCGGTTGACCCGCTCTGCGGTGGCCGCCAACGCGCACGCCGACTATGTGCGCACCGCGACGGCCACCGGCCTGTCGCGGCCCAGGGTTGTCACGGTCCACATCCTGCGAAACTCACTGATCCCGGTGGTGACGTTCCTCGGCGCCGATCTCGGGGCGCTGATGGGCGGGGCGATCGTCACCGAGGGAATCTTCAACATCCACGGTGTCGGTGGCGTGCTCTATCAGGCCGTCACCCGCCAGGAGGCACCGACGGTGGTGTCGATTGTGACGGTGCTGGTGGTGATTTATCTGGTGACGAACCTGGTCGTGGATCTGCTGTATGCGGCGCTGGATCCCAGGATCCGCTATGGCTGATCGGGACACCGAAGTGCTTGGCGGCGCCGGGTTTTGGCGTGATACCTGGCGGGGTCTGCGGCGACGTCCGAAATTCGTCGTCGCCGCGGCGCTGATCCTGTTCTTTCTTGTGGTGGCGATGTTTCCGGCGTTGTTCACGTCAGCCGATCCCGGCTACGCCGACCCGTATCAGAGCCTGCTCACACCGTCGGCCGCCCATTGGTTCGGTACCGACCTGCAGGGCCACGACATCTACGCCCGCACGGTTTACGGTGCCCGAGCTTCGATCACCGTCGGCGTTGGTGCCACCCTCGTGGTTTTCGTTGTCGGCGGCGCGCTGGGCGCGCTGGCCGGCTTCTACGGCGGCTGGATCGACACGGTGGTCTCCCGCGTCGCCGATGTGTTCTTCGGAATCCCGCTGTTGTTGGCCGCCATTGTGCTCATGCAGGTCATGCATCATCGCACCGTATGGACGGTGGTCGCGATTCTGGCGCTGTTCGGTTGGCCGCAGCTGGCCAGAATCGCGCGCGGGGCGGTGCTCGCGGTGCGCGACAACGATTACGTCGTGGCCGCGCAGGCGTTGGGATTGAGCAGGTTCGGGATCCTGATACGCCACGTCTTGCCCAATGCCCTTGGCCCGGTGATCGCCGTCGCTGCCATCTCGCTGGGGCTGTTCATCGTGACCGAGGCGACGCTGTCCTACCTCGGTGTGGGGCTGCCGCCTTCAGTGGTGTCATGGGGCGGCGATATCAACGTGGCGCAGACGCGGCTGCGGGCAGGCTCGCCGATCTTGTTCTATCCCGCTGGGGCCCTCGCGCTTGCGGTACTGGCGTTTTTAATGATGGGTGACGTGTTGCGCGACGCCCTGGATTCCACATCACGAGCGTGGCGCACATGACCCGCGTCGGCGACGATGCAGAGCGGAGCGATGCGGAGGAGCGGCGCACATGACCCGCGTCGGCGACGATGCAGAGCGCAGCGATGCGGAGGAGCGGCGCACATGACCCGCGTCGGCGACGATGCAGAGCGGAGCGATGCGGAGGAGCGGCGCACATGACCCGCGTCGGCGACGATGCAGAGCGCAGCGATGCGGAGGAGCGGCGCATGACCACCGTCGAGCAGCCGCTGCTGAGTGTCGCGGGCCTGGAAGTCAGGTTCGGCGACGACGCCCCCGCCGTGCATAACGTCGAGCTGACCGTGCGCAGCGGTCAGACCGTTGCCGTTGTCGGTGAATCCGGCTCCGGAAAATCGACGACGGCCGCTGCGATTCTCGGCCTGCTGGCGCCCGGCGGACGAATCACCGCCGGCCGCATCGTGTTCGACGGCGTCGACATCACGTCGCCGGATCCGCGACGGCTGCGCTCGATTCGGGGGACTGGCATCGGCTATGTGCCGCAGGACCCGACGACCAACCTCAACCCGGTTTGGAAGGTCGGCTTCCAGATACGGGAAGCGTTGCGCGCCAACAATATCAGCGACACGAGGCAACGATCACTGCAACTGCTCGAGGAAGCCGGAATGTCCGACCCGCCGACTCAGGCCCGACGGTATCCGCATCAGCTGTCTGGCGGGATGTCTCAGCGTGTGCTGATTGCGATCGGGCTGGCCGGGCGCCCGCGCTTGCTGATCGCCGACGAGCCGACGTCTGCACTAGACGTCACCGTGCAGCGGCAGGTGCTCGACCATCTGCAGCATCTGGCCGCGGAACTGGGCACGGCGGTCTTGCTGATCACCCACGATCTCGCGCTCGCGGGCGAGCGAGCCGAGCAACTGATCGTCCTGCGCCGCGGCCGCGTAGTAGAAAGCGGTGCAGCGCAATCGATCTTGAGCGACCCACAGCATCCCTACACCCGACAGCTGGTTGCCGCGGCACCGCGCGCGGCCGGTGGGACGACGGCTCGACCGCGGACCGGCAATGCAACGTCCGGCGGAGAATCCGACACTGACGCCGGCGATCTCCTGGTTGCCTCCGAGCTCACCAAGGTCTACCGGTCAAGCCGCGGAACACCATGGCGGAAAGCTGAATTCCGTGCTGTCGACGGCGTGTCGTTTCGTCTGCGCAGAGCCACCACACTGGCCATCGTGGGCGAATCCGGATCTGGGAAATCCACTCTGGCGCGCATGGTGCTGGGTCTGCTTGCGCCGTCCTCCGGGATGGTAACTTTCGACGGCCTTGACGTTGCCGCGCTGAACCGGCGAGCGGCCCTGGGGTTTCGCCGGCGCGTGCAACCGGTCTTCCAAAACCCTTACAGCAGCCTGGATCCGATGTTCACAGTGTTCCGGGCCATCGAGGAACCGCTGCGCATTCACCGCGTCGGTAGCCGCCGCGAGCGGCGCGCGGCTGTGCGAGAGTTGGTCGAGCAGGTGGCGCTTCCGTTGTCGGTGCTGGACCGCCGCCCTCGCGAATTGTCGGGTGGCCAGCGCCAACGGGTCGCGATCGCGCGGGCGTTGGCGTTGCGGCCGGAGGTGCTGGTCTGCGACGAAGCTGTCTCCGCGCTCGACGTCTTGGTGCAGGCGCAGATACTCGAATTGCTTGCCGGGCTGAAGGACGCGCTGGGCCTGAGCTATCTGTTCATCAGTCACGACTTGGCCGTCATCCGGCAGATCGCCGATGAAGTGCTGGTGATGCAAGCCGGCCGGGTGGTTGAACACGCGCCCGCTGGCGAGGTATTTACGCAGCCGCAGCACGACTACACTCGGCAACTGCTGGCGGCGATTCCCGGCGGCGCGCCGCGAGAAACCCGCGGCGATCGCAAGGGCGGCGAAACCAAGGGCGGCGAAACCGGGCGCGGCGGGTCGCCGCGAAAAACCGGGCCTTATCGTGACAGCTCGTGACTTCTGACCCGTTGGCTCCGCTGATGGAGCTGCCCGGTGTCGCCGCCGCCAGCGACCAGGCCCGGGATGCGCTCGGCCGCGCGCATCGCCATCGGGCCAACCTGCGGCGCTGGCCGGTGACGGCGGCGGAGGCTTCGCTGCGGGCCGCGAGGGCCTCGGCGGTGCTCGACGGCGGGCTGAAACTGGACGAGCAACTGGACGTCTCCGCGACCAGCGACCCGGTATTCGCCGGTGCGCTGCGCGTCGCGCAGGCGCTGGAAGGTGGCGAGACCGCCTTGGTCGGCGTGTGGCAGCGGGCGCCGCTGCAGGCGCTGGCACGACTGCATATGCTCGCCGCCGCCGACCGGGTCGACGACAGCCGATTGGGCCGGCCACGCGCCGACGCCGATGTCGGGCCCCGCCTCGAGTTGCTCGGCAAGATCGTCACGGGTGACACCCGCGCGCCGGCCCCGGTGATCGCCTCGGTCGCGCACGGCGAATTGCTGACCCTGGCGCCATTCGGCAGCGCGGACGGTGTGGTGGCGCGGGCGGTGTCGCGGCTGGTGACTATTGCTACCGGGCTCGACCCGCATGGGCTGGGCGTACCGGAGGTCAGCTGGATGCGTCGTGCGGCCGAGTACCGCGACGCCGCGCGGGGCTTCGCGGCGGGAACGCCCGACGGCATGGCCGCCTGGTTGGTGCTGTGTTGCCGGGCCCTGCGTACCGGCGCGCAGGAGGCGTTGTCGATTGCTGAAGCGCTTGCTGAATAGGTTGCCGAAGCCGCGTCGCCGTGAGCGGTTCAGCGGCCGGCGATAGCGGTCCGGAGGAATAAGGCGGGCGACGATCCGAAGGACTTCGGCTCGCCGCCCGCTAGCACGGAACTCGGTTACCAAGCGTGCAACTCTGGGTCGCGTGGGATGGCCTCGGCGATCTTGCGACGCTTCCGGCTGCAACCCCACCCAAAGGGCTGTCGACGCCGTCCGCTTTTCGCAATTACGCAGGCCCGCAACACTTCTGCCATTATCGCGGCTGTGACTCCGCGTGGGTGCCGGGAACCGTGCTGGGTTGCCCAATTTCGGGAGATCGTGCCTTCTCTTCCGGCTCGATCTTGGCCTCACCGGGCTTCCGTGACTCCTTTGTACTCCGTGACCCCGGTCACAGCAAGAGTCAATTGCCGTGAAAACGCTGAAGTGATATCGCCCGGTGACCCGGAGAAGTTTGCTGTGGCAGCGACGGCGCGCTGCTACAGCGAGAACCGGCGGAGCAGCGAGTACGTCAGCGCGCCGGCGGCCAACGCACTGACGCCCACCGCGGCGGTTGTAGCGACCGCAGCTCCCGACGGTGTTCCGATACGATCGCGCAGCGATACCGGCTGCGAGAATGCCAGCACCGGCCAGCCGCGGGCGGTCGCTTCCCGGCGCAGCGCGCGGTCAGGGTTGACCACGCTCGGATGGCCGACGACTTCGAGCATCGGCAGGTCGGTGATCGAATCGGAGTAGGCGTAGCAGTGTTCGAGCGGGTAGCCCTCACGCGCGGCCAACTCTCGGATCGCCTGCACCTTGCCTTCGCCGTAGCAGTAGAACCCGATCTCTCCGGTGTACTTGCCGTCCTCGACGACCATGCGGGTCGCCATCGCATGGGTGGCGCCGAGCGCACGCGCGATCGGTGCCACCAGCTCCTCGCCGGACGCCGACACCACCACGACGTCGCGACCGCACAGTTTGTGGCTGGCGATCAAGTCCGCGGCCTCGGCGAATACCAGCGGCGTGACGATGTCGTCCAGTGTTTCGCCGACGATCGACTTGATCTGCTGGACATCCCAGCCGGTGCACATGTTGGTCAGATGGATGCGCATCCGGTCCATCTGATCGTGGTCGGCACCGGACAACAGGAACAGAAACTGGGCGTAGCTGGATTTGAGGACAGCGCGGCGGGTGATCAATCCCTGATCGAAGAAAGGTTTGCTGAACGCCAGCGTGCTGGACTTGGCGATGATGGTCTTATCGAGATCGAAAAATGCGGCGGTGCGGGGGGTGCGACCACTGCTTGTCGCTGATGCTTGCTGGTCAGCGGCCGAGTCTGAGACGGTCACGGCCCCAGCATAGGTGGATCGCACGCCAAATCGCGAGGTGGTCCGCAAAACGGCCGGTCAACCACGGTTCGGTTGCTCGTGACGACCGCGCTGTCCTGGCTGAATGCGGCCGAATGCAATGCGCGCAACTTCAATCAGCACTTGCGCTGCGCAATGTTGTCATGTGTATAGTAAGCATTACTCGGCTTAGCCGAGGGTGTATCAGCCCGACCCCCCGGGGCTGATTCACGACGACCCTCGCCTCCTCCCCCCCTGGCGGGGGTCGTCCCTTTTGTGGGGTGAATTCCTGCCGTCGGCGCCGCGATTGAGGGTGCAGGCCGCAAGTTGTGCACAGATCCGGCGTTGTCCACAAATCCGCGTTCGAGACTGGCGGCGCAGCATCGCGTCCGGGCACGGTGGGCCAGTGACCACCCCCAACCCCACTGGCGGCGCCCGCGGGATCCTGGCCGTCCTGGCCGAGCCCGCATTGCGTGATGAGGTCGACCGGGCCGCGGCGGCCGTCGGTGTGCGGGTCGTCCACGCCGGCAGCACATTTCCGATTAGCAGGAAAACGTGGTCGGCGGCCGCAGCGGTGGTGCTGGACGAGGCCGCGGCGGAAGGATGCGCCCGCGCTGGACTGCCACGCCGCGCGCACGTGATCGTCGTGACCGGCAACGAACCGGCGCCGGCGACGTGGGCCGCGGCCATCGAGGTGGGTGCCCGGCACGTGCTCAGGCTGCCCGCACACGAGCGCGATCTGGTCCGCGGATTCGCCGATGCCGGCGAATCCGCCCGCGATGGCGGCGCTCTCGGCGAGGTGGTCGCGGTTATCGGTGGGCGTGGTGGGGCGGGTGCGTCACTGTTTGCGGTCGCATTGGCACAGGTCGCCGCCGATCCGCTGCTGGTCGATCTCGATCCCTGGGGTGGTGGCATCGACCTGCTGGTGGGCGGCGAAACCGCCCCGGGCGTGCGCTGGCCCGACCTGGCGTTGCAGGGCGGACGGCTGAACTGGTCGGCGGTGCGCGGGGCGCTGCCGCGACACCGCGGGATCTGCATGCTGTCGGGCACCCGTCGCGGATACGAATTGGACGCCGGGGCCGTGGACGCCGTCGTCGACGCCGGCCGCCGCGGCGGGGCGACCGTGGTCTGTGACCTGCCGCGTCGGTTGACCGACGCCACTCAAACCGCCTTGGACAGCGCCGATCTCGTCGTGGTGGTCACCCCGTGCGATGTGCGGGCGTGCGCGGCCACGGCGACGATCGCTGCGGTGCTCATCGGTATCAATCCCAATGTCGGACTGGTCGTACGCGGACCGTCGCCGGGCGGCCTGCGCGCGGACGAGGTGGCTGCGATCGCCGGCGTACCGCTGTTGGCGGCGATGAAGCCGTACCCGAGGTTGGCCGAGCAACTCGAACACGGTGGTCTGAGGTTCGGGCGGCGCTCCGCGTTGGCGGCGGCGGCCCGCCGGGTTATGGCTGTGCTGCCTGCGCGCCCGGTGGCCCGGTCGGAAGGCCGGGCAGCATGACCGGTTCCCTCATCGACCGGGTGCGTGAGCGGCTGGCGACGGAGTCCGGCCCGCTGCGCCCCATGGTGGTCGCCGACGCGATCCGCGCCGAATCGGGCGGGGTGCTCGGCGACACCGAGCTGCTGAGCAATCTCCGGGTACTGCAGACCGAGCTGACCGGCGCCGGGATCCTCGAGCCATTGTTGTGCGCGGACGGCACCACCGACGTGCTGGTCACCGCACCGGACGCGGTGTGGGTCGACGATGGAAACGGTTTGCGGCGCACCGATGTTCGGTTCGCCGACGAAGCAGCCGTGCGGCGCTTGGCGCAGCGGCTGGCCCTGGCGGCGGGTCGACGTCTCGACGACGCGCAACCATGGGTGGACGGTCAGCTGACCAGGGTGGGCGCCGGAGGTTTCGCGGTCCGGTTGCATGCCGTGCTGCCGCCGGTCGCCGTCGGCGGGACCTGCCTGTCGTTGCGGGTGCTTCGACCGGCCACTCAAGATCTGCCCGCGCTGATCGCGGCGGGTGCCATCGTGCCGACGGCCGCCGCGCTGCTCGCCGACATCATCGCGGCCCGGTTGGCGTTTCTGGTGTCCGGCGGCACCGGAGCAGGCAAAACGACGTTGCTGTCGGCGATGCTGAATGCAGTGGCGCCGGACGAGCGGATCGTGTGCGTCGAGGACGCCGCTGAGCTGGCTCCGCCGCATCCGCATCTGGTCAAGCTGGTCGCGCGATGCGCCAACGTTGAGGGCGTCGGCGAAGTCACGGTGCGGCAACTCGTCCGGCAGGCGCTGAGGATGCGCCCCGACCGCATCGTCGTTGGAGAGGTCCGGGGCGCCGAAGTGGTAGATCTGCTCGCTGCGCTGAACACCGGTCACGACGGCGGTGCCGGCACCGTGCATGCCAACAATCCGGGCGAGGTCCCGGCTCGCTTGGAGGCGTTGGGCGCTCTCGGCGGCCTGGATCGTGGCGCGCTGCACAGTCAACTGGCCGCAGCGGTGCAGGTGCTGTTGCACGTCGCCCGCGACCGCGGCGGGCGGCGGCGACTCAGCGAAATCGCCGTGCTGCGCCAAACTGACGGAAGGGTCGGCGCGGTCACCGTGTGGCACGCCGACACCGGACTGACCGACGAGGTCGCCGGTCTGCGCCGGCTGTTGCAGAGCCGGACACCGAGATGAGCGCACCGATAGCGGCGCTGGCGTTGTCAGCAGCTGTGCTCGTATTGCCGTCATCGCCGCGTCGACGACTCGCTCGCCCCGACCGCGGCCGCAGCTGGTCGTCGGCGCGGGTCGCCGCATGCTTAGCGTTGTGCGCTGGGGCCGTCGGTGCCATATTGCTATCGCTGACAACGGTTTTCGCCGCCGTGGTGTTCGCCGCTACCGCAGGCCTGCGCTACCGCCGCCGTCGCCGCAGCCGTCGTGCGATGGACGAAAGCCGGGAACTGGAAACCGCGATCGATGTGCTGGTGGGTGAACTGCGGATCGGTGCCCACCCCGCGCAGGCCTTCGCCGTCGCGGCGGACGAAACAGCTGGGCCGGTCGCGCAGTCATGTCGTGCCGTGGCGGCGCGCGCCCGCTTGGGGGCCGACGTCACCGCCGGTTTGAGCGGGGTTGCCGAGGCTTCTGCGCTACCGGCGCAATGGAATCGGCTCGCAGTGTGCTGGCAACTGGCATCGCAACACGGTCTGGCGATGTCCACCCTGATGCGGGCGGCTCAACGCGATATTGCTGAGCGACAACGATTCTCGGGGCAGGTGACGTCGGCAATGGCCGGCGCCCGCGCCACGGCGGCCATCCTGGCGGGCCTGCCGGTGCTGTCGGTGGTGCTTGGCCAGCTCATCGGCGCGGAGCCGGTGGCGTTCCTGCTTGCCGGGCACGCAGGCGGCTGGCTGCTGGTGGTCGGGGTGACGCTGGTCTGCAGCGGGCTGCTCTGGTCCGACCGCATCACCGATCGGGCGACATCGTGAGTACGGCGGCGCTGTTGCTGGCCGCCGCTCTGTTGAGTGGTGCCCGACCGTCGACGGTGCGGGCGCGCGCCACGCTGGTGACCCGCGCCCCGGCGACGCCGCGGCGACCGGTGCGTGGCACCGATCCGCTGGCCGTCGCCTCGAGCCTGGATGTGCTGGCGGTCTGCCTGGCGGCGGGAATGGCAGTGTCGACCGCCGCGGCTGCGACTGCGCCGTCGGCGCCGCCGCTGCTGGCCCGAGTGCTACGGCGCGCCGCCGACCTGCTGGCGCTGGGCGCCGACCCGGGCGTCGCATGGTCGGCACCCCCGGATCTGCCGCCCGGTTCCCTCGACCCGCAGACCGATGCGTTGCTGCGGCTGGCGAGGCGGTCTTCGGCCTCGGGTGTGGCGCTCGCTGAGGCGGTCGCCTCGCTTGCCGCGCAATGTAGACAGGACGCCGCACACATGGCCGCGGCGACCGCCGAGCGAGCCGGGGTGCTGATCGCCGGTCCGCTCGGACTGTGCTTCCTACCCGCGTTCGTGTGCCTGGGCATTGTTCCGGTGGTGGCCGGACTGGCGGGCGACCTGCTGCAGTCAGGCTTGCTGTGACGGCGCGTATGAGCTCTACAGGTGGTAAAGGAGGACGGAATTATGAGGTTCACCAAGATGTTTCGCGTGCTTCGAGCGCGCGCGACCCTATTGGCGGTAGACGAGTCCGGGATGTCCACCGTCGAATACGCGATCGGGACGATCGCGGCCGCGGCGTTTGCTGCGATCCTCTACACGGTCGTCACCGGCGACTCCATCGTCTCGGCGTTGACCAACATCATCGCCCGCGCGCTCAACACCAAGGCCTAGTCGACGATGTCGGCGCGAGCACCGTGGAGGCGGCGCTGGGCGTCGCCACGCTGGTCGCGGTGCTGGTGTTGTGCCTGGCCGGTATCACCGCGGTGTCGATGCAGCTGCGCTGCATCGACGCTGCCCGCGAGGCTGCCCGGTTGGCCGCACGTGGCGATGATCGCTCGGCCTTCGCGACCGCCACTGGTATCGCACCGGGCGGCGCCCTGGTGCAGCTGCGTCGCGACGGCGACTTCGTCGTTGCGACGGTCACCGCGCGGTCGAATCTGCTTGCCGCGCTGGGCATCACGGCCTCGGGTGTCTCGGCGTTGGAGCCGCCGCGGTGAGCGGGGATCAGCCACCGTAGTCGCGGCCGCGATGGTCGCCGTGCTGCTGTCCATCACCGGCGGCAGCGTATATCTGGGCTCTGCGGTGGTGGCGCGTCACCGGGCCCAAGCGGCGGCCGATCTGGCCGCGCTGGCCGCTGCGGCGCGGCTGGCAGCCGGACCCGAGACGGCTTGCGCGCAGGCAACAGCGGTAGCCCACCGGATGCGGGCAAGCAGCACCGGCTGCGCTGTGGACGACCTGGACGTCGTCGTCACAATCGAGGTGCGCCTCGCCGTCGGCGGATGGGGCAGCGCGCGGGCCGCCGCCCGTGCAGGCCCGGCCGACAAGGCCTAGTCGCCGCTTGGATCGGGATCGGACAGGCCCGCGTCGGCGAGTTCGGCCGCTGTCGGCAACCGCAGTGAGACCAGCCCGGCGAACGTCTCCTGCTCGACTTCCACCCGGTTGACGGTCACATGCACCGGCACCCAGCCCCCGAGATGGCCGGGCATGCGCAGCACCCCGCTCGTGGCCCCGCCGGCGAACTCCGCGGTCATCGCGACCATCCTCGCCTCATCGCTGGGATGCATCCGTTGGGGATCGGTCGCGACACGCCGCCAGTCGTAGAAGGGGCAGGGCTCGTCGAGCCATTTCAACAGGGTCCAGTTGCTCGGATCGAACAACGCCCGGTGCACACCAGGTTGCGCCAACCCGTGCAGGATCCGCTGCGCGAGTCGGTCAGTTGACTGCGCCGGGTTGGCCGGTTCGGCGCGCCAATTCATCCCTCGTGCGATGACGTGGTCGCGGCCATCCGGCCCCGGCTCCAGTCCATTGCGAGCGACGAAGCTCACCCGAATGTGATTGCCCTGCCAATCGGTGCCGTCCCAGGTGTCGCACAGGGTCTGCCCTGGTTGGGACCTGACCGCCGCCGCGAGCGCCTTGCCTTCGTTGGGTTTGAGATCACCCGACGGCCAAATGTCCGCGAATGCGCGACGCTCAGGGTCCTCGACCTCGAGATTCCTGCCTATGTTGACCAGCGATTCCGGCGTATCGGTGGCCACTTTGAGGGTCATATCCCATTTCAGCGGGCCCGGGATCGGCCGCTCCGGCGGTTCGGCCTCAGCCGGCCCGCTCCAGAAATGCACACCGTGCATGCGGCCGTCGGACATCAACACCGGCTCAGTGCGGATCACCCGGTGACTTTTGGGTGTGATGCTGACCAGGCTTTGGCCGTTTTGCAACGACGCGGCGATTGCGCTCTGGATGGCAGCAAGGTGCGGATTACGCCGCAGAAACGTGGTAACCGGGACGAGATTTTTCAATTGACGGCCTAGCGCTACTACGGCCGGTTCCTTGCCCAGCGTTTCCACAAGCAGCCAGTCGGAGGCCATACCTCGACATTTTACTGGTCATCCAGCGGAAAACTCGTTGCCTCCCTGCCCAATCCGGCGACATTTGACGGCGGTCAACCTAAGGGTGACCTTTACACGTCAGCAGGCGACTTGCACAGGTTAGCGCGGCCGGGTATTTTTCTGCTGCACCCATTGGGATCGCGAACGGATTGCGTTGTCCGACCGTTCGCCGCACTGCTTCGTAATTTCGGCATGTGCGCGTTTCTTCGGCAGTGAGGAAAAGCGCTTCATGGCGGCTGCCACGACACAGACACGTGGAAGTCGACCGTCGAGGGGTCGGTCGTCACCGGTATGTCTCGCCCTCGTGAGTCAGCGCTGTGAGCAGCAAGCGCAACACGCGCACAGCCCCGGCCTTATCCAGTGGTTCGTTACCGCTGCCGCATTTCGGTGACTGCACGCAGGACGGGCATCCCGACGGGCATTCGCATGCCTCGATAGCGGCAGCGGTAGCGCCCAGCCAGGTGCTCGCCCGGCGGAAACCCTGCTCGGCGAAGCCCGCCCCGCCCGGATAGCCGTCATAGACGAAAACGCTGGGCAGTCCGTCCGATTCGGGGCCCACCGCGGTGGACAAACCGCCGATGTCGCCGCGGTCACAGCTGGCCACCAGGGGCAGCAGTCCGATCGCGGCGTGCTCGGCGGCGTGTAGCGATCCGGGGATCTGCGGCGCGTCGATCCCATTGCGGCTCAGGGCCTCCGGTGTGATGGTGTACATCACCGCCGTGGTGGCCAGGGTGTGGGCCGGCATATCCAGCTCGATGAAGTCGATCACCTCCCCGCTCAGCCGACGGCGCAAATAGCCGACGACTCGACTGGTGACGCTGACCGGTACCAGGCCCAGCGTGACCGATCCGAAGACTTGGCGTTCACCCTCTCCGGTGACCGCGATGTCGGTGAGTTCTCTTGCGAACGTGGCATATCCGGGATCTTCGCCGTGAACGAAAGCCATGCCCTCTTCGAAGTCCAGCGAATCGACAACGTAACTCTCACCCTGGTGCAGGTACACCGCCCCGGGGTGCACCGAAGCGGCGGCCTGGCCGACACCGGCGGTCCCCAGCAACCGTCCGGTCTCGCTCTCCACGATGACGATCTGGCCGCCCGTCGACCCCCGAATGTCCACCGCCGGATGCGGATCCACGCCCGGCGCCGGGTAGTACCTGCCGGAACGTCGCCGCAGCAGCCCGTCGTCGACCAGCGCCTCCGCCACCTCCTCGGCGCCCAGTGTGCGCACCTCGGCTTCGTCTAACGGCAACTCCGTTGCAGCACAGAGTAACTGCGGGCCGAGGATGTACGGGTTGGCCGGATCGATCACCACGCGCTCGATCGGCTTATCCAACAGTGCGGCGGGGTGATGCACCAGATAGGTGTCCAGTGGATCGTCACGGGCGACCAGCACGACCAGCGCGCCCTGACCACGTCGCCCGGATCGGCCGGCCTGCTGCCAAAACGACGTGACTGTTCCGGGAAAGCCGGCCAGCACCACCGCGTCGAGCCCTGCGATATCGACACCCAGCTCCAGCGCGTTCGTGGTGGCGAGACCTCGCAGCTGCCCGTCGACCAGTGCGCGTTCCAGCGCGCTGCGGTCCTCGGGCAGATAACCTGCCCGATAAGACGCCACCTTCTCGGTCAGCTCCGGGGCGATGTCCTCCAGTCGCGCACGGGTTGCCAGCGCGGTCAATTCGGCACCCCGACGCGATCGGACAAATGTCAAAGTGCGCGCCCCTTCGGCCATTAGGTCGGCCATCACTCGCGCAGCCTCGCTACCGGCGGACCGCCGGACCGGAGCGCCGTTTTCACCGACGAGGTCCGTGCGCAAGGCCGGCTCCCACAACGCCACCGTACGGGCGCCTTGTGGCGAGCCGTCCTCGGTGATCTCTTCGACCGGCTGGCCGATGAGCTCGGCGGCAGTTGCACCAGGCGCGGCCGTTGTCGCGCTGGCGAAGATCACCGTCGGCGTCGCGGCCGGGTCCGCGGAGTAGCGCGCGCACAGTCGCAGCAGGCGGCGCAGAACCATCGCCACGTTCGAGCCGAAAACACCGCGGTAGTAATGGCATTCGTCGATGACCAGATAGCGAAGGCCACGCAGGAACACCGCCCACCGGGCGTGGTTGCGCAGCAGCGCCAAGTGGACCATATCGGGGTTGGAGAACAGCCACCGGGAGCGCTCCCGCGCGAACCGACGCACCTCGGCAGGACTGTCGCCGTCGTAGGCCGTGGGCGCGACGTCACCCAGCCGGGGCACCGCCGCGGTCAGCGCATGCGCGGCGCGCAACTGGTCGTGGCCAAGCGCTTTCGTCGGCGACAGGTAGAGCGCCCGGGCCCGCGGATCGATCGCCAGCGCGTTCAGGATGGGGAGTTGATAGGCCAGCGATTTCCCCGACGCCGTGCCGGTGCTAATAACCACGTGACGGCCGGCATGGGCCAGGTCCGCCGCCTCAACCTGATGTGCCCACGGCGAGCTGACACCGCGATCGGTGAACGCACGCACCACGTCCGGCTCGGCCCATGCCGGCCACGGGCGTCGGCGGCCGAGCCTTGGTGGCAGCTCGGCGACGTGGCGCAGCGGATGGTCTCCCGGTTCGCTGCCGGCGACCGCGGCGGCGAGCAGTTCGCTGCCGAACGTCACCATGTTTCCGCTCCTCCTGACGTGAACCAATTGCCGAATACCTCGACCGGCGGCGGGCCTGCGGCCATGGGTTTCGGCTTCGCACCTGAATTGTTTACCTCTTGGTAGCTGAATTGATCACCTGAGGCTGTCGCAGACGCGATGAACATGATTGACTGTTTGCGGTCGCAGCTTCTGTGTTCGTGTAAAACTTTCGCAGGATCGACGTTGCGGCCGCGGTTCCTGCGAGGTTGTAGGTCGGGTGAAGTTCCGGCGACTCGGCAAGGTCTAGCGGTCGGAACGGGGCCCGGGGCACCGAAAGGCGGTGCACCGCACCCGAGAAGTAAAGGAAACATCAAGAAATGCCACAGGGAACTGTGAAGTGGTTCAACGCGGAGAAGGGATTCGGCTTCATCGCCCCCGAGGACGGTTCGGCCGACGTGTTTGTCCACTACACGGAGATCCAGGGATCCGGCTTCCGCACCCTTGAGGAGAACCAGCGGGTCGAATTCGAAGTCGGCCAGAGCCCCAAGGGTCCCCAGGCCACCGGCGTCCGCTCAATCTGAGCAGCCTCTAACGACAACCCCCCGCGCGGTCCGGAGTTACCGGGTTCGGTCGGGGGGTTCTCGCTGTGGTCGCCCGGCCGCTGCGCAAAGCACGCGGCCGGGCGGCCACCATTGCCCGGCTACAGTGCGCGCCGTGTCACGGCGCACAACGTCATCCGGGCGCTTACTGTCGGTGACGTGAGCCAGCTCTCCTTCTTCTCGGCGGAGTCGGTGCCGCCTGCGGTCGGCGACCTCACCGGGGTGTTGGCCGCCGCGGGCCAGATTGTGACGGTCGGCGATGGAGCCAGGCTGTCGGTGGTCGTCGATCAGCCCTGGCGGGCGGAGGCGCTGGCCGAGATGATCGACGACGCCGGTTTGGTGGCCGAAATCACCCAGACTGACGAACACACTCCGCTGGTACGGACCACGGTCGACGTGCGGCTGCGTTCCATCGCCGGCGATTGGACGCGCGGCGCGGTGAAGACCGTCCCCCCGCTGTGGTTGCCGGGGCCGCGGGAGCTGCGGGCCTGGATCCTGGCGGCGGGCAACCCGGAAGCCGACCGTTATCTGCTCGGACTGGATCCGCACGCACCGGACACCCACTCGCCGCTGGCGTCGGCGCTGATGCGGGTCGGGATAGCACCGACGCTGATCGGCACTCGCGGAGCCCGGCCGGCGCTGCGGATCAGCGGCCGCCGCAGGCTATCGCGCCTGGTAGAAAGCGTTGGGGAACCCCCTGACGCCGCAGCGGCGTTGCCCTACTGGCCGCACGTTTAGCGGCAATTTGATGGGCTCTAAACGGGGGGTCGGTTTGCGTCGGCCCATCCCGGGTGCCACATTGTCAGGTGTCTGCAGGGCCGAACGGGCACCGCAGAACCTGAATTTCAGGAGCCGGCCGGTCGCTGCACCTGCGCCGGCGGGAGTGGCTCGGGGGCCTGGAGATGCCTCGGGGAGAAGTGGAAAGTGAGCGTAACCGCAGGTGGCTGAAGCCGACCGGGCTGGCCCTGTCAATGGGCGGGGCAATGGAACCACGCGGCGACTCGTTATCGTCGAGTCGCCGACGAAGGCGCGCAAATTGGCCGGCTACCTGGGCGCGAACTACATCGTCGAGTCCTCGCGAGGTCACATTCGCGACCTGCCGCGGGCGGCGGCCGACGTGCCCGCGAAGTACAAGTCGCAGCCGTGGGCCCGGCTCGGGGTGAACGTCGACGCCGACTTCGAGCCGCTCTACATCATCAGCCCGGACAAGAAGAGCACGGTCAGTGAACTCAAAGGCCTGCTCAAAGACGTCGACGAGCTCTATCTGGCCACTGACGGCGACCGCGAGGGCGAGGCCATTGCCTGGCATCTGCTGGAGACGCTGAAGCCCAACATTCCGGTCAAGCGCATGGTCTTCCACGAGATCACCGAGCCGGCGATCCGCGCGGCTGCCGAACACCCACGTGACCTGGACATCGACCTGGTCGACGCCCAGGAGACCCGCCGGATTCTGGACCGGCTGTACGGCTACGAGGTCAGCCCGGTGCTGTGGAAGAAGGTCGCACCCAAGCTGTCGGCGGGCCGGGTCCAGTCGGTGGCCACCCGCATCATCGTGCAGCGTGAGCGCGACCGCATGGCGTTCCGCAGCGCTGCCTACTGGGACGTGGTCGCCGAACTGGACGCCAGCGTGTCCGACCCGAAGGCCCAGCCGCCCACCTTCACCGCGCGACTGACCAACGTCGACGGGTTGCGGGTGGCGACCGGACGCGACTTCGACTCGCTGGGCGCCGTGCGCAAAGGCAACGGGGTTTCAAAAGAAGTCATAGTGCTGGACGAGTCTCGCGCCAATGAGCTGGCCGCGGGTTTGCGCGGCGCGCAGCTGACCGTGGCCTCGGTGGAGGAAAAGCCCTACACCCGTCGTCCGTATCCGCCGTTCATGACCTCGACGCTGCAACAGGAAGCCGGCCGCAAGCTGCGGTTCTCCTCGGAGCGGACGATGAGCATCGCGCAGCGGCTCTACGAGAACGGCTACATCACTTACATGCGGACCGACTCGACGACGCTGTCGGAGTCGGCGATCAACGCCGCGCGCACCCAGGCCCGCCAGCTCTACGGCGAGGAGTACGTCTACCCGTCGCCGCGGCAGTACACCCGCAAGGTGAAAAACGCCCAGGAAGCGCACGAAGCGATCCGGCCGGCCGGTGACACGTTCGCCACTCCGGACGCGGTGCGCCGCGAACTCGACGGCGACGACTTCCGGCTTTACGAGCTGATCTGGCAACGCACGGTGGCCTCGCAGATGGCCGACGCCCGCGGCACGACGCTGAGCCTGCGGATCGGCGGCCAATCCGGAAGCCAGCAGGTGGTGTTCTCTGCCAGCGGGCGCACGATCACCTTCGCGGGCTTCCTCAAGGCCTACGTGGAGACCGTCGACGAACTGGCCGGCGGCGAAGCCGACGACGCCGAGCGGCGGCTGCCACACCTGAGCGAGGGGCAGCGGCTGGACGCCACCGAACTCACCCCCGACGGCCACTCCACCAACCCGCCCGCGCGCTACACCGAGGCCTCTCTGGTCAAGGCGCTCGAAGAGCTCGGCATTGGCCGCCCGTCGACCTATTCGTCGATCATCAAGACCATCCAGGACCGCGGCTACGTGCACAAGAAGGGCAGCGCCCTGGTGCCGTCGTGGGTGGCGTTCGCCGTCACCGGGCTGCTGGAACAGCATTTCGGGCGGCTGGTCGACTACGGATTCACCGCCGCGATGGAAGACGAGCTCGACGAGATCGCCTCGGGCAACGAGCATCGCACCAACTGGCTCAACAACTTCTACTTCGGCGGCGACCACGGCGTGCCCGACTCGGTAGCCCGATCCGGCGGGCTGAAAAAGCTGGTCGGCGTCAATCTCGAAGGGATCGACGCTCGGGAAGTCAACTCCATCAAGCTTTTTGACGATGCGGAAGGACGCACCATCTCTGTGCGGGTGGGCAAGAACGGGCCCTACTTGGAACGGATGGTGCTTGGCGACGACGGGGAGCTGAAACCGCAGCGGGCCAACCTCAACGACACGCTCACCCCCGATGAGCTGACCTTAGAGGTGGCCGAGCAGCTTTTCGCCACACCGCAGGAGGGCCGCACGCTCGGCGTGGATCCGGAGACCGGCCACGAGATCGTCGCCAAAGACGGTCGCTATGGGCCATATGTCACCGAGATCCTGCCGGAGCCGCCCGATGACCCCGACGGCCACGCTGATCAGGGGGCCAAGAAGGGCAAGAAACCCACCGGGCCCAAGCCGCGCACGGGTTCGCTGCTGCGCAGTATGGATTTGCCGACCGTCACGCTCGATGACGCGCTGAAACTCCTGTCGCTGCCCCGCGTCGTCGGTGTCGATCCTGAGTCTGGTGAGGAGATCACCGCGCAAAACGGGCGTTATGGCCCATACTTGAAGCGCGGCAACGACTCTCGCTCGCTGGCCACCGAAGACCAGATGTTCGAGATCACTCTCGAGGAAGCGCTGAAGCTCTACGCGGAGCCGAAACGTCGTGGTCGGCAGGGCGCCGCGGCACCGCCGCTGCGTGAGCTGGGCAACGACCCGGCGTCGGGCAAGCAGATGGTTATCAAGGACGGCCGGTTCGGCCCGTACGTCACCGACGGCGAGACCAACGCCAGTCTGCGCAAAGGCGACGACGTGTTGTCGATCACCGATGAGCGCGCGGCGGAACTACTGGCCGACCGGCGGGCCCGGGGCCCGGTGAAACGGACGGCCAAGAAGACCGCGCGCAAGAGTCCGGCGAAAAAGGCGGCCAAGCGCACCTGATGGCCCGGCTCTCCCGGTACCCCCACCTCGGGCCGCTGGCACGGCCCGCATCGTCGTCAACCGGCTGAAACCCCTGCTCCGGGGCGTGGAGGGCGCCGGAGCAGCGAGTGCGTCGCGGCATCGCGTCTCCTCAGGTTTCTGTTTTCCAACTTTTTGCTTAAAAACTGGTGATTCTCAGCCTGTTCTCAGGTACAGTAACGCTACGTCCGCTGTGAACCGGTCACGGTGGCACCTAGGAGAGTCATGCGATCCGCTGCACGATACTGCTTAACCGCAGGTATTGCGCTCGGTGGCGTCAGCATCGTCATCGCAGCGCCAGCGGCGCCGCCGCTGCGTGACATCGAGGTGCCCGCGGTGCAACTCTCCGGGAACACGCACGACAACCCGGATGCGAACAGCCCGTCCGTCGCCGACTTGTTGCAGGTCATGTACGGGTTGGAGACCCCGGTGGTGGTGCAGAACATCACCGAGTCCGACGCCCCGAACGGCGACCAGCCGTCCAGCGTGCCGGGCCTCAGCGACCTGTTGAACCTCGGTACCGACCCCGCCGGGCAGCCCGGGAAGACGTCTGTCGACACCGGCCCGCTGACGCCAGGTGACCTCACTGCAGCGCCGGCTAGCCCGCCGCCGGGCAGCTAGCCGATTTCGCTGGACACCTCCGCCGGTGCGGCAAGGTTGAGCGGCCGCGCCAGCTGAGTGGGGGCGTTGCGTCCGCGCAGCGCGACGACTTCGGCAACGTCCCAGCACAAGGCTTCGGCGTCAAGCGCGCCGCTGACCGCGACGGCAGAGGCCAGTACGTGGCCGTCTTCAAGCTTGGCGAGCTCGGTGAGCCGCGCGGCCTCGTTGACCGGATCACCGATCACTGTGTACTCGAAACGGGCCTGCGCGCCGATGTGGCCGGCGATGGCGCGCCCGGAGGACACCCCGATGCCGAATTCCGCGGAGCCGATCACCGGGAGCAGCTCGTCGTGCAGCTCACGGGCCGCTGCCAGTGCGCCGCCGGACGCGTCGGGGTGCTCGATCGGTGCGCCGAAGATGGCCAGTGCGGCATCGCCCTGGAATTTGTTGACGAAACCACCGTGCCGGCCGACGGTGTCGACCACCACGCGGAAGAACTCGTTTAGCAGCAGGACCACCTCTGCGGGCGGTCGTGTCGCCGCGAGCTTGGTCGAGCCGACCAGATCGACAAACAGCACCGCGACATCGCGCTCCTGGCCGCCCAATTCGGTGCCGCGCTCTAATGCCCGGCGAGCGACGTCCTCGCCCACGTAGCGGCCGAACAGGTCGCGCAGCCGCTGCCGCTCGGACAGGTCGCGCACCATGTCGTTGAAGCCGGCCTGCAGCAGCCCCAACTCGCTGGCGTCGTAAATCTGCATGTGCGCGTTGTAGTTACCGCGCTGTACCTCGCCGAGGGCCCAGCGCAGCTGGCGCAGCGGGTCGGCGATCGACATGGCTACCAGCAGCGTGCTGGCCAGCCCGATACCCAGCGCCAGCAACGCCAGCAGCAGGATCGGGTTCAACAGCTTCTCCGGCGGCCCGTGAAGGTACGCAGCCTTGTCGGCCACCACGGTCAGCACGATCGCCAGCAGCGGCACCCCGGTGGAAAGCGCCCAGGTGAGCATCTGGCGCCCGATGACACCCGATGCCCGGATGTTCTCCGGCAGTCCGCCGCGCAGGGCGGCAACGGCCACCGGACGTAGCACTCGCTCGGACTGCAGATAGCCGATGATCGCGGTGGCAGTGGCACCTAGTGCGGTGGCGACGGCCACCACCGGCGCGGCGTGCTTGGCCACCGGCCAGCTGGCGATGATGAAGATCACGCCACCGACCAACCAGGATGCCAAGTTGATCAGCGTGCGGTAGAACGGTGACCTTAGCGCGCGGCTGCGGGCCAGCTCGGTGGCGGCGGGGTCGGTGTCGGTGTCGGTGAGCAGAGCATCGCGGCGCTGCCACCGGAACACTGGCACCAGCAGCCGCGCGCTGATCGCGGTCCCGAGTACGAACAGCAGGACGATCGATCCGGTGAAGGTAACCAGGTTGAGGGCCGGCAGTTCTTGCAGTTCGATGCGGTCTTCGGGTGGCAGCCCGTAACGCAGGAAGCCCAGCACCAGCAGTGCGCCGATGATATCGGCCTGCAACTGGCTCAGCATGAATACCGGCCACGGTGTGCGCACAAACCATTGGACGAATGCGCTGATCCGCCCGGGGAGTGCTGCTGCCGTGCTCACCAAACCACCGTATCGGTCGTCGGGGACGAAAAAGTAGCCAAAACGTTCCGTGTACAGCCGCTTGTGTTGCGGAGACGTCAGCGGTGACCAGTAGTGTTGCCGGTGATGTCGCGGGTATTCACACGGCTGGTTGGCCAGGAGTCGGTCGAAGCCGACCTGGTGGCCGCCGCCGAGGCGGCCCGCGGTGATTCGGCAAACATGGCCGCGATGACGCATGCCTGGCTGATCACCGGCCCACCCGGCTCGGGGCGCTCGGTGGCGGCGCTGTGCTTTGCCGCTGCGTTGCAGTGCAGATCGGTCGGCGTGCCGGGCTGCGGCGAATGCCGTGCCTGCACGACGACGATGGCCGGCACGCACGCCGACGTTCGCCGCGTAATCCCCGAGGGGCTGTCCATTGGCGTCGACGAGATGCGTGCGATCGTCCAGATCGCGTCTCGCCGGCCGAGCACCGGCCGCTGGCAGATCGTGCTGATCGAGGACGCGGACCGGCTGACCGAAGGCGCAGCGAATGCTTTGCTGAAAGTGGTCGAGGAGCCGCCCCCATCCACGGTGTTTCTGCTCTGCGCGCCGTCGGTTGATCCCGAGGACATCGCGCTCACGCTGCGCTCCCGCTGCCGGCATATCGCGCTGGTGACTCCCTCGCCGGAGGCCATCGCTGCGGTATTGATCGACGGCGACGCTCTGACGGCCGAAACCGCGAACTGGGCGGCGTCGGTCAGTGGCGGCCACGTCGGCCGGGCGCGGCGGCTGGCAACCGATCCGGAGGCGCGCGAGCGGCGGTTGCAGGCGTTGAGTCTGGCCCGCGACGCGGCCACCCGATCGAAGGCCTACGCTGCCGCCGAGGCGCTGGTGGCCGCGGCCGAGGCCGAGGCGGCGGTGCTGACCGCCGGGCGCGACGAGGCCGAAACCGAGGAGCTGCGCACCGCGCTGGGCGCGGGAGGCACCGGCAAGGGCACTGCCGGCGCGTTGCGCGGAGCCACCGGCGCGATCAAAGACCTTGAGCGACGGCAGAAGTCGCGTCAGACTAGGGCGTCGCGGGATGCCCTGGACCGCGCCCTGATCGACCTCGCGACCTACTTTCGCGACGCGCTGTTGGTGGCCGCCAATGCCGGAGTTGTGCGGCGCAACCACCCCGACATGGCGGAGCCCATCGCGGCGATGTCCGCACACGTCCCGCCAGAGCGGTTGCTGCGTTGCATCGAAGCTGTGCTGGAGTGCCGCGAAGCGCTGGCTGTCAACGTCAAGCCCAAGTTCGCCGTCGACGCCATGGTCGCCACGATCGGCCAGGCACTGCGCGATTGAAGTTGGGTGCGCAAGTCGCCCTGCCGTAGACTCGTGCCGCCCGGCAGGGCACGCCACCTTAGCTCAGTCGGTAGAGCGGCTCACTCGTAATGAGCAGGTCAGGAGTTCGATTCTCCTAGGTGGCTCTGTCTTTTGCGTCGAGCTGGGGGCACCTCCCGCTTGCGGGGGACACGCTAGCGTGGCTTTGGCAGGCGAACGTCACGTCACAGCTAGCGTGACGATCGCGGTTGGGCCGCGGCTACCGTGGCGCGGCATAGCCCACCGGCCCGGCCGCCACGCAGACCGCGAGCGCGGCCGTGTCGGCTCGCACCGTGATGGCATCGCCCGCGCCGGGCAGCCGGACAAAGACCCGGTTGAGCCCCGGATGCACCGGAACCTTTCTGTCGGGCCCCTCGGACAGCGACAGCGTCATCGAGCCGTCGCTGTTGGCCAGATAGTTGATCTCGGTGGTCCAATCCGTCGGCAGCAGTGGGCCGTCGAGACCGAGTCGCACCGGCCGGTCCGGCTGAACGAAGTAGCCGCACTGCGGCACCGGCCCCGGCAGGATGGTGCGGACCCAGGTCACTTGCGCGTCGGCTAATTGGCCTGAGCTGTCCAGTATTCGCAATTGCGTTGTTGCCGAAGCGAATTCCGGGCGGTCTCGCAGCAGCGCGAACATGTGGCTCGCCAGGTTCTCCGGCCAGGCCACTCGACCCAAGACCAGCGGATCGACCTCTTGATCCAGCAGCGGCGCATTCGAGGCCGCGTGCGCGGCGGCCAAACCACGGCGGGCATTCTGCAGAAAGGGCTGGGCGGGGTTGTCCCGCCAGGAGGTCAGAAATGTCGCCGTCGAATACCAGCTGCTGGCCACGAAGGCCGCCGCCACAGCGGTCGTCACCACTGCACGGCCCGCGGACACGTCCAGCCAGTGTGACGACGGACGGTTCGGTGCGCAGAACCCGACGGCGGCCAGCAGCGCCAGAACCACGACGAGATCGGGGAAATATCGCAACGTCTGGGCCAGTTCGAGAGCGGTGAACCGCGATGAGCGCATCAGATAGATCGGCACTTGGCAGGCGACGACGTATCCGGCCGCGGTTAGCCAGAGCGGGACAATGCGCTGTTTTCGCGCCAGCGTGACCACCAGCGCCGTGGCCAGCACCAGCCAGCCGAGCACCCTGGCCGCCAGCGGCGGGGTAGCCCACGGCGAGGCCGGTGCCCAGCGCGCCCAGGCCCACGGTCCTCCGGCCAAACCGGGAACGATCCCGTGAGTGACCGAGCGACGCAGCAGATCCCACGTCATCGGCAGATCTGAACTCCACCGCTGTTGGTTGACCACGACCACATAGACCGCGATCCACGCGGCGGTCAGCGCCAGCGACACCGTCCAAAGCCGAATCCCGGCCCGCCACACCGCTGAAAACGCTGCCGGCTCCGCGCCATCGCCCTGTACGTGGTGCACCAGTGCGGCGATCGCGAACGCGGCGAAGGGAATCACCGCAGCCTTTTCGAAGAACAACAGCCCACCGAGGTAGACCAGCACGCCGCTCACCGCGTAGCGCTGGTCGCGGGTTCGGATCAGCATGATCGCGTCGGCGCAGACCCAGGCCAGCGCGGCCAGCATCGGCAGCGAGTTCAGTGCCGCCGCCCACCATGCGAACCCCGGAACACCCAACGGCGTGAACAGCGCAAATGTCAAGGGAATGAGCAGCACCGGCCGCCAGCCCAGGATCACGTGCAGCGCCCGCAGCAGCGCCAGCGAAGCCAACAATTGCAGCACCAGCAGGCTGATGGCGGGTCCGATCCAGTTCAACGGCGCCAGCCGGGTGATCGCGCCGGCAACCAGGAAGGCCGCCGGCATCACGTGGCCGTCGTGGTCGTCGAACAGATACGACGGCGACAGCAGGCCGTGCGTGCCGGCCCGGCCGACCAGGATCAGGTCATCCCAGTAGAAGTAGCCCCCAAACGCCAGCACCGCGCGGATCACCAACTGCACCGCGATCAGCGCGGCCGCCGCCAGCGCGACCTTCGGAATTCCGGTCAGGCTGCGGGGCATCCGCGCCGCCGACAGAATCCGGGCAGCCCGTCGGTATGGTGGGCCGGTGCGCGCACTGGTCACCGGGGCAGCCGGGTTCATCGGGTCGACGCTAGTCGACCGGTTGCTCAGCGACGGGCACAGCGTCGTGGGCCTGGATAACTTCTCGTCCGGGCGGGCCACCAACATCGAGCACTTGGCCGACACTCCTGCATTCGTCTTCCTCGAGGCCGACATCGTTACCGCCGAACTGGAGGCGATCCTGGACGAGCACAGCCCGGAGGTGGTGTTTCACCTAGCCGCGCAGATCGACGTGCGGCACTCGGTGGCCGACCCGCAATTCGACGCGTCGGTCAATGTGATCGGCACCGTGCGGCTCGCTGACGCAGCCCGGCGCGCCGGTGTGCGCAAGATTGTGCACACCTCGTCGGGTGGATCGATCTACGGAACCCCGCCGTCGTATCCGACCGGTGAGGACGTGCCCACCGACCCGGCGTCGCCGTATGCGGCGGGCAAGGTTGCGGGGGAGATCTACCTCAACACGTTCCGTCATCTATACGGCCTGGATTGCTCGCACATCGCGCCGGCCAATGTCTACGGCCCGCGTCAGGATCCGCACGGTGAGGCCGGGGTGGTGGCGATCTTCGCCCAGGCGCTGCTGTCCGGGAAGCCCACCAAGGTTTTTGGCGACGGCTCGCACACCCGCGACTACGTGTTCGTCGACGACGTGGTGGAGGCGTTCGTCAGGGCGTCGGGTCCGGCCGGCGGCGGGCAGCGGTTCAACGTCGGCACCGGTGTGGAAACCTCGGACCGCCAACTGCATTCAGCGGTGGCCGCTGCCGTCGGCGCGCACGATGACCCGGAGTTTTATCCACCGCGGCTGGGCGACCTGGAACGGTCTTGCCTCAACATCGGTTTAGCCGAAAGGGTTTTGGGCTGGCGCCCCCAGGTGGCACTCGACGAGGGAGTGCGCCGCACCGTGGAGTACTTCCGCCATAAGCACGCCGACTAGAGTGCCAGCGTCGTTCTCGCCATCACCAACGCGTCGCCATGGGATCGTCGAATAAGTCGTAGCTACCAGTAGTCTTCCACTGCTCCAACGCCTTATGCGGAGCGCCGAACCACCGGACATTTGAGACCACCTCGGCCGGAGAGCGCGCTCCATCGGTAAGATGGCCGGTCGGGATCTCTTCGGGCGTAAGCGGTTGGCTGAGAAACGGATTCAGCACTCCGACGCCAAACAAAATCAGGTTGTAAGTTCCGGGGAGTGCGGCCGAAGGCACGATCATTCCGACTGCTCCGCTGCCTCGGACGTCATCGGCCAATGCCTGCGTGGGGACATAATCGTCGCCGACGAGCTCATCGGGCGTCAGGCCGTACTTGACACAATCTTTGAAGTCGACCTGTGTCAGGTCATCGAGACCGATGAGCGCTGTCCATAAGTTCAATAAGACGTCGTCCGGATTACCGGCCGGTCCAAGATTGTGGCGGAGCATCTCGGCGGCTGGGCCGAGCGGATGAAGGCACAGATACTGCACGATTTCGATGCTGCCTCGGTGAAAACGACCACCACGTGAGCTGGGAATCGCCCACCACGGCGAGTCGTACGCAGCGTGACGAAATACCGTCAGCCTCATACCGTCATGGCACGAGCTGCAGTCGCGGCCCCTAACACCTGCGGGAAGCTGAGCGGATCATCGAGCGCCTCAATCGGGCGTCGGCCGAGCACTGGATGCTCTCGATAGAACCAGGCAACTACCCCGGGACCCGTGAAGGAGTGGCGCAGTTGGTTCACGAGTTGCCCAACCTCACGGATGCGCGCCGCATCATCTGCCATCGGCTCGGGTCCGTCCTCAGCGAGCCAGCGTTGAAGCTGGCGAACGGAGACCCCGAGTAGGTCGGCGAGGGTCTTCTGCGGGGCGGCGAGGATCTCGGCCGTCCTGGCAAGTACTTCGCGAACTGGCGCATCATCGTTGTACGGGCGATTTTCCGTGATGTCACGCAATGCGTGGCGAAATTGCTCCAGCGCAATGCGAACGTCGCGCCGTCGATCCGCATCGTTATCGTGGCGCAACGCCTTTTCGGCGCTATACGCAGCAGCAAACAATGTCGTCGTGAGATATGGATCGGCCTCGAGACGCAACGGAGTCGCTGGGCGCAGCGTCGGCTCGAAGCTGTCGATCAACTGGGAAACCTTGTCGGGGACAGTCCTAGACCGCCGTAACAGCTGGGTCGCCTCATCAACGCGGCCAAGGAGGGCATTAAGCTCAGCGGTTGTCGTAGCCATGTCATGATCATACGACAAATCTGCGCCAACGGCTTGGCCCGGTTCGCGTGCTTGGGCGGCTTTCAGGGCGACCGCGCGGGCCAACAATCAAGCGGAGCCAATCTCTTGTCCGGTGCGCGGGACGGCAGTCAGCATCTGCCAAGGAATCGGCGTTAAGGAGATTGCGGTGACCGAGGAAGATCGAGCCGATCACACAGCCGCTCAGGGTGCGCCAAACTGGGGCGAACGGCTGGGGCAGATCGGCGTTGATTGGTGGGCCACGATAGTGGCCGGCGTTGTGGTGCTGTTGGCCCTTGCCGGGCTGCTGCCCAAGATTCCGTGGTGACGCGGTGAGCACCCAACTCGTCGATACGACGGAGCCTTCCGAGGAGGCCATCTTCAGCAGCCGTAACCTGCTGGTGTACGTTCCGGGCGTCTTGCTGTTGATCGCAGTCGGGTTGCTCGGCAAATACGCGCAAATCGGATGGAAATCCCTTGCCCGGCAAGAGCATTGGACAGTACCCGACATCGAATATGTGTTATGGGCGATCGTGTTCGGTTTGCTCGTCACGAACACCGTCGGTCTGCATCGCGTCTTCCGGCCCGGAGTCCAGACTTACGAATTCTGGTTGAAGGTCGGGATTGTGGCCCTCGGAGTGCGTTTCGTACTTGGCGATATCGTCAAACTCGGCGGCATCTCGCTGGTCCAGATCCTGGCGGACATGGTTGTCGCCGGTTCGATCATTCTCGCGGCTGCGCGCCTGTTCGGACTGTCGGGAAAGCTTGGTTCGATGCTCGCCATCGGGACCTCGATCTGCGGTGTCTCGGCCATCGTCGCCGCCAAGGGAGCCATCCGCGCCCGCAACTCCGACGTCGGCTATGCGATCGCGGCGATCTTGGCACTCGGGGCCGTCGCATTGTTCACATTGCCGCTACTTGGACACGGGATCGGGCTCACCGACCACGAATTCGGCTTGTGGGCCGGTCTGGCGGTCGACAACACCGCCGAGACCACCGCCACGGGCAACCTGTATTCCGAGCAAGCGGGAAAGATTGCGGTGCTGGTGAAGTCCACACGCAACGCTCTCATTGGTTTCGTGGTACTGGGTTTCGCTCTTTACTGGGCTTCGCGCGGTCAGGCAGACCACATCGCACCGGGGCTGCCGGCGCGGGCGTCGTTCATCTGGGAGAAATTCCCCAAGTTCGTCCTGGGTTTCCTGGCGGCGTCGGCGATCGCGACAGCAGGCTGGTTGAGCAAGGGCCAAAGCGCCAACATCGCCAACGCGTCGAAGTGGGCCTTTCTCTTGACCTTTGCCGGCGTCGGGTTGAACACCAACATTCGGGAACTGGTCCGCACGGGCTGGCGCCCCCTGCTGGTGGCGGTCGTCGGCCTCGTCGTCGTCGCGGCCGTTTCACTCGGGCTTGTACTGCTTACCTCACGGGTGTTCGGCTGGGGTATCGGGGCAGGTACGTCGCCCTCCTAACCCCCGTCGGGCACTTGCGCGCCTTCCAGCGCGACCGCGCGCGCTAATCGCGCATAACGCAGCTCCAGGTCTTTGAACCGCATGTAGGCGCTCAACGTGGTGAAGCTGAACGCGATGATCAGCGCGTAGAGCATCAGGTCGGTGCCGCGGTCCACCCCGACCCAGTGCGCCACCACCGTGGTGTCGTTGGGCCGCAGCACGGCGTACACACCGGCCAGCACGAACACCAGATAGCCGACTTTGACCCAGGCCTTCGACTGAGCGCTGCGACGAGACCTCAGCAGGTAAACCAGCAACGCGACGATCGAGGTGATCAGCAGACCCTGAATCCAGTTCATCGCCGCATCCTTCCTCGCAGGAATCCGTCGAAAATGATGTTGACACCGTTGAGCAGTGGTTGGCCCTTGGATTGGGAGTATTCGGTGTAGAGGACCTCGACGGGTTCCTCGGCGACGCGCCAATGGTTTTCGGCGATCAGCATGACGAACTCGGTGGCGTGGCTCATCCCGATCATGGTGATGTCCAGCCCGTCGGCGACGGTCTTGTTGAACACCCGCAGTCCGTTGTTGGTGTCGGTCAACCCCAGCCTGCGGCCGCGCGGGCTCAGCCGCGCGGCGGTCTGCAACACAACGCGTTTTAGCAGGGGCGGCCTGGAGACACCCTGGCCGAATCGAGTTCCGATGACGATGTCGACGTCGCCGGCGCCGAGCCGGTCGATCATCGTGAGGACGTCCTTGACGCGGTGCTGACCGTCGCCGTCGAAGGTGGCGAAGACCTGCGCGCCGGGCTGGCGCCGGGCGTACTCGACGCCGGTCTGGATCGCCGCACCCTGGCCCAGGTTCACCGGGTGGCGCACCAGATGCGCCCCGGCCCGCAGCGCGATGTCGCCGGTGTCGTCGCCGCTGCCGTCGTCCACGCACACGACGTGGGCGAAAACCGAGCGTAGATCGCCGACGACGTCGCCGATGACGCCGGCTTCGTTGAAGGCTGGGACGATGATCCAGACGTTGCGCGTTTCGCTGAGCATTTCGATGCCCACAAGTTACACGCCTGACCACCCAACTCGGCTGATCAACCGCCCGCGCGTGACAGCGCGGCCAGATGCACCCCGATACCCACCAGCGGACCGCACAACAACGCGACCACGGTGCGAGTCTCCAGCGGCAGCGGCAACAACAGCAGCAGCGTCGACGCCACCGTCGCCCCGACCCAGCCCATCGCATAGGCGCGGTGCATTGCAGCCGCAACCGTCGCCGCCCCGGTGAGGGTCAGCATGGCGATCGCCACCGCGGCAGCAGTCAACCAGGCCAACAGCGCGCCGCCCGCGTAGTAGTCGGCGCCGAAGCCGACCCGCAGCAACCAGGGCCCGACCAGCCCCGCCGCCAGCACGCCGAGCGCGCCGATCCCGCCGACCAGCGCCGCCGGCGCGATCAGCGCCCGCAGCCGTTCGGTCCGCTCGTCGACGAAGTGCGCGATCAGATTGCCCTGCATCGCGGTCAGCGGCACCAGCAGCGGCGCGCGAGTCAAGGTGACCGCCAGGATGACCACCCCGCCGTCGGCGCCGAGCTGGTTGGAAGTCGCCTTCAGCAGCACCGGAAACCCCATCACCAAAATCGCGCTGGCACCGGCCGCGGTGATCGAATGAGCCGCCCCGCGCAGGAATGTCGCGGTGTTGCCCGGTGTCAGCAGCCGGGCCGCGGCCCTGGTCGTCGGCGAGGCCACGATCATGATCAGCCAGGCCATCGCGCCCGCGACGGTGGCCCACAGAAACCCGACCAGGCCCCAGCCGATCACAAAAGTGGCCACCGCAACCGCCACTCGGATTACCGCGTCGGTGACCATCAGCGCCCCGTATTGCGTCCAGTGGTTGGCCCCGGCCAGCATGCCCAGCAACGTGGCGTGCAAACAGAACCCGGCCAGCCCGAAGCTGAGCAGGCCCACCGACAGCCAGGGGGCTTCGACGAAGACCCGGCTGCTCCACAACGGTGAGCTGCCAGCGATCACCAGAGCCGCGCCGACCCCGACCATGCCGGCCACCCGCAGTGGATGGGTGCGGCGGCCCGGCACCACTTCGGCTCGGCTTTCATAGCCCTCGGCGCGGACTTCTCGGGTGGTTTCCTGCAGCAGGCCGTTGGCGGACCCGGTGACCAGCCCGAACGCCCCCCAAAAGACCGCGAAGACCGAAAAGCCCGCCGGAGCCAGATCACGGGCCGCCAGGTAGACCACCGCGTAGCCGCACAGGGCGGTCAGCACGGTCGCCGTACCCACCCGGGCCACGCTGCCGCGCGCGATCGGGCTGGCGGAGGCTCCGATGTTAGGGGTGCCGCCGACGTCCGTCACGGTGACGCCACATCGCAGACCCCGGGCATCACCACGGTTTGAAAATACTCAGTGAAATCGCGGTGCCGCCGTGGGCTGGGATGATTCCGTCCTGCAGACTGACGGCAGAGGGGAGTATTCCTCCGCCGCGGTGTCGTCATCACGTCGCCCACGATCGAGCGACCGTGCCGCGGGCCGTTGCGACTGTGGTCGCGACGGCGGAAGAGACCTCGGGCGTTGCAGTGCACTTCAGCGACCGGAGGCTTCTCGTGTCCGTGCCCGTGCTCGAATGGGTCGTCATTGTGACCGTGACGATCGCGGTCCTGTTGTTCGACATCGTGATTGTCGCGCGCCGCCCCCGCGAACCATCGATGCGCGAATGCACGATCGCGTTGTCGGCGTATGTCGGACTCGCGCTGATCTTCGATATCTGGGTCTGGTTGTTTCACGGCCACCGGTTCGCGCTTGAATTCCTCGCCGGATGGATCACCGAGTACAGCCTGTCCATCGATAACCTTTTTCTGTTCATCGTCATCATGACGACCTTCAGAGTGCCCAAGGTGTATCAGCAGCAAGCCCTGGTCGTCGGAATCGTGATCGCGTTGCTATTCCGCGGCATCTTCATTGCCCTTGGCGCACTGGCGATTCAGCGGTTCTCGTGGGTTTTCTACATCTTCGGCGCGTTTCTGGTCTACACCGCCGTCAGATTGGCTCGCGACCACCACGATGCCGACGCGGAGAATGCGGCCGTTCGGTTCGCCCGGCGGCATGTGAATACCACCGACCAGTGGCGCGGTCTCAAGCTCTACGTCAAGGACGGCTCCGGCCGGCGGTTGACGCCGATGCTGCTCGTCATCCTGGCCCTCGGTAGTACCGACCTGATCTTCGCCCTCGATTCCATTCCCGCGATTTTCGGGATCACCCGCGAGGCCTACTTGGTGTTCGCCGCCAACGTATTCGCGTTGATGGGCCTGCGGCAGCTGTACTTCATGCTCGCGAATCTGTTGCAGCGGCTGGTGTATCTCTCCAAAGGCCTTGGCGTCATCTTGATGTTCATCGGGATCAAGCTGATCCTGCAGGCCTTGCGGGAAAACAATCTGCCGTTCATCAACGGCGGCGAGCATGTCGACGTTCCTGAGGTCCCGACGTCGCTCACCCTCGGGGTCATCCTGGTGACCCTCGCCGTCGCCGCCGCCGCGAGCCTCTCCACCACCCGCGATACCACCCGCGGCTGAGCCTCGATTAGGCCTCGATGGCGCCTGCGATGCGGCGCTCGATGCTGGTCCGTACGGGGGCTGGCAACACGATCAGCCCGTCGAGTTCCTTGCTTGCCCGTGCATAGGCGTTCTGCCGTTCCTGCGGGGAGGCGGCTTCGTCTTGGGCGAGCTGCAGCAGATGCTGGGCCCGCGCCAGCCGCTGTTGGTCGTCTTTGGAGAAGTCGCTTCGGCGCCGGCGAATCGCTTCGGCCTCGGCGATCTCGAATGCGCTGACGTACTCGTGCACGGCATCGCGGTATTCCAGTTGCGCGGTCCGATCGCTGAGCAGGTTCTCGGGCTGTTCCGGGCGCAGCAGGTCGGCCTGCCGCTTCGCCTTGTGGAAAGCGATGGTGAGCGGATTCCTCATGTCGGTCATCAGGGGGAAGTCGAGCAGTTTGGCGATGTCGACCTCATAGTCCAGCCAGCGCGTGTCGGTTCGATCGTGCACGGTGAGGAGTTTGGCGATCTCGCGCCGGTAGCCCTCCTCGTTGTTCTGCCGCCGCCCGGTTGCTTCCGCGATCGCGATCTTGGCCTGCTGCTTGAGCCGGTACCGTTCGAGCCGTCGCTCGGCTCGCCGTTCGTTGGCCGCGGCGATTGCACGCACGCTCCCGCCGATCGCGCCCCCCAGCGGGAAGACCAGCCACCAGAAATTCGCGGCGAAATGAAACAGCGGGCCCACATTGCCAGGATGCCACTTGCGGCGCTACCGGCTCGACCCCAGAGCGTCGTAGACCAGCGTCGTGTATTTCGCTGTGCGCGAAGAACCGAGGACGCCGTCGCCCATGTTGTTTATTCCGCTGTGCTCGTGGACGACGTCGTTGTCGCGAGCGGTCGTCGGTGTCAGTGCCCGTCGGTCTTGAACCGCTCCTGTGAGCGCAGCACCTCCGCTTCGGCCTCGGCGCGACCCACCCAATCGGCGGTCTTGACGTACTTGCCCGGCTCCAGCGCCTTGTACTGCGAGAAGAAATGTTTGATGACGTCCAGCTCGAACTCCGGGACGTCTCCGATGTCCTGGATGTGGTCCCACCGATGATCGCCGGCCGGCACGCACAGCACCTTGTCGTCGCCGCCGTGCTCGTCGGTCATCCGGAACATGGCCACGGGCCGCGCGGTCAGTCCCACGCCCGGGAACAGCGGCTCTGGAAGCAACAACAGGATGTCGAGCGGGTCGCCGTCCTCGCCCAGGGTGTCGTCGATGAAGCCGTAGTCGGTCGGGTAGACCATCGAGGTGTACAGGTAGCGATCCAAGCGCACCTTTCCCGTCTCGTGGTCCACCTCGTATTTGTTTCGCTGACCCTTGGGGATCTCGATGGTGACGTCGAATTCCACCGTCTCGGCTCCTTCGGCTGGGGTGGTCGCTGCCCGTCGGCAATTGTCGAGGGTCAACCCTAGTCCAGGGATCGGACGCGTAAAGCAGCTCCCACAGAGGTCGACCGGCAGATGGTTCGGCACAATAGGTGCAAAGGAGTCAGGAGAGTCATGCGTCCCACTCAGTGGCGGACGTCTACGCACCTGCTCGTGGGAGTGGGCGTGCTGGCGATCGTTGCTGCCGTGGTGGCGGCGACGGCGTTGTTCAGCGCCAGCGGTCGTGGCGCCAGCGGCCCCCAGACCCCACCCCCGCCGCCGGGTGTCACCGCCAAGCCGAGCATCGTCCCGGTGGCGGCGACCGCGCCGGTGCCGACCAAATCCGCGCTGGCCGCGACGCTGGCGGCGGTAGTGGCCGATCCCAACCTCGGCAAACTGGGCGGTCGGGTCACCGACGCGATGACTGCCAAAGAACTCTGGCAGCAGCAAGACGACGTGCAGATGCAGCCGGCGTCGACAAACAAAACGCTCACCACCGCCGCCGCGCTGTTGGCGCTGGACCGCGAGGCGCGGGTCACAACTCGAGTCGTGGGCGCCGACCAGCCCGGGACCGTCGTGCTGGTCGGGGGTGGCGACCCAACGCTCTCGGCGGCCCCGCCCGGCCAGGACACCTGGTATCACGGTGCGGCGCGCATCAGCGATCTCGCCGATCAAGTACGCCGCAGTGGCGTGACGCCGACGGCGGTGCAGGTGGACACCTCGCTGTTCAGTGGCCCGACCATGGCGCCCGGCTGGGATCCGGCCGACATCGAGGGCGGCGACATCGCGCCGATCGAATCGGTGATGCTCGACGCCGGACGTATCCAGCCGGCGACCGACGAGTCCCGCCGATCGGTGACCCCGGCGCTGGACGCCGGACATGCATTGGCCAGCGCGCTCGGTGTTGACCCGCGGCAGGTGACCATCGCGAACCATCCAGGGCCCGTCGGGGCCCGGCAGCTGGCCGCTGTCCAGTCGGCGCCGCTGATCGAGCGACTGAACGAAATGATGAGCGTCTCCGACAACGTGATGGCCGAATGCATCGCCCGCGAGGTGGCGGCGTCCATGCAGCGGTCGCTGAGCTTCGCCGGCGCCGTCGACGCGGTGACCAACCGATTGAACACCGCGCATATTGACACCGGCAGCGCGATATTGCAGGACTCGAGCGGATTGTCGGTCGATGACCGCCTCACCGCCAAGATCCTCGATGCCGTGGTGCAGGCGGCAGCCGGGCCCGATCAGCCCGCGCTGCGGCCGCTGTTGGACCTGTTGCCGATCGCCGGTGGCAGCGGCACGCTGTCCGACCGATTCGCCGATACGGCCCCCGGCGTCGGGCCGGCTGGGTGGTTGCGGGCTAAAACCGGCTCGCTGACGGCCATCAACGCGTTAGCTGGAGTGGTGACCGACCGCAGTGGACGGGTGCTGACCTTCGCGGTGATCTCCAACGACGCCGGCCCAACCGGCCGTACGGCGATCGACGCGCTGGCCGCCACCCTATGGTCGTGTGGATGCGCAACGTGACCGCGTCAGCGGACTTGACCGTCGGGCGCACTGTTGACTGGGGATTCGCGGCGACGGTCGGCCAGTGGCTGGCCCGTCCCGGTCCGCCATCCACCGACTACACCCGTCGCCAGGTGATGGACAACCTGGCGACCGCCGCCAAGGCGGCCGAACCTCCGGTGCTCGACGTCACCGGTCTGCACACCAACGGCGCGGTTCCCGAGGCCCGCATTGTCGACCGGTCGGGTTGGATCCGGGCCGCCGCCGAGTCGATGCGGGTGATGACCGGCGGCACCGACAAGCCGCGGGGCGTCGTCTCCGGACGCGTCACCGGCGCGCAGACCGGTGCCGTGCTGGCGTTCGTCGCATCGGGGATCCTCGGCCAGTACGACCCGTTCGCCGCTTCCAACGACGGCGGTGCCTTGCTGCTGGTGTATCCCAACGTCATTGCGGTCGAACGGCAATTGCGGGTGGAGCCTTCCGATTTCCGGTTGTGGGTGTGCCTGCACGAGGTCACCCATCGGGTGCAGTTCACCGCCAATCCGTGGCTGTCCGGCTACATGTCCAAAGCACTGGGTGTGTTGACTCAGGAGGGCGGCGAAGACGTGGCCCAGATCGTCAGCAGGCTGGCCGACTTCGTCCGGGGCCGCGGCGAACCGTCGCCGGCTGAGCCCGACGCACACTCGAGAGGCGTTCTGGGATTGCTGCGTGCTGTGCAGTCCGAGCCGCAGCGCGAGGCCCTGGATCAGCTGTTGGTGTTGGGCACATTGTTGGAGGGCCACGCCGATCACGTGATGGATGCCGTTGGGCCCGTTGTAGTGCCGTCGGTCGCGACCATCCGGAGCCGCTTCGACGAGCGTCGGCACCGCAAGCAGCCGCCGCTGCAACGGCTGCTGCGCGCATTGCTGGGCATCGACGCCAAACTGAGCCAGTACACCCGGGGCAAGGCGTTTGTGGACCATGTGGTGGGCCGGGTGGGGATGGAGCGGTTCAACACCGTCTGGACCGGTCCGGACACCCTGCCTCGGCCGATGGAGATCGAATACCCGCAACGATGGATCGACAGGGTGCTGTAGCCGACCTCAGCGCGGCTGTGGCGGCGTTCGCCAAGGAATACCTCGCCACCGCCGATCACTGGTGTGTGGCGCTTTCCGGGGGCCCGGACTCGTTGGCGCTCACCGCCGTTGCGGCCGGCCTGCTGCCGACCACAGCGCTGATCGTGGACCATGGTCTGCAAGGCGGCTCGGCAGCGATTGCCGCGACCGCGAAAAGCCAAGCCGAGGAATTGGGATGCGTTGACGCCCAAGTGCTTTGCGTGCAGGTAAGCGGAGACGGCGGTCCGGAGGCCGCCGCGCGCAATGCTCGCTACCACGCGCTGGAGGCCGCCCGTCGCGATCGTCCGGTGCTGCTGGCTCACACCCTCGACGATCAGGCCGAGACCGTGTTGCTCGGGCTGGGCCGTGGTTCGGGCGCCCGCTCGATCGCCGGAATGCGCCGCTACGACCCGCCCTGGTGCCGGCCGCTGCTGGGTATGCGGCGCGGCGTGACGCACGCCGCGTGCGCCGAGCTGGGGCTGGCCGCTTGGCATGACCCGCACAACACCGACCGCCGCTTCACCCGGACCCGGCTGCGCCATGAGGTGCTGCCGCTGATGGAAGAGGTGCTCGGCGGCGGTGTCGCGGAGGCGCTGGCACGCACCGCGACCGCGCTGCGCGAGGACACCGAGCTGGTCGATGCCCTGATCGCGCAGGCGATGACGACTTCCGCGACCGCCGAGGGACTCGACACCCGCGCGTTGGCGGCGCTGCCCGACCCCGTGCGTCGCGGCGTCATCCGCAGCTGGCTGCTTGCCGGCGGCGCGATCGGGCTGACCGACAAGCAGATCCGCGGCGTGAACAGGCTGATCACCGTCTGGCGTGGCCAGGGCGGAGTGGCCGTCGGGTCCGCGATGCGCAATCAGCGCCTGGTCGCCGGCCGCAGCGGCGGGCTTTTGACGTTGCGTCGGGAACCGATCAGCCCGGCGACGATGCAGTGTGGGCACCCCCAGCCGCGCAGCGGCGACGGGGACGCGCAGCGCGAGAAAGAGGAGCCGGGCCCTCAAACCTAAGCCGACCACCGTTGGTCGTCAGCCCGATGACATGGCACGCTGTGGTCGTGGCAGCGGAATCGCCGGAGCTGTACCCCGGGGACATCAAATCGGTGTTGTTGCGCGAGGAGCAGATCCAGACCCGCATCGCCGAGCTCGGGGCGCAGATCGGCGCGGACTATCGCGAACTGGCTGTGGCCGACGACCGAGACCTGCTGTTGATCACCGTGCTCAAGGGCGCGATCATGTTCGTCACCGACCTGGCGCGCGCGATCCCGCTGCCGACCCAGTTCGAGTTCATGGCGGTCAGCTCCTACGGATCGTCGACGTCGTCGTCGGGCGTGGTGCGCATCCTCAAAGACCTCGATCGCGACATCAACGACCGGGATGTGCTGATCGTCGAGGACGTAGTCGACTCCGGGCTGACGTTGTCGTGGTTGTTACGCAACCTGGCCACTCGGCATCCGCATTCACTGCGGGTCTGCACGCTGCTCCGCAAGCCAGATGCGCTGCGCGCCAACGCGGATATCGCTTATGTGGGTTTCGACATCCCCAACGAGTTCGTGGTGGGCTATGGCCTCGACTACGACGAGCGCTACCGCGACCTGCCTTACATCGGAACCCTCGACCCCAGGGTCTACCAAGACTGAGCCCCTACTGCAGTTGCCACACGGCGGTGACCGAGAAGCTCACCGTCTGCTGGCCAGGTTCTAACGGAACGGCGGCCTGCATGCCGCTTCGTGGTGGCGGCGCCGGAGCCACCGTGGCCGCTCCGCCCGATGCCTCCGAAATCGAGATGACCTTGCCCAGCTTGAGCCCGGACAGCTGCGCGTACTGCTCAGCCCGGGTTTTGGCGTCCTGAAAAGCGCGTGCGCGCGCATCCTTGACCAGCTGCGAGTCGTCGGCGATGGAATAGCTGACCGAGTTGATTCGGGTGGCGTCGCCGCCGGCGCCGACGATGACCGCCAGCACGTGCGACGCGGAGTCAGCCGGGTGAATCTTGACCCGGATCGAGTTGTCGGCGCGATACCCGTTGATAGTGCCACCGGAACTGTCGTACTGCGGTTGCAGGCTGACCTCGGTGGTGCTGATGTCCTTGCGGTCGACGCCGGCGCCCGTCAGGGCATTGATGACCGCCTGTTGACGGTCGTTGGTCTGGTTCATCGCCCCGGTGACGTCCGGCGCGGTGAATTCGATGCCAACGTCGGCGGTCAGGGTGTCCGGGACCCCCTGGACATGGCCGGAGCCGACGACGGTCACTTCACGGGGGTTGTCTCCGACCCGTCCCGCGTGGCTGTCGCAGGCGGACAAGACGCCGACTGTGAGACCCAACGCGAGCGCGAAACGTACTGGCAATCTGGCGCGCTCGGCGACGGGCATGATCTGCACTTTAGTCGTTCGCGGAAGAGGAACTCGGGAGTTCCCTACCCCACCCCGGGTGGGGTGGGGTAACATGCGAGTCATGAGCGAGGAATTGACCGCGAAGAAGCAGGCCGTGCTGAACCGGCTGAAGACGGTTCGGGGCCATCTTGACGGCATCATTCGGATGGTGGAGTCCGACGCGTATTGCGTGGACGTCATGAAGCAGGTCTCAGCCGTTCAGTCCTCACTGGAGCGGGCCAATCGGGTGATGCTGCACAACCACTTGGAGACTTGCTTTTCCACTGCCGTGCTGGATGGCCGCGGGCAAGCCGCGATCGACGAGCTGGTTGATGCGATCAAGTTCACGCCGGCGCTGACCGGTCCGCTTGCACAGCTGGGCGGTGCGGCGGTTGGCGAACCCACTGACCAGCTGGCGACGGCAGACAGCAGCTAGACCTGGCGATCAGGACCGTGACTGTCCCCAGCGTTGTGGCCGGTCGTCGATAGGAAGGGAGCGTTCGAGATGGTGTTGCATGGACTCGTGGCGAAAGCGGCGCCCACGGTGGTGACCGGCGCCGTGGGGGTTGCGGCGTATCAGGCGCTGCGCAAAGGGGTAGCGAAGGTTCCGCTGCGCGCGGCGACCGTCACCGTGACCGCATGGGGCATGCGCTTTGCCCGCGACGCCGAGCGCAAGGCCCAGCACAGCGCTGAGCAGGCCCGACTGACGGCCGCGGATGTGATCGCCGAAGCGAAAGAGCGCATCGGCGAGGACGTTACACCGCTGGTGGTGGTGGACTCGGACAACAATGGCGCTCACTGACACGCTCGCCGACACCGATATCGCACTCAAGGTTGTCTCCGACGCGGCGGGGCGAATGCGGGTGCACGCGACCGGGTTTCGTTTCGACGAGGTTCGCGCCGTAGCGATCGAGGACTCGGTCGCCAAGGTGACCGGCGTGTGCGCCGTATATGCGTATCCACGTACGGCATCGGTGGTGATCTTTTTCTCGCCGGGTAGTCGCGACACCGATTCCGCCTTGTCGGCGGTCGCCGATGCGAGCCAAATCCCTGCGGAGTTGGTGCCTGCGCGCGCTCCGCACTCGGCTGGCGCGCGCAAAACTATTGCGGCACGGAAGTTTAGCGGCGGGATTCGTCGCTTGTTCGGCCGCCCGCCGGACGGCGACGAGTCAAACGGGTCAGCGGGTTGCGGCGGTGGCTGCGAGTCCGGGCCGCCGAGCTCGTGCCAGGCGTCGCCGGGTGAGGACAGTAGGCGCCAGCAGCGGAAGTGGCTGCAGCGGGTATTGCTGGCGGTGCCGTTGTCGCTGCTCTCATTCGGGTTGACGACGTTTCTTGCGGCGTACCCCTGGGCAAAATGGTTGGCCTTCGCCGCGACGATACCGGTGCAATTCGTGTCCGGGTGGCCGGTTCTCAAAGGCGCAGTGCAGCAGGCGCGCGCCGGCAGCGCCAATATGGACACGCTGATCGCGCTGGGCACGATGACCGCCTTCAGCTACTCCGTCTATCAGTTATTCACCGGCGGACCCGTATATTTCGACACCGCCGCACTGATCAGTGCATCGGTCGTATTGGGCCGCTATCTCGAGGCCAAGGCCCAGGGCAAGGCGTCAGAGGCAATGAGCAAGCTGCTGGAGATGGGCGCCAAGGAAGCCTGCCTGCTCGTCGGCGAACAGGAGATTCTCGTCCCCATCGATCAGGTCCAAGTCGGGGATCTGGTACGAGTGCGGCCGGGAGAGAAAATCCCGGTCGATGGTGAAGTCATCGACGGACGCGCAGCCGTCGATGAGTCGATGCTCACGGGCGAGTCCGTTCCGGTTGGCAAGACCGTGGGTGACCGTGTCGCAGGAGCGACGGTCAACCTCGACGGGCTATTGACCTTGCGCGCCACCGCCGTTGGGGCCGACACCGCGCTGGCGCACATCGTGCGCCTGGTTGAGCGGGCACAGGGCCGCAAGGCCCCGGTACAGCGGATGGTCGACCGGGTATCGGCGGTGTTCGTGCCGGCCGTGATTGGTGTCGCCGCCACGACGTTTGTCGGGTGGACGCTATTGGCGGCCAACCCGGTCGGTGGTATGACCGCGGCGATTTCGGTACTGATGATTGCCTGCCCGTGTGCGTTGGGCCTGGCCACCCCGACGGCGATCACGGTCGGCACCGGTCGAGGTGCCGACTTGGGGATCCTGGTCAAGGGCGGCGACGTGCTGGAAGCATCGAAGAAGATCGACACCGTGGTGTTCGACAAGACCGGCACCCTCACGCGCGCCCAAATGCAGCTGACCGATGTCATCGCCGGCAAGCGGCGCCAGCCCGATCCGGTGCTGCGGATCGCAGCGGCAGTGGAGTCAGGCTCCGAGCACCCCATCGGCGCGGCGATCGTCGCCGGTGCGCTCGAACAGGGGTTGAAGATACCGCCCGCCGCAGAGTTCGCCAGCGTCGCGGGGCACGGGGTGCGGGCGCAGGTCGACGGGCGATCTGTGCTGGTGGGGCGGCGCAAGCTCGTCGAAGAGCACGAGTTGTCGGTGCCCGACGACCTCGCTCTGGCGGCCCTTGAGTTGGAAGAGCGAGGCCGCACCGCGGTTTTCGTCGGCCGTGACGACCAGGTCGTGGGTGTGCTCGCGGTGGCCGACACGGTCAAGGACGACGCCGTCGACGTGGTCCGCCAACTGCATGACATGGGGCTGCAAGTCGTCATGATCACCGGCGATAACGCCCGCACGGCGGCCGCGATCGCGAAGCAGGTCGGCATCGACCGGGTGCTGGCCGAGGTGTTGCCACAAGACAAAGTGACCGAGATTCAGCGGCTCCAGGGCGAGGGTCGCGTGGTTGCGATGGTTGGTGACGGCGTCAACGACGCGCCCGCCTTGGTGCAAGCCGATCTGGGCATTGCGATTGGCACCGGCACCGATGTCGCCATCGAGGCGTCCGATATCACGCTGATGTCCGGCCGTCTCGACGGTGTGGTGCGTTCGATCGAGCTGTCGAGACAAACCCTGCGGACGATCCATCAAAATCTCGGCTGGGCCTTCGGCTACAACAGCGCCGCGATCCCTCTCGCCGCGCTGGGCGTGCTGAACCCGATCGTTGCGGGCGCAACGATGGGGCTCTCCTCGGTCAGTGTCGTGACAAACTCGCTGCGGCTGCGACGATTTGGTCGCGACGCATGAAAGTCGCTTGTAGTGCCGTCGATTTCGAACGGCCGGGTGCCGAATGATCCACGACATCGTGCTCCGATGGGTGGTCACCGGACTGTTTGCGCTGACCGCTGTCGAATTTGGGCTAGCAGTCGTCACCAAACCCCGACCGTGGACGTCGGCCGTCAACCATGCGCTGCATTTCGTCATGGCCGTTGCGATGGTGGTGATGGCCTGGCCGTGGAGCACACAGCTCCCCACGACGGCACCTGCCGTGTTCTTTCTCCTTGCGGCCGTGTCGTTTGCGGCGATGGCCATCTTCGCGATACGAACGACCACCCGGCGGGAGCTGTACTTCTACCACGGCGTGATGATGCTGGCGACGGCCTGGATGTACGCCATCATGGACAGTCATCTGATGCCGGCCGGATCGAGCACGCAGCCGGATATGTCGATGCCAGGCATGGACATGTCTTCGATGAAGATGCCGGCGAGCAACTCGGCCACATGGTCCAGCGCAGTGGGCTGGTTCGGTGCAGTCGGCTTCACAGCCGCAGCGATCTTCTGGACTTACCGATATGTGCTCGATCGGCGCCGCAAGACGGCCCCGCGCCGGTCGCTGGGTGACCTGGGTCAGGCGATGATGGCGGCGGGCATGGCGATCTTCTTCCTCGCCACGCTATTTCCGATCTGAGTGCCTAAGTCGCGTGCCCGGAATCTAAATAATGCTATCTACGTACGGAGATAGTAGGCTTTTTCTGCGGCGAGGATCCTCCTCTACGGGCACCCGTCTCAGTATTGGCGCGCCGATTCAGCGCCGGGTAAACACCGTTCGCGGCAGGAAGGACAGGGAAGTCATGAGACAACAGTTGGTGAGGCTGGGCGCGGCCGCAGTCATGGCCACCGTGACACTCAGCGCATGTAGCAGCTCAGGTCATCAAGCCGCGACTGGGTCTCCGTCGACCTCGGCCACGCAAGCCCACAACTCAACTGACCTTACGTTTGCCCAAGACATGATGCCCTGCCATAAGCAGGCCATTCAGATGAGTGAGATCATCCTGACCAAACAGGGCTCGGACCCGCGGGTGGTACAGGTGGCAAATCAGATCAAGGCTGCCGAGGGCCCCGACATCCAGGGGATGCAGAGTTGGCTGAGCCAGTGGCAACAGTCGACGACGCCGAGCTCTGCCGCAGGGATGCCCGCAATGCAAGGAATGACGGGGATGGCGTCGCCCGAGCAAATGACAGCTTTGCAGAACGCCGTAGGTGCCGATGCCAGCAAACAATTCCTGACGTTGATGGTCCAAAACCATCAGCACGCAATCATGTTGGCGCAGAGCGAAATTAATTCCGGTCAGTACCCTCCGGCTGTTGCGATGGCGCATTCAATCGCCACAACCGAACAACAGGAGGTCAACACCATGCAAGGCATCTTGGGGTAGATGAAGCGAAGGAGGCGGAGCTCATCACGTGCGGCGCCGCCGAGGCACTTGGGTGGGGTTGTCCTCCGCCAGTGTGGTGACTAACTAGTTCGGCTGCGCCGATTCGGCCGCCAGACGTGAACCGTTAAGCAATCGGGGCGTGAATTCGGTTGCAGGTTCTATGTATTGGGCTTTCAGCTACTCATGGTGGTCCCATCATGCCACCCGGTCCCATCATGCCCGGTCCCATCATGCCCGGTCCCATCGGGCCGGGACCCATCATTCCGCGCATCATCGGCGGCATGCCGTCGCGTACAAACCCGGTCACTTCCTGGGCGTGCGCACGGATGGCCGCAACCAGCTGGGGATCATCTGCGGTTTCCTCAGCGATCACGCCTGTGGGCGTGAGTGTGAGCTGACGGCGGTATCCGTCGGCGCGCCGGAAGAGCGTCGGCAGGCTGTCGCTCATGCACATGACTTCGCCGCCCTGTTCGAGGTGGGAATACATGCTCGAGACGTGCGCCTTGAGCTGCGCAGCAAGTTCCGGGGAACCGGATTGGGTGGTGGTGCGAATGCCACCTGGGATCTCCTCGACGGTGCGGGTTAACTCGTTGTGCCGGTTGAACATCTCCGTGTAGCGGGACATGTCCGTCGGGGAGACGCCCATCATGCCGCCGTCGTCGACGAGTCGGACGGCTGGGGCGGGCGATCCGAGGACCCCGCGCAGCACATACCCGAGACCCACGACGGCGCCCGCGGCGACCGTGGTGAGCGCAGCACGTCTGGTCATCCGCCGCTGAGACCGCTTGGCGCTCAAGGTGTTCTCTGATCTCAACCGCAACTCAATATTGGTTCTGGCTAGCCGGTTTTGCTGGGCATGGGCATACCACTCGGCATGGGCATCCCGCTGGGCATGGGCATACCACTCGGCATGGTGTCATCTCGGGCATGGACATGCCGCAGCACATGTCGGCGGGCTTAGAAGCGCCCGGTTTAGGCGGGTTGTTGGGGTGCGGGGCTGAGGTCGTCACCGGGAGCGGCGCGGGGACTTCCGAGGAGCCGGCCCAGGTCCCGGCCAAAAAGCTGGCCACCGCGATAGAAGCTGAAGCCAAGACCGCGCCGATGACGCGCTTGCGCTCACGGAGCCGGGAACCCAGCTCGCCGAAAGATCCCATCGTCGATTCCTCTCATTCGGCCTGGCGGAGCACCTCTGCGAACGGACTACATCTCCGGTGGATGAGCGCCTACCGTCCGGTCTACTATCTAACTACGTAGATAGTAGATCCGGGCCGGGAGTGCTAGCAAGCGGAGGCGGGGGAATCAGCTACAGCCCTCAGGTGTGTGCTCGCTCTTGGTTCATGCCGTCCGACGGTGGTCGTACTATGTTGGTACGTAGATGTTGGAGACGGCGTGTTCGAGCTGTCGCAGTTCCAGCCCTCGCGAACGAGACCAGCGGCTCTGTAATAACCGGGAGACCAGCAGTGCGGATTCGAGGATTCGGCGAACTCGAGGCAGTCATCATGGACCGTATATGGAGGCGCGACTCCGCGATACCGACCACGGTGCGTGAGCTTTTCGATGAACTTGCCGGCGAGCGCAGCATCGCGTACACGACCGTGATGTCCACCATGGACAACTTGCATACGAAGGGCTGGCTCGCGCGAGAACGCGACGGGAAGGCCTATCGGTACTGGCCCACCCTGACGCGTGAGCAGCACAGTGCGCGGTTGATGCGCGAGGCCCTCGATGGCGGCGGCAGCCCCGAATTGGTACTGCAACATTTCGTCGAACAAATCGGCGCCGAGGAATCCGAGCGCCTGCGCTCTGTTCTGCGACGGCTGGCCAAAGGAACGAACCGGTGATCAGCGTTGTGGTTGGCCTGCTGCTGTACAGCATGGCGATGCTCGTCGCAGCGCCTCCGCTGCTATGGGCAATGACCGGCAGCGGAAACGCCCCGCGCCTTGGGGTGGTGACATGGTTGAGCGCGATCGGCACTGTGGTGGGTTCCTGGGTGGCGACTTCGGTGATGGTCATCATCGAAGTGATAAGCCATTGGACTCATCCCCGCACGGTTGCCGCATCCTGCCTGGCCCGCTTGCAGCGCACGATGAGCGGAGATGCCGGGATTGCGCCGCAGATCACGCTGCTCGCGATCGCTGCGGCGGTTACGGTGGCGGCCGCGATCATCGGTGTGCGGCTGGCCACCGCCGTCCTGGGAATGCGTGCTCGCGCGCACGAGCACGCTCGGGCTGTGCGGTTGGTCGGTCATCGCACCGGTGAGGCCGACGTGGTGATGGTCGAGGCCGCCAAAGCTGCCGCCTACTGTGTCGTGGGTCGACCACCGGCGATCGTCGTGACCAGCGCCGCCCGAGCCGCACTCGATGATCGCCAACTGGCCGCGGTGCTTGCGCATGAACGAGCCCACCTGGCCGGGCACCACGCGGTGATCGTCAGCGTGCTCCGCGCTCTGGCCGCGGTGTTTCCTCGGATAAGCCTAATTACTGAAGGGGAACAACAGGTTTCGCGATTGTTGGAGATGTGCGCGGATGACGTTGCGGCGCGCCGGCATAGCAGCCGAGCGTTGCTGTCGGGGCTGATCACGCTGTGCACGGCGGCCCCAGCTGAAGCGCTCGCGGCCGCCGATTTGGCCGTACTAGCGCGAGCCGAACGGCTGGCGAGGCCGCCGAAGGAGTCGATGAAAGTCAAAACTCGAGCTGCGCTGACGAGTGTCATTGCCATCATGGCCGCCGGGCCGCTGATCGCCGTGGCGGACTGCGTCTGGCGTTCTCATGTGTGGGGTCCGGCGATGCATGCAAACCTCAACACAGGCCCAGCAGGACTGGTCGCAGCACCCGCACCGTTGAAGGCGTTGGGGCATAGTGAATTTGGAAAGGCGGTCTCGATGATGATGATGATGGACGACGGTCACTGGGGATGGGGCAGCTGGATCCTCACGACCGGAACAACGATTGTTTTCTGGGCGCTGGTAATCACTGCGGTGGTGGTTCTCGCGCGGTATTTGCTGTCGTTGTCGCAGCGGCCCGCCGGCACGACGCACGCCGGCGGAGCGGGCAACGCAGAGCAAGTGCTGGCTGAACGCTACGCGCGCGGCGAGATCGACGACGAGGAATACCAACGGAGATTGGGGCTGCTTCGCCAAAATATAGCCCCCACCACGTCGACCTGATCCCGGCGGTGCCCGCGCGCTGGCGTACAGGTTGGGAGCACGACGGCTCGGCTAGGTGACGTCGTCGGGGACGCGCACGGCCGTTGTGATGCCGCCGTTCCCGCTATCGTTGAGTGCGCTGTGCCGGCGGCCCCACACCAAGTAGAAGATCAGCGCCACCGCTACCCAGGCGCTGAACGCAATCCACGTGTACCAGTGCAGGCTGTACAGGATGTAAGCGCACGCCGCGATCGACAAGATCGGTGTCACCGGATAGCCCGGCACCTTGAAACCGCGGGGTAAATCCGGTTGCTGAATGCGCAGGACAATCACGCCCCCTGACACCACGATGAATGCGGTCAGGGTGCCGATGGAGACCGTTTCGGCCAGGCGGTCCAGCGGCACCAGCGCGGCGAGGATGGCCACCACGAGCGCGACGATCACGGTGTTTCTGACGGGTGTCATCGTGCGCGGGCTGACCTTCGCGAACGTGGCCGGAAGCAGGCCGTCACGGCCCATCGTGAACAGGATGCGTGTCTGGCCGTACAACGTCACGAGGGTGACGGAGAAGATGGATATGACCGCGCCGGCAGCCACCAGGGTGCTGCCTGCGGTGTTTCCGGTGATGCGATCCAAGATCACGGCCAGCACTGCCTCTTCACCCTTGAAGTCTTGCCACGGCTGGCTACCCATCGCGGCAACCGAGACGAGCAAATGGATACCCGTGACGATCAGCAGGGCGTAAATGATTGCTCGCGGCATGGTGTGTTGTGGATCTTTGACTTCGTCGCCGGCGGTGGAAACCGCGTCAAGGCCGATGTAGGCGAAGAAGATTGTCCCCGCGGCCAAGCTGATGCCAGAGACGCCGAACGGTGCCAGGTCACTGAAGCGGTCGGCCTTGAACGCGGTGAACGCGATGGCCGCGAACACCACCAGCACGCCGAGCTTGATCAGTACCATCACCGCGTTGGCCTTGGCGGATTGATTGGCACCGCGGATCAACAGGACCGCACACATCGCCACCAAGACGATGGCCGGCAGGTTGATGACACCCGGCACGTCATCCCACGGCCCCTCCGAAATGACTTGCGGCAGATGAAATCCGAAGACGTTGTCCAAGAACTTGTTCAGATACTGGCTCCACCCGACGGCCACCGCGGCGGTGGACACGCCGTACTCCAACAGCAGGCATGCTGCGACGCCCATTGCCGCGAGCTCGCCCAGGGTGGCGTAGCAGTACGAGTAAGCCGATCCGGAAACCGGTACCGCCGAGGCCATCTCGGCGTAGCAGACCGCGGCCAGACCCGCCGCGATGCCGGCGATCATGAACGAGATGACCACTGCCGGGCCGGCTTGCGGCACGGACTGTGAGAGAACGATGAAGATGCCTGCGCCGACCGTCTCGCCGACGCCGAACATGGTGAGCAGGAAGGTTCCAAGGCTGCGTTGCAGCTGATAGGAGGCCCCGTGGGCGACTGGGGCGCCGCTCACGGGTCGGCGCCGCAGCATCTGCCGTCGCAAGCTGAGCGCCGGCGTCGGCATGGTGCCTCCTCCGTGAGCTAGCCAGCCTGGCTCAAGATAACGCACGGGTGACCCGGCTGCCCGACAAAAGCACCGGCAAAGGGCCTGGCGGTTACGGGGTGACCAGTATCTTGCAGTGCCGTTTGGGATCGGCGAGATCGTCGAACGCCGCGCCGACGGCTTCGAGACCGACATCGCCGGTGATGACCGGGGTGACGTCGATGTCACCCTCGGCGATCGCGCGCAACGAATCGGCGAACTCGTTCGGGTCGTAGGCGAGAACGAACTGGACGTTGATCTCCTTGGCAATGGCGAAGAACGGATGCATGGTGTCGGGCTGCATGCACACGCCGACTACGACCAGCCGGGTGCCGTGCCTGGCTCTGCGCATCACGTCATCGATGATGCCGGGCACCCCAACCGCCTCGAACACCACTGCGGGAGTGACGGTATCGAACGGTGAGCCCTGCGCGGGGTCAAGCGTCTGATGTGCACCCATGATGCTGGCGAGCTCGCGTCGCTTCGGCGAAAAGTCCGCTGCCACAATGGTTTCAACTCCACGGGCTCGTAGTTTAGCGATCACCGCAATGCCGATCGGACCACAGCCGAGCACCAGCGCGGCTTCGCCTTGCTGAACACCGGACTTGTTGACGGCGTGCAGCCCGACGGCCATCGGTTCGGTCAGCGCGGCGTGTCGCGGGTCCAGGCCGTTGGGGACAGGCAGCAGCAACGGCGCCGAAAGCAGCATGCGCTCGGCGTAGCCGCCGAGCGTGTTGTTGCTGTAGACGATCGGTTCAACGTGTTGGCCTGAGATCAGCACCGGGATCGACGTGACCAGCGTGCCCGCCGGATAGGTATCGGTGTCGGGGCCGGCTTCGAGCACCTCGGCGCTGAACTCGTGGCCCATGAAGATGTCGTGGCTCAAGTCGACGTTCATGCCACCGCCGAGACTGTCGGCCATCTCCTCACTCAGCGAAAGCACCTCGGCGCCGTGCTTGGCGAAATGCAGGTCGGAGCCGCAGATTCCGCACGATCGCACGCCGACCAGAACCTGGCCCGGACCGGGGACCGGGTCAGGTACGTCGTCCCGACAGACCATGCGGCCTTCCCGTAGCACCGCGGCGCGCATCAGCTGTTCTCACTTTCCATCTTGAGTTCATCGGTGTGCTCGGTGATCGCCTTCACCACGGCCTCGCCGGCGCGGCCGAGTAATTGGTCACGCATGCCCCTGGCCCATTCATGTGATGCCCGCGGCGCCGCCAATTGACCTTTGAAATGCGGAATCACCTTGCGGGCGAACAGATCATAGGAATAATACGTCGCCTCCGGCGACGCCCAGTCGTGGCCGAGCAACAGGAAGGTGCCGAATCCGCCGGACCGGTCGAGCAGATCTTGGATGTAGCCGATCGCATCCTCGGGTGTGCCGATGCAGCAATTGCCCTGTCCCGCATAGTCTTCGACGAATTCCCGAGGCGACTGCGCGCCCTCGACCAGATTGGCCAGCGGCACGAACCCCGCTGCGCCGAAGTACTTGGCGAAGTCCTGCAGGCCGTAGGTGCAGTCGTCGATGGCCTGACCTCGACTGTCAGCCAGATGCAGGATGCCGAGCACCCGCCAGTTTGCCCGGTCGGGCTCGTCGTGGCCGGCTTTGCCGGCTTGTTCGCTCACGACTTGCCAGGTGTTTTCCAGCGCCGCATAGCCGCCCGGCACCGACATCGACAGCGACAGCAGCGACGTGCCCAACGTGCCGGCGAGCCGCGGCCCGGACGGGGAAATCATTGCCGCCGTGGAGATTTCCGGATAAGGCCAGGTGTAGGGACGGATGTGCAACTGGGCATCGCGCAGCGTGAACCAGTCCGAGTGGCGGCTGATCCGCTCACCAGGTGCGGCGCGGAACAGCGCGAGGATAGCCTCCAGCGATTCATGCATCATCCGGCGCTGCTCGACCGGATCGATGCCCATCATGTAGGCGTCCGACGGCAGGGCGCCCGGACCGGTGCCGAACATCACCCGCCCGCGGGTCAAATGATCCAACAACACCCAGCGGTCGGCCACCATCAGTGGATGGTGGTAAGGCAGCGACACCACACCGGTGCCCAGGCGGATGTGCTTGGTCCGTTCAGCCGCCGCGGCGATGAACACCTCCGGGCAGGCGATCAGTTCGTAGCCGCCGGAGTGATGTTCACCGAACCACGCCTCGTCGAAACCCAGACGGTCCAGCGCGACCACTCGCTCCATGTCGTATTCGAGTGCCGTCGTGGGGGATTGGCCGGTCGGGTGAAACGGGGTGATGAAGACGCCGAAGTTCAGCGGGCGGTTCATGACAGCTTCACGCCCGATAGGAAGTCCAGCACCGCCTCGTTGACCTGATTCGGGCGCTCCTGTTGCAGCCAGTGCCCGGCACCGTCGATCATCACCTCGCGGTAGGGACCGGTCACCACCTCGCCGGTACGGTCGCGGCGCATGAAGCCCCCCACCGGATCGTCGGTGCCGGCGATGAACAGCGCCGGCACCGTGATGGTGGCGGCCGGCGGGTCGGCCAAGATCTCCCAGTTGCGGTCCATGTTCCGGTACCAGTTCAGCCCGCCGGTAAATCCGGTCCGGCTGAACTCGGCGATGTAGCGGTCGAGCTCCTCGGCGCTGATCCAGCCCGGCAGGGCGTCGGGTTCGGGCAGCCGATCGATGAAGCCCTCCGACCCGGGTGCGATCATCCGCATTGCGGCCGCATGGTCATCCGGCGCGCGCAGTCCGGCGATCATGCGCCGGATGGTCTTGGCCGGGTCCGCAGCCAGTTCGGCGTCGGCCACTCCGGGCTCCTGGAAATAGAGCATGTAGAAGAAGTTGTCGCCGAAGATCGCGCGGAAAGCCTGCGTCGGCGGGACCTGGGCGCGCGGCACCGGCGGAACGCTCAAACCGACCACGGCCGCGACCCGATCGGGATGCAGTTGCGCCGAGCTCCACACCACCGGGGCGCCCCAATCGTGACCGATGAGCACCGCCCGCTCGGCGCCGACGTCGTCGAGCAGGCCGATCACGTCGGCGGATAGTTCGGCGATGTTGTAGTCGGAGATGGCCTCGGGTCGGCTGGAGCCGCCATAGCCGCGCTGATCCGGAGCCAATACGTGGTACCCGGCGGCGGCGAGCACCGGGATCTGGTGACGCCATGAATAGGCGAGTTCCGGAAAACCGTGAGCCAGCACTACCACTGGTGCGCCGGGCTCACCCGCTTCGACGGTGTGCAACTGCACGCCATTGGTTTCAATGATCCGCTCGGTGATGGGCACGCTCTCGGGCACCGTCTCACCAAAGCACACCCCCGGGTCCGCCCGAAAGGTGTTCGGCAGTTGACTGCGCCGGTGATGAGGGTTGTCGGGAACTGCCATTCGTTGTTTTTGACGGCAGATCGAAACGGGATGATCTCCGGCCCGAGGTTGGCTGTTCCGCTGCTGCTGGCGGCCAGCTCCTGGCATCGGACGAGGCGGCCACCCGGCGGACGCGGCGAGCCGGGCAATCCGACCGTGAACATCGTGGTGACCGGCTGCGCCCCGGCTGCGCCGGGCTGGCGATCACCATAAGGTACGTGTCGACCTGCTGCGCCCGGCCGTGCCGGACTGGCAATCGCCACGGGGCGGTAACCTGGACTATTCCAGCTGCATGTATCGGGAAGGACCTGGCCGGCGACGGCCGATGATTGATGAACCGGAAAAACGTGATCCGCACCCTGACGGCGATCGCTGTCGTGTTGCTGCTTGGTTGGTCATTCTTTTACTTCAGCGATGACACCCGCGGCTACAAACCGGTCGACACCTCGGTGGCGATGGCCCAGATCAAGTCCGGCAACGTCAAGAGCGCACAGATCGACGACCGCGAACAACAGGTGCGGTTGACGCTGAAGAGTGCCAACAGCGGCACCGACGGGTCCGACAAGATCATCACCAAGTACCCGACCGGTTACGCGGTTCCCCTGTTCGACGCGCTGACCGCTAAAGATGCCCAGGTCGCCACCGCCGTCAACGAGGGCAACATCCTGGGCTCGCTGCTGATTTACGTGCTGCCGTTGCTGCTCTTGGTCGGCCTGTTCATGATGTTTTCCCGCATGCAGGGCGGTGCCCGGATGGGCTTCGGCTTCGGGAAATCGCGGGCCAAGCAGCTCACCAAAGACATGCCCAAGACCACCTTCGCCGACGTCGCCGGCGCCGACGAGGCGGTCGAAGAGCTCTACGAAATCAAAGACTTCCTGCAGAACCCGTCGCGGTACCAGGCGCTTGGCGCCAAGATCCCCAAGGGCGTGCTGCTGTACGGGCCGCCGGGAACCGGCAAGACGCTGTTGGCCCGCGCTGTAGCGGGGGAGGCCAACGTGCCCTTCTTCACCATCTCCGGGTCGGACTTCGTCGAGATGTTCGTCGGGGTCGGCGCATCCCGGGTCCGTGACCTGTTCGAGCAGGCCAAGCAGAACAGCCCGTGCATCATCTTCGTCGACGAGATCGACGCCGTCGGCCGCCAGCGCGGCGCCGGCCTGGGCGGCGGCCACGACGAACGCGAACAGACGCTCAACCAGTTGCTGGTCGAGATGGACGGGTTCGGTGACCGCACCGGCGTCATCCTGATCGCGGCCACCAACCGGCCCGACATCCTCGACCCGGCGCTGCTTCGGCCCGGCCGCTTCGACCGCCAGATTCCGGTGTCCAGCCCCGACCTGGCCGGCCGGCGTGCGGTGCTGCGGGTGCACTCCAAGGGCAAGCCCTTCGGCCCCGACGTCGAGTTCGACGGGCTGGCCAAGCGGACCGTCGGCATGACCGGCGCCGATCTGGCCAACGTGATCAACGAGGCGGCGCTACTGACTGCCCGCGAGAACGGCACGGTGATCACCGGCGCCGCGCTGGAAGAGGCCGTGGACCGGGTAGTGGGCGGGCCGCGCCGCAAGAGCCGGATCATCAGCGAGCACGAAAAAAAGATCACCGCCTACCACGAATCCGGGCACACGCTGGCGGGCTGGGCGATGCCGGGCGTCGACCCGGTCTACAAGGTGACGATCCTGGCCCGGGGTAGCACCGGGGGCCACGCGCTGGCGGTGCCCGAGGACGACAAGGGGCTGCACACTCGCTCGGAATTGATCGCCCGGCTGGTGATGGCGCTGGGCGGGCGTGCCGCCGAAGAGTTGGTGTTCCATGAGCCCACCACGGGCGCAGTGTCCGACATCGAGCAGGCCACCAAAATCGCCCGCGCGATGGTCACCGAATTCGGCATGAGTTCCAAACTCGGCGCGGTCAAATACGGCACCGAACACGGAGACCCCTTTCTCGGCCGGACCATGGGGAACCAAGCCGATTACTCCCATGAGGTCGCGCGCGATATCGACGACGAGGTGCGCAAGCTCATCGAGACCGCGCACACCGAGGCCTGGGAGATTCTCACCGAATACCGCGACGTGCTGGACATTGTGGCCGGCGAGTTGCTGGAGAAAGAAACCCTGCACCGGGCCGAGTTGGAGGCGATCTTCGCCGACGTCGAAAAGCGGCCCCGGCTGACCCTGTTCGACGACTTCGGTGGCCGCATTCCGTCGGACAAGCCGCCAATCAAAACACCCGGCGAGCTGGCCATCGAGCGCGGCGAGCCGTGGCCCAAACCGGCGCCCGAACCGGCCTTCAAGGCTGCCATCGCGGCGGCGGCGCGGGATGCCGCGCAGGCCGAGGCCGATCGGGCCACCAACGGCGCCAATGGTTCTCATGGTGCGCCGGGCGGCCCCGAGGGCCGTCCCGTTGCAGGCGTTCCGCCGCACCAGTCGACACAACCCGATTACGGTGCACCGGCGGGCTGGCACGCTCCAGGGTGGCCACCCCCGCAACAGCCGCCGGGCCACTGGTACCCGCCGCCATCCTCCCCGCCGCCACCACCGCACTGGCCGCCACCGCCGCACAACTACGCGGGCTCCCAGGGCCAGCCCTATCCGCCGTATCCGCCGTATCCGCCGCCTGGTACAGCCGCACCGGAGGCAGGCCAGGCCGTCGACCCGCCAAGCGGCGGCCCGAGCCCGTCCAACCCGTCGACGCACGGCTGAAACGAACGGAGGCTTCGATGGCGCAGCCGAATTCCCAAACCGCGACCCTGAGCACCGCGGTCTTTGACCAGGCGCGTGCCGAGGCCGCGGTCCGCGAGCTGCTGTACGCGATCGGAGAGGACCCGGATCGGCACGGTCTGCTGGACACCCCGTCCCGCGTCGCACGCAGTTACCGGGAAATGTTCGCCGGCCTGTACACCGATCCCGACGCCGTGCTGGACACCACGTTTGACGAGCAGCACGACGAGCTGGTGATGATCAACCAGATCCCGCTCTACTCCACTTGCGAACACCATCTGGTGGCGTTCCACGGTGTGGCGCATGTGGGATACATCCCCGGTCATGACGGCCGCGTCACCGGATTGTCGAAGATTGCGCGGCTGGTCGACCTGTACGCCAAGCGGCCACAGCTGCAGGAGCGGCTCACGGCCCAGATCGCCGACGCGCTGATGCGGAAACTCGATCCGCGCGGGGTAATCGTCATCATCGAAGCCGAACACCTGTGCATGTCCATGCGAGGTGTCCGCAAGCCCGGAGCTGTCACGACGACGTCGGCAGTGCGTGGACAGTTCAAGACCGACAGTGCATCTCGAGCTGAGGCGCTCGAACTGATCTTGCGCAAGTGAGCACGACGCGCGTCCAGGTCATGGGGGTGGTGAACGTCACCGACGACTCGTTCTCGGATGGCGGGCGTTACCTGGACCCCGACCGTGCTGTCGAGCAGGGCTTGGCGTTGGCCGCCGACGGCGCGGCGATCATCGACGTCGGGGGAGAGTCGACCCGGCCCGGTGCTGTTCGGATAGATCCGCGGGTCGAGACCGTCCGCGTCATTCCTGTCGTCAAAGAGTTGGCTTCGCAAGGCATTACAGTCAGCATCGACACCATGCACGCTGGCGTGGCGCGGGCGGCGCTGGAGAATGGCGCCCAGATGGTCAACGACGTGTCCGGCGGACGCGCCGATGCGGGTATGGGCGATTTGCTCGTCGAGGCCGGTGTGCCTTGGGTGTTGATGCACTGGCGATCCGTTTCCTCTGACCATCCGCACGAAGTGCCCCGCTACCGCGATGTGGTGGCCGAAGTGCGCGCCGAGCTGCTTGCCAGCATCGACGACGCGGTTGCCGCCGGCGTCGATCCGGCGAAGCTGATCATCGACCCCGGTCTCGGATTCGCCAAGACCGGCCAACATAATTGGGCGCTTTTGCACGCCTTGCCGAAGCTGGTGGCCATCGGTGTCCCGGTCTTGGTCGGGGCATCGCGGAAACGGTTCCTCGGTACCCTGCTGGCCGGTCCGGATGGTGCGGTACGGCCACCTGACGGGCGTGAGACGGCTACCGCGGTGGTTTCGGCGTTGGCCGCGCGGCATGGCGCATGGGGGGTGCGGGTGCACGATGTGCGGGCCTCGGTCGACGCGCTGAAGGTCGTCGACGCATGGACCCAAGCCGGGGCGGTCGAATCCGATGGCTGACCGAATTGAGTTGCGCGGCTTGACAGTTCGCGGCCAGCATGGGGTCTTCGACCATGAGCGCGCCGACGGTCAGGACTTCGTTGTCGATATCACTGTCTGGATCGACCTGGTGGACGCCGCGGCCAGCGACGACCTGGCAGACACCTACGACTACGGTGTCCTGGCTCAGCGGGCGGCCGCTATCATCGCCGGGCCGGCACGCAATTTGATCGAAACGGTCGCCGCCGAGATCGCCGAGGATGTGATGAAAGACCAGCGGCTGCACGCCGTCGAGGTGACGGTGCACAAGCCGCAAGCTCCGATTCCCCAGACCTTTGGCGATGTGGCGGTGGTGGCCCGACGGTCGCGACGCGGCGAACGGGGTTCGGTGATTCCTGCCGGAGGGGGGCGCTGATGCGGGTGGTGTTGTCGATCGGATCCAACCTCGGTGACCGGTTGGCGCGGCTGCAGTCGGTGCTCGACCGGCTGGGCGAGGCGGTGCAAGCGGTTTCTCCGGTCTACGAGACCGCGGCCTGGGGCGGCGTCGAGCAGGGCCCGTTCCTCAACGCCGTGCTGATCGCCGAGGACGCGACGCTCGACGGACACGGTTGGCTGCGTCGCGCCCAGGAGATGGAGCAGTCGGCGGATCGGGTCCGGGGACAGCGTTGGGGCCCACGCACTCTCGATGTGGACCTGATCAGCTGCTATCAGACGTCGGCGGCCGGGGACACCGAAGTGTTCTCGCTGGAAGACGGTCTGACCCTGCCACATCCGCTGGCTCACTTGCGAGCCTTCGTGATAATTCCGTGGCTGGCCGTTGACTCGGAGGCGGCGCTGACGGTGGCCGGTGGAAGGCAGCCCGTCGCAAAGCTGCTCGCGCAGCTGGATCCCGCCGACCGCGCTAGTGTGCAACTGACCGGGCTGGTGCTCGAACTGCGAGGCGAGAGTACGGAATTCGACTCGGCCCCGGGAACTTGATGGGCCCGACCCGGAAACGTGATCTGACGGCCGCGGTGATCGGCACTGCGGTGCTCGGATACCTGCTTGTCGTGTTGCTATACCGGTGGTTTCCACCGATTACGGTGTGGACGGGGCTGTCGTTGCTTGCGGTCGGCGTCGCCGAGGCCCTCTGGGGGCGTTATGTCCGGGCCAAGATCAGCGACGGTGAGATCGGCGACGGGCCCGGCTGGCTACATCCGCTGTCGGTGGCCCGCAGCCTGGTCATCGCCAAAGCATCGGCCTGGGTGGGCGCGTTGGCGCTGGGTTGGTGGGTCGGGGTTCTGGTCTACTTGCTGCCGCGGCGGTCGTGGCTGAGGGTGGCTGGCGAAGACACCGCCGGCACGGCGGTGGCGGCGGTGAGCGCGCTGGCCTTGGTGGTTGCCGCGCTGTGGCTGCAACATTGCTGCAAGTCGCCGGCGGATCCGACCGAGCATGGCGAGGGCGCCGAAAATTAGCTCGGCTCGGTGACGATGCGGGCCGTCCGGCGGCCCGAGTGGGAGGCGGGCGCTGAGTTTCGCTCGGTGACGATGCGGGCCGCCGGAGCGGCCCGAAGTGGGGGCACCTCCCGCTGGTGGGGGAGCGACGGGCAATTAGCCCACGTGAGAATCGCCGGAGGACGGCGACACGCGGAGTGACCTCGGCCCGGTACAGTCGGGCCATGACCGATCTGCCCCGCGGCGCCCGGGTGCGGCGCGGCGGCCGTAGACCGGGTTGGGTACTGCTGACGGCGTTGCTGGTGCTCGCCATCGGCGCCAGTTCTGCGCTGGTTTTCACCAGCCGGGTGGAGCTCCTCAAGCTCGCCGTGATCCTCGCCTTGTGGGCCGCCGTCGTCGCTGCGTTCGTGTCGGTGATCTATCGCCGGCAAAGCGACGTGGATCAGGCCCGGACGCGGGACCTGAAGTTGGTTTACGACCTGCAGCTGGACCGCGAAATCTCGGCTCGCCGCGAGTATGAGCTCACGGTGGAGTCGCAGCTGCGTCGCGAGCTGGCCAGCGAACTGCGCGCGCACGCCGCAGACGAGGTCTCGGCGCTGCGGGCCGAGTTGGCCGCCCTGCGCACCAATTTGGAGATCTTGTTCGACGCCGAACTCAGCGACCGGCCGGCACTGGAGACCGAACGCAGGTCCGTGCGTGCTTCCAGCGACTGGGATCGCGAACACGAAAGCGCACGCGAACGAGTCAACCGGGTGACCTCGGTGCGCGCCGAAGAGCCTGCTCGGCGCACGGACGACAGCTCGATCATCGACGTGCCCGAGGAACCGCTGGTGCCACCGCCGCGGCAGCCGGTCGCGGATAGCTACCAGCCTGCGGCCTACGCCTACCAACCCGCTGGGGCTCACGAGGCTTCCGGGGCAAACGGTGCCGCTGAGGCGTATGAGCCTGCAGAGGTGGACCGGGGTGCGCATCGGCGCCGGGGCGAGCGATCCGCTGGGGCCCGACCGGATGAGGCGACACCACCCACCGGTTGGGCCCCGCCGGGAGTGTCATCCGCGGGCGGGGCAGAGCAGCAACCCGAGGGCCATGGCTGGGTCCCGCCGGAGCAAGCGTCGGAGAACGGTGGTTGGGCCGTGCCCGCGGCCTCACCCGCGAGCCCCGGAGAGCGGTACGAGCCGCCACCGCCACGCCGTTCACACCGGCGGCAAGAGGCGCCCCCACAGCCCGAGCCGCAGTTTGTACCTCCACCCGCGCCGCCCGAGCCGCCGCCGGAACAACCGCGGCCCGAGTGGTCGGCGCCGACCGAGGCGCCCCGGCATCAAGAAATGCCCGCCGGCTGGCAGCCGGTGCGCTCCGACGGACAATGGCTTCCCCCCGGAGCACCTGGCAGTAACTGGATTTCCGAATCGGACGAAAACGCCGGCAGCGGGCCGTGGAAATACGACAACTCCCCGTCCCGCGACCGGACTTCGCACAGTTCTCCCAGCATCAGTGAAGCCGCGCCGGAGTCGCCGCCGCCGGCTGAGGGGCGCGGCCGCCATTCCAGCGCCGTCGAGTCGGCAAGTCAGATCGGCGAATCCGAATCCGATTGGCGCGAGCCAGATCGTCCCGCGCGGTCTCGTCATTCCGCTGAAAGCTCCGCATACCCCGACTCCGGCATCGGCGGACCCGCGACGCCGGCGCCGGCAATGTCGCCGCCACCGCCGCCGATGCCACCCTCGCCCGCGCCGCCACCCGACAGGGAGCCGGTGATGTCGCCGCCACCTCCGCCGATGCCACCCTCGCCCGCGCCCCGGCATCGCGGCAGCGATCCGTTGGATGCCGACGCTCCGCAATCCGGCGGCCAGTCGGTCGCCGAGTTGCTGGCGCGGTTGCAAACCAGCCCGTCCGGAGGCGGCCGACGCCGGCGCCGTGAGGACTGAGGCGAAGACCACAGCGCGATTCGCGTCTTCGGCGGGGTAGAGTTTCAGCGACCGTCCGGTACCCGCACCGCGGGACTGGAACGAAACAAGAGACTTGTGAGGGTCGTCTGCGATGGTGCAGTTCGACGGATTGCGTCCCGCCCGGCTCAAGGTGGGCATCATCTCCGCCGGCCGGGTGGGAACGGCGTTGGGGGTCGCGCTGGAACGCGTCGACCACGTCGTGGTGGCGTGCAGCGCGGTTTCCCGGGCGTCGCGCCACCGTGCCGAACGCTGGTTGCCCGACACCCCGGTGTCGCCGGTACCGGACGTTGCCGGCAACGCCGAGCTCCTGCTGCTGGCCGTGCCCGACACCGAGCTGCCGGCGCTGGTTTCGGGGTTGGCCGCCACCTCGGCGGTGCGGCCGGGCACCATCGTCGCGCACACCTCGGGCGCCAACGGCGTGGCCGTGCTGGCGCCGCTGAGCAGGCAGGACTGCATACCGCTGGCCATTCATCCGGCGATGACGTTCACCGGCTCCGACGAGGACATCGCCCGGCTGCCGGACACCTGCTTCGGGATCACCGCGGCCGACGAGGTCGGTTACGCGATCGCGCAGTCCCTGGTGCTGGAGATCGGCGGTGAGCCGTTCCGGGTCAGCGAGGACGCGCGGACGCTGTATCACGCCGCGTTGGCCCATGCCGGTAACCACATCGTCACGGTGCTCGCCGATGCCCTGGACGCATTGCGGGCCGCGCTGTCGGGGACCGAACTCCTCGGTCAACAGCTCGTCGACGATCAACCCGGCGGCGTCGCCGAACGGATACTGGGGCCGCTGGCCCGCGCGGCGTTGGAGAACACCCTGCGACGAGGACAGGCGGCGCTGACCGGTCCGGTCGCGCGCGGTGATGCCGGCGCCGTCGCCGGTCACCTGAGCGCGCTGGCGGCGGTCGACGCGCAACTGGCCCAGGCCTACCGGGTGAATGCCCTGCGCACCGCGCAACGCGCGCATGCGCCCGACGAGGTCCTCCGGATCCTTGAGGTTTCGGCGCGGTGACCATCAACAGGCCGCCGAAGTTCAACGCCGGCGAACTCAACGTGTACGCGAGCCCCAGCGATGTCGGCGAGGTCAGCCGTGCGCTGCGCCATACCGGTCGGCGAGTGATGCTGGTACCGACCATGGGGGCGCTGCACGACGGACACCTCGCCCTCGTCCGCGCCGCCAAACGGGTGCCAGGCTCGGTGGTGGTGGTGTCGATCTTCGTCAACCCGCTGCAATTCGGTGCGGATGAAGATCTCGACGCCTACCCGCGAATCGTCGAAGACGATTTGGCGTCATTGCGCGGCGAAGGCGTTGAAATAGCCTTCACCCCAAGTGTTTCAGCGATGTACCCCGGCGGCCCGCGTACCGCGGTGCATCCGGGTCCGCTGGGATCCGAACTCGAGGGAGCCGCCCGGCCCACCCATTTCGCCGGCATGCTCACCGTGGTGCTGAAGCTGCTGCAGATCGTGCGCCCGGACCGAGTGTTCTTCGGCGAGAAGGACTATCAGCAACTGGTGTTGGTCCGCCAGATGGTCGCCGACCTCAACGTTGATACTCGGGTGATCGGTGTGCCGATCGTGCGCGAATCAGACGGCCTGGCGATGTCGTCACGCAACCGCTACCTCGATCCCAGGCAACGCGAACTGGCCGGCGTGCTATCGGCGGCACTGCTGGCCGGGACGCGTGCGGCCTCGGGTGGTGCGGATACGGCGCTGGCGGCGGCCCGCGCCGTGCTGTCCGAGATACCCGCGATCGACGTGGAATACCTTCAGGTGCGTGACCCTGAACTCCGGCCCGCCCCGGCATACGGCCCGGGCCGGCTGCTCGTCGCGGCCCGGCTCGGTGCTACCAGGCTCCTTGACAATGTCGCAATTGAAATCAGTACTACCGTCGGCGCCGACGGGCGAGAGCCCGCGGTTACCGGCAATCGGACCCTCGAATCACCCTGGAGGAACTGATGTTACGAACAATGCTCAAGTCGAAGATCCACCGGGCGACCGTCACGCAGGCAGACCTGCACTACGTCGGCTCGGTGACGATCGACGCCGACTTGATGGATGCGGCAGACCTGCTCGAGGGCGAACAGGTGACCATCGTCGACATCGACAACGGCGCCCGGCTTGTCACCTATGCGATCACCGGTCAGCGTGGTAGCGGCATAATCGGAATCAACGGGGCTGCAGCGCATCTCGTACATCCCGGTGACTTAGTGATCCTAATCGCCTACGCGACGATGGACGACGCCGAGGCGCGCAGCTACCAGCCGAAGATCGTCTTCGTCGACGCCGAGAACCGGGCGATCGATCTCGGGAGCGATCCGGCGTTCGTACCTGCCGATGCAGGCGAGCTGGTCTCGCCGCGATGAAGGGTCGGTAGCGTGCTGCTGGCCATCGACGTCCGCAACACCCACACCGTTGTGGGACTGCTTTCCGGTGCGAAGGAGCACGCGAAGGTAGTGCAGCAGTGGCGGATTCGCACCGAATCCGAAGTCACTGCCGACGAACTGGCGTTGACCATCGACGGTCTGATTGGCGAGGATTCCGACCAGCTCACCGGCGCGGCCGCCCTGTCCACGGTCCCGTCGGTGCTGCACGAGGTGCGGGTGATGCTCGACCAGTACTGGCCGGCGGTGCCGCATGTGCTGATCGAACCGGGGGTCCGCACCGGCATCCCGCTGTTGGTCGATAACCCGAAAGAGGTCGGCGCCGATCGAATCGTCAACTGCCTCGCGGCTTTTCAGAAGTACACGACGGCCGCCATCGTCATCGATTTCGGCTCATCGATCTGCGTGGACGTGGTGTCCGCCAAAGGTGAATTCCTCGGCGGCGCTATCGCGCCGGGAATACAGGTCTCCTCTGACGCGGCCGCTGCGCGCTCTGCCGCATTGCGGCGCGTCGAGTTGGCCCGGCCGCGCTCGGTGGTCGGCAAGAACACGGTCGAATGCATGCAGGCGGGTGCGGTTTTCGGTTTCGCCGGATTGGTGGACGGTCTGGTCCAACGCATCCGCGACGATGTGGACGGGTTCGGGAGTGACCTGGGGGATCGGGTCACCGTGGTGGCCACCGGCCACACCGCACCGCTGCTATTGGCGGAACTGCATTCCGTCGATCACTACGACCAGCACCTGACCCTGCACGGTCTGCGGCTGGTGTTCGAACGCAACCGGGACAGCCAGCGCGGACGGCTGAAGACGGCGCGCTAGCCCTGACCGGCGAATTCCCATCGCGGGTATTCATTAAGCTGGCACGTCGTGGACGCCGGCGGTCAAGACCTACCTGAGGACATCCCCGAGCAGTTCCGGATCCGCCGGGACAAGCGGGCTCGGCTGTGGGCTGAGGGGCGCGACCCCTACCCGGTCGAAGTCGGGCGCACCCACACGCTGGCGCAGATCCGTGCCGCTTACCCCGACCTGGCTGCTGATTCGACCACCGGCGACATCGTCGGTGTGGCCGGCCGGGTGGTGTTCGCGCGTAACTCGGGCAAGCTGTGTTTTGCGACACTCCAAGAGGGCGACGGCACCCAACTGCAGGTGATGCTCAGCCTTGCCAGCGTCGGTGAAGAAGCGCTTGATGCGTGGAAGGCCGACGTGGATATCGGCGACATCGTCTGCGTGCACGGCGAGGTGATCAGCTCGCGGCGCGGCGAGCTGTCCGTCCTCGGCGATGCCTGGCAGATGGCGTCCAAGGCGCTGAGACCGCTGCCGGTCGCCCACAAGGAGATGAACGAAGAGTCGCGGGTGCGGCAGCGCTACGTCGACCTGATTGTCCGTCCGCAGGCACGCAGGGTGGCCCGGCTGCGCGTCGCCGTCATTCGCGCGATACGGTCCGCCCTGGAACAGCGCGGCTTTCTCGAAGTCGAGACGCCGATGTTGCAGACTTTGGCGGGCGGTGCAGCGGCCCGGCCGTTCGCCACCCACTCCAATGCCCTCGACATCGATCTGTACCTTCGGATCGCACCGGAACTGTTCCTCAAGCGATGCGTCGTTGGTGGGTTCGACAAGGTCTTCGAACTAAATCGGGTGTTCCGAAACGAAGGAGCCGATTCCACGCATTCCCCGGAATTCTCCATGTTGGAGACCTACCAGGCGTATGGAACGTATGACGATTCGGCGGTCGTCACCCGCGAGCTTATTCAACAGGTGGCCGACGAGGCGATCGGTACTCGACAACTGTCGCTGCCCGATGGCAGCGTCTATGACATCGATGGAGAATGGGCGTCGATACAAATGTATCCGTCGCTATCTGAGGCACTCGGCGAAGAGATCACGCCGGACACCATGGTTGAGCGCTTAAGCGGCATCGCCGAGTCGCTCGGTGTGGAGGTGCCGGCGGGCCGGGGGTATGGGCATGGCAAGCTGGTCGAGGAATTGTGGGAACATGCTGTCGGCGCCCGCTTGACGGCGCCCACCTTTGTTCGGGATTTTCCCGTAGAGACAACGCCTTTGACGCGTCAGCACCGCAGCATCCCGGGTGTTACCGAAAAGTGGGACCTTTATATACGCGGGGTGGAGCTGGCCACCGGGTATTCGGAATTGATCGACCCGGTGGTGCAACGTGAGAGGTTCGCTGAACAGGCGCGAGCGGCGGCGGCCGGTGACGACGAGGCGATGATGCTCGACGAAGATTTCCTCGCTGCCTTGGAGTACGCCATGCCGCCGTGCACGGGAACCGGAATGGGTATCGATCGGTTGTTGATGGCCTTGACTGGCCTGTCAATTAGAGAGACAGTATTGTTTCCGATTGTCCGTCCGCATAGCAACTGATCTCATCTATGGTGGTGTATTGAATACCGCGCCTTCCTATGGCAGATTGGTGCCCACGGGGGCGGTCCAACAAACTGCACAGTAAGTGCTCAGGAAGAAAGTGTGAGGCTCAGCCAATGGCGAAGAAAGTGACCGTCACCCTGGTCGATGATTTCGACGGTGAGGGCGCCGCCGATGAAACCGTCGAATTCGGTCTCGACGGGGTGACCTATGAGATCGACCTTTCGACCAAAAATGCCACGAAACTGCGCAACGATCTGAAGCAGTGGGTCGAAGCCGGCCGTCGCGTCGGCGGTCGTCGACGCGGACGTGCCAGCGCCGGCCGCGGCCGCGGAGCCATAGACCGCGAGCAGAGCGCCGCGATCCGGGAATGGGCCCGTCGCAACGGGCACAACGTGTCGACGCGGGGCCGGATCCCGGCTGACGTCATCGACGCATTCCACGCGGCGACCTGACCGCCCACCCGACACTGCGACGCCGGACCAGCACCGAACGTGGGCTGGTCCGGCTTTCGCTGGTGGCGAACTGATCGCCCGCTGGGTCGGGAAACGATTTGCCGTTCTACCGCGTTGCTCCTATTACGGCTGTGACGTAACCGGGTATATGGGTGTGACGTATTGGACCGCAAGGTAGGAAGCCCGGCGAGCCGCGCATTACAGTGGATGGCAGGTACGCGATGTCGTCCGTTGTACCGATGGTTGAGGGAGAGCAGGTAACCACCGATGTTCGAACGATTTACGGACCGTGCCCGCAGGGTCGTCGTCCTGGCGCAGGAAGAGGCCCGGATGCTCAACCACAACTACATCGGCACTGAGCACATCCTGTTGGGTCTTATTCACGAAGGCGAAGGCGTAGCCGCAAAGTCGCTGGAGTCGCTGGGCATCTCGCTGGAGGGCGTCCGCAGCCAGGTCGAGGAGATCATCGGCCAGGGCCAGCAGGCCCCGTCGGGGCACATCCCGTTCACTCCGCGCGCCAAGAAGGTGCTGGAGCTGAGTCTGCGTGAGGCGCTGCAGCTGGGCCACAACTACATCGGCACCGAGCACATTCTGCTCGGCTTGATCCGTGAGGGCGAGGGCGTTGCCGCCCAGGTCTTGGTCAAGCTGGGCGCCGAGCTGACCCGGGTGCGCCAGCAGGTGATCCAGCTGCTGTCCGGCTACCAGGGCAAGGAGACGGCCGAGGCCGGCACCGGAGGCCGCGGCGGCGAGTCCGGTAGCCCGTCCACGTCCCTGGTGCTCGACCAGTTCGGCCGCAACCTGACCGCCGCCGCGATGGAAGGCAAGCTCGACCCCGTCATCGGCCGCGAGAAGGAAATCGAGCGGGTGATGCAGGTGCTGAGCCGGCGCACCAAGAACAACCCGGTGCTCATCGGCGAGCCCGGCGTCGGCAAGACCGCTGTGGTGGAGGGCCTCGCGCAGGCCATCGTGCACGGCGAGGTCCCCGAGACGCTGAAGGACAAGCAGCTCTACACGCTGGACCTGGGATCGCTGGTGGCGGGCAGCCGCTACCGCGGTGACTTCGAGGAGCGCCTGAAGAAGGTGCTCAAGGAGATCAACACCCGCGGCGACATCATCCTGTTCATCGACGAGCTGCACACGTTGGTGGGCGCCGGTGCCGCCGAAGGCGCCATTGACGCGGCGTCGATCCTCAAGCCGAAGCTGGCCCGTGGCGAACTGCAAACCATCGGCGCCACCACGCTCGACGAGTACCGCAAGTACATCGAGAAGGACGCCGCGCTGGAGCGCCGCTTCCAGCCGGTGCAGGTCGGGGAGCCCACGGTGGACCACACCATCGAGATCCTCAAGGGCCTGCGGGACCGCTACGAGGCCCACCATCGGGTGTCCATCACCGATTCGGCAATCGTGGCCGCGGCGACTCTGGCCGACCGCTACATCAATGACCGGTTCCTGCCGGACAAGGCCATCGACCTGATCGACGAGGCAGGTGCGCGGATGCGGATCCGGCGGATGACCGCACCGCCAGACCTGCGTGAGTTCGACGAGAAGATCGCCGAGGCCCGCCGTGAGAAGGAGTCCGCGATCGACGCGCAGGACTTCGAGAAGGCCGCCAGCCTCCGTGACCGCGAAAAGCAACTGGTGGGCCAGCGGGGTGAGCGCGAAAAGCAGTGGCGATCCGGCGATATGGATGTGGTCGCCGAGGTGGACGATAACGAGATCGCCGAGGTGCTGGGTAACTGGACCGGCATCCCGGTGGTCAAGCTCACCGAGGCCGAAACCACCCGGCTGTTGCGCATGGAGGACGAGATCCACAAGCGGATCATCGGCCAGGAGGACGCGGTCAAGGCCGTATCCAAAGCGATCCGCCGTACCCGTGCCGGGCTGAAAGACCCCAAGCGCCCGTCGGGCTCGTTCATCTTCGCCGGCCCGTCCGGTGTGGGTAAGACCGAGCTGTCCAGGGCGCTGGCCAACTTCTTGTTCGGTGACGACGACGCGCTGATTCAGATCGACATGGGCGAGTTCCACGACCGGTTCACCGCGTCGCGGTTGTTCGGCGCCCCGCCGGGATACGTCGGCTACGAGGAGGGCGGCCAGCTCACCGAGAAGGTGCGACGCAAGCCGTTCTCCGTGGTGCTGTTCGACGAGATCGAGAAGGCGCACCAGGAGATCTACAACAGCCTGTTGCAGGTTCTCGAGGACGGCCGGCTGACCGACGGGCAGGGCCGCACGGTGGACTTCAAGAACACCGTGCTGATCTTCACGTCCAACCTCGGCACGGCCGACATCTCCAAGGCGGTCGGCCTGGGCTTCACCCAGGGCGGCGGCGCGAACGACTACGAGCGGATGAAGCAGAAGGTCAACGACGAGCTGAAGAAGCACTTCCGCCCGGAGTTCTTGAACCGGATCGACGAAGTCATCGTCTTCCACCAGCTGACTCGCGACGAGATCATCCGGATGGTCGACCTGATGATCGGCAGGGTCGAAAAGCAGCTCAAGGGCAAAGACATGGCGATGAAGCTCACCGACAAAGCCAAGTCATTGCTGGCCAAGCGTGGCTTCGACCCGGTGCTGGGCGCTCGTCCGCTGCGACGCACCATCCAGCGGGAGATCGAGGACCAGCTGTCCGAGAAGATCTTGTTCGAGGAGATCGGTCCCGGCCAGATCGTCACCGTCGACGTGGACAACTGGGACGGCGAGGGTGCCGGAGAGGACGCGGTGTTCACCTTCACCGGGACCCGTAAGCCTGCCGAGCCCACCGAGCCGGATCTGGCCAAGGCCGGGGCGCACGCCGCCGGCACCCCGAGGACAACCGCGCAATAACGGCAAACGAAAAGGGCGGCCACTGACGCGGTGGCCGCCCTTTCTCGTACCCAGGCGTGCTAATTCTCCCCCGGATTAACTGGCTGGTAGCGCGCTTCGACGTTGGCCAGCTTCCAGTAAGCGACCGCCCCGATCCAGGTGACGGCGAACAGGACCACGATCGCCAGGCCGGCGTTGTTGAGGTCGATGCCGCTGATCCAACTGGTGATCGGATCGACCCAGTTGAGATCGTCGTGCAATATCGACACCAATTCGATCGACCCGATCAACAGTGCCACGGCGATCGAAAGACCGGTGACCGCCAGGTTGTAATAGATCTTTCGCACCGGCTGCATAAACGCCCAGTCGTAGGCCACCGTCATCAGCAGCCCGTCCATGGTGTCCATGAAGCTCATGCCGGCCGCGAATAGCAACGGCACCACCAGGACCGCGTACCACGGGAGGCCGGCCGCTGCGCCGCTGCCGGCCAGCGCCAACAGCGCGACCTCGGTGGCGGTGTCGAATCCCAGGCCGAATAGCGCACCGACCGGATAGAGCTGCACCGACCGCGTGATCCGATTCATGATTGGGCGCAGCAGGCGGGCCAGAAACCCCCGGTCGTTAAGGGCTGCTTCAATTTCGCCGTCGGAGTACGAACCGTCCCGAAGCTTGGCGAAAGCCCGGTAAATGCCGATCATCGCGATCACGTTCATGATCGCGATCAAATAAAGAAACAGTCCTGAGGCCAGGGTTCCGGCGAACCCGAGAACATGTCGGGTTGGCGAATGATCATCCGACAGGGTGCCCACCGCATGCGCGCCGACCATGACCAGGACAGCCATTACCAACACCAGGGTGGAATGGCCCATAGCGAACCAGAAGCCGACCGCTTTGGGCCGTTGGCCATCGGTCATGAGTTTGCGAGTGGTGTTGTCGATCGCGGCGATATGGTCTGCGTCGAACGCGTGCCGGAGTCCGAACAGATATGCGGTGGCACCCAGTCCGAAACCGAATATCTGGGTGCCGGCGCGATAGTGGTGCGGCGCGATGACAAATACCAACGTCGCGAAACCGACGAGGTGCATCAACGCAATCACGCCCAGCAGGACACCGATCTCGATGTAGTCGTGGCGATTCCAGGTCGACAGCAGGCGGCGGATGCCCGCGCCGAATCTGGTTGAGGTCACTAGAACACGAAACCGCCTTCCGGGGATTACGCGTCCCCATCCGCGACGTGAACCGAAGGTCTGGCTTCCAGCGCCCTAACGCTGGTCACAGTGGCGCGACCGCACCGGATTATGCACCGGTTTCTTCGCCGTTCACTTGAATACTGCGACAGACGCTATATCGCCAAGTACCCCGTGTCGAGAAGCTCTATCCGACTTAGCGGTACGCGGGTAACAGCGCGAAGACCTGTTTAGCGATCTGCAGCATCCAACTGGTCGGGCTCGGCCCGTGATCGCGCGACCAGTTCAGTTGGAAACTCACCGCCCAGGGCTGTCCGGTCCGGTCGACGGCATACCAGCTGAACGTCAGGTCACCAGGTAGGCCGCCGGCCTTGGCGCCGATGTACGGCCATTCACGCCGATCCAGGTCGATACCCGGAGCGGCCGCCAGGATCTGCTTGACGGGCGCGGCCTTTCCTACCGCGCCGGCTTGTAGCGCCGCGTGCACTCGGCAGATGTCCTCTGCGCTGCCATACCATTCCGCGCCGTAGCCCGAAGCCGGCACGTGGGCACGCCGCGGATCCGGTTGGTAGACACGGGAATTAGCCTGCTGCAGCATTTCTGCCCGGGTCTGCGGGTTCGCCTGCTTCCACTGCTCGCGCAGATCCGGCTGTCCCCAAGCGACCGAAAATAACTCGTACATCGTCGGGAAGGGTGTCATGGCGGCCGGGTCGTGATGGCCAGCCTCGGCGAGCGCGCTGTCGACGGCCTCGGTGCCGACCTTTTGGATCAGCATGTCGGTGGCCATGTTGTCGCTGGTGGCGATCATCTTCTCAGCGGCGGTTCGCACCGAAATATGCGCTCCCACAGGCAATTCCATTCCGGAACCGACCGCCTTGCCCTTCTCGGTGACGGTCAGCTGGTCGTCCCAGGACACCGTTCCGGCCTTGACCGCATCCGCCACGGCATAGAGCACATATAACTTGAAGATCGACGCCAACGGCAGTGACTGCGCGGTATTGGTACCGGCCACCCGATCGCATTGCCCGTCGTTGATCTTGGCGACCTGCCACGAGTAGCGGGCGCCGGTCCTGCCCAATGTGGTGTCGATGTCACGCCACGAGGAGATCGTCGGTGCTTGGGTGGTGACGTCGAACCCGTCCACCAAGGTGTCGTCGCCGGTATGTATCCGGATATCCTGGCGCCCACCGTAAGACGTGATCAGTTGCAATGTCGCCGAGCCTGCCTTGATGTCGACGCCGCTCAAGGTGAATGGTCGGTCCCACCAGAGCTTTTCCATGCTGGACTCGACCGGCTTGATTATATCGGCCGTCGCGAGGGTGGCGACTCCGACCGGGCCGATCGGCCAGTCGGAGTTGAGCATGTCCAGGGTCTGCTGGGCGCGCAAACCGGCCGGAGTCCTCATGTCGATCGGCCGGCCGGCGCCCGCTGCGTTGGCAGACGGCGTCGGAGGCGGAGCGCAACCCGGGGCCAGGGCGCCGACCAACGCGGCGGCGGCCGTCATTGCCGCGACGCGGTGCCGGACCTGGCGCGGGTTACGCCTTCTGGCCGGAGCCGGCAACGTCCAACACAACCTCGAATTCCAGCAGCGACGCGCCGGTCGCTACCGGGTTGGCCCGGTGGCCGGCGTGGGCCTCGATAGCCGGCCCGGTCGCCCACGCCTGGAATGCCTCTTCGGACTCCCATTGGGTCACCACGAAGTAGCGGTCTTCGCCCTTGATGGGGCGCAGCAGCTGAAAGCCGAGGAAGCCCGGCGAGTTCTCGACCGCGTGCGCGCGATGAGCGAACCGCTTCTCCAGTTCGGGACCCGCGTCCGCAGGCACCTCGATTGCGTTGATCTTCACCACTGGCATGCCCGTTAGGCTACCGTGCCGCCTGACGGCCACCGGAGGCAACGCAAGATAGCTCCATGGCGGCCGATCTGCTCACCCATCGTGGTGGACGAGGTGACCCCGTGATCCTGGTGCACGGCCTGATGGGCCGTGGCAGCACTTGGTCGCGTCAGCTGCCATGGCTGACCCGCCTCGGCGCCGTCTACACCTACGACGCTCCTTGGCACCGCGGTCGTGACGTGGACGATCCCTACCCGATCAGCACCGAACGCTTTGTGGCCGACCTGGGTGATGCGGTGGCGGCGCTGGGCGCGCCGGCGCGGCTGGTCGGGCATTCCATGGGCGGGCTGCACTCCTGGTGCTTGGCCGCCGAACGTCCCGAACTCGCCTCGGCGCTGGTGGTCGAAGACATGGCACCGGATTTCCGGGGCCGCACCACCGGGCCGTGGGAGCCGTGGTTGCATAATCTGCCAGTCGAATTCGACTCTGCTGAAAAGGTATTCGCCGAATTCGGGCCAGTCGCGGGCCAGTACTTCCTGGAGGCGTTCGACCGTACTGCAACCGGTTGGCGGTTGCACGGCCACACCTCGCGGTGGATCGAGATCGCAGCAGAGTGGGGCACCCGCGACTACTGGGCGCAGTGGCGGGCGGTGCGATCACCCGTTCTGCTGATCGAGGCCGGCAGTTCGGTCACTCCCGCGGGACAGATGCGCTCGATGAGCGAAACAGGTTACCGGGCAGGTTATTTGCATGTGCCCGACGCAGGCCACCTGATTCATGACGAGGCGCCGCAGGTTTATCGGCAGGCGGTGGAATCTTTTTTGGCAGCGACTTAGCCCACTTCAGCCCGCTTCGCCGACCAACGCGAAGCGCCCATCGGTCATCAATATCACCAGGCCATCGGCGAGCAGCGAATTCAGCGCGCGCTCGCGCTGTTCGTTATCCGTCGGCCAGGCGACGTCGAGTTCGGCACGGGTGACCGGGAACTCATTGTCGCGCAGAACATCCAGCAACCGGCCGCGAACCTGGCGGTCTGTTCCGGCGTAGGCCTGCGGGCGACGCGCCGGACCTTGCGCGGGAGGATAGCCGGCCTGCCGCCATCGGCACCCACTCAGTGGGCACAGCCCACATCGCGGCGCCCGAGCGGTACACACGGTGGCGCCGAGTTCCATGAGCGCCGCTGAAAACCGATGCGCCGAAGAATCTTTGGGCAGCAGTGCGGAGACGTCGGCGTGGTCGCGGACTGTCGACGCCGCCGCAGCGTCGGCGCGGCCATGCACAACACGGGCCACCACCCGGCGCACATTGGTGTCGATCACCGGCACCGGCTGATGGTAGGCGAAGCATGCCACCGCGCGGGCGGTGTAGCTGCCGACGCCGGGCAGCGTCAGCAGGATGTCGACGTCGTCGGGAACCACGCCACCGTGGTCGCGGGCGATCAGGGTCGCGCACTCGTGCAGGCGTTTGGCCCGCCGCGGATAGCCCAGCTTGCCCCAGGCGCGCACCACGTCTGCCGCACTGGCCGCCGCCGTTGCCGAGGGCGTCGGCCACCGCTCGACCCAGTCGCACCAGATCGGTAGCACCCGCGACACCGGCGTCTGCTGCAACATGAACTCACTGACCAGGATTTGCCATGGGGTGACGCCGGGATCGCGCCAAGGCAGGTCGCGTCGACACCGGTCGTACCAGTCAAGAAGTTCACTTGGCGTTGGTGAGAGCTTCATGGCTGGCTGCGGCAGAATGTTCGCCATGCCCAATACCAATCCGGTAACCGCGTGGAAAGCACTCAAAGAGGGTAACGAGCGGTTCGTCGCCGGCCAGCCTGAGCATCCGAGCCAGAGCGTCGAGCACCGGGCCAGCCTGGCTAACGGTCAGAAGCCCACAGTGGCGCTCTTCGGCTGTGGCGACAGCCGGGTGGCCGCCGAGCTCATCTTCGATCAGGGCCTGGGCGACATGTTCGTGGTCCGGACGGCCGGGCACGTGCTCGACTCCGCGGTATTGGGCTCGATCGAATTTGCGGTGGCGGTACTCGGCGTGCCGCTGATCGTGGTACTCGGCCATGACAGCTGCGGTGCGGTGAAGGCGACGCTGGCTGCGCTCGACGACGGTGTGCTGCCCGGCGGTTATGTACGCGACGTCGTCGAGCGGGTGACCCCGTCGATCCTGCTGGGCCGCCGCGAAGGTTTGAAACGGGCAGACGAATTCGAGGCGCGCCATGTCGTCGAGACTGGCACTCAGCTGCTGGCCCGCTCGACGGTGATCGCCGAGAAGGTGGCCGCCGGGGAGCTCGCGATCGTCGGCGCCACCTATCACCTCGCCGACGGGGAGGTTGTGCTGCGCAAGGTGATCGGCGACGTCGGAGAAGAACCCTAGGTCGATTACCGCGGTGTGACGAGACCGTGGTCGTAGGCATAGACGATTGCCGCGGCGCGGTCGCTGGTTCTGGTGGCCGCGGCTGCCCAGCCGTCTGCCCCGCCGGCGGTTCAGCACGTCGCTCGCACAAGACACCTCAGCTAACTGGGCGACACGCCGAGTCCGGTCGGGCCTATCGAACTGACCTGGGCTTACGGTGTGAATGTGCTGGATCTGGAACCGCGGGGCCCGCTACCGCCGGAGATCTACTGGCGACGCCGGGGATTGGCGTTGGGCATCGGGGTAGTCGTGGTCGGCATTGTGATCGCAATTGTCGTCGCTGTTCTGAGCAGTAGCGCCGGCGCCAACACCAGCCCCGCTAATAAAGCCGCCGCTGCCCCACCGGGCGCGAAGTCCCCGATCGTGCAACCCCAGGTCGAGGCACCCACTGCGCCTCCTGGGGTGCCAAACCCTAACCAGCCGGGCGAGACACCGACGGCAGCCGTACAGCCGCCACCGGTGCTCAAGGAAGGCGATGACTGCCCCGACTCCACGCTGGCCGTCCTGGGCCTGACCAACGCACCCCAGTACGTTATCGGTGACCAGCCGAAGTTCACCATGGTCGTGACCAACATCGGGCTGGTGGCCTGCAAGCGCGACGTGGGGGCGGCCGTGCTGGCGGCCTACGTTTATTCGCTGGACAACAAGCGGTTGTGGTCCAACCTGGACTGTGCGCCTTCCAACGAGACACTGGTCAAGACGTTTGCGCCGGGGGAGCAGGTGACCACCGCCGTGACCTGGACCGGCATGGGGTCGGCCCCGCACTGTCCGCTGCCCCGGCAGCCGATCGGACCCGGTACCTACAACCTCGTCGTGCAGCTGGGAAACCTGCGCTCGGCCGCGGTCCCGTTCATCTTGGCGCCGCCGCCGCCACCGGGCGCCGCGCCGCCTCCGCCGGCACCCGGCATGCCCGGCCCGGCTCCGGTCGGGCCACCGCCTGGGCCGCCGCCCGGGCCCGGCCGCTAAGGCTTCATCCGAGCGGATCGGCGATGGTCGACTCGGCCAGATGCGACAGCCCTTCGCGTACCTGTCGCGCCCAGATCGCGCCGATCCCCTCGACCGCTTCCAGATCGCTGGCACTGGCCGCCAGCAGACCCTGCAGCGACCCGAACTCCCGGACCAGCCTGTCGGCGTGGGCGAACTGCAGCCGGGGGATGCCCGCCATCGCCCGATAACCGCGTGAGTTCATTGCCGAGTCCTGAGCCTCATCCGTCGGCGGATACCCAAAAACCTTTGCCAGCGCGGTGAAATCGAGCAATTCGGTGTCGGAAAGCTGATCCAGGTCGTCGAGGATTGCCCCGATTTCCTCCTTGGATAGCGGTTCGGGGTTGGCGTGGTAGTCGCGCACGATCAGCTCCCGCGCGATGTCATTGCCGCCAAGCAATTCCTCGAGCTGAAGCCGTAGCTGACGGCCATCGGTGCCTAGCTCGACGGCGTCGTAATCGATCACCAGACCGATCCGGCGGACCAGCTCGAGTCGCTGCACCACCGTCATCACATCGCGCAGAGTGACGAAGTCCTCGATCTCGGCCCGCGACAGTTGCCCGCTGACCTCGTCGAGCCGGGTCTTATAGCGTTCCAGCGTGGCGAGGGCCTGGTTGGCTCGCGACAAGATGGTGCCCGAGTCAGCCAGCACGTGGCGTTCGCCGCCGAGGTAGACGGTCACGATGCTCATCGAGTGGCTCACCGAGATTACCGGGTAGCCGGTCTGGATGGCGGCCCGCTCGGCCGAGCGATGTCGGGTCCCGGACTCGTCGGTGGGTATCGACGGGTCGGGCACCAGCTGCACGTTGGCCCGCAGAATTCGACTGCCGTCGGTGGACAGCACCACCGCACCGTCCATCTTGCACAGTTCCCGCAATCTGGTCGGCGCATAGCGCACGTCGAGCGAGAAGCCGCCGTCGCAGATCGCCTCGACGCTGTCGTCGCAACCGAGGACTATCAGGGCGCCGGTCCGGCCGCGCAGGATGCGTTCTAGGCCGTCACGCAGTGCGGTTCCCGGCGCCAGGTGTGCGACGGCGTCACGCAGGGTGGGACGCGGCGGCGGTACCTCGCCATTTGTCTTTGCCTTGCCAACAGTCATTGCTAGTCATTCTGCGCTATATCCAACCGATGTGGTGGCGTCTGTACGTTGGCGCGGTGCTCGGCGATGTCGAGCATGTGCTCTAATGCTGCGACGATGGTGGCCGCCTCCAGCGCCTGGATGCCCGTCGGCACCGCATCACAGCCCGGCGGGACCAGCGCGGTGGTGAAGCCTTGCCGGGCGGCTTCGGCCAGCCGGCGTTCCATACCGCAGACCCGCCGCAGATCGCCGGCCAAGCCGACTTCACCGATCATGACCGCTGTCGCCGGCAGCGGCAGGTTCACGTACGCCGAAGCCAGCGCGACCGCGACCGCTAGGTCCGACGACGGATCGGTCAGCCGCATACCGCCCACGGTGGACAGGTAGACGTCGTTGACCGCGATCTTGAGGCGGGCGTGTTTTTCCAGCACCGCGGCGATCATCGCGGCACGGGCATGGTCGATCCCGCTGACCGCGCGTCGCGGCGAGCTGCTCGAGGGCGTTGCCAGCAACGCCTGGACTTCGCCGATCAGCGGACGTTTGCCGTCGAGAGTCACCGTGATGGCTGTACCCGCGACGGGCTGCGGCCGCTGATCCAGAAAAAGCCCGGACGCGTCAGCAACACCCTCAATCCCATTGTCCTGCAACAGAAAACAGCCGACTTCATCGGCCGCGCCGAACCGGTTCTTGACACCGCGGACCATGCGCAGCAGTGAGTTGCGGTCGCCTTCGAAATGCAGCACAACGTCGACCAGATGCTCAAGCGAGCGAGGCCCGGCGATGGCGCCGTCCTTGGTGACATGACCGACGAGGATCAGCGGCACGCCGGTGGTTTTCGCCGCGGCGGTCAGCGCGGTGGTGACCGCGCGCACCTGGGTGACACCGCCGGTGACGCCGTCGGCGTCGGCGCTGGACATGGTCTGCACCGAGTCGACGACGACGAGCGTGGGCTGCACCGCCTCGATATGGTTGAGCACAGCGTGCAGGTCTGACTCGGCGGCCAGGTACAGCTCGTGATGGCTGCAGCCGGTCCGGTCGGCGCGCATGCGGATCTGGCCGCGCGATTCCTCACCGGAGACGTACAGCGCGCGCCGCCCTGACGCCGCCCATTGATGGGCGACCTTGAGCAGCAACGTCGACTTTCCCACCCCCGGATCGCCCGCGAGCAGGGTGACCGAGCCCGGTACCACGCCGCCGCCCAGCACTCGGTCGAGTTCATCGACGCCGGTAGGGCAGTGGCGGGTGCCGTCAGGCTCGATGGAGCTGATGGGAACCGCAGCCGAAGACGGGGCTAGCGACTGGCGGGTGGCGCTTCGGACAGCGCTGAGGACCGCCACCTCGTCGACAGAGCCCCAGGTGCCGCACTCCAGGCAGCGTCCCACCCATTTGGCGGTTACATGGCGGCATTCCGAACAGCGATACTGCGAACGCGCCTTGGCCACGCGTTGACGGTATCCGGCGGGGCCGACAATCTCAGGGATGCTCGGCCGACACCGGCGGGCCTTCGGGCGCCGAAATCGGCACCGCCAGGCTGACGCTTCCCGCCTTCTCGAAATCGAAGGTGAAGTTGTAGTTCGGGCCGTTGGTGATCGGCTTGTCCAGCGCCACCGTCGCCTTGACCGTGTCGGCGGCCTCGACGGCGTCCACGGCCTTCCGGTTCTGGCCATTGAGAGTGCCGACGAACAGCGTCCCGCCGGCAGGCAAACGGGGGTCTCCGGTCACGGTCACCTTGCCGATATCGGTGGAGATGCCGACCAGCTTGTCGGCGACATCCGACGACTGGTTGACGACAACCAGCACCAGATCCACCGTTGCGCCCGGGCGCAGGAAGTCAGTGTTCTGCTGCGCCTGAATCCGGACATTGCGCAGCGCGACGTTGTTGATCACCGCGTGGTTTCCGTCGACGGCGGACTCCTGGCTGGCGGTCTGCGAGAGCTGACCGGCGCTGCAGCCGGCGAGCGCGACGGCGCCGATCAGGCCACCCGCCGCGAGGGCGGCGACCCTGGTTGAGTGGCGGTTCGAGCGGGGTTTCGAGGCGCGGTAGTCGAAGCGATTCACTCAAAGCCTCCTGCTGGGCCTACTCATGGCACGTCCGTTCGACTATGCACAGTAGTAGGTCGACCACGCGCGCGGTAGCTGAGGGCTTAGGAGGGGCGCAGCAGGCGGATCAGCGTAGCGCGGGTATGATCTTGACCGTGCCGAGCAGCGCAAACCTGGAGTACTCCGGGAGGCGCCCATCGGGGTTCCCGATAGGTCGGTGCATTGCATGAATTTCCTTGTCTGTCAACCCCCTCTGTTCACGTGCGGTGCCCCTGACCTGCACCGTTGTTCCGCACGTCTCGGAGCCGCGTGCTAACATGGAGTAACGAAAGGGGCTCGAATCTGATGATTTTCAAGGTCGGAGACACCGTTGTCTATCCACACCACGGTGCTGCGTTGATCGAGGCGATAGAAACCCGAACCATTAAAGGGGAACAAAAGGAATATCTCGTCTTGAAAGTGGCGCAGGGAGACCTGACAGTTCGAGTACCCGCTGATAATGCCGAGTACGTCGGCGTCCGCGATGTGGTCGGCCAGGAAGGTCTCGACAAGGTGTTCCAGGTGCTTCGCGCCCCGCACACCGAAGAGCCGACCAACTGGTCCCGCCGCTACAAGGCCAACCTGGAAAAGCTGGCCTCCGGTGACGTCAACAAGGTTGCCGAGGTCGTCCGCGATCTGTGGCGTCGCGACCAGGAACGCGGCCTGTCCGCCGGCGAGAAGCGCATGCTGGCCAAGGCCCGTCAGATCCTGGTCGGGGAGCTGGCACTCGCCGAAAGCACCGACGACGCCAAGGCGGAGACCATCCTCGACGAGGTTCTGGCCGCCGCGTCCTGAATCCCTGACGCGCAGGGGCCAGAGTGACGAGCACAGTCGCGGTGGTCCCTGCCGCCGGGTCGGGCGAACGGCTGGCCGCCGGTGTGCCCAAGGCGTTCTTTGACCTGGACGGACGCACCCTGGTTGAACGCGCCGTCAGCGGCCTGCTGGCGTCCGGTGTCGTCGACCACGTCGTGGTGGCGGTACCCGCTGACCGCACCGACCAGGCCAAATTGATTCTCGGCCGCGCGGCGACCGTCGTCGCCGGAGGCGCGAATCGCGGCGAGTCGGTGGTCCGGGCGTTGGCGGCGTTCGCCGACGCAGAAGAACCCAACTTTGTGCTGGTCCACGACGCGGCGCGGGCCCTGACCCCACCGGAGCTGGTGGTGCGCGTGGTTGAGGCGCTGCGGGCCGGGCATTCGGCCGTGGTGCCCGCGCTGGCGCTTTCCGACACCGTCAAGGCGGTCGATGCCAACGGGGTGGTGTTGGGGACGCCGGAGCGGGCCGGCCTGCGAGCCGTACAAACGCCCCAGGGATTCACCACCAAGCTGCTACTGCGGGCATATCAGCAGGCCGCAACCGCGGATTTCACCGACGACGCGTCCCTGGTCGAGCACATCGGCGGTCAAGTACAGGTGGTCGACGGCGACCCGCTGGCCTTCAAGATCACCACCCGGTTGGACATGTTGCTGGCCCAAGCGATTGTGAACCAGTGAACCTTCGGATAGGTCTGGGCACCGACGTGCACGCGATAGAGGCCGGTAGGCCGTGCTGGCTGCTGGGTGTGCTGTTTCCCGACGTCGACGGTTGCGCCGGACATTCCGACGGCGACGTGGCCGTCCACGCGTTGTGCGACGCGCTGCTGTCGGCGGCTGGACTGGGGGATATCGGCGACGTGTTCGGCGTCGACGACCCACGGTGGGCCGGTGGCAGCGGGGTCGACATGCTGCGCCACGTCGCCGACCTGATCGCCCGGCACGGCTTCCGGGTCGGCAACGCGGCGGTGCAGGTCATCGGCAACCGGCCCAGGATCGGCCCGCGCCGCGCCGAGGCGCAACGGCTTTTGTCGGACCTGCTGAATGCGCCGGTGTCGGTGTCGGCCACCACCACTGACGGGCTGGGGCTGACCGGGCGCGGTGAGGGTCGGGCCGCGATCGCGACGGCTTTGCTGGTCGCGGTCGAAGGCACCGCCGGCTAGCCGCTGCGAGGGCACGATCCTTCGGCTCCCGGTGATCGTTTGTCTTGCTCGTGGGGCCGCATGCCGTATCCGCTGAGCTTTGTGGTTGGAAACGACTTTGCGGCGCCGCGTTGGTAATCGGCAAAGCTATAGCCCGGTAAGCTGGCACGTCGTGATCGATCGCGCCCACCTGCGGCTACACGACACGGCAACTGGTGCCGTGCGTGATTTCGTTCCGCTGCGGCCCGGGCACGTCTCCATCTACCTCTGCGGCGCCACCGTGCAAGGTCTGCCGCACATCGGCCACGTGCGCAGCGGTGTGGCCTTCGACATCCTGCGCCGCTGGCTGACGGCGCACGGTTGCGACGTCGCATTCATCCGCAACGTCACCGATATCGAGGACAAGATCCTCAACAAGGCCGCCGCGGCGGGCCGGCCGTGGTGGGAATGGGCGGCCACCTACGAGCGGGCGTTCACCGCCGCCTACGACGCCCTCGGTGTCCTGCCGCCCTCGGCGGAGCCGCGGGCCACTGGCCACATCACTCAGATGGTGGAGCTGATCGAGCGGCTGATCGACACCGGCCATGCCTACATCGGCGGAGGCGACGTCTATTTCAACGTGCTGAGCTACCCCGAATACGGACAGCTGTCCGGCCACAAGATCGACGACGTCCATCAAGGCGAGGGAGTCGCGACCGGCAAGCGCGACCAGCGCGATTTCACGCTGTGGAAAGGCGCGAAACCCGACGAGCCGTCGTGGCCCACGCCGTGGGGGCGCGGACGCCCCGGCTGGCATCTGGAATGCTCGGCGATGGCCCGCACATATTTGGGGCCGGAGTTCGATATCCATTGCGGTGGAATGGATTTGGTTTTTCCGCATCACGAGAACGAGATCGCCCAAAGCCGCGCTGCCGGCGACGGGTTTGCTCGATACTGGCTACACAACGGCTGGGTCACCATGGGTGGCGAGAAGATGAGCAAGTCGTTGGGCAATGTGTTGTCGATCCCCGCCATGTTGCAGCGAGTCCGGCCCGCCGAGCTGCGCTACTACCTGGGCAGTGCGCATTACCGCTCGATGCTGGAGTTCTCCGAGGCCGCATTACAGGACGCGGTCAACGCCTATGACGGGGTTGAGGACTTCCTGCACCGAGTGCGCAACCGGGTCGGCATTGTGGATACCGGAGAGTGGACGCCGCGGTTTGCCGCAGCACTCGATGACGACCTCGCGGTGCCGGTCGCGCTGGCCGAGGTGCACCGTGCCCGCGCGGAGGGCAACCGGGCGCTTGACGCCGGCGACCACGACAGCGCGTTGGCCAACGCCGCGGCGATCCGCGCGATGATGGGCATTCTCGGCTGCGATCCGCTCGACGAGCGCTGGGAGTCGCACGACGAAACGTCGGCCGCGCTGGCAGCGGTCGACGTGCTGGTGCGTTCCGAGGTTCAGCGGCGCGAGCAGGCTCGCGAGGAGCGCGACTGGAAGCTGGCCGACGAGATCCGGGATCGGCTCAAGGGCGCCGGTATCGAGGTCACCGACACCCCCGACGGTCCACAGTGGTCGCTGGGAACCCAAACCGATGGCCGGTAATTCGCGGCGCCGCGGGGCGGTACGCAAAGCCGGCACCAAGAAAGGGCCGACCGTTGGCTCCGGCGGTCAACGACGCCGCGGGCTGGAAGGCCGTGGCGCCACTCCGCCCGCGCATATGCGGCCTTACCATCCAGCCGCCAAACGGCTCAAGGCGCAGCCGCGCCGGCCCGCTAAACGCGGCGACGGCGAAGTCGAAACGGTACTGGGGCGAAACCCGGTACTGGAATGCCTGCGCGCCGGTGTGCCGGCGACCGCGCTCTACGTTGCGCTCGGAGCCCAGTCCGATGAGCGGCTCACCGAATCCGTCACGCTAGCAGCAGATTCCGGTATCGCGATCCTGGAAGTGCCGCGCAACGACCTGGATCGGATGACCACCAACGGCCTGCATCAAGGGATCGCGTTACAGGTGCCGCCCTACGAGTATCTCCATCCCGACGACTTGCTCGAGGCGGCCCTGGAAACCCCGCCGGCACTGCTGGTCGCATTGGACAACATCTCCGATCCGCGAAACCTGGGTGCGATTGTCCGATCGGTCGCGGCATTCGCCGGTCACGGAGTGTTGATCCCGCAGCGGCGCTCCGCCTCGGTGACAGCGGTGGCCTGGCGGACCAGCGCCGGCGCGGCGGCGCGGATTCCCATCGCGCGCGCCACCAACCTCAATCGGACACTGAAGGATTGGGCCGATCGCGGTCTGCAGCTGGTCGGGCTCGACGCTGAGGGCGACACCGTCCTCGACGATCTGGACGCCGCCGGTCCGTTGGTGGTGGTCGTCGGATCGGAAGGCAAGGGCCTGTCGCGGCTGGTGCGGCAGAACTGCGACGCGGTGGTGTCGATCCCGATGGCCGGCCCCGCCGAGTCGTTGAATGCCTCCGTAGCCGCGGGGGTGGTACTGGCCGAAATCGCCCGTCAGCGCAGGCCCTAGTCGAATTGGCTGCGCGATGGCCCGTGCGCCTTGGTGCCTTCTTGTTGGCCATCGCGGCTATCGCGCGGCCACCGACGGCGTCACCCGAAGCGTCCCGATTCGACCTGCAGGCCCATGCCGGCGGGCGCGGCGAGGCGACCGGCGAATCGCTGCGAGCCTTTGCCAAATCGATCGAACTCGGCGTCAGCACACTCGAACTCGACATCAACGTCACAAAAGACCGCCAGCCGCTGGTATGGCATGACCCGATCATCGACCCGCAACAGTGCGACGACACCCGGCCGGCGTTCGCGGGCGACCCGTCGTATCCCTACGTCGGAAAACTCGTACACGACTTGACCCTGGCGCAGATCCGCACACTGGACTGTGGCAAGCCGAACAGTCAATTTCCGCACGCTGAAGTGGTGCGGGGCGACAAAATAGCCGTCTTGCCTGACGTCTTCTCGCTGGCCGACTCGTATCGGGCCGACGTGCGGTACAACATCGAAACCAAGGTCACGACCGATCGGCCCGCCATATCGGCCGATCCGAAAGAGTTCGTCGACGTCGTGCTGGCTGCAGTCAGAGCGGCGGGCAAGGTCGACCGGGTGCAGATCCAAAGTTTCGACTGGCGAACGTTGCCGCTCGTGCACCAGGCTGAGCCGTCAATTCCGCTGGTGGCGTTATGGAATGAGCAAACCTGGGCTCCGGATTCGCCGTGGCTGGCCGGCGTCAACCCCGCGGTCGTCGGCGATCCGGTGATCGGGGCCATGCTGGTTGGCGCGAACATTCTCTCGCCCGCTTACTTTTTGGTCGATAAGTCCTTGGTCGACCGGGCACATGCGTTGGGGTTCACTGTTATTCCGTGGACGGTCGATGACGCCGACGACATGCGGGCCCAGATCGCCGACGGCGTCGACGGCATCATCACCAACTATCCCGCGCTACTGCGAACCGTGATGGCCGAATTCGGTATGCCATTGCCACCGGCGCATCACCGCTAGAGGCCCAGCAGCCGCACACCGGCCCATAGCGCCAGCACCGCCGCCACCAGCGCCGTGGGGACGGTGAACAGCCCGAGCCTGGTGTACTCGCCGACACTGGCCGAGACGTCGTATCGACGTAGTACGCTGCGCCACAACAAATTTGACAGCGAGCCGACATAGGTCAGGTTCGGGCCGATATTGACTCCGATCAGCACGGCCAGCACGGCCGCCGGCCCGCTTGGCGCCACCAGCGGTACCAACACCAGGGTCGCGGGCAGATTGTTGACGACGTTGGCCAGCACGGCGGCCACCACCGCGAATCCCAGCAGCGCGGACAGCCCGGAACCGGATGGCAACACCGCGCCCATTCTTTCGGCCACCCCGTTTTGCATGACCGCCCGCACGACGACGCCCAACGCCAGTACGAACACCAGAAACGGCACGTTCACCGCGCGCACGATCGCCACGGCCGTGGTGTGGCGTCGGGCCAGGCTTCGCACCGCCATCACAGCCGCCCCGGCGAGCGCCGCCCAGGCCGGCGCCACCCCCGCCGCTTCGGCGATGACGAACCCGGCCAGCGTCAGCGCCACCACCACCAACGCGAATACCGGCGTCGGCGGCGCCGGTTCGGTCTCCAGGCGATCGGGCTGCACGCTGAGATCGGCCCGGAAGAACACCCGGAAGACGAGGTAGACGGTGGCCACCGCGGCCAGCCAGGGCAGCGCCATCACCAGGGTGAACTTGGTGAAAGACACATTGGCGAAGTGGAATGCGAGCAGGTTGGTCAGGTTCGACACCGGAAGCAGTAGCGACGCGGCGTTGGCCAGGTGTGCGGTCGCGTAGGCGTGCGGACGCACCGGTACCCGCAGCCGCCGGACCGTGGTCAGCACCACCGGCGTCAGCAGCACCACGGTGGCGTCCAGGCTCAGCGTCGCGGTGATGGTCGCGGCGATCACAAAGACTTGCCGCAGCAGGCGCTCGGACCCGGAGCGGCCGCGCGCCATTGCCGCCCCGGCCGCTTCGAACAGGCCTTCGTCGTCGCACATTTTGGCCAGCACCAGCACCGCACCCAGGAAAGCGACGACCCGCGACAGCCGGCCCGCCTCGGCAGCCGCGTCGTGCATCGAGATCGCGCCGACGGCTATCAACAGGACGACGGCCGGTACGGCGGCGAACGCCTCCGGCCACCCCCGTGGACGGGCAACCGCGAACGCGAGGACCACCGCCAGCGACAGCAGAGCCAGAAGTAGCGTCAAATTCGGGCCTACGCGTGCTCGCTGCGCGCGCAGTCCGGGCGCCCAGGCCGCAGCCGCATCAGCTAAACGCCTTCAGGTCAATCCCGTCAGCCTTCAGCCGGTCCCGCACCGCCGCCGCGATCTGCACAGCGCCGGGTGAATCACCATGCACGCAAACCGATTCCACGTGGACGTCGACCGCTGACCCGTCGACCGCGGTGACGTGTCCGGTGGTCACCATGGCCACCACCCGCTCGGCGATCGCGACCGGATCGTCCAGCAGCGCGCCGGGTTCCCGCCGCGACACCAGCCGGCCGTCCGGCCGGTAGGCACGGTCGGCGAATGCCTCCGACACAGTGCGCAGGCCACGCTGCCGGGCCTCCTGGAAAAACACCGAACCCGCCAAGCCCAGCACCGGCAGGCCGGCATCGACCATATGCACCGCCTGCGCGACAGCGGCGGCCTGCTCACGGTTGGTCACGATCGTGTTGTACAGCGCGCCGTGGGGTTTCACGTAGGACACCGTCGAGCCGGCCGCCTGGGCGAGTCCGTGCAACGCCCCGATCTGATACACGACGTCGGCGAGCAGATCGTCCGGCGTGATGTCGACGAAACGCCTGCCGAACCCGGCCAGGTCGCGGTAGCTGACCTGTGCGCCGACGCGTACGCCGCGCTCGGTGGCCAGCCGGCACACCCGTAACAAGCCGGCCGGGTCGCCCGCGTGGAAACCGCAGGCCACGTTGGCGCTGGTGACAATGCTGAGCATGGCGTCGTCATCACCGAGCTGCCAGACACCGAAGCCCTCACCCAAGTCGGCGTTGAGGTCGATAGAGGCCACGATCGCTAGCTTAAGACCGGTCTGCGCGCGTAGCTTCTGGGCCGTGACGATTGACGGCAAGGTAGTCGCGATAACCGGTGCCAGTACTGGGATTGGCGAGGCAACAGCGCTGCTGCTTGCTGAACGCGGGGCCAAGCTGGTGCTGGGTGCGCGCAACCCCGACGGTCTGGATGCAGTGGCCGCCCGGCTCACGGCCACCGGCGGCGACGCAGTTGCCAAGGTGACCGACGTCAGCTGTCGCGAGGACCTGACGGAGTTTGTCGCACTGGCCGCTGAAACGTACGGCCAACTCGACGTCCTTGTCAGCAATGCCGGCATCATGCCGGTCTCGCAGTTCGACGAGCTTCGCGTCGACGACTGGGAAGCGATGGTCGATGTCAATCTCAAAGGTGTGCTATTCGGAATCGCAGCGGCGCTTCCGGTTTTCCGCCGCCAGGGCTTTGGACATTTCGTCAATATCGCCTCCACAGCAGCTTTTTGGGTCACTCCCGGGCAGTCGGTGTACGCGGGCACCAAAATGGCGGTTCGCGCGATTTCTGAGGGGCTGCGTCAGGAAGCCGGCAAGAACCTGCGGGTCACGATCGTCTCCCCCGGCATGACGCTGACCAACTTCGCCGAGTCGATAAGGGACGAAGCGGCCCGGGCGGAGCTCGAGCGGCGCCGCGACGATATCGCGATGCCGCCCGATGCGGTGGCCCGGGCGATCGCCTTCGCTATCGACCAGCCGGTGGACGTCGATATCGGCGAGGTCGTGGTGCGGCCCACTGCGCAGGCATGAGGCGTCAAGCGCGGACCGGTACTTGTCGGCGCCGCCCGACCAGCCAGCAGGCCAGGTAGATCAGGAACGAAATGGTGGCGACGAACACCGACACCGGCACGCCGGGCGCCAACGACAGCACGATGCCGCCGACCGCCGAGATTTCGGCGAAGAGCACCGCCGCGGCGATCGTGGCGGCCGGCGACCTGAAAGCTCGTGCGGCCGCTGCGGCCGGCGTGATCAACAGCGACACCACCAGCAGCGCGCCGACGATTTGCACTCCCTCGGCTGCCACGACGCCGACCAGCGCCGCGAACACGATGCCCAGCACACGTACCGGCACACCACGCGCAGCGGCGACCTCCGGATCGACGGTGGCGAACAACAGTGGGCGATAGCAGACCACCAGCACGACGACCACGACGACGCTGATCACCGCCAACGTCACCAGCCCCGTGTAGCCCACCCCCACGATCTGACCGGTCAGCAGCGCGAAGCTGGTCCCGGTGTGCCCCGGATAGAGGTGGATGAACAGCACCGCCAGGCCCAGCCCGAACGCCAGCACCACCCCGATCGCCGAGTCCCGCTCCCGCGCACGTTGACCGAGAATTCCGAACAGCGCCGCGGCCAGCGCGCTGCCGACCAGCGCGCCCGCTCCGACTTGGTACCCGACCAAGAGCGCGAAAGCAGCCCCCGTCAAAGATAATTCGCTCGAACCGTGCACTGCGAACGACATCTGACGCATCACGATGAACGGCCCGACCAATCCGGCAACCAGCCCCAGCAGCGCCCCGGCCACCACTGCCTGCTGGACGAAGTCGTGGCGCAGCAGATGGGCGGTGATATCGAAGGCGAACAGATGCGACAACAGGTCGGTGAGCCGGTCGTTCATTCTGCGTCTCCATGCGCATCGCCGACCACCAGGCAGCGGCCCTTGACCTTGACCACCTCGATGTCAGCGCGATAGAGAGCCGACAGCGTCTCGGTGGTCATCACCTCCTCGACGGAGCCGATCAGGAACCGGCCGTCGACCAGGTAGAGCACTCGGTCCACAAACGGCAACACGGCGTTGAAGTCGTGCGTGACGAGGATGACTGCGGTGTCCGCTTCCCGGCGGCGCCGATCGATCACCGTGGCCACCAGCCTGGCGTTGGCCGGGTCCAGCGTGAGCAACGGCTCATCGCACAGCAGCAGCCGCGGGTCGCTGGCCAGCGCCTGGGCGATGCGGACCCGCTGCGACTCGCCTCCGGACATCCGCCCGACCGAGATGTCCGCGAGGTGTTCGCCGTTGACCTGTTGCAGCGCCTGCCGGACAGCGTTGCGGCGGCGCGCCCGGCCGGCTGCTCGCAACGGCATTGCGCCCCAGCGGTGGCCGTCCACGCCCAGCCGTACCAGGTCTCGTCCGCGCATGGCCGCGTCCCGGTCCATCGGACGGTGTTGCGGTATGTAACCGATTCGCTTGTCGCCCGGAGACACTCGCTGATCACCCAGCCGTGCGGTGCCGGCGGTCAACCGAAGCTGTCCGAGCAGCACCCGCAGCAGCGATGTCTTGCCGCTGCCATTGGGGCCGAGCACGGCGATGAATTCCCCGGGCGAAACGGTCAAGTCCAACCCGTCCCATAACACCCGGTTGCCGAACGCCAGCCGGGCGCCGATCAGCGACGCAGCGGTCATCGAGCAGCTGTCTGGAGGGCCGCGGCCAGGTGAGCGACGGTGGCGCGCTGCCAGGTCAGGTAGTCGGCGCCGGCGGGCAAGGTCTCGGTCACGTCAGTCACCGGCACGCCGGCCTGCCGGGCCGCTACCTGCAGGTCGCGGGTCGCCGCGGTCGCGGTCTGCGGATTGATCAGCAACGCGGCGACTTGCCGGTTGTTGATCATGTCGAGGACGGAGGCCATGTCAGCCGGCGATGGATCGTCGCCGTTCTCGGTCGCCGTGGTGAACGTCGCGGGCGTTCTGTTGACCAGGCCGGACGCCGTCAGCAAGTAGTAGGCCACCGTTTCGGTCGCGATGACGCCGGCGCGCGGGTGCGTTGCGGCGATGGCATGTTCGGACCGGGTGACCGAGTCAGTGCCGCGCCCGAATTCCGCAGAGTTGAAACGATATTCGTCGGCGTGGGCGGGGTCTATGGTCGCCAGCCGGTCGGCAATCTCGGCCGCGACCGCCTTGGCGACGTCCACGTCGTAGAAGACGTGCTCGTCGGGTGCGCGTTTGTGGCCGGGGAACTTGATCAGTGAGTAGGCATCGACCGAAGCGATCCCCGGGTGACCGGCCAGCACGTCGTCGACCCATGGGTCGTAGCCGCCGCCGTTGTAGACCACCAGCGCGGCGTCGGCGATGGCGGCGGCCTCGTCGGCGGTGACCTCATAGCTATGCGGATCGACGTCGGCGCTGTTCAGGATCGACTTCACGCTGACATGTTCACCGGCGACGGTGCGAGCTACGCTGCCCCAGACATCGGTGGATGCCACCACGGCGGCCGCCCGTGGATGCGGTGAAGCGCCGGTGCCGCAGCCGGTCAGCACGGGCGCGCAGCCGAGGCCGATGATGATGGCGGACAAGCTGATCGCCACGCAGGCTGTCGCCGTCCGCACCGCTTGGTTTCCTTCCCCGGCCGCCCTGACCAGCCAAGACTAATGAAAATGGTTTCCAACAAAATGTAGCGACCAGGCGCCAAGTCACGCAATCCGCCTGGACTGCCCGGTAGCCTCTGAGGGCATGAGCCCCACGCCGCGACGGCGGGCGACCCTGGCGTCGCTGGCGGCTGAGCTCAAGGTGTCGCGCACCACCATCTCGAATGCGTACAACCGGCCCGATCAGCTGTCGGCCGAGCTGCGCGAACGAGTGCTCGCCACCGCCAAACGCATAGGCTATCCCGGCCCCGATCCGGTAGCGCGATCGCTGCGCACGCGGCGGGCCGGGGCCGTGGGTCTGATGATCACCGAACCGCTCACATATTCCTTCAGCGATCCGGCGGCGCTGGATTTCGTTGCGGGACTTGCCCAGTCGTGCGAAGAGCTTGGTCAGGGGCTGATGCTGGTGGCCGTCGGTCCGGGCCGCAGTGTCGCGGATGGCACAGCGTCGGTGCTCGCCGCGGGGGTGGACGGGTTCGTGGTCTACTCGGCGGCCGGCGACGATCCCTACCTGCAGGTCGTGCTGCAACGGCGACTGCCGTTGGTGGTGGTTGACCAGCCCAAGGAAGTACCCGGCGCATCCATCGTCGGCATCGACGACCGGGGGGCGATGCGCAAGATCGGCGATTACCTGCTCAGTTTGGGCCATCGGGAGATCGGACTGCTGACGATGCGACTGCGTCGTGACCATCGGCACGGCCTGGTCGACTCCGAACGCCTCCGCTCGTCGACATTTCATGTGCAAAGCGAACGCATCCACGGTGTCCGCGACGCGATGGCCGCGGCCGGTGTCGACCCTGACTCGTTGACGGTGGTGGAAAGCTACGAGCACACCCCGGCATCCGGTGGCGACGCGGCCAAGGTTGCGCTAAAAGCCAATCCGCGGATCACCGCGCTGATGTGCACCGCCGACGTGCTCGCGTTGTCGGCAATGGATTATCTGCGCGGCCGCGGCAAGTACGCGCCGGGCCAGATGACCCTCACCGGCTTCGACGGCATACCCGAGGCCATCAGCCGCGGCCTGACCACGGTGGCGCAGCCGAGTCTGCAGAAAGGCCGCCGGGCCGGCGAGCTGTTGCACGAGGGCAATATCCACGCAGTAGTCGAGGTACTCGACACCGAGCTGATCCGCGGACGCACTGCCGGGCCACCGGCCTGAGCGGTTAGGCCCGAGAGCGGTCAGATCTGGGAGTTCTCCCCATCGCCGATCAGCAGCCGCACCGCCAGATCAAGCCGCTTGCTCACGTCGGTGGCGGATGCCCGCCGGGTGAGCCAGGCCAGCAGGTTCGACGTCCAGACGTTCGAGATCACCCGGGCGATGTGGTACTGCTCCTCGGTCGGTTCGCCGTCGGCCATGGCGCGGGCGAACATGGAATCGATGATCTTCTCGGCGTGGTCGACCTCACCAGCCGCGGAAGCGTCGGCGAACACGTAGGCCCGGGTCATCGCCTCGGTCAGCAGCGGATTGCGCTGCATCGCGCGATTGAGCTTGCTGACCATGAAGCTCAGCCGCTGATAGGGCGTCCCGCCGGTCAGGCTGGGGCCGTCGGTCTTGGCGTCGATCCGCTCGAACTCCCGGCCCAGCGCGGAGACCAGCAGATGCACCTTCGACGGGAAATACCGGTAGAGCGTGCCCACCGCGACGTCCGCGCGATCGGCGACCGCACGCATCTGAACTGCCTCGTAGCCCCCTTTGGAAGCGATGGCCATCGTCGCGTCCAGGATGCGTTTACGACGCTCGCGCTGCGCCTCAGACCCGAGCTCGGACTCGGCCAATACCGCCACGCTCAGCACCTCACGAGGCTGCGCACTGGACGTGCTGGAGGGTTGACCCGAGTCGGTGTGGGCTGGCCCCGAAACGGAAGGCGACATTTGACGGACAGCTCCTTTTCTTGCGTCCTCGCTCGAAACGATACGCATGCCGAGCGCGAATTTCTCACCTCCGTGTCGCCGGGACACCGGGATTTCCTGCTGCGATGGCATTCGACTTGACGGTCGATGGCTGGCACTATTAGAACACGTTCTAGTGCTGCGCGGGGCATCTCGGCGGCGCCTTTTACGTCGACCGAGGAGTCCAGGTGGCTGCGACCTCAAGCAAGACCGGCACCTCCGAGCAGTTCGCGGCGCGTGAGCTGGTGCGCGATTGGGCGGCCGGATCGGGCGCGACGGCGGCGGTCCGGGATATCGAACAGGGCGAGCCGAATGCCTGGCGGGCGGTTTTCGGCGGCCTGACCGACCTGGGATTGTTCGGTGTCGCGGTCCCGGAGGATTGCGGCGGCGCCGGCGGCAGCATCGAGGACCTGTGCGCGATGGTCGAGGAGGCCGCCAAAGCCCTGGTGCCCGGCCCGGTGGCGACCACCGCGCTGGCCACCTTGGTGGTCGCCGATCCGCAGCTGAGCGCCGCACTGGCGTCGGGCGAACGCACCGCCGGGGTCGCACTCGACGGTGACGTCGAGTTCGATGACGCCACCTCGCGGGCCTCGGGCACGGTGCCCTGGGTACTCGGGGCCGTCGCCGACGGCCTGCTGGTGGTGCCGGGCGGCGGAAAATGGCTACTCATCGATCCAGCTGCCGCCGACGCAGCTGGCACTGTGGCGGTCGAGCCGCTGAAGGCGACCGACTTCTCAAGGCCGTTGGCGCGGGTGGTGCTGACGTCGGCGCCGGCCACGGTGCTGGACGCGGCGGGCGACCGGGTGGCCGACTTGGCCGCGACGGTGCTGTCCGCCGAAGCCGCCGGGATCAGCCGATGGGCGTTAAATACCGCCGTCGCCTATGCCAAGGTGCGCGAGCAATTCGGCAAGCCGATCGGCAGCTTCCAAGCGGTCAAGCACCTGTGCGCCGAGATGCTGTGCCGTGCCGAGCAGGTGGCGGTGGCCGCGGCCGACGCCGCGCGCGCGGCGGGCGATGCCGATGATCGTCAGTTGTCCATTGCCGCGGCCATCGCCGCGGGTACCGCTATCGACGCCGCGAAGGCCAACCTCAAGGACTGCATCCAGGTGCTCGGCGGCATCGGCATCACCTGGGAGCACGACGCGCACCTGTACCTGCGTCGGGCCCATGGGATCGGACAGTTCCTCGGCGGACCGGCGCGCTGGCTGCGCCGGACCGTCGAGCTGACTCAGGCAGGTGTCCGCCGTCGCCTGGGCATCGACCTGAGCGACGTCGCCCACCTGCGCCTCCAGATCACCGAAGCGGTCGCCGAGGTCGCCGCCCTGCCCGCAGACAAGCGCCAGGCGGCGCTGGCCGAAGCGCAGCTTCTGGCGCCACACTGGCCGGCGCCGTACGGTCGCGGCGCCGGGCCGGCCGAGCAGCTGCTGATCGATCAGGAGATGTCGTCGGCGGGTGTGCCGCGGCCCGACCTGGTGATCGGCTGGTGGGCGGCGCCGACCATTCTCGAACACGGCACGCCCGAGCAGGTTGAGCAATTCGTGCCGGCCACCCTGCGCGGCGAAATCCTTTGGTGCCAACTATTTTCCGAGCCGGGCGCCGGCTCGGATCTGGCGTCGTTGCGGACCAAGGCGGTGCGGGTCGCCGGCGGCTGGGAGCTGACCGGGCAGAAGGTGTGGACATCGAGGGCGCACGACGCGCGGTGGGGGGTCTGCCTGGCCCGCACCGATCCCGACGCTCCGAAACACGAAGGGATCACTTACTTTCTGATCGACATGAGCTCGCCGGGCATCTTGATCCGGCCGCTGCGCGAAATCACCGGCGCCGCACTGTTCAACGAGGTCTTTCTCGATGGCGTCTTCGTCCCCGACGAGATGGTGGTCGGCACGGTGAACGACGGCTGGCGGTTGGCCCGCACCACGTTGGCCAACGAGCGGGTCGCGATGGCGCAGGGCACCGCGCTGGGCAACCCGATGGAAGAGCTGCTCGCGGCGGCGGCAGCGATCGATCTCGATGTCGCACAACAGGATCGGCTGGCGCGGTTGATCATCACCGCCCAGGTTGGCTCGCTGCTCGATCAGCGCATCGCCCAGCTCGCCGTGGGCGGCCAGGATCCTGGGTCGGAATCCAGTGTGCGCAAACTCATCGGGGTGCGTTACCGGCAGGCGTTGGCCGAATACCGGATGGACCTGAGCGAAGGGGCGGGCGCCGTCGAGGACAAGGTCGTGCACGACTTCCTCAACACCCGCTGCCTGACCATCGCCGGCGGTACCGAGCAGATCCTGCTGACAGTGGCCGCCGAGCGGCTGCTCGGCCTGCCGCGCTGATCTAGTGGACCGAGTCGTCGTCCTGGGGCGCGGCGGCGCGGGCAAGTCGACGACTGCTGCCAGGCTCGGGGTGCTGACCGGATTGCCGGTGATTGAGCTCGACAGGCACTTCTGGTCAAATGATCTCGCACCGCTGCCGATGGACCAGTGGAAGGCGTTGCAGTGCAATCTCATTAGCGGATCGCGCTGGATTCTCGACGGCGATCTCGGTCCCTACGACGCGCCGGATGTGCGTCTGAAGGCTGCCGACACCGTCATCGTGCTGGATTTCGCGTTGTGGCGTTGCGCGTGGCGTGCCGCACGCAGATCCCGCCAGAACCTCGTGTTCTGGCGCTGGCTTGTTTCGTATCGGCGCCGCAGTCTTCCTGGCGTTATGGCCGCGCTAGCCGCCCATGCCCGCGATGCCGATCTATACGTGCTGCGTGGACCGCGCGATGTCCGACGGTTCCTCGCTCAAATCAAATAAGGCTGTGCTCCAAATGGGCGCAAGGCGTGGTCAGCGCGGAGGGCCAAGAATGATCTGTCCGAACTTGTCGGCTCCCTCGGCCATACGTTCAGGCGAGATTTCGAAACCGTCTGGGCGCGGCGTAGCTCGGTCACGACCGGCGTAGCGGAACATGCCCTCGATTCCAGCGGGCGTGTTGATCATCAGTAGATCGGCCTTCTTGGACGTGATGCGGTATGCATGCGGAATGTCCTTGGGTAAGAAGACGATACCGCCCTCCGACAGCTCCATCTGCTGGTCGTCACACCAGAGCAACGCGGTCCCTTTGATGAGCATAAAGACCTCGTCCTCACGCGTGTGTTTGTGATACGGAGGTGCTTCGCCTTCGCCGACATCGAAGCGTCCGATCATCAACTTGCCATCGGTGGCCCTGCCGTCGAGCAAGATTGCCAGTGTGCCGCCGTCGAGCCATTCCAGTTGTTGCTGCTGCTCCGGTTGTGCCAGGTATGCCATGCTCATGAGTCATCCCCATTTGTTGTTGGCGGGAACACTAACCTGCTCCCAGATGGGTAAGTTGGACGACTTCAATGTCGGATGGTTGAGGATATCCAGTTGAGTACGCCGCCGGGACGATCACCGTGGCGCCGTCTGCCGTGATCTTGAAGGCACGAAGCGCCGTGCCGATGCGGGCCCTCGCGATAGTCGCTTGCGTCGTAGGCGTCATCGGCGCGCTGTGGTTGACCCTCCAAGCGGGCTGGGATCTGTATCGGACCGGTTTTCCCGACGGGCATCTCACCGACTATGACAAAGCGGTCAACACGCCCCAAACGCATCCTTATGTGGGTGGAGTTTGGTTTCGTTCCGCTATTTCTGAGCCTTGCCTTTTTCCCGATCGGCACCCGGAGGCGGGGCGTCGGATTGCTGGCGGCCCTGACCGCGCTGGTCCTCGTCACCGTAGTCCAGCTGGTCGGCCTCCCTTGGTATTTCGGAAGTCATCTCGGTCTCGATAACGGAATCGGCGGCTAGTCGAGCGGCGAGGCGCGCCGATCCCGTGGAACGCTGTGTTCTGGCGGTGGCTCCCTTGCCATGCCCGCGTGGACTTGATCGGCCATTTCATCCATCTCCGCGAACGTGTATTCGCGATCGTCCATCGCGAGGCATAAGCGGTCAGGTCGCCGCGCGGCCCATGACGCGAGCAGGTCGCCGACTGCCACGCGATGTCGTATGGTCTCGCTCACACCGGACGCACTCATCAGTAGGACCTCGGGAGTCCGAGCACATGCTCGGACACATAGTTGAGGATCATCTCCCGCGATACCGGAGCGATGAGCTGCAGGCGGGCGAGAAACCAGTAGTTGGCAAGCTGATACTCACGCGAAACACCGTTTCCACCATGGGTCTGGATGGCCCGGTCGAGACAGAAAACTCCCGCCTCGGCGGCCGCCAGTTTGGCGACGTTGCTGGCTTCCCCGGCGTCGAGTCCGGCGTCATAGAGACCAGCGGCGCGCTGCATCATGAGTTGGGCGAGGTCGAGCTTGATCTTGCCCTCGGCCAAGGGGTGGGCGATCGCCTGGTGTGAGCCGATCGGGGCTGACCACACGGTGCGGTCCCGGGCGTACGCCGTGGCTTTCGCGATGGCGAAGCGGGCGATTCCCACCGAGACCGCAGCCGAGAGAATGCGTTCAGGATTCAGTCCGTCGAACGCGACGCGTAGACCCTCGTTCTCTTCGCCCACCAAGTTGTCGACAGGCACGCGGACGTCGTTGAAGAAGAGGGTGAACTGCTTCTCAGGTTCCTCCAGGGCCGTCTCGATCGGCTGGCGCGTGAGACCCGGCGAGTCCGGGTCGACCATCAGCAGCGATAGTTGGCCGCGACCGCTCGCGGAGCGGCCGGTGCGGGTCACGACAAGGATGTGGTCGCACTCGTCAACCCCGGAGATGTAATACTTCTGACCGCTGATGACGTAGGAGTCACCGTCACGTCTGGCCACAGTGTCGAGGTTGTGGGAGTTGCTGCCGGCATTCGGCTCGGTCAGGGCGAAGGAGAACTTTTTCGACCCGTCCGCGATACCCCGCAGCCACCGATCCTTCTGCTGGGCGGTGCCGTGACGCGCGAGGATGGTTCCGATGATGCCCGGTGACACCAGCAGCTTGAGCAGCGGACAGCCAGCTGCTCCGGTTTCCTCGAGGACGGCGGTCAGCTCCTGAAGGCCCATCCCACCGCCGCCGTACTCCGCAGGCAGATGCACGCCGAGGAACCCGCGTTCTCCCAGTGCTTCCCACAGCTCGTGCGGGGACCGGCGCTCGGCATTCACCTTGGCGTAATAGTCCGGGCCGAAGGATGCGGTGAGCGCGTAAACCGTATCCCGCAGAGACCGTTCCTCATCGGAGGGGACGAGTGCGAGAGCGGGTCCCACCACTGCCGTGATCATGAGGCGTTCTCCTTGCTTTGTGATGATGTGGCGTCAGCAACGCGGAGCCGTCCGTCGGCGACCGTGACCGTGTCGAGAATCCGGCGAAGCGACGGGTACTTGCCGTACAGAGCGGCATGGGCCGCCTGGTAGTCCTCGACGAGACCCCAGTTGATCGGAAAATTCTCGGAGAGGTTCCACGACTTCACGACGGTCTTGTCACGCGAGATCTCCGCTACGGTGCCGAGTGTGTGGATCGGCCAATCCGTCGAGCTGTGCTGGTCGAACCTGGCGGTGAGATCGTCGCCGAGTCGCAGCGTGAGCGTCTCCATCGTCCCGCGGTCGGTCCGTCCGATGTCCAGACGGGCGTCGGTGCGCGCATGGCTGACACCGTCGACCACGTGGTGTGCTGCGCTGAAGCCGGTTCCAGGTTGACCACGCCAGCCAAAGCCACCCTCCAGCGAGCCATCGTCGTACTCGACGAGCCAGTTCATCCAATAGTGGTGCAGGTGGGTCGTGAATCGGGTCTCCCGGAACGACAACTCCGGACGGCTGTAGATGTGGTCGACCATGAAGATGCCTTCGACCGGATCTCCGTTCACGGTGCCGGCGACCTTGCCCAAGTGGCTACGCGAGAGCACAGGATGGGGAAAGCCGGGCTGCTCAGGAACCCAGAACGTGCAGGCTTGTCCCAGTCGCGCGGCCGTCAGGTCGACGCTGCCGCCCGCCTCGGTCCACCGGTATTCGCTGACGCCTTCCTCGAGCCGGAACGAGGCGCTCTCATACACCACCGAGTCCGGCGCGTGGCTGACGCGGAACTGCTCGACGGCAGGAAAGTCGCGGAAAGAGTAAATCAGCTCGCCTGGCTCGTCGAGCCGCCCCGTCGCGCGGTACGTCCCGAAGTTGACGGTGGTCTGCTTGTCGGGCAGGGGCAGCGCGCGCATCGAGTGGTAGACGACGCCGGACGCACCGGTCACCACGACCCATGGGCAGATCAGGACTGTGCCCAGCTGGTCACGGGGGCAGTAGTCGAGCCGATACGAGTCGAGGGTCGGCTCCTCAAGATAGGTGTAGTAACGCATGTGTCGACCGTCCTTCTTCATCACGAACCGTGGAACGCCAGCGAGACCAGGTCCCGCCCGCGTTCGCGCGCACCGTCGTCGGAGATGAGCTCGGCAGCCCACTGGTGCAGGATGCCGATCAGTCCGGCGCCAACCAGCTCGGCGGTCCGACGCGGCCGCGGGTCACCCACCTGTAAGAAACAGTCGGTCAGCGCCGCCGTCGGGTCATGGTCGATGAACAGCGCGCTCTGCGCCCAGTGGGCGAGTAGGTGGCGGAACACCGGCGCGTCGTCGCAGACCATGTCGATGACCGCTTGCACGATGGCGGTCCCGCGGACCCGCGGGTCGGCAATCGCGGCGAACCGCGGCAGGTTGAGGGCGTCCAGAGCATCGTCGGCCAGTGCGCCCCAGATGTGCTCACGACGACCTATCAAGTTGTAGACGGTCTGCGGCGAGAGCTCGGCGCGGGCCGCGATGCGTTCGACGGTCAGCTCCTGATCGGGAGCTTCCCGAAGCAGAACCCGCGCGGCGTCGAGGATCTGCTTGCTGCGGCGGCGCTTCCCGCGCTCCCGCAGACCGCCGGCAACAGGCGAAGCGTCGTCAATCTTTGAGGGCATACCAAAAATATAGTGTTCTCAAAGATTCTTGGCTAGTATTTTCTGAGACTGTTCATTTCTTTTAGATTCCGACCGGCGCGTCCTCCGTGTTCCGCCGGACCGCAGGGTGACGTGCGGCATCTCGGCCCGCGAGTGAGATCGAGTGTCGACCGGCATCACAACGGGAAAGGCGTGACCACCATGTACGACCCCGCCGACGTCCTCGGCCGCATCAACGAGCCCTACGTCCCGCTGCTGTTCTTCACACTCGTGGGCTGGACCACGGGGTTCGTTCAGATTGTGCAAGCCTTTCGGTTGGGGCGCCGCGACTCGATCCCGGGTGCGCCGATCGGCATGACGGCATTCCTGCTCGCGCACGACGGATTATTTGCACTGCACGCGCAGTACTGGCTGTGCGACATCGGGAACTGGTACTTCACCGCATTCTGGGCGGGCATGGTCGTCTCTGTCGTGATCGAGCTGATGCTCGTGCGCCAGTTCCTGGTGTACGGCCAGCCCGGCATCGCCCCAGACCTGCCGCGGTGGATGTTCGTCGGCTCTTACCTGGTGTTGCAGGCTTTCGCGTTCGTCGGATTGTGGTGGATGCAGTCGGTGCTGGACGACCCTCTCCACTTGATCAGCTTGGTTGCCACCCAGATCGTGGCCACCGTGTTCCTGGTGCCGTGGATTCTGACCCGGGGCAACGCGCGCGGCCAGTCGCGCGCCTTTGCATGGGCCACGTTGCTGGGTCCGGGCGGACTCGGACTGGGGCTGTTTCCCGCCCTTTCACCCAGCGCCTTCAACAACTGGCACTATTACGCTTTGGTGGTCTCGCTCATATCGCTGTCGGTGACCTACCTGCTCCTGCTCGAACGGCACCTGAGGAGATCGTCCGCGACGCCACGGGCTCTGGGACGACGTCAGTCGGACAGTGGGGGCAAGCGACACTAGCCGAACGATTCCGCGGCGTTTGCCTGCGATCCTTCAGGCCGTAAGCTCGGACATCACCGATGGGTACTGTGCTGATCCCGATTCCGGATCGCGACTTCGACCCGACAGAAGTCGCGGTCAGTTGGCAGGTCCTGACGGCGAATGGTCACCGGGTAGTCTTTGCCACCGAAAGCGGCACACCTGGCGTGGCCGACGACATCATGGTCACCGGCCGAGGCTTGGACTTCTGGTCTGCCCTACCGGTGTTGGGCGCCGTCACAGTCGTGGGGCGGGTTCTGCGGGCGAACAAGGACGCTCGCCGCGCATATCAGGACATGCTGCAGTCACAGGAGTATCAGCACCCGTCCAGCTGGACGGAAGCCACCCTGGACGGCATCGACGCGTTGCTGCTGCCCGGCGGCCATCGCGCCCGCGGAATGCGGTCCTACATCGATAGTGCAACGCTGCAGCGACTCGTCGTTGACGCCTTTGCCCGCGGGGTGAAGGTGGCCGCGATCTGTCACGGAGTGCTGCTGGCCGCGCGCAGCGTCGACCCGACGACCGGTCACTCGGTGCTCTACGGACGCCGGACCACGGCGCTGACCTGGGCGCTGGAGCGCACCGCCTGGCGTCTCACCCGGATCACCCGCTTCTGGAACGCCGACTACTACCGCACCTACACCGAGGAGCCCGGCCAGCCGGCCGGCTACATGTCCGTGCAGTCCGAGGTCACCCGCGCGCTGAAGAACCCGGCGGACTTCTGCGATGTCGAACGCGGGTCGCAGCATTGGCGGATGAAAACCTCGGGAATGGTGCGCGACACCACAACTGACTCGCGGCCGGCGTTCGTCGTCGACGACGGCGGCTACGTGTCAGCGCGCTGGCCGGGCGATACGCACACTTTCGCAAAAGTGTTGTCGGACAAGCTGTGACGTACGCATGCACGAGAGGGATGTATCGGGCTAGACCTTACGGTTTTCCGATTTGATCAGCCACGCGAGCTTCTCCAGCCCGTCGATCTGCTCATGCAGGATATCGGCTGTGCTGGGGTCTTCCGCGTCAACCGCGTCATGCACGGTGCGAAGCGTCTCGACAGTCGCATAAATGCGGGTCGTGATCCGGTCTACGACCTCCGTCGTGTTGTGCTCGTTAGCCGGGAATCGGGGCAGGCTTGTTGTGGCAACCACCGTGTCGGACCGGCCGTCCGGCACCGCGTCAAGCGCGCGCATGCGCTCGGCGATGATGTCGCTGCCCTCCCTGGCGAAGTCGACCAGCTCGTCGAGTTGTAGATGTAAATCGCGGAAATTCGTACCGATGACGTTCCAGTGGGCCTGCTTGCCCTGCAAGTGCAGCTCGATGAGGTCGACGAGGATCCGTTGAAGGTTCTCGACAAGCTGCCGTGACGGCTGGAATCCGTGCACCTCGTCCTCTCGCCGCCGGCTGCCGCCATTTGTCTGTGCTGTCGGGTGTTGGGCTGTTGTAGTCATGCCTCGATGATTCCGGCCAGAGGAACCGATGTCTGTGCGGCTGACACCAACATGGGATTGCAGCTAACCGGAATCTTTGGCTACCGGCTAGCCGGCAGCGGTGTCGGCACTTCGCTGGCGACATTGCGGTGGGCCATCGCGCGTGCTACGCCGATCATGTGACAGGGCATGGGATCGCTCAGGCCGAGAGCGGCGGATTGGGACGTCCGGGCGGGCGGGTCATGCGGCTGTTAGTGCGGCCGACCCCTCCGCCGCTCTGGCAAGGTGTCATCGCCGCTGCGGCATTGATAGGCGTCGAGACCGCTGTTGTTGTTGTGCTGAAACATTTTGCTCCGACCATGGCATTCGGCACGGTGTACCTGCTCGGGGTACTGCTGGTCGGAATGGCCTGGGGGTTCGGATTGGCGGCGATCACCGCACTGGTGAGCGCATTCGCGTTCGACTATTGCCGAAGCTGGCCGGACAGCTTCAGTGTGACCCAGCTGCAGAACTGGGTGGTGGTTGGCGTCTTCTTCGTCGTGGCGCTGTTGGCCAACAGTCTTGCGGGGCTGGCCCGAGCAAGCGCCATCGAAGCCGATCGGCGCCGGCACGAAGCCGATCTCGCCGCGAGGCAGCAGGCCGCGCTGCGCCGGGTCGCGACGTTGGTGGCGCGTAACGTTGCGCCATCGGAGGTGTTCTCAACCGTCGTCGCGGAGTTAGCCACTTGTCTGGATGTTCGCAACGCGTCATTGTGGCGATACGAGCCTGACGGCACTGCTGTCCTGGTTGCAGCGGCCGACGAGCCGGGATTGCAGAACATGCCTGTGGGAGAACACTTTTCGCTCGACGGCGAGAATATTGCGGCAATGGTGCGGCGAAGCGGCCGAGTCGCCCGAATGGACAGCCACGACCATGCTTCCGGGTCCGCAGCAGCGCGTATCCGTGAGCTGGGTCTGACCTCGGGTGTAGGAGCTCCGATCATGGCCGGCAGCCAGGTCTGGGGAGCGGCCATCGCCGGTTCCTCTCGATCCGACGCCTTTCCACCCAACGCGGAGCGACGCGTCACCGACTTCGCCGACCTCATCACAATTGCGATTGCAAATGCCAATGCACGTGCGGAACTGAGAGCGTCACGAGCGCGTATTGTCGCGGCCGCTGACGAGACGCGGCGGCGTATCGAACGGGATTTGCATGACGGTGCTCAACAGCGGCTGGTGTCGTTGGGACTCAAGTTGCGCCTGGCCGAGGAGTCTGTCCCCACCGAGCACGCGACGCTGCGGGCACAAATTTCCGACGTCGTCACTGGTTTGGTCGGTGTGTCGGACGAGCTACGCGAGATTGCCCGCGGTATTCACCCGGCGATCCTGTCACGAGGAGGCCTCGGACCGACGCTGAAGACACTCGCGCGCCGCTGCGCGGTGCCGGTTGAACTGGATGTAGCGGTACCTCGGCGCTTACCTGACTATGTAGAGGTGGCCGGGTATTACCTTGTGGCAGAGGCGCTTACGAATGTGGCTAAGCATGCACAGGCGTCCCGGGTCCAGCTGGCTGTCAAAGCCGAGGATGACAAGCTTTATCTTTCGATTCGCGATGACGGGGTCGGGGGAGCCGATGCCCGCAAAGGGTCTGGACTCATAGGCCTGGTGGACCGGGTTGAGGCCCTTGGAGGTCAGATCGCCATCGCGAGTCGTCTCGGCGACGGCACGTCGCTAGTGGTGAATATTCCCCTCGGACCCGACGGGTCGCCCGGTGGGCAGTCCAGCGAACTAGTGCCGCGCGAGACGTGAACATGGGTGCTAGCGGGAATGCCGGCAGGCGGCCTCCGCGGTCACAATGGCGATGTGGAGTCACTGGCTAAGCCGATCCGGGTTGTCATCGTCGACGACAACCCGGAATTCCTCGACTCGGCGAGACGGCTGCTTGAACACCAGGGGGCCCGCGTCGTTGGTGTGGCATCAACGAATGCCGACGCGCTGCGGTCCGTCCAAGAGCTGCGACCCGACGTAACACTGGTCGATGTAAATATCGGAGAAGAAAGCGGCTTCGATCTCGCGGAGGCTCTTCACGAGATCGACTGCGCGGCAACGGCCCCGGTCATACTGATCTCTACACACGCCGAGCCCGACCTGACGGACATGATCGAGACGAGCCCTGCCATAGGTTTCCTCGCCAAGTCAGCGCTTTCCGCTAGTGCGATCACCGCGGCCCTCGGTCGCCTGGGTGAAAGCAAGTAGTCCCGCAGATCTCACGCCGTCCTTTGTGATGTGCGCTGCTCAGCGCCGGGCTCATTGCAGCTAGCTGGTAATGGCCAACTGCCGCTAACGGGGGTGGTCAATGGGCGTTAGCCGCGAAGACTTTCTGTGTATACCGCGCGACGCTTACAGCCATGAAGAGCTACCCGTTCGAAGTACCTTCACCGCAGCCGGATTCCGTGGTTTGGCAACCGAAGATGGCCGGAATTCCGTCAGGTGGATGCGGTGACGATGTCGATTGCGGGCAGCAGTCATTGCGCCTTCAAACCGAAAACCCCCACAGCAGGCAGCTGTTTCGGCACCTCATCGCCACCGCTTTATTGGCCGTGATCGCCGTCGTTTTCTGGCTGTCCCTGATCGGGCTTGCGCCGGGCGCGTACGCCCACGGTGCAGCGCGCACTAATCCAGCCGAGCAGTCAACCTCGGCGACGACCTCGCCATAACACCAAAGTGAAAGGGAGGCAATAGATATGATCACTGACCGCATAACCAATCCACCGAGGTTGGCCAAAGTCCTCGTCGGTGCCGTTGGAGCCGCCATCGCCATAGGCCTGGCCGCGCCGGCTGGCGCCAGCCCGGTAATACGGCAACCCCAGGCCGTCCCGGACTTCCTGGCCGCCGCACGCGCGGCGGGCATCACCGGAACGGATCCGGCGATGCTGGAAGACGGCTACAGCGTGTGCAGGAGACTGTGGGTTCGGCAGATGCCGGGTACTCAGGTAGCAGCTGGCCTGGTGCACGACCATCCACAGCTGACCTTGGAACAAGCGGGGCAGTTCGTGCTGGCCGCATACCACGGCCTGTGCCCGGTGCCCGGCGGCTCGTATGACTATTGGGCTTACAGCACCGGCTAAACGTCACCTCCTACATCAACGGTGACGCGCAGATTCGGCGATTTCGCACGACTCATCGGGATGCCGGCCTGACGGTTAGTAGTGTGGTCAGTGACTTTCCGGGTGCGTCCGTAGCAAGATGTGATCGGTCGAATGGCCGAGAGGATGTTGCCGCATGGGAGTGGACTCCAGCAACACGCACAGTGCGCCAGGAGAAGGAGCAATTTCGCGAAGTAGCGCTCTACGCGTGATTGTGGCTGACGACGACGTCCTTCTTCGTGAAGGGCTGTCGAGCCTGCTCGGGCGCTCCGGGTTCGATGTTGTCGGCCAGGCAGGCAATGCCACCGAAACTCTTGCGCTAGTCCGTGCGGAAAATCCGGACCTGCTTGTCATCGACATCCGTATGCCGCCAACCAACACCACCGAGGGTCTTGACGTTGCAGGAGTCATTCGGGGTGAACTGCCCGAAATCGGCATTTTGGTTTTGTCGGCGCATGTTGACGTCGAGCATGCGGTGGAGCTTTTGTCCAGCGGTCATGCCATCGGCTATCTCCTGAAGAGTCGGGTCACAGACGTGGCGGAGTTTGTCGATTCACTACAACGGATCGCCAATGGCGGCTCAGTAGTCGATCCGGCGCTCATCCAGGAGTTGGTCTCCGGACGCCGACGCCAAGATCCGCTTGCTGTTCTTAGTCCTCGGGAACGTGAGGTGTTGGCGCTGATGGCGGAGGGCCGCACCAACGCGGGCATCGCCCGTCGACTGTGGCTTACCGAAGGCACGGTCGAGAAGCATGTGCGAAGCATCCTGAACAAGCTGAACCTGCCTGAGACCGCCGACGATCACCGCCGCGTTCGAGCGGTGATCACTTTTCTCGAGTCTCGGTGAGGCCTTCGCAAAAGTGTTGTCGCAGAAGCTTTCCTGATTACGAAAAGTTGGCTTGCGCGCAGGTACTCGGCGAGGTGATGTTGACCCCGCTGTAGACCACCTGGATGTGCGTGCAGGCGATGACGTTGACGTCAAGACTGGGTTGCCCGGTCCGCCAGCTCGTCGAGTCGATCCGGCCGACGGTCTGATACTTCTCCAGCGGCCCTTCGCCCATGTAGATGGTGGTGACTTCGTCGGAACCGCCGTCTTTGTTGACCCGGTCGTACTGGGCGGTGGCGTGCACATCCAGGTAGGTCAGCCGGTCGGACGGGCGGATCGTGGTGCTCTGCCGCGACCACAGATCGTTCGGGAATCCCGTCACGCCGTCGCCCGCCCGCCGGTCGGCGCCGACGGTGAAGTCGCAGCTGCCGTTCGCGTGATGGCAGTCGAGCCGGACAAACGTCTCCAGCTGGGTGCCGTCGGGGAGCGGAGTGAGCGTGGTGGCGTTGTTGCTGGCCGCCGGCGAGACCGCGGGAGGCGCCAACGCCAACATCAGCCCGGCGCCTGCCAGTGCCGTCACCAGCCGCTTCATCCTGCGTCCTCTCGCTTACGGTGAGCAGAACTTACGCTGCGGCTACTCGTCGTAGGTAACTTCGACCGAATCGGTTTCCGGGTGCGACTGGCAGGCCAGGATCAGCCCGTCGTCGAGGTCCTGCTGCTCCAACACGTCGTTGACCTCCATGCTCACCTTGCCTTTGCGCAGCGTGGTGGCGCAGGCGCCGCACTGGCCCTCGCGGCAGGAGAACGGCGCGTCCAGGCCGGCGTCCAGCAGCACGTCGAGCAGCTTGGCCCGGCGCGGCCACGACACGGTATGTGTTTGCCCGTCCAGCTCGACCACCGCGGTGGCCGGCGGCTCGTCGCCTTCGTCTTCGATCTTCACCGCGGCGAACGGATCGGTCTCCAGCGACCGGAACACCTCGATATGTACTTGCTGCGCAGGCACTTTCAGAGTTTCGAGGGCTTCACGCGCGGCCGCCATGAATGGTCCGGGCCCGCAGATGAATGCCTGCCGGTCGGTGAACGGGGCGGCCAGTTGGGCCAGCACGGTCGCGGACGGCAACCCTTGCAGCGACTCCAGCCAGTGCAGCACGGTCAGCCGGTCGGGGTATTTGGCGGCGAGCTCGCGCAGGGCGTCGCCGAATATCACCGAGCGGTCGTCGCGGTTGGCGTAGAGCAACACCACCTGCCCGCTGCCCTCGGACAGCGCCGATTTGCAGATCGACATGACCGGCGTGATCCCGCTGCCGGCGGCCAGCAGCAGGAAGTTGTCGTCGAGCGTCTTCGGCACGAACGTGCCCGACGGCGCGAGCACGTGAATCCGCATGCCGGGATGGGCGTGGTCGCACAGCCAGTTCGACGCGTACCCGTCGGCGGTCCGCTTGACGGTGACCGTGAGCGCGTCGTCGGTGAACGGCGAGCTGCACAGCGAATAGCAGCGCGCGACCGATCCGGTGCGCTCGCTGGGGACCCGCAGTGTAAGAAACTGGCCGGGTGCATACCGCAGCCGGTCAGCAGGAATGTTCGCACCGTCGGGCACGGCGAAGACCAGCGACCGCGCTTCGTCGGTCTCGGCGAGAACATCGGCGATCTCCAGTTCAAGGACATGGCTGCCGAGCGGCTCGTCGGGAACCTCATCGGTCACGACTTCCGGCACTGCGAAGTCCTCTCGTCTATCATAACTAGAACAGGTTACAGAAAACTCGATTGATGGCGCTACCAGTCGCAGGAATAGCCTGCTCGACACAAATCGGAACGTGTTCTAGTCTCTGTTTGAGTGAGCCACCTATGGAGGAACCCGTGACGTCCATTGAACAACGTGACGCCCAGTCGGTCCTAGACGGCATCGACGAGCTGCTCCCCAAATTGCGGCAGCGGGCACAGGAGACCGAAGACCTGCGCCGGTTGCCGGACGACACGGTGAGCGAGCTTCAGGAAATCGGTTTCTTCCGGCTGCTGCAGCCCAAGCAGTGGGACGGTCTGGAATGTGACCCCGCGCTGTTCTACGAGGCGGCTCGTCGCCTGGCCAGTGCTTGTGGGTCTACCGGCTGGGTGAGCTCGATCATCGGCGTGCACAACTGGCACCTGGCGCTGTTCGACCAGCAGGCCCAAGAGGAGGTGTGGGGCGAGGACACCAATGTGCGGATTTCGTCGTCGTACGCCCCGATGGGTGCGGGCGTCGTGGTCGACGGTGGCTATTTGGTCAGCGGCTCGTGGAACTGGTCGTCGGGCTGTGACCACGCCACGTGGGCATTTCTCGGTGGCCCGGTCATCAAGGACGGCCGGCCGGTGGACTTCGGCAGCTTTTTGATCCCGCGCAGCGAGTACCGCATCGACGACGTCTGGCATGTCGTCGGCCTGCGCGGCACCGGCAGCAACACCGTCATCGTCAAGGACGTCTTCGTACCCCGGCACCGGTTCTTGTCGTACAAGGCGATGAATGACGGCACCGCGGGCGGCTACCAGACCAACACCGCTCCGGTTTACAAAATGCCTTGGGGCACCATGCATCCCACTACCATTTCGGCGCCGATCGTCGGCATGGCTTACGGCGCGTACGACGCGCATGTGGAGCACCAGGGGAAGCGGGTGCGCGCGGCGTTCGCCGGGGAGAAGGCCAAGGACGACCCGTTCGCCAAGGTTCGTATCGCCGAGGCGGCCAGCGACATCGACGCGGCCTGGCGCCAGTTGAGCGGCAACGTTGCCGACGAGTACACGCTGCTGTCCGCCGGCAAGGAGATCCCGTTCGACCTGCGCGCCCGCGCCCGCCGCGATCAGGTGCGTGCCACCGGCCGCGCGATCTCCTCGATCGACCGCCTGTTCGAGGCCTCCGGGGCCACAGCGCTGGCCAATGACACACCGGTGCAACGTTTCTGGCGCGACGCACACGCCGGCCGGGTGCACGCGGCCAACGACCCCGAGCGGGCGTACGTGATCTTCGGTAACCACGAGTTCGGGCTGCCGCCCGGCGACACCATGGTTTAGGTATGACCGCGACTGATGAGCTGACCTTCGAGTCGACCTCGCGGTTCGTCGAGGTCGACGTCGACGGACCGCTGAAGCTGCACTATCACGAAGCGGGCGTCGGTCACGACCAGACGGTGGTACTGCTGCACGGGGGCGGTCCCGGAGCGGCGAGCTGGACGAACTTCTCGCGCAACATTCCGGTGTTGGCCGAGCGTTTTCACGTGCTGGCCGTTGATCAGCCTGGCTACGGCCATTCCGACAAACGCGCCGAACACGGCCAGTTCAATCACTATGCCGCTAGGGCGCTCAAAGGGCTCTTCGACCAACTCGGTCTGGGACGCGTTCCGATGGTGGGCAATTCATTGGGTGGAGGCACCGCCGTCCGGTTCGCGCTGGACTACCCGGACCACGCCGGACGCCTGGTGCTGATGGGTCCCGGCGGGCTGAGCATCAACCTGTTTGCGCCTGATCCGACCGAGGGTGTCAAGCGGCTTGGGAAATTCTCCATCGAGCCGACCCGAGAAAATCTCGAGGCGTTCCTGCGCGTGATGGTCTACAACCAGAAGCTGATCACCCCGGAGCTTGTCGATGAGCGTTTCGCGTTGGCCAGCACGCCGGAATCACTGGCCGCGACGATGGCGATGGGAAAGTCGTTCGCTGGGCCTGATTTCGAACTCGGCATGATGTGGCGCGAGGTCCACCGGCTGCGTCAGCCGGTGCTGTTGATCTGGGGCCGCGAAGATCGGGTCAACCCGCTCGACGGCGCGCTGGTCGCGCTGAAGACCATCCCGCGGGCGCAGCTGCACGTGTTCGGGCAGTGTGGACACTGGGCGCAGGTGGAGAAGTTCGACGAGTTCAACAAGCTGACCATCGATTTCCTGGGAGGTGCGTAATGAGCATCCGTTCGCTGGGCTACCTGCGCATCGAGGCAACCGATGTGGCGGCGTGGCGGGAATACGGCCTGAAAGTCCTCGGCATGATCGAGGGCAGTGGAACCACCGACGGCGCGCTGTATCTGCGCATGGACGACTTCCCCGCCCGGTTGGTGATCGTGCCGGGTGAGCACGACCGGCTATCGGAGTCTGGTTGGGAATGCGCGAATGCCGAAGGCCTGCAGGAAATCCGGAATCGGCTCGACGTCGAGGGCACACCGTACAAGGAGGCCACCGCCGCTGAGTTGGCCGATCGGCGGGTAGACGAGATGATCAGGTTCTCCGATCCCTCGGGGAATCGCCTGGAGGTGTTCCACGGCGCCGCGCTCGAGCACCGCCGCGTCGTCAGCCCGTATGGGCATACGTTCGTCACCGGTGAACAGGGCCTGGGACATGTGGTGATGTCCACCCGCGACGACGCCGAGGCGCTGCACTTTTACCGCGATGTGCTCGGGTTCAAGCTGCGCGACTCGATGCGGCTGCCGCCGCAGTTGGTGGGCCGCCCAGCCGACGGGCCGTCGGCGTGGCTGCGCTTCTTTGGCTGCAACCCGCGCCATCACAGCCTGGCCTTCATGCCGGCACCAACGCCCAGTGGGATCGTGCACCTGATGATGGAGGTCGGGGAGGCCGACGACGTCGGTCTGTGCCTGGATCGGGCGTTGCGCCGCAAGGTGCCTATGTCGGCCACGCTGGGTCGGCACGTCAACGACCTGATGTTGTCCTTCTACATGAAGACACCAGGTGGGTTCGATGTCGAATTCGGTTGTGAGGGCAGGAAAGTCGACGATGACGACTGGATCGCCAGGGAAAGCACCGCTGTGAGCCTGTGGGGCCACGACTTCACCATCGGCTTCAAAAGCTAGCCTCAACACTGTGTCTGCTGCGCCGATAGACCCGCGCACGTTCCGCAGCGTGCTGGGTCAGTTCTGCACCGGGATCACGATCATCACCACACTGCACGACGACGTCCCGGTCGGTTTCGCCTGTCAGTCGTTTGCGGCGCTGTCGCTCGAGCCGCCGCTGGTGCTGTTCTGCCCCACCAAGGTCTCGCGCTCATGGAAAGCCATCGAGGTCGCCGGGAAGTTCTGCGTCAACGTGTTGACCGAGAGCCAAAAGGATGTGTCGGCGCGGTTCGGCTCCAAGGAACCGGACAAGTTCGCCGGTATCGACTGGAGCGCTTCGCCTTCGGGTTCGCCCGTCATCGACGGATCGTTGGCGTACATCGACTGCACGGTGGCGTCAGTGCACGACGGCGGCGACCATTTCGTGGTGTTCGGCTCGGTGCAGTCCCTTTCGGAGGTGCCCAAGATCAAGCCACGGCCATTGCTGTTCTACCGCGGCGATTACACCGGCATCGAGCCGGACAAGACCACGCCGGCGCAGTGGCGTGACGACCTCGAGGCGTTCCTGACGACGACCACTCAGGACACCTGGCTGTAGCGGATTTGCGCCGGATGTATGACGGAGCTGGCTTAATGGCCTACCTCCCGCAAGGGGCGATACTGATTTCATGCCGCAGGTGCCCCCCGCCCGTTATCTACTGAGGGCGAAGGATTTCGTCGACGCGCGCTACGCGGAGCCGATCACCGTGGCGGACCTGGCTGCGGCGGCGGGGTTGTCGCGGGCGCATTTCAGTCGGATGTTCACCAAGACGTTCGGCGAGTCGCCTCGCGCCTATCTTCAGAGCCGCCGGCTGGAGCGGGCGGCGGCGTTGCTGCGTTACACCGACCGCTCGGTGGCCGAAATCTGCGTGATGGTCGGGCTGCAGAGCATCGGATCGTTCACGACTAGCTTCGCGCGGGTGTTCGGCAAGCCCCCGGCGGCATACCGGGCGAGCATGCCGCCGGCCTCTGTGCACGCCCGGGTGCCGAGCTGCATTCTGCAGCGCGACACGCGGCCGGCGCGGGACAGTCGCATCAAGACCGCACACGGGGAGAAGACGGACGGGCGCGGCGGACCGTAGCGTCGGCCTCATGTTGAAGATCGCCAGCGCCCACCTGTGGGTGCATGACCAAGAAGTCGCGTTGAAATACTGGACCGAAAAGGTGGGCATGGAGGTCCGCCAGGATGTCAGGCTGCCCGAATTGGGCTTCCGGTGGCTTACCGTCGGGCCGCCCGGCCAGGACGACGTGTCGATCGTGCTGATGGCGGTCCCGGGCCCACCGGTGATGGATGACGCCACCCGGGAACAGGTGATGGAGGTCGTCGCAAAGGGCTTCGCGGGCACCGTATTCCTCACGACCGACAACTGCCAGGCCACCTACGAGCAACTCAAGGCTCGCGGCGTGGAGTTCACCGAGGCGCCGCATGAAATGCCATATGGCATCGACTCCGGGTTCCGCGACCCGTCCGGCAACAGCGTGCGGCTGACGCAAGTGACCATGGTCCCCGACGACGCTGGCTGACGGCGTACGAATTCCGGCGTCATATTTCGCGCTAACGCTACGCTCTGCGATGAAGATCCTGCTGCGGGAAACGGGGCTGCGTTGATCCGGTTTGGCTTTGTCGCATTGTTGACGGTTCTGGCGGCGGCATTGCTGCCCTTGGCCGTCGTGGGGTCGTGGGGCTGGTGGATTCCCGCAGGGGTAGTCGCGGTCGCCGCGGCCGTTGGCATCCACGACCTCGTCCAACGTAAGCACTCGGTGCTGCGCAACTACCCGATCCTGGGGCATATGCGGTTTCTGCTGGAGGCGCTGCGCCCGGAAATCCAGCAGTACTTCATCGAACCCAACTTCGACGGGCGCCCCTTCGACCGTGACGTCCGCTCGTTGATCTACGAGCGGGCCAAGGGCATCGCCGCCGAAATGGCTTTCGGGACGGAGCGCGACATCGACGAGGTCGGCTACGAGTATCTGGTGCATTCGGCGCGCCCGCTTGAGCCCCCGGATGAGCCGTTCCGGGTACGAGTCGGTGGGCCCGATTGCACGCGACCGTACGACATGGCGCTGATGAACGTCTCGGCGATGAGCTTCGGCGCTCTGTCGGCCAACGCCCTGCGCGCGCTGAACAACGGCGCCCGCAAGGGTGGGTTCGCCCACGATACGGGCGAAGGTGGGCTGACTCCGTATCATCTCGGTGGCGCCGACGTGGTGTGGGAGATCGGCTCCGGCTACTTCGGTGCTCGTACCAAAGACGGCGCGTTCGATCCGGATCAGTTCGCGGACAAGGCAGCCCACGGTCTGGTGAAGTGCGTCTCGATCAAGCTGAGCCAGGGCGCCAAGCCCGGCATCGGTGGAGTGCTTCCCGCCGCGAAGGTCAGCGAGGAGATCGCCCGCTACCGAGGCGTGCCGGTCGGCGAGAAGTGCGTCAGCCCGGCGTCGCATTCAGCGTTTCATACCCCGCGTCAGCTGATCACGTTCGTGGCGAAGCTGCGAGAGCTGGCCGGCGGGAAGCCGGTGGGTTTCAAGCTGTGTGTCGGCTCCCGGGTGGACGTGCTGGCGGTCTGCAAGGCGATGCTGGCCGAAGGGGTGACGCCCGACTTCATCATCGTCGATGGTGCCGAGGGCGGAACCGCCGCGGCGCCGCTGGAATACGAAGACAACATTGGCCTCCCGCTCACCGACGGGTTGATGACCGTCCACAACGCCTTGGTGGGAACGGGTCTGCGGGACAGGATACGGATCGGGGCGGGCGGCAAAGTCGCCTCGGGAAACGACATCATCAAGCGCCTGATCCAAGGTGCGGACTACACCAACTCGGCCCGATCCATGATGATGGCGGCGGGTTGCATCCAATCTATGCGGTGTCACACCAATCACTGCCCGGTCGGGGTCGCAACCCAGGATCCGTATCGGGCCCGCGCGCTTGACGTGGCCGACAAGAGCGAACGCGTGTATCGCTACCAGCGGGCCACCGTCGCCCAGGCGATGCGGATGATGGCCTCGATGGGCGTCTCCGACCCGTCGATGCTCAACCCGCACATGCTGCGCAAGCGCGTATCGCCCACCTCGCAACGTTCGTACGCAGAAATTTACGAGTGGCTCGAGCCGGGAGAACTACTCAACCATGCGCCGGGCACGTGGCGGTCCGATTGGGAAGTCGCCGACCCGGACTCGTTCAGTCCCGTCGGCTACCAAAGAATCTCAGGCTAATGCCAGCGGGCCTGGTGATCGGCGTGCGTGGGCAGGTAGGCGCCCGGGCCGAAGAACTCGTCGTAGAAGTCAACGTCGAGATGTTGCGCCTGTAGGTACATCAGCACGTGCACGGTCGGCACGGTGCCGGGCAGCTTGCCGAAGGCATCGTAGATGTAGGACGCTTCAACGGTGACGATTTCCTGAATGCCGTCCGGCGGCAGCGCGGAGGCGCGCACCTTCGGTGTATCCGACCATGGCCCCGGCGTATCCGGGTGAAACGGCCCGCCCGGACCGTATTTTCGCGCGACCAGCTTGTCCACCCCGGCCTCGACCGACGGCACATGCGGTGGGCTGAGCGTCTCGAAGTATCCGGGCAGCCCGGTCACGTTGGGGAAGGGCCAGCGTTCGTCGTCGTCGGCGACGAAGCCCAGCCCGGGTGCGCTCGGATCACCAGAGCCACCCAACACCGACAACCGATTGAGCCCGTCGAAGGTCCAGCCGCCGAGACCCATTGCCTGCAGCGCCAGCACCCCGTTGTTGGTGGCGATCGCGAGTTCCGCACTCGTCTCGGTCAGCGTGTACTGCTCGACGAACGACAGCGGGATCGGGTCGTCGGCGTGCGGTAGCGAGGAAAACCGTTCCAGGCCAGCGATGTTGCGGCCATGGATGTCATCGAAGATCGGGTAGCCGTTGGCCGCGAAGAACCACAGGTTTTCCATCAGATGCTCGGCGAGATCAGCCACCGGGAAGGCCAGCAGACTGCCCGGATGGTTGCCGATCCAGATGTTGTGGCCTTCCATGTGCGGTTCCTCGCGCGGCAGTTCGAGGCGGGTGTCCGAGACACGTACATAGGACTCCGCGGTGTGACTGATCCACTCTTCGATGCTGTCGAATTCGCGGGGATGCTCGTCGCGGCTGGGCAGAAGATAGGTGCCGGTGTCGTCGGTGAAGAATAGCTGGCTGGTGTGGAATCCGGCGGCCGACGGGAAGGTTCGCCCCGTCGCGCTGCCGGAGTAGTTGGGAAACAACGGCGCGTAGCTGGGGTTGTGAGTGATGCCGAAGTTCCAGCCGGTGACGCCACCGGTTGCCGAAACCAGCAGTGCACGTTCGACTTCCGACAACGGCTGCACCGGTCGACGACTGGTGTAGGCCAGCGTTCCGGCGGGAATCCGGCCGCCGACCGGGAATCGACGCGACCGTCGCCCGGTCATCGCGGCGAACAGTGGGAAGTTCGCGAGCTCGGCCAGCGCGGCCCGCTCGTGATCGGAAATAGCCAGGCTCACCGTGCCGGCTTCCTCATTGCGCGTAGGTGGTTTCGGTGTTGGCGTCCTGGAACATCTCCGACACGATGACCCACGATCCGTCACCCTGACGCTGCAATGCGCGAAGCGAGAAGTTGTCCCGGTCAAGCGTTCCGCCTCCGACCAGCCCCTGACCTTTGATCCGCAGGTGTGCCGACACCAGAACGACCTCGGGTGTCAGCACCCGGAAACTGGTCTCGGGCGGCCCCTCGGGTTCGCCGCGGTTGAAGTTGTCATCGGCGAACAAGCCCCTGAGGTAGTCGACGATGTCCTCGCGCCCGCGTTTGACCGTGCCGAAGGCGTTGACCCAGTCGGCGTCGTCGGAATACACCGCATGCAGCGCCTCCGCATCGCGGTCGCGGAAACCTTTCAGCAACGTCAGAAGTGTTTTACCGATCGCCTGCTGATCATCGGGCGGCAGATTCGAGAAGTCGGTCATGTCGGGATGCTAAGCGCCGCGATGAACTTTTGGTCGAGGTATCGCGTGGTAGCAGCAGAGGTTCTAGAGAGGTTTTGAGATGAGTCCGCTGCTGATGGTCTACTTCTCGGTCGGCACACCGTTCGCAGGATATTGCCTGTTGAGGCTGCAGGCACGGCTCGAGCGGTGGGACTACGACCGGCACGCCGAGGACTAGGGCGGCTCCTCGATTGAAACTTCGAATCCTGGTCATCGGCGCGGGTGTGAGCGGCATTTCCGTCGCCCGCGGATTACTGCGCGACGGACACGACGTCACCGTCTTCGACCAGCGACCGAACGTGACGCCAGGCGGTGGCGCCGTCACCATCTGGTCCAATGGCGCGACGGTGCTCCAGCAGCTGGGTGTCGACATGGACGGAGCCGGGCAGCTGTTGTCCACCGTGCGGATCATGACATCCACCGGTCGCCCGCTGGCGACCATGGACCTGAACGCGATGGTGAACCGGCTGGGCGCGCCCGTTCGGATGGTCCCACGTCGAATCCTGCTGGAACGATTACTCAAAGGCTTTCCGAGCGACCGCGTCCGATGCAACTCCCGCGCTGCAGGGGTGGTCAGTACCCCCAATGGTGTGCGGGTCGACTTCGAAGACGGCAGCTCGGCCGACGGGGATCTGTTGATCGGTGCGGATGGCCTGCACTCCGTGGTTCGCGGTATCGCCGGCGGGCAGCCCGCGAAGTCGACCGGCTGGTGCAGCTGGCAGGGACTGGTCACTCTCCCGAGCATCGCCGAGCCGCACGTCGCAACGATGATGATCGGCGAGCACGGAAACCTCGGCTTGTGGCCGGCTGGAGGCTCTGCCCTGCAATGGTGGTTCGACTTGCCCTGGTCGCCTGACTTTGTCAGACCGCAGCGTCCGATCGAGATGATCCGGTCCCATTTCGCCGGATGGTCCGACACAGTCGATCAAGTACTCGCGACCTTGACCGACGACGATCTGGCCCCTTCGCCGTTCCCGCATTTTCGGCATCCGATTCCCCGCGCCGGCGCGGGCGCGCTGACGTTGCTCGGCGATGCCGCCCACGCGATGCCGCCCACGCTCGCGCAGGGGACTAATCAGGCGCTGCTGGACACGATGGTTTTGCGCAAGGCTCTGTCAGATTTCCGAAACGGCAGCAGCCACAACAAGAGTGAGCTCGGCAGCGCCCTGCGCTGGTACGAGAACACCCGACGGCGCAAGGTCAAGGCGGTGTCCTTGTTGACCACGCAGCAGGTGTCGCGCCCGGAATCCGTGCTACGACCGGCGGCGCTGATCTCGGACCGGTTCATGACGTGGGCGTTGACGATGTTCCTGCGTTGGGTCAGTCACCGCGACATCTCGGCGGAGTTCAGCCGGGACCCGGGCCCCGCGCTAGCCGCGGAGGTGAGGTGATGTCGACGACCGCCAGGGTGCCGCCCGCCAAACTGGCCCGCGTTGTGGAGTGGATTCGCCACCACCTGTATCGGCTCAATCAGCGGTTGGTGCCCGCCCCGGCGGCGATGATGGAGATGATCATTGCCACGTGGACATCTCAGGCGATCGCGGTGGCGGCCGAGTTGGGTGTTGCCGACGCCCTCGCCGACGGGCCATTGCCGATCGACGAATTGGCGGCCCGGGTCGGTGCAGATGCCGACGCGCTGCACCGGCTGTTGCGGGCGTTGATCGGCCGGGGCGTGTTTCGCCGCCGCCGTGACGGCCGCTATGAGCTGAATCCCCTTGCCGACACGCTGCGTTCCGACGCGCCGGTGTCAATGGTGTGGGCGGCCCGGTTCTACGGCTCGCGTGAACAGCGCGAACGATGGACCCGGCTGGTGGATTCGATCCGAACCGGACGATCGGTGGTTCCGGTATTGCACGGCAAGGAGAGCTTCGACTATTTCGGCGAGTATCCCCAGCATGCTGACCTGTTCAACCGGACCATGACGAGCATTTCGGAGTTGACCGATGCGACTGTGGCCGCCGGCTACGATTTCGGCGCCTACCCCACGATCGTCGATGTCGGCGGCGGGCAGGGTCCATTGCTGGCCACCATTCTGGCGACGGCGCCGGAGTCACAGGGCCTTCTGTACGACCTGCCTCAGGTCGTCGCGAGCGCCCCGAGCCTGCTGTGCAAGCACAAGGTCGCCGATCGGGTGCGTATCGAGGCGGGATCCTTTTTCGACAGTATTCCCCGCGGCGGCGACGCTTACGTGCTGAAGAACATCATGCACGACTGGCCCGACGATAAGGCGGTGCAGATCCTGCGCAATGTTCGCGTCGCAGCCGGCCCCCGAGCGACGGTGTTGCTCATCGAGTTGGTGATACCCGACCACGACCGTGACTTCCCGGGAAAATGGGCGGATCTGGAGATGTTGCTGAACTTGGCGGCCCGCGAACGCACCACCGCCGAGTACCGAAAGCTGCTCAGCCAAGCGGGATTTCGGATGACGCGGGTGGTGCAGACCGCTTCTCCGCTCAGCGTGGTGGAGGCCCGAGTCGCCTGACAACGTTGTTGTTGGTTCAGAATGGCCGACATGACACTGGATCTGGACGGCTATTTCGAGAGGATCGACTATCACGGCGCTGTGGCGCCAACGTTCGGCGTACTTCAGGATCTGATTACGGCCCACACTCGAACGATTTCGTTCGAGAACCTCGATCCGCTGCTGGGCGTGCCGATTGATGACCTCAGTCCAGAGGCTTTGACCGACAAGCTAGTTCGCCGGCGTCGCGGTGGCTACTGCTACGAACACAACGGGCTGATGGGCTACGTGCTGGAAAAACTCGGCTTCGGCGTGCGACGGTTTGGCGCCCGAGTGGTCTGGACGCTCGCCGCGGGCGCCCCGGTACCGTCCCAGACGCACACTCTTTTGGCGGTAACCCTCCCCGGCGGACAGCAGCCCTATCTCGTCGACGTGGGTTTCGGGGGCCAGACGCCGACGTCGCCGATCCGGCTGGAGACCGGCAGCGCCCAGCAGACAATGCATGAGCCGTACCGTCTCCAGGACCGCGGCGACGGTCTGGTGTTGGAGGCCCTCATCCGTGGCGATTGGCAGTCGCTGTATGAATTCGCGACCAGGACGGCGCCGCCGATCGATCTGAAAGTGGGCAGCTGGTATGTCTCAACCCACCCGTCGTCACATTTCGTGACAAGCCTGATCGCTTCTGTGGTCACAGCTGACGGGCGATGCAACCTGTCTGGTCGCAACCTCGCCATTCATCGTGGTGGCGCGACCGAGAAGGTCCGCCTCGACGATGCGTCGGCCGTTGTCGACACTCTCACCGACCGCTTCGGCATCAATGTGGCAGAAGCAGGCGAACGCAAGGTCCTTGAAGCCCGCATCGACGAGGTTGCGTCGTAGCGCACTGAACCCCTTATTGGCCCGGCAGCCACGCGCCCATCCGGCGCAACGCCTCTTCGATGTCACTCGTCGGCCCGGCAAAGGACAGTCGGACGAACGAACCGCCGTGCTCGGGATCGAAATCGATACCGGGCGCAATCGCTACCCCGGTGTCGGCCAACAGCTTTGAGCAGAAAATCATCGAGTCGGCGATGAAATCCGAGACGTCGGCGTAGACGTAGAACGCGCCGTCGGTGGGCGCCAGCCGGTCGATGCCGATGTCGCGCAGACCGTCGAGCAGCATCGTGCGATTGACGGCGTACTGGTGCAAATGCCCGTCGGCTTCTTCGACGGCTTCGGGGGTGAACGCCGCGACGGCGGCGTACTGCGACAGCACAGGCGGGCAGATGGTGAAATTTCCGGTCAGGCGGTCCACCGCCCGACGCAGGTCGGGCGGCACCAGCAGCCAACCCAGCCGCCACCCGGTCATGGCGAAATACTTGGAAAAGCTGTTGACTACCATCGCATTTCGCGACGTGCTCCAGGCGCAGCTGGTCTGCGGTGCGCCCGGGTAGACCAGCCCGTGATAGACCTCGTCGCTGATCAGCCGCACCCGCGAGTCATCACACCAGGACGCGATCGCCGCAAGCTCCGCGGGCGGGATGACCGTTCCGGTTGGGTTGGCCGGGCTGGCCACCACGACGCCCTGCACCGGCGGGTCGAGCTCGGCGAGCATCTGCACGGTGGGCTGAAACCGGGTCTCCGGCCCGCATTCGATCACCACGACTTCGCACCCGAGCGCCGCCAAGATGTTCCGATAGCACGGGTAGCCGGGACTGCTGACCGCCACCCGGTCACCGACGTCGAAGCAGGACAGGAAGGTAAGCAGGAAGCCCCCCGATGAGCCCGTCGTCACCACCACGTCGTCCACATCGACCTGCAAGCCATGACGATCCAGATACGACGCTGCGATGGCCGCGCGCAGCTCTGGAATGCCCAACGCCACCGTGTAGCCAAGCTGATTCAGATGTAGCGCCGCCGCCGCGGCAGCACGCACCGGCTCAGGCGCCCCGGCACTCGGCTGGCCCGCCGATAGGTTCACCAGATCACCGTGGCTGCGCTGGCGCTCCGCGGCTGCCAGCAAGACGTCCATCACGTAGAAGGGCGGAACCTCGGCGCGCAGTGCGACGTGATCGCTCATGTCCCCAAGGCTAGAACACTTCAGATTCCAGCCGGCGCAGGTGTTCGCGCGCCGGACCCAGCAGCTGCGAACTGCCGTGCGCCCGTTTGAAGTACAGCTGCATGTCATGTTCCCAGGTGATGGCGATACCACCGTGCAGCTGAATGCCCTCGGCGGCCACCGTGCTGAACGCCTCGGTCGCAGCGACACGGGCCAACGCCGCCGACGTTGCCGAAGGCGCATCTAGCGCGTCGTTGACGACCGCACGCGCGGCCTGCACGGCGACGTAGAGGTCGGCCATCCGGTGTTTGAGCGCCTGGAAGCTGCCGATCGGCCGACCGAACTGCACCCGTTCCTTGGTGTATTCGACGGTCAGCTCGAGGCAGCGGGCGGCGGCGCCGATCTGTTCCGCGGCCAGTAGGATCGCGGCGACATCAGCGATGCCGGGATCGGCGCCCACTGGTGCGGTGCTCTGCGGCGTCAGGTGGGTCAACCGGCGGGTGGGGTCCATGGTGGCGACAGGCTCGGCGCCGAACGCCGTCCATCGGTCGAGTTTGCCGTCGTTGGTCGCGATGACGATGTCGGCGATGTCGCCGTTGACCACATAGTCGGGGTCGAACACCACCGCGCCGATCGCCCCGCCTTCGGCCAGCGATCCCAGCGCGTCGGCGTCGGGATCGTCTGCGGCCAGCAGCGCCAGTTCGGCGAGCGTGGTGCCGAGCAGCGGGCTGGGCACCAGCCCCTTGCCGAGTTCTGCGAGGACGACGGCCGCGTCACCGAGACTGCCGCCGGCGCCGCCGTAGTTCTCAGGCACCACCAGCGCGGCAGCGCCGACCTGCTCACACAGCAGCCGCCACAGCGATTCGTCGTAGCCATGCTCGGATTCCATCGCCTCGCGCACTGCGGAGGGCGAGGCATGCTTGGCCACCAGAGCCGCCACGGTCTCGCGCAACAGCTCCCGTTCTTCGCTCATCAGCGCCGCTCCTCCTCATCGCTGCGCTCTGCATCGTCGCCGGCGCGACTCATGTCAGCGCCTCCAGTACTCGCCGCCGGTGCGTGGCCGGGTCACCCCAGGCTGACCGCAACGCCTGCACCCGCAACAGCCAGAGCGACAAGTCGTGCTCGGCGGTGAAACCGATGGCACCGTGGGTCTGCAGCGCCGACCGGGCTGCCAGCAACGCGGCGTCAGACGCCGCAGCCTTGGCCGCACTGACGTCGCGCGGGGCGTCGGGGGACTGATCCGCCAGCGACAATGCGGCCCCGTAGACCAGCGGGCGGACCAGCTCGAGCGCGATATGCACATCGGCCAGCTTGTGCTTGATCGCTTGGTACGAGCCGATGACCCGGCCGAATTGGGCGCGCTGCTTGGCGTATTCGACCGCGGCGTCCAGCAGCGCCTGGCCGGCCCCGACCAGTTGCGCGGCGGTGGCCAACGCGCCGAACTCGTAGGCGCGGGCGACATCGGCCTGCCACGCTTCGCAGACGGCGTCGGTGTCGAACAAGTGACGGCTCGGGTCGACGGACTCGTGCCGGTCGCCGACGTGCGCTTCACTGACCCAGCCATCCGCTTCGGCGGCCAGTACCAGCCCGGCCGCATCGGCGTCCACCGCCCGGGGCACCTGCGGTGGAAGCGCGACAGTGACGATCAGCTCGCCAGCCGCCAGCGCGGCGCACCGGTCATCCTCGACGAGCAGGATCGGTACTACCGCAATGGATTCGGTGACCGGACCGGGTACACACCAGCGTCCCAGCCGCTCCAGCGCGACAACCAGGTCGACCGGATGCGCGTCGAGGCCGTCGAACCGCTCCGGCACCGCCAACGCGGTGACTCCCAGGTCGGCCAACCGCGCCCAGACCTTGCGGCCGGGAGAAGTGTCACCGTCGGCCCAGGCGCGCACCGCGCCCGGAACATCGGCCGCGGCGAGTGCCGCGTCGATACTGGCCGCGAAATCGCGCTGTTGCGCGTCAAGGTCAAAATACACAGCATCTCACCTTCGGGCTTCCCGGGGCAGCCCCAACAGCCGCTCGGCGATGATATTGCGCTGAATCTCGTTGGTACCGGCGTAAATCGGGCCGCCGAGTGCGAACAGCAAGCCATCGGTCCAGGGGCCGGCCAGCTCGGCGTCGGCGCCGCGGATGTCCAGCGCGGTCTGATGCACTGCGACGTCCAAGTCGGACCAGAACACCTTGGTCACCGAGGACTCGGCGCCCAGCTCACCGCCGTTCGCCACCCGGGTGACGGTGCCGAAGGTATGCAGCCGATAGGCCTGCGCTTTGATCCACGCATCGGCTACCTGATCACCGAAGGCGCTGTCGCCGTGGGTCTTCCACAGCTGCATCAGACGTTCGGCGGCGGCCAGGAAGCGCGCCGGACTGCGCAGCGACATGCCGCGTTCGTTGCTCGACGTGCTCATCGCGGCCCGCCAACCGTCATGCACCTCGCCGATCACGTCGGCGTCCGGCACGAAGACATCGTCGAGGAAGATCTCGCCGAACCCGGTGTCGCCGCCGAGTTGGGCGATCGGCCGCACGGTGATCCCGTCGGCCTTCAGGTCGAACATGAAATAGGTCAGCCCTCGGTGGCGCTCCGCTTCGGGATCAGAGCGAAACAAGCCAAAAGCTCTGTCACCGAACGGCGCTCGCGAACTCCAGATCTTCTGGCCGTTGAGCAGCCAACCGCCGTCGGTGCGGGTGGCTGTCGAGCGCAGCGAGGCCAGGTCGCTGCCGGACTCCGGCTCTGACCAGGCCTGCGCCCAGATCTCCTCGCCGCTGGCCATCTTCGGCAAGATTCGATCGAGCTGTTCCTCGGTGCCGTGCGCGAACAACGTCGGCGCCAGCATCGAGGTGCCGTTGGCGCTCGCCCGCCCGGGGGCGCCGGCGCGGAAGTATTCCTCCTCGAAGACCACCCACTGGACCAGGGTTGCGTCGCGGCCACCGTACTTGCGCGGCCAGGTGATCACCGACAAACCGGCATCGAAAAGCACCTTGTCCCAGCGCCGATGCTGCTCGAATCCTTGGGCCGTGTCATAGGACAGCGTCGGGAACGCGTCCCTGTTCACAGTCAGGAACTCGCGCACCTCCTGCTGGAATGTCCGCGTGTCGTCGTCGAAATCAAGGTTCATCACGGCATCTCTCGCAGTAGCGGTTTGACCACCTTGCCGCCCGCGTTGCGTGGCAGCGTGTCGACAAACCTCACCGAACGGGGGGCTTTGAAGTTGGCCAAGTACTCACGGGTGTACGCGATCACCGCCTGCTCGTCGAGACCGGATCCTGGCCGCGTCACCAGGAAGGCTCGGCCGACCTCGCCCAGCCGCTCGTCGGGCACGCCGATCACCGCACAGTCCAGCACATCGTCCAGGCGGGCGAGCACCTGCTCGACCTCGGCCGGGTAGACGTTGAAACCGCCGCAGATGTACATGTCCTTGAGGCGGTCGGTGATCTGGAGATTGCCTGCGCCGTCGAGCTTTCCGATGTCACCGGTGTGCAGCCATCCGTCGGCGTCTATGGTGTCCGCAGTGGCTTGGGGGTCGTTGAGATAACCGAGCATCACGTTGGGGCCGCGCAGCAGCACCTCTCCTGTTTCGGCACCGTGAGCCCCGTTGATTCGCAACTCGAAATCGGCGATCGGGCGTCCGCAGGTGGTGGCCACCGTGACGGCGTCGTCGTCGGCGCGGCACATGGTGCCGAACCCGTTGCATTCGGTCAGGCCGTAGGCGGTGAGCACGATGTCGATGTCGAGTTCGGTCTGCATCCGCTCGATCAGCACCACCGGCACCGTGGCCGCGCCGGTGACCGCGAACCGCAGTGAGCTCAGGTCGTAGCGACCGCGGGCGGGATGGTCGAGCAGCGTCTGGTAGATGGTCGGCGGTCCGGGCAGCACGGTGATCCGGTGCTCGGCGACCGCGCGCATCGCCTGCTCGGGATCGAAGGTCAGCTGCGGTATCAGTGTGGCGCCGGTCTGCAGGCAGGCCAGGATTCCAGCCTTATAGCCGAAGTTGTGGAAGAACGGATTGATGCACAGGTAGCGGTCGTCGCTGGTGATCTTTCCGCAGGCCGCCCACGCCGCCGAACCGGACAGCGATTGCCGGTGCGCGCACAGCACGCCTTTGCTGCGGCCGGTGGTGCCGGAGGTGAAGAGGATGTCGGAGAGGTCGTCGGGACACACGGCGGCGGCGCGGGCGTCGGCCGCCGCGAGGTCGGCGCCGGCGGCGACGAACTCGTCCCACGTCCCGTCGTCGAAACGCGCGCTGCTTTCTACGGGCACCCGCACGATGTGACGCAGATCGGGCAGCGCAGTCCGGTCGAGATCCGCGATCCTGTCCGCGCCGAGGAACTCACCCATCCCCACCAGCAGCGGAGCGCCGGTGCGGGCCAAGATGTCGGTGGCCTCGGCCGCGGTGTAGCGGGTGTTCAGCGGTACCACGGTGGCGCCCGCGTAGTGGGTGGCCAGGCAGGCGACCACCCAGTGCCAGGTGTTCGGCGACCAGATCGCCACCCGGTCTCCGGTGTTTACGCCCAGCGTGATCATCGCCGCCGCGGCGCGGCGGACCTCCTCGCGCAGCTCGGCAAAGGTGAGGGTGCGATCCGGCGTGACCAGCGCATTGTGGTCCGGGAGCTCGCGCGCGATGCGGTCCAACGCCGCAGGAATGGTCTGCGGATGGCTCGACATCGAACTCCTCTTGCACTACGCACATCGCCGCCGGGGCTAACAAAGCAAGTGCTTGGTAGGTTAGCCTACAGGGGTGCAGGGCGTCGAGGAGTTCCGGGCCGAGGTACGCGACTGGCTGGCCGAGAACCTGGTCGGTGAATTCGCCGCGCTCAAGGGGCTTGGCGGGCCGGGCCGCGAGCACGAGGCGTTCGAGGAGCGGCGGGCCTGGAATCGGCATCTCTCGCAAGCGGGCTTGACCTGCTTGGGCTGGCCGGTCGAGCACGGCGGCCGCGGCCTGTCCGTCGCGCATCGGGTCGCGTTCTACGAGGAGTACGCGATCGCCAACGCGCCCGCGAAGGTCAACCACTTCGGCGAGGAACTGCTCGGGCCGACGCTGATCGCCTTCGGAACACCCGAGCAGCAACAACGGTTTCTGCCCCGAATCCTCGACGTCACCGAGTTGTGGTGTCAGGGGTACTCCGAGCCGGGCGCCGGCAGCGACCTGGCCAACGTGTCCACCACCGCAGTGCTGGACGGCGACGAGTGGGTGATCAACGGCCAGAAGGTGTGGACATCGCTGGCCCATTGGGCGCAGTGGTGTTTTGTGGTGGCACGCACTGAGAAGGGCTCGAAGCGCCACGCCGGCTTGTCCTATCTGCTGGTGCCGCTGGACCAGGACGGAGTGGAGGTCCGCCCGATCGTCCAGCTGACCGGTGACTCGGAATTCAATGAGGTGTTCTTCGACGATGCCCGCACCGATGCCGATTTGGTGGTCGGCGCACCGGGCGACGGCTGGCGGGTCGCGATGGGAACGCTGACCTTCGAACGCGGCGTATCGACACTGGGTCAACAGATCGTCTACGCGCGCGAGCTGAACGCCGTCGCGGAACTCGCCAAACGCACTGGCGCCGCCGACGATCCGCTGATCCGCGAACGCTTGACCCGGTCGTGGGCGGGCCTGCGGGCGATGCGCTCGTACGCCCTGGCGACGATGGACGTCGAGCAGCCCGGACAGGACAACGTCTCAAAGCTGTTGTGGGCCAATTGGCATCGTGAGCTCGGCGAGATCGCGATGGACGTGCGGGGCAAGGCCGGCCTGGTGTTGGACAGCGGAGACTTCGACGAGTGGCAGCGGCTTTATCTGTTCAGCCGCGCGGACACTATTTACGGCGGCTCAAACGAGATTCAACGCAACATCATCGCCGAGCGGGTGCTTGGCCTACCCAGGGAGGCTAGATGACGTTAGCGGTCGCGCCGAAAGAGGTTGCCGGACACGGACTTCTGACCGGCAAGGTCGTGATCGTCACGGCGGCTGCCGGCACCGGCATCGGGTCGGCCACCGCCCGACGGGCGCTGGTCGAAGGCGCCGACGTCGTCGTCTCCGACCACCACGAGCGACGCCTCGGGGAGACGGCCGAGGAGCTGTCGGCGCTGGGCCTGGGTCGCGTCGAACACGTGCTCTGTGACGTGACGTCCTCGGCGCAGGTCGATGCGCTGATCGGGTCGGCCCACGCACGGATGGGTCGTATCGACGTGCTGGTCAACAACGCCGGCCTGGGCGGGCAAACACCGGTGGCCGATATGACCGATGAGGAATGGGACCGCGTCCTGGACGTCACGCTCACATCGGTCTTTCGCGCTACCCGCGCGGCGCTGCGCTACTTCCGCGACGCCGACCATGGCGGGGCGATCGTCAACAACGCCAGCGTCCTTGGCTGGCGCGCTCAGCACTCGCAATCCCACTATGCGGCAGCCAAAGCCGGGGTGATGGCGCTGACTCGTTGTAGCGCAATCGAGGCCGTCGACTACGGAGTGCGGATCAATGCGGTATCGCCGAGCATCGCCAGGCACAAGTTTTTGGACAAGACCACCTCGGCGGAACTACTCGATCGGTTGTCAGCCGGGGAGGCTTTCGGACGAGCGGCCGAGCCGTGGGAAGTGGCGGCCACCATTGCGTTTTTGGCCAGCGACTACTCCAGTTACCTGACTGGAGAAGTGATTTCGGTGTCGAGTCAACACCCATGAACCGCCGTGACGAACTTCTGGAGCTGGCGGCGACAATGTTCGCCGAACGCGGGTTACGCGCGACGACAGTGCGAGACATCGCCGACGGTGCCGGCATTTTGTCGGGCAGCCTCTACCACCACTTCGCGTCGAAGGAAGAGATGGTGGACGAGGTGCTGCACAGCTTCCTGGACTGGCTGTTCAGCCGCTACCAGGAAATCATCGACACGCAGCCGAATCCGCTGGAGCGACTCAAGGGGTTGTTCATGGCGTCGTTCGACGCGATCGAAAATCGGCATGCCCAGGTCGTCATCTACCAGGATGAGGCCAAGCGGCTGCTACCGCAGCCCCGGTTCTCCTACCTGGAGGACCTGAACAAACAGCAGCGCAAGATGTGGGTCGACGTGCTGCACCAGGGTATCGAGGAAGGTTATTTCCGTCCCGATCTCGACGTCGACCTGGTTTACCGTTTCATCCGCGACACCACATGGGTGTCAGTGCGCTGGTATCAGCCCGGCGGACCGCTCACCGCCGAGCAGGTGGGTCAGCAGTATCTCGCTATCGTTCTGGGCGGAATCACCAAAGAAGGAGATCAATAATGTCGGAGGCATACGTCGTCGAGGCCGTCCGTACCGCCGTTGGTAAGCGCAATGGATCGCTTGCGGGTGTGCATCCGATCGACCTGGGTGTGGCCGCATTTCACGGGCTGTTCGAGCGGGTCGACGTCGACCCCGCGGCCGTCGATGACGTGGTGGTCGGCTGCGTGGACGCGATCGGCGGGCAGGCCGGCAATATCGGTCGCAACGCCTGGTTGGCGGCGGGCTATCCTGAAGAGGTTCCCGGGGTCACCGTCGACCGGCAGTGCGGATCCAGTCAGCAGGCGATTTCCTTTGGTGCGCAGGCGATCATGGCGAACACCGCCGACCTGATCCTGGCGGGCGGCATGCAGAACATGAGCCAGATCCCGATCGCGTCGGCGATGGTGGTCGGCAAGGAGTTCGGGTTCACCTCGCCGACCGGCGAGTCGAAGAATTGGCTGCACCGCTACGGCGATCAGGAGATCTCGCAGTTCCGCGGTGCGGAGCTGATCGCCGAGCGGTGGAACCTGTCCCGTGAGGAAATGGAGCGGTTCGCGCTGACCAGTCACGAGCGGGCGCTGGCCGCGATCCGAGGCGGACATTTCGACAACGAAGTAATTGCCGTTGAAATAGATGGGGTCGGATTCCGGATCGACGAGGGGCCGCGGGAGACGTCGCTGGAGAAGATGGCCGCGCTGAAAACGTTGTCGGAGGGCGGCCGGCTGACCGCCGCGGTGGCCAGCCAGATCTCCGACGGCGCCAGTGCGGTGCTGCTGGCGTCCGAGCAGGCCGTCAAGGACCACAAACTCACACCGCGAGCCCGCATCCATCACATCAGCGCCCGCGGCGCCGACCCGGTATTCATGCTCACCGGGCCCATTCCGGCGACCCGCTACGCGCTCGAGAAGACCGGGCTGTCCATCGAGGACATCGACACGGTCGAGATCAACGAGGCGTTCGCGCCGGTCGTGCTGGCCTGGCTCAAGGAGATCAAGGCCGACCCCGAGAAGGTCAACCCCAACGGTGGTGCGATCGCCCTCGGGCATCCGTTGGGCGCCACCGGGGCAAAGCTGTTCACCACCATGCTCAACGAGCTGGAGCGCACCGGCGGCCGCTACGGCCTACAGACGATGTGCGAGGGCGGCGGTACCGCCAACGTCACCATCATCGAACGGCTGTAACGCCGGCGATGATGTCGTCGACCGTGCGCTGAGCCAGCGACTCCACCTCACGGCGTCTCGCGCCGCGCAGTGGTCCACGTAGGGCCAGTTCGGCGAACCCGTGCACGGCCGACCAGCACGGCCACTCGGCGCCGTCGCGTCGTTCGGGCGGCAGCGCTCCTGCATCCGTCATGGCGTTGAGTGCCTCGACCAACGCGACATACGGTGGGGCCACAGCCGTTTCGTCGGGGGCGTCGGATCCAAAGAATGCCACTGTGAACCAACCAGGCTCGTCCAACGCGAACCCGATGTAGCCAAGCCCGACCGCTCGCAGCCGATCGCGCGCCTGCTGCGCCGTTGAGCCTCGTCGGCGCGCCGAGCTTTGCATCCGCGCCGCCATCCGGGATTGGATAGCCGCCGCAACCGCCCGCAGCAATGCTTCCCGGTCGACGAAATGACGGTACGCGGCATTAGGCGAAACCCCAACGCGCCGAGTCGCTTCCCGGATGGTGAGCGCGGCGGGCCCACCGGCCCGGGTGAGTTGAAGGCCCGCGTCGATCAATGCCGCGCGCAGGTCGCCGTGGTGGTAACCGGTCTTTTCGTCAGTCAACCCTTGACCCTCCTCAGGGCCGAAGTGTACGGTGTGAACATTACCATGTTGACGGCGTAAACATCGCATCGGAGGATTTCTCGTGAAAACCGCAGGATTGCCACCCGTCGTGGACCAGGAAGCCTGGCAGCGCGCATTGGATGCCCTTCGCGTCCGGGAAAAGGCGGCCACCCGCGAGCTCGACGCCATCGCCGCGCAGCGACGACGGCTGCCGATGGTCGAAATGCCGGACTACGTATTGGAATCCGAGAACGGACCGGTGCGGTTAGCGGACGTGTTTGACGGTAAATCGCAGCTGATCGTCTACAACCACATGTGGTTCCCGGGTGAGGACTGGCAGTGTCCGGGCTGCACCGGGTTCACCTCACAGTTCACCCGGCTGGAGTTTCTGGACAACTATGACGCCCGATTCGTCATCGTCACACAGGGACCTATCGACGAAGCACTCGCGTACAAGCGGCGGGTCGGGAACCAGATGACGTGGTACTCGACTGCCAACAGCTCGTTCGGCGAGGATGTCGACGCGCCAGCTGGCGGTGGGTTTGCGGTCAATGTCTTTCTGCGCGACGGCGATCGGGTGTACCGGACCTGGCATACCAATGGCCGTGGGACCGAACAACTGAGTCACTCGTTCGCCTTGATCGATCTACTACCGTACGGCCGGCAGGAAGAGTGGCAAGACTCCCCGGACGGTTGGCCGCAGTCGCCGACGTATAGCCGCTGGGCCGGCTCAGAGGAGATCGCCCGGGTGTACGGCGCTGATGCCGACACCGAGTCTCATGTGGCGCGATAACCGTTACCCAAAGCGTGCAACAACCGACCAACGAGGAGGGGCAAGATGACCACGACAACGATCGGCCTGACGACGATTAGCCTGGTGTGCCTGCCGACACCCGAGCAGGACAAAGCCGTCGCGTTCTACGAGTCGCTCGGGTTCGAGAAGCGAACCGACCAGCTGTTCGGTGGCGGCTATCGATGGATCGAGGTTTACCCACCCGAGGGCGCGACCGGCATAGCGCTTGCTCCACCCCCGCCTGATAGCGGACCGGTGCAGCCGACCAACACCGGTATCACGCTGACCACCAGCGACATCGACGCCACCCACGTGGCGATGAAGGAACTCGGCGTGGACGTCGATGCGCAGGTGTCGCGAATGGGCGAGCCGGTTCCACCGATGTTCTGGTTTCGCGACCCGACCGGGCACACACTGATGGTCGTGGAGTCCTGATTGCGGGTGGCCTCTTAGTCCTGGATAAACGCGGACGCGGCCTGCAAGTGCTTGACGGCGTCGGCAACGATCGTCTGGATCAACTCCGCGCAGGACGGTAGATCCTCGACGATGCCGGCCACCTGGCCGGAAGCCAGCACGCCGGCGTCGGTATTGCCCTCGACCAGGCCGGCTTTCAGCAACATTGGGGTGTTGGCCGCCATCACCACTTGCGACCAGCTGAGTTCCTTGCCGTGCCGCATCGCCAGGCCGTCGCGAATCATCGATGCCCAGGTCATCTGCGACATTTTCTTGAACTTCGCGGCGTTGCGCACGGCGGCGGTGAACCCTCTTGCCCGTGAGCCACTTTCCAGCTTCTCGACCAGCCCCGTTCGCAACACGCGGTGCGGCATGCCGTCGACGCGGGTGGTGACGACGGTGCCATCCAGTCCGGCCTGCAGATAGCGTTGCTTGACCGCGTCAGGCACGGTGGAATCCGACGTGAGCAGAAAGCGGGTGCCCATGGCAACGCCGGCGGCGCCGTACGACAACGCCGCCGCCAGTCCGCGACCGTCGAAGAACCCGCCCGCCGCGATAACCGGGATGTTCACCGCATCAAGCACCGACGGCAACAGCAGCGTCGTGGCGACCGGCCCGGTATGACCCCCGCCTTCGCCGCCTTGGACGATCACCGCGTCGGCGCCCCAGGAGGCCACCTTGCGCGCATGCTTCGCAAGACCGACCGACGGAATCACCACCGCACCGGCATCTTTCAGCTTGCTGATCAACTCTTGCTTGGGCGCCAATGCGAACGATGCCACCCTGACGCCTTCGCGGATCATCAGGTCTACCCGGTCGGGGGCGTCGCCGGCATCGGCGCGGATGTTGACACCGAACGGCTTGTCAGTAGCCGCCTTGACCTTCCCGATCGCGGTGGCCAGTTCGTCGAGTGTCATGGTGGCCGAAGCCAAAATGCCGAGGCCGCCCGCGTTGGCCGTCGCCGAGACCAGCCGGGCGCCCGCTACCCACCCCATCCCGGTTTGCACCACTGGATGCTCGATACCGACCAGCTCGGTCAGCGGCGTGCGCAATCTCATGAACGTATCTCTCGGTCGCGCAATGCTTTCGGGTCGATGACTTCCCGAATCAGGCGTAATTCATCGTCGGATGGCGGCCTGGTCTCTTTCGCCTCGTCGAGGCCGTGCACCTCGAACGAGCTGTTCTCCTGCACCTCGTCGGGCGAAACACCCGGGTGCAGCGACAGCGCCCGCATCGCATGGTCCGGGCCGCCGAAGTCGAACACCCCGAGATTGGACACCACCCGGTACGTGTTGGCGAACCGAAACGCCGGATTGTCCTTGTCCACCTTGTCCCAGCCGACACCGCAGACCACATCGACGGCGTCGCAGAACACCCGCTTGGAATGGTTTCCCACCCAATAGCTGGTCGCGTGGTTGATCGCGTTTCCGGGCCCGCCCCGGAGGCCGAACATCTGCCGGGTCGGGTGCTGCAGCGGCCCGAACGCCGAGATGTTCTGATTGCCAAAGCGGTCAACCTGATTGGCGCCCATCACCACATGCCGTCGCCCCCAGGCCAGCGTCTCGAACACCCGGCCGAACGGCATCCAGCCCTCGACGGCCCCGGCGGCGCCCAGCGCCGGGGTGTCCGCCAGCAGTTGCGCCTCGCCGTCGGTGAGCAGGATGTCAGGGGAGAAGGTCAGCCGGGCGAGCCGTGCGCCCACCGAGGCCATATTGGTCATGGGGCTGACCATGATCTCGCCGGCGTCTCTGAACAACTCGGCGCAGGCCACCGCGCACACTTCGGCTCGGGTACTCACTTCGATGCCTCCTGTGCGAATGCGCTAACGGCCGCCTGGTATTCGGCTTCGCCACCGGACAGGTAGGTGTGCACGAATTTCTGCCAACCCTCGTCTGTTGAGGCCGCTTCGGCGTAGTGGCGCTGAAACCTCTCGTCTCGGCCGTAATCGGGTGCTGCCGTCGTGAAGTGGGCACCGCCGGGCGCTTCCGCCACGGCGTCGACCATCATCCGGTTCACCAGCAGCGCCTGCGGCGGCACCGCTTTGATCAGTTCATCGGTTGAGACGATGCGCTCCACGGACAGGTAGCGCTTGTCGGCGGCCATCAAGAACAGATCGTCGAAGTAGGGGTCGATGCCGGTGTACGCGGCATTACCTTGAGAGTCACCGAGATTGAGGTGGACAAAGGCGGCGTCCAGACGCAACGCCGGCATCGCGATCAGCGTTTCGTGTCCACCGCCTGGAGCCGGGTAAGGACTGGCGACCGTTTGCAATTCGCCCTCCCAGAAGTCCGGGACCGAGCTGCCCAGCCCGGCACGGATCGGCAGGAACGGCAGCCGCTGCGCCGCGGCTTGCAGACCGCAACGCAGCATGCCCTCGTCCATTTCTCGGGCCTCGATGGATCCGGTGGTGCGGGCTTTGGCGAACCAGGGGTCATAGAACGGCGGCGAGTCCAGCGAGACGAAGCCGTAGTAGACGCGTCGCACCTTGCCGGCCGAGCACAGCAGGCCCACGTCCGGGCCGCCATAGGTGACCACGGTCAGGTCCTTGACGTCGGTGCGGAGCATGGCCCGCACAAACGCCATCGGTTTGCGACGCGATCCCCAGCCGCCGATGCCGATGGTCATGCCGCTGCGCAGTTGGGCGACGGCGTCGTCGAGGGTGGTCCGTTTGTCGCTCACTCTTTCTTGCCCTTCGCCGTACCGGCGAACGCGTCGCGGTGCTCGTCGGAGACCCCGGCGAGATTGAGCTCGAAGGTAAAGCCTTGCTCCATGCGGTAACTGGAGTTGACGCGCTGGACGTCGATCAAGTTCAGGGCCTCCTTGGCGGCGCGGATCACCCGGGTGTCTTTGGCGGCGATATCGCGCGCCACCCGCAGCGCGGCTTCATCGAGTTCGTCTCGCGGCACGACTTCGTGCACCGAGCCGAAGTGGTGCAGGGTGGCGGCGTCCACGGTGGCCGCCGTGAAGAACAGTCGCCGCATCAAGTGCTGTGGCACCAACCGGGACAGATGGGTGGCCGCACCCAGCGCGCCACGCTCGACCTCGGGCAGCCCGAAGGTCGCATCCTCGGAGGCCACGATCACGTCGGCGTTACCGACCAGGCCGATGCCGCCGCCGACACAGAATCCGTTGACCGCGGCGATCACCGGCACCGCGCACTCGTAGACCGCACGGAAGGCGGCAAAGCAGCCGCGGTTGGCGTCGATCAGCGCGGTGAATCCTTCGGTCCGTTGCATCTCCTTGATGTCCACCCCGGCGTTGAAGCCACGGCCCTCGGCCCGCAAGATCACCGCGTGCGTGTCCGGGTTGTCGCCGGCGGCGGTCAGCGCATCGGCGAGTTCGAACCAGCCGCGCGATGGGATGGCGTTGACGGGGGGAAAGTCGACGGTCACCGCGACTATCCCGGGTTCGGTGATGCGTGACGTGATTGTCATCGAGATCCTCGGCCACTTCCTTGGGGGACGATTTACCTAAGCAAGCACTTGCTTGGTACGCTAGCACAGTGACCCACGCCGAAGGAGTCCCCGAGATCAGCCTCGGGCTCGCCGGCCGGGTCATACTGGTGACCGGCGGCGTTCGGGGGGTCGGCGCCGGCATCAGTTCAATCTTCGCCGGACAGGGTGCCACCGTGGTGACCTGTGCCAGACGCGCGGTCGCGGGCCTGCCCTACGAGTTCCACTCCTGCGACGTCCGTGACGACGACGCAGTCAAGGCCATGATCGACGCGGTCGTCGACCGGCACGGCCGCCTCGATGTCGTCGTCAACAACGCCGGCGGTTCGCCCTATGTGCTGACCGCGGATTCCAGCGCGAAGTTCAACCGCAAGATCATCGAGCTCAATTTGATTGGTGCGCTGTCGGTTTCCCAGCACGCCAACGACACGATGCAAAAGCAGGAGCGCGGCGGGTCGATCGTCAACATCTGCAGTCTCAGCGGCCGTCGGCCGTCCCCGGGCACCGGCGCATACGGGGCCGCGAAGGCCGGTCTGGAGAGCCTCACGCAGACGCTGGCGGTGGAATGGGGGCCCAAGGTGCGGGTGAACGCCTGCGTGGTCGGCATGGTCGAAACCGAACAATCGGAACTGTTCTACGGTGACGCCGAATCGATCGCCGCGATCTCGAAGAATGTGCCGTTGGGCCGGCTGGCCATACCTGCCGATGTCGGGTGGGCCGCAGCGTTTCTGGCCTCGGATGCAGCGTCCTACATCAGCGGTGCGTCGTTAGAGGTGCATGGGGGTGGCGAACCGCCGCACTATCTGGCCACCACGAACGCGAGCGCGATCACGTAGAGGAGACAACAGTATGGGCGTAACCGACGGTCGCGTCGTCATCGTCACCGGAGCGGGCGGCGGTATCGGGCGCGCGCACGCCTTGGCCTTCGCCGCCGAGGGCGCGCGGGTCGTGGTGAACGACATCGGTGTGGGCCTGGACGGCTCGCCCGCAAGCGGAGGCAGCGCGGCGCAGACAGTAGTCGACGAGATCACCGCCGCCGGTGGCGAAGCCGTCGCCAGCGGATCCAACATTGCGGACTGGGATCAAGCGGCCGACCTGGTGCAGACCGCCGTCGACACGTTCGGTGGCCTCGACGTGCTGGTGAACAACGCCGGCATCGTGCGCGACCGGATGATGGCCAACACCAGCGAGGAAGAGTTCGACGCTGTTATTGCGGTGCACCTCAAGGGCCACTTCGCGGCGATGCGGCACGCCGCGTCGTATTGGCGGGGGCTGTCGAAGGAGGGCAAAGCCGTTGATGCGCGGATCATCAACACCAGTTCCGGTGCCGGACTGCAGGGCAGCGTCGGGCAGGGTAACTACAGTGCCGCCAAGGCCGGCATCGCGGCACTGACTCTCGTCGGCGCAGCCGAAATGGGTCGGTACGGCGTCACCGTCAACGCGATCGCGCCGTCCGCCCGTACCCGCATGACCGAGACGGTTTTTGCCGAGATGATGGCAACGCAGGACGACGATTTCGACTCGATGGCGCCCGAGAACATCTCGCCGCTGGTGGTCTGGCTGGGCAGCGCTGAATCCCGGGATATCACCGGAAAGGTGTTCGAGGTCGAGGGCGGCAAAATCCGCATCGCCGAAGGCTGGGCACACGGTCCGCAGATCGACAAGGGCGCCAAGTGGGATCCCGCGGAATTGGGTTCCGTCGTCAGCGATCTACTCGCCAAGTCGCGCCCTGCGGTGCCGGTGTACGGCGCCTAGCCCGACAGCCGACCCGGGCCGGGTGTGCACTTCGACTGGGAGCAACTGACCGACAGCGTGCATCGTTGTCGGCTGCCGTTCCTCGACGTGACCGTCGGCCTGGTGCAGGGCCGTACCGGAGTACTGCTGGTCGACACCGGCACCACGCTCACCGAAGCGCAGGCGATCAACGCCGATGTGCAGCAGATCGCCGCACACCGTGTGACGCATGTGGTGTTGACCCACAAGCACTTCGATCACGTATTGGGTTCCGGAGTCTTCGCGGACGCTGAAATATACTGCGCACCGCAGGTTTTCGACTATCTCACGATGACCATCGAGCAGCTTCGTGACGACGCCTTGGGTTACGGTGCCGACGTCGATGAGATCGACCGCGCGATCGCGGCCCTTCGACCGCCGCAACACGCCATTGACCACGCGGTGATCGACCTCGGCAACTTACACGTGACGATCGTGCACGTGGGACGCGGCCACACTGACGCGGATCTAGTCGTGGTGGTGCCGGGTGATGACGGCGAGCGGCTGGTGGTCTTCAGTGGTGATCTCATCGAGGAATCCGGCGACCCGGCGATCGATGCCGACTCCGATGTGGCGGCGTGGCCGGAAACGCTTGACCGGCTGCTTGCGGTCGGCGGACCCGACGCCATCTACGTGCCGGGTCACGGCAGCGTCGTCGATGCGGAATTCGTCCGCCGTCAACGAGATTGGCTTAGACGGCGCTACCGAACGCGCTGACGATGTCATCGAACACCGCGACCGGGAATTGGGTGAGTGCCGTGTCGATTTGGCTGACTCCGGCCTGAATCGCAGTGTCGATCGTTGCCGAATTGCCGGTGAGCAAGGCGTCGTAGATGTCGTAGCCGGCAAACTGCGGCGCCGTGATCAGGTCGCGGGAGTCGACGAATAGTTCAGTCGGCAGTCCCGGGTCCTGAGGTATCGGCGTCCCGTCCCAGCTGACCAGGGTCCAATCCCCGGGCGAACCGTCGACCACGACTTGGCCCGTGTAGGGCAGCAACTCGCCGGTGTTGAGGAACTCCTGGAGCACGAGCGAGAAATCGGGGTTGTTGACGTTCATCAGTGTCCAGATCGCGATCGCACCTTCATGCGAGAACACGGCATCGGTGATGTTGCCCGCGTCGGACCCGACGCTGCCGTCGTAGATCGATTGTACGGCGCCGCTGAAGCTTTCGTCGAAGGCGATTCCATTAGGGTCGACCGTCGAGCCCAGCTGTGGAACGAAGTCCAAACCGAGTGTCCAGGCGAGCGGGGCGAGCAGATAGAGGGCGCCGCCCAGCGGGAGGTCTCCGACGTTCACCGGGATGCCTTCGAAGATGCCGGCGTCGATTTCGTTCAACCCGGGCAACACCTGGATCGGTAAATTAAGCGCCTCGGCCAATGGCATCGCGGTCTCCTGCGACCTGATCATCGCCGACGCATAGATGTCGTCGATGCCGTTGCCCGACAGCACCTTAACAAGGTCGTCGGCCTGCTGTTCGCCGGTGTCAGTGAGGTCGGGACCGGGCACCAACGTGTTGATCACGGTCATGTCGCCCGATTCTCCGTGCCGCACGAAGTCCAGCACGATCGACCCGTCGTCGGCCCAGGCCATCGCCGATCCCGTGGACAGCAAAGCGGTCGACAGCAGCCCGACAGCAAGGCAGCGGGGCTTAAGCATTACCCGGCTCAGATGCTGCCTCCTAAAGCGGCGACGATGTCATCGAACACCTCGACCGGGAACCGCGTGAGTGCCGTGTCGACTTGGGTGATGCCGGCCTGAAGCGCGGCATCAATCGCGGCCGAATTGCCGCTGAGCAGAGCCTCGTAGATGTCGTAGCCGGCGAACTGCGGCGCCTCGATCAGGTTGCGGAAGTCGACGAACAGCTCGGTGCCCAGTCCCGGATCCTGCGGCACCGCTGTCCCGTCATAGCTGACCAGCGTCCAATCCCCGGGGCTGCCTTCGATGACGACTTGGCCGGTGTTGGGTAGGAACCCTTCGGTTTCCTCGACTTCCTGCAGGAGGACGGAGAAGTCGGGGTTGTTCACGTTCATCAAGGTCCAGACAGCGATCGCGGCTTCGCTGGAGAAAGCCACGTCGGTCGGGGTGCCGGTAGCGCTTGCGGTGCCGTCGTAGATCGTTTGAACGGCGCCACCGAAGCTTTCGTCGAACGTGACCCCGTTGACGCTGGGGTCGCCCACATCCGGCATCAATACATCCCCGAACGCCCAGGAGAGTGGTCCCAGTAAATACAGGATGCCCTCGAGGCTGTTCGTTGCATCGCCGTCGAACGCGTCGGCCGGGATCTCGTTGAGCCCGGCCAAGGTCTGGGGCGCGGCGGCGGCATCTCCGCTAGCCACCAGTTGTGTAACCAAGGGGATCGCGGTCTCCTGCGTCCTGAGCTCCTGCGACTCGAAGACCCCGGCGATCTTGGTCCCAAACTCCGAGATGATCGAGCTGCCGACAGTGGAGGCCTGGCATTCGCCGGTTGCGTCGAGTGGGGTTCCCGGCGGCGTCGTGTCGATGATGCCCGCCGCGTTGTCGACCGACTCCCCGTGCCGGACGAAGTCCAGCACGATCGACCCGTCGTCGGCCCAGGCCATCGCCGATCCGATGGACATCAGGCCCGTTGAGAGCAGCCCGGCGACAACAAAGCGAAGCCGATTTCGATTGCTCGTCACTTTCTCCCTTTTGTCGAGGGCGTGGCAGCGCATAGGCAATCTATCGCATACGACCTGGAAGTTTAAGACAATTCACAGGTAGATTTAAGCCGGTTCACACACGACCAGCGGGATGATCCGATCGGTGGCCTCCTGGTATCCGCGGTAGGGCGGATGCATCTTCATCAGCGGGGGCCAGTAGCGGTTCCGCTCCTCGTCGGTGGCGTCGCGGGCGGAAAGCCGCAGTCGCTCGGCGCGGATCTGCACCTCGACGATGGGATTTTCTTTGAGGTTGAGATACCAGGTCGGGTTCGTGGCGCGGCCGCCGAAGGATGCCGGCAGGATCACGAGGTCGCCGTCACGCAGGTACAGCGTCGGAGTAGTCCGCAGCTCACCCGATTTGCGTCCGGTCGTGGTCAGCAGGGCAGCCGGAAACCACAGCAACCTGGCGCCAAGTCGGCCGTTGGTCAGGCGGTACACCCAGATGTGCGCGCGGGCGAAATATTTGAGCAATACGGCGAGGAACCGCGAGTTGCGGAACCACCGCTGCCGGGTCACGTCAACGCGCGGGCTCACACACGACGATCGGAATGGTCCGATCGGTCCACGACTGGTAGTCCTCGTATGTCGGATACATCTTGACCAATTGCGGCCAGTAGCTGGCGCGCTCCTCGTCGGTGGCGTCCCGCGCGGTCAAGTCGAGTATTTCTTTTTTGATCTGCAGCGAAACCTTGGGATTTGCCTTGAGGTTGAGGTACCACATGGGGCTCTTCTCGGCGCCGGCCTTCGACGCGGCGACGATCACCCGATCACCGTCGCGTAGGAAATACAGCGGGCTGACTCGCGGCTGCCCGGTCTTGCGGCCCGTGGTGGTCAGCAAGGCGACCGGAATGTTCTGAAATGTGCTGCCCAGTCCCTCTCCGCCACCACGGCGGTACAAGAAGGTGTTAAGGCGTGACATCCACTTGGTGAAGAAGTCGGTGAACGGCAATCTCATATACAGCGGCCGTGGTTTTGCAGGCATGACCGCGAGTCTAGATTCGCTGGACGAATGGGTGGAATCGAACCCTGATGTGCTTGATCGTCGCCGTGCCGGCCGGGATTACGAAGGTTTCGTCGACACGGGCTGCGACCTGCCGTCCACCGAACGACGCCTTAGTCAGCACGTTGTAGACCGCTCGCACCTCATCATCGGCGACCGTGTACTCCGGTTTGGTAGTCGCCGCGATGATTCGGTACTGCGGCCCGCGATTGAGGCTGCGCCGCAAGTGATTTCCGGAAAAGCCGGTTTTGATGCCCTGCTCGATCCGAATGCAGTCCGGTGCGAACGGGACCGCATCGCCATTGTGGCTGACCAGTGCGTCGATGTAGGACTGGGCCGCGGCGATGCGATCGTCGTCGGAAACCGACACCATTTGATTTGCCCGCCTCCTCCTCATCGCGCTTCGCGTCCCCCTCGCCGCTTCGCGGCTGGGGGTGCCCCCACTGCATCGTCGCCGGGCTAGATGCGCTCGATGATGGTGCCGGTCGACAGCGCGCCGCCGGCGCACATGGTGATCAGTGCCGTGCTCTGATCGGAGCGCTCCAGCTCGTGCAATGCGGTGGTGAACAGCCGGCTGCCGGTACAACCGACCGGATGCCCCAGCGCGATCGCGCCGCCGTTCACGTTGACCCTGGCCATGTCGGCCTCGTGCACCCGCGCCCAGGACAGCACCACCGATGCGAAGGCCTCGTTGATCTCGACGATGTCGATGTCGCCCATCTTCATGCCGGCTTTCTCGAGCACCTTCGCGGTGGACTGCACTGGGCCGTCCAAGTGGTAGTAGGGCTCGGCGCCGACCAGCGCCTGGCTGACGATCCGCGCTCGCGGCGTTAAGCCTTGCGCCCTTGCCACGGCCTCGTCCATCCACAACACCGCCGCCGCGCCGTCAGAGATCTGCGACGACGTGCCCGCGGTGTGGATGCCGCCGTCGAGCACTGGCTTGAGCTGGCTCAATCCCTCCAGCGTGGTGTCCCGCAGACCCTGGTCACGGCTCACCATGTGCCGCTCATTGGTGGGTTGCTTCTGCTCATCGAGCACCGGCGCCTCGATCGGTGAGATCTCCCGGTCGAAGCGGCCCTCGTCCCAGGCTCGCTTGGCGTGCAGCTGAGAGGCCAATCCGAACTCGTCGATGTCCGCACGGGTGATGCCGCGACGCTTGGCGATGCGCTCGGCGGCCTCGAACTGGTTGGGCAGATCGATGTCCCAGGACTCCGCGCGCCAATTGCGATCGGGACCGGCGTTGGCGCCCAGCCCGACCCGGCTCATCGCCTCGATCCCGCAGGCGATGCCGATGTCGATGGCGCCCGCCGCGATCAGCCCGGCGACCAAGTGGTTGGCCTGCTGTCCGCTGCCGCATTGGCAGTCGATCGTGGTGGCGCCGACCTGCTCGGGCAAACCCAAGGTCAGCCACGCCGTGCGGGTGATGTTGTTGGACTGCTCGGCGTACTGCGTCACGCAGCCGCCGATGAGCTGCTCGACATCGCCGGCATCGATACCGGCCTTGTCCACAAGCGCCTTCTGCACCGAGCCCAGCAGTTCGGTGGCGTGCAGCCCTGACAACCATCCGGCGCGTTTGCCGATGGGGCTGCGGGTGGCTTCAACAATTACCGGGATACCCATGAGGTCAGGCTAGAACACGTTTCATTACCCTGACAAGCGACGATGCTCTGACGCCTTTTGGTCTGCGGCGGAGGCATGTTTTACTGGCACTAGAACACGTTGCATTGAGGAGCGCACTGATGCCTACCCCCAATCTTCCCACAGGGTTCGACTTCACCGACCCTGACATCTATACCCAGCGGCTGCCGATGGAGGAGTTCGCCGAGCTGCGCGCCTCCACGCCGATCTGGTGGAACGAACAGGCTCCGGGTAACGGCGGCGGTTTCCACGACGGTGGCTTCTGGGCCATCACCAAACTTGACGACGTCAAGGAGGTGTCGCGGCGCAGCGACATCTTCTCCAGTTACGAGAACGGGGTGATCCCGCGGTTCAACAACGACATCGCCCGTCAGGACATCGAGGTTCAACGGTTCGTCATGTTGAACATGGATGCCCCGCACCACACCCGCTTGCGCAAGATCATCTCTCGCGGCTTCACGCCCCGCGCCGTCGGGCGCCTGCACGACGAGCTGCATGAGCGCGCCCAGACGATCGCGAAGACGGCGGCCGCCGCCGGCTCCGGCGACTTCGTCGAGCAGGTGTCCTGTGAGCTGCCGTTGCAAGCGATCGCGGGTCTGCTCGGCGTGCCTCAGGAAGACCGCGACAAGCTGTTCCGCTGGTCCAACGAAATGACCGGCAACGACGACCCGGAGTACGCCGACATCGATCCCAAGACCTCATCCGCGGAGCTGATCATGTACGCGATGAAGATGGCCGAGGAAAAAGCCAAGAACCCCGGCGACGACATCGTGACTCAGCTGATCGAGGCCGACATCGACGGGGAGAAGCTCACCGACGACGAATTCGGATTCTTCGTGGTGATGCTCGCCGTCGCGGGCAACGAGACCACCCGGAACTCCATCACGCAGGGCATGATGGCCTTCGCCGACCACCCCGACCAGTGGGAGCTGTTCAAGAAGGACCGCCCGGAAACCGCCGCCGACGAGATCGTGCGGTGGGCCACCCCGGTCACCTCTTTCCAGCGCACCGCGCTGGAGGACTATGAGTTGTCCGGTGTGCCGATCAAGAAGGGTCAGCGGGTGATCATGTTCTACCGCTCGGCCAACTTCGACGAAGACGTCTTCGACGACCCGTACAAATTCAACATCCTGCGCGACCCCAACCCGCACGTTGGATTCGGCGGCACCGGCGCGCACTACTGCATCGGCGCCAACCTGGCGAAGATGACGATCAACCTGATCTTCAACGCGGTCGCCGACAACATGCCGGACCTCAAGCCGATCGCGACGCCCGAGCGGCTGCGGTCGGGCTGGCTCAACGGCATCAAGCACTGGCAGGTCGACTACACCGGCAAGTGCCCGGTGGCGCCGTGACGGATTCCAGATTAACGATGGACTTCACCCCGGACCCGGCGCAGCAGGCGGTCGCCGATGTCGTCACGTCGATACTGGATCGGGATAACACCTGGGAGGCGTTGGTCACGGGCGGCGTGACGGCGCTACCGGTGCCCGAGCGGCTGGGCGGCGACGGTGTCGGCCTGCCCGAGATCGCGACGGCGCTGACCGAGATCGGTCGCCACGGCCTGATCGGCCCGGCGCTCGCCACCCTCGGGCTCGGTGCCGTGCCGCTGCTCGATTTGGCCTCCGATGAGCAGCAGGACCGCTACTTCGGCGGGCTGGCCAAGGGTTCGGTGCTCACCGCGGCACTCAACGAACCCGGCTCTGCGCTGCCGGAGCGGCCGGCGACAACCTTTGTGCACAGTCGACTGTCCGGCACCAAAGTCGGTGTCGGCTATGCCGAAGAAGCCGAGTGGATGATCGTCACCGCCGACAGCGCGGTCGTCGTGGTGTCACCCAAGGCCGACGGCGTGCACCTGTCAAAGACGCCGACATCCAACGGATCCGACGAGTACGTGGTCACGTTCTCCGATGTTGCGGTGCCCGAACAGGATGTGCTGATCGGCGCGATGACTCAGCGGGTGAATCAGCTGGCGCTGGCTGCGATCGGTGCATATGCGGCCGGCCTGGTCGCCGGTGCACTTCGGTTGACGGCCGACTATGTGGCGAACAGGCACCAGTTCGGCAAGCCACTGTCCACCTTCCAGACCGTCGCCGCGCAACTCGCCGAGGTCTACATCGCTTCGCGGACTATCGATTTGGCGTCGACGTCGGTGATCTGGCGACTGTCCGAAGGACGGGACGCCGACAACGACCTGGATGTGCTCGGTTACTGGATCACCTCGCAGGCGCCGCCGGTGATGCAGATCTGCCACCACTTGCACGGCGGCATGGGCATGGACATCACCTATCCGATGCACCGGTACTACTCCACTATCAAAGACCTGACCCGGCTGCTGGGCGGGCCTTCTCATCGCCTCGATCTGGTGGGAGCGCAATGTTCATCGACCTGACGCCGGAGCAGCGACAGCTGCAAGCCGAACTACGCCAATACTTTTCGAATCTGATCTCGTCCGACGAGATGAAGGCGATGGAGCAGGACCGCCACAACGCCGCCTACCGCGCGGTGATCCGCCGGATGGGTCAGGACGGCAAGCTCGGCGTCGGATGGCCGAAGGAGTTCGGCGGCCACGGCTTCGGTCCGATCGAGCAGCAGATCTTCGTCAACGAGGCCCACCGCGCCGACGTGCCGTTGCCCGCCGTGACGCTGCAGACGGTCGGCCCCACCCTGCAGGTCTTCGGCAGCGAGATGCAGAAGAAGAAGTTCCTGCCAGCGATCCTGGCCGGTGAGGTGCACTTCGCGATCGGCTACACCGAGCCGGAGGCCGGCACCGACCTGGCGTCGCTGCGGACCACGGCCGTGCGCCACGGCGACGAGTACATCGTCAACGGCCAGAAGATCTTTACCACCGGCGCGCACGACGCCGACTACATCTGGCTGGCCTGCCGCACCGATCCGGAAGCCGTTAAACACAAAGGCATTTCGATTCTGATCGTCGACACCAAGGATCCTGGTTATTCCTGGACACCGATCATCTTGTCCGACGGCGCCCATCACACCAACGCTACGTACTACAACGACGTGCGGGTGCCGGCCGAGATGCTGGTCGGCGAGGAGAACGGTGGATGGCGGCTGATCACCACCCAGCTCAACAATGAGCGGGTGATGCTCGGTCCGGCGGGCCGCACCGCCGGCATCTACGACCGGTTGCACGCTTGGGCGTCCAAGCCAGGCGGTGACGGTGTCACGCCCATCGATCACCAGGACGTCAAGCGGGCGCTCGGGGAGATCTACGCGATGTGGCGGATCAACGAGCTGCTGAATTGGCAGGTGGCCGCCGCCGGCGAGGAGATCAACGTGGCCGATGCCGCGTCGACGAAAGTCTTTGGCACGGAGCGAATTCAGTACATCGGCCGGCTTGCCGAGGAAATCGTTGGCAAGTACGGCAACCCCGCCGAGTCGGACACCGCCGAATTGCTCGACTGGCTGGACTCGCAAACCAAACGCAACCTGGTCATCACCTTCGGCGGCGGGGTCAACGAAGTCATGCGTGAGATGATCGCGGCTTCGGGCCTCAAAGTGCCGAGGGTGCCTCGATGACGGAAATGCGGGGAGGCATCGCGGAGATCACCGCAAAAGTCGCAGAGATCACCGCCACTGTCGTCGCGAAGCCGCGAGCGGCCCGGGATCCGGTGAACCAGCCGACGATCAACAACTGGGTGGAGGCGCTCGGGGACCGCAACCCGATCTATACCGACGAGGCCGCGGCCCGTGATGCCGGGCATCCGGGAATTGTTGCCCCACCGGCAATGATTCAGGTGTGGACCATGTTCGGCCTGGGGGGAGAGCGTCCGACCGACGATCCCATGGGCCCGATGATGGAGCTGTTCGACGGCGCAGGGTATGTCGGTGTGGTCGCCACCAACTGCGAGCAGACCTACCACCGGTATCTGCGGCCGGGCGAGGAGGTCAGTATCGCCTCCGAGATGCGCGACGTGATCGGCCCGAAGCAGACCGCGCTCGGTGAGGGCTGGTTCATCAATCAGCACATCAGTTGGCGGGTCGGTGACGAGGATGTGGCCGAGATGGAGTGGCGCATACTCAAATTCAAGCCGCGCGAGTCCGAGGACCCACCGGCTGCCGTGCCCGCGGACCTCGACCCCGACGCGATGATGCGCCCTTCGGTGTCGCGGGACACCGCGTTCTTCTGGGAGGGTGTCAAGGCGCACGAGTTACGGATTCAGCGCCTGCCCGACGGCAGCCTGCAGCACCCGCCGCTGCCCGCGCTCTGGCAGGACGCTGGCAGGGGAGTCGAGCCGTCCGATTATCTCGTGGCCAGCGGCAAGGGCACGGTGTTCAGCTTTGTCGTGCACCACGCGCCGAAGGTGCCGGGCCGCACGCTGCCGTTCGTGATCGCTTTGGTGGAGCTGGAAGAGGGCGTTCGCATGCTGGGCGAGTTGCGCAACGTCGACCCCGCCGAGGTGAAGATCGGATTCCCCGTTCGCGCAACCTACATCGACTTCCCGGCCGGTGACAGCGGTCCGGAGTGGAGTCTCTACGCCTGGGAGCCTGACGCATGAGCGCACCGGTCATCGAAGTGGGAACGAAGCTGCCCGAACTCAAGCTCCACGGCGACCCTACGTTCATCATCTCGACGGCTCTGGCCACCAGGGACTTTCAAGATGTGCACCACGACCGCGACAAGGCGCAGTCAAAGGGTTCGAAGGATATCTTCGTCAACATCCTCACCGACACCGGGCTGGTGCAGCGGTACATAACCGACTGGGCTGGACCGTCGGCGTTGATCAAGTCGATCGGGCTGCGGCTGGGTGTGCCGTGGTACGCCTATGACACGGTGACGTTCTCCGGTGAGGTGACCGCGGTGGATGGCGGCCTGATCACGGTGAAAGTCGTGGGCCGCAACAGTCTTGGCGATCACGTCGTCGCGACCTCGACGCTTACGATGGGGGATGCCTGATGCTGTCGCGGAAGGCGGCCATTGTCGGCATCGGCGCCACCGACTTCTCCAAGGACTCCGGTCGCAGCGAACTGCGGCTGGCGGCCGAGGCGGTGCGCGACGCCCTCGACGACGCCGGCCTGAGTCCCGCCGATGTCGACGGGCTCACCACGTTCACGATGGACACCAATAAGGAGATCGCCGTCGCGCGGGCCGCGGGTATCGGCCAGCTGAAGTTCTTCGCCCAGACCCACTACGGCGGCGGTGCCGCGTGCGCGACCGTCCAGCATGCGGCGATGGCGGTGGCGACCGGGGTGGCCGACGTCGTCGTCGCGTACCGGGCCTTCAACGAGCGGTCCGGCATGCGGTTCGGCCAGGTCCAGACTCGGTTGGTGGGAGATGCCAGCGCCCAAGCCGATTCGACTGCTGCCGACAATTCATTTTCTTATCCGCACGGGCTTTCGACGCCGGCGGCGCAGGTAGCGATGATCGCGCAGCGATACATGCATATGTCCGGCGCGGCCAGTCGGGACTTCGGGGTCATTTCGGTGGCTGACCGCAAGCATGCCGCCAAGAACCCGAAGGCCTACTTCTACGAGAAGCCGATAACCATTGAGGACCACCAGAATTCGCGGTGGATCGCTGAGCCGCTGCGTCTGCTGGACTGCTGCCAGGAAACCGATGGCGCGGTGGCGATCGTGGTGACCTCGGTCGAGCGGGCCAAGGACCTCAAGCACCGGCCGGCGGTCATCGAGGCGGCGGCACAAGGCTCAAGCCCCGACCAGTACACGATGGTCAGCTACTACCGTCCCGAGCTCGGCCTGCCCGAGATGGGACTGGTCGGTCAGCAACTGTGGCAGCAGTCCGGACTGGCGCCGACCGACATCCAGACTGCGGTGCTCTACGATCACTTCACCCCTTTCACGCTGATTCAATTGGAGGAGTTGGGATTCTGCGGCAGGGGTGAAGCCAAGGACTTCATCGCCGACGGTGCGGTCGAGGTGGGTGGCCGCCTGCCCATCAACACCCACGGAGGACAGCTCGGCGAGGCCTACATCCACGGTATGAACGGCATCGCGGAGGGCGTCCGCCAGCTACGGGGTACTTCGGTGAACCCGGTGCCCGACGTCGAACATGTGTTGGTCACCGCCGGCACCGGTGTGCCTACCTCAGGTCTGATCCTGGGCTAGTTCATCGCCGAATGTGCGGCCAGCCCCACATTCGCGCTCGAGTGTGCGGCCTGCTGCACGCTCGGCGACGTGTGGACAGCTGAAGTGACGGTGGTGACACCTGCCTGCGACGCTCCTGTCGTGCTAGAGCCATTCATCGGCAGCGAGGCCATCGACGCAGGGGCTTTGACCAAGGCCCAACTGGCTACGCGGTGCCGCCGACTGTTCCCGGACGTCTATGCGGAACGTGATGTCGACGTCGATGCGGAGCTTCGTGCGAAGGCAGGGTGGCTCTGGACCGGACGTCGGGGTGTTATCGCAGGCTTCGCTGCAGCTGCTCTGCATGGCAGTAAGTGGGTCGATGATGTACAGGTCGTGGAGTTGATTCACGACAATCGGCGCAGTCCACCTGGGATCCAGACGCACCGAGACCGTATCGAGGACGACGAAATTGACCTGGTGGCCGGTATGCCGGTCACCTCGCCGGTGAGGACGGCACTGGACTTCGGCTGTTGGTACCCAACCATGACGGCTGTGGCGGGGATCGACGCCCTCGCCAGAGCAATCGAAATCAAAGCGGCTGATGTCGAGCTGCTGGCTCGCAGATACGCCGGACGCAGAGGCATCGCGCAAGCACGCGAAGCGGTAGACCTGTTTGATCCGGGTGCGCAGTCACCCAAAGAGTCTTGGCTGCGCGTCGTTTTGATCCAGGCGGGCCTACCGAGACCGCAGACACAGATTCCGGTACTCGACGAATTCGGCAGTGCAATCGCATATCTGGACATGGGCTGGGAGGACGTCAAAGTAGCGGTTGAGTATGACGGCGAGCAACACCGCAGCGATCGCCGGCAATACACCTGGGACGTCCGGCGATTGGAAATGCTCGAGCGTCTCGGATGGATCGTCATCCGAGTGCTGGCAGGGGACCGGCCCGCCGAGGTCGTTGGGCGTGTTCGTGCGGCATTGGCCCGGCGAGCGTGCGGCTAGCCGCACACTCAAGCCCGAGAATGCGGCTAGCCGCACGCTCGATGCAAAGCCGCTAGGCCGGCACCAGCTCCACACCGGTAAGCACGACGGCGTTCTCGCGGGCTGGCGCGACAACGCTGGCCAGCAGCCGGCCGTCTTCCTTCCAGACGTCGGCCTTCAGTGTCTCGCCCGGATACGCCACGCCGGTGAAACGTGCGCCGTAGGACGCGACGGCGGCGACGTCAGCGTCGAGTAGTGCATCGACGAGTGCCTTGCAGGTCATGCCGTAGGTGCATAAGCCATGCAGGATGGGCCGGGGAAACCCTGCGGCAGCGGCGAATTCGGGGTCGGAGTGCAGTGGATTGCGATCGCCGCAGAGCCGGTACAGCAGCGCCTGCTGCGGTAGCACCGCTATGTCCAGCTCGAGATCTGGTGCCCGGTCCGGTGCAGTAGCAGCCGACCCGCCCCCAGAAGGCCCGCGCTCGCCGCCGAAGCCGCCCTCGCCGCGGGCGAAGATCGATCGCCGCTGCGTCCACAGCAGGGTTCCGTCCGGCGCGGTCACTTTGGTCTCCGACCAGATCACCGCGGCCTTGCCCTTGTCCCAGATATCGGTGAACCGGGTGACGGCCTTTGCGGCGCCCGAGGGTGGCAGCGGCGCCGGCGCGCTCACCTGTTCGCTGGCATGCAAAACCTTGCTCAGCTCGATGTCGATGCCGGGGAACTGCACGGTCGGCGGCTTGGTGGCGTGGAAGGTGGCCGCCACGTTCCCGAACGTCGGCAGCACCTGCGGGGTGTCGTCGACCAGGTAGCGCAGCTCACGTTGGTCCATCGGGTCGGCGCCGGCACCCAGTCCCAGGTGATAGAGCTGCACATCGCTGCTGCTCCAAGCGAATTCGATCGGATCGAGCTCGGCGGCCAGTGCGACTTCGGGATTGATCGGCATGTCAGTGCTCGCCTGCAAGATGCAGAGCTGCCAGGTAGCCGAACGTCATCGCAGGGCCGATGGTGCCGCCCGGACCGGGATAGGTATGTCCCATCACCGGAGCGCTGACGTTACCCGCCGCATAGAGGCCTTCGATCACGCTGCCGTCGTCCCGCAATGCCCGACCGTGCTTGTCGGTGCGGATGCCGCCTTTGGTGCCCAGGTCGCCGGGCACCATCTTGGCGGCGTAGTACGGCGGGTGACTGATCTCGCCCAGGTTGGGGTTCGGCTTGTTGGTCGGGTCGCCGTAGTACCTGTCATAGGCGCTCTCGCCGCGGTGGTAGTCGGCGTCGACGCCCGAGCGCGCAAAGCCGTTGAAACGCTGAACCGTGGCAGTGAACTCATCGACCGGTAGGCTGGCCTTGGCAGCCAGCTCCTCAAGCGTGTCGGCCTGGACGATCACGCCGGATTCCAGCCACTTACGTGGAATACGTTGCCCTGGTTGCAAACCTGCGAAGATGTATCGGTTACGGTATTGCTGGTCGAACACCAGCCACGCTGGAATGTTTTCACCCGGGCCGGGACCTTGCCCGTAATCGCCGCCGTACATGTGGTGGCATGCCTCGACGTAAGGCATGGATTCGTTCATGAATCGCTCCCCCGACATGTTGACGATGATGGAGCCGGGGGAGTTGCGCTCAGACAATGCGAACCAGGGTGCGCCCACCAGCGGAACGGTCGGCCCCCACCACGCATCCTCCATGATTTCCAGTGCCGCGCCGAGCTTTTCGGCAGCAAGGATGCCGTCGCCAGTGTTCGCCTTCGCGCCGACCGTCCACTCGGTGGTGATCGGTGCACGCTGATACTTGACTCGCATTTGCTCGTTGTGTTCGAATCCCCCGCAGCCAAGAATCACTCCCTTGCGAGCCCGAATGAGTTGAGGCTCGACGGATTCAGGTGCATTGGTGTCGCGCACATAGATGCCACGAACTTTCCCGTCCTCGATGTAGAGGTCGGTCAGGGCGGTGTTGAGCTGCACCGGGACGCCGGCCTTGCGCAGCCCGACCCGAAGCGGCGCGATGAGCGCGCGTCCCATGCCGACGAGGTTCTTGCCGGTCGCCTTTGCCCACATGGTGCGCGCGCCCACCTTGAGGCTGCGCAGCACACCTCGCGGATGCCGCTTCAGCTGGTTCAACCGAACGTAATCCTGTTGCATCACAACGACGTTGAGCGGGACCTTGCCATACGGCGGCTCCAGCCCGGGCAGATCGGGGCCGAGCTTGTTGGCGTTGAACGGCTTGGGCTCGACGGAACGGCCGGCCGGGCGGCCGCCCGGGGCCTCGGGGTAGTAATCGGAGTACGCGGGCACCCAGCACATCTTCAGCGGGGTGTGCTTCAGCACGAACGACAGCATTTCGGGCCCGCGTTGCAGGTAGGTGTCGATGCGTTCCGGTTCGACAATGTCTCCGATGATTCCGTGCAGGTAGGTGCGGGCCGCTTCCGCGGTGTCTTTGACGCCGTCGCGCTTGAGAACCTCGTTGTTGGGAATCCACACTCCGCCGCCCGAACGTGCAGTCGAGCCGCCATAGTGGGCAGCCTTCTCGACGACTATTGTCGAAAGACGCCGGTGGGCGGCCGCGAGGGCAGCAACCATGCCGGCGCCGCCGCTCCCGACCACGACGACGTCGAACTCCTGAGCTGTCATGTAGAACACGTTATAGAATTGCCGGGGCCGGGCGCTACTGGCCCGGTCACACGAACGAGGGGACTTCGGTTAAATGATCCCGCTTGCCACCCGTGATGAGCTGGCCGCCGATCTCGCGCAGGCCGAGCGGAGCCGCCAGCCGATCGCGCCGTTGACGGCCGGGCACCCCGAGATCGACGTCGTCGACGCCTACGAGATCCAGCTCATCAACATCCGCCAGCGGGTCGCCGAGGGCGCCCGGGTGGCGGGGCACAAGGTAGGCCTCTCGTCGCTGGCGATGCAGCAGATGATGGGCGTCGACGAGCCCGACTACGGGCATCTGCTCGACGAGATGCAGGTGTTCGAGGACACTCCGGTCAAGGCGGACAGGTACCTCTACCCGCGGGTGGAGGTCGAGGTCGGGTTCATCCTGGCGCACGACCTGCCGGGCGCTGCCTGCACCGAAGACGACGTCGTGGCCGCGACCGAGGCTCTGGTGCCGTCCATCGAGCTCATCGACACCAGAATCACCGACTGGAAGATCGCGCTGTGCGACACCATCGCCGACAACGCCTCCTCAGCGGGCTTCGTGCTCGGCGCGGCGCGGTTGGCGCCGACCAATATCGACATCACCGCGATCGATGCGGTGCTGACCCGCAACGGCGAGGTGGTGGCCAAGGGCCGCAGCGACGCCGTACTGGGTAACCCGGTGACCGCGGTGGCGTGGCTGGCCCGCAAGGTGGAAAGCTTTGGTGTGCGGCTTCGGGCCGGTGACGTTGTGTTACCCGGTTCGTGCACCCGAGCCATCGACGCCCGCCCCGGCGACAACTTCGTCGCCGAGTTCGCCGGCCTCGGGTCCGTCCGGTTGTCTTTCGAGTAAAAGGAGCGTCCATGCCGTCCAAGGCAAGTGTTGCGATTGTCGGGTCGGGCAATATCAGCACCGACCTGCTGTACAAACTGCGGCGCTCGGAGTGGCTCGAACCGCGCTGGATGGTGGGCATCGACCCGGAGAGCGAAGGCCTGGCGCGCGCGCGCAAGCTGGGTCTGGAGACCACCCACGAAGGGGTCGACTGGCTGCTCGCCCAGTCCGAGAAACCCGATCTGGTGTTCGAGGCGACCAGCGCATACGTGCACAAGGCGGCGGCGCCGAGATATGCCGAAGCCGGCATCCGGGCCATCGACCTGACACCGGCCGCGGTGGGGCCGGCGGTGATTCCGCCGGCGAACCTGCGTGAGCACCTCGACGCGCCCAACGTCAACATGATCACCTGCGGCGGACAGGCGACCATCCCGATTGTGTACGCGGTGTCGCGAGTGGTGGAGGTCCCCTACGCCGAGATCGTGGCGTCGGTGGCGTCGGTCTCAGCGGGGCCGGGCACCAGGGCCAACATCGACGAGTTCACCAAGACCACCAGCAAGGGCGTGGCAACCATCGGGGGCGCAAAGCGCGGCAAGGCGATCATCATCCTCAACCCGGCCGACCCGCCGATGATCATGCGCGACACCATCTTCTGCGCCATTCCGGAGGACGCCGACCGCGACGCGATCGCCCAGTCGATTCACGACGTCGTCGCCGAGGTGCAGACCTACGTGCCGGGATACCGGCTGCTCAACGAGCCGCAGTTCGACGACCCGTCGATCAACTCCGGCGGCCAAGCCCTGGTCACCACGTTCGTCGAGGTCGAGGGCGCCGGCGATTACCTGCCCCCATATGCGGGCAACCTCGACATCATGACCGCCGCGGCCACCAAGGTCGGCGAGGAGATCGCCAAGGAATCCCTGTCCGCGACGGCGGGAGGAGCGCAAGCGTGAGTACCGACATCTTCTTCAACCCGATCTGGGACGTCCGGATGACCGACACGTCATTGCGGGACGGTTCGCACCACAAGCGTCACCAGTTCACCAAGGACGAGGTCGGCGCCATCGTTGCCGCCTTGGACGCCGCGGGTGTGCCGGTCATCGAGGTCACCCACGGTGACGGGCTGGGTGGTTCGAGCTTCAACTACGGGTTCTCCAAGACGCCCGAGCAGGAGCTGATCAAGCTGGCCGCGGAGACCGCCAAAGAGGCCAAGATCGCCTTCTTGATGCTGCCCGGAGTGGGCACCAAGGAGGACATCAAGGAGGCCCAGAACAATGGCGGGTCGATCTGCCGGATCGCCACCCACTGCACCGAGGCCGACGTGTCGATCCAGCACTTCGGCCTGGCTCGCGAGCTGGGCCTGGAAACCGTCGGGTTCCTGATGATGGCGCACACGATTCCGCCGGAGAAACTGGCCGCGCAGGCGCGCATCATGGCCGACGCCGGATGTCAGTGTGTCTACGTGGTCGACTCCGCCGGGGCGCTGGTGCTCGACGGCGTTGCGGACCGGGTTTCGGCGCTCGTCGCCGAACTCGGCGACGACGCGCAGGTCGGCTTTCATGGCCACGAAAACCTCGGACTGGGCGTCGCGAACTCGGTGGAGGCCGTGCGGGCGGGTGCCAAGCAGATCGACGGCTCATGCCGCCGGTTCGGCGCCGGCGCCGGCAACGCGCCCGTCGAGGCACTGATCGGGGTATTCGACAAGATCGGCGTCAAGACCGGCATCGACTTCTTCGACATCGCCGACGCCGCCGAGGACGTCGTACGCCCGGCGATGCCGGCCGAATGCCTGCTCGACCGCAACGCCCTGATCATGGGGTACTCCGGGGTCTACTCCAGCTTCCTCAAGCACGCCGTCCGCCAGGCGGAGCGCTACGACGTCCCGGCCCACCAACTGTTACACCGGGCCGGCCAGCGCAAGCTCATCGGCGGCCAGGAAGACCAGCTCATCGATATCGCGTTGGAGATCAAGCGCGAGCAGGCGGAGAGCGGTCAGAAAGCCGTCACACACTAGCCTCACAGCTTCAGCAAGGGCAGCGGTAACGCTGTCGCGGGTACCCTCGATTACACATCGAGCAAGAGCCGGTGCCCTAAGGAGCAATCCGATGACCATGACTTCCGGAAACCCGAGGTCCCGTCGCCGCGGACTGTATGGTCTGCTCGCTGGTGGCCTGCTGAGTGCCTCGGCCGCGACGCTCATTGCGTTGCCTGTGGCGACGTTGCCTGTGGCGAACGCCCAATGCGATCAAACCGTGGGTAATTCCATCGACTCGTACCTAAAGCGGCATCCCGACCTGCACCGGGAGCTGCAGGCCAGGTCGGAGGCGGAGGGCGGCGGCCCCAACGTCATCGATTACCTGAATCGGCATCCGGATGTGCGGCAGAACCTGATCAACCTGTCGCAGCAGTGCGCGCCGTAGTCGGGGAGTGAGCGAGCCTCATCGGTGAGTGCCCGCGCCAACGCGTGGGAATGTTCGCCCATTGACGAAAATTAGAACACGTTCTAGCGTCAAGGCGTGTCCGCTCCCCTCTTCTCTGCGCCACTGGTCTCCGCGATCGCCGAGGCCGAAGAACTGGTCGCCGCCGCACCGCATATCGAGACCGAAGCCGACCTGCTCGAGGGGCTGCAATACCTGGCCGGCTGCGTCGCCGCCTGCACCCACATGGTGTTCGACTACGAGCGTGACCACCCGATGCTGCTTTCGGGCACCGGGCCGTTCACCAAAATGGGCCTGGACAACCCGGACACCCTGTACTTCGGCTGCCGGGTGCAACCCAACCATGATTACGTCGTCACCGGCACCCGCGGCACCACCACCGACCTGAGCTTCCAGTTGCTCGGCGGTGAGTACACCGACGACAACGTGCCCGCCAGCCAGGCTGCGTTCGACGACCGTGAGCTCGAGATCGCCGCCGACGGCAGCTTCCAGTGGCAGGTGCGACCGACCAGCCCGGGCCAGCTGGTGATCCGCGAGGTCTACGGCGACTGGTCGGCGCGGCGCGGCACGCTGGCCATTTCCAGGCTAGACACCGCAGGCACGGCACCGCCGGCCCTGACCCGCGCAGCCATCGAAAAGCGTTACGCCACAGTGGGAAAACAACTCGTCAACCGCATCAAAACCTGGTTGCAGTTTCCGCAGTGGTTCTATCTCGATATCCCGGTCAACACCATGGTCGCGCCCCGACTGACGCCCGGCGGTCTGGCGACGCAGTACTCCTCGGTCGGGCACTTCGAGCTGCGGCCCGATCAGGCCCTGATCATCACGCTGCCGGTGACCGACGCGCCCTACCTCGGCTTCCAGCTGGGCAGCATGTGGTACATCTCGCTGGATTACATCAACCACCAGACCTCGCTGAACAACACTCAGGCCCAAGCGGATCCGGACGGCAAGGTTCGTATCGTCGTCGCGGACCAGAACCCCGGCGTCACCAACTGGGTTGAAACGCTCGGGCATCGTCGCGGATTCCTGCAGTTCCGTTGGCAGCGGGTGTCGCGCCAGCTAACCGAAGCCGACGGACCCGGCGTCGAGCTGGTCGACATCGACACCGTCCCGGCCAAGCTGCCGTATTACCAGGACAACAAGATTTCCGAAGATGCCTGGCGCACGCGAATTGCGCAGCGCCAACTACAAATTGCGGCAAGGATGCTGGGATGACCAAAATGCTCGACGGCAAGGTTGTAGTGATCAGTGGGGTCGGCCCGGGTCTGGGCACGACGCTGGCGAACCGGTGCGCACGGGAGGGAGCCGACCTAGTGCTGGCTGCCCGCACCCCGGAGCGTCTCGACGATGTCGCCAAGCAGATCGCCGACGTCGGCGGCCGGGCGGTGACGGTGCGCACCGACATCACCGACGACGATCAGGTCGCCAACCTCGTCGACGCCACCATCGAGGCCTACGGCAAGGCCGACGTGCTGATCAACAACGCATTCCGGGTGCCGTCGATGAAGCCGTTGGCCGGTACCACATTTCAGCACATCCGCGACGCGATCGAGCTGAGCGCGCTGGGGGCATTAAGGCTCATCCAAGGCTTCACCCCGGCGCTGGCCGCATCGCACGGCTCGGTCGTCAACGTCAACTCCATGGTGATCCGGCACTCCCAGGCGAAATACGGCGCCTACAAGATGGCCAAGTCCGCGCTGCTGTCTATGTCGCAGTCATTGGCCACCGAGCTGGGTGAGCAGGGCATTCGCGTCAATTCTGTTGCGCCCGGCTATATCTGGGGCGACACGTTGCAGGCCTACTTCAACCATCAGGCCGGCAAGTACGGCACCACGGCCGAGCAGATCTATCAGGCCACCGCGGCGAACTCCGACCTCAAGCGGCTGCCCACCGAGGACGAGGTGGCGTCGGCGATTCTCTTCATGGCCAGCGACCTGTCCAGCGGCATCACCGGTCAGACGCTCGATGTCAACTGCGGCGAGTACCACACCTGATGCGCGCCGCTGACGATGCAGTGGGGGCACGCCCCCGCGCCGCTGCGCCGCTGGGGGTACCCCGACCCGCTTGCGGGCGAGAGGCGGCGCAGTAGTGACCGAACGCACCGACATCGCAACGGTCGACGAGTTGCATGCCTCGGCCACCAAGCTGACCGGGCTCGACGACTTCGGCGCCGACGACGACAACTACCGCGAAGCCCTGGGTGTGCTGTTGGACTCATACCAGCGGGATGCCGGTCTTACGGTGTTGGGCAGCAAGATGAATCGGTTCTTCCTGCGCGGCGCGCTGGTGGCCAGGCTGTCGTCTGAATCTGCTTGGAAGCAATATCGGCAGCATGCCGAAGTCGCCGTCAAACAGCCCATCTTCGTCACCGGGCTGGTGCGCACCGGCACCACGGCGCTGCACCGACTGCTGGGCGCCGATCCGGCCCACCAGGGCCTGCACATGTGGCTGGCCGAGTTCCCGCAGCCGCGTCCGCCACGCGACACCTGGGAATCCCACCCGCTGTATCGCCAACTCGACGCCCAGTTCACCCAGCACCATCAGGACAACCCTGGCTACACCGGTCTGCATTTCATGGCCGCATACGAGCTGGAGGAATGCTGGCAGCTGCTGCGGCAGTCGCTGCACTCGGTGTCCTACGAGACGCTGGCGCACCTGCCCAGCTATTCAAAATGGCTGTCGCAGCAGGACTGGACGCCGGCATATCAGCGGCACCGCAAGAACCTTCAGCTGATCGGGCTCAACGACGCCGACAAGCGGTGGGTGCTGAAGAACCCAAGTCATTTGTTCGCGCTGGACGCGCTGATGTCGACCTATCCCGATGCGCTCGTCATCCAGACACATCGACCCGTCGAGACGATCATGGCCTCGATGTGTTCGCTGGCGCAGCACACTGCTGACGGGTGGTCGTCGTCCTTCGTCGGCGACCAGATCGGCGCTGACTCGATGGAAACCTGGTCGCGTGGCCTGGAGCGGTTCAACGCCGCACGCGCCAAATACGATCCGGCTCAGTTCTACGACGTCGACTACCGCGCATTGATCGCCGACCCGCTCGGCACGGTGGCCGACATCTACCGGCACTTTGACATCCCGCTGACCGACGACGCCCGGCAGGCCATGGAGAAGAGTCATGCCGACAGCCAATCCGGCGAACGTGCGCCCAAACACGCTTATTCACTTGCCGACTACGGGCTGACGGCCGAAGAGGTCAAGGAGCGCTTCGCCGGGCTGTGCTAGGGCTGGACTGCCCGGTTCCTCCGCGGTTCGCTGCGCGAACCGCATCGTCATCGGGCTAGCCGTCGCCGGCCGGCGGGGCGGTGGACACCGCCTCCAAACAACCTTCGGCAACGGCATGTTCGATGCTGTCGGCCAGTTTCGGGCAGGACCGAGTGCGCGCGCTGTCAACTCCGGTCGCGCGTAGTTCGGCGAAATACCCGCAGCGTTGCGACGCTTCGGTGTTCCATTGCACCGCGGTGTGCCCCGGTCCCAACCGCTTGACATTCACCGTGGCATGGCAGAACCGGCAGTCCACCGGCTGCAGGCCCGACGTCAGGTAACGGGTGCGGTCGGCCTGGGTGGCCTCACGCACCTCGGCTGCGCGTTCCGGGTCATCAGCGAAAGCCGGTGCCTTAGACCAGGATCCGCCGCGCCAATCACGAGCGGCCGGTGCCGGCTCGTCGTGGCTGTCGTGATCGCCATGGAGCATCAGCATCGACCGGGCCAGCCGATCGACGTCGGGCGGCTCCTCGCCTTGGTTCATAAGCGCCGCTCCTCTCCCCCTCGCCGCTCCGCGGCTGGGTGGTGCCCCACATCGCTGGCGCTCTGCATCGTCGCCGGCGCGGGCTCATGTCGCGGGCTGCTCCGCCTTTGCTTCATTTACCTCGTTCTCAGAGGCCTGCCGTTGCAGGTTTTCCTCGACCTCGACGTGCCACTTCTCGTTGGCGATGGTGGTATCCACCTCGATCTCGAAGCGGTCGGTCATATCAGCGGTGACGTCGGCTACATCTACATAAAACTGCTGATACCACCGTCGCATCTGGTAGACGGCGCCATCCTCCTCGACGAGCAGCGGATTGTCGATGCGAGTCTTGTGCTTCCAGATCTCGACGTCCTGCAGGAAACCCTTGCTGACGCCCTCGGTGAAGACTCTGGCCAGCTTCTCCGTCATCGCCTCGTCCATGTCTTTGGGTTTTTCGACGATGACACCCCACTGCAGCATGAACGAATCCTGGGTTACCGGATAGTGGCAGTTGATCAGGATCGACTCGGCCTTGTAGTCGCCGTACTTGTTGTGCAGCCAGTTGATCATGAATGACGGGCCGAAGTAAGACGCCTCCGAATCCAGGTGCGCCTCACCGTATGACGTGCCCAGATCGTTGACGTCGGGCCGCCCGACATTGTGCAGATACTGTGAGGCGATGTGGCCCTCGAAGACGTTCTTGAAGTACGTCGGCAGACCGAAGTGAATGTAGAAGAAGTGCGCCATGTCGGTGACGTTGTCAATGATGTCGCGGCAATTGGAACCCTCGATCACGATGGAGTTCCACCGCCAGTCGGTCCAGTCGCCGCTGGCGAATTCGGGGATTTCCGGTATCCGCACCTCGGGCTGCGCCGGGTTGCCCTCGTGGTCGTGCCAGACAAACAACAGGCCGCTGCGCACGTCGGTCGTCCAGGACCGGGTGCGGGCGAGGCGTGGCGTGCGCTTGGCGTAGGGCACCAGCTTGCACTTGCCGTCACCACCCCAGCGCCAGTCGTGGAATGGGCAGGCGATTTCGTCGCCCTTGACGGTGCCCTGCGACAGATTGCCGCCCATGTGCCGGCAGTAACCGTCGAGGACATGTAGATCGCCGTGCGAGTCGGCGAACACGACAAGATGGGTGCCGAACGCCTCGACCCCATGGGGCTCGCCGTCCAGGTAATCCTTGACCGGGCCAAGGCAGTGCCAGCCGCGGGCATAGCGGTCGGGCAGGGTGCCCGCGTCGATCTCGCGAATACCGGCCGTCTCAGTAGCCATGACGCCTCCAACTGTCAGCTTCTAACTAGAACACGTTACAGTTTTCCTGCGCGGTAGCGCAATCACAGCGCAACGACGGCGGCCTTTACTGCCGGTTAATCAGGTCCTGACGCCGGAGTACCCGGCCTGCGGTATATGTGAACGATGCCGCTGTTTTCCTTCGAAGGCCGATCGCCAAACGTCGATCCCACTGCCTTCGTCGCGCCCACCGCCACCTTGATCGGCGATGTCACGATCCAGGCCGGTGCGTCGGTGTGGTTCAACACCGTGCTGCGCGCCGACTATGCGCCCGTCATCGTGCGCGAAGGTGCGAATGTGCAAGACGGATCGGTGCTGCACGCACCGCCGGGCATCCCGGTCGACATCGGCCCGGGCGCCACCGTGGCGCACATGTGCCTCATCCACGGGGCCCACGTCGGAGCCGAGGCGCTGATCGCCAACCACGCCACCGTGCTCGACGGCGCGGTGATCGGCAAGCGCAGCCTCATTGCAGCGGGCGCATTGGTGGTCGGCGGTACCAAGATTCCCGACGAGGTCCTGGTGGTCGGGGCGCCGGCCACGGTCAAGGGCCCGATCGCGGGCACTGGCGCCGAAATGTGGGTGAATGTGAACCCGAAGGCCTATCAGGACCTGGCCCAGCGCTATCTGGCCGGGCTCGAGCCGATTTAGCTCCGCGGCAATTCGTTCGTGTGGCGTGGCGTTCGTAAACTCCGGCGGAAACCCGGTTTTCGGGGCTCCTAGCTGACGGCCGGTTGATCAGCCCGCGTGCTCATCTTGCGGCTGTCGCATCCAGTCCGGCGTCACCGGCAGCCCGTTCTGGTGACGGTATTCGGCGATGGCCTTGAGGTTTTTCAGCTCCAGCAAGTGACCGGCCCCGAACATGTCCCAGAAGTCGCCCACCCAGACCGGCCGTTCCGGCGGGGCAGCGTCGGGATACGGGTTGTGGTCGTAGAACGGATGGTGGCAGTTGGTCCACAACACCACCGAGCCGGGCTTGTCGAACACCTCCTGCGCGTCGATGACACGCATGAGATAGACCATCCACAGGTGCTTGCCCTGATCCCACGCGCACTGATAGTCCACGGTGCGCGCCTGCTCGTTCGCCCGCGTGCGGGTATAGATCCTGGTCTCCGACCCCAGCCGGTCGTAGGCCAGCCACAACCCCGGTTCATCGGTTTCCGTGAACCCGCGCAGGCTATAGGTCCACTCCTCTAAACAGCGGGTGTCGGCCATATAGGCGAACAGCTCATTGGGCGGGCAGTCGATGTAGTCGTTGATGGTGATGTACTCCCCGAATACCTCATCGTGCGGGTACACCGAGTGCATCATCTCCATAATGATCGGGGTGGCCTTCTCCCGCGGGCTGGTTTCGATGCGGGTCAAACCCTCGATCGGCTTGGTACTGTCAGTGTGGGCGGCGATGTCTTCAAGCGCGGGCAGTGGCATCGGATCAGCTCTCCTTCGTGGGTGCAGAGCGGTTGGCTTCTGTCAAAGACGTTGCGAACATGAGGATTTCGCCAGTGTTGTATGTCGCACTATACACCTGACATAAATCTGTGGACGTTGACTTATCCGCATGATCGAACCAATTGGGGCTCGGGCTCGTCGTATTAGGTACCAGTGCCTTTGCGAGGTGATGCTCGCATGGGCATGGCACTCGGTCGCGTACAGATCGCCGCGGCCGGCTGACTGCTGCGGTCTCGCGGGAGGATCATGACCAGACGACTTGATACCTGCGATGCGCCCGGTCACGAGCTGACGATTGAACTTCGCGACGTGGTGCGCGAGTACCGGGTCGGCGGTCAGGCCGTGCGAGCACTCGACGAGATCAGCTTGCGGTTCAAGGGCGGGCAGTTTGTGTCGGTAGTCGGGCCGTCGGGGGCGGGCAAGAGCACGTTGCTGCACCTGCTCGGCGCATTGGACTGCCCGGATTCTGGTTCGATCAAATTCGACGGTGACGAGATTGGCCACCTCAGCGATGAACAGCAGTCGGAATTTCGCCATCATCGTGTGGGGTTCGTTTTTCAGTTCTTCAACCTGTTGCCGACCCTGTCGGCGTGGGAAAACGTGGCGGTCCCGAAGCTGCTTGACGGTGTCCGGTTGGGCAAGGTCAAGTCGGATGCTCTTCGGCTGTTGGACCGGGTTGGGCTCGGTAACCGGACCCAGCACCGCCCGGCGGAACTGTCGGGCGGTCAAATGCAGCGGGTCGCGGTGGCTCGGGCCTTGATGATGGACCCATCGCTGATTCTCGCTGACGAACCGACCGGGAATCTCGACTCCGCAACGGGCGCTTCGATCTTGGCGCTGCTCGCCGAGGTGGCACATGAGGACGGCGGCAGTCGGCTGGTGGTGATGGTGACCCACAACTCGGATGCCGCCGCGACGACGGATCGGGTGATCACACTCCAAGACGGACGCGTCGGTTCCGACGAGTTGTCAATGGTCGCGGGATGAGGCCGGGCTCGGCCATCGCGGCTACGGCGAGCCGGCTACGTGTGTTCAGCCTCCGGGAACTCGTTGTGCATCGCCGGCGCACGACGGCCTCAATCGCCGTAATGGCAGTATCCGCAATGTATCTGGTCGCGGTATTCGGAATTTTCGGGTCGATCACCGGATCGGTCAACCGGCTGGCCGATGGGATCGCGGGAATCGCGGCGCTCGAGGTGTCGGGCATTACCGACGCGGGATTTCCCGACACGATAGCGGCCGAAATCGCCGCCGTGCCCGGCGTTGCGACCGCGGCACCGATGATTCGGACTTCTGCGTCCACGGCATCAGGTCCGGTTCTGCTGTTCGGCGCAGACAAGAGCAGTGCTGCGTTGGGTGGCGCCTTGAAAGACGCCGTCGCGAAACCATTAAAGACATTGTCCGCCAATCCCAACGGTGTCCAGGTTGGGCCCGGTGTCGGTCACAGCAAAGGCGAGATATTCCGGGTGGGCTCGGCTTCGGTCGCAGTCACGGAAGTGCTCACCGGCAAGCAGCTTGCGGACCTCAACGGCGGACATTACGTCCTCGCTCCACTTGCTTTGGCGCAGAACATAACCGGGCGAAAGGGTCGGCTCGACTCGATACTGATCGCGACAAAGTCCGCTGCGAATCTCGCAGCAGTGCGCGCCGCGGTCACGGCCGCCGTGAAGGGCCGGGCAATCGTTGCAGATCCGAGCATGCGGGCAGCCCGGGCCGGCGACGGCGTCAAGCTGATGAACTACATGGCGTTGATGGGTGCGGGAGTTGCGTTGGTGGTCGGCGCGTTCCTGATTTACACCACGATGACGATGGCGATCACCCAACGCCGGCCGGTCATCTCGATGCTGCGCGCGATCGGAGGCCGACGCGTCACCATCGTTCGCGATTTGCTCGCCGAAGCCGCGATTCTCGGAGTAATCGGCGGAACGGTCGGGTCGGGCATCGGAATCATCATGGGTCGTATGGCGATTGGTCGATTGCCTCCGGCAATAACCCAAGGTCTCGAAGCTCGGGTGGAGTACTGGCTGCCCGGCTACGCGATACCGGTGGCGCTGGCGGCGACGGTACTCACGAGCGCGGCAGCGTCGGCGATGGCTGCGCGGCAGGTGTACAAGGTTTCACCGATCGAGGCCTTGGCGCCGGTCGGGGTTTCAGCCGCCGATTTCGTGCCGCGATGGCTGCGGATGGCATGCGGGATTGCAGCCGTTGCGGTGTTCGCGGCATCGATCGTGGTCGTTGCCGGCCAACGCGGCACATTCGCATTCGCCGCGGTCTTTGCTCTGTTCAGTGCTGAGATCGCGCTTGGCTTCGCGCTCACCGCGGCCGTCGTCAAAGCGACTGCGGCGACAGCCCGGATGTTCGGGTCGGTTGGGCGACTCGCGGCGGCGACGATCGAGCGTGCGCCGCGGCGAGTGTGGGCCACGGTGATGACAGTGCTCATTGCGGTAGTTACCACCGTCGTGATCACCGGTACGAACGCCGACATGATCCGGTCGGCGCGCGCCATCTTCGCACCGGTCGCGGGCGTCGACGTGTGGGTGAGCGCGGATCCTCCCGATAGCTATGCCGTCGACGCTCTGCCGCAAGGTCTTGCCGGGAAAGTCGCCGCAGTCCCGGGGGTAAAACGTGTCACCGAAGGCGCATTCGGGTTCGCTGAGGTCGGCGGCACCCGCGTGATGCTGGACGGGTTTTCGGCCGGGACCGCCGATCCGCTCTACCGCGCGCTCGGTGAGCAGGTACGCAGCGAGGTGCTCGCCGGTCGGGGCGTGGTGCTTTCGCAGAACCTCGGCAAAACTCTGCGTGTCCGGGTCGGCGACGACCTACAGCTGCAGACGCCGCATGGCCCGCGGCGGACGGCTGTGCTTGCCCTGGTGCCATACTTCTCGACGGTCATCGGGACGGTCGGGATAGATCTCGGTCGGATGCGGGACTGGTTCGACCGTCCGGCAGCGACAGCACTCCAGATCACCGGCAACGCAGGCGTGGACCCGAATCACCTGCTGGCCGACGTCCGCCGCGTAGTGCCGGCGCCGAACTACGTATACAACGGTCGCACGGCACTGGCAGGCCTTGAGGCGCCGCTGCATGAGAGCATGTACATTGCCAACGCTGTATGGATCATCGTTGTATTCGTAGCGGCAGTCGCACTTTTCAACACGTTGACACTCTCGGTACTCGAACGGCGCCGCGAAATCGGTGTGCTCCGGGCGATGGGAACCAGCCGGCGGTTCACCGTGCAGATGATCCTGGCCGAGGCGGCCGCCATCGGTGTCGTCGGCGGCGTCTGCGGACTGCCATTCGGTCTGACGGACCAGTGGCTCTACAGCCTCGTCAGCGGGGACATGATGAACTTCACGGTTGCCTTCCGGCCGAGCCCGATGGCACTCGTATTCACCGTGGGCGCACTGGCGATCAGCCTGCTCGGCTCGTTGCCGCCAGCGCGACGCGCGGCGCGACTGAACATCATCGAAGCGGTCGGCGTGGACTAGTTACTCCCGAAGCGATCAGAAGCCGAGTGGAAGCAGATCAGTAAACAGCTGGGCTAAGGGATCTGTGAAAGGAAGGACGATCGTACTATCGAGCATCGGGTCGCTCGGGTCTATGAATGTGTTTATTGTCTCCCCGGCCACCCCGGTGCCCGTAGCTCCGAACCCTACGCCGTCTGAGGGGTCGGCTCCGGAAGTCAAAATATCCGTGAAGCCAAGTGGCTGACTTTGGATAACAGTCGCAACGAACTCACTGTCGTCGGGGTCGGCAAATGACTGGTTCGTGAATAGGCCGAAATCTTGGAGGGGGCCACTCATAAAGTCTGTGTCCACTCCTGCGCTGCCGACGTCACCGTCGGCTCGGGCGGAGGCGGCGGTTGTCAACGGGATGAGCCCAGCAGCTAGGAAAGCACCGGCAGCCGCGCCAAGGACGAGCGAAAAACCCCGAGCACTCATGAGAGACTCCAATTCTCGAATCGTTGGACGATACGCGTTGCGGGCTCCCCGCGGCCGACGACTTGCCCCCTTTGATTCGGATGATCTTGCCCCCTTTGATTCGGATGATGTTGTGGGTCGCCTACGGTCGGCGACTCGCGAATGGCGAATCATCGACTGTAATGGCTACACGAGTCGATAATTAACGGTGCCTTACCAAAAGATGATCAACAGATGAATCAGTGATGAGGGTTTCGCACGGCTGGATCGGCCACGTTCACCCATTGGGCTCGATCATGGTGGCGAACCCTTGCAGATGAGGTGTACACGGGGGCGGCACCAGGGTTCGTCGGATGCTGCGCAGTCCCCCGGTATCGAATCCTGCCGCGGCAATGGCGTCGATGGTTCGCCGGTTGGGCTCGCAACCGGAAGCCAACCACGACCACGGTTTTGCGATCAGGTCCTGGAACCGACCCATGACACCGTCCCCGCGGACATGCTCGAGGACCACCAGCCTGCCGCCGGGTGCGAGCACCCGCCGGATCTCACCGAGGGTAGCGGCCACATCGTCGACCGAGCACAACACAAGCCCGACGTGTACCGAGTCGAAACTGTTGTCCGGGAACGGAATCGACTCACCGATCCCATCGACGATGTCGACTGCAATGCCGCGGCGTCGAGCCAGAGCGGAAGCCATTCGGCGCATCGCCGCCTCCGGCTCCACGGCGACGACCGAGGTCACCGCCGGCGGAAGGAACAACAAGTCGGTTCCCGGGCCGACACCGACCATCAGCAGCCGGCCGGTCGCATTGCCCATCGCCTGTCGGCGATACCGGCGGTAGAACAGCCGGTCGAAGAGCGGCATGCCGAGTCGATAGATGTACGGAAACAACGGATTACCGCGCGTCATCGGCTCCCCAGATCCAGCCGGAACGGCGGATATTCGTCGCGCATCAAGGAGACGTACACGGCCACCCGATAACGCCATCGAACGACCCCCATCAGGAAGTCGGACATGCCCCGCGGGATCGACCCGGTGAACAACAAGCACACCGGCGCGATGACGGCCAGCAACTGCAGCAGCGGCTCCATCGCCCAGCAAACGAGTACCTGGGGGAGCGCCAACAACCACCACTTCACCAGCACGGCCCAGTTCGTGAGCCGTTCCGGATAGTCCACCTCGAGATCGCCCGGATAATCGGGCCGAGACGCGAGCGTGAAGGGCGGGTACTTGTCGGTGCTGTTCATCGGAAACCGGTAATTCATCACCCGCCACGACCAGCGCAGCACCCCGACGTTGAAGTCGAAAATGGGGCGCGGATACCGTCCGGTGAACAAGATGGCAACGCCGGCAACGATGGTCAGCAGCGGGTACACCAGATAGAGAACTATCAAAATGGGATAGTGCGGAGCCGCCAGCACGCACCACTTGAACAGCCACAGCCAGCGTGAGGGCGCATCGAAGTCGCCTCGTACCCGCACGGGATCGTCCCTGAGAACGGGCTCGTCCACGACGTCCATCCCGCAACTCCCCAAGGCCGATATCCAGGTCGCTCCACTTTGACTACGCGGGAGGGGAGTGTTGGGTTCAGATCTTGCGCGCGCTCGCGGTCGCGCGGTCAACCTCCCAGTACGCGCGCAGCGCCACCAGCTGGCCCTCGTCGTTGGCTTTGTAGGTGAACACCCCTTCGGCGGTGACCTGGTGTCCGGCCGCCGTGATCAGGATGTGCCCGACGTTGGCTTCCTCGTAACCGCACTGGTAGGTGTCGCGGAAATGGAACTCGATCTTGTCCGTCGGCGCAATCGCTTTGTCCCAAAACGCCGAGATGGCGTCGCGACCGCGATGCCCCTTGCCCTCCGGATCGAAATGCGACGGGCCGATCGGGTCCTCGACGATGGCATCGTCGGCGAACACCGCCAGCCACGCGTCTTTGTCCCTGGCCTCCACCGCGTCGCGGGAACGCTTGCCGGCCAGGTGTGCCAGTGCTGTGCTCATCGGGCGCCGCTCTCCCCCGCAAGCGGGAGGTGCCCCCACCTCATCGCTTCGTCCCCCGCAAGCGGGAGGTGCCCCCACACTGCATCGTCTCGCCGGCGCGGGTCATGTGTCCTGCCATCCCGAGTGGATATAGGTGTCGGCGAAGCGTTTCAGCGAATCCTTCTTCTTCTCCAGCGGCGCGTCGAAGCCCAGCCCGTCGAAAACCCAAGGGATGACGATGTTGTCGGTGACACCGACCTCGGCCAGCTCGCGATGACCGTCCACGCCGAACTTGTCGATGCAGACTGCCTGGTATTCGAATGGGACATCAGCTCGGTCGTACTCGGCGAGCAACGCGTTGAGTTTGCCGATCGTTTCGGCGAGTTGGTCGCAGGTCATCATGGCGCTGGTCCAGCCATCGCTGACGCGAGCGGCACGCTTGAGCGCGACTTCGGTGTGGCCGCCGACGTAGAACGGCACGGGTTGGCTGGGCGCCGGGCTCATCTGCAACCGGTCGAAGTCGTAGAACTCTCCGTGGAATTCGACCATTCCGCCGGCCAGCACCAGCTTGATGACCTCGATCATCTCGTCGACCCGCGCGCCGCGGCGCTGGTATGGCACTCCGCACCATTCGAATTCCTCTGGTGCCCAGCCGATTCCCACACCGAAGCCGAACCTGTTGTTGGTCAGGTTGGCCACCGAGCCGACTTGGCGTGCCAGCAGCAGCGGGTTGCGGGAGCCCAGTTTCATCACGTTGGTGTAGAAAAACAGCGTCGAGGTCACCGCGCCCATCGCGCCGGCGGCGATCAGTGGATCGACCCACGGCGTGTCCTTGTTCCACATCCGCGACCCGTCGGGGGTGTACGGGTAATCGGCGGCGGCCTTCTCCATGTAGAACAACGAGTCTGGCAGCGCGATCGCGTCGAATCCCACCTCTTCGGCGGTCTTTGCGATGTCGACCAACTGATCGATCGGCCCCATCGCGATGCTGCAGGTGTACTTCACGGCTTATCCGCCCCCACTACCCACATCGAGTAATACTGCGAGCCACCGCCGTAGGCGTGGCCAAGTGCCTTGCGCGCGTTCGGAACCTGGTGATCGCCCGCCTTGCCCATCACCTGGATGGCCGCCTCGGCGAACCGGATCAGACCGGATGCGCCGATCGGGTTCGACGACAGCACGCCGCCGGAGGCGTTGAGCGGGATCCGCCCGCCGATCTCGGTTTCGCCCGCCTCGGTGAGCTTCCAGCCTTCGCCCTCGGGCGCGAACCCGAGGTTCTCCAGCCACATCGGCTCGAACCACGAGAACGGCACGTAAACCTCGGCGGCGTCGATCTCGTCGATCGGGCTGCTGATGCCTGCCGCCTTCCACAGCGCCTTGGCGGCGTCGCGCCCGGCCTGCGGGTTGACCTGGTCGCGGCCGGAGAACGCCAGCGGTTCGGTGCGCAACGCGGTGGCGTGGATCCATGCCACCGGATGGCCTTCGGCGACGCGTTTGTCGGCGACGTCCTCGTTGCCGATCACCACGGCACAGGCGCCGTCGGACGACGGGCAGGTTTCGTCGAAGCGAATGGGGTCCCAGAGCATCTGCGACGCCATCACCTTTTCCAGCGTGATGTCCGGTTGATGCAAGTGCGCCAACGGGTTCTTGGCGCCGTTGCGCCGGTCCTTGACCGCCACCATGGCCCCGATGTGCGTCGGCGCGCCGGACCGGCGGATGTAGGAGCGCACGTGTGGAGCGAAGTAGCCGCCCGCGCCGGCGCCGACCGGCTTGGTGAACGGCACCGGAATGCTCAACGCCCACATGGCATTCGACTCGGACTGTTTCTCCCACGCCATCGCGAGCACGCGGCGGTACTTGCCCGACTGCACCAGGCTGGCCGCCACCACACCGGTCGACCCGCCGACCGAACCCGCGGTGTGCACCCGGATCAGCGGCTTGCCGGTCGCGCCCACCGCATCGGCCATGAACAGCTCCGGCATCATGACGCCCTCGAAGAAGTCCGGCGCTTTGCCGACGACGACCGCGTCGATGTCGTCCATGGTCGACCCGGAGTCGGACAACGCCTTGTCAATGGCCTCGCGAACCAGGCCGTTCATCGAGACGTCCTGGCGTTTGGCGACGTACTTCGTCTGCCCGGTGCCGAGCACCGCAGCCAGCTGCTTAGTCACGAGCGCCAGTCTCCTCATCGCTTCGTCCCCCGCAAGCGGGAGGTGCCCCCACTGCATCGTCATGGCGCGCCATCTTATTTCCCTTCCAGCACGGCGACGAGATTCTGTTGCAGCACCGGGCCGCCGGTCGCGTGCGCGAGCACCCGGCCTGCGGAGCCGTCGAAGATGTGTTGTGCCGCAAAGCCGATGCGCTCCAACCCGGCGGAGAACATCGGGTTGGCCGCCAGCGCGCCGCCGGACGGGTTGACCTTCGCCGACGACGGCAGGCCGATGGCCTCGGTCAGGATCAGCTGCTGATGGGTGAACGGCGCGTAGATCTCCGCCACCTCAATCGAGCCGGTGTCTCCGCCCGACGCGGCCTTGGCCGACGCCGCCGTCGACACAGACGTGGTCAGGTCCCGGGCGCCGAGGACCGGGGTCTCGATGCGGTGCTCGATACCGGTGATCCACGCGGGGTTCTTCCGCAGCTCGCGGGCCCTGTCGCCGGCAGCCAGCACGATCGCCGCCGCGCCGTCGGTGATCGGCGCAATGTCGTGGCGCCGAAGGGGATCGGCGAAGTACGGCCGGGACAGCAGCTCGTCGATGCTCTTCGCCGGCTGCTCCGAGTCGGTGCGCTCGGCAACGGCGAATGAGTCCAACGCCACCTGCGCCATCTGCTCGGCCGTCCATTTGCCGGCGTCCAGGCCGAAGCGGGCCTGCAGCCCCGCCATCGACACCGCGTCCGGCCAGAGCGGCGCGACCGTGTACGGGTCGGTCTGCAGCGCGAGCACCCGGCGCAGGGTGCCGGCCGAGGACTTGCCGAAGCCGTAGACGAGCGCGGTGTCGACCTGACCGGTCAGCAGCTTGATGTAGGCCTCGTAGAGTGCCCACGCGGCGTCCATCTCCACGTGCGACTCGTTGATCGGCGGCACCGCCCCGATCGAGTCGATCGCCGAGATGAACGAAAATGCTCGGCCGGCAAGGTAATCCGACGAGCCGGAGCACCAGAAGCCGATGTCGGTCTGCTCGAGCCTTAGCTCGTCATAAAGCGCGTGGAAACACGGCATCAGCATTTCGACGCCGTTGGTGGTGCCGTCGGTGCGGCGCACATGCGGCGCATGGGCGAATCCGACGACAGCTACATCCCGATCGGTCACGTTATTCCCTTTACAGGTGGTGCTTGTAGGTGTCGTAGTCGGCGTCAGGTTCGCCGGTCGGCTTGAAGTATTCGATGTTGTCGATGCCCAGGCCCCATTCCTCGCGCGGCTTCCACACCGCCTGGACCCGCATGCCCATCCGCACCTCAGTGGCGTCGATCTCCTGAATCAGGTGCAGGAATGCGATATCGGCGCCGTCGAGCAGGACGTAGGCCGCGACGTACGGCGGCTTGATGCGCTGGCCGGCGAACGGGATGTTGATGATCGCGAACGTCGTCACAACGCCCTTGTCCGGCAGCTCGAGGAAGTTGTCGAGTTCGAGGCCGGTCGCCGGGTCTGCTTCCTTCGGCGGGAAGTACACCTTTCCGTGCTTGCCGGTGCGAGCACCGAGCAGCTTGCCCTCTTCCAGACCGCGCAGAAACGCGCTCTCGGGAAGTGAAGCGGTGTGCTGGATTTCGATGCTGCTTGGCGTCACCTGGACCGTCACCGGGTCACGGTCGTCCGTCGTTTCGGGAACGGGCTCGGCCTCGTCGCCCAGCGCGAAGTAGGCGATGTCGGTGATCGCGCCCGCCGGTTCGTCGACCCAATGCGCATGCACCCGCGCCCCGGTGCTGATGGAATCGGAACCGGCGGCTCCGACATCAACGGCGTGCAGCAGCGGAATGTCGGCACCGTCGAGTTTGATCAGCGCCCAGGCGAAGGGCCGGTCGAGCGGCTGGCCTTCCAGGGGCTCGGGCTGCCAGGTCCACGAGACCACGGTCCCGACGGTGGCCACCGGTACGATCTCGGTCAATCGTTCGTAGGTCACGGGATCGAACTCGGCGGGCGGGACATAGACCCGGCCATCCGAGCCCCGGACACCGACGATGCGTCGCTCACGCAGGGCGGTGAAGAACTGGCTGAGGGTGGGTCCGACTGAACGGGTGTAGTCGAAGGACAGCTTCAGAGGTGCCGAGAGAGGCGGCTGATGGGTATCGATCTGCACCGGGCTGCTTTGGCTGGTGGTCACAGCATCGAGTAGAACAGGTTCTAAGAATGGATTCAAGATACGGTCGTTACCTGCAGGAAAGGCGGCTCCGATGAAGCTCGGACTCCAGCTGGGATATTGGGGCGCTCAGCCGCCCGAGAACCACGCCGAACTCGTGGCTGCGGCCGAGGACGCCGGTTTCGACGCGGTGTTCACCGCCGAAGCGTGGGGATCGGACGCGTACACGCCGCTGGCCTGGTGGGGTTCGTCGACGCAGCGGCTAAGGCTGGGCACCTCGGTGGTGCAACTGTCCGCGCGCACCCCGACCGCGTGCGCGATGGCGGCGCTGACCCTGGATCACCTGTCCGGCGGCCGCCACATGCTGGGGTTGGGCGTCTCGGGTCCGCAAGTGGTGGAGGGCTGGTACGGCCAGTCGTTTCCCAAGCCGCTGGCCCGCACTCGCGAATACATCGACATCGTCCGCCAGGTGCTGGCGCGGGAGAAGCCGGTGACCAGCGGTGGACCGCACTATCCGCTGCCGCTGACCGGCGAGCGGGCGACGGGCCTGGGCAAGCCGCTCAAGCCCATCACCCACCCACTGCGCGCCGACATCCCGATTCTGCTGGGTGCCGAGGGGCCGAAGAACGTCGCGCTGGCCGCCGAGATCTGCGATGGGTGGTTGCCTATCTTCTACACGCCGCGCCTGGCCGACACCTACAACGAGTGGCTCGACCAGGGATTCGCCCGGCCGGGAGCGCGCCGCAGCCGCGAGGACTTCGAGATCTGCGCGACCGCCAACATCGTCATCACCGATGACCGCAGCGCCGCCTTCGCGGCGATGAAGCCTTACATCGCCCTCTACATGGGCGGCATGGGCGCGGAGGACACCAACTTCCACGCCGACGTGTACCGCCGGATGGGCTACGCCGAAGTGGTCGACGACGTGACGAAACTCTTCCGCAGCAACCAGAAGGACAAGGCCGCGACGATCATCCCCGACGAGGTGATCGACGACGCTGCAATCGTCGGCGACATCGACTACGTGCGTAAGCAGATCAAGGCCTGGGAGGCTGCGGGTGTGACCATGATGGTCGTCAGCGGCCGCAACGCCGACCAGGTACGCGAGGTGGCCACGCTTGTGTAGCCGGGCCCTACGGGGTATTGCCAGTGGAATAGAACACGTTCTAGATTGACCCGATGACAGCCTCGCAGCACACCATCGCCGGCACGGTGATCACGATGCCGGTGCAGATCCGCAAGGCAAACCAGCACATGGCGATGTTCTCGGTCGATGCCGACGCCGCCCAGCACCTGATCGACTACAGCGGCTTGCAGGTCTGCCGTTACCTGCCTGGGCGCGCGGTCGTGGTCCTGATGTTGATGCACTACATCGACGGCGACCTGGGCCAGTACTACGAATTCGGCACCAGCGTGATGGTCAACCCGCCCGGCGCTCCTCCTGTCTCCAAGCGGGGTGGCCTACGAGCCCTGCAATCGGCCGGCGCCTTTATCCATCACCTGCCCGTCGACCAGGCGTTCACGCTTGAGGCGGGAACCAAGATCTGGGGCTACCCGAAAGTGATGGCGGACTTCACCATTCGAGAAGGCCGTCAGTTCGGGTTCGACGCCCACGTCGATGGGCAACTGGTGATCGGCATGGACTTTCGTCCCGGCCTGCCGATTCGGCTGACTCCGCGCCAGCAGGCGCAACGTAGCTATTCGCACCGCGACGGGGTCACCCGCGAGACCGCCTTCGAGCACACGCTGGACGGCGTGCGGACCCGATTCGGTGGAGTGCGCGTCCGGCTCGGCGATCACGCTTATGCGAAAGAGTTGGCGTCGCTGGGTCTTCCGAAGCGCGCGATGTTGTCTAGCTCTGCTGACCAGGTGCAAATGACATTCGGCGATGCTCAGGAGATCTCATGACGATGACCAGACCAGATGTCGATCTGACGGACGGCGCTTTCTACGCTGGTGACTCTCGGGCGGTCTACCGCTGGATGCGGGAGAACGAGCCGGTGTTCCGGGACCGCAACGGTTTGGCCGCCGCGGCGACGTATCAGGCGGTCATCGAGGCCGAGCGCAACCCCGAGTTGTTCTCGAATGCTGGCGGCATCCGACCCGACCAAGACAGGGTCGAGATGATGATCGACATGGACGATCCGCAACATCTGTTGCGGCGCAAGCTCGTCAACTCCGGCTTCACGCGCAAGCGGGTGAAAGACCTCGAGTCCAAGATCAATGCACTTTGTGACACGTTGATCGATGCGGTGTGCGAACGCGGTGAATGCGACTTCGTCTGGGACCTGGCCGCGCCGCTGCCCATGGCGGTCATCGGCGACATGCTCGGCGTGCGTCCGGAGGAACGCAAGATGTTCCTCAAGTGGTCCGACGATCTGGTCAGTTTCTTGAGCAGCACTGGGGCGCAAGAGGATTTCCAGGTCACCATGGATGCCTTCGCCGCCTACAGCGGATACATGATGGGCATGATCGCGGCCCGCAAAGAGGAGCCGACCGACGATCTGGTCAGCGTTCTGGTGCACGCGGAGGTCGAGGGTTCGCGGCTCGAGGACCACCAGATCGTCACCGAGGTTCTGCTGCTATTGATCGGCGGCGACGAGACCACCCGTCACACGCTGTCCGGCGGGACGAGGCAGCTGCTGCTGCACCCCGATCAGCACAAGCGCCTCACCCACGACTTGGGATTGCTGCCGAACGCGATCGAAGAGATGCTGCGCTGGACGGCGCCGGTGAAGAACATGGCACGCACGATCACCGCCGACAACGAGTTCCACGGCACTCAGCTGCACCAAGGCGAAAAGATGATCCTGCTGTTCGAGTCGGCGAACTTCGACGAGAAGGTCTTCGAGGATCCGGAGACCTTCAACATCGAGCGCTACCCGAACAACCACCTCGCGTTCGGCTTCGGCACGCACTTCTGCCTGGGCAACCAGCTCGCCCGGCTGGAGCTGTCGATCATGCAGACCCGCCTGCTGCAGCGCCTTCCGGATATGTGGCTGGCGTCGGATGCCGCGCTGCCGCTGCGGCCGGCGAACTTCGTGTCGGGCCTCGAGAAAATGCCGGTGGGGTTCACCCCGAGCGCGCCGTTGGGCTGAAGCCTTGCGCCGAGCGTGAACCTGCTGCGGAATTTTGGCCGATTTTTCGCACCCAGTTCACACTCGGCGCGACCACGCCGCCGCCACCCGGCGCAAGATGCCGCCAGGCATGTCCTCGGCCGTCACTCGGACGGTGATCCAACCGAGATCGGGTAGCGCTTCGTAGCGCGCAATGTCCCGGCGAAATTGCCTGCGGTCGGTCCGATGATGGTCGCCCTCGTACTCCAACGCGATCCTGACGTCCTCCCAACCCAGATCGAGTACCGCGACAAGCTCGCCATACTCGCCGTAGACCGGGATCTGGGTCTGCGGCCGAGGGTAGCCGGCATCGATCAGCAGCAATCGCAGCCACGTCTCGCGAGGCGACTCTGCGCCGGCGTCGATGAGTGTCAGCGTCCGCCGTGCCCGCCGCACGTTGCGGTGGCCCTTGTAGCGGTCGACGAGTACGTGAGCGTCGGCGACGTTGAATCGCGTTGCGCGTGCCAGCGCGTCAACCGCGGCCACGGCGTTACCGACGGAGTTGCGGCAGGCGATGTCAAATGCGGTGCGCGCCGGGGTAGTGGTCGGCACACCGCTGACCACCTGGAATTCGTCCTCTGCGATCTGATCCGACCACGTCCGAATGCCGGCCGGCGGACGGCGGTGTTCGTAGAGCAACTGCGCCGGCGCCTGATGGTCGACCCACTTGGCGCCATGAAGCGCCGACGCCGAGCGACCCGCGACGATGCCGCGCCGCCGAGACCAGAGCCAAGCGGCGCGAGCACGCGTCGTGGCGGTGAGGTCGGTGCCGGCGGGTACGTAGACGTCGGGGTGGATCGCTATGCATCGGCTTCGTAATCGGTAGGCCGTCAGGGCGCCCGACCTGACGGCCTCACTGCCGATAAACGCTTCGCGCACGAAGGCAGTGTGACCTCATGGGCCGACATCCACGCCGAGCGTGAAGTGATTGCGAAAATCTGTGCGAAATCTCGCGCTGGGTTCACGCTCGCCGCGCCTCAGCGCCCCTTGAACTGCGGAGCGCGCTTCTCGGCGAACGCCTTCGGGCCTTCCTTGGCGTCGTCGGACAGGAACACCGAAATCCCGAGTTGGGTGTCGATTTTGAACGCCTCGTTCTCGTGCATGCCCTCGGTTTCCCGGATCGAGCGCAGGATCGCCTGCACCGCCAGCGGCCCGTTGTTGTTGATCACTTCGGCGATCTCCAGCGCCTTGGTCAAGGCTTGACCGTCGGGGACCAGGTGGCCGATGAGGCCGATCTCCTTGGCCTCGGCCGCGGTGATGTGCCGTCCGGTCAACAGCAGGTCACACGCCACCGTGTAGGGGATCTGCCGTACCAGCCGTACGGCCGAGCCGCCCATCGGGTACAGGCTCCACTTGGCCTCCGAGATGCCGAACTTCGCGCTCTCGCCGGCGATGCGGATGTCGGTGCCCTGCAGGATCTCGGTGCCGCCGGCGATGGCCGGGCCCTCCACCGCGGCGATCAGCGGCTTGGTCAGCCGACGGCCCTTGAGCAGGGCATCGATGCGTGACGGGTCATAGCTGCCGTCCTTAAACGAGTCACCCGGCGGGCGGGCGGTCGCGGCCTTGAGGTCCATGCCCGCGCAGAAGTAGCCACCGGCCCCGGTCAGGATGCAGCACCGGATGTCGGGATCGTTGTCGACGCGGTCCCACGCCTCGACCATGATCGAGAGCATCTCGGTCGAGAGCGCATTGCGGGCCTCGGGGCGGTTCAGCGTCAAGATCAGGGTGTGTCCGCGCTGCTCAATGATGGCGTCGGCGTTTTTTTCGGACTCGCTCACGGGTGATCGCCTTCCTCCATGCGGGCGTCGGACTTGTCAGGAAATGTAACACGTTCTAATTTGGGGTCCGTGGCCTTGAATATTGCGGACCTGGCTGAGCATGCCATCGACGCCGTACCCGACCGTGTCGCCCTGATCTGCGGCGACGACCAGCTGACCTACGCCCGATTGGAGGAGAAGGCCAACCGCCTGGCGCACTACCTTCTCAACCAGGGCGTGAAGAAGGACGACAAGGTCGGCCTCTACTGCCGCAACCGCAACGAAATCGTCATCGCGATGCTCGGCATCGTGAAGGCCGGCGCCATCCTGGTCAACGTCAACTACCGCTACGTCGAAGGCGAACTTCGTTACCTGTTCGACAACTCCGACATGGTTGCGCTGGTCCACGAGCGCCAGTACTCCGACCGGGTCGCCAACGTGGTGCCGGACACCCCCAACGTCAAGACGGTCCTCGTCGTCGACGACGGCAGCGACAACGATTTCCAGCGTTACGGCGGCGTCGAGTTCTACTCCGCGATCGCGGACAGTTCGCCCGAGCGGGATTTCGGCGAGCGCAGCGCCGATGACATCTACCTGCTCTACACCGGCGGCACCACCGGCTTCCCGAAGGGCGTGATGTGGCGCCACGAGGACATCTACCGGGTGCTGTTCGGCGGAACTGACTTCGCCACAGGCGAATTCGTCAAAGACGAGCACGACCTCGCCAAAGCCGCCGCGCAGAATCCGCCGATGATCCGCTATCCGATCCCGCCGATGATCCACGGCGCCACGCAGTCGGCCACCTGGATGTCGATCTTCTCTGGCCAAACCACCCTGCTCGCACCGGAATTCAACGCCGACGAGGTGTGGCGGAGAATTCACGACCACAAGGTGAACCTGCTGTTCTTCACCGGCGACGCGATGGCGCGGCCGCTGCTCGACGCATTGCTGGCCGCGCAGGGAAGCGCGGAAAAGGAAGAGGTGTACGACCTGTCGTCGCTGTTCTTGCTCGCCAGCACCGCGGCGCTGTTCTCACCGAGCATCAAGGAGCGACTGCTCGAGCTGTTACCCAACCGGGTCATCACCGACTCCATCGGCTCCTCGGAGACCGGCTTCGGCGGCACCAGCATCGTCGCCAAGGATGCGCCACACAGTGGTGGCCCGCGCGTGACGATCGACCATCGCACCGTAGTTCTCGACGAGGCCGGCAACGAGGTGCAGCCCGGTTCCGGCGTGCGCGGTCTGATCGCCAAGAAGGGCAACATCCCGGTCGGCTACTACAAGGACGAGAAGAAGACCGCCGAGACGTTCAAGACCATCAATGGCGTGCGCTACGCCATTCCGGGTGACTACGCGCAGGTCGAGCAGGACGGCACCGTCACCATGCTCGGCCGCGGCTCGGTGTCGATCAACAGCGGCGGCGAGAAGATCTACCCCGAGGAGGTCGAGGCGGCGCTCAAGGGCCATCCCGACGTCTTCGACGCGTTGGTGGTCGGCGTGCCCGACGCCCGTTATGGCCAGCATGTCGCCGCCGTGGTGCAGGCCCGGCCTGGTTTCCGGCCGACGCTGTCGGAACTGGACAGTTTCGTGCGCGCCGAGATCGCGGGATACAAAGTGCCACGCAGCCTTTGGTTGGTCGACGAAGTGAAGCGCTCGCCGGCCGGGAAACCCGACTACCGCTGGGCCAAGGAGCAGACTGAGGCGCGCCCAGCCGACGATGTGCATGCCGCTCACGTCACTGCGTGACCGACTTCGTCAAACGTAACGCGAAGGCGCCCAACGGCTTCTTTGCTTGCGAAGCCGCTGGGCTGCGATGGCTTTTGGGTGTCGACGGCGGCGCGTCCTGCGCGCGGATTGTTTCGGTGGACGCGACCAGCCTGACGCTGCAGCGGCTTGATTCGGTGGCTCCGAGCCGCGACGCGGCGTACGAGTTCGGCCGCCGGCTGGCCGTGACGCACGACGCGGGCGCCGCGGCGTTCGGCGCGGGGCCCGACGGTTGGGACGGGCTCGGGTTCTTCGGGCCGTTATCGCAACCATTGCCGATGTCGCTGCGACCGCACCGAGGGTGGGGCGACTTCTACGCCGACGAGCGGCTGGCCCCGATGGCCGACCTCGCGGCGCCGCGGCTCAGCGCTTCGACCCGAGCCGCGGTCGACTCCGTCGCGGCCCGTTGCCGAGCGGGTGACTTCGACGACGATGACCAACCCGCCCGGCTGCACGGCGATTTGTGGAGCGGCAACATGATGTGGACGCCCGACGGGGTGGTCCTGATCGATCCGGCGGCGCACGGTGGTCACCGTGAGACCGATTTGGCGATGCTCGCGCTGTTCGGCTGTCCGCACTACCAGGCCATCATCGCCGGATATCAGCGCGTGCGCGCACTGAAGCCTGGTTGGCGCAACCGCATCGGGCTGCACCAACTCTTTCCGCTGCTGGCGCATGTCGTGCTGTTCGGCAGCGGGTATGCGCAGCAGACGCATGACGCCGCCCGCACCGCGCTGGCCGTCTAGCCGCGTCTACAGTCGAAGCGTGAACGGTGCTCAGGCCCTGATCAGTACCCTGGTCGACGGCGGCGTCGACGTATGCTTCGCCAACCCGGGAACCTCGGAGATGCACTTCGTGGCCGCGCTGGACGCGGTTCCGCAAATGCGCGGCGTGCTAGTGCTTTTCGAAGGCATAGCCACCGGCGCGGCCGATGGCTATGCGCGCATCGCGGAGCGACCGGCGGCGGTGCTGTTGCATCTGGGCCCGGGACTGGGCAATGGTCTGGCCAACTTGCACAACGCTCGTCGCGCCCACGTCCCGGTGGTGGTGGTGGTCGGCGACCACGCCACGTATCACAAGAAGTACGACGCCCCATTGGAATCCGACATCGACGCGCTCGCCGGCAGCGTGTCGGGATGGGTGCGCCGGACGGCTAACACTTCCGACGTCGCCGGCGATGCCGCCGAGGCGATCGCCGCCAGCCGGTCCGGCTCGCAGATCGCGACGTTGATGCTGCCGGCGGACGTGTCCTGGTCCGACGGAGCCCAGCCCGCCTGGGCGTTGCCGGCGCAGCCAACCGGTGCCGACCCGCTGCTGGCGCCCGAGGTGAGGGAGCTGCTGCGGTCGGGCGAGCCCACGGTGATCATGATCGGCGGAGACGCCACCCGCGGCGTCGGGCTGACCGCGGCCGCGCGGATCGTCGCGGCCACCGGCGCTCGCTTGCTGTGCGAGACCTTCCCGACCCGGCTGGAGCGCGGGGCCGGCGTTCCCGCCGTCGACCGGCTTGCATACTTCGCTGAGGCTGCCACGGCCCAGCTCGACGGCGCCAAGCATCTGGTGCTGGCCGGCGCCACGTCGCCGGTCTCGTTCTTCGCCTACCCCGGCAAGCCCAGCGACCTGGTGCCCGCCGGCTGCGAAGTGCACGTGCTCGCCGGGCACACCGGCGCGGCCGATGCATTGGTCGCGTTGGCCGATGAGCTGGCACCGGGCAGCACCGCGCCGGTGGCGCCCGCATCGCGTCCGCAGTTGCCGACCGGTGCGTTGTCCGCTGTGTCGGTGGCCGACGCGATCGGCGCGCTGATGCCGGAGCGGGCGATCGTTGTCGATGAGTCCAACACGTCGAGTGTGCCGCTGACGGCGGCAACGGCCGGTGCGCCCACACATGATTGGCTGACACTGACCGGCGGCGCCATCGGGTTCGGCATCCCGGCTGCCGTGGGCGCAGCGGTCGCCGCGCCCGAGCGGCCGGTGCTGTGCCTGGAATCCGACGGATCGGCGATGTACACGATTTCGGGTCTCTGGACTCAGGCGCGGGAAAACCTGAACGTGACCACGGTGATCTACAACAACGGCGCCTACGACATTCTGCGGATCGAGCTGCAGCGGGTCGGCGCCGGTTCGGCTCCGGGCCCCAAAGCGCTTGATCTGCTTGATTTATCCCGTCCCAGAATGGATTTCGTCAAGATCGCCGAGGGCATGGGGGTTCCGGCGCGGCGCGTCACCACCGCCGAGGAGTTCGCCGATGCCCTGCGCACGGCGTTCGCCGAGCCGGGTCCGCACCTGATCGACGCCGTGGTGCCGTCAATCCTCGGTTAGCTCGGCGCCAATCGTCTCGGGGACGCCCCCGGACAGCTCTGCAAAGCTGGTTTCAAGCGCGCGCTTCACGGTGTTAACGGCGGATCGGCCAGACCGGATCGGCGCATTCGAGGCCCTCGGCCGACAGCTGCCGCTTGAGCACCTTGAACGTCGCGGTGCGCGGCAGGGTCGTGCCGACCCGGACGTACGACGGCCACTGCTTGGGCCCAAGGTCGGTCTGCTCGCTGAGGAACGCGCGGAACTTGTCCGCGTTGAACTCGGCGCCGGGCTTCATCACCAGCGCGGCCATCACCTGATCGCCGACCGCCGGGTCCGGCACCGCATACACCGCCACCTCGGTCACGTCCGGATGGCGCAGCACTACCCGCTCGATGGGCGCGGTCCCCAGATTTTCCCCGTCGACGCGCAGCCAGTCACCGAGGCGGCCGGTGAAGTACGCATAACCGGCTTCGTCGCGGTACGCGAGGTCGCCGCTGTGATAGACGCCGCCTGCCATGCGCTGAGCATCGGCCTCGGCGTCGTTGTAGTAGCCCTCGAAACGCCCCGGGCCGCCCGTGTTCACCAGCTCGCCGATCACCCCGACCGGGCACGGTTGGCCGGTGTCGACATCGACGATCTCGATGCCCTCGGGCAGCAGGCCCAAGGCGCCCGCCGGGGTATCCGGTGTGCGGCTGATCGCCACCCCGCCCTCGGTCGAGCCGAAGCCGTCGATGACGACGCAGCCGAACCTGTCAGCGAAACGGTCGATGTCGCCGGGTGCCCCCTCATTGCCGTACACCGCCCGCAGCGGATTGTCGGTGTCGTCCGGACGCTGCGGTGTGGCGAGCACATAGGACAACGGCTTGCCGACGTAGTTGGCGTACGTCGCACCGTAGCGGCGGATGTCCGGGAAAAATCCGGACGCAGAGAACTTGCGCCGTAACACCATTGAGCCGCGGCAGGCTAATGACACCGCCCACCCCACCAGCACAGCATTGGAATGGAACAGCGGCATCGACGCGTAGCAGACGTCGCCGGGGCCGAGGCTGAACCGGTCGGTCATCGTCACGCCGGCGATCGCGACCTTGCCCTGACTGCACATCACCGCCTTGGGATCGCCGCTGGTGCCCGAGGTGAATATCAGCATGAACAGGTCGTCGGGCCGGGCGGACTGGAAGCGCACCTCGGCATCGTGGTGGGCGGCCACCTCGTCGGCCCATTCGGTCGAGTCGACGTTGATGTGCTCGATATCGCCAAGTGTCGCCGCAGAATTCGAGTCGGCCAGCACCAGCTGGCAGTCGGCATGTTCGATGTCTCGGGTCAGCGCTGCGCCGCGGCGCACCGGGTTCAGGCCTACCGGCACAATTCCCGACATGCCCGCGGCGACCAAGACCGCGGAGAAGAACGGTGTGTTCTCCAGCAGCACCCCGACGTGTGGCGGCCGGGCCGGGTCGAGCCGCTCGCGTAACGTTGCCGCCACGGCAGCGCCATGCCGGAGATGATCACGCCAGTTGACGAACGAATCCTCGAAGTAGACGCCCCGATCCTCGACATCGACCAGCGGTCGCAGCAAGTCGACGACGGTTGGAAGCGGTTCGGTCACCGGGTTAGGCCGGGGTGTCGGCCAGTTCACGACCGATGCGCAGCAGCGCTGCCGTAGCCCCGCCGAGTGCGAACTCGGTCTGCTTGGCAGCCAGGAAATAGCGATGCACCGGATGGTCGGTGTCGATGCCGACACCGCCGTGCACGTGAACGATGGTGTGCGCCACGCGGTGTCCGGCGTCGGCGGCCCAGAAGGCTGCGGTGGCCACCTCGTTGTCGGCCGGCAAGTCTTCGCTGAGCCGCCAGGCCGCCTGGGTGATCGTCAGCCGCAAACCCTTAACGTCGATGTAGGCGTCTGCCAGTCGTTGCCCTACCGCTTGGAAGCTGCCGATCGGGCGGTCGAACTGCTCACGAGTCCGGGCGTATTCGGCGGTCAACTGCAGACCACGGTCGAGTACGCCGAGCTGAAAGGCGCTGCGGCCCAGCGCATCCAGCGTCGCGATCCAGCTGACCACGTCCTCGCCGCCGACCACTCGTTGGCCATCCACCTCGACCCCGTCCAGTCGGAGGTGTCCGATGCTACCCAGCCCGGTAGTCGCCAGCGTCGTTACCGAGACGCCAGGGTCGCTGGCAGCAATCAGGAAAACGGCTGTACCGGAATCGGTTTCGGCCGGCACCAGGAAACCGTCGGCGACCGGCCCGTAGCCGACCTGGGTGCGAGTTCCCGTCAGGCGGTAGCCGTCACCGGCGCGCGCGGCCTGCACTGGGCCGTCTCCCATCTCGCCGTCCAACGCGACGGTCAGGATCTTGGCCCCGCTCACTGCGGGCCCGCCCCACTGCTTCTGAAGTTCCGGTGAACCGAACCGGGCCAGCGCGCCCGCGGCCAACACCACGGAGTCCAGGTAGGGGACAGCCGCGAGTTGCCGGCCCAGGCCGACGAGTACCGCGCTCTGTTCAAGCGCCCCAAAACCGCCTCCGCCCAACGACTCCGACGCAGCAGTAGAGAGGATGTCGGCGTCGATCAGCTTGCTCCACAGCTGGCGGTCGAAGCGTTGTTCCAGGCCGTCGAGTTGACGTTGATGCTCCGGCGTGCACACCGAATCGACGATCGTATTGACCAGACCGCCGAGATCCTGCGCGGCTTCGGTTGTCGAGAAATCCACGGGTTCTCCAGAATTCGTTAGCGGTTGGCTCGGGGCAGGCCCAACGCCACCATGCCGATGATGTCGCGCTGCACTTCGTTGGTGCCGCCGCCGAAGGTCAGGATCAAGCAGGCCCGGTGCATCCGCTCGACTCGGCCGCGCAGCAACGCTCCGGGGGAATCCTGACGCACGGTCGCTGCGGTGCCCAGCACCTCCATTAGAAGCCGGTAGGCCTCGGTGGCGAATTCGGTGCCGAACACCTTGGCCGCGGAGGCGTCCGCGGGCGACGGCGCGGCGGAGTCCGACGACGCGAGCTCCCAATTGATCAGCTTGAGGACCTCGACCTTGGCGTGTACTCGGGCCAGGTTGAGCTGCACCCATTCCGAATCGATGAGCCGGGCGCCGCTGGCGTCCTTGGTGTTCTGCGCCCATTCCCGTACCTGGTTGAGCGCCATGATGATCGGCATCGGCGATACCAGCGCGACGCGCTCGTGGTTGAGCTGGTTGGTGACCAGCTTCCAGCCGCCATTCTCCTCACCGACCCGGTTGGCGACCGGGACGCGGACGTCCTGGTAATAGGTGGCGCTGGTGTCCACGCCCGCCATGGTGTGCACCGGCGTCCAGGAGAAACCCTCAGAGCTGGTTGGCACGATCAACATCGAAATGCCGCGGTGCTTCTTGGCTTCGGTGTTGGTGCGGACCGCCAGCCAGACGTAGTCGGCGTACTGGATCAGGCTGGTCCACATCTTCTGGCCGTTGACCACGTAGTCGTCGCCGTCGCGCAGTGCGGTGGTCCGCAGGTTGGCCAGGTCGGTGCCGGCGCCGGGCTCGGAGTAGCCGATCGAGAAGTGCAGGTCGCCGGAAGCGATCTTGGGCAGGTAGAACTTCTTCTGCTCCTCGGTACCGAAGGCCATGATGGTCGGCGCGACGCTGTTGATGGTGAGGAACGGCACCGGTGCGCCAGCGATCGCGGCCTCGTCGGTGAAGATCAGCGAGTCCATCGCTGAGCGGTCCTGGCCGCCGTACTCCTTGGGCCAGTTCAGGGTGAGCCACCCGTCCTTACCCATCTGCGCGACCGTCTCGCGGTAGACGTTGCCTTCACCGACCTCACCTGACGTCGAGCTCAACGCTGCGCGGCGTTCCGGGGTGATCAGCTTCTCGAAGTACGACCGCAGTTCGCGACGCAGCTCCTCCTGCTCAGGGGTATAACTGATGCGCATTGCGGCCACCCTCCAGTTGTCGGTGAATTGCGCGGCAGCCTGCATCAACGGCTACCCATTCGCCATCCTGGTTGTAACACGTTCTAGTCTGAGGGTCCAGCGACCGTCCCGCCGAACACGTTCGCAGCTGGTCGTATGGTGGGTCATACGTAGTCACAGCCCACGTTCAAGGAGGATGCCGTGCGGGTGATAGTCGACCACGACCGGTGCGAAGGCAACGCGGTGTGCCTGGGAATCGCGCCGGATATCTTCGACCTCGACGACGAGGACTACGCGGTGGTGAAGACCGATCCGATTCCCGCCGACCGGGAGGCGCTGGCCGAGCAGGCGATCGCCGAATGCCCGCGGGCTGCCCTGTTACGTGAAGACTAGAGGTATTCATAAATTGACTAGCAGCACGAACGCGACCGATCTGTCCGGAAAGGTCGCGGTGGTGACCGGTGCGGCCGCAGGGTTGGGCCGCGCCGAAGCGATCGGCTTGGCCCGTGCCGGCGCCACTGTTGTGGTCAACGACATCGCCGCCGCACTGGATGCCTCCGACGTCATCGACGAGATCACCGCCGCCGGCTCCAAGGCGGTCGCGATCACCGGCGACGTCAGTCAACGCGCGACCGCCGACGAGTTGGTCAGCTGCGCCGACGGGCTCGGGGGCTTGAGCGTCGTGGTGAACAACGCCGGTATCACCCGTGACCGGATGCTGTTCAACATGTCCGACGACGAGTGGGATGCGGTGATCGCTGTGCATCTGCGCGGCCATTTTCTGCTGACTCGCAACGCGGCCACCTATTGGCGGTCGAAGGCCAAGGAGGGGGGAGGATCGGTCTACGGCCGCATCGTGAACACCTCGTCGGAGGCGGGGTTGGTGGGGCCGGTGGGGCAGGCCAACTACGGCGCCGCCAAGGCCGGCATCACCGCGCTGACCCTGACTGCGGCCCGCGCGCTGGGCCGCTACGGAGTTTGCGCAAACGCGATCTGTCCGCGGGCCCGGACCGCGATGACCGCCGATGTCTTCGGGGCGGCCCCCGAGGCCGGCGGCGGCGAGATCGACCCGCTCTCGCCCGAGCACGTCGTCACCCTGGTGTGCTTCCTCGCATCCCCCGCGGCCAGCGCCGTCAACGGCCAGGTTTTCATCGTTTACGGCCCACAAGTGATGCTGGTGTCGGCGCCTAGCGTCGAGCATCGCTTCACCTCGGACGCGCAGGCGTGGGACGCGCAAGAGCTCAGCGCCACCCTGGAGGAATACTTTGCTGGACGGGACCCGGAACGGAACTTCGCGGCGACCGGGTTAATGGAGTAATACTCCGGACGACGAGACGTCCCGCATCAGCGCACCTGCGGTCACACCACCGATTCAGCTGCTCTGTGGATGTGCCTCGGCCAGTGCGTCCAAAAACGATCGGGCCCAACGGTCGACGTCGTGGGCGAGTACCTGGCGTCGCAACGCCCGCATCCGGCGCCGCCCCTCCTCGTCCGTCTGGTTGAGCGCCGCCTCGAGCGCGTCTTTGACGCCTTCGGTGTCATGCGGGTTGACCAGGTAGGCCTGCCGGAGTTCGGCTGCGGCGCCGGTGAATTCGCTGAGCACCAGTGCGCCGCCGAGGTCGCTGCGGCAGGCGACGTATTCCTTGGCCACCAGGTTCATCCCGTCCCGCAGCGGGGTGACCAACATGACATCACTGGCCACAAAGAATGCGACGAGTTCGTCCCGGGGGACCGCGCGGTGCAGATAATGCACCACCGGATGGCCGACTTCGGCGTATTCGCCGTTGATATGGCCGACCTGGCGCTCGATATCCTCGCGCAGCTTCTGGTAGCTCTCGACCCGCTCACGGCTGGGCGTGGCGAGCTGGACCAGCACGGTGTCGTCGCCCTTGACGCGGCCCTCCGCGAGCAGCTCGGCAAAGGCCTTGAGCCGCACGTCGATGCCTTTGGTGTAGTCCAGCCGGTCGACGCCGAGCAGAACCTTGCGGGGATTGCCGACCTCGGCCCGGATCTCCCTGGCCCGCTTGCGGATGTTGCGATCACGGCCTTTCTGGTCGAGTTCGCTGGAATCGATGGAGATGGGAAAGGCGCCCACGCGAGTGATGCGCCCGTCGACCTCGACCTCACCGAATCGCGACCGCACGCCGACCGTACCGCGGGAGGTGTTCGCGCCGACCAGACGTCGCGACAGAATCAGGAAGTTCTGGGCGCCTCCGGTCAGATGGAATCCCACCAGGTCGGCGCCCAGTAGTCCTTCCACGATCTCGGTGCGCCAGGGTATCTGCATGAACAGCTCGACCGGCGGGAAAGGGATGTGCAGAAAGAAGCCGATGGTCAGGTCGGGCCGCAGTTCGCGCAGCATCTTGGGGACCAGCTGCAATTGGTAATCCTGCACCCAGACGGTGGCCCCCCGGGCGGCGGCGCACGAAGCGGCCTCGGCGAATCGGCGGTTGACGTCGACGTAGCGGTCCCACCAGTCCCGGTGGTAGATGGGTTTGACGATGACGTCGTGATAGAGCGGCCACAGCGTGGCGTTAGAGAATCCCTCGTAGTACTCGGCGACGTCGTCGGCGGACAGGCGCACCGGGTGAAGCCGCAGCTCCTCCGCTTCGATGGGCTCCTCGTCGGCGTCGACAATCCCCGGCCACCCGACCCAGGCGCCTCGACGGCGGCGAAGCAGTGGCTCCAAGGCCGTAACCAACCCGCCGGGGCTGCGCTTCCACGTGGTGCTCCCGTCGGGCAGCCGCTCCATGTCGATCGGCAGCCGGTTGGCGACCACCACGAAGTCGGACTCTCCGGCGGCAGATACCTTTGAGCGCTGGCCTCCCGCGGGGGGCATTTAGGCCTCGATTTTCGCCGGCCCAATACCGAGCATCGACAAGAAGATGCGGCATTCGTCGGCGTCGTTCGCGTAGGCCGCTACTACGCGCCTGGCTTGGCTTGCGGTGCTGTCAGTCAGCGGTGCCACATCTTCGATTTCGTGGTGATCAGATTTAGCGGACATGTCATAACTGTATGCGAAGTGCGTATTCGCCCGCAGCGGGCGTCGCAACCCGCCGACGGGCGCGTTACGGGCTGGCCGTAATGTGTAAGCACCCAACTGAGGCGAGTGAGGTGGCGAATGGCAGTCCCCAACGAGGTGGGCACGAACGCGGTGGACGCGCAGCCCGAAGAGCTGGTGGCCTACGAAACGCTCGACGAAGGCCGCATCGCCCGGGTCTGGCTGAACCGGCCGGAGGCGCACAACGCCCAGAGCCGCGGCCTGCTGGTTCAACTCGACGAGGCGTTCTTGCGCGCCGAGGCCGACGACGACGTTCGCGTCGTGATCTTGGCCGCGCGCGGCCGGAATTTCTCCGCGGGTCACGACCTGGGTTCCGAGTTGGCATTGGCGGAGCGGGCACCCGGACCCGGGCAGCTGCCGAGCTTTCGGATCAACGGCGCCACCCGCGATCCGGTCGCGGAGAAGACGTACCTTCAGGAGTGGCATTACTTCTTCCAAAACACCTGCCGTTGGCGCGATTTGCGTAAGATCACCATCGCCCAGGTACAGGGCAACGCGATCTCCGCGGGTTTGATGCTGATCTGGGCCTGTGATCTGATCGTCGCCGCCGACAATGCGAAGTTCAGCGACGTGGTCGGTGTCCGCATGGGCATGCCCGGTGTCGAATATTACGCGCATCCTTGGGAATTCGGCCCGCGCAAAGCCAAAGAGCTGTTGCTGACCGGTGATTCGCTGGACGCTGACGAGGCCTACCGACTCGGCATGGTGTCCAAGGTCTTCCCGCTCGACGAACTCGAGGACAAGACCTTGGAGTTCGCGCGCCGCATTGCCGAGCGGCCCACGATGGCGGCGCTGTTGATCAAGGATTCGGTGAACGCGGCGTCGGATGCGATGGGTTTCACCGAGGCATTGCGCCACGCGTTCCACATTCACGAGCTGGGGCATGCGCACTGGGCGGCGCACAACGAGAACAGGTACCCGGTCGGACTGCCGCCCGATGTCGAGGACTGGCGCACGGCGAAGCCGTCGAAACTGGCTCGCCGCGACACGCCCTAGTCCGCCGTCGGTCGCATATGTCACAGCAGCCTCGCTGCGGAGGGGATATGTGTTGTGCCCGCCTCAGAGCGATTTCGTCGTACCGACGAGATGAGTTTCGCTCCTTCACCCTTGTCGTCGGTGATTTTGAATCGTCCGCCCTGCAGCATGTGTGCGTCGGTGGTCTTGGATGGGTCGCCGATGCACCCGAGGTGCCGTCGAGTCATCGCCTGTTTTCGCTGACGCGTTGATGTCCGCTCTGAGTGTTGCGGGGCTCGGCGGTTCCCGGGGTGTGGTGACCGTCGACAGGGCTGAGCGCCGTTGAGCGCCGAACAGTGAGCGCACTGGCAGTCACACCCCGTACCGATGAGGGTGCCTCCCCACTGGGATCAGCAGCGAGGAGGCTGTTATGCAGTATGCCCCAGTTAGATTGGCGGCCGAAGCCGTCAATGGATGACGTGCGGAATCGATTGGGCCCGTGATGATCACGCAGTGGCCATCGTGGACCATCAAGGTTGTGAAGTCCATCGATGCATCGTTGAGCACAGCGCGGCGGGGCTGCGCGAATTGGTGTCGGTGCTGACTCGTGCCGGCGTGACCGAAGTGGCCATTGAGCGTTGCGACGGGCCGGTGGTCGAGGCGTTGTTGAGCGCTGGCATCACCGTGGTGGTGATCAGCCCCAATCAGCTGAAGAACCTGCGGAGCCGTTATGGGTCGGCGGGCAACAAAGATGACCGTTTCGACGCCTTTGTGCTGGCCGATAGGGCGTGTCTCATTGACTGTGTAAGGGGTTTGGCCTGAATGGTGGTGGCAGGCTTGCTATCACCGGACAGGAGAGATTCGTTGTCACAATCTGATCGCCGACTGAGGGTGCGGCCGCGAAGTTGGCGGAGTTGTTGCCGCCAGCGGCGGTGGATGCTTTGTTGGCTGACGCCGAGGCTTCCGGTACCCCGATTGACGGACCCGAGGGGCTGCTGGCGCAGATGACCAAGGCGGTGCTCGAACGCGCCCTTGATGTCGAGATCGCCGATCATCTTGGCTACGAGAACGGTGATCCGGCCGGCCACGGATCGGGCAATTCCCGCAATGGGCACGGCCGCAAAACCGTGCTGACCACCGCCGGGCCGGTCGAGCTCGAGGTCCCCAGGGACCGCAATGCCACGTTCACGCCGGGGATGGCCTACGCAACGTCGCCTCGGTGGCGTCGAGGACATGATCTTGTCGCTGTACGCGCGCGGCATGTCCACCCGCGATATCACCGAGCACCTGGCCGAGGTCTACGGCGCCAGCGTCTCGGCGGCCACGATTTCGCGGGTGACCGACGTCGTGGTCGACGAGATCGCGGCCTGGCAGTCGCGGCCGGTGGACCCGGTGTATCCGATCCTGTACATCGACGCCATCCGGATCAATCCGCGACGGCGGCGTGGTGGCCAATAAGGCCGCTCACGTGGTGATCGGCGTCGACGTCGACGGGATCAAACAGGTCCTGGGGATCTGGATCCAGCAAAGCGAGGCGCCAAGTTCTGGCACGGGTGCTGACCGAGCTGCGCAACCGCGGCTGCCGGGATGCGCTGTTCGTCTGTTGTGACGGGTGACCGCTGGCCGAGTCGATCGCGGCGGGTGGCCGGCCGCGGTGGTGCAGACCTGCGTGGTGCATCTGCTGCGCTCGTGCATGCGCTATGCGTCCTACACCGACCGCCGAAAATGGCCGCCGCACTGCGTCCGATCTACACCGCCCCCACCGACAGGCCGCCAAGCTGGCGCTCGAGGAGTTCCGGGCCCAATGGAAGCCAAGTCACCAGGTGCGGTAGCTGTCTGGGATCGCGCCTGGCCCGAGTTCGTGCCGTTTCTGGCGTTCCCGGCCGAGATCCGCAAGTCATCTACACCACCAACGCCATCGAGTCGCTGAACTACCAGCTGCGCAGGTCACCAAGCCCGCGGATCATTCCCGTCTGACGCCGCGGCGATGAGCTGCTCTATCTGGCCATCCGCAACATCAACCAGAACGGGATCACAAGCACAGGAACCTACCGCTGACCGAAGCGCTCAACACCTTCGCCATCCAGTTCCCCGACAGACTCCCACTATGATCCAAAGCCAAACGGCCACAACACCTTACACAGTTATCTTGACAGGCCCGGCCGATACGTTGCGCACCGACCGATCGCGGCTTCATCCGCTGTGCCTAACACCCCCAACACGGCGGCGCTGCGCGCGGCCTGCCGGGCTCGCAAGGACCTGGTCATCCATCGAGTGGCCATGGCCAACCAGCTGCGTGAGCACCTCAAGCGGGTGTTTCCCGCAGCGCTCGGCCTGTTCGAAGACCTCGATTCGCCGATCAGCTTAAAGTTCTTGACCCGATTTGACTGCCAGGACCGAGCCGACTGGCTTACCCCCAAACGCCTCGACGGCTGGCTGAAATCGGTGCGCTACACCGGTCACAGCGACCCAGCCATCCTGCACGCCCGCCTGCTCGCCGCACCCCGCGGCGCCACCGGCGAGGACGGCGCCGCATATGCCGGCATCACCCATGCCCTGGTCGCCACCCTCAGCAGCCTCGTCGCCCAAATCAACACCCTGTCCAAGCGAATTGGTGAGCAACTGGCCAGCCACGCCGACGCTCACATCTTCACCAGCCTGCCCCGCTCGGGAACCATTCGCGCCGCTCGGCTCTTGGCCGAAATCGTGACTGCCGCGCCCGATTCCCCACCCCCGAAGCACAATCGGCCTGGCCGGCGTGGCGCCCTCACCCGCCAGTCCGGGAAGCGCTCGGTCAGCTTCCGCTGGGCTTGCGACAACAACTACCGCGCCGTCTGCGACTTCGCCAACGATTCCCGCCATGCCAACCCGTGGCCGCCGACCTCTACAACCGCGCCCGTCCCGCAACACGACCACCCCCACGCCACCCGCATCCTCGCCCGCGCCTGCTCTCGTCATCTCACTGTCAACAACACCCCACACCCCAACACCCTCCACCCCCACACACAACCCCTCACACTCAGGCGGGCAAACGGGCATCCGTGCCTCCCGGAGACTGCTGTGGCAGGTGTGACTGCCGACCGGTTGATTAGCGGCGACGGGCGCGTGGTTCGATGGCTAGAACCTGTTCCAATTCCGGCATAAGGGGCTGGCGTGCAGCTGTCATTTGAAGACCGGACCTACTTGGTCACCGGCGGTGGTAGTGGAATCGGCAAGGGGGTGGCCACCGGGCTGGTAGCCGCCGGGGCCTCGGTCATGATCATCGGCCGGAACGCCGACCGGTTGGCGGCCACCGTCGAGGAGATCGAGTCGGCCAAGGCGACCGGTGGTGCGATCCGATATGAGCCGGCCGATGTAACCAACGAAGACGAGGTCGCGCGTACCGTCGATGCCGCTGCCGCATGGCACGGCCGGTTGTATGGCGTGGTGCATTGCGCGGGCGGATCGCAGACCATCGGGCCGATCACGCAGATCGACTCGGAGGCCTGGCGACGCACCGTCGACCTCAACCTCAACGGCACCATGTATGTGCTCAAGCACGCCGCTCGGGAACTGGTGCGCGGCGGAGGCGGGTCGTTCGTCGGCATTTCCTCGATCGCTGCCAGCAATACCCACCGGTGGTTCGGCGCCTACGGGGTGACCAAATCCGGCCTCGACCACCTGATGATGCTGGCCGCCGACGAGCTCGGCCCATCCTGGGTGCGAGTCAACAGCATCCGACCGGGCCTGATCCGCACCGACATGGTCGCACCGATCACGGACTCGCCGGAACTGAGCGAGGATTACCGGATCTGCACCCCGCTGCCGCGGGTAGGTGAGGTGGAAGACATCGCCAACGCGGCGATGTTCTTGCTGAGCGACGCGGCCGGCTGGATCACCGGCCAAATCATCAACGTCGACGGCGGGCACTTGCTGCGACGCGGCCCGGACTTCACCGCAATGCTGGAACCGGTGTTCGGCGCCGACGGGCTAAGGGGGGTCGTCTGACCCGACGCCGGCGTCCCGGCCGGCGAGTGTCGGGCAATAGCCGACCAATGGTCCGCTCAATGAGATGGAGATCTTGCGGTCGGTGGTCATTTGCAAGGCTATCCTCTTATAGCGACAATGTCGGAGGATGCGATGCCTACAACTTGGGACACGATCGATCGGTACGTCGTCATCTCGACGGACACCCACGCGGGGGCCGATCTCCAAGACTACAAGCCGTATCTGCCCGCGGCCCTGCACGACGAGTTCGACGCATGGGCGAGGACCTACGTCAGCCCGTTCGATGACCTGATCATCGCTACCGCCCACCGGAACTGGGATAGCGAGCTCCGGATTGCCGACATGGACGCCGACGGGGTGGCCGCCGAGGTTCTGCTGCCCAATACCGTTCCGCCGTTCTTCCCGACCACCCCCAACATCACCATCAGCCTGCCCCGGACTCGCGACGAGTTCGAGAAGCGTTGGGCGGGCGTGCAGGCGCACAACCGCTGGCAGATCGACTTCTGTTCGCTGGCCCCGGCCCGCCGCCGCGGATTGATTCAGGTCTTTCCCAACGACATCGACCTGGCGTTGGAAGAAATTCGCTGGGGTGCCGAGCAGAACTGCTTCGGCGGAGTCCTCATCCCGCCGGTCTCCCCGGGTGACCCGCAAGTCGCACCGCTCTTCCACACCCGCTACGAACCGATCTGGGCGCTGTGCGCGGAGCTGGACCTGACGGTGGTGCAGCATGCGGGTGCCGGCAGCCCCGAGATGCCGATGGACCAGCCGGCGTCCAACGCGGTGCTGATCACCGAGATGGCGCTGTGGGCTCAGCGCACGCTCGGACACCTGATCCTCGCCGGGGTGTTCGAGCGGTACCCGACGCTACGGTTCGTGCCGACCGAGCAGGGCACGCTGTGGGTGCCAGGGCAACTGGCATGCTCGACGCCATGGTGCCCACCATGAAGTCCGAGGCCGGCAACCGCACCTACGGGATCTTCGGCGGGTCGTCCGTCGACGAGCTGACCATGACGCCGAGCGAATACGTCCAGCGGAACTGCTATCTGGCCAGCGAATTGGCGCCGTTCGACTCGGGGATGATCGATTTCATGGGGCCGAGCACATCATGTGGGGCAGTGACTACCCGCACGAGGAAGGCTTCACGCCCCACTCCAAGCTGGCCATCCGCTGGGCTCTGCACGATAGGTCCGAGGATGCCTGCCGAAAGATCCTGGGCGGCAACGCTGGCTCGCCTGTACGGTTCGACCTCGATGCACTCGCGCCGGTCGCCGCCAAGATCGGGCCCACGGTCGCCGAGGTGCCACGCCGCTAGGGGACACCGGCTATCGGGCCCCGGCGCCTTCGGCTACCGACCGTTCGAAGGCGGGCTAGCGCTGAAGCGTCTAGCTCCAGCACGCAGCTAGCTCTCGCGCGGGTGGACGAATACACCCTCAGCCTGGACGGTGATGCCCTGTGCATCCGCAATATGGCCGATAGCGAAGGTTTTGACCCCCTCCACGCGGTCGACGCGGGCTTCTGCGCGCAGCGGGCCGAGCGGCGTGCCCCGGAGAAACCGGATGCGGAGATTGCCGGTGTAGGCGGGCCTTCCCGGCTTGTGCGCGGTTGCGCCCAGGACATGGTCGAGCACCATCGCGCAAACCCCGCCATGGACGTGGCCGGGCGGACCTTCGTAGGCCGCGCCGAGGGCGAAATCGGCCCACACCAGGCCATCAGCTCCGTGGTTGATCGCCAGGGGAGGCGCGACTGGATTACGCAGACCGATCACAACGTTGCCCCACGCCATCGATTGACCATCGCCGGTCTGCCGCACACCGAAAGAGCCCGGCATCAGCTCCGCGCTCAATTCGTCAGTGGCGCAATCGATCTTCTCCTTGACAGCGGCGAGGGTCACTTCATCGACTTGCGTTCTGATTGTGGCGTCGATGAGGCGGCGCACCGAATCGGCCAACAGCGCGTTGATGGTCGCCGCGGTCATGCCACCTCCGTCGCAGTCCTATCGGAACTCAGCGTGCGTCGCGGCGCTACCGCCCGGCAATACCTTCTCCCAGCCAGTGGTCAGTTGCCGAAAAGCCAGTGTCCCGATTGTTAACCTGGGCAAATGGAAGACAGCGATCCGTCGGCCAAGCCGAATCTTGCGGCGACCAGCTGGGCGCTGCTCGGGATGCTGTCATACGAGTACGAGCTTTCGGGTTATGACATCCGCAAGTGGATCGCCTGGAGCATGCGCTTCTACTACGGCAGCCCCGCTTACAGCCAGATCTACTCCGAGCTCAAGAAGCTGGAGCAGCTGGGCCTGGTGACTTCTCGTGTCGAGAACACGGGCGGAACCCGTAACCGCAGGCTGTACAAGATCACTGACGAGGGGCTGGAAGCGGTGACCCGGTGGGCGAATGAGGCGCCGGTCGACCCGCCGACGCTCAAGCATGGCCCGCTGCTGCGGGTGACATTGGGACATCTCACCAGCCCGGAAAGGCTGAAGGAGGTGCTGCAAGAACACGTGGCATATGCCGACGAGATGCACCGCAAGGCCGCGAAGGATGCACGCTGGGCCAGCGCCGACCCGTCCTGGGCCTACGCGCGCGTCGCGTTGCAGTGGGCGGAGCGGTATTACGCCAACGAGCGCGAGCTCGCCCTGAAGATGATCAAAGAACTTGACGAGGCGGAGGCCGCGTTCCCCCAGCCGGGGAAAGGCGGCCCTGCCAAGATCCGATGGCCGGCACCGGAATTCTGGTACGAGATCGAAAAGAAGGCCGATGCTGAGGAACCGGACTGATCAGCCCCCTGCGGCATGACGGGCAGCGATGTAGCCGTAGACCAGCCCCTGGGCGATAGTGGCGCCAGCGCCGGGATACGTGGTCCCGAACGCGTTGGCCGCGGTGTTGCCGATCGCATACACGCCTTCGATGACGCTGCCGTCTTCGCGCAGCACCCGAGCGTGGTCGTCGGCCCGTAGCCCGCCGCAGGTGCCCAGGTCGCTGAGCACCATCTTCACCGCATAGAACGGCCGCCTATCGAGGGCGCGGAGGTTGGGGTTCGGGGTGATCGTGGGATCACCGTAATAGCGGTCGTAGGCGCTGCTACCGCGGAGGAAGTCGGCGTCGTATCCGGCTCGCGACATCTCGTTGAACCGCGTCATGGTCGCGCTGAAACGTGAACCGGGAACACCGATCTTCTCGGCGAGCTCAGTCAGGTCATCCGACTGATGGGCGATCCCGGCTTCGTACCATGACCGCGGAATCGGCATACGCGGAAACAGTTCGCCGGCAAAGACATAGCTGTTGCGGTACTGCTGGTCGAAGACGATCCACATGGACTCCACCGGATTGCCCGAGCGTTCCCGCGCCAGCACGCGCTGTCCGAACGACATGTAATCGGTTGCCTCGTTGGCGAACCGGGTGCCGTTCTGATCGACGATCAGCGAACCCGGCAGGGACCGTTCCGCCAGCAGCACCGACGGAGCCGCTCCCGGCAGCGGCGACACGGCCGGAAACCACCACGCCTGGTCCATCAGATCGGTTGCAGCACCGATGTCTTGAGCGGCGTGGATCGCGTCACCGGTGTTGGTCTCGGCGCCCAGGCTCATGTGCTCGCCGAGGGTTTCGGACTGGAACTTCCACCGCATAGCCATGCTGTGATCGAACCCGCCGGCCGCCAGCACCACGCCGCGCCGCGCGGTGACCGTGACCTCGCGTCGCCCGCCGTGGCCTACAACTGCGCCGGTGACCCGTCCCCCATCGGTGGTCAACCGCTGCAGCTCCGTGTCGGTCCAAATCGGAATCCCCGCGCGCACAACACCAGCGAATAGTCCTGCTGCCAGTGCCTGTCCGCCCGCGACGTAGCGTCGGCCGATCAGCAGTCCGCCCACTCCTTGACTGAGGCGCTTGGCGATGGTCGGTATGCCCTTCCGCGGAACTCGGGCCATCAGGTTCATCCACCGGTAGTCAGCGGTGGTGGTCGGCATGGGAACGTTGGCCTCCATGACGCCGGGTCGCAGCCGGGTTCGGTACTCCCCGAGGATTGCGGAGTTCAGGGGCCGGCACTCACAAGTGCGGCCGGCGGCGGTTCCACCCGGCTCCTCGGGGTGGTAGTCGGAATAGTCCTTGGCCCAACTCAACCGAATCGGCGTGGTGCGCCGCAGCATGTCGACGGTCGCGGTCACGTTCCGCAAGTAGCCGGCGGATCGCTCGGTCGGCGCGGTGCCGGCTACCACGGACTGCAGGTAGGTTTCGGCACGCTGCATGGTGTCTCCGGCGCCCTTCTCCTCGAGGATCGGGCTCGCCGGCAACCACAGCGCGCCGCCCGAGCGCGCGGTTGAGCCGCCGACAGAGGACGACTTTTCAACGATCAACACCGTTAAGCCGCATTCGTGGGCAGCCAACGCCGCTGCCATACCCGTGCCTGAGCCCACCACGAGGAGGTCGACCACCTTGTCGCGCACCTGCAGGCGGGCAGGGATCGTGGCTGATTGAGCAGTCGTCACAGACATGACATTAGGTCGCGGAATCGGCGCCATGACCGCTTTCTCCCTGCCAGCGGGACGGTCGCCGCCACGAGCAGGCGAACGGTTGTACAACAACGACATGACGTTGCAGTTGAATACTGACGAGGTTCGGCGGATCGAAGCCGACGCGGCACCGTCCCGATTCGCTCGCGGCTGGCACTGCCTGGGCCTGGCCAAGGAGTTCGGCGACGGCAAGCCGCATGCCGTCCACGCGTTCGGGCAGAAGCTGGTGGTCTTCCGTAGCGGCGACGGCATGATTAACGCCCTCGACGGGCACTGCCGCCACATGGGCGGCGATCTCACCCAGGGCGAGGTGAAGGGCAACGAGATCGCGTGTCCGTTCCACGATTGGCGCTGGGGCGGCGACGGTCGGTGCAAGCGGGTGCCCTATAGCAAGCGGGTGCCCAAGCTGGCCCGCACCGCGAAGTGGACCACGCTGGAGCAAGACGGAATGTTATTCGTGTGGAACGATCCGGAAGGCAATCCGCCGCCACCAGAAGTGACCATTCCGCGGATCGAGGGTGCGACCGGTGACGAGTGGACCGACTGGCATTGGTACACGACGATCGTCAATTCCAACTGTCGCGAAATCATCGACAACGTCGTCGACATGGCGCATTTCTTCTACATCCATGGGTCGTTGCCCACGCAGTTCAAGAACATCTTCGAGGGGCACGTCGCGACGCAGTACATGAACAGTGCGGGCCGTCCAGACCTCGGTGACACCGAAGGCGCACGGATGCTCGGCACGACATCGGTCGCGTCTTACTATGGCCCGTCCTTCATGATCGACGACCTGACTTATCACTACCAGGACGCCGACCACCAGACAGTACTCATCAATTGCCACTATCCGATCGACGCGAATTCGTTTGCGCTGCAATATGGCATCATCGTCAAGAAATCGGACTCCCTGCCCGCTGACCTCGCTGCGCAAACCGCCATCAGTCTGGGCGACTTCGTCAAGCTGGGTTTCGAGCAGGACGTCGCGATCTGGAAAACCAAGGCGCGTATCGACAACCCACTGCTGGTCGAGGAGGATGGCCCGGTCTACCAGTTGCGCCGTTGGTATCAGCAGTTCTACGTCGATGCCGCCGATGTGCAACCGGACATGATCGACCGGTTCGAGTTCGAGCTGGACACCACCCGGCCCTACGAAACATGGATGCGAGATGTCGAGGCGAATATGGCCGCCCAGACAGCCACCACAGGCTCGCTGTGATGACGCTGGATTCGCGCGTCAGGACCGACAACCGGCTCGACACGGTGCCCATGGCGCCGGTGACGTGTGGCAACTGCGGGGCGCGGGTGCTGGTCCGCAAGAGCAGCTGGAACCAGACCAGCATGCAGTGGAACACCGACGCGTCGGCGCGATGCCCCGAGCGTCGGGAAGCGCAGAAAATGACCGCGCACGGCAGCCGGGGCGTGTTCCTAGCGTGCTCGGCGCTCAGTGACTCGATTGTGTACGCAGTCCGACACGGTGATTTGCCTATCGTCGACGAGATAGCAAGCACAGCAACGTAATTTCGAGCCGATCAGGCGTGTGCGCCGCCGTCGATCCGGATCTCGGTACCCGTGATGAAGGCGCCGTCGTCGGAGGCCACCATGGCGATCACCGACGCGACGGAGCTCGGATCACCCAGGATGTCATCGTCCTTGCCGTGTAGCAATGGAGTCTGCTTGGTCCACAACCCGATGTCGTAATCCGCGGGCATCTTGTCCAGTGTGCTCAGCGCCAGTGCGGTGGCTACCCCGCCTGGTTGAATGTTGACCGCACGCAGGCCCTGTGTGGAGTATTCGAGGGCCAAGGAGTGCGTGAAGGACAACACCCCGCCCTTGCTAGCTGCATACGCAGCCATGTAGGGATGCGCGAATGACGCTGCGGTGGAGGTGAAGTTGACTACCACGCCGTGACCGGACTCCAGCAGAGCCGGCAGGGCCTGGCGGGTCATCAGGAAAGTGCCGGTCAAGTTCACCGCCAGCGTGTGGTTCCAATCGTCCAGCGTGTGCTCATGGGTGTTGGCACAGCGCTGAATGGCGGCGGCGTTGACGAGCACATCGAGGCCGCCGAGATCATCGATGACACGGCTGACCGCGGCGATTACCGCGTCTTCGCCTGACACGTCGACTACCTCGGTGCTCAGCCGTTTGGCGGTGCCAGCGGCTTCTGCCGCCGCGGTGGTTTTGGCGAGTCCGTCAGGCGAAACGTCATACCCCACGACCGTGCCGCCTTCGTCGAGCAGTCGCGCCGTGGTGGCCTGCCCGATCCCCGAACCAGCACCGGTGATGATGATTGTGCGGTCGTCGAATCGATTTAGCATGCAGGACCTTTCGTTACTTCACGCCAGCTGGAAGGCGCTAATCGGTGCCCCTTGCGGATAATTCGACGGACCGCCGAGGTCATAGGCCGCGTTGAGGGTGCGGATGAACTCCGCGTCGTGCAGCGGGTCGTCCGGCATTGCAAGTTTTATGCCCTGAGCATTGACGTCCTTGACCATGGTGTCGATCGCTTGCTCGATGGTCAGGTCATTGGAACCTTCCATGTTCTTCTTCAGCTCGTCGTAGTCGGAGAACACCTCCGCCGACCAGTGCACCAGGAACCGCAACTCGTCGGTGTGGTGGCGCGCGATCGGCTCGTCGCCGTTCTTCAGCAGCCAGTGGTCGCGGTCGTCGGGATCGCCGGTGAACACGGTATCGAATGCCAAGTCGGCCGGAATCTGTTGATCGAGTGGCCCATTCGCCTCGCCACGGTGCACCATCATTTCGTTCTGCACTACCACGCCGCGGTTGTTGATCGGCGGCAGGACTCGCTCGGGCGCCCGCAGCGGACCGTTGGGCCAATAGGTGAATCCGCTATCGCTATCCAGCGAGAACCAGGTGATCACCTGCGCCATCTTGATCAGGTAATCCTGGAAGAGGCCAGACTTGCCCATGACGCTGGTGAGCCATGTCGGCGCGTTCTCGTACCGCACCCCGCGGAAGCTCGGCGAATCCAGGTGTCCCGGATCGCGATTGGCACATGGGCCGTTGATGTTGAACAGCATCAGCTGCGGCTTGGCGTATTCGGCGTTCCAGTAGCTCTTGGCCATCTCAAGGAACCGCGGGTTGTAGAAACAGTCGTGCAGTTGCGGGTAGAGCACCGCGCCATAGTTGGCGAGGTAGCCGCGGAAGGTCGGGGTAAGGAACAGGTCCAGTGACGGGGTGAACCCCTCGGGGAAGACGCCGCTCATGGTCGCGATCAGTTCGTCGGCCGACGCAAAGTGTTGCGCAATGATCAACTTCCACGGGCCCTCGGTGCGCACGACATCTAGCAGACGCTCGCGTTGGTCACCGGTGTAGACGTTGTCGATCTCGCAAGGCGGTGCCGCCGGCCGCAACACGTCGGAAAGCTCCATCCGCCGCTCGTCGGTGAGCATCAGCTGTCTCCTTCTGCCAATCCTGGTTGGTGTGATTGTGCGCGGCGTCACTGGGCCGCGGCGGCGCCGTGTCCGGTGATCGGGACGCCAAACCGGAGCGGGTTGGCGAACTTCGCCTGCAACAGCGCCCCGGTCTCGGCGATGGCAAGCCGACCGCGCGCCGTCGCGTCAGATCGCATGAGAAAGCCGTGGTACATGCCGGGATAGCGGGTGGTGGTGGTCTGTACGCCGGCGTCGCGGAGCCGGGCCGCGTACCGCTCACCCCAGTCTTGGATCGGATCGCAGCCCGCGGTCACCACGATCGCCGGCGGCAGGCCGGACAGGTCGGACGCATAGGCCGGAACCAGGTACGGGTCGCGGGGCGGGCCCGCGTTGTTGTCGCAGAGGGCCTGCATGTAATCGATGTCGTCGCGGGCGAGCAGCGGAGCATCGGCCAGCGCGGTGATTGACGGAGCCGTCATGTCGCGATCCAGACCTGGGTACAGCAGCACCTGCGCACAGATCGCCGGCCCGCCACGGTCGCGCGCGGCCAGCGCAACTGCGGCCGCCAGCGAACCGCCTGCGCTGTCGCCGACTACCGCAACGTCGGCCGGCATCGACACCGAGGCCGTGCGCGTTCCGCAATACCCACTGGGTCGCGGCGTAGGCGTCGTCGAACTGCGCGGGCGGCGGCGACTCGGGGGCCAACCGGTAGTCGACGGCCACAACGGTGGCGCCCGACGCCGACGCCAGCGCGCGGGCCAGTGGTTCGAAGGAATGGTTGGAGCCCATGACAAGTCCGCCGCCATGCAGGTACACGAGCACGGGGCTACTGGAATCGTCAGTGGGACAGTAGATCCGGACGGGAATCGGTCGGGCGGGTCCGGGTATCGTGGCGTCGCCGATGCTGGCCATCTCGGGCATTGCGTCGGGCAGCGGCGCGGATTCGATCGCGGCGCGCACCGCAGCCAGGCCGCGTTGCCGCATCGGCGGGATGTCTCCGAACGACGCCACCCGCGCGGCGGCGTCGGAATCGAGTGTCGGAAACGTCATCTCAGCGCCGGAGATCGTTGCGCAGCAAGTACATTCGCACGTTCGTTCCATCGCCGACGCGACGGATTGCTGGGTAAGCAAATAGAACCTGCCCTCGGCGGCCTGCTCGAACACCGTCTCGGCGGCCGCCAGCGGATCCATCGCTGTGGCCTTGATGTCAAGCATGGCGGAGCGCTGCGCCTCAGCGGCAGCGACATCGCTAGCGTTAGAGTCGACTCCGCCCGCCGATTCGAAGATGTTGGATACCACTGCGCCCGGCAGCACGGCCTGCACGTGAATATGGTGATCGTGACCGGCCGATTGAACATCCAGATGCAGGCATTCGGTCAACGCGAGCACTGCGTGTTTGCTCATGATGTAGGGCGCCTGCAACGGAATCGCCCGCACTCCACCGACCGACGACAGGTTCCACACCCAGGCCTGCTCGTCGGTGGCCATCATCTTCGGCAGAAATGCCCGCACTCCGAAAAAGACTCCGCTGACGTTGATGTCGACGACGCGGCGCCAATTGGGCACCGGTGTGTCCCACAGGTAGCCGAACTGTTCGACTCCGGCGTTGTTCACGAGCAGCCGTACCGGACCGACATACCGGTAGGCCTTGTTGGCGAGCTCCTGGACGGCGTCCGGATCGCGCACGTCGCACACGACGTCTACCGCCGTGCCTCCCGCTGCACAGAGTTCGTCCCGCAGTGTCGCGACGGCGCGGGCGTCAACGTCGGCCAGGACCACAGTCATGCCCAGGCGGCTGGCGTATCGCGCCAGTCCGGCACCGATCCCGGCGCCGGCCCCAGTGATGACGGCGACGCCGCCCGAGAATGTTTCGCGTGCGCTCACGAACCAGTGGCGCTGTCGGCGGTGAGCTCGGCCAGCAGGACCGAATTCTGGGTGTCCAGCACGACGTCCATCTCGGTGAACACCAGCCCGGTGGCTGCGCGCCGGATGCCGACGTTGACGACGCCGCTCGACACCGCGAACGGTACGAAGTTGGCAATTTGGCTGACGAGGATGTAGAAACGCGCGCGGGTAACGTCACCGTGAGTGCCGGTGCGGTGCACGTTGGTCGCGTGGTGGCGCAACGGGTATGGGCTCTGCTTGCGATGCTCGGACAGCCATTCCATGACCGCGTCGCGTCCGTGCAGTTCGGGTGACATCAGTTCTTCGAAGGGGCTGGCCCCCGAATCGCTGCGGGTCAGATACTGCACGTCCTCGGCGTAGCGCGCTGCCAGCTCGTCGTAGTGCGCCTCGTCGTAGTGGTACCAAAAGCCGCCGATGAACTCCTGCAGTTCCGGCAACGTGACGTCGTTGCTCATGTCGGCGAGTCAACCCTGGTGGGACCCCGATAACACCGCGGATGCCCGGTCAGTGGAACACCGCCTTCCCTCATCCGGTGATCAGGCTCCAGAGCCCAGCCGCGCTGGCCCGAACCGCCGCGCTGGTGACCTGGTCGTCCCAGTACTGAACCGAACCGAACTCGGAACGCCAGGCGAGTGCGGCCCGGGTGAATTCGTGCACGCGGTGCTCCCGTTGGCGGCTGGAGTTCCTCTGTCCCACCCAGCGGTCACCGGCTTGGCGAATGACTGGTGCGCAACGATGGCTGTCCGGCCGGCAGGGGTGGCAGCGCGGCGACGATCATGTCGACGCCGGTGCGCAAAGCCGATTTCAAGTTGTTGAAGTCGCCGTCCTCCACCCAGTAAACGTATGCTTGCCTGCACATTTGGATCACCAAGTGAGCCGGCAGCTCGCGGCGGAACGGGTCGGCGCCGAGGTCGAAGCGGGCCGCGAGAAACTCTGAGATGGGGGCAGCGAAGTCTTCGCCCCAATCAAGCCAGCGCAGCCGATACTGCGGAGCTCTGATCATCAGCGCCAAGAACCGACGGTCTATCTCAATTTGTCCGCGCCTGGGGACCTCAGTGCTGAACGCCTCGACCAAGGTATCGACGGCATCGCTTTCGGGCGGGGCTTGTTGGAGCACCTGGATGCTCAGCCTGCCGAATTCCCGAAACAGCGGCATAACGACGTCTTCTTTGACTGGAAAGTGTCGGTGGAAGGTGCGGGGCGCAATGCCTGCTGCCTCGCAGATGCGCTCGACAGTTGCGGATGTCGAACCTTCGATAAGGAAGATGTCGCGCGCAGCTATTGCGATGTCCAAGCGGAACTGCTCGGCGCGCCGTTCGCTTAGTGTCGGCCTCCTGGGCGCAGTCACGTCACGCTCCTCGATCCTACCGCGGCTGACTTGTGTCGGGCATCGTAGCTGGCAGCAATGCTGGGCAGTGGCTCACACGACGTGGGTGACTTTTGTCCCACTCAGCGGGCAAACGGGATGATCCTCTGGCGCCGTCTGTGCCTAACATCTGCTGTCAGATTATGCCTACTCATGCAGAATCTGACAAGCGGTTTTATGTCACCGCGCCTCGATTCCCGCGGCCGGATGTCGAAGCTGAACCGACCCGAACTGACAGGAACGCAACATCGCACCGTTTCCAATGGAGGAGAAACCCCAAATGACCACTGAAGAAGGCGAATTGAGCTACAACGACTACACGCACGACTTCATGGGCAAAGTTGGTAACATTCAGGACTTTTCACGGGATTTCCTGCTGGGGCTGGCCCGCGTGTTCGAGGACACCTTGAACTTCGTTCCCTACGCTCACGTAACCACCTACGCCGAGAAGGTCGGGGTCAACACCGCCATGGACGTTGCTGCCGAGATGTCACGCGCCGTAATGCGTCAGGTGATGCCGATGGGCCGCTTCATCGCACCCCCAGGGTGGGATTGGAAAAACGCCCAGTACCAAGCCATTCCGTTTGATGTCCAAACCGACGACCTGACTAAACCAGCTCTGATGCGGCTGATCCAAACCTACTGGGATCAATACCTCAAGGGACATAACTACTTCATCGACCACTGGACCAAGATTATCCCGGAAGACGAGGTGTGGCTTAGGTTGCCGGATCTGTATCAGTTGATCATCGACTACGAATACCCGAAGCTGGCGAAAGTGCTCAAGATTGAGCCCGTGCACGTTGTCGACTATCTCAAACTGGCGTGTCTGAGTATCGACGGCACTCTTGGCTACGGCGGCGAGTACATCGTGCACAACCCTGATCACGTGGTGCTCAACATGCGTCGATGCGAAGTGCTGCAAAAATACACCGACGAAGGCCTCTATCCACCGGCGCGAGCGTGGATGAATTGCACCTTCGAACAACGGATCTCCGCGCCATTCTTCCCCGGCTGCAAACTCGACATCAACCTGCCACCAAAGGATTTCAAGTTCGCCAAAGGGGAGCCGTTCTGCGTATGGACATACACCCGCGGCGAGCAAAATCATCAGGCTGCCGCGGCTGCGCCAGATCCCCGCGCCAGCGCCATGAAAAAGATCCCCATCATCCCGGTGTGAACCCGAAGGGAACAGCACCAGGACCTTGGCGATCCCCGCGCCAGCACTCTCCACGGTGCTGGTGGACCTGCATTGGCGCGGGATCGGCCAGCTCATCGCAGGCCTGCGGCGGTCACCGACTAGCCGCCGGCCCAGGTGCGCCGTTACCGAAGGCGGTTAGTGTGACAGCTGCTGGTTAAGGCTGAAGCGGTCGCGCAGTTCGCGTTTGAGCAGTTTGCCGCTGGGGTTTCTCGGCAGTGAATCGACGAAGAAAATGCGTTTTGGCGTCTTGAACCCGGCCAGGTGCTCCCGGCAGTGGACCACCAGGTCGTATTCGGTCAGGGTGACTCCGTCGCGGGGCACCACCGCCGCCACCACGGCTTCCACCCAGACCGGGTGCGCCAGGCCGAATACTGCGACTTCCTGGACACCGCTGTGTCGGTACAGGACTTCCTCGACTTCGCGGCTGGCCACGTTCTCGCCGCCGGTTTTGATCATGTCCTTCTTGCGGTCGACGACGTGCAGCAGGCCATACTCGTCGAAGTAGCCGAGGTCGCCGGAATGAAACCAGCCGATGCGGAAGGCACTCCGCGGTGCGTTCCGGATCGTCGAGGTAGCCCAGCATCAAATGCGGGCTGCGGTGGGCGATCTCGCCGACGACACCAGTCGCCACGGGGATGTCGTTGTCGTCGAGAATCGTCGTCTCGACGTTGACCACGGGGCGACCGGCCGCACCGGCGTGGGCGTCCTGCTCATCCGGTCCGAGCGCTGACGCCAGCGGCGCCATTTCGGTCTGCCCGTAGAAGTTCCACAACCTCAGATTGGGTAGCCGGGCCCGGATCTCGCTGAGGATCTCGATCGGCATCGCCGAGGCGCCGTAGTAGCCCTTACGCAGGCTGGACAGGTCCACGTCGTCGAAGACCGGGCAACGGAGCAGGCTGATCCACACCGTCGGCGGCGCAAAGTAATTCGTCACACCGTAGTGCTCGATGGTGCGCAGCACCAGTTCAGGGTCCGGACGCCGAAGGATGATGCTGGTCGCACCGAGATAGATATCTCTGGCCAGGAAGTTGTCCAGCTGCGCGCAGTGATAGAGCGGCAGGGAGTGGATCTCGATGTCGTCGCCCGACATTTCGCCGCCGACGATCGTGCTGATGTAGTTCCACATCAGGCTGCGGCTGGAGTGCATGGCCGCCTTGGGGCGGGACTCGGTGCCGCTGGTGTACATCAGGCGCACGAGCTGGTCGTCATCGATGCGCGGGTTCGGGGCGGCAGCGGTACTCGTCAACCACTGTGCGAAGTCTTCCCAGCCCGCCGGAGCAGTGCGCCCGCCCCGCGATCAGCGCAACCTTCGTCGTGACCGCAGCCGCCGAGCCGCATGGCCTCTTCGGCCGTCGGCATCAACTCCGCTTCGACGACGAATCCGCTGACTCGGCTGTGGCCGAGGATGTAGGAGATCTCCTCGGCGGTGAGCATGAAGTTGATCGGCACCAGGACCACTCCGGCGCGCGCGGTCGCGAACGCTAGCACGGCGTACTGCCAGCAGTTGTGCGCCAGCAACGCGATGCGATCACCAGGCGCAAAGCCGTTGTCGTGCAACGCTGCCGCGGCTCTATCGACCAGACTCTCGAACTCGGCGAAGGTCAGTACGACGTCTCCGTCGATGATCGCCGTCTTGTTCGGCTGCCTGCGAGCTGACCGGCGCGGAATATCGCCAAGCGTATGACTGCGTGCTTGCGCGGTCACGGCCTCCAGTCCAGGTCTCACGGTGGCAGTGCCCTGCCGCTCGAATTCGGGTCGCGACCGTTGCCGTCGAGTTCGCCGAATCCTCGCCGGTCGTCGAAGCGCACTCGCTGCATGCGCCGAAGGGTATGCCCCGGATGCCGCCTCGGCGCTACTCGCCTCCCGCTGAGTAGACAGACCGCTGCCCGACTTGCCTGTTCGCTCCGATACTCGATGGCATGACCGCCGCCACGGAATCGACGTCGCCCACCGGCCGGCCGCTCCTGACCCCGGCGAACTGCGGGACAACCTGCGGCAGGCCGACCCGGGCGTCCTGGTGGCGGTGCTGGCTCAGCTCACCGGCGACCCGTCGGTGATCGACACTTACGCGCCGAAGATCTCGCACATCCCCGACCCGCCCGAACGGGCCGGCGTCACCGACCCCGACACGGCCGCGGCGCTGGTAGACGCCGTCGTCGACGCGCTGGATCAGGCCCGGCGCACGGACGCGGTGCCCGCCGACGACCGCGGACTTCTTCGCCCGCTTGCTGCCGATCGCGCTGGGTTCGGAGGTCGACGACGAGCAGGTGGACCTGCTGCTCGAGCAGGGCGGCTTCCAGCCGGTCGCAGCCGACGTTGCCGCGCACGGCGCCGATCCCCGATACCGTGAACATCGCCATCATCGGGGCGGGCATTGCGGGGATCAGCGTCGCGCTGGCGGCCGCCGCGGAGGGCGTGTCCTACGAGATCTTCGACCGCAACGAGGAGGTCGGCGGCACCTGGTTGACCACCACCTACCCGGGCATCGGCGTCGACACGCCGTCGGCGTACTACTCGCTGTCGCGGGAGGTGAACCCCGACTGGAGCAACTACTACCCGCAGGGCGCGGAGTATCAGAGCCTATCTGGTGGCGCTGGCCGACAAGTACAGGCTGCGCGAGCACACCCGGTTCCGCACCGAGGTCGAGGCGCTGTGGTGGGACGACGGACCGCAACCAGTGGCAGATCCATTCGGTCGATGCCGACGGCCGCCGCGACATCAGCTACGCCAGCGTCGTGATCACCGCGGCCGGCTACCTCAACCGTCCGCGCTGGCCCGATGTCTGGGGTCGGGAAACGTTCGCGGGCACCAGCATTCACTCGGCTCAGTGGGATTCCTCGCTGGACCTCACTGGTAAGAAGGTGGCCATCATCGGGGCCGGCTGCACGGCCGTGCAGATCGTCGACGCGTGCGTCGACCAGGTGGAGCACCTGACGGTGTTCCAGCGCCAGCCGCACTGGGTGGCACCACGTAAGCGGCTCACCGACGAGGTCCCCGCGCATCGGCGCTACCTTGGGCGCCACCTGCCGTACTACGCGAATTGGAACCGGCTGAAATCGTATTGGGGCACCGCGGATAACAACTATCCGGTCATCCTGCAGGACCCGGAGTGGGCGAAGGACCATCTGTCCATCTCTGCGGCCAACGACGTGCTACTGCAGATGTGTCTGGAGTACATCGAGCAGACTTTCGGCAAGGACACCGAGCTGGCGAAGAAGGTTACCCCGGACTTCGCACCGTATGGCAAGCGGATCATCCGCGACCCGGGCGGGTACTACGCGGCGTTGACGCGCGACCACGTCGACGTGGAGGCCAGCGAACCTGCCGAGGTCAACGCGAAAGGCATTGTCACCCAGGACGGCCGGCAGATCGACCTCGACGTCATCATCTACGCCACCGGCTACTACCTGGACTTCCTGTCCACCGTCGACATCCGCGGCCGCGACGGCAAGAAGCTGACCGACGAATGGGGCGACAGCCCGCGCGCCTACCGCGGCGGAACCGTGCCCGGCTTCCCCAACCTGTTCACCATGTCGGCGCCGAACTACAGCCCCGGCCACGGTGCGGGCGCGAACTTCTCGATGGAGGTGCTCGCGCACTACATCATCGAATGCCTGCAGTTGATGGCGCTGCGTGGCGCCACCACAATGGAGGTCACCCAGCGGGCCTACGAGGACTACGTCGCCGCGATCGACGAGGCGATGAGCCGCACCGTGTGGTGCCACACGCCGAATGCGCACACCTACTACCGGTCGGGATCGGGCCGGGTGGTGGTGGCCACGCCGTATCGGCTGGTCGACGTCTGGCATCAGCATCGCGCGCCGATCGAAGAGGATTTCACGCTGCGATGAACCAATTGCTCATCGGCAAAACAGCTTTGGTGACCGGCAGCAGCCGCGGCATTGGACGCGCGATCGCCCAGCGACTGGCCGCGGAGGGCGCGACCGTCGCGGTGACGGCGCGCACCCACCAGCCATCGCAGTCCACCCGGGCCGGGGCCGCCTCGGCGATACCGGGGACGATCGACGAGACCATCGCCCTGATCGAAGACGCTGGCGGATCGGCCTTCGGGCTGACCGCCGACCTCGAGGACGCCGCGGCGCGCGACGGCCTGGTCGACGCGGTGCTGGACCGCACCGGCCGCATCGACATCCTGGTCAACAACGCCGGTTTCGCCGATTACTCGCTGATCGAGGACATGTCGCTGGAGACCTTCGACCGGACCGTCGAGCACTATCTGCGGACGCCGTTCGTTCTGACCAAGGCTGCGGTGCCGCATATGCGCAAACAGGGTGGCGGGTGGATCGTCAACATCGGCTCGGTCACCGGTGTGGCCCCGGTGCGGCCGTATCGTGACTACAACAAGACCTCCGGCGACGTCATCTACGCGTCGTGCAAGGCCGCCCTGCACCGCTTCACCCAAGGGGTGGCCGCCGAGTTGCTCGACGCCAACATCGCCGTGAACTGCGTCGGCCCGTCGACGGCCGTTCGCACCCCGGGCGCGTCGTCGCTGATCCCGGAGACGTTCTCCACCGAGCCGGTCGAGTATCTAGCCGAGACCGTGCTCGCGATGTGCCATCTGCCGGCCGTCGAACGCACCGGCCTGGTGGCGTTCAGCCTGCACTACCCGTGGTCGCAGCAGCTGCCGGTGCACAGCCTCGACGGTAAGTCGGTGCTGCCGCCACTGGAACCGCCCGAATCTGCCAACCCGAACATCCTGCCCGCAGGCCTATAGTACGACCCCGAGAAGGCCAAACTGCTTGAGCGTGAGGGCGTTACACGTGAAAGGTGACGACACATGGATACTGATCGACTACAACATCTGTGCGATGAGCGAGACGTGGAGCGGACATTGAACCTGTTCGCCCGCGCTATGGACGATCGAGACTGGACCGTGATGGCCGAAATTCTCGCCGATGACGCAGAAGGCGACTTTGGAACCGGGCGTCTACACGGAAGTGCGGCGATCATTGAGCTGATTCGAGGTTTCCTCGGCAGTTGCGGTCCCACCCAACACCTACTGGGCAATGTTGTCATCGATGTCGACGGTGACACTGCGTTCAGCCGTGCCTACATTCGTGACGTTCATCTCCACTCTGATGCTGACCCCTCGTCGCGGTTCTATACGCTCGGCGACTACAAGGACACATGGCAGCGGCGCGCCGACGGGACGTGGTGCCTGACCGAGCGGGTCAAGTCCAACCGAGCCCATGTCGGATCACTCGACGTCTTCAGCAGCTAACCGACGATGCGCAGTGACAGAAGCTGTGGCAGACGCGATCTCGCACGATCACGTCGGGGCATTCGGGATCGAACCAGCGATCTACGCACGCCCAATGAATCGGATGCATGAGATACGGGCCCGATAAACCGTTGAGGTCGGTGAATTGCTGCTCGAATACGTGGGTCCATGCCGAGGCGCCGATAGCTTCTTCAACTCGGCTTAACTGCCACGCGGTGATGGTGCGCACATACTGGGGCATCAGCCGTAGCTCGGCCTCGAAACGGGCGATAGTGGCATCGTCGGTACCGGGTACCACGCGCAGCAACAACGTGCGATAGACGGTTCCTGGGCTAGCCGACCAATCCGTGCCAACCAGATTACCCGTATAGGCGGCTCCGTTGACCCCGGTGATCGCGGGATCCTGCAGAACGGCAGCGAAATCGCCTGCAGCCGAGAGCCATTGACTTCTGGAATTGAACCTCAAGTGGACCAGGACGTCGCCGCCGTTGCGCGACCCCGGCAGCGTCGGCTCGATGAGTCGGTGGTGTGCGTGGGTCGCTTCGACCCCCGAACGGACGGCCGCCAGAACGCGGTCCCGGCCATCGTCGACGACGTCGAGGAGTCTGGTGACGCTATACATCGCAGAGCCCGTTGACGTCGTCGGCGGCGGCGGCGAACGACCGAGACCGCTCCGCAACCAGTTCGCTGATCTGCGACCACCATTCGCCCAGTGCCGGGTCCGGCCGCCCCTTCCACGTCATCTCCCACCATGCCTGGGCGCTGGGGACCGTCCAGCTGATGATGACGGTATTTGAGAGATCTTCGGACCAGATCGGCGGACTGACGAGGACGCCGCACAATGTCATTCCGCGGGAGCGGGCACCGGGCGCGTATTGCGCAAGGTAGGTGTTGACGAATTCCCTGGCGCATCCCGGCTTGGTCACCACCCGGTCGATGACGAATACCTGACCGTCGGCCATAGCCCGACCGTAGATACCCCGCAAGACCTTGAAGCGGTGCACTCCCGGTCATCGGGAGAACCGCGTTGAAGTCCGTCCCGTTGAAGTCCGTCCCGATGCGATCGTCCCGGTGATCGGCACCAACGTCGAAAGCATCCCGGCCAGGGGATATAGACGCGCCGTCAACAGGATTCAGTTGCTAGGGTCGCGGCCATTCGTGTTGAGGGAGAAATAATGAAGGCGTCAGTTATCGATACGCCGGAGATCGCCAAATTCGATCCACTGTTGGTCCAACGCTGGATGGCGATGTTGCGGCCCGCTGTCAAGATGTGGTTGCGCTCCGAGGTCAGGGGTTTGAAGCACATCCCATCCGGAGGCGTATTGCTGGTCTCGAATCATTCCGGCGGCGCCCTGCCCACCGATATGCCGGTGTTCGCGTCCGATTTTTACGCGAAGTTCGGCTTCGACCGCCCTTTGTACGGGCTGGCTCACGACATCATCTTGAGCGGACCCACATCCGGACTCATGCGGCGGCTCGGCCTCATCCGCGCCAATCGTGCCAACGCGGCAAGCGCGTTGCGCAGCGGTGGTGCGGTGCTGGTATTTCCCGGCGGCGACTATGACGCCTACCGGCCGACCTGGCGACAGAACACCGTTAACTTCCGGGGCCGAATGGGATACGTCAGAACGGCCATCGAGTCGGGTGTACCCATAGTCCCCATCGTTTCCATTGGCGGCCAAGAGGGTCAGCTCTACCTGAGTCGCGGCATGTGGTTGGCGAAGAAGCTTGGAATCAAGGAGCGGATGCGCACGGATATCTTGCCCATCTCGCTTGGCCTGCCGTTCGGTCTGACGCTGATTCCGCTCAACCTGCCGCTGCCCACTAAGGTGGTCACCCAGGTTCTCGATCCCATCGACATCGGGGCGAGATTCGGTGAGGACCCTGACGTCGAAGCGGTCGATGCCCACGTGCGCTCGGTGATGCAGGAAGCATTAAATGATCTTGCTGCGCAACGGCGCTTCCCCGTCCTCGGTTGAGGCCATCGCTGTTGTAACCGACGTTGTCCCATTGGTGGGTGTCCATCATGACGACGCTGAAAACCAGCCTCTCAGCGAAGCAGTTGAGCCAGCTCCAGGCACGCCCGCCGCCGGGCTTCGTGCGCGATGTCGAGCATCGGCATCGTCATGAACCCGTGGATGCCCCCCGCGAAGATGCAGCGCACGGTGGCCACGCCCGCCGCCTCGAGCGCGTCGGCGTAGGCGATGCCTTCGTCACGAAGTGGATCGTGGCCGGCGACGACGACGATCGCGGGCGGTAGTCCCTCCAGGTTGGCATGTAGCGGCGAGGCGTAGGGATGCTCCCGGTCGGCGGCCGCGGGCACGTACTGGTCCCAATACCACTGCAGTGCCGGCTTTGGGTTGTAGAAACCCTTGCCGAACAACCGATATGACTCGTTGTCGAAGTCAGGGGCAATCACCGGATAAATCAGCAACTGACCGGCGATGGGAGGACCGCCGCGGTCGCGCGCCATCAACGCGGTGACGGCGGCCAGGTTCCCTCCTGCGCTGTCGCCACCCACCACAACGCGATGTGCATCGCCGCCAACCGCGGAGGCGTTGTCGGCGGCCCATCGGGCTGCCGTATAGACATCCTCGGCTGCGTCAGGCCACTGATTCTCCGGCGCCAATCGGTAGGCCACCGAAATAACCACGGCAGGAACACGATTGGCGATGTCACGACACAGTCCATCGTGGCTGTCGAGGTCGCAGAACACGAAACCGCCGCCGTGCCCGTACACGAGGATCGGCAGGCCTTCACCGTCAGGCCGGTAGATCCGTATTGGGATGTCGCCACCGGGCCCCGGGATGGTCTCGTCCCGGACCTCGGCAATGGGCTCGGGCTCGGCCGGCGGCACGAACCGGGAGCGAATGGTCGCCCTGGCTTGCGCGCCGGTCATGGTGTGGACCGGCGGGAAACCGGCGTCCAGCGCCTCGATCAGCGGGGCGAGTTGTGGATCGAGCCTCACGCGTACTGCAAGGCCGGTCGCGACGCGGGAGCGGGACGCCGGGGGAGCAGTGGCCGCAGGGGTTGCAAGGTCGGGGCAACCCGTTGCGGGCCGTCCTCGACGTTGCGCCAGATGGCCATCGCAGTCATCCGGACCGGTGCAGCCAGCCGTTGGTCGAACATCATGCGATTCATCGGACCACACACCGACACCGCGGCGACTGCTTCCCCGGGGCTTCCGATTGGGGCTGCCACGCACCCGAACCCGAGCAGCGACTCCTCGCGCTCGAAGGCGATACCGTGAGCCCGCACCTTGGCCAGTTCGACTGCAAGGTGCGAGCTGCTGGAGATCGAATACTTGGTCTTGCGGACGTGCAGATCCACCTCGGCCTCCTCATCGCTGTAGGCCAGGATCGCCTTGCCGACGGCTGTACAGTGCGCGGGCTGACGTCCGCCAACCCGGGTGGGGATTGCGCCGATCGTCCGATCACCGACCTTCTCGAGGTAGACGACATCGGATCCGTCCAGAACCGCGAGATGCACGACGAGCCCGGTGGCGCGATGCAGTTCGCCCAGCAGCGGACCGGCCGCCCGAACGAGGCGGTCCTGGTATACAGCAAGGGAGCCCAGCTCCACCAGCCGCATGCCGAGCTCGTAGTCACGACCGCTGCGGCGCAGCCAGCGCAGCTGCACCAGCCGATCGAGCATCCGGTGCGCCGACGAGCGAGGCAATCCGGTGCGGCGGACGAGCTGGGCGAGTGTCAGTCGTCCTGGTCCATCGAATGCATCGAGAACCAGCGAGATGCGGTCGATGACGGCGCTAGGGGTCGCCGGTTCAACGGTCTCAACGGTCTCAACGGCGTCCAGGGTCTCGGACATCGGTTCACCAACCTCGGTATATCTGAGCGGCATATTACTATTAGTAATAGTGAGTTGTAGCACAAGGGTGTGCCCGCTGTCACTAGGCACGCGAGAATTGCCGTGGATCAGAGCGCGGCGTACGAACGGAAAGAACGGATGAGGAAGCTCAGCCCTTGGTTGCAGAGCGGCCCGCCCGGCGACCGTAAAAGCTGCCATCACCGAGTGAGATGCCGCTCGCGTAACCCCATGCGGCCAGGCCGGCGGTGGAACGACCCGCAGCGAAAAGCCCTGGAATGGGCTCACCGCTGACATGGAGCACCTCGGCATCCAATGTGGTCGCAAGCCCGCCCAGGGTAAAGCCGCCGGTGTTCTCGCGCAGATCGATTGCGCCGACCGGTGACCCGATCGGCTTCACCCACTCGGGCTTCTTGTGCAGCAGTGGATCCTCGCCGCGGGCGGCGCCCTCGTTGTAGGCCGTGACGGTGGCCTGCAGCGAACCGGGCGCGAGGCTCATTTCGCGTTCCAGGTCGGCGACGGTGTCGGCTACCCAGGTCGCCTCCCGCAGCATGAGCTTCGGCGACCACGATGCCATGGCCTCCTCCTGGGCAACGCCATCGATGATCAGGTAGGCGGTGTTGTCCTGGTGGTACAGCGTGTGCTGTCCGACCCGGCCCGGGTAGGTGTCCTCGGCGACATAACGCTGACCGCGGCCGTTCACCAGAATCCCGCGCACCAGTTGCTGGGGGTCGATGAAGATCGCGACTTCGGTGGCGTCCATGTGGGCCAGGTCCGCGCCGAGCGCCTGGGCCATCCGGATCGCCTGGCCGTCGTGCTGTTCGATCGAGGCCGCCGGGCGTCCGGCGATCCGCGGGGCGAAGCGGGCGACCATCGCGTCGTTATAGGCGAAACTGCCCGTCGCGAGCACGACCCCGGTGCGAGCCCGGATCGTCATCTCGTTGCCGTACTGGCGGGCGCGGATTCCGACCACTCGGCCATCGGATTCGACGGCCAGGCTCTGCACCCGAACGTCGTAGATCGCCCTCGCGCCGGCTGCTGTCGCGGTCTCGACGAGGGGCTTCATCAGCATGAACCCGGCGCTGGCTTCGCCTTGCTTCTTGTTCTGCATCTGCGGCACGTGCCCGCGCGGGGCGGGAGTGGCAATGGTGTTGAACGGGTAGGCATTTTCGCCGCCGCTGTACATCAGTCCCTGGTCGCCCATCGGTTCCCAGCCGGGCTCGGAGAAGAACTCCGCTTTGAACGGCACGCCGCAGCCGACCAGCCAGTCGAAGTGGGCGACGCTGCCGGCGCAGTAGTCCGCGATGCGGTCCTCGTCGGCGCCGGGCCCCATCGCCACGTTGAGGAACGCCGCCATATTCTCGACGGAATCCGTGAAACCGCAGGCCTTTTGCAATGCCGTTCCGCCGCCGAGGTAGATGAACCCACCGGCCATCGCCGCCGCGCCGCCCCAAGATCCGGTCCGCTCCAGAACCAGCACATCGGCTCCGGAGCGGGCCGCTTCGACCGCCGCGGCGGCGCCGGCGATGCCGTAGCCCGCGATGACGACATCGGCCTCGTGGTCCCACGAGGTGACCGACGACGCCAGTACCGGCGTGACGTCGGTATCAGGCGTCATAGCCGCATTGCCGCGGGCATCTCACCGACCCACTGGTGGCCCCAGTAGCTGTCGGCTGTGATTTCCTCTGCGGTGTAATAGTTTTCGTCAACCCGCATGCCGTCAGTGCCGAATTCGATGTCCCAGTCACCGGGGGCGCGAACGTAGAACGACACCATCTTGTCATTGGTGTGACGCCCGAGGGTGGATGACAACTGGAAGCCTTCGGCGTTGACCCGGTCCAACGCCTGACCCACGGCGTCGAGGGCGTCGACCTCGACCATGATGTGGACCAGGCGGGGGTCGCGCTGGTGGGCGGCCGGGACGATCGCCAGGCTGTGGTGTCGTTCGTTGATTCCGAGGAAGCGAACCCGCACTGGGCCAAACTCTTTCGGTAGCGGTACCCGGAACGCGCCGCGGGAACGGAAGCCGAGTACCTCGGTGTAGAAGTCGAACAGCCCGTTGGGATCGGTGGCCGGCACGACGACGTGGCCCATGCCCTGGTCGCCGGTGACGAATCGCGCGCCGAACGGGGTGATGACCGGGCTGTGGTCAAGCACCGAGCCGTGGAACACCTCAAGCGTGGTCCCGGCCGGATCCTCGAAGGTGATCACCTCTTCCACCCGCCGGGCCTCGGCCTCATCGGTGGACAGTTGCTTGAACGGCAGCCCGGCGCCGTCGAGCGCCGCTTTGACCCGCTGCAACGCCGGGTGGTCACGCACTTCCCAGCCGACGGTGAGCACGCGGTCGGTCTCGCCGGGCAGGACGATGAGCCGGGCGGCTCGCTCGTCCATGCGCAGGTATAGCGCTGACGGGTCGGGTCCCTTGCCTTCGGCAAAGCCCAGGACGCCGAACGCGAACTGCCGCCAACGGTCGATGTCGTTCGTCGAAATCGTGATATAGCCAAGGCTTTTCAGGTCACTCACCGGTCGCCTCCTAAATCAGCGCCCGCAGCGGGCCCTCGGGCGGATCGATGCCCAGCGAACTCAGCGCCGACGCGTGGTAGACGGTGCCGGGAACGTGGATGGCATGCATTTGGCCGACGTGCACATCGCGCCAGTAGCGTTGCAGCGGCTTGTCCATCCGCGATGCGTTGCCGCCGGAGCGGGCAAAGATCTCATCGACCGCCGACACCGCGCGCCACACCGCGCGAACCTGGGTGCGGCGACCGGCTGCGCGGTCGGCGAACGACACGTCTTTGCCGGCGGCCACCATGTCGTAGATGCGGTCGACGTTGGCCAGCAGCTCCTGGCGGGCGGCGTTGATGTCGGCCGCGGCCTCGCCGATGGCGTGCATGACGTACGGGTCGTCCTTGATCGCGGTCCCGGTGGCGCCGACGCGCTCCCGTTGGTAGTCCAAGTGTGCGGCCAGCGCTCCCTCGGCGATGCCGATAGTGGCCGCCGAGATGCCCAGCGGGAACATCGTCGACCATGGCATCAGATACAGCGGCTCGGTCATGCCGGCCTCACGCTGCGCGGTGCCGTCCATCACCTTCGTCGCGTCCATCGTCCGGTAGGCCGGGACGAACGCGTCCTTGACGATCACGTCTTTGGAACCGGTTCCGCGCAATCCCACCACATTCCACGAGTCCTCGACGATCTCGTAATCCTTGCGCGGCAGGATCATATGCAACATCTGCGGCGGCATCACCGGTATGCCTTGGTCGTCGCCGAGCATCGCGCCCAGGATGATCCAGTCGCAATGGTCGGTGCCCGAGCTGAACTGCCAGCGGCCGTTGAAGATGTAGCCGCCATCGACGGGCTTGGCCACGCCCTGCGGCGCGTACGGGGAGGCCATCCAGGTGTCGACATCGTCGGCCCAAACCTCGGCGGGCACCTTCGGGTCTGCGTAAGCGAGCTGGTAGGGGTGCACGCCCACGACGCCGACGATCCAGCCGGCGGCCGGATCCAGCGCCGCCGTCGCCATCACGGTCTCGGCGAACTCGCGGGGGTGAACCTCAAACCCTTGGTAACTCTTGGGCTGCAGCAGCCGGATCAGGCCGGCCGCCTTCATCACTTTGACGGTGTCGTCGGTGAGCCGGCCAATTCTCTCGGCTTCCGCGGCCTGCTCGCGCAACTGGTCAGCCGTGGCCATTACCCGGTCAAGAACCCGCTCGCTCATATTGTTCGTCCTTACGTGTGGGGGCTTAGTAATGGTCTACCGCAGTCAGTACCGAACCCGAAGGTGATCCCGGTGAGCGGACGAAAACGGATCAAAATTTCGATGTGTACATCAGCGCTGGCCGGCCTGGCTTGGCAGGCGAGAATCAGGCCGTCCCGCAGATCGTCGGCCTCGAGGTTGTCCCACGCCGCCATTTCGACTTCACCCTCGACTACGGTCGCCAATGCCCGCATCGAGCAACACGACGACCAACGTCTGACCGCGCGGCCAGCTAGGCGACGCTGTTGGCCGTCCAGGCCGACCTCCGCGTGTGCGACTTCTGACATGCGCCGATGGTGTGCAATCGGCCCGGGACCGCGCACAGGGCTGCCCATTGGCCGGGAAAACTGGTTCGCACCGCCCGGTGATTGGGAAGGGAGCAATGCGATGCGACAGATCTACCTACAGTGAATGCTTGTGAACCTCGATGCACCTCTGGACGTCATGGTGGTGGGCGCCGGGTTCGCCGGTCTGTATGCCCTGCACAAGCTGCGCACCCAGGGTCTCTCGGTGCGGGTCCTCGAGGCCGCACCCGAACTGGGCGGCACCTGGTACTACAACCGCTATCCGGGCGCGCGTTGTGACGTCGAGAGCGTGGACTACTGCTATTCGTTTTCCGACGAACTGCAGCAGGAGTGGAACTGGACCGAGAAGTACGCCACCCAGGCCGAGATCCTGCGCTACCTGAACTGGGTCGCGGACAAACTCGACCTGCGCGGTGACATCGCGTTCAACACCCGCGTAGTCTCGGCGGTGCTCGACGAGACGACGCTGCGCTGGACAGTGACCACCGACGGCGGACAGAAGCTCTCGGCACGGTTCTGTTTGATGGCGACCGGCCCGTTGTCGGACGCGATGACCCCAGAGTTCAGCGGCCTGGATAGCTTCGCCGGCGAGATCTACCACACCGCCGCGTGGCCTCACGATCCCGTCGACTTCACCGGCAAGCGAGTGGCTGTCATCGGCACCGGATCCTCCGGCATCCAATCGATTCCGATCATCGCCGAGCAGGCCGCGCACCTCTATGTCTTCCAGCGCACCCCCAACTACAGCGTCCCCGCGGGCAATAAGCCGCTGTCCGGTGCGGAATTGGACGAAATCAAGGCCACTTACGCGGAGCGACGTCGTGTGTCGTGGCGCAGCGGCGGCGGTTCACCGCACATCACCGCCCCCAAGCCGGCGATGGAGTTCACGCCGGAGGAGCGCCGCGCGGCGTTCGAAACTCGATGGCAGCTGGGGGGTGTGCTGTTCTCCAAAACCTTCCCAGACCAGATGATCGACCCGGCCGCCAATGAGGAGGCGCGCAAGTTCTACGACGAGAAGGTCCGCGCCGTGATCGACGACCCTGTGGTGGCGGACATGCTGATCCCCAACGACCACCCGATCGGAACAAAGCGAATCTGCACAGACAGCAACTACTTTCAGGCTTTCAATCAGCCGCACGTGTCGCTGATCAGTGTGCGCGCCACCCCGATCGAATCCGTTGACGCCGATGGAATCAACACTACCGACGCCCACTACGACCTCGACATGATCGTGCTGGCAACGGGTTTCGATGCGCTTACCGGGGCGCTGAGCAAGATCGACATCGTCGGCCGTAACGGCGCGACCCTACGTGACGACTGGGCGCACGGACCGCGCACCTACCTGGGGTTAGGCGTCGACGGGTTCCCCAATCTGTTTGTGATCTCGGGTCCCGGTGCGCCCGCGGTGCTGGCAAACATGGTGCTGCACGCGGAGGCGCAAGTGAACTGGATCGCAGCAGCCATCACCTACCTCGACCACCACGGTTATGCCGCAATGGAAGCTACCAGCGACGCCGTCGACGGCTGGGCCGCAGAATGTGCTTGGCGTGCCGAAGCGACGCTGTTCACCAAGGCGAACTCCTGGTACATGGGCGCCAACGTGCCGGGAAAACCGCGGGGCTTCATGTTGTTCGTTGGTGGGTTCGCGACATACAACGACATCTGCGCCAAGGTGGCCGACGCCGGC
>CAVVUH010000008.1:0-199589 GCA_963751315.1 uncultured Actinomycetota bacterium | reverse complement strand
TCGACGGTTGTCGGCTCGGTCGCGGTCGTCGGTCTTCGCAATGGAACGGCTCACTGAACCGGAGTGAACTCGAGGTGCAATTCCTTGAGGCGCCTGAACAGAAAGGTGGGGTCCCATTCGAGCCGACGAGCGCCTGCCGGACCGTGCTCGGCCTCTGAAAGCCGAATGTCGGCCATCCGGTCAAGGATTCGTTCCAAGCTCACCCGCACTTCGGCGCGTGCAATCGGGGCGCCCGGACACGTGTGAATACCACGGCCGAATGCCATGTGTTGCAATATGTTTGGGCGGCCGAGCCGGAATTCGTCGGGCTCCTCGAACCGTTGTGGATCGCGGTTTGCCGCACCGTTCATCACGAGTACGCTGTCACCGGGTTGCACATCGATGTCGCCGATCCTGGTGGGGCGCCACGCCATGCGGAAGTTCGATTTGATTGGGCTTTCGATGCGCAGCACCTCCTCGATAAAGGCGGGGATCTTTGAGTTGTCTTCGCGCAGCTGCTCCTGCAAGTCCGGTCGTTCCGCCAGCGTTAGCATCGCGAGACTCAGCAGGTCGACCGTCGTGCCGTGGCCGGCGGCGTACATGAACGTGGCAACGCGGGCAACGTCAATCGCGTCGGGTGTCGTGCCGTCGGGAAACGTTGCCAGCGCAAGCTCGGTGAGGACGTCGTCGCGCGGATTGCGCCGCCGATCCTCGACGTACTCGACGAACCACTCCTGCTTCACGCCAACGAAGCCGCTGCGATCGCCTTCGAGCCTGCTGGCGTACGCAGCGCGGCGGAATCGCTCACGGTCGGCCTCGGGTACGCTCAGCAGGTCGGTGATGGCGTCGAGCGTGTACGGAAAGTTGTAGTCGAGGATAATCTCGCACTTGCCCTCCGCGATGAAGCGGTTGAGTTGCTCGTCGGCAAGACGCCACAGGAAGTCCTCGTTGTTCTTGAGCTGCCTCGGCGTAAACAACCGGCTCAACAGCGAGCGGTGTGCGGTGTGCTTCGGGGGATCAAACGTTATGAAGTAGTCGCCGAATGTGACCCTGTGGCGGTGCCGTTCGATCAGATCCGAGATGTCATCGCTGTCGGTTTCGATCGGAATACCCGACCATGGTCCGCTGACTATATTGCATACCGAGAAGGCCTGGTCGGTGTCGCGTTGCACGGCGATGGCCTCGTCGTACCCCGACACCATCACCACGCCGTGCGCCGGCTCACGCCATACTGGGCAACGACGGATCGCGTCGTAGTAGTCGTAGGGGTCATCGACGAGCGACTTCTCGGTGAAGAAGTCGAGGTTCTCGGGTCCGCTCACTTCGTCTCTCTTGCCTTTACATCTCAGAACCGCGGCCCTGTGCCAGCCCCTCGCGCAGACTCTTCGGCCGTATATCGGTCCAGTTCTGTTCGATGTAGTCCAGGCACGCAGCGCGGTCCGCTTCGCCGTAAACTACCCGCCAGCCGGCTGGAACGTCGGTGAAGGCCGGCCACAAGCTGTGTTGCTCCTCGTCGTTGACCAAGACGAAAAAGCGGCCATCGTCGTCGTCGAACGGATTGGTGCTCATCGGTTCTCCAGACCATCTAGTCGAGACGAGCGAATCATACTGGAGGCCAACAGGGTGGGCCCGGGGTTTCGACGAAGTTCGACAAAGTTGGTGATGTGACCCCTGACACAGCTAAGTAATTGGTGGCCGGCGCAGAGTTGCGGCGGTGATTATCGATACTGTGACCCGCAGCGATGGGTTTTGGCTCTGTGCGTTCCGCTAGTTGCCATATCGTCGGCAATTGTTAGGCCCGGTCGGGCTTCGAACTTGCCGTTCAGCGTTACTCGGCGAGCCGCGAGGTCGGTGTCCAGTACCGGGCTTAACTGTTCGGCCACTCTGCACGCACTGGACGAGCCGAAACGGGCTCAGCCCAACGAAGGCGCAAAAGGGTAGTGCAAAGGGTAAAAGTAGCGGGACTAGATCGTCATCGAGCCTTGCGATCGGGGGCCGAAATGTACAGCGGGCTTCGGGTGCGTGCGGCCAACGTCACCGACGCGACACCGGTCTCCAGGGCTAGCGAGCGCGCGGCTTCCACGATCGCCGCCGCACGTTGGCGCTTCTTCTGTTCCGTGCGGGCGCGCTGGAAGGTAAGCTGCATCACCGCCGGAGGGTAACGCATATGGCGTGATGTGCGGGTGTGTGGCGGAACATCGGTACCGTGCCTTTACGCACGTGGTATGCATTACGATCCCATTTCGGGTTGAGACAAACCCGGCATCGAGGCCACCGGCATGGTTTATTGTCAAGATCAGGTCGCGCTCCCCGAGGCGCCGCGCGTTTGAGGTGACCGCCGCACGGCTAGCCTGCGACGCCCACCGCATTCGAGGTGTCGCCGTCTGGGGTGTCACGGCCGGTGCGTAGCTTCATGTTCGAGCAGCTGACGCCGGGTTGGAAAGGGGGTGCGGTGGTAGAACGCGATGTGCTAGCCCGGTCCGATGTCGCCGCGGATGGCCAAGACGTTAGCCAACGATCTGGCCGCCGACCCACTCTTTTGCGACGTTCTCGCCAACCTTCACCTACACCGCAAGCGCGAGGTGGATCTCGAAAGAGCCCTCGAGATCAGGGATTTACGATTTTCGGGGTTCTGAGGCGGCTGTGGGTTCCGCTGGTCATACTGGTGGTGATCGCTGCTGGGGGATTGACGGTGTCGCGGCTGCACGGCATCTTCGGCTCTGAGAAACGCCCCTCGTATGCCGACACCAAAATCAACGACGCCAAACCTTACGACCCTAAGCACCTGACGTACGAGGTCTTCGGACCACCAGGCACCGTGGCCGACATCAGCTATTTCGACGTCAATGGTGACCCGCAGCGCCTCGACGGGGCGCGCTTGCCGTGGTCGTTGCAGTTCGCGTTCACCCAGGCGGCGGTCGTGGGAAGTATCGTGGCGCAGGGCGATAGTGACAGCATTGGCTGCCGCATCGTGGTGGACGGAGAAGTCAAAGCCGAGAAGATCACGCACGAAGTGAGCGCGTTTACCTTCTGCTTGCTGAAGGCTGCATGAGCGACGAACACTTGAGTAACGAACACACCGCGCCACCATTCGTAGCGCGGACGATCCATCGATTTTCGGTGCCCATCATCTTGGCGTGGTTGGCGATCACCGTCATCGTGAGTATCGGTGTCCCCTCACTGGAGCAGGTCGAGAAAGAGCATTCAATATCGCAGAGTCCCAAAGATGCGCCGTCGTATAAGGCGATGACGCGCATGGGTGAGGACTTCAAGGAATCTAATTCTGACAGTGTGGCGATGATCGTCTTGGAGGGGCAGCAAACCCTCGGCGACGATGCTCACAAGTACTACGATCGTCTGATTCGTCGGTTGAAAGACGATCCGAAGCATGTGCAGCACATTGACAATTTCTGGGGGGATCCACTCACGGCGGCTGCCGCGCAAAGCGCCGATGGTAAGGCCGCGTATGTTTCTTTGGACCTCGCCGGCGACCTGGGCCAGAGCTTGGCGAATGAATCGGTGCAAGCCATCGAGAACATCGTGAACCGGACGCCGCCGCCTGCCGGGATCAAGGTCTATGTCACCGGCCCGGCGGCGTTCGTTGCGGATGTGGGCACCAGTGGCAACCGGACGGTCACCACAATCACGGCGGTAGCCATCGCAGTGATCTTCACGATGTTGCTCCTCGTCTTCCGTTCGCTTATCAGTGTAATTCTTTTGTTGCTGACGGTCGGGATAGAATTGCAGGTGGCTCGGGGAATCGTCGCGTTCCTCGGCGATCACCAGATTGTTGGTCTCACTACCTACGCGGTTAATCTGGTGGTAGCCATCGGGATCGCGGCTGGAACGGACTACGGGATTTTCTTTTTCGGGCGGTATCAAGAGGCACGTCAGGCTGGCGAGAACCGGGAAACGGCCTACTACACAACATACCGCGGTGTCGCGCGCGTTGTTTTGGCCTCCGGTGTAACTATCGCCGGAGCCCTTTTCTGCCTCAGCTTTACCCGGCTGCCATATTTCCAACCTCTGGGCGTCCCTTGCGCGGTGGGCATATTGGTCGCGGTCGCGGTCGCGCTTACGCTGGTTCCGGCAGTTCTTGCTGTCGGAAGCCGTTTCGGTCTGTTCGAGCCCAAGCGAAAGATCAGGTCCGCTGGATGGCGGCGGGTCGGCACGGCCATCGTTCGGTGGCCCGTGCCCATTCTCGCCGCGGCGTGCGGGATCGCGCTGATCGGCCTATTGGCGCTGCCGGGATTCAAACCCAGCTACAATGACCAGAAGTATATCCCCAAAGATATCCCGGCCAATGTGGGGTATGCGGCCGCACAGCGACATTTTTCCCCGTCGCGAATGATGATGCCGGATATCCTGTTGGTCGAGGCCGATCACGATATGCGCAATCCGGCAGATTTTCTGGTATTGAACAAGCTAGCCAAGGGCGTCTTCGCCGTTCCGGGGATTTCCATGGTGCAGGCCGCAACTCGACCCGAGGGAACCCCGATCGAACACACTTCGATACCGTCTATGCTCAGCATGTCACAGGCCGGCCAGCTGCAAACTTTACAGTTCCAGAAAGATCGCATGAACGACATGCTGAAGCAGGCCGATGAGCTGGCGAAGACGATCAACCTGATGCAGCGTATGTATGGCCTGATGCAGCAACTCACCAACACGACTCATCACACGATTACCGCGACGAAAGAAATCAACGCCATTACCAATGAATTGCGCGATCACCTCGCGGACTTCGAGGATTTCTACCGGCCTATTCGCAGCTACTTCTACTGGGAAAAGCACTGTTACGATATTCCGGTCTGCTGGTCGCTGAGATCCGTATGGGATTCGTTCGACGGTGTTGACGAGATTAGCGATAAGCTGCAAGATCTCGTCAAAGACCTCGATCGGCTAGATGTGCTCCTGCCGCAAATGGCCACCCAGTTCCCGCCGATGATCGCGACCATGCAGAGCATGCGGACCATGATGCTGACCATGCACAGCACCATGTCCGGGGTGTTCGACCAGATGGAGGACTCGAGCGGTAACGCGACAGCCATGGGAAAGGCTTTCGACACCGCCAAAAATGACGACTCCTTCTACCTGCCGCCGGAGGTCTTCAAGAACAAGGATTTCCAACGAGCCATGAAGGTGTTCTTGTCGCCGGACGGGAAGGCCAGCCGTATGCTCATTACGCAAAGGGGCGATCCCGTCACGACCGAGGGCATCTCGCGGGCCGAGGCGATAAAAACCGCGGCCGAGGAGGCGCTCAAGGGAACTCCGCTAGAAGACGCCAAGATCTACCTCGCCGGGACTACGGCGGTGGCTAAAGACCTGGTGGACGGCTCCAAATACGATCTCTTGATCGCGGGAGTCGCTGCGCTCTGCCTTATTTTCGTCGTCATGCTGATCATCACGCGAAGTTTGATTGCCGCCCTAGTCATCGTGGGCACGGTAGCGTTTTCGCTGGGCGCGTCCTTTGGGCTCTCCGTGCTCGTCTGGCAGTATATTCTGGGCATACAAATAAACTTCGCGGTGCTCGCGATGTCTGTGATCGTCCTTTTGGCGGTGGGGTCTGATTACAATTTGCTGCTCGTCTCACGGATGAAAGAGGAAATACCCGCCGGAATAAACACGGGCATCATCCGCGCGATGGGCGGCACCGGCAAAGTTGTGACGTCCGCAGGCTTGGTGTTCGCCTTCACCATGATGTCCATGGTGGTCAGCGACCTGCTCATCATAGGTCAGGTGGGAATCACCATCGGTCTCGGTCTGTTGTTCGACACGCTGGTCGTCCGCGCGTTCATGACACCGTCCATCGCCGCGCTGCTGGGACGCTGGTTCTGGTGGCCGCAACAAGTGCGCCCCCGCCCCGCTAGTGCCCTGCTTCGGCCGCTAGGACCCCGTCCGCTGGTTCGTTCCTTGTTGCTGAGACAGTGAACGTCAACGCGTTTACCTTCTGCCTGTTGCCGGCCACATGAGTACCGAACGCCCCCGGACGCCGTTCATAGCGCGGACAATCCGCCGGTTTGCGCTGTTCATCATCCTGGCTTGGGTCGCGCTGACTTTGATTGTGACTCTGGCAGTTCCGTCGCTGGAGGGGGTCGGGCAAGGGCATTCCGTATCAATGAGTCCCGAAGACGCGCCGTCGGTGCAGGCCATGATGCGCATGGGCAAGGACTTCAAAGAATCCGATTCGGACAGTTTCGCGATGATCGTGCTGGAGGGGCAACAGCCGCTCGGCGACGATGCTCACGCGTACTATGCCGGATTGGTTCGTGCGTTAAGAGACGATCCGAAGCATGTGGAGCATGTGCAGGATTTATGGGGAGATCGACTCACGGCGGCGGGCGCGCAAAGCGCCGATGGTAAAGCCGCGTATGTGCAAATGAATCTAGCCGGTGACCAAGGCACAGCCTTGGGGCAGGAATCCGTGGCGGCGGTCCGGACTATCGTAGAGCGGATGCCGCCGCCGTCCGGGGTCAAGGTGTATGTCACCGGCCCGGCAGCGCTGGTTGCGGATATGCAGCACAGTGGTGACAGATCCATTCTGAAGATGACCGTGATAGGCGCCGTGATAATCTTTGCGGTACTGCTTCTGGTCTACCGTTCGGTCATCACCGTGGTTGTGCTGTTGGTCACGGTTGGGATCGAATTATTTGCGGCCCGGGGAATCGTCGCGTTTCTCGGCGATAACAATATTGTTGTCCTCTCAACATTTGCCATTAATCTGCTGGTGGCCCTCGCGATGGCGGCCGGAACCGATTACGGGATATTCTTCTTCGGTCGCTATCAAGAGGCGCGTCAGGCCGGCGAGGACCCGGAAACGGCTTTCTACTCCACCTACCGCGGGGTCGCTCCCGTTGTCTTGGGTTCCGGTTTGACGATCGCCGGAGCAATGTTGTGCTTGAGCTTTACCCGGATGCCCATCTTCCAGACCATAGGCGTGCCGTGCGCGGTGGGCATGCTCGTTTCGGTCGCGATCGCGGTCACGCTGGTTCCGGCGGTTCTGGCCATCGGAAGTGGCTTCGGGCTATTCGACCCCAAGGGCAGGATCGGGGTTCGCGGATGGCGCCGGGTCGGCACGGCGATTGTCCGCTGGCCGGTGCCCATTCTTGTTACCACTTGCGCGATCGCGCTGATCGGTCTATTGACATTGCCGGGCTATAAAACGAGCTACAACGACCGACTATATATACCTAAAGATATTTCAGCCAATTTGGGGTATGCAGCCGCTGATCGTCATTTCTCCCAGGCACGAATGATGCCCGAGATCTTGTTGGTCGAAGCCGATCACGATATGCGCAATCCAGCAGACTTTCTGATATTGAACAAAATAGCCAAGGGAGTTTTCCGGGTTCGAGGGATTTCTCGGGTGCAGGGCGTAACCCGGCCCGAGGGAACCCCGATTGAACACACGTCGATACCGTTTCTGCTCAGCATGCAAAACGCCGGCCAGCTACAAACCCTGGAGTTTCAGAAAGCCCGCATGAACGACATGCTCAAGCAGGTCGACGCGATGGCGAAAATGATGAACCAAATGCAACGCATCTATGGCCTGATACAACAGCTCACCAACACGACTCATCACATGATCGGCGACACGCGTGACTTGGCGGCGATCACGGAAGAGTTGAGAGATCACATTGCGGATTTCGAGGATTTCTACCGGCCAATTCGCAGCTACTTATACTGGGAAAAGCACTGCTATGATATTCCCATCTGCTGGTCGCTGAGATCCATATTTGATTCAATCGACGGTGTTGACGAGATTAGCGATAAGACGAATGATCTCGTCAAAGACTTTGCTCAGCTGGATGTACTCATGCCGCAAATGGCCGCTCAGCTCCCGCCGATGATGGCGACCATGCAAGGCATGCGGACCATGATGCTGACCATGCACAGCACCATGTCCGGGATATTCGCCGAGATGGAGGACTCGAGCGGTAACGCGACAGCCATGGGGAAGGCTTTCGACGCCGCGAGGAATGACGATTCCTTCTATCTGCCTCCGGAAGTTTTCAAGAACCAGGACTTCCAGCGCGCGATGAATTCCTTCCTGTCTCCGGACGGGAAAGCGGCTCGATTCATCATTTCGCATAGGGGCGATCCCGGGACGTCCGAGGGCATAGCGCGTATCGACCAGATAAAGACGGCGGCCGAGGAGGCGCTGAAGGGGACACCTCTGGCGAGTGCCAAGATCTATCTCGCCGGCACCGCGTCGACCTTCAAGGACTGGCGAGACGGCTCCAAATACGATCTCTTGCTCGCGGGAATCGCTGCGCTCTGCCTTATTTTTATCATCATGCTGATCATCACGCGAAGTTTTATCGCCGCGCTAGTTATCGTGGGTACGGTAGCACTCTCGTTGGGCGCATCGTTTGGGCTCTCGGTACTGGTCTGGCAATATGTTCTGGGCATCAAATTGCACTGGCTGGTACTTCCGATGTCTGTGATCATCCTATTGGCGGTAGGCTCTGACTACAACCTGTTGTTGGTATCCCGGCTCAAAGAGGAAATAGCCGCCGGCATAAACACGGGCATCATCCGCGCAATGGGCGGTACCGGTAAAGTCGTCACGTCAGCAGGGCTGGTTTTCGCTTTCACCATGGGCTCGATGGTGGTCAGCGATTTGCGGATTATCGGTCAGATCGGTACCACCATCGGCTTGGGCCTGTTGTTCGACACCTTGGTCGTGCGTGCATTCATGACACCTTCCATCGCCGCGCTGCTGGGACGTTGGTTCTGGTGGCCGCAGATAGTTCGTCCGCGCCCGGCCAGTCAACTGCTTCGGCCTTACGGGCCGCGTCCGCTGGTACGGTCCTTGCTGCTAAGGGCGGAGCACCGCGACGAGGACGCGGTCACAACCGAGCTTCCGAGGCCGCGCGTCTAGGTCGGCCTCGTCTTTCACCAGCGCCGCAGCGGCGCCTGCGCCGGTCAACTCAAGAAGTTGGTCACCGCGGTGGCCAGGTCGGGAGATGCCGACGTCGCCAGGTTCTGGTAGCTGCCACCGGATAGCTTCGCGACGGCTTCCCAGGAATTCGATTGCCCGGGCTGGCCGTGGATGGAATCGGCGGACGGACTCGCCGGCACCTCGGTTCGGCTTTGCTGAAAGGCGGACGGGTTAAGTAGTGCCCGGGTAACATTTGGCTCCGGAATACGAGTTGCTCCAGGGGGGGCTCGGTGCCGAGTCAAAACGGGTCGGGGTGGCCCATGGTGGGCCGCAGTGACGAGGTCCGTCAAGCGCTGACGGCACTCGGGGGTGCTGCGGAGTTCCGGGGCGTCGTGTTAATGGGCGACAGCGGGGTCGGCAAATCGACATTGGCTCGCGCACTTGCCGATATCCTCGAGTCACGCGAGCTCAATGTGCGGTTTGTGCTATGCACCGAGACCGGCCGTGCGGTGCCGTTCGGCGCATTTTATTGGTTGACCCATGTTACTTGGAGGTGATCCATCCACCATGGCTGAACGTTCTCTGACGACGCTGCTGCAACAACGAGCGAACCGGCAGCCCGGCGGCACCGCCTATACCCGCAAAATCGGCGACGATCTCGCCAACGGTTATACCAACAGCAAGTGGGCCGGGGAGGTGCTGCTGCGCGAGGCCAACGACCTGTGCGGGCTGCCGGTGGGGGTCTTCCGCTGCGACATGATTCTGACCGATACGAAATACGCGGGTCAGCTCAATCTACCCGACGTGTTCACCCGGCTGATTCTTTCCCTGGTGGCCACCGGTATCGCGCCTTACTCGTTCTACGAGCTCGATGCAGACGGCAAGCGACAACGGGCGCACTTCGACGCGCTGCCGGTCGATTTCATCGCCGAGGCGATCGCCACTCTGGGCGAACGTGTGCAAACCGGTGTGGAGACTTATCACGTGGCGAATCCCTACGACGATGGCATCGGGCTCGACGAATACGTCGATTGGCTCATCGAGGCGGGCCACCGGATCCAGCGGGTCCCGGACTACGGCGAGTGGATGGAGCGGTTTGCGACCGCGTTACGTGCCCTGCCGGAACGGCAGCGCCAGCACTCAGTGCTGCCGTTGCTGCCCTATCTCCCGGACTATGACGCGCCTCAGATGCCGCTTGGTGGTGCCCCGGCGTCCGCCGAAAGGTTCCGCGCCGCGGTGGAGGAGGCGAAAATTGGTCCCGACAAAGACATTCCACACATCACGCCGCAGATCATCGTCAAATACATTACGAACCTGCAGCTGCTCGGACTGGTACAGTGCGAAATGCACGGCGCGATCAAGGGGGCCGATCAACGTACCTGGATGCAACATCAGCGGAAACGCAGATTACAGCCGGTCGCACGCGTATCTACGAGCGCTGAACGCGAGCTATGTCGGGAGTCCTGAACATAGCCTTGCCAAAAATCATTCCGGGATACATTCGGAAAGGGTACTACTTGCAGCTACCGTGGGTGGTTGCCAATCAATTTGGAGACCGCGGTGGACATAGGTCGTGTTGCCAGCCTGGCTATTCGCGCAATGGAGCCGATGCTCCGTGGCGATGACATGGCATTCGTTGTGAAATTCCGCGACAACTACGATCCCGATCGTTTGTGGGCCTCCTACGATTCTCTAGTGCGGCAAAACCCGGCCTTACAGGTAGCCCTCGGACCTTGTGGTCAATCTTTTTCATGGGTGCCCATCGATTCTGCGGAGCTGAACGCCGCCCTCGACCGCCAGCGTCAGCGCTTTCGCCAGTTATTCTCTTTTGAGGAGTTACTTTCGCCCGCTCATGCTCTGATGCCCCCGCTCCCCGTCCGGATTTCGCAGATAGGGGGCGGGGAAGTCTGCTTCCAGATGAGTCACGCTTTGTCCAACGGTCGCGGCGCGCTGGAGTGGATCCTATACTGGCTCGCTGCCGCCAACGGTGAATCTGTCCCGGTTGGCCAGGCTGCGGGCCGCTTCGATTCCACCGCCCCTCTAACCGGGCTTGCTCTGTTGCCGTTCTATCTCCTCGGCTATTTAGCAAAGGCAGGTCTGAACCCAGGCCGCAAAACAGTCGACCTCACCCATGGCAAGACGCCGATTCCCCACGATAACGGCTACGCGTCCCGGACCTACCCGTTCTCTGAGCCGGAGAGCACTCGGATCCTCGCCAAAGCTCGCGCCCTCGATCTCTCGCTTGAACAGTACATGTGTCTCGCGGTCGCCGAAGCAATGCTGTCCGCCCAACCCGAGAAATCGCGCATCTGTATTTTGGTACCCACTGATCTCGCCCGTTACTCACCCGGTTTGCCTCGCACCGTGCCCGGCAACTACACCGGCAGCCTGATTGTGCAATTGCGGCGCGGAGCGCCACTGCAGTCACAGATCGCCCGTCAATTCGGCTGGTTTCGCCGGGGCGTCGATTACTGGCTCCTCCGGCTCTTCGCTGCCGTTATCCTCAGCGGGCAGACGTTCGTAAACAAATTGGCCCGCACTGCGTCGGTTCCGGTCAACCGGCGCGGGGCGTTTCAAAACGTTTCCTGCGCGGTGTCGAACGTCGGTGTTGTCACGCTTCCCGCAATCTGGGGAATCGAGTCCGGTTGCGGCACCACCAAAACCCAAACCATTTTCTTCACGCTCGGCATAGTGAACGGCCGCCTTACTGCCAACGTCACGTTCGCCCGCGACCTCTACGACCCTGAAGAAGTGTTCCGCGTTGCCGATGCCGCCCTAGCGACCCTTGGTCGCTAGATCGTTGAGACTTGTCTTGAGTTTTTAGGCAGCTTTGAGCGGCAGTCTGGCGTTGTCGATGCGTTGTGCGACGTGAGTGTCGATGGCAGCTTTTTCGTCTTGGTCAACGACGAGGAGCAACACAGCCTGTGGCCGGCCTTCGCCGACGTTCCAGCCTGCTGGCGGGTGGTTTACGGCGAAGCGGACCGCGCTGCGTGTCTGGACTACATCGAACAGAACTGGACCGATATACGGCCGAAGAGTCTGCGCGAGAAGCTGGCAGAGGGCGGGGTTTGATCTGTAAACCATGTGGGTTGGGGGAGTCGGGTGGAACTTGATGACCGGGCGCTTCCGCTGACGCGCGGACAGCTAGACATATGGCTTGCGAACTTTCCAGCCGCGCCGCCGCTACCGCCCAATCCGAAGATCAAGCCCACCCGCCAGCTACGCGAAAGATTATGGCTCGCACACGTACAAGCGTGGTGAAGCCACCAACCGTAGACAATGAGAATGAAGCGCCTGCCACCACACCAGGGCGCAACGCTGGTCTAGAAGAACCCAAAAGTGTCATGGTCGTTCCCGTCTGGCTGTTAATCTTGCCAGGAGTCGCCGGTCAGGTCGCTATCGCGTTCCCATTCGCATACATCTCCGGGCCTCACTCCCTGCGTTGCATAGGGACCTGGCGGGGCTCTACAGAGGAAGCAGTTGTCTATTTTGAAAGCTGCCGCTGTACGCACCGAAGTGTCCAGTCACCGGATCAGCATCTGGTTGGCGCGCGCCGCAGCGCGCTCATCCACCTGTTCAGCCTGGATCCGTCCGGGACATAAGACGACGTCAGCACGTCGCGCAGGGGCGTCCAGCAACGAACCTCACGACCACCTCGGGGCTGGCCGAGTCTCCCGCTAGAGTTAGCGTTTCGCTAGCCAGTGACCCGTATCATCGCCGGACGGTGCTGCTGCTGCACGGGGTTCCCGTCCCTGCTCGATTCGCGGCCGATCAGCTCAAGAAGTTGGTCACCGCGGTGGCCAGTTCTGGCGAAGCCGATGTCGCCAGGCTCTGGTAGCTACCACCGGACAATTTTGCGACGGCCTCCCAGGTCGCTCGGTCAGAATCGGAGCCGAAGTCGATCACGTTGACCGCCACCGGCTTGGCGGGGTCGGTGTTCTCCTTGATGAAATCCTGCAGGCCCTGGCCGCCCAAGCTCTGGTCGGTGTGCGGCCCGGCCGTAATCACCAACACTGAATTCGATTGCCCGGGATGGTAATTGGTCACCGCGTTCTTGTAGACGATCCGCAGCGTGGTGAACGACACCGCGCCACCGGACGACGCGTGCTGCTTGTCCAGTGCGGCCGTCAGCGCGGCCGACCGGGGATGACCGTCGACGGGATCGGCCAGCGGGCCGGCCGACACCTCCGTTCGGCCTTCTTTGCCGTCGAACGTCCAGAGCCCGATCACCGAGTTGGGCGGCAGCGCCTTGATCCGGTTGTCCAGCGCAGCAACGACATTGCCCAGCCGGGTTGTGCCGCCTTCGTCGGTGGTCATCGACTGCTCGAGCATGATGATCGCCGCCGGTCCGTTCGACGGTGCGGTCACGCTGTTTGCCAGCGTGGCGCGCATGGAATCGTCACCCACCGACAGCGTCGACGGCAGCGCCGCGAAGCTGGTGACGTCGCTGCTGGGCGGCTTGACCCCGGCAACCCGGAAACCGGCTTTGGCCAGTTCGGAGAGTTGATCGGATTTCTGCATGAATCGGGCGAAGGCGCTGGCCGCCGTCACTTGGTCTTGTGACAGCCACGATCCGCTGAGCTGCACAGTGGGATAGTCGGCGACCGCGGCCGGCCCCGGTGGCAGCCAGGTACTCAGCGCGCTGGCGGCATCAGGCAACGATTCGCCCCGCTGGAAGACCTGCTGTTCGGTAGTGACCACGGCGTGCACCGGCGCGGTCGCCGGATCACCGGGCCGCAGCAGCGCGTTCAGTGCTTCGGCCAGCGTGTTGTCGGCCAGCTTGGGCTGACCGGCCATCAGCGTGCGCACCGCGCCGCTGCCATCGGTCGGCGGTGCGCCGGGGGGCGCGGAGCCCGCCGCCACCGCCTCGGCGGCCAGATACGCGGCGTCGCTGTTGCCGCCGAGCGGTAGCGCCAGCCGCAGCGGTCCCCAGTTCGGTAGCTTCAACCCGGCCAAGGCGTCGGGTTTGGTCTGCAGGTCGGGCAGCGTCGCCCATTTCTGGGCGCCGAGCTCACGTTGAAGTTCGGGCCGCACCGCGAGCACTACCGGCGAGCTGACCAGCGAGCGGCTTTCGGTGATGGTTCCCTTGCCCGCGGCGGCGGTCAGCCGCGCGGCCGACACAGAACTGGCCGGGATCCACAGCGCGGGTCGTTGGCCGAGTTCTGCCGGCCAGTTTCCGATGAAGCCATCGACGACGGCGTCGGAGCCCGCGGATTTGACACCGACCTCGACGCAGTGGTCGCCGATCGGCCCAGCCGACCCGTTGTAGCGTTCCGCGAACTGCTGCACATGCTCGGCGATCGACGGATCGGCAATGACGGCGACCGCCTCCTTGCTGCCCGTGCACGCGGCGGCCTTATGCGAGCGATTGGACAACGCATCGCCGAAGAATCGCCACACGATCACCCCGGCCACCACCACGACGACCGCGACCAACGCCGCGATCACACCGATGCTGACGCCGCGTCGCCCGCCGTCGCTGCGGTGACCACCTCGCCAGTCGCTGAGGCCCCGATGACCGCCGGACGCCGGCGGTGGCGGTGGCGCGGGCGGCTCCGGCCCGCGTCGCGGGAAGTCCGGGAAGTCATCCGGCGTGTCAACATCGGCGGTGCGCCGATCCTCCTCGCGGTGCTCGTCGCGATCGGAGGGATCGGTGTAGTCGAAATACCCTGGATCGCTTGGAAACTCGTCCGGATAGTCGCCAGTTGGGTGATCGGGATAGCGCGGACCGAGCATGCCACCGGTGTCCGGGGGTGGCGCGGACGGGAAGTCTATGGACTCCCGATGGCCACCAATGTCGCCGAAATCGTGCGGCTCGGAATAGTCGTCCGACGGTTCGCCGCTGGTGGGCTCGTCCGGATCCGGAGCTCTGTGCCTACCCATGCCGATGCTCTCCCGCGCGCCAGAAGTCCCCCGCAAGCGTGAGGTGCCCCCGACAGCGTCTAGTCATTGGGATTGTCAATGCGCCCCGAGCCGACATCAATCACTCGCGCGAGCCTTAAATTCACGACGGCGCCGGTGCAGGATCGGCTCGGTGTAGCCGTTGGGCTGCTGGGTTCCATTCAGGATCAACTCCTGGGCAGCGAGGAAGGCGATGCTGTCGTCGAAGTTGGGCGCCATCGGCAGGTATGCCGAGTCGCCGGCGTTCTGCTGGTCCACCATCGGAGCCATCCGCTCCAGGCTGGCCCGCACATCCTCTTCGGTGATCACCCCGTGGCGCAGCCAGTTGGCCAGCAACTGGCTCGAGATCCGTAGTGTGGCACGGTCTTCCATCAAAGCCACGTCGTGGATGTCGGGCACCTTCGAGCAGCCGACGCCCGCATCGATCCAGCGGACGACGTAGCCCAGGATGGACTGACAGTTGTTGTCGACCTCCTCGCGGATCTCCTCGGGAGCCCAGGCGAGTTCCTTGGCCAACGGAATGGTCAGCAGCTCGTCGATTGTGGTCCGCTTCTTGCCCTCGAGTTCGGCCTGTACCGCTGCCACGTCCACGTAGTGGTAGTGCATCGCGTGCAGGGTGGCCGCGGTCGGCGAGGGCACCCAGGCGGTGGTGGCGCCCGCCTTGGGCTGGCCGATCTTCTGTTCGACCATGTCGGCCATCAGTTCGGTCATCGCCCACATGCCCTTGCCGATCTGTGCCTTGCCCTTGAAGCCGGCGGCCAGGCCGGTGTCGACGTTGGCATCCTCGTAGGCCTTGATCCACGTGGTGCTCTTCATCGCACCCTTGCGGATCATCGGGCCGGCCTCCATCGAGGTGTGGATCTCGTCGCCGGTGCGGTCTAGGAAGCCGGTATTGATGAACACCACCCGGTCGGCGGCGGCTTTGATGCACGCCTTGAGGTTGACGGTGGTGCGGCGTTCCTCGTCCATGATGCCGACCTTCAAGGTGCCTTGCGGCAGGCCGAGAACGTCTTCGACCTGGCTGAACAGCTCGCAGGTGAACGCGACCTCGTCGGGTCCGTGCATCTTGGGTTTGACGATGTAGATGGAACCGGTGCGGCTGTTCGCCAAGGGGCCATTGGCTTCACCGGTTTTCAGCCCGTGAATCGCGGTGACGCCGGTGAACAGGGCATCCATGATGCCTTCGAACACCTCTTTTTCCTGGCCGTCGCCTCCGTCCACCAGGATGGCGTCGTTGGTCATCAAATGGCCAACGTTGCGGACGAACAACAGGCTGCGACCGGGCAGGGTCAGCTCGCCGTCGTCGGGAGTCTTGTAGGTGCGGTCCTGGTTGAGCACCCGGGTGAACGTCTTGCCGTCTTTGCTGACGTCCTCGACCAGGTCACCCTTGTTCAGCCCGAGCCAGTTGCGGTAGCCGAGTACCTTGTCGTCGGCATCGACGGCGGCCACCGAGTCCTCGAAGTCCATGATCGTGGTGATGGCAGATTCCAGAATCACGTCCTTGATCCCGGCAGCGTCGGTTTTGCCGATCGGCGACTCGGGGTCGATCAGGATCTCGATGTGCAGGCCGTGGTTGACCAACAGCACGGACCAGTCGGGGGAGCCTAGCTCTCCGGTGTAGCCGACGAACTGGCCGGGGTTGGCCAGCCCGCGGGACAGTTCGTCGCCTTCCAGGCTGACCAGCAGTCGGCCGTCCTTGACGGTGAAACCGGTGGCGTCGGCCCACGAGCCGGACGACAGCGGTACCGCATCGTCGAGAAACTTGCGCGCGTAGGCAATCACCTTGTCGCCGCGGACCTTGTTGTAGCCGTGGCCCTTCTCGGCACCGTCCCTTTCCGGAATGACGTCCGTGCCGTACAGAGCGTCGTAGAGGGAACCCCAGCGGGCGTTGGCGGCATTCAGGGCGAACCGCGCATTGAGCACCGGCACCACCAGCTGGGGGCCGGCGGTCTTGGTGATCTCGTCGTCGACACCCGCTGTGGTGATGGTGAAATCGGCGGGTTCCGGTAACACATAGCCGATCTCGGTGAGGAACTGGCGGTAGGTCTCGGGGTCTATCGGCTCGATGACGTGATGCCGGTGCCACTTGTCGATCTGCGCCTGCAACTGGTCACGGCGCGCCAGCAGATCCTGGTTTTGTGGCTGCAGGTCGGTGATGACCTTGTCGACGCCCGCCCAAAAGCTGTCGGGGTCGATGTCGGTGCCGGGCAAAGCCTCGGTGTTGATGAAGTCATACAGCACCCGAGCGACGCGCAGGTTCCCAACCGGCACGCGGTCTGTCATCATTCTCCTCCGCTTTGACCTGAACAAAGTTGCGTCCAGCCTACCGGCCAGTAGCCCGAATACCCGCCCCGGCGCGCTGCAGTAGCAGGTCACACCGGGTCAGCAGCGCTGCCCGTAGCTGCGCCGCACGTGACGCGATGGCCTTCTGGCAACGCACGTACTCGGCGCGGCCGGCAGCCTGCTCAACGGCTATCGGTGTGTACCCGTAGCCGCGCAGGTCGTATGGGCTTGCTCGCATATCGACTTCACGCGCCGCCGCCGCCAGGTCCAGGCAGTCGAGCAGTACCTCGGATTCGATCAGCGGGCTCAACTTGTACGACCATTTGTACAGGTCCATGTTGGCGTGCAGGCAACCGGGCTGCTCCCAGTCCTGTTGGGTGGCGCGGCTGGGCGATCCGGCGTTTCGTGGCAACATGTCGGCTTTAAAGGCAGCACTGAAGAAGCGGAACGCGTCGAAGTGGCTGCACCGCAGCGGCGCGGCAACCTCGCTCTCGACAACGGCGTCGGTGCCGGCGGCGCCCAACCGCAGCGGGACACGCTCGTGGCGAACGGCGCCGTCGCGGTACACCATCGCCCATTCGTGCAGCCCGAAGCAGTTCAGCCGAGCCGGGCGCCGCGCGGTCGCCCGCAGCAAGCGGGCCACACAGCAGATGGTGTCCAGCCGGCTGCGCAGATAGGTCTGGCTGACCGTGACACCGGCTTCATCAGCGGTGTAACCGCGGCGGCCATGGTAGCGACGGATCGCTTCGTCGCCTGCGAGCAGCACCCCGTAGCCCGGGTGCCAGCAGCGCAGTTGCCCCGGCCGCAGGCTGTAGTAGCTGAACAGGAAGTCCCACACCGGATGTGGCTCGCCGGCCCGGGCCCGCTTGAGGTGCGGGGCGACGAACGCCTCGGCGCGTTCGGCGTACTCGTCGGCGCGCGCCGTCCACCGCTCAGGCTCCAGCCGAATGCAGGCTGGGGCTCGATTGCCCGACTGCTCCTCGGGCCATTCCGGCCCGCATCGTCGCCGGGGGGCCTCAGGCACGCTGCATCCCATCGCGTACGACGCCGACCAAATCCCGGACCAGATCTTCCAGCGCCACCATCGCGACCACTGTCCCGTCCTGGCCGGTGACCAGCGCCAGATGACTCTTGCTGCGACGCATCCGCGACAGCGCCTCGGGAACCGACAGCGATTCGGGAATTTGCGGCAGCGGCCGGACCCGCGCCAGGTCGACCACGGCGCGGGGGTTATCACCAAGCGGCAGCACGTCTTTAATGTGCAGGTATCCGATGAACCGGCGGTCGGCGTCGACGACCGGGAATCTGGAGTAGCCGGTTGCGGCCAGCGCCTTTTCCACCGCTTCGACCGTCGGCCCGGAGCCTGGGGCGGCCACCGGTACCGCACGGATCTCGGTAACCGGCACGGCCACGTCGGCGACCATCCGGTTCCGAATCTGCAATGCCCGAGTGAGTCTGGTGTGCTCCTCGGGATCGAGCAGACCCTCCGACACCGATTCGGCGATCATCTCGCTGAGCTCGACGGTGGAGACTGTGACGTCGAGCTCGTCGCGGGGTCGCACCCGCAGCACCCGCAGGGTGGCGCTGGTGCAGCGGTTGTAGAACGTGATGATCGGCCGGACAGCCCGCACATACATCAGGTAGGCCGGGATCAGCAGCATGGCCGCTCTCTCCGGGCCGGCGATGGCGATGTTCTTCGGGACCATCTCGCCGAGCAACACATGCAGCGTCACCACAATCGCTAGCGCAAGCGCGAATGACACCGTGTGCAGCAGAGCGGGTGGGACGCCGACGAAATCGAACGGCCGTCGCAGCAGGTCGGCGACCGCGGGCTCACCGAGCCGGCCAAGCAGGATCGACGACACCGTAATACCCAGCTGGGCTCCCGCGAACATCAGCGGCAGATGTTCTCCCGCCCGAATCGCGGTGACCGCACTTGATCTGCCTTGCTCGGCCAACGCTTCCAGCCGGTCTCGACGCGCCGAGATCAGCGAGAATTCCGCGCCGACGAAAAACGCGTTGGTGGCAACCAGCAGAATAATCGCCAACACTCCCAGCAGGTCGCCCATCAGTGGCCTCGTCCCGCGCCGGAGTCACCGTTCGCATCCAGGTGGGTCAGCTCGAGCAGGTCGATGCGGCGGCCATCCATCCGGATCACCTCGGCCTGCCAGCGGGCCGAGCTATCGGGTATGCCGTCGGGTTCGTATCCGCTCAGCTGTACCGTGTCCCCGCTCACCGGGATGCGGCCGAGCTCTTGGAGCACCAGCCCGCCGATCGTCTCGTATTCACCCTCCGGTGCGTGATAACCGGTGGCGGTCGCCACCTCGTCGATGCGCAATAGACCGGATACCCGCCAACCGTTGCCGGATGCGATCACATCCGGTGTGGCGTCGTCGTGTTCGTCGCGGACATCGCCGACGATCTCTTCGATCAGATCCTCGACGGTCACCATGCCCGCGGTACCGCCGTACTCGTCGACGACCATGGCGGTCTGCAGACCGTTGGCGCGGATCTCTCCCATTAGCGCGTCGCCGTCCAACGTGGAGGGCACCACCGCGACCGGCTGCGCGACAGTAGTCACCAACGTGTGCTCCCGCTCGGCGGGCGGCACTTCGAAAACTTGTTTGACGTGCACGATGCCGACGGTCTCGTCAAGGTCCCCGTCAACAATCGGGAACCGGGAGAAGCCGCTGTCGGTGGCCGTTGCGACGAGGTCCGCGATGGTGTTATCCCTTTGTAGTGCAATGATTTTCGATCGTGGCGTCATCAGCTCCTCGGCGGTGAGCGTGCCGAACTGCAGTGATCGATGCAGTAACGCCGCGGTGGCGGGGTCCAGCGAGCCGCTGCGAGCAGACGTGCGTACCAGCGAAACCAATTCCTGGGGTGAGCGGGCCGACCGCAGCTCCTGCGCTGGCTCGATGCCCAGCTTGCGCAGAATTCGGTTCGCCGCACCGTTTGTCAGCCGGATCGCGAAGGTCATCACGAAGGAGAACAGCAGCTGCGGGCCGGCGACGACCCGGGCAGTCGGCAATGGCCGGGCCACGGCGAGATTCTTGGGCACCAGTTCGCCGAAAACCATGGACAGCGATGTGACGACCACCAGGGCAAGAGATGCGATGACGGCGTCGGCGACCCGGTCGGGCACGCCGAGCGCATCCATGGCCGGGTGCGGCAGCTCGGCCACCAACGGCTCGGTGAGATATCCGGTGACCAGCGTGGTGATCGAGATGCCCAGCTGCGCGCCGGACAGCTGGAAAGACAGCGTGTGGTGGGCGCGGCGCACGTAGCGGTCACGACGACCACCATCACGCGCGTTGGCCTCGACAGTGCTGCGCTCGAGGGCGGTCAATGAGAACTCGGCGGCGGTGAACAGCGCGTTGCCCGCAGTGAGCAGCACGATCGCCAGCAAGCTGAGCAGGGTGACGACGAGGTTCATCGACGCCGCCGATGCGGGTGCGACCGTGCGCGCCGCGATGACCGCTCGGCCCGGAAGCCACCGGCCTCACCGGGTGCCTGCGGCACGGAGACCCTTTCCCTCGAGTTATCCAATGACTACGTGAGGTTCCTATGGTAACGAAGGCGTAACCCGCGCTGGCGCTGGTTGGAGCGACGACACACCCCCAACCGGTCTGCAGCTACCAGCCGAACGGCAGCGGATGGCCTTCAGCGAAGCCCGCCGCGGATTGCACGCCGACCACCGCCCGCTGATGCAGCTCGGCAAGCGTCGAAGCACCGACATAGGTGCAGGTGCTGCGCACCCCCGACGTGATGTGGTCGATCAGATCCTCGACACCGCCGCTGTCCGGGTCCAAGCCCATCCGCGAGGTCGAGATGCCTTCCTCGAACAACGCTTTGCGGGCACGCTCGAAGGCGCTGTCGGCTCCGGTACGGGCAACCACGGCGCGTTTGGACGCCATCCCGTAACTCTCTTTGTACGGCTGGTTCTCGCGGTCACGCATCAGGTCGCCGGGGGATTCGTAGGTGCCGGCGAACCACGATCCGATCATCACGTTGGACGCGCCGGCGGCCAACGCCAAGGCCACGTCCCGCGGGTGGCGCACCCCGCCGTCGGCCCACACATGTGCGCCGAGTTCTCTTGCCGCCGACGCGCATTCGAAGACTGCCGAGAACTGGGGACGGCCGACACCGGTCATCATCCGGGTGGTGCACATCGCGCCCGGGCCCACGCCGACCTTGACGATGGACGCCCCGGCGCCGATCAGGTCGCGGACGCCTTCCGCCGACACCACATTGCCTGCGGCCAGCGGCACACCCAGATCCAGCGACGAAATCGACTTGATGGCATCCAACGCCTTCACCTGGTGGCCATGCGCGGTGTCAACGACAACCAGGTCGACGCCGGCCTCGGTCAACGCCTGCGCTTTGGGGGCCACGTCACCGTTGATGCCGACCGCGGCGCCGATGCGCAGTCGGCCCGCGGAGTCGGTGGCCGGGGTGTAGATACCCGCGCGGATCGCCCCGGTTCGGGTCAGCACGCCGGCCAGCGTGCCGTCCGGGCCGGTCAGCACCGCGACGTCGACGGGGACCTGCTCGAGTAGATCGAACACCTCTCGCGGGTCGGTGCCCACCGGGGCGTTGACGAAGTCGGTGATCGCGATGTCGCGCACCCGCGCGAAACGGTCCACACCGTCGCAGCATGATTCGGTGACCAGCCCGACCGGGCGGCCCTCGAAAGCCACCACCGCGGCGCCGTGTGCGCGCTTGTGAATCAGTGCCATCGCGTCCGACACCGAATCGTCGGGCGCCAGAATCACCGGGGTGTCGACAACCAAATCGCGGCTTTTGACGAAGTCCACCGTGCGCTGCACCACGGTGATCGGAAGGTCTTGGGGCAGCACCACAATCCCGCCGCGGCGGGCCACCGTCTCGGCCATCCGCCGTCCCGCCACCGCCGTCATGTTCGCCACCACCACCGGGATGGTGGTGCCGGAGCCGTCGTCGGTGGCCAAATCCACATCGAAGCGTGACGCCACGTCCGAACGGTTCGGCACGATGAAGACGTCGTCGTAAGTCAGGTCGTATGCGGGACGGTGCCCGTTCAGAAACCTCATCGGTGTTCGGTGTACCCCTTATTCGGCCCTGTTAGGCCGGCACTTCGCTGCGGTCCCCACTCCATAATGTGTGGAACTTCTTGCTCGGGTCCTCGTCGATGCGCCCGTAGGTGTGCGCGCCGAAGAAGTCCCGCAAACCCTGGGTCAGCGCGGCCGGTAGCCGCTCGGTGCGCAGCGCATCGTAATACGACAACGCCGAGGAGAAGCCCGGGATCGGGATGCCCAGTTGGGTGGCGGCCACCACGACGCGACGCCAGCTGTCGATGGCGGCCTCGATTGCGCTGCGGAAATACGGCGCGACGATCAGGGTCGGCAGGTCGGGGTCGTCGTCGAACGCCTCCTTAATGCGGTTGAGGAATTTCGCCCGGATGATGCAGCCACCCCGCCAGATGGTGGCCAGGTCGCCGGGCGTGATGCCCCAGTTGTACTCGACGCTGCCGGCCTGGATCTGGTTGAAGCCCTGGGCGTAGGCGATGATCTTCGACGCGTAGAGAGCCTGACGGACATCTTCGATGAATTGCTTTGCATCGCTTGGCTTTTCGCCCAGGTGACCGGACGCTAGGCCGGTGGTGGCCTTACGCTGGGCAACCGATCCCGACAGCGCGCGGGCGAACACCGCCTCAGCGATACCCGTCACCGGCACCCCGAGATCCAGCGCCGACTTCACCGTCCAACGGCCGGTGCCCTTTTGCTCGGCTTCGTCGAGGATGACGTCCACCAGCGGCTTGCCGGTCTTGGCGTCTTTCTGCCGCAGCACCTCCGCGGTGATCTCGATCAGGTAGCTGTCCAGGTCGCCCTTGTTCCACTCGGCGAACACGTCGGCGATCTCGTCGGCCGTCTTGCCGAGTCCGTCGCGCAGCAGCTGATAGGCCTCGCCGATCAGCTGCATGTCGGAGTACTCGATGCCGTTGTGCACCATCTTGACGAAGTGTCCGGATCCGTCGGGACCGATGTGGGTGCAGCACGGCACGCCGTCGACGTGCGCGGAGATCTCCTCAAGCAGCGGGCCCAAGGATTTGTACGACTCGGCGGGGCCGCCGGGCATGATCGACGGCCCGTTCAGCGCCCCCTCCTCGCCGCCGGAGATGCCGGCGCCGACGAAGTGCAGACCCCGCTCGCGCATCGCCTTCTCGCGACGGATGGTGTCGGTGTAGAGCGCGTTACCGCCGTCGATGATGATGTCGCCTTTTTCCATGGCGTCGGCGAGCTGCTCGATGACGGCGTCGGTCGGATCGCCCGCCTTGACCATGATGAGCACCCGTCGTGGCTTCTCCAACCCGGCGAGGAATTCTTCGATGGTTTCGCTGCGGACGAACTTGCCCTCGTCACCGTGCTCTTTGAGTAGGGCATCGGTCTTGGCGACGGACCGGTTGTGCAACGCCACGGTGTAGCCGTGGTGGGCGAAATTGCGAGCGAGGTTCGACCCCATCACAGCCAAGCCGGTGACTCCGATTTGCGCAGTGCCGGCAGTACCGTTCGATTCCGACGAGCTCATGTATTCGCCTCTCAGGGTCGTGACTTTCGGGCATCCAAAGTATCGCCAATGCACCGGGGTTGCCCCAGCCCTAGGTTAGACGGCGGTGAACAACCGTTGCAGTTCAGTAAGCCACGGGATGGCCAGCGCGACGGTCGGCACCACCAGTATCGCCGCCGCGGCAAGGTAGGCGGCCGTCGACAACATCAGGCTGTTGCCACGTCCGGAAAGCCGGCGCACCCGCAGCAGCGTGTGGGCACCGCCGGCCGCCAGCGCGCCCGCCGGCGTCCGACCTGACGCACAGGTCACCAGGGCGCGGGCCAGGGGAGCGCGGCCGGCCACCCGGACCGCGGCGTCGTCAGCCAGCAGTTCGACCAGCAACTGCACCGCGTCCAAAGCGCTTGCACTGCGGACAAACCGGGGAAACGCCGCGTGCGCAGCGGTGAACGCCTCGAGTACAAGGTCGTGACGGGCGCGCAGATGGGCACGCTCGTGGCCCAGGATCGCGGCGACCTCGGTCTCGGTCAGAGAATCCAGCGTGCCTTCGCTGACCACCACCCGGCTGCGGACGCCGGGCAGACAGTAGGCCAGTGGCTGCGCCACTTCGAGGACACGCAGGTCACGCTCCCGGACACAGGCTCGCGCAGAAACCGCGTCCGGCGCCACACCGAGCAGGTCCACGAGCATGCGGTGATGGGCGCGACGCCGGCGGGTGCTGACGGCCACCCGGATCACGGCCATCGCCAGCCGAGCACCCACCAACAGCGTGAGCGCTAAAACCGCGACATCGACGGTCCACAGGGGCCAGCCGAGTCGGCCGATGTCAGCGACCGGGGTGGCGGTTGGCCGCCCGTCCGGGCCAGGGAGAAACAGCCGGCTGGCGATCGCGATCCCGGCGCTGAACGCCGAGAGCACCGCGGCCACGGCGATGGCCTGCCAGAGCACCATTGCTGCGCGCGGGGCACGCAATGGCCACTTTGCCCGCGACAGCACACCCGGTACCGGGCCGACCAGCATCACCGCAAGAACGGTGAAGGCCAGCCCGGACACAGTGCAAGTCTCCCTCAGCTCTCGGGCAGAGCGCTACCAGGCGGCGCATCGCGGTGACCGGACTCGAGTTCATCGAGTGCCCGCCGAAGCGCCTCGGCCTCGTCAGCACCAACCCGTTCGACAAAATGCACCAGGGCCGCCTGCCGGCTTCCGGAGTCTGCGGCCTGATCCAGCGCGTCGACCATCAGGCCGGCGACCAGCTCGTCGCGGCCGTGCACAGGTACGTACCGATGCGCGCGGTCGTCGCGGATTTGCGAGACCAAGTTCTTTTTGGCCAGCCGTTGCAGCACGGTCATCACCGTCGTATAAGCCAAATCGCGTCGCTTGGACAGTGCTTCGTGCACCTGACGGACGGTTTGAGGTTGGGGAGCGGACCACAAATGGTCCATTACTGCACGTTCGAGATCCCCCAGACGCGTCAGCTTAGGCATATTCGTTCCATCTCCTATGCAATTAGACCAGCGTACTCCGGCTTACTACCGACGGTCGTAACGCCTATGACGAGTAACGGTCTGATGCGGTGGTAAGTCCCGCCGGTGTGAGGGCCCTCACAGTGTTCCGCTTCATTCTATGGTTAGGCTTACCTCACAAAGGGAGGTACCCGTGACGATTCTGATCGACGACCCGCTCATCGCGGCCATGGCGATTGACCGCATGCTGCCGCTCCATGAGTCCAGCCGACGGCTTCGCGAGCTGTATCCGCAATGCCCGCGGGTCTACGGTGTCGCGCTGCTGGCCGATGTGTCGGTACGGCGGTGGTGGCCATTGGAGTCGGCGCTGCGCACCGATCGTCTGCGGGCCATGTTCGACGCGGCCGCTTTGGACATGGACCGTCGCAGCGCCGCGCGGCAGTTGGCGGCGACATTGGTCCACACCGTGATCGGGCGGGTTGTCGCGCTGGTGGTGCTGGAGGCACGGGCATGGGACACCGGCCTGGAGAACCTGTGGGTGCATGTCGACTCCGATGGCGTCATCGACTGGGCCGGAGTGGTTGACCCGACGGTGCGTGTGCTGCCCGACGACCCCTACGTCGCGGACCACGACGGCGATTGCCTCCGCGACGGGGTGGTGCGGCTGCCGAGTGAGGCAGCGTTGACTACCTGGGTCGCACACCGCTGTCACCGCACCCTGGAACCGTTGTTCGCCAAACTGCATGCGGTCAGCCGCGGCGCGATGTCGGTCGCGGCGATGTGGCACATCGTCGGCTCGATGGTGGTGGCGGCCGCGACCCAGGTGCCGCAGCTGGCCGGCACCGACGAGCTGACCGCGATGCTTCGTGGTCAGGCGGTGCTCGACGCGCTGGTGGGCTTCGGCCTGCCGGTACGCGGCCCGTCAGCGCCCCGCCCGCGAACGCGGACCCCTTGCGAAATTAGGACAGCCTTGCCTATGCTGCTTGCATCGAGCGATAGATGACCGTGACGGCGTCCTGAGGGCTGCAGTGACCCCCGGTCTACTCGATCGGCGAGCCCCGTGCCTGGTGCACGGGGCTCGCCTGTATTTAGGGTCAAGCCCGGGGATGCGGCGGATCGGCCGGCGGATGGTGTAGACACAAGTCGTGCAGCCATTGCCAGACGCAGCCGTTCCGCCGGGTTTCGAGGCGCCGTTCGACAACGAGATCGGGCTGGTATTCACCGAACTCACCCCGGACGGCGCGCGAGCACATCTCGAGGTCCAGCCCAAGCTGCTGCAGCCGATGGGCATCGTGCACGGCGGTGTCTACTGCTCGATGATCGAGAGCATGGCCAGCGTGGCCGCCTACACGTGGCTGAACGCGAACGGCAGCGGCGACGTCGTCGGCGTCAATAACAACACCGACTTTCTGCGCGCGATCGGCAGCGGCACGGTGTACGGCACCGCGACGCCGGTGCACCGCGGCCGCCGCCAGCAACTGTGGATCGTCACTATCACCGACTCCGACGAGCGAGTCGTGGCCCGTGGTCAGGTGCGGCTGCAGAACCTGGAAGAAGCCCCGGCGGGGCCTAGCTAGCTTTCGCCGCCTCGCCCACGTGTGCCTCGGCAGCCAGTACGGCAAGCTGCTCGAGGCGGGTGCGGGCAAACGCCTGCTGCTCGGTGATGGTCAGCTGGCCGCGCCGACCACTCAAGAACGTCACCATCCACGACAACACCGTGGTGATCTTGTTCTTGAACCCGATCAGGTACACCAGGTGCAGCAACAGCCACGCAAACCAGCCGATCAGGCCGCCGAACTCGAGCGGACCGATCTTGACGACCGCGTAAAACCTCGAGACCGCGGCCATCGAGCCTTTGTCGAAGTACTGGAAGGGCTCGCGCTCGGCCGGATCGGCGCCGGCCAGCTCGGCTTTGATCGTGGTCGCCGCGTACTTGGCGCCCTGGATCGCGCCCTGCGCCACCCCGGGCACACCGTCGACGGCGGCCAGGTCACCGATGACGAAGACGTTCGGATAGCCGGGCACCGACAGGTCGGGCAACACCTTGACCCGGCCCGAGCGGTCGAGTTCGACCGCCGACTGGCGGGCCAGATCCCGGCCCAGCGGGCTGGCGGACACCCCGGCCGACCACACCTTGCAGGCCGACGCAATGCGCCGGACGGTGCCGTCGGAGTCCTTGACCGTGATGCCGTCCCGGTCGACGTCGGTTACCATCGCTCCGAGCTGGATCTCGACGCCCATCTTCTCCAGCCGCGCGGCCGCCTTCTTGCCGAGCTTCTCACCCATCGACGGCAGCACCGCGGGGGCTGCGTCGAGCAAGATCACCCGGGCCTTGGTCGAATCGATGTGTCGGAACGCGCCTTTCAACGTGAAGTCGGCGAGTTCGGCGATCTGCCCGGCCATCTCGACGCCGGTGGGTCCGGCACCGACGACGGTGAAAGTGAGCAACTTCTTCCGCCGCTCCGGGTCGTTGGACCGTTCGGCCGCTTCGAATGCGCTCAGGATGCGACCACGCAGTTCCAGCGCGTCGTCGATGGACTTCATGCCGGGCGCGAATTCGGCGAATTGGTCGTTGCCGAAGTAGGACTGGCCCGCGCCGGCGGCGATGATCAGGCTGTCGTAGGGGGTCTCATAGATGTGGCCGAGCAACTCCGAGACGATGAACTTGCCGTCCGGATCGATGTGCGTGACGTCGCCCAACAGGACCTGGACGTTGCGTTGGTTGCGCAGGACTACGCGGCTTGGGGGAGCGATCGCTCCCTCGGCGACGATGCCGGTCGCGACCTGGTACAGCATCGGCTGAAACAGGTGATGAGTGGTCCGGGCAATCAACTTGATATCGACATCGGCCCGCTTGAGCTTTTGGACCGCGTTCAGCCCGCCGAATCCGGATCCGATCACCACGACCCGGTGTCGACGATTGGGCGCAGTGTCTACGGGATGGGCGCTCATGGTTTGGATTGCTCCTCAGCAGCGACGGCTTTCAATTACACGTTAGCCGCCCGGACCTGGTTTAACCGTGTGATCAGCCCCACCCGGATCGTCGAACGTGACGCGCCTCGCTGGCCCCGTCAGAGACCGACCAGCGGGCGCAGCGCCTCAGCCGCCGCGGTGACCACGCCGGGCGTGTAGAAGGGCATGTTGATGATCACACCGTCGATTCCGGCGTCAAGCACCTTGGCCTGCACCTGCTCGGCGATGAATTCAGCGCCTCCGGCCAGCATGCGCTGGCTCATCTCCGCCGGGATCTGGTCTGGCTTGGCGTTTTCGTCAAGCAGCACGGTCAGCAGGATGCTGGTCTCCAGCGTTGCGGGGTCGCGGCCGATCTCCTCGCAGCGCTCCTGCACAACTTTGACCTTGCCCGGCAGTTGGTCGAATCCTGCGATCACGTTGAGGTGGTCGAAGTGCCGAGCGGCCAGCGGGATTGTCTTCTTCTCGCCGCTGCCGCCGATCATCAGCGGAACGTGATCGCGGTAGCGCGGGTTGGCCAGCGCATTTTCGGTGCGGTACCACTTGCCGGAGAAGGTCGGTCGCTCACCTTTGATCATCGGCAGGATGATCTCCAGTGCCTCGTCAAGCCGGTTGAACCGATCGGTGAAAGTGCCGAATTCGTAGCCCAGTTGGTCGTGTTCGAGCTCGAACCAGCCCGTGCCGATGCCCAGAATCGCCCGGCCCGCGCTGACCACGTCGAGGGTGGTGATGATCTTGGCGAGCAACGTTGGGTTGCGGTAGCTGTTGCCGGTAACCAGCGTGCCGAGCTGCACCCGCTCGGTGGCGGTGGCCAGCGCGCCGAGGGCGGTGTAGGCCTCGAGCATCGGCTGGTCGGGAGAGCCCAGCATGGGCAGTTGGTAGAAGTGGTCCATCACGAAAACCGAGTCGAATCCCGCAGATTCGGCTTCGCGAGCTTGCGCGAGGACGGTCGGGAAGAGCTGTTCGACGCCGGTGCCGTAAGAAAAGTTGGGAATTTGCAAGCCAAGTCGGATAGTCACTCGATCTACCCTAATGACCGTCCGCCGGCGGCGGAGGTCCCCAAGTGAAATGTTCGCCCTGGGCGAATCGCCAGGCTAGGCGAATTGCGTCAGCGCACCATGGCTGACGTGCAGCAGCTGCCCGGTGATATGGCGGGCAGCTGGACTGGTGAGGAACAGCGCCAACCGCGTCACCTCGTCGGCAACCGCGGGCGGCGTGCTGGACAGCCCTTCGTAGCCCGGCTGCGTGCCGCGCCCGGCAGCGACCGCGTTGACGGTGATACCGCGGGTGCCGAAGACCGCAGCCTGGCCGGCGACCCAGTTCGACAGCGCGGCTTTGACCGCGGCCTCAGCGCTACCTGCGCGCGGGTTCTCCGGCACGACGCTGATGACCGAGCCACCGGAGCGCAGGTGATCACCCACGGTCTGGACGGTCAGTACCGCCGATAACACGGTGGCGTCCAGCGAGTTGCGCCACGCGGCGGCCAGATCCGACAACGAGTACGCGCGTGGGTCACCGGGGTTCCAGCGCGGCGCGGGGATGTTGACGATGGTGTCCAGGTGATGCGGGAACAGCCCGCGGACCTCCGTGAGGCTGGCGGGATCGGTGTTGTCGCAGACGATTGCGTCCGCCTCGAGCTCCTTGGCGGCCACTTCGAGATCGTCTCGACGTGCCCCGGCCAGGGTGATCGTGTGGCCGGCGTCGCGGAACCCTTCAGCAACAGCACGCCCCAGTTCGGTATCGCCCCCGGTGACCAGCACCTCCACCGCCATGACCTCCTCGTATTCAACACTGAACCTAGGTGACGGCCACCTACAGGCACCTGCGGCTTCCGCCTGGAGCAACGGCCATCCGATGCTTCGATGGTGGCATACCGCAACGCCGTTCCCTGGGATTTCAGGGTGTGTATGGCGTCAATCTTGGAACATGTTACTGGACGGTAGCTAAAGATCAAACTCTGAATCCGGCACGACACGGTCACCGTTTGGACAACGGTTGGCACCATGCCGCTACGGCTGAGAAACTGAGCGGGTGCTCCCACGGCGGCAGGGCCTGCTCAAGCACCGGGCCCGGATCTGGGTCACTTCGGGGGTTATGTCGCTCGTGCTGGTGACAAATCTGTCTGCGTGTGACCCGAAGACACCGTCGGCGTCACACCCGTCGTCGCCGGGCAAATCGATTGTGGTGTTCGCCGCCGCGCCGCTCAAGGCGACGTTCACGCTGCTCGCCGGACAGTTCCAGGCCGACAATCCCGGCGCCAGCGTGAATTTCGACTTCGCGGGCTCCTCGGAACTGGCGACCCACTTGACCTCGGGCGCCACCGCCGACATTTTCGCCTCGACCGACAGCGCGCAAATGGACACGGTCGCCAAGGCAGGCTTGACGGAGACCGATCCGGTTAATTTCGCGTCCGACACATTGGTGATCGTTACGCCGCCGGGCGACCCCAAGCAGATCCACTCCTTCGCCGATCTCGGCAAACCCGGGCTCAACGTTGTGGTGTGCGGGGAGCCTGCGCCCTGCGGGGCGGCGACCCAGCGCATCGAGGACAATACCGGGGTGCACCTCAACCCGGTCAGCGAAGAACCGGCCGTTTCCGATGTGCTGACCAAGGTCACCAACGGCGAGGCTGACGCCGGGCTGGTCTATCTCACCGACGCACGCAATGCTGGCAACAAAGTGACCACGGTCAAGTTCGCCGAGTCAGCCGGTGCAGCCAACGTATATCCCATCGCCGTCCTCAAGCATGCGTCTCAGCCCGCGCTGGCGCAGAAGTTCATCGACCTGGTGACCGGGACGACGGGCCAAAAGGTGCTCAACCAGGCCGGTTTCGGCGGGCCCTGACGCCGTGACGCGCCCGGCGGCGATCGGGATGGCGCTCCCTCGCCGCAGCCACGACCGTTCGCCGACTCGGCACCGCTGATCTGCGCTGCTACGTCGTGTTGCGCGCTCGTAATCGGCGGCAAATCAATAACATAGTCAGGACAACGACCTTGCCCCACGGCTGTAACACGGTAGGTTTTTGCTCATGGACGAGGTGGACGCACACTCGACACGGCCCAAAAGCCGCTGGACGACGCTGGCGGTCGCCGCGATAAGCGGCGCCGGAGCCATCGCGCTCGCGTTGCCAGCGACCACAGCGAGCGCCGACCCGGTACCGCCGCCGGGAACCACCACGGCGGCGCCGCCACCGCCCAACGGCCCAGCAGATGCGGCACCCGGCCCGGCCGGTCCTCCTGCGGCACCTCCGCCCGCCGACCCGGTCGCAGCGCCACCCGGATCCGGTCCCAACGCACCCGCGCCGCCGGCGACCGACCCGAACGCGCCCCAACCTGGGCGCATCGACAACCCGGTCGGCGGATTCAGCTACGTCATTCCGGCCAGCTGGGTGGAATCGGACGCCACCCACCTCGACTACGGCTCGGCACTGCTCAGCAAGGAGACCGGGCCGTCCGCCCCGGGCCAGCCCCCACCGGTTGCCAACGACACCCGCGTCGTGCTCGGCAAGTTGGACCAGAAGCTGTACGCCAGCGCTGAACCCGACAACACCAAGGCCGCGACGCGGCTGGCGTCCGACATGGGCGAGTTCTTCATGCCGTATCCCGGCACCCGGATCAACCAAGCGACCGCTCCGCTGAACGCCACCGGCATGTCGGGGGGTGCGTCGTACTACGAAGTCAAATTCAGCGACGCCACCAAGCCCAACGGCCAGATCTGGGCCGGAGTGATCGGGCCGTCCGGGCCGAACGCACCGCAGGGATCGGCGAACCAGCGCTGGTTCGTGGTGTGGCTGGGCACTGCGAACGATCCGGTAGACGTTAACGGGGCGAAGGCCCTGGCCGAGTCGGTTCGCCCACTGGCGCCGCCGCCGCCGGGGCCGGCCCCCAACGCGCCGGCCCCGAACGCGCCGGCTCCGGCTCCGGCCCCCAACGCGCCGGCCCCCAACGCGCCGGCCCCGAACGCGCCGCCGCAGGCGCCCGCGCCCCCGCCCGCGCCCCCGCCAGCGCCGGCACCTGCGCCACCGCCGCCAGCTGGACAGCCCGCCGGCGGTAACGGCCCAGCGGCGGGTCAGGGCGTGGTATCGACCTGACCGCTACTCGTCGCGCGTGTAAAAGATTTAAGCCGAACGTGGCTAATTGGGTACCCCTTGTTACGCGGACCGGGTATACCCGATGAAAGTCCAGCAGCGGGCTTGGCCAGCGACAGCAAGGAGATCCCGATGAGCGTCATGGCAGTTTCCGAACTTCTCGCCCTCGATCTACACGGCAGGACCGGCATAGGCATCGTCGGCTACATCATCATCGGCGGTATTGCTGGCTGGCTGGCTAGCAAGGTCGTGAAGGGGACCGGCTCGGGCATCCTGGTCGACATCGTCGTCGGGGTGGTCGGGGCGTTTGTCGCTGGGATCGTTCTGCTCAACTTCGCGCATGTTGACGTCAATGGCGGCGGGTACTGGTTCACCTTCTTCATCGCCTTGGGCGGGGCGATTGTTCTACTGTGGCTCGTGCGCCTGGCCCGAGGCGTTGGCAGACGCTAACCCGTTGCAGCCGTGGCGATTAACGGCATGCTGTATTGATGACCCCAGCGACGGCCGCCACGACGATGAGCGCGTGGCGGGTGCGTCGGCCCGGTCCGATGGACACCGATCCGCTGGAACGGGTCAGCACCCAGGTGCCCCGCCCCGAGCCGTTCGAACTGCTGGTCGCCGTGCGGGCATGCGGGGTGTGCCGCACCGACCTGCACGTCACCGAGGGCGACCTTCCGGTGCACCGGGAGAATGTCACGCCCGGACACGAGGTGGTCGGGGAAGTTGTCCAGCTCGGCGCCGAAGCCGGCGACGAGTTCAGCGTCGGTGACCGGGTGGGGATCGCCTGGCTGCGGCACACCTGCGGAGTCTGCAAGTACTGTCGACGCGGCGACGAGAACCTGTGCCCGAAATCCCGCTACACCGGTTGGGACGCCGACGGCGGCTACGCCGAATTCGCGACCGTCCCTGCGGCTTTCGCCCACCATCTGCCGGGCGGCTACAGCGACAGCGAACTCGCACCGCTGCTGTGCGCCGGCATCATCGGCTACCGGTCGCTGCTGCGCGCCGCACTACCACCCGGCGGCCGGCTGGGCCTGTACGGGTTCGGCGGCAGCGCGCACATCACCGCACAGGTCGCGCTGGCCCAAGGTGCCGAAGTGCACGTGATGACGCGCGGCGCCGCCGCCCGAGAACTGGCGCTCGAGCTGGGCGCGGCGTCGGCCCAAGGCGCCGCGGACCCGCCACCGGTGCGCCTGGACGCCGCGATCCTGTTCGCCCCGGTCGGCGATCTGGTGCTGCCCGCGTTGGAGGCGCTGGACCGCGGCGGCACGTTGGCGGTCGCCGGAATCCACCTGAGCGACATTCCTGTGCTCAACTACCAGCGTCACCTTTTCCAGGAGCGCCAGCTGCGCTCGGTGACGTCGAACACCCGCGCCGACGCGCGGGCCTTCCTTGACTTCGCAGCCGAGCATCACATCAAGGTGACGACGCCGGAATACCCACTGAGTCAAGCTGATCGGGCGCTTTCTGATCTCAGCGCCGGCCGCATCGCCGGCGCCGCCGTGCTGCTGGTGTGAAAACCGCTCAGCTGGACAGGTGCCAGACCAGCGCGGCGGCCAGGGCCCCCAACCCATTTAGCGACCAATGTAAGGCGATCGGCGCGATCAGGCTGCCGCTACGTCGGCGCAGCCAGCTGAACACGAAACCGGCCACCGCAGTCGCGATCACCGCCAGCGTCACGCCGGCCAGCGTGCCCACGACTCCGCCGCCGAACAGCCGAGTGAAGCCGACGTTGCTGCTCGTCAGCCCCAACGACGTCGCGATATGCCAGAGACCGAACATCAGCGAACCCGCCAGCGCGACACCGCGGAACCCCCAGGCCCGGTTCAGCGCGCCGTGCAGCACACCGCGAAAGGCCAGCTCCTCCGGGATTACCGTTTGCAACGGAATGATGATCATCGAGGCAACGAGTGCGCCCGAGATCGTCGCGTAGTGGTTGTTCATGAACATCGGCCGGGTCAGCGGCAACAGCACGCCGACCGCGATCACCGTCACCACCAGCGCCATCGCGGCGAGCGCGTAGGCAACACCGGATTTCCAATGGTCACGTCCCAGCCCGAGCTCGGCCCAGCCCAGACCGTTGAACCGCAACAACGCCACCAGCCCGACCGCCGCCGCCGGTACCGTCGCAACACTCGCCCACGGCGTGGTGAAGTGCGCGACGAGGTTGGTGAGCACCAGCACCACGATGACGACGGCGACATCAACCTGGATCCGGAACCGGTGCAGCGCCGAAAGCTGCGACACCATTGGATGGGTGTCCACGGCAACGGTCGCGTCAAGCATTCGGCAAGTTTACCTGCGGAAAACTGGTGACCCGGCGGCGCGCATAGTCCTTGAGCTCTGCTGGGAGCGCATCTGCCACCAAAAGCTGGGGAAGCAGTTCCGGTTCAGAAAATCGGGCGCGAAAAACCACGTCGATGGTCACGTCGTGATCGGGACGGTAGTCGATTGCGATCGCGTCGCCCGCGCGCACCATCCCGGGCGAGATCACCCGTAAGTACGCGCCGGGTTTCCCCGCCTGAATGAAAGTCTTCATCCAGTGGCTCAGGTTCAGGAACGCCTGGAACGTCCGGCACGGTGTTCTGGGGGTGGAGACTTCCAGCACCAATCCGTCGGTACCGACGCGCCAGCGTTCGCCGATCCGCGCGGCGTTCACATCGATGCCCGAGGTGGTCAGGTTCTCGCCGAAGTTGCCGTTGACGAGTGTGCGCTGAAGTCGAACCTCCCACTCGTCGAGGTCTTCTCGCGCGTAGGCGTAGACCGCCTGGTCGTCGCCGCCGTGGAATTTCTGGTTGCCGATGGTGTCGCCGACCAGCCCGCTGCCGACACCACCGTGCATGGGCCCCGGTGCCCGCACCATGACCGGCTCGGTAACCGCCACTTTGTCGATGCCGGTCACATTCGACATCGCGTTTGGATCGGGATTCGCCCGCCCACCAGACACGTTGACCGACAAAACAGTCGCCACCCGCACCAGCTTACTTAGTCGGCCCCCACTTCCAGCCGGCGATCTTCGGGTCGTCCTCACCGTGCTCGCGGGTGTAACGACGCGCGGCCAGCCGGGCATCCGCCATCCGCTGACGCAGCACCGTGGCTCGTTCGGCCAGCCCATCCACCCGGTCGATGACGTCCATCACCAAGTGGAAGCGGTCCAGGTCGTTGAGCATCACCATGTCGAACGGCGTCGTCGTGGTCCCGCGCTCCTTGAACCCGCGCACGTGGAGGTGATGGTGATTGGCACGGCTATAGGTGAGCCGGTGGATCAGCCACGGATAACCGTGGTAGGCGAAGATGACCGGCTTGTCGATGGCGAACAACGCATCGAATTCGTTGTCGGGCAAGCCATGCGGATGCTCAGTGGCCGGCTGCAGCCGCATGATGTCGACGACGTTGATCACCCGCACCTGCAGCCCGGGCAGTTCACGCCGCAAGATATCGGCGGCAGCCAGCGTCTCTAGCGTCGGAACGTCGCCGGCGCAGGCCAGCACCACGTCGGGCTCGCCGGTCGCGGTGCTCGCCCACTGCCAGATGCCCAGGCCGCGGGTGCAGTGGTCGATAGCAGACTCCATGTCGAGATAGGCCAGCGCCGGCTGTTTACCGGCGACGATGACGTTGACGTAGTTGCGGCTGCGCAGGCAGTGGTCGGCCACTGACAGCAGCGTGTTGCCGTCCGGCGGCAGGTACACCCGCACCACCTCGGCGCGTTTGTTGGCGACCAGGTCGATGAACCCGGGATCCTGATGCGTTGCGCCGTTGTGGTCTTGGCGCCAAACATGGGAGCTGAGCAGGTAATTCAGCGACCCGATCGGCTGCCGCCACGGCAGTTCGCGGCTGGTGGACAACCATTTCGCGTGCTGATTGAACATCGAGTCGACGATGTGCACGAACGCCTCGTAGCAGTTGAACAGCCCATGCCGGCCGGTTAGCAGATAGCCCTCCAGCCAGCCTTGGCAAAGGTGCTCGGAGAGCACCTCCATCACCCGGCCGTCCGGGGAGAGGTGGTCATCATCCGTCATGGTCTCCGACAGCCACACCTTGTTGGTCGACTCGTAGACCGCGTCCAAGCGGTTGGAGGCGGTCTCGTCGGGGCCCATCAGCCGGAACCGGTCGCGGTTGCGGGCGATCACGTCCCGCAGGAATGTGCCCAGCACCCGGGTGGCCTCGTGGGTCGTCGCGCCCGGCTGCGCGACCGTGACGGCGTAATCGCGAAAATCGGGCAAGTCCAGGTCATGCAGCAGCAGGCCGCCGTTGGCGTGCGGGTTAGCGCTCATCCGGCGATCGCCGCCGGGCGCCAGGGCCCGCAGCTCCGCGCGCAGCCGACCGTCGTCGTCGAACAACTCCTCGGGATGGTAACTGCGCAGCCACTTTTCGAGTTGTGCGCGGTGGGTGGGGTTGTCCCGGGTCTCGGCGAGTGGGACCTGATGTGCTCGCCAGGTACCCTCCACCTGCTTGCCGTCAACCTTTTGGGGGCCGGTCCATCCTTTGGGGGTGCGCAGCACGATCATCGGCCACACCGGCCGTTCGGTCTTTCCACCGCCGCGGGCATCTTGCTGAATCGCCGCGATTTCGTCGAAGGCCTCGTCGAGGGCCGCGGCCAGCTGCTGATGCACGTTGGCGGGATCGTCTCCGGCGACGGTGATGGGCCGGTAGCCGTAGCCACGCAGCAGCGACTCCAGCTCGGTGTGCGGGATGCGGGCCAGCACGGTCGGGTTGGCGATCTTGTAGCCGTTGAGGTGCAGGATGGGCAGCACTGCGCCGTCGCTGACCGGATTGAGGAACTTGTTGGAGTGCCAGCTGGCGGCCAGCGGCCCGGTTTCGGCCTCGCCGTCGCCGACGACACAGGCGACCACCAGGCCGGGATTGTCGAACGCCGCGCCGTAGGCGTGCACCAGGGCGTACCCGAGCTCGCCGCCCTCGTGGATCGAGCCCGGCGTCTGGGCAGCCACGTGGCTGGGGATGCCGCCAGGAAATGAGAATTGCCGGAACAGCTTCCGCAATCCGTCGGTGTCTCCTTCGATACCGGTGTACACCTCGCTGTAGGTGCCCTCCAGGTAGGCGTTGGCGACCAGCCCGGGGCCGCCGTGGCCGGGTCCGGTGACGAAGATGACGTTGGCATCACGGTTGCGGATAACGCGGTTCAGGTGTGCGTACAGCAGATTCAGTCCGGGCGTGGTGCCCCAGTGCCCCAGCAGCCGCGGTTTGATGTGCTCAGGCGCCAGCGGCTCTCGCAGGAGTGGATTGTCCAGCAGATAGATCTGGCCGACCGACAGGTAATTGGCTGCGCGCCAGTAGGCGTGGATCCCGGCAAGTTCGTCATCGGAAAGCTTCGCAGGCGCGACGGTTTCTGAGCTCATCCGCCCGATTGTCCGCCAAACTCGGTGAACAGCACACCACCCAGAGGTAGGCGGATGGGGGATAGGCCGCCCACTACGCTGGCCGACGTGGACGTGGTCGACAGCGGATTCAATGGCGGTGACCCGTTGCACTCGGCTACGCCGAGCTTGCGATCGCCGCGAAGGCTACTGGCATCACTGCGGGTCCTCGACCTGTCCGGCGACGACGGCGACGCGGTCACCCGCCTGCTCGCGGACTTGGGCGCCGACGTGTTGAAGGTGGAACCGCCGGGCGGCAGCCCGTCGCGCACCCGGCCGCCGACGCTGCGCGGCACCAGCCTGCGGTTCGCGCTGCACAACGCCAACAAGCGCAGCACGGTGCTCGACCCGTCCCAGCCGAACGACCGAACCCGGTTGGTCGAGCTTGCCGGTAGCGCCGACATCGTCGTCGACAGCGGGAATCCCGGTCAGGCCGCAGCCTACGGAACGTCGTGCGCCGACCTGGCCGATCGGTATCCGCAGCTGGTAGCGCTGTCAGTCACCGACTTCGGCGCAACCGGACCGCGGTCGTCATGGCGGGCAACCGATCCGGTGCTCTATGCGCTTTCTGGGGCGTTGTCCCGGTCGGGTCCCACTACCGGAACACCGGTGTTACCGCCGGAGGGTATCGCGTCGGCCACCGCCGCTGTTCAAGCCGCATGGGCCACGCTGGTCGCGTACTACAACCGGTTACGTTGTGGCACAGGTGATTACATCGACTTTGCTCGATTCGACGCTGTTGTGATGGCGCTCGACCCGACGTTCGGGGCACACGGGCAGGCCGCCGCAGGTATCCGCCGACCAGATCGGTGGCGCGGACGCCCGAAAAATCAGGACGCCTACCCGATCTATGCGTGCAAGGACGGCTACGTACGAATCTGTGTGATGTCGCCGCGACAGTGGCGCGGGCTGCGCCGCTGGATAGGGGAGCCGGAGGAATTCCAGGACCCCAAGTACGACGTGGTCGCTGCGCGCTTCGCCGCCTGGCCGCAGATCGGCAAGCTGGTCCAGCGATTGTTCGCCGGACAGACGATGAAAGAGCTGGTATCCGCCGGGCAGGCGCACGGCGTGCCGATCGCCGCCGTGCTATCTCCGGCGCAAATCTTGGCGTCGGATCATTTTCAGGCGGTGGGTGCCATCGCCGACGCCGAACTCGTCCCCGGGGTGCATGCACGCGTCCCGGTCGGCTATTTCGCCATCGACGGCCGGCACAGCGGTTTCCGCGCACCCACTCCGCCCGCCGGCCGAGACGAAGCCCGGTGGCTCGCCGGCCCGGCGGCCACCATCTCACCGCGAAATGTCAGCCGTCCGTTCGACGGGCTGCGGATCATCGACCTCGGTGTCATCGTTGCGGGCGGGGAACTCAGTCGTCTGTTCGGTGATCTGGGCGCCGAGGTCATCAAGGTCGAGAGTGCGGCCTATCCCGACGGATTGCGACAGACACGGGTCGGCGAAGCCATGACCGAGTCGTTCGCCTGGACACACCGCAACAATCTGGCGTTCGGCGTGGACCTCCGTAGCGCGCAGGGCAAACAGATCTTCAGCCGTCTGGTCGCCGACGCCGACGCGGTATTCGCCAACTTCAAGCCGGGAACCCTTGCTGCCCTCGACTTTCCGTACGAGACGCTGCACGCCCTGAACCGCCGGGTGGTGCTCGCGGAAAGCAGCGCCTTCGGCGACACCGGACCGTGGAGCGAGCAGATGGGTTACGGACCGCTGGTGCGCGCCACCGCGGGTGTCAGCAAGCTCTGGACATCCCACGACGATCAAGACGCTCAACCGGGTCAGCCGGGCCAGCCCGCCAGCGGCTCCCGGCACCGGTTCTACGACGCGACCACGATCTTTCCCGACCATGTAGTCGGGCGCATCACCGCGATCGGTGCGCTGGCCGCGCTGATCCACAGCGAGCGGACCGGCGAGGGCGCTCGGGTCCATGTCTCCCAAACCGAGGCCGTCGTCAACCAACTCGACGCCCGGTATGTCACCGACGCCGTACGGGCGGCCGGCCACGCCGATTTGCGAGACGACACCAGCGTGCACGGTGTCTACTCGTGCGCAGGCGATGACGAATGGTGCGTCATCTCGATCCGCACCGACGCTGATTGGCGATCGGCGACAGCGGTTTTCGGGTTGCCCGAACTGGCTGATGATGAGCGGTTCGCGACTGGCGGGGCGAGGATCGCTCACCGGCACGAGTTGCTGGCGCAGGTGTCGGCGTGGACCCGCACCCGACCACCGTTGCAGGTCGCCGAGGCTCTGCAATCGGCCGGCATTCCAGCCGGCCAGATGAACCGTCCGCCCGATGTCCTCGAAGATCCACAGCTGCGCGCGCGAAAGCTGTTCACCGACATGACGCATCCACTGTTCGATCATCCGCTGCCGGCCGAAACCGGCCCGGCACCGTTTCGCCACATCCCGCCGGCGCAACAACGACCGGCGCCGCTGCCCGGCCAGGACACCCGCGAGATCTGTCACAAGATCCTCGGGATGAGCAGTGAAGAAACCGAGCGGTTGATCAACGACGGCGTGCTGTTTGCCTCCACCGACACCGCCTAGCATTCCCCTCGGCCCACATCGCGGAAGGTCTTCGTCAATGCCCGTTAACCCCCGGACGCCGGTGCTGGTCGGTTATGGCCAGCTCAACCACCATGAGGACGCGGCCGCTGAGCAAAACACGAAAGAACCCGTCGATCTGATGGTCACGGCCGCGCGCCAAGCCGCCGACGCCCGGGTGCTCGAGGCCGTCGACGCCATCCGCGTGGTCAACGTGTTCTCGGCGCGCTACCGCGACCCCGGGCTGCTACTGGGCCAACGCATCGGCGCCGACCGTCCGGCCACCCGCTATAGCGGGGTGGGCGGCAACGTGCCGCAGTCCCTGGTCAACCAGGCCTGCCTGGACATCCAACAAGGCCGCGCGGACGTGGTGTTGGTGGCCGGCGCGGAAATGTGGCGCACCAGGATGCAGTTGCGCGCCAGAGGCAAACGCCTGACCTGGACCGATCAGGATGAGTCGGTGCCGCTTGCCGAGGTGAGTGACGAGAACGTGCCGATGGCCGGGCCGGCCGAGGAGCGCATCGGGCTGGACCGCCCAGCCTACGTCTATCCGATTTTCGAGCAGGCGCTGCGGATCAGCACCGGCGAGTCGATCAAGGATCACCGCAAGCGCGTCAGCGAACTATGGGCGCGACTCAATGCCGTGGCCGTGCACAACCCGCATGCCTGGATCCGTAAACAGGTTACGGCCGAAGAGATTTGCGAAGATGGCCCGGCCAACCGAATGATCAGCTGGCCGTACACCAAGTTGATGAACTCCAACAACATGGTCGACCAGTCCGCCGCCCTGATCCTGACATCGGTCGGGACCGCGACCCGCCTGCAGATCCCAACCGAACGCTGGGTCTACCCCTATGCGGGCACCGATGCCCACGACACCTACGCCATCAGTGAGCGCGCCGAACTCTACCGGTCGCCGGCCATCCGGATCGCCGGTGCGCGCGCGCTGTCACTGGCCGGTGTGGGCATCGACGACGTGGACTACGTCGACCTTTACTCCTGTTTTCCGTCCGCAGTGCAGGTCGCGGCGGCCGAACTTGGGCTGCCGGTTGACGATCCGGATCGGCCGCTGACCGTGACCGGAGGGCTGACATTCGCCGGCGGTCCATGGAACAACTACGTGTCACATTCGATCGCGACGATGGCCGAACTGCTCACCGCCTACCCGGGGCGGCGCGGCTTGATCACCGCCAATGGCGGTTACCTGACCAAGCACAGCTTCGGCGTCTACGGCACCGAACCACCGCTGGCCGAGTTCCGTTGGGAAGACACGCAATCCGAAGTCGACCGAGAGCCTATCCGGACTCCGGCGGTGGAATGGGAAGGTGTCGGTACCGTCGAATCCTGGACGACGCCGTTTGACCGTGACGGCCGACCGGAGAAGGCGTTCCTTGCGGTTCGCACCCCCGACGACCGCCGCACCCTGGCCTTGATGTCCGATCCCGTGGCGGCCGCGGCGACGGTGCATGACGACATCGCCGGCGCCAAAGTTGCGATCCACCCGGACGGTACCGCCACCCTGAAGTAACCATCACGAGTTAGCTGAAAACTTCCTGGGAACCGGTCCACACGCCTATTGTCATTTTTGACAGCTAGGCACCGTCGGAGGTGGTCGGGCGTGCGGGTCCTGCTAACCGGGGCCACCGGAGTGGTCGGGCGTGCCGTGGCCCGTCATTTGCTCGCAGCCGGATACGCGGTCAGCGGCATCGCAGGTCGCCCGCACGAAAACCTGGATGCCGATGTCGACTTTGTTTGCGGGCCGCTCAGCGGCCCGATTCTGCAGCAGCTGGCCAACGGCTCCGACGTGGTGATTCACCTGGCCCCGATTGAGGCGACCGCGCCCGGCAGCGCCGGGCTCGGTGGGCTGGTGCGCGTCACGCACGCGGCGGCCCGTGCAGGTGCCCGGCTGATCTACGTGTCTCAGTCTGCCGGCCAGCCGAAGTTGTACCAGCAGGCCGAGGCGCTGGTGTCGACCGGCTGGGCACCGAGTCTGATCGTCCGGATAGCCCCGCCGCTGGGCCGCCAGCTCGATTGGATGATCTGCCGCACGGTGGGCAGCCTGCTGCGCGACCGGGATTCGGCCAGGCCATTGCGATTACTGCATTTCGATGACCTGCTCCGCTTCCTGATGCTCGCGGTGGCGACCAACCGCACCGGGCTGGTTGACCTCGCGACTCCGGACACCACCGAGTTGGTCACCGCGCGCCGGTTGCTGCGATCCGTCGAGCAGCGACCGCGGCTCTCCCGCCTGCCAACCTGGCCCCAGCTGATTCCCGAGCTGGATGCGTCCGTAGAGACATGGCAATTCGAGTTCGGCTGGCGCGCAATCGACGCGGTCGCCGACACCGCGCGGGGGTTGGCCGGCCGCAAACTCGACGTCAGGGGCGCCGTGGATCTGGCAGGTCATCTGCCGATCCCGCTGGAGGTGACGCCGCGGACCGAGCCGTCCGACGGCACCCGGTTGCTGTCCGCGTCGCCGGAAGGGCTGGAGGGCGAATTCGACGACCGGATCGATCCCCGCTTCCCGGTATTTAGCGCGACCGCCCTGGCCGAGACGCTGCTCGGGCCGTTGACCCCGATGACGCTTGACGTGCAAATCGCCGGTATGCGTGCCGCAAACCGGGTGATGAGCCAAGTGATGGCTTGCGGCGACGTGGTTGCCGACGAATGGGGGAGCCGCGCGATCGCGGTTTTCGGCCACCGCCCCTACGTTGGCGTTTCGGCCAGCGTGATCGCCGCAGGCCAGTTGCCCGGCTGGGACGTGGACGAGGTCTTGCAACAGTCATTGGGCGACTCAGACGTCGGTGGGTTGTTGCCGCTGGGGCGCCCGCCGCTGACTGGAGGGCTGCTCGGATCGGCAGCCAAAGCTGTTGTCGTCAAGCGGGCGTTGGTGTTGTTGCGGCACCTGAAGGCCGACACCCGGGCTTACCTCGAGGCCGCGACGGCCGAGCACCTCGATGCGGCGCAACTGAATTCGCTGTCGAATGCCGAGCTGCAAGTGCGGGTTCGGTTGCTGCGGGACCGGATCCACCAGGGCTGGGGTTTGACCGGGCGGTGGCTGATCGACTCCGGCGTCACCGCAGTGACGGTGGAGCGCGCCGGGCGACACGTCGGCATCTCGGGAGTCGCCGCGTTGCTGGAAAGCGACGCCGTTGCGGCTAAGACTTCTTCACTGGCGGCGCTGATCCGAAACGACCGGCAATTGTGCGCGCTCGCTCTGGACGGTGACCTGGACGGTATCAGCGCCCTGTCCCGCACGATGGCTGCTGCCTTCGCGTCCGCCGTCGCCCGGCTCGGGCACCGTGGTCCGGAAGAAATCGAATTGGCCAATTTGGTGTTCGGTGACGATCCCGCGATGCTGCTCGTCGCGGCCGGGCGAAGCGCGACCGGCATACCCCGGGCGGCGCCGCCCGAAGGATCGGAGGCGAAGCTGGCCGAGCGGATGGCGGCCAACGCCCGGGCTTCTCGAGAATCGGCCTACGACGCGACCATGCGGTTCACCCATGAGCTGCGAGTAACTTTGCGCGAGTTGGGGTCTCGATTGGTCGTGGCGGAACTCGTCGACCTCCCGGGTGAGGTGTTCTACCTCACCTGCGACGAGGTGGTCACCCTGCCCGCCGACGCCCGGCTGCGAATCAAACGCCGGCGCGCCGAGCGGGAACGGTTGCAGGGCCTGCGCCTACCCGACGTCATCACGCTCAGCTGACCAGCCCACCGAGCGGCGCCTGCGGGTCGGCCAGCTTGTCGGGGTCCATGGCGCTCTTCGACCGGATCAGGCTCTTGACGTCGTCCAGCACATCCCAGATATTGACGTTCATTCCTGCCAGTACCCGGTTGTCGGCATCGAGCCAGAAGGCGACGAATTCGCGACCGTCGACGTCGCCGCGGAACACCACCCGGTTATATGTCGGCGCATACCCGACATACTCCATCCCGAGGTCGTACTGGTCGGTGAAGAAGTAAGGCAGCTCGGTGTATTCGGCTTTTTCACCAAGCATGCCGGCCGCCGCGACCGCGGGCTGCTTGAGCGCGTTGGCCCAGTGTTCGGTGCGGATCCGGCTGCCGAACAGCGGATGCTCGGCGGCGGCGATATCGCCCACCGCGTAGATGTCGTGGTCACTGGTGAGCAGTGACGCATCGACCAGCACCCCGCCGTCACCCGTCGACAGACCGGCCTGGTCGGCGAGTTCGATGTTGGGCTGCGCGCCGACGGCCACCAGCACGGCGTCGGCGGCAACGCTCGATCCGTCGCCGAGCCGCAGGCCGGTGGCCTTGCCATCGGCGGTGGTGATCTCCTCAACCTCGGAGTCCAACCTCAGGTCGACGCCGTGATCGCGGTGCAGCGCGGCGAATACGGCGCCAACCTCTTCGCCGACCGCGCCCACCAGCGGCAGCTTGGCGGTTTCGACCACGGTAACGTTGACGTCGCGCTGACGCGCGCTGGCGGCGACTTCCAGGCCGATCCAGCCCGCGCCGACCACAGCAAGCGAAGACCCTTCGGCCAGAGCTGAATTCAGTGCCGATGCGTCCTCGAATGTCCGCAGATAATGAACTCCGGCGGCATCGGACCCCGGAATGGGCAGCCGCCGTGAGCGCGATCCGGTGGCCAGCAGCAGCTTGTCATACTCAACCCTGGTGTTGTCCGGAAGCTCGACGGTGTGTGCCGCCCGGTCCACCGCCAACACCCGAGCATTCAGGCGGAGGTCGATCTCGTTCTCGCGGTACCACGCTGAGTCGTGCACGGTGAAATCGTCCAGCGACTTCTTACCCGCCAGAAACTCCTTCGACAGCGGGGGCCGTTCGTAGGGCAGGTGATCTTCCTCGGCGCACACGATGATCTGTCCGTCGAAGTCTTTCTCGCGGAGGGCTTCCGCGGCCTTAGCTCCGCCAAGTCCGCCACCGATGATGACGAATGTCCTCGAGTTGGCCATGATCGCTGCTCCCTTCTAGCCGCAGGTGGCGCCCGCGACTTTCAGCAGTCGTTGCACCACCTGCTCAGGCTCGTCCATAACGCTTCGCGTACCCGCCGTGGCAGGTCACCAACCGCACTATTCACTTCGGCGGCAGGCTGTGCACGTGGTTCACCCCGCGATCCACCCAGCGTGCAAGCTGGCGCTTGGTTTTCAATCCGTCGGGGTCGATTCGCAACCAGCCCCGGGCCTCGCGGCCGGCCATCACCATCGGGCTGACGTGCGCGCGATCGAGCAGCTTGTCGGTTTCCTGCGGCGGCACCCGCACTAGTAACCCGCCCTCACGGCTGGCGGCGACGACCATATGCCCGTTGATCAGGAAGGCGAGGCCGCCGAACATCCGTTTCTCGTCGACGCCACGCTCGGGCGCCAACAGCTCGCGGATTCGCTCAACCAACTCGGTGTCGTAGGCCACGGCGCAACGGTAGCGCCAAGCACCGACCTGCGGCCTCAGTCCAGATCCACCCGAATGGTCAGCAAGTCACTGCCCGCCAGGCGCACGAGTGTGCTGTTGAAGCCGGGCAGGCTTCGCAGCCGCTCTTTCGCGTCATCGTCGGGCAGCAGGTGGGCGGTTCCGTTGCGCCATCGGCCGTGGATGCGCAACCGCACCGCGGGGTTGGCCTTGATGTTGAGCACATAGTGCGAATGCTCCCCGTGCTCGGAGACCATCCAGAACTGATTGCCGATCACTCGGCCCCCGATCGCGGTGCGCCGCGGCTGCCCCGACTTTCGGCCGATGGTCTCCAGCATGGGAAACGGCAATCGCCGACCCACTGGATTGACCACCAGCCGTTGGGCGGTGTGGACGATACGCCGTTTAAGCCGTTGCGAGTCGGTCATAGCCGCACGCTATCCGACCTGTCCGACATCACGCCGCGGCGGTCACCGCCTGCGCAGCCGGTTCCAGTGCCTGGGCGACGATTTCGGCGACGTCGGTCATCGGCTTGACGTCCAACGCCTCGAGCACTTCGGCGGGCACATCGTCCAGATCCGGCTCGTTTCGCTGCGGGATGAACACCGTCGACAACCCTGCCCGCTGCGCGGCCAGCAGTTTCTGCTTCACGCCGCCGATCGGGAGCACCCGGCCGTTCAACGTCACCTCGCCGGTCATCCCAACGTCGGCGCGCACCTGCCGCCCGGTAGCCATCGACACCAGCGCCGTCACCATCGTGACACCAGCGGACGGACCGTCCTTCGGGACGGCGCCGGCTGGCACGTGCACGTGGATCCGCCGGTCGAGGGTCGACGGATCGACACCCAATTCTGCGGCGTGCGAACGGACGTAGGACAGCGCGATCTGCGCGGACTCCTTCATCACGTCACCGAGTTGACCGGTCAGCTGCAGGCCCGGCTTACCGTCGTTGGCGCCGGCTTCGATGTAGAGCACATCGCCGCCCAGCCCGGTAACGGCCAGCCCGGTCGCCACGCCTGGCACCGCCGTGCGTTCGGCCGATTCGGGGGTGAATCGCGGCCGGCCCAGGTAGCCGACCAGATCCGGCTCGTCGATGGTGACCGGCTCCGCGGCGATCTTCGTGGTGACCTTGCGCAGCGCCTTGGCCAGCAGCCGCTCGAACTGCCGCATACCGGGCTCACGGGTGTAGTCCGCGGCGATCTTGCGCAGCGCCGCATCGGTCACGACGACTTCGTCGTCAGTCAGCCCGGCACGGTCGCGTTGGCGCGGCAACAGGAAGTCGCGCGCGATGGCCACCTTGTCGTCTTCGGTGTAGCCGTCGATCTGCACCAACTCCATCCGGTCCAGCAGCGCCGACGGGATGTTCTCGATGACATTGGCCGTGGCCAGGAACATCACATCGGACAGGTCCAGATCCAGGTCCAGGTAGTGGTCGCGGAAGGTGTGGTTCTGCGCAGGGTCAAGCACCTCGAGCAGGGCAGCACTGGGGTCGCCGCGGTAGTCCGAGCCGACCTTGTCGATCTCGTCGAGCAAAACGACGGGGTTCATCGAGCCGGCTTCGCCGATGGCCCGCACAATCCGGCCGGGCAGCGCGCCGACGTAGGTGCGGCGGTGCCCGCGGATCTCCGCCTCGTCGCGCACGCCGCCCAACGCGACGCGAACGAACTTGCGGCCCAGCGCGCGAGCGACGCTCTCACCCAGCGACGTCTTGCCGACCCCGGGCGGACCGGCCAGCACCATCACGGCGCCGGATCCGCGGCCGCCGACGACCTGCAATCCGCGCTGCGCGCGGCGAGCCCGCACCGCCAAATATTCGACGATGCGGTCCTTGACGTCGTCCAGACCGTGGTGATCGGCGTCCAGGATCTCCCGCGCCGCGGCCAAATCGGTCGAGTCCTCGGTCGTGGTGTTCCAAGGCAAGTCGAGCACGGTGTCCAGCCAGGTGCGGATCCAGCCGCCCTCGGGGCTTTGCTCGCTGGAGCGTTCCAGCTTGCCGACCTCACGCAGCGCGGCCTCGCGAACCTTCTCAGGCAGGTCGGCTGCCTCGATTCGGGACCGATAGTCGTCAGAACCGTCCGGCTCGCCCTCGCCGAGCTCCTTGCGGATCGCGGCCAATTGCTGGCGCAGCAGAAACTCTTTCTGCTGCTTCTCCATGCCCTCGCGGACGTCCTCGGCGATCTTGTCGTTGACCTCGACCTCGGCCAACTGCTCGCCGGTCCAGTCGATCAACAGACGGAGGCGACGGCCCACATCTTCGGTTTCCAGCAGCTGGCGCTTCTGCACAGCGGTCAGATACGACGCATAACCAGCCATGTCGGCCAGCGCCGCCGGGTCGATCAGCCGGTTGACGACGTCGACCAGCTCCCAGGCCTCGCGGCGTTGCAGCATCGCCAGCAGCAGCTTCTTGTATTCGGCGGCGAGCGCGCGCGTCTCGTCGCTGGCCTCGGGGTCGGTGATCTCGGTCACCTCAACCCACAACGCCGCGCCGGGCCCGCTGGCTCCTACGCCGATGTGGGCACGTCGTTCGCCGCGCACAACCGCGGCGGTACCGCCACCGGCGATCCGGCCGACCTGCAGAATCGTCGCCAGCACGCCGTAGGACGGGTAGCGGTCGTCGAGCCGCGGGGCGATCAGCAGCTGGCCCGATTCACTGGCGCGGGCAGCGTCGACGGCCGGTCGAGCAGCGTCGTCCAAGGCGATCGGCACGACCATTCCGGGCAACACGATCGGATCACTGACAAATAACACCGGCACTGATTTGGCTTCAGCCATCGAATCCTCCAAAGTTAAGCCTGTCGCGCTCAACCTTCGTCGGACGTGATTTGTTCCCGAGGACTACGCGGTGGAAGACGAGGCGCGCTGGCGGGCCCGGAAGGCCTGAACTTTCGCGCGGTTGCCGCAGGTGCCCATCCCGCACCAATGCCGGTTCTTCGCCCGCGACGCATCGAGATACAGGCGCGTGCAGTCCGGGTGGGCACAGCGCTTGACGTTCTCGATGTCGGTTCCGGCGAGGAGATCGAGCAGATCGGCGGCCAGAGTCGCCAGCAGGTGCGACGCGGTGCCCTCGCGGCGGGTCGCGCCGGTTCGCTGCAATCGCGGCGTGAGCTGAGGTTGAGCTGCACGCTCATTGAGCAGGTCGACGTCGGCGGGTTGGGGCCGGCGGTGCTCTAGCCGGGCGATCACGGTCCGGTAGATGGCTTCGCGCAGCTCGATCGCGGCCGCCAGATCGTCATCGGCGACGTGGATGGCGCCGTCGAGCAGCCCTCCCTGAACTGCAAATTCCGACAACAGTTCAGGCCGAGTCAGCAGTTCTTCACGGGCCGAATCGCGGTGCTTCAGGGTGCCCACGAAGTTCAGGCATCGGCGGCCGCCCACATAGACGAATGTCACAAGTAACCGCCTTGACAGGTTTCACGCTGAGCGCAAGCTGTAACTATCTAAACAGGTTACGAAAGCTTAGCAGTTCGAACGAGAAGGACATGTCCGGCGTCCAAGGGAGTAACCAGCCGATCTATTCGGCAGTGAACGGCGAAAGGAGCCAACCAAAATGGACCTCTACCGGATAACCCACCCGCTGAGGTTGGCCAGAGGATCGCACCAGCCGAGCTCCGGCAAAGGGTGCGCGATGAACGTCATTTCTTACATCACCGGCGACGAGCAGGTCACCGACTTTCCGACCCGCTCGGCGCGGCCGCTGAGCCTGCTCGTCCAGACATCCAACGATCTGCTGGCGGGACCCGCTGGCTACCTGTTACCCGATGACAGCGTGCTGGCCCTCGACCTCGCCTGGCAGACGGTCGGAACCGCCGATGTTCCTGAGACCGTCGTCCACGCCTGGATCGCCGAATTGCTGACCAGTCCGACGTGGGGAGTGCTCAAGTACGCCAAAATCACCGCCCACAAAGCGATCCTCGACATTGCCGAGCTGCACCGCGCCGCCGCTTCGGGTGACATGCCCGCCGTCGCCGACTGGGACGCCGCCGGCCGCGCGGCCCGCGAGGTGGCCTCGACCCTTAGCGGCACCGGGATGCGTGCGACGCAGGCCGCGTCCGATTCGACCGCATTCGTGGACAACGACCTGCTGATGTCGCTGGACAAGGTTGGCGATATGTACATACAAGCTGTTCGGTCGCCCGCTGGGCGCGAGCGTCGCCTCCTGTGCAGAAGTCATCTTTTTAACCTCGCCATCGAGCAGTAATCTGTACCCGGTCCTCCACCGCGCGGCTAAGCACACTATGACCAATACCTTTAGGAAACCAGGCTTTTGGCCCGTCAGCCGCTGGTGCGGGTGCAGGGCGCTCGGAACGAGCAGCACCTCCGAGGTGATGCACCGGTCTGACCGCAGCAGCCAGATCACCGGATCTCGTCGTGCTTCATCAAGTGGTGGTACCGATTACGGAAGTACATTCTTAACAACGGGCTCCGGCCAAGAGGTATGTACACCGCCTGATTGCCACGCCCACCCCCGGGCGAACAACGCCGATGTCGGCGCCTCCGCGCAGGGCATGAGTCTAGATTGGGTAGGGACGGAATCGTGCCAGCAGAGAGGTTGTCATGGCTACGAGTGTCAAGCAGTTGGTGGAAGCCGCGAACGCCGTCGTGCCGCAAATCACGGCCGCCCGGGCGCAAGAACTGATTGCCAAGGGCAGCGCGTTGGTTGTCGACGTGCGAGACGCGCCCGAGGTGCAGCAGAGCGGGAAGGTCGCCGGCGCCGTGCACGTCCCGCGCGGAATGCTCGAATTCCGAGCGGACCCGGAATCGCCCTACCACGACCCGCATTTCGGCAAGGACAAGACGGTGATCGTGTACTGCGCGTCGGGCGGGCGCTCTGCTCTTGCCGGCCAGGTGCTCAAGGAAATGGGCTACGGCGAGATATACAACCTCGGCGCGTTCAAGGACTGGGCGGACAGTGGCGGGGCGATCGACAGGGCAGAGACCTGACCGGTGGCCCCGCCTGCCGGCGGCAGTGGTTTTGCGCTTTGTCACCGGACTCACAAGATAAAGGCATCGGCAGCAACACCTTTTGCCGATGGTGACACCGAATTGCCGAAGTACGTTTCACCATCCAACTCTGCGACCCCGCCCCGAGAACCTCCCGTGACCTACGAGGGCGAGCGATTATCCTTCCGCAATAGCATCGAGCGTGTCAGGGAAGATTGCATTTGTTACGGCCCGTCCGGCATCGGCGCTGCGTTGACGACCAAGTTGGTCGACGGGGGTGCCGAGATCTGGATCGCCGATCGTCAAATCGGCTTGGCGCAGGAGCTGGCGCAACGCCGCGTCACGCAAGCAGGCAATGATCGCGCGGCCCGCGTGATCGGGTACCCACTTGCGAGGCGGACGCGAACCATTCTCTTCATCGATTTCGTCGCATTCTTTAGGGGATGTCGTCAAGCGCCAATGAGTTTCAGGCGTTTTCGACAGGGGAAGTCCGCCAGTCGATCTGGTAAAGCTGGATCGCGTGTTCAAAGCCCTTAAAATGGGCTTTGCCTATATCGCTGAAGGCGTTATCCAGGTGTTCCCCCTTGCACAGCTCAAAAATGATCCCGGAAACCAGCACCTGCTCCGGTTCACAATGGCTGCATACCCGCGCCGCCAGTTGAACGGTCATCCCGAACAAATCATTGTTGCGTTCGACGGGTTCGCCAGCATTTAGCCCGATTCGCACATGCAGCGGCAAGCGGGGATTGGCGTCGTTAAACTGCTGAAAAGCCCGCTGGATGTCGATGGCGCAGCGAACCGAACTGGCGACATCGGTGAAGGCCGCCATCATGCCGTCGCCAGTATGCTTGATATAGCGGCCTTGATTGGCTTCCAACGCTTTGCGGATGATTTTGTCGTGCAGTTCTAACAACTCAATCGCGGCGGCATCGCCAATTTTGCGGGACATGGCGGTTGAATCTTGCAGATCGGTGAACATGATGCAGCGAAAAGCGCTGTCGAAGTGCAGCCGTTTTTCGCCAGAGGCGGTCGTTTCCGGTTCGGGGTCGGCACTACGACCCAGAAACGCCTCTACATTTGTCAGATCAACCAGGATAATCTCGCTTGGGATCAGCCCATGTGACTCACTGTGAACTTTGCGGATAACCTCTTCGTCAGGCGCGTCAATCAGACAAAAGACACTGCAGTCTCGACTGTCAAACCAGTAAGTCAAGAACCGCAGGTGATATTTATCCTGAATTTCGAGGTCTTTTTGGTGTGCGGCTTGGACTGCATCATCCGTTGCGCCCTGTACGATGTGGCGATCCATGAAAATCGGCATTGAATTCCTCCAACCTGGCATCTATCGACTGTTCTACGATTTGCTTAGAGAAAAATCCACACCCGAGCTTTAAATTCGTGCAATTCTTCTTGATCCGGCGATAATAGAACATATGACTCGAACGATTCTGCACCTCGAATCTCGACGCCTTCTTCTGCGCCGTCGAAGGCAGTACAGCCCGACGGCCGCGATCGTTAGCGCCGCAACAGCCCCAGCCTAGACCGGCAATTAGGGGTGTGTCTTCCAAGGACTGCCCGTGCCGTCGGCCAGCTGCTTGTCCCGCCATCCCCAAAAAATCTTGAGCAGATGGTGTCACCGACTGGCTGAAATACTCTCTTGGTTGTCTTGGAGACACCGCCCGTCAGGCGGGTGCGGCTGCGATACCGATCACGGCGTCGTTGCGGAGAGCGTGGTCCTCGGTCAGGTGCATGCCCAGCTCGGTGATCCTGCCGTCGTGCGGATTCCAGGCTCGATCTGGGTGGCTAAAATTGCGCACTAATTTCGGGTAGTTACTCTGCGGGTGCGAGATTTCGCGCTAGCGGCATAGGCCCGCATCTGCCTATCACTTGGTTGGCGCGTCGCTCTTCCCGGCGAGAAGGCGCGATCGCCAGTCGCTGAAAACACCCGCCAGCTCCGACTCACCAATGGACTTGAGGCGGCGGATGTAGTCGGTTAGGTAGTACACGTACAACGGGACGAAGTCATCGATCAGCATTGCGAGCGCGCGTTCGGCAGATGGAGGGTTGGTCCGCCAGTCGAATGCGGCGCGGACCAGCGCGGTACCGGGCGCTCCGCTCAGCTCCGAATAGTACTGAACTGCAGCCTCGTTGGTTCCCTCCCGGGCTGTTTCGGCAGTAAAGAGGAAACGGGCCGGGAACAACGCGAGCTTCGTGGTCCAGCGGATGCCTCCCTCGACGAATCGGTCAGGTTGATGTGCGCAGGCCACCACGTCATCGGCCAGCAGTTCGAGCGCAAATCGTGCGCCCGTGATGAGGAGCTCCGTTTGGTTGGGCGGCGTTAGGCCACTGCGTACCTCATTTCCCCTAAGTAGTCGCCCATGCTCGAGCAGGCACAGGCGATCAAGCGGAGGAAACCGGCCACCGATGGCGCGACCAGCGAAAGATTCTGCTGTGCCCCAGAATACGGACACCCGCCCGTGTAATGGCGATCCGATGGAGCGCACGTTCTCGGCAACGCCAACTACCGAGTCAGCGTCAGACTCCTGAATCGGGTCAGTGAGGATCAAACCGACATCAACGTCGCTCACCAATGGGCTGAAGCCACCGTGAGCCAGGCTGCCCATGGCATACGCCGCAATCAACCGTTCGCCCAGCGAGTCAGAGGCGACCCGAACAACGTCACGGAGGACGTCCTCCCCACTGGCCGAGTCGGTCGGCTGTGTCCACCCTTGGTTGGTGTGAGCGCCCAGGCTCCCGAGCCGTTGATCCACGAACGCCTCCGAACTCGCGTACCTGACATACACCGGCCAACCGCCGAGCGGTTCGCCAAGCTTGATTATTCGCATCCCGTCTGGGGGCCGTTGCTGATCGGCCGCTTTGCCCGACTAGGTGGACCTGATCCCCTGATCCCACTCGGTTGGTGCTGGTCGGTTGGACTTGGGTCGACGATGCGTCTAGCCGTCAGGGTTCTTGAACCCGATGACAAGCTCAGGGGTGAGGTGGTACGGGGCACCAAAACAGGCCGCAATTGAACGGCGGCTGCAGGCGAACCGCATGTGCGCCCGAGTCGGCGATGCGAGACTGTGCAGGTGAACGGCGGTCGGGTCCGCTACGCCCGCAATGGGACCGTTCGCCTTGCCTACCGGGTGTTCGGCGAGGCGGAGAACACGGTGGTGTGGACGCCGGGCGCGGCACGAAACGTCGAGTCATTCGACGACCCCGCAAGCCCTTTCGCGACGTTGGCCAAGCAGCTCAGCCAGGTCACGCGCTTGGTTGTCTGGGACATGCGCGGCGGCGGACTGTCCGACGCGGCGACCCAGGTGCCGCCGCTGACAGAACGCATCGAGGACCTTCGTACCGTGATGAACGCCGCCGGCGTCGAGTCGGCCACAATGTTCGGCTTCAGCGAGGGCGGTGCAACGAGTGTGTTGTTCGCCGCCACCTACCCTCAACGGGTCCGTTCGCTTGTCGTGTACGGCACAGCAGCACGATTTTCTCAAGAGCTTCCAGATTTTCCGTGGGGCCTAACCCCTGCCCAAGTAGCGGAGCGGACGGCTGAAATCGACAACGACTGGGGAAGTGGCGCGCTGTCCGACGTCCTCTTCGGGGAAGCCGCGGACACGCCAGGGATGCGCGAATGGCTCGGAAAGATCCAGCGGTCGATGCATTCGCCCACCATGGCTCAGCTGACGTGGCAAGCCTTGATGAACGTCGACATCCGCGGCGTGCTCCACGACATTCGTACACCGACCCTCGTGCTGGCTCGGGCCGATGATCAACTTGTCCCGCCAGACGCCGCGGCGGCTTTGGCCGCCGGTATCCGTGGCGCGCAATTTCATATGCTTCCTCCCGGTGCCCACAACACGCTTGACATCTTCGACCTAGTGGGCGCCCGCGTGCTCGAATTCGTGTGTGACACTGGAAGCGCTGCACCGAGCGAGCGAGTGCTCACGACGGTCGTGTTCACCGACATCGTCGGCTCCACCGAACAACTCACGGCGGCCGGGGACGCGCACTGGCGCGCCCAGCTGGACGCGCACGATCAACTCGTCGATGCGATCCTCCCGAAATATGGTGGCCGCCGCGCAAAACACACCGGCGATGGCGTCTTCGCATTGTTCGACGGACCGACAAATGCGGCGCGGTGCGCGCTGGACCTCGTGCCAGCCCTCGCAATGCGGGGAATTCGAATCCGCGTGGGCATTCATGTCGGCGAGTGCGAGAAGCGTGGGGAGGAATGGAGTGGCATGGCCGTTCACGTCGGAGCGCGAATCGGTTCGCTGGCCGGACCCGGAGAGATACTGGCAAGCCGCACTGTTCGCGACCTCTCGGCCGGGTCGGGCATGGTCTTCGAACATCTCGGAGCGCGCCGACTCAAGGGCCTGCCCGAGGACACCGACCTCTACCGCGTGAGCAAACCGTAACTACCGGGAGCCTGCAGATCCGAGACACCTGGATAGCCCAACTGAATCGACAGTCAATTGTTTGTCGCGCGAGTCCCTAAAGGTTTTGATCGAATGCTTGTCACCGATTGGCTTAATTACACTTCACAGGTTTGCGGCGCTCGGCCGTTCAACCCGGTTGTTCCCTAGGACGCCAAAGGTTGACGCATCGCGGCTAGTTGATCGGCGCGGAACTGCCGCACGACCGAAGTTTGTGGTCCGACGACGTCGAATCCATGGAAGCCAGCGGGCACAATCCGGAGCTGTGTCGGCACTCCTGCTGCGCGCAGCCGGTTGGCGTAGTCGACACATTCATCATGAAAAAGATCTGCGGTGCCGACACCAATCCATGTGGGCGGTAGACCTGACAGGTCGGCGCGCCGGGCCGGTGCTGCGTAGGCGCTCACATTCCCCGTGCCGGGGTCACGACCCAGGTAGGAGCGCCAGCCGAACGAATTGTCTCGCGGTGTCCACCCTCTCGCACAAGTCGCGGTCGACCGCTGAACCGTTCGATCGTCAAGCATCGGATAGATCAGCACCTGCCCTGCTAAGTCGACTAGCCCCGCGTCGAGGCAGCGCAGTGCCAGCGCCGACGCCAGCCCACCGCCGGCTGACTTACCGGCGATCAGAATCCGCCGTCGATCGATGTCGTCACGAGCGGCAAGCCACTGCAAGGCGGCGTAGCAGTCGTCGAGTGCTGCTGGATATGGGTGCTCTGGGGCGAGTCGATATTCGACGCTGGCCGCCAGAGCGCCGAGATGGGCGGCCATCTTCCGCACCGCGCGGTCATTCATCGCCGCCGATCCCGCCACGTAACCTCCGCCGTGGATCCACAGCAGAGCGGGCGGCCTCTCGCTCAGCCCCCTCGGCCTGTGAACCCGCACGCTGGCGGTGGCCGACACCGGGACGACCTCCGCGTCGCGGAGCGCCACTATCCGACCAGCGAGTGCCATCCCGGCTCGCATAAGACGCAAGTGCCGCGCGAACAGCCCTCTCCGGTAGGGCAAGAAACGCGCAGCGATCGGAAGCCAAGGGACTGGTTGCATCAACCACGCCTGCCGGCCATCCCAACAATGTCCATGGTTGCCGACGATAGCGCGACGATCGCAGCGTGTTAGGCCGCCCTTTTAGCGACCGCGCGTTGTCAGCGCGCATCTGGCACCGACTAGCTAAAGAACACTCAACTCATCGGCTGCTACCAAGCCCAGAACGGACGCGCCCTCGCGGTTCGCCGCACCGGCGGCGAGCCAAGCGCGGTAGGGATTAGGCGGGTGGCGCGGGGGGCGCGGGTGGCGCGGGGGGCGCGGGTGGCGGTGAGCTGGCCGGCCCGGGCGCAGCCGCATTTCCATGCAGGCACTGCTGATACTCCTGAGTACCCGGGACGTTGTCAGCGCCGCAGCTGCAATCATGAATTTGGTCGGGGGTGGGAAGCGAATTGCAAAAGTCGCTACCAGCCGACGCCGATGGTGCAGTCCACATAACACCAGCGGCCAAGGCTGCCGCTGCACCACCGACCGTGGCCATCAATACTCTCGTCTTCATGTTGGGATTCCTTTTCTCTGGAAGACCACGGCACTCCGCCGCCGCTGGTTGCGCTAGCCGAATAGTAGGGTTTCAAGGAGAAAGTCGCAGAGGTCATGTGGGTGCGGCAGTAGCACTTCAAATTCGACGCGGCATCGGCCCGCCGTTGGCGTAGGGGATCGTATGGTCCAAATCGCAGTCGTGGGCTGGTCGGTCGCAGCCGGGCCATCGGCAGGTGAAGTCTCGGCAGCGAACCCGATCCACCAGGGCCGACGACTCCGGCGTCTTTGACGGGTAGTGCCGCTCAAACATCTCATCGAACCGCGCGATCACCTCCGGCGGCGACAGCAGACCCGACTTTGATTCGAACATATATTCGAGTATGCCACGGTCCACTGACAAGTAGCGCCGAGGTAGAAGCTCCGCCGATCGCCATTCCGTCGCATCGGACTCGGCGGCGCTATGGTCGAACCATGGCGATCGCCCGAGAGGCGCTGCGGCTGCAGGTCATCGGATACACCTGCAGCCAAAATTGCATGGGCTTCCGCGGAAACGCCGGCGGATGCTGCACGCTTGATGATCGCGACTTCATCCCGGGGCCCGTTCGCGACGCGGATACCTTCCTGATTGACCTTGGCCGCCGACTCGGTCGCGAGGTCTCACGCGAAGAAGTGTTCATCGACTTCGAGGAGGGACGGGCCCTCTTCCCCGATCGCCCGTCGTGGCAAGAACCTGCTAACTACCCGGCAATGCGCGTCCTGCCGGACGTGGAGTGGATTCCGTGCCGCTTCTACGACAAAACGACAGGTGCGTGCACGGTCTACGACATTCGTCCCGCGATGTGCAGAAACTTCCTCTGCGACCACTTGAAGGGCGTGATTTCCCTGCTCAACCTCGACGAGCAGTAACCGTCGATTGTCAACAGGACGGCGGGATCGGCACCAGCCGCCGTAGCTGCGTGACGTGCTTGGGCGAGAGTTCCTCGAGGCAGGTGACGCCGAGCAGCCGCATGGTGCGAGTCAATTGGCCGGACAGGATCTCGACGGCGCGATGAACCCCCGCCTCGCCGCCGGCCATCAGCCCATACAGATAGGCCCGGCCGATCAGCGTGCAGCGCGCTCCTAGGGCGATCGCGGCGACGATGTCGGCGCCCGACATGATGCCGGTGTCCAGCAGGATCTCGGTGTCCTTGCCGAGTTCACGCGCGACAGTGGGCAGCAGCTGAAATGGCACCGGAGCCCGATCAAGTTGACGGCCACCGTGATTGGACAATACGAGGCCGTCGACGCCGCGATCGACGACGGCCCGCGCGTCGTCGAGGGTCTGGATGCCTTTGACGACGAGCTTCCCCGGCCATTGGGCTTTGATCCAGGCCAGATCGTCGAACGTGAGGCTGGGGTCGAACATCGTGTCGAGGTATTCGCCGACGGTGCCCGACCACCGATCCAGCGACGCGAAGGCCAGCGGCTCGGTGGTCAACAGGTCGAACCACCAGCGCGGGCGCGGCACGGCGTTGAGCACCGTACGCAGCGTCAGCGCCGGCGGAATCGACATCCCGTTGCGGACGTCGCGCAGCCGCGCACCGGCAACCGGGACGTCGACGGTGGCCAGCAGGGTGTCGAACCCGGCGTCGGCGGCCCGTCGCACCAATCCCATCGACCGGTCCCGATCACGCCACATGTACAACTGAAACCACCTGCGGCCCTGCGGAGCAGACGCCGCCACTTCTTCGATGGACGCGGTGCCCAGAGTGGACAGCGAGAACGGGATACCAGCCGCCGCGGCCACCCGGGCACCGGCGATCTCACCCTCGGTCTGCATCAACCGGGTAAAGCCCGTCGGCGCGATCGCGAACGGCAGCGCCACCGGTTGGCCAAGAACCTCCCATCCGGTCTGGACATTGCTGACGTCACGCAGGATCGTGGGGTGAAACTCGATGTCGCGAAAGGCTTGTCGCGCACGCCCCAGGGAGATCTCTTCCTCGGCCGCGCCGTCGGTGTAATCGAAGGCCGCCTTCGGTGTCCGCCGTTTGGCAATGCGCCGCAGATCATGAATGGTCTGCGCGTCATCGAGCCGGCTTTGGACACGGTCGAACCGGGGCTTGCGGAATCGGATCAGCGGTGCAAGGTCATTGACTTTCGGCATCCGCCGTTTGGCCGCCATCGATATCCCTCCTCAAGACGTCGGGACTGTGCCACGGTAGGACATATGCAATCCGCAAGCGACCCCTTTGATCTGCAGCGTTTTGTCGATGCGCAGGCTCGGGTCTACCACACCGTCCTCGACGAGTTGCGCGCCGGCCGCAAGCGCAGCCATTGGATCTGGTTCATCTTCCCGCAGGTCGACGGGCTGGGCAGCAGTCCGACGGCGGCCAGGTACGCGATCTCCTCGCTCGACGAGGCCCGCGCGTATCTTCGGCACCAGCTGCTCGGAGCGCGGTTGCATGAATGCGCACAGTTGGTCAACGCCGTGCAAGGCCGCTCGATCGGGGAGATGTTCGGATCTCCCGACGACCTGAAAGTTCGCTCGTCGATGACGTTGTTTGCCCGCGCGACCCAGGACAACCAGGATTTCGTCCAGTTGCTCGAGCGGTATTACGACGGCGAAGAAGATCCGCTGACGGTGGCGCGGCTGACTTAGCTCGGCCGCAGGATCCGCCAGCCATGCGGCTCGATCGACACGGCGTCGACGACTTCCTGCGGCGGCGCGCCACTCCCTGCGATGACGTGTGCCTTTCCCAAGCCCAGCTCACCCAACACGACGTGCAGTGCGACGTCGTCGATGTTGAGCGCTACGATCAGCGCCTGGTCGCCGTTTCGAGACCGGTATACGAAATGGCGGTTGTCCAGTCGCAACGCGGTCGTCGACGCGGCATGCAGCCAGGAATGCCGTCGGCGCAGCCCGATCAGGTACTGATGAAGCGACCATACTTGGATTCCGCGCTTATCCAGTTGGGCCGGGGGAGCGCCGAATTCGGGACGCACAGCGTCATCGCCGCCGAATCGCTCCTCCTTGATTCCGTGATAGCCGAGCTCGTCGCCGGCGTAGATGCTCGGAATGCCACCCACGGTCATCAGGATCACCAGGGCGTGCGCGAGGTGTTCGGGACGCTCGAGTTGGCTGGCGATGCGGGTGACGTCGTGATTTCCGATGAAGGTCAGCGGGGGAAAGCTTTGCACGAAATCGTTGTGGCGCTGCAACGCCCAGTCCAGCTCGTAGAAGTTTTCGTCGTTCAGGCTGCTCCAGATCGCCTTCCAGAGTTCGTATTGGGTGACCGAGTCGAAACCGGCTTCGCGAACCACCGCTGCGTAGTCGCCATGGATCAGTTCTCCGACGAACCACGCATCCGGTTGGCGTTCCCGAACTCTCGGCAAGACCGCGGCCCAAAATTCCTGTGGGACAGCGTAAGCAGCGTCCAGGCGCCAGCCGTCAGCTCCCCGTCGCAACCAGTGCGCCATGACGTCGGCGGTGTAGTCGGCGACTTCGGGGTTGTCGTGGTTCAGCGTGGGCAGGCCATCGTGTCCTTCGAAGGTGTGAAAGCGGCCGGGGCGCCCGCGAAACCAGCGCGCCGCCGCATCGTCGTGCTCCGCTTCCCGGTAGCGCGCGAAGTCGACACCGACGTGGTTGAACACGCCGTCGAGCAGCATCCGCAGGCCCCGCCGATGCGCCTGCGCGACGAGGTAGTCGAAATCGTCCTCGTCGCCGAGCCGGGGGTCGATACGGTAATGGTCGGTGGTGTCGTAACCGTGTGTGCGCGAGGCGAAGATCGGCCCCAGCGCGATCCCCGACGCACCGAGCTGGATGGCGTGGTCGAACCAATCGGCGATCCGTCGCAGCCGGTGTTCACCCGGATCCGGAAGTGCAGCCGCCGGGAAGGCACCGACGAACCCCAGCGGGTAGACGTGCCACCAGATCACATGCCGGACCCAGGGCGGCACCGTCACTTCCGATACCTGGCTTCGTAAAGGGATTTCATCTCCGCCTCGAGTTCGGGCACCGGGCCGTCAGCGACCGCTCTGGGTGCGACGGTGTTGATCGGCAGCATGGCCACCGGCGGTGTGGGCACCTGCCACTCGGTCAGCCATTGAGTCAGCTGAGCGTTCGACGTGGCGTATACGATACGCCCAAGACCGGCCCAGGCGTGCGCGGCCGCACACATCGGGCACTGCTCACATGACGTGTACACGGTGGCCCGAATGCGATGCACCGGAGCCAAATTCGCTACCGCCCACCGGATGATCCCCAGTTCGGCATGCAATGTCTGGTCGTCGTCCGTGACGCGATTGTGGTCCTCGTAGAGGGTCTGGCCGTTGGCCCCGATCAGGATCGCCCCGAACGGTCCGTGCCCGTTGTCGAGTGCGGTGCGGGCAAGTTCGACACAGCGATGCAAGCGTTGCAGATCGACTTGGCTCAACACCACAGACCCGAAGTCTACGGGCGGTGTCTAGCCCGCAGCTGCCAGTGTTTGGGCAGTGGTGATCGCTTGCGCGACGCCGGAGACGATGGCCGCCACCTTCAATGCCTCCAGGATGGCTTCTCGGCCGACGCCGACCTCACGCAGTGTGTGCTCATGGGCCACCATGCAGTGCGAACACCCGTTGATCGACGACACCGCAAACGACCACAGCTCGAAATTCGCTTTGTCCACGCCCGGGTTGCCGATGATGTTCATCCGCAGCCCGGGACGCAGGTCGTCGTACTTGCCGTCAAGGAAGCCGCGGCCACGGTAGAACACGTTGTTCATGCCCATGATCGATGCGGCACCCAGCGCCGCCTGATAGGCCTCGGACGACAGGTAATCAGCCGCCTCGGCGCCAATCTCGGCCAGTACCTGGGCATTCCGAGTCGCTGCGGCACTGGCCAGCAGGGTGCCCCACAGCTGCTCCTCGTTCAGCACGGTGCTGCGGCTGATCGAGCCGAGGTTGAGCTTGAGGTCCTTGGCGTATTCGGGCAATGCGTCCTTCAGATTCTCGACACTCATCAGGCTGACTTCCTCAACTCGTCGCCGGCGTCGATCGTGGGGTCGCCCTTGCGCCAGTTGCAGGCGCACAGCTCGTCAGACTGCAGGGCATCGAGCACCCGCAGCACCTCGTCGACGTTGCGGCCCACTGAGCCGGCGGTCACCGAGACGAATTGGATTTCGTTGTTGGGATCGACGATGAACGTGACCCGATCGGCGACACCCTCGTCGTTGAGTGCCCCGGTGGCTTCGACGAGTTCCCGCTTGATATCCGAAAGCATCGGGAACGGTAGCTTCTTGAGGTCCTCGTGCTGAGCACGCCACTGGAAGTGCACGAACTCGCTGTCCACCGAGACGCCGAGAACCTGCGTGTCGCGGTCCTCGAACTCGTCGTTGAGCTTGCCGAACGCGGCGATCTCGGTCGGGCACACGAAGGTGAAGTCTTTCGGCCAGAAGAACACCACCCGCCATTTGCCCTGGTGGTCGTCGCTGGAAATCGTGGTGAAGTAGTCGCCGGGCTGCTGCGCGTCGACCTCGGACAGGTCGCCACCGATCAGCGCGGTCAACCGGTAGGCCGGGAACTGGTCACCGATTGTCAACAGTGCCATGTCACTCCTTTTGCGAAGATTGGATTTGGTCAAGTTTTGCCTGATTCCATACTGCCGTGACCCAACTTAGAATTAAAGGTGATATGTCCCACTATACTGATAGGCATGACCGATAGGAGTTATCAGCCGACGATCGCCGGGCTCCGCGCGTTCGTCGCCGTCGCCGAAAAGCAACATTTCGGCAGCGCCGCAACAACTCTCGCCGTAAGCCAGTCGACGTTGTCGCAGGCACTGTCGGTGCTGGAGACTGGTCTCGGAGTCAACCTGGTTGAGCGGTCGACTCGCCGAGTTTTCCTGACCGAAGAAGGCAGGCAGCTGCTGCCGCAGGCACAAGCGGTGATCGAGGCGATGACCGCGTTCACCGCCGCGGCCGCCGGGGCCTCGGATCCGCTGCAGGGCAGCATCCGGCTGGGACTGATCCCGACGGTGGCACCATATGTGTTGCCGACCCTGCTGGCGGGGCTGGCCGAACGGCTGCCCGCGCTGACCTTGCGAGTGATCGAAGACCAGACCGAGCGGCTGCTCACCGGGCTGCGCGAGGGATCCCTGGACGCAGCACTGATCGCCTTGCCCGCCGAGGCCAACGGCATCAGCGAAATCCCGGTTTACGACGAAGATTTCGTGCTTGCGCTGCCGCCGGGGCACCCGCTGTCGGGCAAGCGACGAGTGTCGCCGACCGCGCTGGCGGAGTTGCCGTTGCTTTTGCTCGACGAGGGACACTGCCTACGCGATCAGGCGCTCGACGTCTGCCGGATGGCGGGCGTACGCGCCGAGTTGGCCAACACCCGGGCGGCGTCACTGGCGACGGCGGTGCAATGTGTGGCCGGCGGGCTGGGCGTGACGTTGATCCCGCAGAGCGCGGTGCCCGTTGAGACCGCGCGCAGCCGTCTCGATCTGGCGTACTTCGCCGCGCCTCGTCCTGGCCGGCGGATCGGGTTGGTATTTCGGTCATCCAGCGGCCGGGAAGCGTCCTACCGGCAGCTTGCGCGGTTGATCGGCGAGCTGGTCGGCAACGATCAGCAGGTCCGCCCGGCCCGGTAGTTGCGGCAACATGAACGTGTTCTAGTTTCGCCTCATGCTGGATTTCACGCTGCAGGACATCGGCGCTGAGCGCGTCGGTAGCGACAACTGTAGGTTTCGGCGTACGGAGACGGTATGGAAAAGGTAGTTGCAGTGCTGATGGCGGCCGACGGCGACGAGGACTGGTGCCAACGGCAACGGGGACCAGTCGCCGATGCCATTCTTCGGCTGGGCGTCTCCGGTTTGGCCGTCAATGTCCGTGACGCGGCGGTGCGTCATTCGCTGATGACGCTGACGACGCTCGACCCGCCGGTCGCTGCGGTAGTGAGCATGTGGACCCAGCAGTGTTACGGCGATCAGATCGCGGCGGCCCTGCGCCTGCTCGAGATGGAGTGCGATTCGGTTGCGGCTTATCTGGTCACCGAATCGGTTCCGTTGCAGGCTCCGATTGAACTAGGCAGCCGCACAACGGGTTTGGCCAACATCGCATTGTTACGCCGGCCTGCTGAGCTGGACCAGGCGAGCTGGTTGAGCCGCTGGCAACTCGATCACACGACGGTGGCGATCGAGACGCAGTCCACCTTCGGCTACACCCAGAACGCCGTGGTCCGCTCGCTCACGCCGGACGCGCCAGAACTCGCAGGCATCGTCGAAGAGCTGTTCCCGGCCGAGGCGATCACCGATCTGAAGGCCTTTTTCGGCGCCGCAGATGATGGCGACCTGCAACAGCGGCTGAGCCGGATGGTCGCCAGCACATCGGCTTTCGGCGCCAACGAGAACATCGACACCGTGCCGACTAGCCGTTACGTGCTGAAAACACCGTTCCAGACGTGAGGAGACACCCGTGATACTGCAGAGCGAGGACGCCAACCGGGTGCGCACGCTCACCCTGAACCGGCCCGAGGCGCTCAACGCCTTCAACGAGGCGCTCTACGAAGTGACCGCCGAGGCGCTGAGGGTCGCCGCCGACGACCCCGAAGTCGCCGTGGTGCTGTTGACCGGCGCCGGACGAGCCTTCAGCGCGGGCAACGACCTCAATGAGATGCAAGCGCGTATCACCGATCCGCAATTGGCCGGCCAGGGATCGCACTTCATCACGATGATCGACGCGCTGAGCCGGTTTCCCAAGCCGCTGATCTGCGCGGTGAATGGCGTCGGCGTCGGGATTGGCACCACCATCCTCGGCTATGCGGATCTGGCGTTCATGTCGTCGACGGCTCGACTGAAATGCCCGTTCACCAGCCTGGGTGTCGGGCCGGAAGCGGCGTCGTCATATCTGTTGCCGCAGCTGATGGGCCGGCAGAACGCCGCCTGGCTGTTGATGTCTTCGGAGTGGGTGACCGCCGAAGAGGCGCTACGGATGGGTCTGGTCTGGAGGGTGTGTGAGCCCTCCGAGCTGCTGGCGGACACCCGCCGACATGCCGAAATCCTTGCCTCTCGGCCGATCTCGAGCTTGATAGCCGTCAAGCAGACCATCGTCGAACCGACTCGTCCCGAAATCGCGGCGGCGACCGCTCGGGAGAATGCCCATTTCGCCGAGCTGATGGGCGGTCAGGCAAACGCGCAGGCCCTTGCCGATTTCACCGGCCGGCGGGGCAACTGATCGCTACGACGGCGGCTACCGCGACCCGCTGGTTTCCAACCGCGCGGCAGCCGCGATGATCGCCCGCAAGGTGCGCCGGCAACGTCCGCAGTCAGTTCCGGCCCCGCAGGCCGCCGCAACCTCTTTGGATGTCGACGCCCCGCCTGCGACGGCGTCAGACACCGTCTGACTCGTCGCACCGACACACAGGCATACGTACATTGTTAGTGGAGTCTAACCTAAGTGAGTTAGTGCAGTCTAACCTAAGTTGTCAGCGAACTTCACCCCAGTCGATGTGCCGCTGACCAGCCCTTTAGCGTGCCGGGCTGTTGGAGCACCAACCGCTGGGTCGCCTACGGCAGCCACGTTGCTTTGCCGCAACCGCCTTTGCCGACGCGAATAGTCAGGCCGGTGCTCGCAATGGGCAATTTCCCGCTGACGCGTGCACCCGCAGCACACTGTCGGCGTACGCACAAACCCGCTTAGGACGACACCCACGCAGCCCATGAACTCCGAGAATGAGCTGCTTCAATCAACCTAGGCTTGCTTTACTTAGGGAAAGCTGGCCTGAGTGAGTATTACCTTGGGTGACAACGGCTTTGGCCTGCTGTAGCGTGTCCCTAAATGACCGCGGTGGCAATTTAGACAGGAGTAATAATGCAAGGCGATCCCGACGTTCTACGTCTGCTCAATGAGCAATTGACCAGTGAGCTCACCGCAATCAATCAATACTTTTTGCATTCCAAAATGCAAGAAAACTGGGGTTTCACCGAAGTGGCGGGCCACACCCGCGCCGAGTCGTTCGACGAAATGCGGCACGCCGAGGCGATCACCGATCGCATCCTGTTGCTGGAGGGGCTGCCGAACTACCAGCGTCTCTTTTCATTGCGCGTCGGTCAGACGCTGCGCGAGCAGTTCGAGGCCGATCTGGCGATCGAACACGACGTGTTGGACCGGCTCAAGCCGGGCATCATCATGTGCCGCGAGAAGCAAGACACCACCAGCGCCAACCTGCTCGAGGGGATTGTGGCCGACGAGGAAAACCACGTCGACTACCTGGAGACCCAGCTGGAGTTGATGGAAAAGTTGGGTGAGGAACTCTACTTGGCCCAGTGTGTCGCGCGGCCGCCGACGACAGGACAAGCCGGGCACTGAGCCGCTAACCCCGCGGGGAGGTGCCCGACGGGAAGGCAGGCATGACGGCGCAGACCGCTGCCATGCCGGACGCCGAATCCGGCAGCACCCTGATCAGTCCGCGACGACGCAATTTCGTCTTCCTGGCGATCATGCTGGGCATGCTGATGGCGGCGCTCGACCAAACCATCGTCGCCACCGCACTGCCGACGATCGTCGCCGACCTGGGCGACGCCGGCCACCAGTCCTGGGTGGTCACCAGCTACCTGCTGGCCTCGACCATCATCACCGCGCTGGCCGGCAGACTCGGCGACCTGTTCGGCCGCAAGCGGGTGTTCCAGGCGGCCGTGACGCTGTTCGTCGTCGGATCGGCGCTGTGCGGGATTTCGCAGTCAATGGCGATGTTGGTGGGCGCCCGGGCATTGCAGGGTCTCGGTGGCGGCGCCATCACCGTCACAGCCACCGCGCTGATCGGCGAAATCATCCCGCTGCGGGACCGCGGCCGCTACCAGGGCGCCCTGGGCGCGGTGTTCGGTGTGACCACCGTGATCGGCCCACTGTTGGGCGGCTATTTCACCGACCATCTCAGTTGGCGGTGGGCGTTCTATGTCAACGTGCCGGTGTCAATCGTCGTGTTCTTCGTTGCGGCTGCTGCGATCCCGTCGCTGGCGGGGCGCGCCAAACCGGTCATCGACTACACCGGGATCCTGCTCGTCGGCCTGGGTGCAACCGGATTGACGCTGGCGACCAGCTGGGGCGGCACGACCTACCCGTGGAAATCCGCAACGATCATCGGGCTGTTCGCCGGCTCCACGTTGGCGCTGGGCATTTTCGTCTGGGTCGAGAGCCGTGTCGCGGCGCCGATCCTGCCGACCCGGCTCTTCGGTAGTCCGGTGTTCACCGTGTGCTGTGTGCTGTCGTTTGTGGTCGGGTTCGCCATGTTGGGGGCGCTGACCTTTCTGCCGACCTATATGCAGTTCGTCGATGGTGTCTCGGCGACAACTTCGGGACTGCGCACACTGCCGATGGTGGCGGGGATGCTCTCGACGTCGATGGGCAGTGGCGTCCTGGTCGGTCGGACGGGCCGATACAAAATCTTCCCGGTCGCAGGGACGGCGGTGATGGCGGTCGCTTTTCTACTGATGTCGCGGATGAACCCGTCCACGTCGGCGCTGCTGCAATCGCTTTACCTGTTCATCCTCGGCGCGGGCATCGGCCTGTGTATGCAGGTGCTGATCCTCATCGTGCAGAACACCGCGAGCTTCGAAGACCTCGGTGTTGCCACCTCGGGCGTGACGTTTTTCCGCACCATCGGCAGTTCGTTCGGGGCCGCGATATTCGGATCGCTGTTCACCAACTTCCTGCGTGGGCGCATCGGTCCGGCGATCGCGGCCAGCGGCGCACCGCCGACAGCTGCGAATTCGCCGGAGGCCCTGCACCGATTACCTCATGCCATGGCCGCGCCGATCGTGGACGCCTATGCCACGTCGCTCACCCAGGTGTTCTTGTGGGCGGTCCCGGTCGCGCTGGTCGGGCTCGTCCTGGCGCTGTTTCTGCCTGAGGTCCCATTGCGGGAAATCGGCAACGCCGCCGCCGACTTGGGCGACGGGTTCGCGATGCCCACCGCTCAGTCGCCGGAGGAGATGTTGGAGACGGCGATCGGGCGCCTGCTGCGGGGTGAACCGGATATGCGGCTGCGTAGCATCGCCATGCGGCCCGATTGCCCACTCGACGTCGCGGAATTGTGGGCGCTGCTGCGAATCAACCGCTATCAGCGGGCGTTCGGAAGAGCCCGGATCACCGATATCGGTGATCAGTTGGGCATACCGTACGAAGTCCTCGAACCCACGTTCGATCGCCTGGTCCGCGACGGTTACGCACAACGTGACGTGGATCGACTGTCGCTTACCCCGTCCGGAGCACGGCAGGTCGACTTCATCACCACGCTGATCCGGGAATGGATCGTCGACAAGCTCAGCCGGTCGCCCAACTTCCAGGGCCGACCCGACCGCGCGCAGGTGCAAACCGCGCTCGATCGAATCGCCCACCGGATCGTCGCTCAACCCGACTGGGATGAGGACCGACGGCGGCTGTCCGCCGCTGATAGGGAAGCCACGGAACGGCTTCCCGTCGCGGCTTCGGGCGTACCATCTCGCCATGAGCCGAATCGGAACATTCCCTGACGACGACCTCGCCGGCTGGATCCTGAAGTCTCCCGACCTGGGCGGCGCGATCGGCGCGTTCGCCAACGCGGTCTATAACCGCAACCGGTTGCCGATGCGTACTCGCGAACTCGCGCGGATGGTCATCGCCCACGACAACGAATGCGAAGTGTGCGTCAACACCCGCGACGGCGACGGACCCGCCGCCGGTGTCGATGAAGAGTTATACGACCACGCGCGCGAGTGGCGCACCTGGCCGGGATACAGCGATCAGGAGCGACTGGCCGCCGAGTTCGCCCACCGATTCGCCACCGAGCACACGGTGCTGCGCGACGACGAAGATTTCTGGAATCGCTGCCGCGAGCACTTTTCCGAAGAGTTACTCGCCGACCTGGCGTTGTCGTGCGCGCTGTGGATCGGAATGGGACGGGTGCTGCGGACGCTGGACATCGGCCAGACCTGCCAGCTGACGCTGCCGAGTCGGGTCTGACGCACCGGGCCTGCCCGGCACATGACTACACCGCTCGCCGCCGCCGCGATCGCCCAACTCGAGGCCGAAGGGGTAGACGCGGTCATCGGCACGGTTGTGAATCCGGCCGGGCTCACCCAGGCCAAGACCGTACCGATACGCCGGACCAACGCATTCGCTGATCCAGGCCTGGGCGCCAGCCGGGTCTGGCATGGCTTCGCCATCGACCAGACCGGCATCGCGTTCACCGAACACATCGGTGTCGTCGGTGATCAGCGCATCCGGATTGACCTGTCCGCGTTGCACATCGTCGGCGATGGACTGGCCTGGGCGCCTGGCTCATTCTTCGAGCAGGATGGCACGCCCGTGCTTGCCTGCAGCCGCGGAACCCTAGGCCGGATCGAGGCGGCCCTCGCCGAAGCCGGTATCGAGGCGATGGTCGGCCACGAGATCGAATTCCTTCTTGTCAATCCGGACGGCCGTCGGCTGCCCTCGACGCTGTGGGCGCAGTACGGTCTGGCCGGCGTCCTTGAACACGAGGCGTTCGTTCGCGATGTCACCGAGGCAGCGTCCGTGTCTGGTGTCGTCATCGAGCAGTTCCACCCGGAGTATGGGGCCAACCAATTCGAGATTTCACTGACGCCGCAATCGCCGGTCGCCGCGGCCGACCAATTGGTGCTGACCCGGCTCATCATCGGGCGCGTTGCCCGCCGCTACGGGTTGCGGGTTAGCTTGTCACCGGTGCCATTCGTCGGCGATGTCGGATGCGGTGCGCACCAGCATTTCTCGCTGACCAACTCGGCCGGGCCGCTGTTCTCCGATGGCGCAGGCGTCCGCGGTATGACGAGCGAGGGCGAGAACGCGGTGGCGGGGTTGCTGCGCGCACTGCCGGAGGCTCAGGGCATTTTGTGCGGTTCGATCGTGTCCGGGTTGCGGCTGCGTCCCGGCAACTGGGCCGGAGCGTATGCGTGCTGGGGGACCGAGAATCGAGAAGCCGCGGTGCGCTTCGTCGTTGGTGGCCCAGGTAACCCGTACGGGGGCAACGTCGAAGTCAAGGTCGTCGATCCGTCGGCCAACCCGTATCTCGCCACGGCGGCGATTCTCGGATTGGCTCTGGACGGAATCAAGGACGAAGCCGTGCTGCCGCCGGAGACCAAAGTGGACCCCGCAGCACTGTCCGACTCGGATCGCAGTCGCGCCGGCATCGTGCCGCTCTCCGGATCCCAAGCTCAAACCATTGCCGCACTGGATAATTCGACGCGATTGCGCGCTATTCTCGGTGATCCCGCCGTCGACGTCGTGGTCGCGGTCCACCGCTTCGAGCACGAGCAGTACGCCCATCTCAACCGGGAGCACCTGGCAGACAAGTTCCGTATGGCCTGGAGTGTGTGACGGTGGCGGAGTCGGTCTCCCACGTCGCCGATTCGGCTCTGGCAGACCACATCGCGGCTGTGCCGCTGATCGACCAGCATGTGCACGGTTGCTGGCTGACCGCGGGGGACCGGCAGCGGCTTGAGAACGGCCTCAACGAGGCGAACACCGAACCGCTCGCCGACTTCGATTCCGGGTTCGACTCACAGCTTGGCTTCGCGGTACGCGTGCACTGTGCACCGCTCCTCGGGCTGTCCGAACACGCTGACCCACAGGAATATTGGCAACGTCGCAGCCAGTTCACCGAAGCCGAGCTGGCCCGAATCTTTCTACGCGCTGCCGGCGTCAGCGACTGGCTGGTGGACACCGGGTACGCCGAGGGCGTAGCCGACGTCGCGCAATTCGCCGAGTGGTCTGGTGGCCACGCTCACGAAGTGGTCCGCATCGAGCAGGTGGCCGAACAGGCCGTGCACGCCTCCGGGGACTACGCGTCGGCGTTCGTGGAGATCCTGCGCCGGCGCGCGGCGACGGCGGTGGGTACCAAATCCATCCTGGCCTACCGCGGCGGGTTCGACGGCGATCTCACCGAGCCGTCCGCGGCCGAGGTCGCCGAGGCTGCCGCTCGTTGGCGCGACACCGGCGGCATGCGGCTAGAAGATCGGGTTCTGCTCCGATTCGGGCTGCATCAGGCACTGCGGGTGGGCAAACCGTTGCAATTTCACGTGGGTTTCGGCGATCGGGACTGCGATCTGCACAAGGCCAATCCGCTGTATCTGCTGGACCTTTTGCGCCAGTCCGGTGAGACGCCGATCGTGCTGCTGCACTGCTACCCCTACGAGCGCGAGGCAGGCTATCTGGCCCAGGCGTTCAACAACGTCTATCTGGACGGCGGGCTCAGCATCAACCACCTGGGCGCCCGTGCGCCGGCATTCATCGCCCGATTATTGGAGCTGGCGCCGTTTCGCAAAATCGTGTACTCGTCGGACGGGTTCGGCCCGGTTGAGCTGCACTACCTCGGTGCAAGGTTGTGGCGCAACGGCATTCATCGCGTGCTGAGCGGATTCGTCAACGACGGCGACTGGAGTGCGGCTGATGCCATCCGCGTGATCGACCTCATTGCTCGTGACAACTCGGCCCGCGTCTATCGACTAGAGGCAGCCCGCCTCGACCCTGAGGAATTAAAGGCGGCCTTCGGCGGGTATACAGGCGGCATGATGCCGACTTTGGGGGATGTCATCGGGTGGGTGCGCGAACAAGTCGCGTCGCGGGTCCCGAAGGCCGACCTGGATCAACGGGATCCCGACTACATCCGCGACCAGCTGCCCGGAACCTGGCTGCTGGCGTCGCTGTATTTCCGGGCCGACGTACAGCACCTGGTCGGATACCCGCCAAGGGGCCGGTGGCTGCGAATTTGAAGTCGCGGAGACGCTGGACAAGCTACACGCGAAATTGGCGGAGCTGGCGGCGGACCCGGATAGGCGCGAGGACACCTACACGCTGAAATTCCTCGGGCCAGCCAGGGAAGCGGGATGAATTGCCCGTCGGTCACCATCCTGTAGCGTTGGCGGCAACATGCCGCCCCTCACTCGGCTCGAACGCTCGCATTCTGCTCTCTACTTTGCCGTCGACCTACTCGCTTTAATCGATTGGCCCAAACCTCGTCGGGGCTTGCGGCGCCGCTCGACTGGCTGCGGAAGTTCGGCGGTGACCGAACCACGCAAGCTGGCCTGGAATCCGGGGCCACGCTGCTGGTGTATCGCCGGTGGGACTATGAAGCTTCATGACCGTCATGGGACGAGCCACAAGGTCGACTTTGGCCGGATGGGCTACGGCGGAATAGCACGCGAAGCCGGCGTGCCGATCGTGCCAGCCAGCGTGGGCGGGCAGGAAACGCGTTATTCCCACCGTGGACAGTGGCGGCCGAGCTGCTCTTCGCAGTAAACTGTTGCGGCTCGAGAGCATTCCGATTTCTGTCGCCGCTGCCATGGGGCCTGAATATCAGCGACCTGGCGGGCACATCCCGCCCGCCAAGATCGCGATCGAGGTGCAAGACCATCGAAGTCGATGGCGATGACCAGTAGCGGTGCATGACAAGGTGATGTCCAGCCTGCAGGCCGGTGTCGACCGTCTTGCCGCCCGACGTCGATTCCCGGTGATCGGCTGATGCGAGTCGAACGCCGCTGCCTGATCGACGCCAACCGCGATGCGGTCTGGAAGGTCGTCAGCGATCCGGACAGCTACCCGTCCTTCATGACCAACCTGGAGCGATGGGAAAGCGCCAATGAACAACCGGCCGCCGTCGGCGCCCGCTATTTCGTCCACTGGAAGATCGGCTCGGTGCCGGTGGGCGGCCTGATCGAGATGGTTGAATTCGACGACCTGCGCGACTTGGCCTGGGTCGGCATCACCGGGATCAGCCTGCGTGGCCGTATCCGGTTGCGGGATGCGGGGGAGAACCAGACCAAGGTGACATTCCGGCTGTCATACCAAGCGCCCGGCGGTATTTGGGGGTACATCGCCGACCGGGTCGCCGTGCGTCAGGTGGGTCGCACCACAGCCGATACCCTCAAGCGCCTCAAGGCGCTTGTCGAGATCCCGCGGCTGACCGCGTCGCTCCAACCACCTTCGCGCTCATCGACGAGGGCTCCCGCTGGTTTCGAACTGGGAGCGGGTGGCCTCCACGTAGTCCTCCACGGTGATGGGCTTGACTCCCCCGATCACCTCGACGAGGTTGTTAACCCCGGCGAAGACGCCGTCGCGGTAGTCCTGTGCCACGGCGCTGATGTGCTGCACGAAATGCGCCGAGGCGCCGGCGGCGGTCAGGCCGGCAGCGAAGGTAGGAATATCGGTGGGCTCGTAGCGCACCGGGATACCCAGGGTGTCTTGGACTTTCGCGGCGATTTCATGCCAGTTGAGTTCTTCGGCGCCGAACAGTGGGTAGATCTGGCGGTCATGCGGGTCGGGGTTTTGCAGGATGGCCGCGATGACATGGGCTTGATCGGCGGCGTCGATGGGGGCGAAGCGGGCATCGGCGAAGGGCAGCCGATAGATCCCTTGGTCGTTGTCGCGGATCCAGAACATGTTCAGCAAGAACGTGAAAAAGGTGGGCCGCAGATGCGTGGTAATCAGCGCGCTGCGGTCCAGCAGCCGCTCGGCGATCCAATGCGCCCGCGCGGCGTTGCTCTTGGCTTCCCGGCGAGCCGGGATCTGCGACATGTTGACCACCGCATGCACGCCGGCCTCGCTGGCCGCCTGCACGAAGTTCGCGGTGGCCTCCACCAATCCCGGGGCTACTGGGTAGTTGAAGTAGGCCGCGCTGACCCCGGCTGTGGCCGCGCTGACCGCCGGAAAGTCCAGTAGATCGCCTTGCACGACTTCGGCGCCCAGTTCACGTAGCCGGTCCGCGCGCTCGTCAAGGGAGTGCACGAGCGCGCGGACGCGTAAACCACGTTCGCGTAACAACTTCACGGTGTGCGCGCCGGTGTTGCCGGTGGCGCCGGTGATCAGGAACATCTCGTCGGTGTCGGTCATCTTGTTCGCCTTTCTCGCGGATGAACCTGCTCTGGCGCCACGCACTGCCCAAGTAGACCAACGGGCAGTGGTGGACGCCGCGAGCCCTTCTACCTAAATTTCCGCCGCACTTGCGCCGCTGCGGGCTTCGATGGCCTTGACGCTGGTGGCGAACGCCTTCCCCAGCGAGCGCTTTCCGACGGTTCCGAGCACGCCCGCGAGTACCTTTCCCTTGAGGTTTTTGCCCTCGCGAACGATGACGACATCTACGTCGGTCATTCCGTCGGACTGCCGCGTCAGGGTGTAGGTGTAGCCCGAGGCGCCGCCAAACATGTTGGAGTCGGTGGTCGTGAGCTTGACGTGGTTGGGATCGGACCAGTCGTAATGCAGGCGTTCCCAGATGCCGCCCGAGCCCTCGGTGACGTCGGCCTCAGCCGAGCCCTGATGATGCACCTTGAGGTACCGATCTGCGCTGTTCGGGAAGAGCTTCGAGCGGCCCGGTCCGAAGTCGGTGAGCCCGGCAATGAACTGCTCGGGGGTTGAGCTGGTCGTCTGGTGGAAGTGGATCGTGGACATCGCGTCCTCCTTGTTTGGGTGAGCCGATACTTGTGACCACCATGAGCGCACCGCATGCGTTGCGAATTCCGGCAAACGGATCGGCAGCCAGTCCCAATTAATCGTGGTATTGGCGGGGACAGCCTTACCATCAGGCGGTGGGACCCAAGGCCAGCGCGCTGGGTGATTATCTGCGTGCGCGGCGCGAGCAGGTTCGTCCCGAAGACGTCGGGTTGGCCGCTGGAGCGCGGCGGCGCGTTCCGGGTTTGCGCCGCGAGGAGCTGGCGACCCTCGCCGGCATCAGCTCCGCCTACTACCTACGACTCGAGCAGGGCCGTGACACCCGTCCATCCGCACAAGTTGTGGACGCGCTCGCGCGCGCTCTGCAGCTCGACGTCAAAGCGACGGAATATTTGCACCGGCTGGCCAGTGCGCCGGGCAGCCGCCGGCCGCACTCCGCTGGAGAGACAGTTGCGAACGGGCTGGATCAACTGATCGATCAGTTTCCGATGCCGGCGATTGTGGCCAGTAGATGCCAGGACGTGCTGGCCGCGAATCCCTGCGCCCGAGCGCTGTCACCCGGCTTCGCACCCGGACAAAACTTCCTGCGCTGGCGCCTTCTCGACCCCGCCGCCCGCGAACTCTACGTCGATTGGGATGAGGCGACCGAAATAGCGGTGAGCGGGTTACGTGACGCCGTCGGCAGCGATATAACTGATCCTCGGTTGCGCGCGTTGATCGACGAGCTGTCGGCTGCCAGTCAGCGCTTCCGCGAGCTGTGGGCGCGCGCGGATGTCGGCTACCGCCCCGGCATCATCCACATGCGTCACCCCCAAGTTGGCGAGCTTTATCTCCACCGAACCAGCCTCAATGTGCCCCATCCCGGTGGGCAGCATCTGCTGATTTTTTACGCTGAGCCCGGCAGCGAGTCGGCCAAGGCGCTCGAGGAACTCCGGTCCCTTTCGGCTGAATGAGGAGCGTCCAAGGATGATCTGCGCCTTCGGCCAGCACCCGATAGACCGGCGCACGACTCACGCCAGGTGCCGCAGCAATAGTGCTAGCCGATTCACCACTAGCGTTTATGGTCAATCTATTTGAAACTTCAGCAAACATCGTCACCGACGTGGGATGGACTGCGAGCCCTCCAGCCAGCATGCGCATCCTGGAGACGGCCCGCCTATTCGTCGGGCCTTACCCCGTCCAGCCGCTCATCGTGATCGAGTGCCACGGCATTGCGTCTGGTCCGAGCTGTTCCATGTTCGCAAGGGAACAGGGTTTGTTGTGACATTCTGCAGAGGTGCCCGCTCCTTCGGGTGTCGTGACGTTCCTGTTCACCGACGTTGAGGGTTCGACCCGTCGGTGGGAGGCCGACGCGGATGCGATGCGGGCGGCGCTGGCCGCCCACGACGAGGTGTTGCGCAAGGCGATCGAGGCGCACGGCGGCTGGTTGTTCAAACACACCGGTGACGGCGTGTGCGCCGCGTTCGCCTCGCCGAGCTCTGCGGTTGATGCCGCGGTGGCCGCGCAGCGGGCGCTGGAGTTGCCGGTGCGGATGGGGCTGGCGACCGGCGAAGCCGAGCTGCGCGAGGGCGACTACTTCGGTGCGGTGCTGAATCGTGCGGCGCGGGTGATGGCCGCCGGGCACGGCGGTCAGATCCTGTTGGCCGACTCGACGGCGGGTCTGCTCAGCGGAGTTGATCTGGTGGATCTGGGGCCGCGGCGGTTGCGGGATCTGCCCACCCCGGTCGGGGTGTTCCAGGTCCGAGCAGACGGCTACGCACGGAGTTCCCGCCCTGCGGGCGCTGGATGCGAGTCCGGGGAACCTGCGGGCTGCGACCACGAGCTTCATCGGGCGCGAGTCCGAGGTCGCCGAGCTGCAAGCCGCGGTGAAGGCTCATCGGTTGGTCACGCTGACCGGGGTGGGCGGGGTCGGCAAGACCCGCCTGGCGCTGGAGGTCGCGGCGCGGCTGGCCGATGAGTTTCCCGACGGGGTCTGGTTTTTCGAGCTGGCCGCAGTCACCGATCCGGCGGCGGTGCCCGACGCCGTGGCGGCGGTGCTGGGCATCACCCAGCAACCGGGCAAGACCGTGACCGAGTCGGTGGCCGCCGCCTTGGAGGGCCGAGTCGCGGCTGCTGGTGTTCGACAACTGCGAGCACGTTGTCGACAGTGTCGCGGATCTGGTCGAGGCGATCCTGGCCGCCTCGGCGACCGTAACGATTCTGGCGACCAGCCGCGAAGGATTGGGGGTCAGCGACGAACAGTTATGGCGTGTCCCGTCGCTCGACGTCAACTCCGGAACCGAATCCGCCGCCGTGAACCTTTTCCTCGACCGTGCCCAAAGTGTCGTGTCGGACTTCTCGCTGGCCCAGCCCGGCGAGGCGGACGCTGTAGTGGAAATCTGCCGCAGACTCGACGGCATCCCGTTAGCCATCGAGTTGGCGGCCTCGCGGATGGCGTCGATGACCGCCAGCGAGGTGCGTGATCGTCTCGATCAGCGGTTCCGGCTGCTGGTCGGCTCGCGGCGCGGCCTGGCACGCCACCACACCCTGCGCCACGCGGTGGCGTGGTCCTACGACCTGCTCGACGACGCGGAAAAGGCGCTGCTGGATCGGTGTTCGGTGTTCGCCGGGGGATTCGACCTCCAAAGTGCCTGCGCCGTCATGGGTTCCGATGACGACTTCGCCACCCTGGATCTGCTCGATGCGCTGGTGCGCAAGTCGCTGCTGGTCGCCGACCGGTCTTCGGGGCGGACCCGGTTTTCGATGCTGGAGACGATCCGCCAGTTCGCCGAGGAACAACTCGTCGCCGCGGCGAAGCATCCGAGATTCGGGCCGCGCACTCGCGCTACTTCGCCGGACGCGAAGCCGACATCCTGGCCCTGTGGGACAGCCCCCGCCAGCGTGAGGCCTACGACTGGTTCACTATCGAGCTGGCCAATCTGCGCACCGCGTTTCGCTGGGCCGCCGACCACGGCGATCTGGATGTCGCCGCCACCATCGCCACCTATGCGGGGTGGCTCGGCGTTGTGGTCCAAACCCTTGAGCCGATAGCCTGGGCTGAAGAGCTGATCGAGCCCGCCCGCGCCGTCGACCACCCCCGGCTGGCGTTCCTGTACGTGATTGCGTCGCTGTGCTACACGACCGGACGGATCGAGGCGGCTGTCGGCTACAGCGACGCCGGCCAGATCGTTCTCGGCAGGAGCCGCGATGCGCTGCCGTACGGCATCGAAGCCGTGCTTGGATCTGTATACCTAGCCATCGGGCAGCCCGAGCGGTTGGCCGAGTTGTGCCGCGCCCAGCTCGCACGCCGCCGCGACACCCACGTCCACATCCGGGCATGGCTGGTTGTCGCCCTTGCATGGCCGGTTCCGGTGGGGAGGCGATGGATTCCGCGGATGGCCTCATCGAGGCTGCGGAGGCAACAGGCAACCCGTTCTTGCTCGCGTGGGCGCTCGGTGCCTACGGTGTGGCTTTCCGTGACGCGGATCCCGTCGGGGCGCTTAACGCCCTGGGCCGGGGTCTGGTGATCGCTCAAGACAGCGGCAACCGCGCCATCGCGTCAGTCCTGGCGAACGTCTGGCACGACTTGAGGCCGAACACGGCGACCCGTGGCCGCGTTCGATCACCTCACTCTGGCGATCCGCAACTACCACAATGCGGGCGACACCACGACGATCCGCGTCCCGCTGGCCGTCCTCGCCGCTCTTTTCGACCGGCTCGGACGCTACGAACCGGCGGCCACCATCGCCGGGTTCGCGCTCAGTCCCATCGCCGCAGCGGCGGTCCCCGAAATCACCACCGCGATCACCCACCTCGCGATGTCCTCGGCGAGGCGACCTACGAATCGCTCGCCCGCAAGGGTGAGACGATGACCACCGCCGCCATGGCGACCTACGCATACGACCAAATCGACCAGGCCCGAACAGAACTCGAACACCCTAGTTGAGTTGCGCGAGTCGCGTGTCCAACGCGAGAGCGGCGCAGCATGTTCTCAATCGCCTTCACTAGTCTGAGACGAATTCGGGCAGAAATCCGAGAGTCAGATCAGCCCAGTTGCATCAAATACCCAGCTCACATCCGCCGTAGAGAGATCCTCCAGCCAGGTCGGCGGCGCCTGAGCGGTCATGCTGCCCATGTCCCAATAGTCTTTCCCTAGATCAGAGATAGCGCTGCACTCTGACCTGCGGAAATGGGCAAATGCGGGAGCGCTGTGCGGTCAACTAATTGGACACCGGCAAACCTAGGCAGCCCGCAGCCAACTGCGGAGGTAATCGCGAATTTCGGTGATGGCGTGACGTCACGCGGCATTTTGGCGGCGTGTTGACGCCAGTGTATCGCCGCAATACGGAATCACTTGTGAGACAAGGGATTGCGCGAATTCACGGGGGGAGATATGGTCAGCGTGTTCCAACCACAGGAAAAACGTCCCAGCCCAACCACGGAACTCCCAACAACCGAAGGGGTACACCGTGAAACAACCAGAACTAACCAGCCTCATCGGCCTGCGCGACAGTGACGGCGATCAGCTACACCTCGTTCGCCTAGATCGGGCCAATGGCTCCCGCGCGTATCTGATGGCGATCGGTCGGGAGAGGGTGTTCCTGACCGCCTGCGATCTGGATCGGCTGAGCACCGTCATCCGGTACGAAGTAGGTGACGGGAATAATGATCTGATGGCCGAATTTAGGCGGTTCTTCGCTGGGGCGATCTGGCTCCTGATCTTGTGCGCACTGTTGTGGCTACTCACATTTGCAGTCACCCCATTGTGGGTGTACCCCTGGTCGAACTGAAGTCAGCGGGGAGTTGGCCTAGCGATGCTCAAAGCAATTCAGGTGGTGTTCTGTAGCGTGCTGGGGCGCCTCAGACTAGCCCGGTAGCATCAAATACCCAGCTCACATCCGCTTTTCCGAGGTTCTCCAACCAGGTCGGCGGCGCTTGAGCGGTCATGCTGCCCATATCCCAATAGTCTTTCCACAACGTCACTCTGCCGTCTTCGACGCGGTGGACCGACACGAATCGCAGCAGAGCCGTCTCGCCGGTCGACCACCGCCAGGTCTCGGAATGCTCGTACATGACGTCGGCACCGGTAGCCACCAGCACTCCGTCGTGGTTCTCATAGCCCGTCAGCGGTTCGAGTCCGACCTTGAGTCGCTTCACGATGTCGTCGGGACCACGCGCCGCCAGGGTCGGTCCGACCGGCATGTCCACATAGATGCAGTCCGCCGACAAGAACGTCTTGACCGCGTCCCAGTCCCGTCGCGATAGGGCACGCCACAGCCCGAGTACCGTGTCGTCAACCGGCATGGGATGTCATAGAACCGGGCTGCCGAACACGTTGTCAATAAAGCACGCAGGAGGTGGGGGATGGCGACGTTGCGATCCCGACGCAGAGCCGGAACGACAGATGCCCGCAGGACCAGTCCGTCGCCGTTCACGCCGTCCCGGACACCCAGGCCGGCGCAGTTCGGGGCGGGTGTGCACCACAACGTCGCGGTACCGATGAGCGACGGCGTCGTGTTGCGCGCCGACATTCATTACCCCACGGTGCCGGAGACCGGCCGACCCGCCGCCGGGCCGTTCCCGGTGCTGTTGTCCATGACGCCCTACGGCAAGAAGGCCCCTCAGCCGGCCGCGCAGATCGGGGCTGGCGCCACCGGGGGGGGGGAGAAGGAACGGAGGGCGATCGTAACAGCGACGGAGTCACGTAGGGAGGGGGGGGTGCTCACTGAGGCGCGCGGAGAAGCGCGGGGAGGGGATTAGGGGGAGGATTCTCGAGGCTCGGTATTTTAGAGGGGAGTGGTTGGACCGTGAGGAGTTTTCGTTTGAGCGGGGCTGGTTCAGTGACTACGACTTCCCGCACCTGGTCCCGACCAAGCCTGCGCGCCGCGCCTTAATCGGCGGTAGCTACCAGCTCCATCAGGGCGGACCGACCCCGTCGCATCTGCTCATCCCGGTGGCTGACCCGAACAGTTTCAGCTGAACTCGGTCGCAGCGACCGCCGCGCGGCACAGCGGTTTTCGGCGCATACTCCCCAAGGTGACCTCGCTACAGCAATACATCGCCGAAGAGATTGCCACCGACCACGTCGACGGCCTGCTGACGCGACGCGAAGCCTTGCGCCGGCTGGCGCTGCTCGGTCTGGGTAGCGGGGCCGCGGCCGCATTGATCGCCGCCTGCGGCGACCGGCAACCACCGCGCCCGGACAGGTCATCGGGCACGACGGGGACACAGCCACCGGGGATGGACCGGGCGCTACCGACCGAACCGATCTCCTGGGCCGGGCCACACGGACAGCTTCTGGGTGCTTGGGCGCAGTCCCACAACGCCCGTCGCGGGGTGTTGGTCATCCACGAGAACAAGGGTCTGAACGATTGGGTGCGGTCGGTGGCCGGACGTTTCGCCGGTGCCGGCTATTCGGCGTTGGCCATCGACCTGCTGTCCGAGGAGGGCGGCACCGGGCACTTCGCGGACCCTGCTCAGGCCACAGCCGCATTGAGCTCCGTTAAGCCGGACCGCTTTATCGCGGACCTGAATTCGGGTATCAGCGAACTGCAGATGCGCGTTCCGGGCCGGAAAATCGCCGTCGTCGGTTTTTGCTTCGGCGGCGGACTGGTATGGCAATTGCTGGCTTCCGGCGTGCCGGACCTGTCGGCCGCGGTGCCGTTCTACGGACCGCTGCCGGACAACCCCGACTTCGCCGCCTCCAAGGCCGCCGTGCTGGCGCTCTACGGGGCCCTCGACACCCGTGTCACAAGCTCCGAGGCGGCGGCCAAAGCCGCCCTCGACCGTGCCGACCTGATCAACGACATCGTTGTGGAACCCAATGCCGACCATGCGTTTTTCAACGACACCGGACCGCGATACAACGCTGCCGCCGCGGCCGATGCCTGGGGCCGGGTGCTGGATTGGTTCGGTCACCACCTGGCCTAGCGGGCGAGCTAACCACCCGACTCGTCGGATTGGCTGCTCTACGAACAGCATTCACCAAACGGTATCGGTGGTCGCTAGGCCGAGCGTTCAGTCACCGGGTGGCCATCGACCGCGCCGGACCCAGCGCTACCGGCAGCGTCGACCAACCATGCAGAACTCGGGTGTCACGGCGGCTGCCCGCGCCGGCAGACCGCACGTCGGGGAAGCGGTCGAAAAATGCTCGCAGCCCCACTTCGCCTTCGGCGCGGGCCAGGGCCGCGCCCAGGCAGAAATGCCGACCACCGGAGAACGCCAGATGTTTACCGGCGTTGTCGCGTTCGATGTCGAAACAGTTCGGATCGGCGAACACGGCCGGGTCCCGGTTGGCCGCGGCGACGTACACCACCACCAGTTCGCGTTGTTTGATTGAGGTCCCGGCGACCTCGGTGTCGTTGAGCGCCAGCCGCGCGGTGAGCTGCACCGGTGATTCCAAACGCAAGATCTCTTCGACGGCGTTGGGCCACAGCTCTGGACGCTGAGTCAGTATGTGCAGTTGCTCAGGAGTGTCCAGCAGCATGCGAATCCCGTTGCCCAACAGATTCACCGTTGTCTCGAAACCGGCGGCTAACACCAAACCGGCGACCGCCTGGAGTTCGGACTCGTCCAGATATGTTTCCTTGGAACCGCTTTCGGCTTTCTGGATCAGCTGGCTCATCAGGTCGTCGCCGGGGTTCCGCCGCAACTGTTGCAGATGCTCAGCCAGCCAGAAGTTGAATCCCGCGATCCCGTGCTGCACACGCCGGTATTGCGGCCAGGTGAGGCCGAAATCCAAACTGGGCGCTGCGAGTTCGCCGAACTCGAGAATCCGCCGTCGATCCGCGTCGGGCACTCCCAGGATGTCGCTGATGATCGCTACCGGCAGCTGCGCGCAGTACCGGTCGACGATGTCGACGACACCCGGTTCGCGGGACAGTTGATCGAGCAGTGTCACCGCAGTCTGCTCGACCCCGTCCCGCAGTGCGGCGACCGCCCTCGTGGTGAACACCGACGACACCGTCTTCCGGTAGCGGGTGTGGTCTGGCGGCTCTACCGCCAGCAACGACGGCGGCCGCAGCGGATGGAGCAGCTCGTCGCGGGCGCGACCCTCCAGCCACCGCAGCGGCGCCGGTAGGTTCGATCCGATCGAGAGCACCCGGAAGTCGTCGGATCGCAGCAGTTCATGCCCGATTGCATGGTCCGCGGTGATGTAGCCGACTCGTGAACGCGCCAGCGGCCCCCGGGCCCGCACCTCCTCGTAGAACGGCACCGGGTCCGCTTTGACGGTCGGGTCGGCGATCAGCCGAGCCTGCAGGTCACCCCGTCGGGCGCCGATCGATGCGCCGCCGCGCAGGAAGCCGTGCAGCGCCAGCCAGTGCAACCTCTGCTTTAATGCGATGTCCACGTGTAGGGCCTCCACATCGTCGGGCAGTGCTTTCGCCAGCCTACGACCAAGGCCAGGGTCGACCGTTAAGCCAGTTCCCAGTTCATGTTTTTCGCGAACGCGATCGCGTCGTCGCTGGCGGTGCCGAGCGCGTGACACCGCTGGATGTAGTCGCGGACCATCGGCAGGAAGTTCATCGGGTTATAGGCGTCTTCCTCATAGCTCCACAGGCCCTCACCGGCGTACTTCATGACCGACAGGTTGGCCGCCTGGTGAATGCTCCCATCACCGGGATCCCGCATCCGATTGAGGAACTCGCAGAACACCCAGCCGCGGTCCTCGTCGATGGAGTGCCACGACGTCGGATACAACGGCATCTCACTTCCCGGGAAGACATTCATCGTCGAGACGATCCAATCGCGGATCTGCTCGCGGCCGTTGAAGGTTCCGTAGGTGTGCTCAACGTAGGTTGCGTCCTCGGTGAACTGATCGGCGAACCGTGACCAATCCCAACTGGAACCGATCTCTACGACGACTTGTTTGTGATGCTCGAACGCCGACTGGATCTCACTGCGCGACCACTGTCCCATCGCAACCTCACTCAGCTCGATCGATTCACGCCTCGGCCACATCCTTGATGCGGCGCAGCGTCTTGGCCATGTCACGCACGTTGCGTCGCTGACGCAGGTAACCGCCAAACAGCCAGTAATACAGCGTGGTGAACGGAGAGGCATTCATCCGAAATGATTCGGTGACGTCGGTGCCGTCGCCACTGGGCGTCAGTCGGTAATGCCAGTTGTTCACCGGCCTGTCGCCAACGAGCACCTCGAAGCCGAATTCCCGACCCGGTTCGCACGCGGTGACTCGACAGGTCGTCCAGTACACCGGCCCGATTTCGTTGCGCTTGACGTGGCCGCGGAATCGCGCCCCGAGCGCCGGCCCGCTAGCTCCGTCAAGCCATTGGGCCTCGAATGTTTCGGGGGAAAACCGCCCGATGTTGCGGACATCCGCGATCAGGTTCCAGATCTTGTCCGCAGGTGCCGCCATATGAACCGTCGCCGAGCCCTGCATGGGCCGATCCAAGCATGCCAGCGCCGGACCGGTGACCGGAAACGCTGATCTTCACCGACGCGACTATTTCCGCAAGGTGAGTCTCACCGGTCGACGCTAGTCCTCGATGGCGTCCGGCACGTCGTGCCGCACCACCTTCACCCTGCCACCCGGCAGGCAGACGGCGTAGCCGTGGTATTTGCCATACAGCTCCCACGCGGTGACGTGATCGTCGGGCGGCACGTCGATCCGATGTCCGTCCGAGAATTCCAAGTGCAGGTCTCCGGCGTCATCCCAGGCGATGTCGGTGCACGTCGCTCCGGCGAAATCAAAAAGCGGTCGCTCGTGATCAGCTGGGTCAGTGGGGTCGACGGATACAACCTCAACAGGAGAGTTGGCGGTGGCCGGCAGGGTCAGGGTTATCGGTGTCGAGATGACGAGTTCGTTGTAATCCTCAAGGTTCAGCACGAGACCGTCACGGAACGTGATCCGCTGTACCGCACAGCCTCGAATCCAGTGCTCAATCAATTTCTGTTCGGTCATGCATTTACTCTTCTCGCGACACGGCACCTGCACAAGACCTGGAATGCGACCCGCGCGGATATGCGATAACACATCGTTCTTTGGGCAGCAAAGAACGATGTGTGAATATATCTTCTGACGTTGCCGGCGGCCTGGTGGCGGCCGCAGCCCGCAGATTTTCGCGTAATGGCGCTGCCGTTCTGAGCTATCGGCGGATACGCGAACCTAATCGCCCGCAGCGGGTCCAACCCTTGTCCCGACGATGAATCCGCGCTAGCGTTTCGACGTCTTCTATCTCGATCAAGACGGGTGATCATCATCGACGCAGAGTTCAGTGATTCGTCCCACGGCACAAAGCGTGCCAAGGGCGGCGGACCGGATGACGGCGAGGCGCCGGTCATCGTCAGCTTGGTCGAGGCGGCGATGCAGATGTTCTCCGCAGCGATCGACGCCTTGCCCGACATCAACGACCCGGAGTTCTCCGGACGCGCCAACGTGATTCTTGCCGGGCTGCGGAAGCTGCAGACGGCACTCACCAAAGCAGCGTCTCGCGGTAGGGCAACGCCGTCGGTCATCGTCTCGCTGAGCGGAGTTCGAACACGCTACGACGAGCTGATGGCCATGGCCGCCGATGCGCCCGGCGCGACGTTGGGTCAACAAATGTATGTCGTCCGTCGGCGGGCCAAACTGTCGGCGCAGGAAACCGCCAACGGCGCGGGGCTGACGGCCGATCTCCTCGACGCCATCGAGGCCGAGGAAATCCCGACCGATGACGAAGCGGCCCGGATCAAGGAACTCCTCGCCGCCCTGGGTGGCTGACTCTTCGTCCAGCCCCGCAGAGCGGCTTCGCTCGCCGGCAGCTCGGGCGCTGCTTGCCGGGGCACTGGGGTCTGTGCTAATCCTTGGCGGCGCGTTTTTGGCGGTGGGCCGGCTGCATTCACCCGCCGCCGACGCTGTTGAGCACCCGAGCCATAGCGCCACCGACGACGAGACCAAGACCGAGGTCATCGAGCAGACCAGAAGCCTCGTCGCCGCCGCTCGGCTTCAGCAGCCGACGGCGGGCTATCTGCTGATGTCGTGCAAGAACCGCGACGACCCGCCCTATCAGGGAGCGGTTTACCTGTCCTTCACGCTGCCCGCCGAAGCTCGTCCCGACGAATACTTCCAGACCATCGCCGCAGCGATGGTTGCCCACGGCTGGAGCGCGGGCCTACCGCCTAACCAGCGGTTATTCGGCAAATCCCTGTCGAAGGACGGCGTCACCGCGATCCTGTACCAGGACAGCGACTCGGCGAATCACGGAATCGCGCGGGTCTACGGTCGATGCCGCGACATGAACGACCACCGCAACGAGACGACGGGATGGGTCGATATCAGCAGCCAACTGCACTAAGGCTGCCGGTGCAGGACGCGAGCGAGTGTCAGCCGGCGTGGGCGCCCAGAGCCCCCTGTAAGTCACCCTTCATGGCGTTCAGCTGCGCGCCCCAGTACTCCCAGCTGTGCGTGCCGGAGGGCGGAAAGTTGAACACCGCGTTGTGGCCGCCCGCGGCGTTGTAAGCGTCTTGGAACTTCTTGTTGACGCCGATCATGAAATTGCTCTCGATGAACGTGGCCGGCAAATTGGCACCGCCCAGTTCGTTCGGAGTCCCGTTGCCGCAGTACACCCAAAGCCGGGTGTTATTGGCGACGAGTTGGCCGACGTTGACCAAGGGGTCGTTGCGCACCCATGCCGGGTCGCTGTCTGGCCCCCACATGTCTTCCTTCTTGTAGCCGCCGGCATCACCCATTGCCAGGCCGATCCAGCCCTGCCCGGTGGACGGGCTGAGGTAGCCGGACAGCGAACCGGCGTAGATGAACTGACCTGGGTGGTAGATCGCCAGATTCATTGAAGATGCACCGGCCATCGAGATCCCGACCGCGGCGCTTCCGGTCGACTTCACGCTCTTCTGTGAGGCCAGATATCCAGGCAGCTCGCTGGTCAGGAAGGTCTCCCACTTGTAGGTCGAGCAGCCAGCCTTGCCGCAAGCCGGGCGGTACCAGTCGGTGTAGAAACTGGACTGTCCGCCGACCGGCATGACGATCGACAGCCCGGACTGGTAGTACCACTCGAAGGCGGGGGTGTTGATGTCCCAGCCGTTGTAGTCGTCCTGGGCTCGCAGGCCGTCCAGCAGGTATACGGCCGGCGAGTTGTTCCCGCCGCTCTGGAACTGGACCTTGATGCTGCGGCCCATACTCGCCGACGGCACCTGCAGGTAGTCGACCGGAAGACCGGGCCGGGAGAACGCCCCGGCCGTCGCCGCTCCGCCGAGAAGGCCTACGAGGCCCGGGAGCGCGGCGGCCGCGATCGCGGCGACCATGAGCCGCCGCAGCCAACCACGCGTCTTTTCACTCACGTATGTCATCCCTGCCCCTTACCCGAAACGCGCTACTGGCAAAAACTTACCGTGCGGTACTCCATATGTCGATTAGGACGCAAAGACATATCAATTCGGCATCGGCCGCCGTCACCTGCGCAGAGCAGGTCAGGCAGCCGTTCGTGGCAACTTTTTGATGCGCAGGGGTGTCTATACCCGTTCGGCTGTTGTCGCGATGAGCGCGTAGGCTCACCCGGGGTAGACCGACGAGACCACGCTGTCCCGGTCCTTCCGCTGCACACGAACCAACCGCTTCGACGGTCTGGCGCTGGTGGCGGCGCACGGGCATTGGGCCACGATTGAGGTGCAAATTTGGACACGGTACTGGGGCTGTCGCTGACATCCACGTCGGTCGGCTGGGTCCTGGTGGAAGGCCGCGATGCCGACGGCACCATCCTGGATCACGATGATTTCGAGGTGGTTACCGGCGGTGGGGTGCGCACGGTTACCACCTCAGAGCAGACGACCGCGGCCCTGTTGGACGCGCAAATGGCGGCCACCAGATATGGCCACCGGCTGCACGTTATCGGTGTCACCTGGAGCGACGAAGCGGCTGCGGAGGCCGCGCTGCTGCTGGAGTCACTGAACAATGCCGGCCTCGACAATGTTGTCCCGATTCGGTTGCATGAGGCTTGCGACATGTTGGCCCGGGCGATCGCTCCGGTCATCGGCTACGAGCAGGCCGCCGTCTGCGTATTGGACGGCGATTCGACGATCGTCGTCATGGTCGACAGCTGCGACGACGAACCACAAACCGCCATCAAGCAGCTGTCGGGCGGGCCCGTTCGCCTGGTCCAGTGGCTGACGACCCTGTTCGACCGGAGTTCATGGCAACCGGGCGGCATCGTTGTCGTCGGTCCTGATGAGGAGCTCGAAGCGGTGTCGTGGCGGCTTGAAACAGCGGTGCCGGTCCCCGTCATGACGCAGACCGGCGCGCAGTTGGCCTTGGCGCGGGGCGCCGCCCTCGCGTCGGCCGCGAGCACCGAATTCACCGACACCGAGATGCTCGAGACCGTCAACAGCATGAGGGGAGAGCGGGGAAGCTCCCGACAGCACTCTTCGGCGGGGGCGTTGACGATGCTGGTGGCCGGCGCGGTCACGTTCGTGGCATCGCTGTCACTCGCCATGGGCCCGCATCTCGTTCCCGACCGAGGTACCGGACCGGTCCAACATGTGGTCCACCGGGCGGCGCCTCCGCCCGTCGTGCGAGGCCCGGCTCCGCGGCCGGCAGCGGTCGAGGCACCGGTTGCGCGACCGGCGCCGGCGCCCGCACCCTCGCAAGCTCGGGCGGCTGCCCAGCCACAGACTGTCGTTTCCGAGGGACCGTCGGCTGAAGTTCCCGTCGCCCAACCGGTCCCGCCGCTTGCGCCGCCACCACCGGCCGCTCCACCGCCGCCTCCGGAACCGAATCCACATCCACTGCTCACTAAGCTGCTCGAGCGCCTGCATGGTCAGCAGAACCCGCCGCCGGACCAGCCGGCACCGGGCCAAGCCCCGCCGGCCAATCCAGGCGCGCCACCGCCTTAGTCACCCGTGGTGCAGCGGATTACCTCGGGCTGGAAGCGATTTAACCCCTGGCTGCGAACGTTTCGGGCAGCGTCGCCGTGCAGTAGTAGTTGTTGGCGAATGACGGCTGGCCGTCGGTGGGCGGAATCGCCGGTAATCCGTTGTCGGCCAGCAACGTACTCATTGGCGTGCGCACCACACTCCACCCGTGCTCATCGAGGTATGTCGCAACGTCATGCCGCTCGCCGTCGTAGCCAAGCGCAGAGAGCTCGACATCCAGACCGTGTTCGCGCCACCGCGCCGTCGCCGAGTCCAACAGATTCGCGGACTGCCCGTTGTCGGCGTCCGGCGCGTTGATGAAAATCTCGGCCGCCAGACGGCTGCCGGTGGCACTGAGCGCAGTGATGTTGTCCAGCAGCAGGTCCTGTGCCGCGGGCGGAAGAAACCCCACCAGCCCTTCGGCGATCCAGGCGGCGGGTTGGCCGGCGTCGAAGCCTGCCTCTTGTAACGCTTTTGGCCAGTCATGACGCAGGTCGATCGGTACCGCTCTCAGGTCAGCGGTCGCCTCGGCACCCAGACCCGCGATCGTCGCAGTCTTGAACTCGATGACTTGCGGCTGATCGATCTCGAACACCTTCGTACCGCTCGGCCATGCAAACCGGTACCCACGCGCGTCGAGGCCCGAGGCCAGAATCACCGCCTGACGGACCCCGGCTCCGGTCGCGTCGAGGAGAAAATCGTCGAAATACCTTGTCCGAGCTGCCATCAGATCGGCCATCGGCCGCATACCCCACGCCGTGTCGGGTGGGTCGACTTCGGCGGGATCGAGCTCTCCGGTGGCCCATCGCGTGAAGAAATCGACGCCGACCGCGCGGACCAGTGGTTCGGCGAACGGATCGTCGATAAGACCATGCGGCGCCTTGCTGGCAACCGCCCGGGCAGCGGCCACCATCGTCGCGGTCGCTCCGACGCTGGTGGCCAGGTCCCACGTGTCGTTGTCTGTGCGCAATGTTCTCCCTTTCCAGGCGGCGAGTCCTACCCGGTTAGTTAGCCGAGGTAATGACCTCTCTCCCAGAGTACACCGCCGTTGGGATGACAACCGGACTGCCGCTAAGCCGTGAATTCCCTGGCGGTTTCGGCAGCGCTAGTCAATGCACGAAGGTGGTCGTCGACCGACGCCAGCCCTGCGCCCATGGTGTTGATCGACAAATGCGAGGCGCCCGCGTCGGCCCAGACCCGAAGGCCGCCGGCAAGGTCGTCGGCGTTGCCGTTCCAGGAGACCCGGCCCTCCATCGCGATCTGGGCGGGGTCTCTGCCGGCCTCCCTTGCGGCTTGCGCTACTTCTTGCAGCGCCTGCTCGAGTTTCGGCCCGGGTCCCACCATCGGAAACCAGCCGTCGCCGAGGCGACCGGCGCGCCGGCATGCGCGTGGTGAGGATGCGCCGAACCACACCGGAATCGGCCGCTGTATCGGCAGCGGCGCCAGTCCGGCCCCGGTCACCTGGTGATAAGTGCCGTGGTAGGTAACGGTCTGTTCGGTCCACAGCGTGCGCATCAGGTCCACCTGCTCTTCGCTGCGCTTGCCGCGGTTCGAAAAGTCTTCTCCCAGTGCCTCGTACTCGACCGCGTTCCAGCCGAGGCCGATACCCAGGCGTAGCCGGCCGCCGCTGAGCAGGTCCACCTCGGCCGCCTGCTTGGCAACCAGGACGGTTTGCCGTTGCGGCAGGATCAGGATGCCGGTCACCAGCTCGAGTGAGGTCGTGACGGCCGCGAGATAGCCGAACGTCACCAGCGGCTCGTGGAAGGTGTTGTGCAGGTCGTACGGACCGTCCCAGCCGGCGTGAACGTTCGGATCGGCGCCGACGACGTGGTCGTAGGCGAGCAGGTGGGTAAACCCGAGCCCTTCGACGTGCTCGGCGTAGGCGCGCACTGCACCCGCGTCGGCGCCAATCTCGGTCTGCGGGAACACCACTCCGATCCGCATATCAGCTCCTTGTCAGATGTCTTTGGCCCGCTGTGCAGTAAACGACACGGTGACTTCGTCGGCGACCTTCAACGAGCCCATCACCAACGAGTATGGCTTGACACCGAATTCGGATTGACGAACGACAGCCTGGGTGGACAGCCACCAGGTGTCATCGAGATCATCGGTGCGCAGGTCAATCACCTGATCGCGGGTCGTTCCGCGGATCTGCAGCGTCCCGGCCAGACGGTAGCCGTCGCGGCTCTTTTCAATGGTGTCGGCCTGGAAGCAGATCCGAGGGAAGCGCCCAGCGCCCAGCTGCCGTAAAGCGTTCGACCGAACCAGGATTTTCTCCGGCCCGGACAGCGGTGTGAGCCCACCTTCGCCCCGCAGAACTTCGAGCGAATCCACGTCGACTGTCAGCTGCGCCGCGACGGGTTTATCGCCGGACCACCGCACGGTGGCCTCCCACCGCCTCATCGCGATGGTGAGCCGGTGGCCCATTTTCGCCGCCCTGCCGGCAACTCCGGTGCGGACCAACAGCTCGCCGTCGTCCGGATTGAGGGTCCACACCTCGGTCACATGGTAAGAACGGTGCGGTAGTGCGCCCGCCCCTGTTCCAACGCCGCGTAGCCTTCCGCGGCTTGCGACAGAGGTAGCTCATCGATCCAGGCTCGCACGCCCGACAAGACCGCGAACTGCATTGTGTCTTCGATTTCTTTCGCGGTCCCGGAGGGATGCCCGACAATGCTGATCCCCGGCGTTATCAGCTGAATCGGGCTGATCGGCAGCGGCTCAGGCGTGACACCGATGGTGACGAGCTCACCCTCGGGCCAGATACCGCCGACCGTCGCTGCCATGGCCCCCGAATTTCCCGCGGTAGCCAGTACGACCGCGGCACCGCCCAGGGCCTTCAGCGCTTCGGAGGGGTCGCCGGCGGTGGAGTCGATGTAGTGATGAGCGCCCAACTTCCGGGCATCCTCGGCTTTAGCGGTTCCACGGGCGATCGCGATGGTCTCGAAGCCCATCGCCCGGGCGAACTGCACCCCGAGATGACCGAGCCCACCCACGCCGAGGATCGCCACCCGGTCACCGGGCAACGCCTTGGTGTGCCGCAACGCGTTGTAGGTGGTGACGCCGGCGCAGCCCATCGGGGCGGCTTGTGCGTCGGAGAGCTCGGCCGGTACCCGAGCCAACGCACTGGCCGGCACCGTCACCGACTCGGCATATCCGCCCGGATATTGCCAGCTCGGGATTTTCCCGTTCTCGCAGTGAATGAATTGGCCTTTGCGGCACTGATCGCAGTAATAGCAGCACCCGCCGAACCACCCGACCGCGACACGATCGCCGACCGCGAAACCCTCGACGCCCGACCCGAGTTCGGCGATTGTTCCGGCGATCTCATGCCCGGGAGTCAACGGCCACGACATGCCGGGGAATCCGCCCGCAACAAAGTGGGCGTCGGTGCCGCAGATCCCGCATGCGGTCACCGTCAGCCGTGCCTCATCACGACCCGGGGGTTTGGTTTCGACGTCGACCAGCTCTAAGGCTGCGCCTGCGGACTCTACGTGGACAGCTCGATGGGTGGTCATTGCTTGAATATAGGTCTCAGTGCGCGACTGGGCATTTCGCGGCGGGGCTGTGGTAGTCGACCTGCCAGTGTTTGATGCCGTTGAGCCAGCCCGAGCGCAGCCGCTCCGGTGTACCGGCGGACCTCAGATCGGGCATCTGATCAGCGATCGCATTGAACATGAGGTCGATCGTCATCCGCGCCAGGTTGGCCCCTATGCAGTAATGCGCGCCGGTACCGCCGAATCCTACGTGCGGGTTGGGGTCACGCAGGATGTTGAAGCTGAACGGGTCGTCGAACACCTCTTCGTCGAAATTGGCCGAGCGGTACACCATCACCACCCGCTGGCCCTTCTTGATCTGCACGCCGGACAATTCGTAGTCCTCCAAGGCGGTCCGCTGGAACGACGTGACCGGGGTGGCCCAGCGGACGATCTCGTCGGCCGCGGTGGCGGGACGCTCCCGCTTGTACAGCTCCCACTGATCAGGAAAGTCGGTGAAGGCCATCATGCCCTGGGTGATCGAATTGCGGGTGGTCTCATTGCCGGCCACCGCGAGCAAGATGACGAAAAAGCCGAACTCGTCATCGGAGAGCTTGTGGCCGTCGACGTCGGCCTGGACCAGCTTGGTGACGATGTCGTCGCCCGGATTCTTGGCCCGGTCCGCGGCCATCTGCATGGCGTAGGTGATCAGTTCGACCGAGGCGGCGAGGCCGTCATTGCTGGCGAATTCGGGGTCCTGATCACCGACCATCTGGTTGGACCAGTGGAATAGTTTCATGCGGTCTTCCTGGGGCACACCCATCAGCCCCGCGATGGCTTGCAGTGGAAGTTCGCACGAGACCTGCTCGACGAAGTCTCCCGAACCTTCGGTGGCCGCTGTCGCGACGATCTGCCGGGCGCGCTCGTTGAGGTCGTCGCGTAGGCGCTCGACGGCGCGGGGTGTGAAGCCGCGCGAGATGATCTTGCGCAGATGGGTGTGCTGCGGGGCGTCCATGTTGAGCAGCACGAACTTGCCCGTGTCGCGCTGCTCGCGCACGGTGCCCTCTTTGTAGCGCGGCAACGCGGTGTTCTCCAGGCTGGAGAAGACGTCGCTGCGCAGCGAGACCTCCTTGACGTCCTTGTGCTTGCTCACCACCCAAAAGCCGCCGTCGTCGAATCCGCCGGCGCCGAAGGGTTGCTCGTTCCACCAGATCGGCGCGGTTCGCCGCAGCTCGGCCAGTTCTTCGACCGGCAACCGCTCGGCGTGGACGTCGGGATCGGTGAAATCGAACCCGGGCGGGAGATTTGGAGTCGGCATCGGGGGCACTCCTATGAATGTGAATACGACTTGAAGACCTCTAAAGGTGACGCGTTCTGGCTCAGTAAAGCATCGCGACCGCCCAGATGGAACGTGTTCTCACTGGTTTGTCGGGCGACGGATTGAAACGTGTTCTCACGACCTGCGTGGGCGGGACGGCAAGGCACTGCAGGTGATGGGCAGTGCATCGCTGGCTGCGCAGTTGATCACTGGCCGATCTCCCCATGTGGCCGGAGCAAAACGCCCTTGTGGTCGAGGCGGCACTGGCTATGCTTGCCCCAAGCCGCCGGGGGCGATGAATGGTCCCCGCACCGCGACACCGAAGGTGGGTCATGATTCGCCAAGTGTTCATCGCCGCTGCGATCACGGGTTCCGCTGTCGGCCTGGCGCCGCTCGCCGCCGCCGACAATGGCCACTACGACGGCGACGTGCCGGGGATGAACTACGACGCGACGGCGGGTGCGCCGTGCGACAACTACGAGCGGTTCATCTTCGGACGCGGCCCGGGCGGTCAGGCCGAGGCATGTCATTTCATCGTCAACCAGTTCCCGGCCGCGCAGTCGGGATTTTGGGTGATCACCTACCCGCTCAACGGAGTTCAGCAGGTCGGTGCGCCGTGCCAAAATCCGCGCGGGTCATCGGCCCAGACGCCCGACGGGCTTCCTATGCTCTGCACCGAACACGGCTGGCAGGTCGGGCAGTTGACCGGCGGTGGTTTCCCGAACGGTATTGGCCCAGGCTTCCCATCGGACACGGGTGTCACCGGCTGACGGCCTGACGAATATTAGAGGGAGACTGCGAATGGCGTTCAATCCCAAGGATGCGCTCGACGCCGCTAAGGACATCGTGACCAACGCCGTCGAGCGGTCGTCGGACATCGTCGAAGACGCCGGCCACATCATCAAGGGGGACATCGCCGGCGGAACCGGTGACATCGTCCACAACTCACTGGACATCGCCACCTACGCCTTCGAGAGAGCCAAAGAGGTCTTCACCGGCAACTACGCCGACGACGACGGCGACGAATAGTCCTGGCGTCCAGGGCCGTTCGTCAGACGGTGGCGGCGTCGTTTAGCTCGTCCAGTCTGTTCGTGGCCTCCAGGTACTCCTGCACCCAGCGCTCGATGACCGTGGACGTCTTTTCCACCTTGCTGAACTGCCCGACCACCTGACCGACCGGGTTGAACGCCACGTCGACAGACTCGTTGGGGTACCTGTTCGTGGCCCGCACCGCCATGCCGGACACCATGTACTGCAACGGCATACCGAGCGGCTTCGGGTTGTCCGGCTGCTCCCAGGCTTCGGTCCAGTCGTTGCGCAGCATCCGGGCCGGCTTACCGGTGAACGAGCGGCTGCGGACGGTGTCGCGGCTGCCGGCCTTGACGTAGGCCGCCTGCTGCACCGGGGTGTTCGAGGATTCCTCGACCATCAACCATTGCGAACCGGTCCACGCCCCCTGAGCGCCCAAAGCCAGTGCCGCTGCGATCTGTTCGCCGCTGCCGATACCGCCCGCGGCCAGCACCGGTACCGGGGCGACCTCCTTGACGACTTGTGGCCACAACACAATCGAGCCCACCTCGCCGCAGTGCCCGCCGGCCTCGCCGCCCTGCGCGATGATGATGTCGACGCCCGCGTCGGCGTGCTTGCGGGCCTGCGAGGGGGAGCCGCACAGCGCGGCCACCTTCAGTCCGGCTTCATGGATGTGCTTGATCATGTCGGCCGGCGGGGTACCGAGCGCATTGGCGATCATCTTCACCTTCGGGTGTTTGAGCGCCACCTCGACCTGGGGCGTGGCGGTCGCCTCGGTCCACCCAAGCAGCTGCAGGCTGTCGCCGTCGCTGTCCTCGATCGGGACACCGTGATCGGCGAGGATCTTCTTTCCGAAATCCAGATGCTCCTGCGGCACCATCTTGCGCAGCGTCTCGGCCAGTTCTTCGGCCGACAGATGCGAGTCCATGCCCTCGTACTTGTTCGGGATGACGATGTCGACCCCGTATGGATGATCGCCGATGTTCTCGTCGATCCACTTCAGCTCGATCTCGAGCTGCTCGGGCGTGAAGCCGACAGCCCCCAGCACGCCGAAACCGCCGGCCTTGCTCACCGCGACGACGACATCGCGGCAGTGCGTGAACGCGAAGATCGGGAACTCGATGCCGAGCTCGTCGCAGATGGGAGTGTGCATGCCTGATTCCTTACTGGTCTGCTTGCGGGCGACGTAACTGGAACGTGTTCTAGTTTAGTACGAATTTCTCCCGCTGTGACCCCCGGCCCTGTTTAGACCACCTCGGCGCGGGCCACCCAGAGCGCCAGGAAAGTCAGCATGGCACAAGCGCACACCAGGTGATCACGCCAGATGGACCGCGCCAGCACGGTTTGGTCGGTCGGGCTGCCCGAACGGTTGCCGAGCCGGACCGCGTTGGGAACCGTGTGCGTCAGTGCCAGCAGCACCGGCGCGCCCGCGAGCAGAGCCGATACCGCCATCAACCAGCCCGGGTCGTGGCCTCGGACCGCTCGGAACGCCAACGCTCCCAGTAACACCACCATGACGACAGCGATCAGCCGGCTCATCGGCCGCGATCCGGTAACCGCGCGCCCGTAGTAGCCCGCGATGGAGGCCAGCACGGATTCGGGCAGGTCGCCGCGGGAACGGCGGTCGGCCAAGACCTGCGCATCGAACATAAGGTCCATCCACAACACGGCGAACAGGAACCCGCTGCACGCGGTGAGTAACGAGGTCGCGACGCTCATCGTTGGATTGTTCCGCAGTGCGCGGTCGCCGGCCCCGCAGTGGAACAAGTTCTAATTTCGTGTCTGGCTGCGGTAGCCTGACGCCTCATGGGACGCGTGGACGGAAAAGTTGCAGTGATCAGCGGCGGCGCTCGGGGGATGGGCGCCGCTCACGCCCGGGCGCTGGTCGGCGAGGGCGCCAAGGTGGTGATCGGCGACATCCTCGACGACGAGGGCAAGGCACTCGCCGACGAGATCGGTGACGCCGCGCGCTACGTCCACCTCGACGTCACTCAGCCCGCCGAATGGGACGCCGCGGTGTCCACCGCGGTCGACGACTTCGGCACGCTCAACGTGTTGGTCAACAACGCCGGCATCGTGGCGCTGGGCCAATTGGGACAGTTCAACTTGGACAAGTGGCACAAGGTCATCGACGTCAACCTGAACGGCACATTCCACGGCATCCAGGCCGCGGTCGAGCCGATGAAGGCCGCGGGCGGCGGCTCGATCATCAACGTCTCGTCCATCGAGGGCCTGCGCGGGGCCGTGATGGTGCATCCTTACGTCGCCTCCAAGTGGGCGGTGCGCGGCCTGTCGAAATCAGCCGCCCTGGAGCTGGCCCCGCACAACATCCGGGTCAACTCGATTCATCCCGGCTTCATCCGCACCCCGATGACCAAGCATTTCCCGGACAACATGGTCACCGTCCCGCTCGGCCGCCCCGGCCTCTCCGACGAGGTCGCCACCTTCGTGGTGTTCTTGGCCAGCGACGAATCCTCTTATGCCACCGGCGCCGAATTCGTGATCGACGGCGGCCTGATCAACGACGTTCCCCACCGGCTCTAGCCGCTAGCGGCACTTCTCGATGACGGTCTGCGCGAACCGCTCGATCGACGGTCGGTAGCGCTCGGCTGGATGCGTGGACGCCTGAAATGCCTCGCCGTCGCCGGCCTGGACGTCCTGCGTGCCCGCCCACGGAGCGCACATCACCGCCGTGATCCCGAGATCTTCGGCGCGCCGGTACAGATCAACCGACGGCATCTCGAGCAACGCCAGCATGATCTCGAACGGTTCGTCCTGTCGCCCGTATTCGCGCCGCAACGCCGCCAGCTTCTGGACGTAGCCAACCGCGTCGTCCCAGGCGTAGGCCGTGCCGACCCACCCGTCGCACAGCCGGGCGGCCCGGCGTAACGCCACCTCCGATTCGCCGCCGCACAGGATCGGCACCGCCGTGGTCGGGTGCGGCTCGAGCATCAACTCGGGCACCTGGTAGTAGCGACCGCTCCACGACACCCAACCGCCCTGCCAGAGCGCACGTAAGGCCGGGATCATCTCGTCGAGCCGCTTTCCACGGTTGCCGAAATCCTGGCCCAGCAGGTCGAATTCCTCGCGCATCCAGCCGGCGCCAACGGCCAGCGACACCCGGCCCTCGGAAATGACCGACGCGGTGGCCACCTGTTTGGCGACTTCCAACAGGGGACGGGCTGGAGCGACGTAGACGGCATTCGAGAAGCGCAGCCGACGGGTTATCGACGCCATCGCGCCGATGAGGACCCACGAATCGGGCCACCCCCAGGGCGATCATCGCCGGCATCGACAAGGACCTAGGGTCACGCGACCTGATCGGCAACCACGGCTACGCCGGGTCCTATATCCCGCTGCGCCAGCGCTACGGGCCACCCGTCCCGGGCATCGTGACCTACCTCAGCGACCAAGCTAAGATCCCCCACGGGCTGAAGGACTGGCACCCCGACGTCATCATCGACGACGCCTCCCACATCAGCAGCAAGACGATCACAAGTTTCCGCACCTGGTTCCCAATGCTGGCGCACGGGGGACTCTATGTGGTCGAGGACGTGGCCACCTCCTACGACGTCACCTACTGGGGAGAGGCCGAGTCCAACCCCACCCAACTACCGTAGCCCGTATAGGTGGTCGCGAGGTTGTTCATGGTCTGAGAGACAAGTACCATTTCCGGTTTCCTTCCGAGAGACCTTCTACCGATTCAGATGGCAACCAGGTCCACCGGCAGAGCTACACTCGGCCCCATGTCAGATGACCTGCAGCGGGGTGCCCCTATCGGCGTGGAGTGGAAGCCGGTAGAGGAAGAGAAGCCTGTCCAGACCATCACCGTGACGCTGGTCATCAACGTGCCCGAGCACGCGCACGTCAGCCGCAACGTGGCGACCGGGCAGATCATGATCGATGACATCACGGTCAACGACCTGACCGACCTGCGCGACTCGATCTCGGACCAGATCAACGAAGTGCAGAAACGGAATGGCTGGGAGCCGTTTTGAACTCCCTGTTCATCGCCACCCCGATGTATGGGGGGATGTGTCACGGCAGCTACACGCTCTCGCTGCTGCAGGTGATACCGACGTTCGTGAACGCACAGATGGGAGTCCAGTTCGGGTTCCTGACGAACGAGTCGCTGGTCACCCGGGCGCGCAATGCGCTCGTCGGGCAGTTCCTGCAGACGGACGCCACGCACCTGATGTTCATCGACTCCGACATCGGGTTCCGAGCGCAAGACATCCTGCCCATGATCAATGCCGACAAGGACATCATCTGCGGCCTGTATCCCCACAAGACGATCATCTGGGAGCGGGTGGCCGAGGCAGTGAAGGATGGTGTCCCGCCACAGGAGCTGCATAAACACGCCAGCCCGATCGTGGACGACATCGCCCGCGATGCGACGGGCACCGAGCCGATAGAAGTTCCGTGCGGGGGGACGGGGTTCATGCTCATCAAGCGCGAAGTGCTGGAGGGCCTGACCGATAAAGTGCCGGACTACAACGATTTCTTCACCTCCCAAACCATCAAACAGTACTTCGACACCAGCATCGACCCAGCCAGACACAACATCCTTCTGTCGGAGGACTACCACTTCTGCAAGCTGGCGCGCAGCAACGGCTACACGGTCTGGGCCGCGCCGTGGGCAGAACTGACACACAGCGGGACGTACCAGTTCACCTCGCGAGCCGGGAAGAGTGTCTGATGGACCGCGAGAAGATCATCGCCGTGCTGGACAAGTGGCTTGACATCAATGTCGCGGCCACACGGACGACACGGGACCGAATGCAGCGGGTCATGTGTGAGGACATCGCCGACGAAATCATCAAGGAGTGCAATGGGACTGACCCTGGATGAACTCGCCATCAAGCACGGGACCGACAAGAGCTCTCCCTACCACGACTACTGCCGGATCTACGAGGAACTGCTCGCGCCACTCCGGCATGAGCCGGTGGCGCTGCTCGAGCTGGGTGTGGCCAACGGCGCCAGCCTGCGGATGTGGGGCGACTACTTCACCCAGGCCGTATCGGGAGACCACATCGGCCGTCCGGTCGGTGACGGGTATGGCGACGTCAAGTTGCGTGGATAGATCAGATGATCGGCACAGATCACGCCGTCAAAACCGGCTTCGTCGAGCATTCTGCCGACCGCCAGCGCGTCGCTCGCTGCCATAAATGCTGCGCCAGACCAGAATTGCATCACAGGCCTTTCCCCGATCAGCGCTGCCGGCCGAGACCGGCCAGCTGTCGCAACGACCTGACCCGCATGCGGCCGCCCGAGGCGGCCACCCGAAGCACCGGCCAGCCGCGTTCAGCGGCCACCGCCGCAAGCCGCGGTCGAGGGTTGACCGGTTGGGGATGGCCGACCAACGCCATCAACGGCACGTCCTCGCCGCCATCGGCATAGAAGTAACTACCTTCCAGCGCCACGGTGTTGTCGGTGCAAAAACGTTGTACAGCAGCCGCCTTCGTCGGCCCCCAGACGATAGGCCTGACGATATCCCCGGTCAGCCGACCGCGATCGTCGACCGCGAAGTAGTTGCACACCACGTGGCTGATGCCCAGGAAGCTCGCGACGGGGTGGGCGTGAATGCTCAGCGCCGACGAGCAGAGCACCACGGTATGTCCACGCTCCTGATGCGCTTGCACGACCGCTCGCATGCCAGGTAAAACGCGTGCCGCGATGCGGTCGACGAACAGCCGCTCACCAACCTCTTGCAGCTCTGCGAGGGATTCGCCGCGCAGGTAGCCCACTCCCCGCACCACCAGCCGCTCGAACTCCATGCGGCCGAACCGATATCGCATCATGGCTTCCGCGACACCGAGGACCTCGCCGATGCTGGCCTGCCGCCGACGGATCCGGTCGGCAGCGTGAGCGGTGGCCGTGAAGCCGGCGACCAATGTGCCGTCGAGGTCGAAGAACGCACCTACATCGGGACCCGCCGAACCGGCGGCGAGCTCCGCGACCGCGGCCGACGCCGAGAACGGATCGTCGATGCGCACGTTGTAGTACTTTAATGTTCCTTTTCGAAATTCCGGGCGCAGGCGGGTAGGACGCGCTAGGAAGTGGATGGTGGATTTCGAACTCGACGCAGCGCAGAACGCCTGGTTGGCCGAGGTGCGTGCCTTTCTGGGGGAGAACGTCACGCCTGCGCTAAGGGCCGAGCTGGCCGAACACGGGCAGGAGTTTCCCGACGGGGAAGTCTCGTCGTTCCGGCGCAAAATCGGCGAGCGGGGATGGTTCGGCCTGAACTGGCCGCCGGAATACGGCGGTCTGGGACTCGGCGCGACCTATCAGCATCTGTTGATGCGCGAGTTCGAGTATTGGGGCGTTCCCGGGCCCGATCTCACCGTGACCTCGGTGGCGCCGATGATCATGCGACACGGTACCGAACAGAACAAGCTCGAGTTCCTACCGCCGATAGCCCGCGGAGAACTGACCTGCGCGGTGGGCTATTCGGAACCCGATGCCGGCACGGACCTGGCCAGCTTGCGCACCCGCGCGGTGCAAGACGGTGACGAGTGGGTCATCACCGGATCGAAGATCTGGAACAGCGGCGCGCAGCGAGCGACCCATGAATGGCTTTGTGTTCGCACCGATCCCAGCGCCCCACGGCACCGGGGAATTTCGGTGATCATGGTTCCCGTCGATCTGCCCGGTGTGACGATCCGTCCGCTCTACGCTTGGTCGGGGTATCGCACCAACGAGGTGTTCTTCGACGAGGTTCGCGTGCCCGTCGGCAACCTGATCGGCGAAGTGAATCGAGGCTGGACCTACATCACCGGCGCGCTGGATCTCGAACGAGGCGCCCTGACCAACGCGGGCGATCTGCGCCGCGCACTCGACGAGCTGATCGAGCTTGCCGGCCGGCCGCGCCGCGACGGCTCGATACCGCTGCAAACCTGTAGCTTTCGCCGTCGGCTCGCGCAGGCCGAAGCGGACGTCGAAGCGGCTCTGCTGATGGGATACCAGGCGGCGTCACTGCTGGACAGCGGTGTCATCCCGACCGTGGAAGTCAGCGTCGAGAAAGTGTTCACCAGCGAACTGCGCCAGCGGATCGCCGATTTGGCCATCGATCTGCTCGGTCCTGACGGCCTGCTGGCCTATCGCAGCCCGGGCGCGCCTGCCGACGGGAAATTCGAACGGCTCTACCGGGTGGCGCCGCTGATGCGGTTCGGTGGCGGCACCAACGAGGTGCTGCGCGACGTCATCGCCCAGCGTGGCCACGGCATGCCGTCGTATGGCCGCTGATGGTTGACGCCCGATGAAACTGCTACCCGATGACGACGAACGAGCTTTGACGTCGATGCTTAACGCGCTTTTCCTCGCCGAGTGCCCGACGAGTCTGGTCCGTCAGCTGCGCGATTCGGACCCGCGGCCGATGCCGGAAAGGTTATGGAAGGCGTTGGCCGATGCCGGGGTATTCGGGCTGTTGCTTCCGGAGGACTACGGCGGCGCCGGTGGCACGCTATCCGACCTGGGCGTGTTCTGCGTGGAAGCCGGTCGGGCTCTATGTCCCACGGTCGTGCACGCCACCCTGCAGGCGGCACTTGCCATCCACCTGCTCGGCGGACCGGACCAGCATGCCGAGTGGCTGCCTGCACTTTCCGCCGGAAAGCTCTGCGCCACAACCAGCTTGTGGAGCGCAGCGGATGCCGCGCTGATCGCTCCGACGCTGCGGGCGTGTGCCGCAGCTGAAGGCGGCTGGCGGCTCAGCGGCGTGGCCGACTTTGTCGCAGACGCCGACCTGGCCGGTCACATCGTCGTATCGGCAGCCGACGCGGGATCCGAACGGACAATGGGCTTTGTCGTCGCGCTGCATGCAGAGGGCGTGCACGTCGACACCATGCCGCTCATCGGCGGCCACCGCGTGTTTCGTGTCCGGTTTGACAATGTTGAGGTGGCGGATCGGAGCGCGGTGCTTGCCGGGCCCGACGGCTCGGGGTTGACCGATCACGACCTGCGCCGGGTAGCCAACGCCGCGGTGGCACTGCTCTCGCTGGACTTGGTCGGCGTCGGCGAGGCGGTGCTGCAACGCACCGTTGACTACACGGTGGCGCGCCGACAGTTCGGCCGACCGATTGCTTCGTTTCAGGCGGCGCAGCATCTGGTGACGAATATGCACATCGCGCTGGCCGCGGCTCGGCTCGCGGCTCACTCGGCGGTGTTCTGGATCGGGCGGGGCCGCACCGCGACTCGTGAAACCGCGATCGCCAGAATGCACGCGGCCAGCGCAGCGAAATCGATCACGCTTGACGCGCACCAACTGCACGGCGGGATGGGTTATGTGGTCGAGACCGATCTGCATTTGTTCTCCGAGCGGGCCCGGGTGCTGTCCACACTGGGCGGCGGGGCGGACGTGGCCGCAGCGTGGCTGGAGGAGGAAGTCTTATGACCGACGACAGTTTGATCGACGCCAAGTCGGCGTCGCGAGTGGGCACCGTCGCCGCAACAGCAACAGGCGAGGCCAACCGGCGCGACTGGCAACGCTGGGCCGCGGCGGTCGATGATCACAATCCATTGTGGTTCGAGCCCGAATACGCTCGCGCCCAAGGCTACCGCGACATCATCTGTCCGCCGCTTTTCCTGCAGTACGCGGTGCTGGGAGTCACCACACTGGACGGGTTGCGGCCAGATGGTTCTTCCGGAGCGGCATCGGGCAGCCTCGCGTTTCCCCGTGCGCCCAGGCGCATGGCCGGCGGGGAGAGCACTGCGTTCTTCGAGCCGGCTTATCACCGCGACGAAATCGAGATGGTGCGCACGATCGAGTCGATCGTGGAGAAACAAGGTCGCTCCGGCCGGTTCGTTCTGGTGACCTGGCGAACCGTATACCGCAATCAACGGGGTGAATTGCTTGCCGAGGCAACAACATCGATGATCGCCCGGCCGTGAGGAGCGCCATGGATAGCGAGCAGGTTTTCTACGAGGACGTTCAGACCGGCGACCCGTTGCCGACGCTGACGGTGACGGTCGATGAGAGACAGCTGTTCTTCTTCAGCGCCGCAACGTACAACGGCCACCGCATCCACTACGACAAAGACTGGGCACGAACGGTCGAGGATTATGAAGACGTCATCGTGCAGGGCCCGCTGCAGGCCGCGTTGCTGGCCCGCGCGATCACCGACTGGATCGGCGGCCGCGGCCGGTTGGTCGAGTACGCCGTGCAAAACCGGGCGATCGCATTTGCCGGCGAAGAACTGAGTTTCGGCGGGGTGGTGACCGGAAAGCGGTTGGCGGACAGCACCGGGCTGGTCGATCTGAAGATTGCCGGGCGACGAGGTGACACGGTGCTGATGCCGGGGACGGCCACGGTCGCACTGCCATTGCGCGGAGAACCCCGCGGAGAACCCCAAGAAGAGGAATTGTGACGGGCCTGCGGGGTGAGGCGGCCATCATCGGTATCGCCGAGCTGCCTGCCGAGCGCAAGCAGACCCGCCCGCCCTCGTTCACCCTGGACCAGTACGCGCTGCTGGCCAAGATGGTCGTCGAGGATGCCGGTGTCGATGCCACGGTGGTCAACGGCCTGCTGTGCCACGGCTTGGCGGAATCCGACATGTTCGCCCCGGCCACCTTGTCGGAATACCTCGGTCTGCCCGTCGATTTCGGGGAACGGGTAGACCTGGGCGGCGCCACCGCAGCCGGGATGGTGTGGCGGGCCGCCGTCGCTGTCGAACTCGGGCTTTGCGACGCGGTGCTCGCGGTCGTGCCCGGGTCCTCGGTGTTGCCGACGTCCGCACGCCGGCCGTCGTCACCGCCGGGCTGGCATGGCGCGTCGAGTAACAAGTACGGGTCGCCGCAGGCCGAGTTCGAGATCCCCTACGGCAACGTCGGCCAGAACGCGCCGTATGCGCAAATCGCTCAGCGGTACGCGGCCGTTTTCGGTTACGACGCAGCAGCTCTGGCGAAGATCGCGGTGGACCAGCGCACGAATGCGTGTGCGCATCCCGGCGCGGTGTTTCACGGCAAGCCGATCACCGTCGACGACGTGCTGACCAGCCCGATGATCGCCGATCCGATCCACATGCTCGAGACGGTGATGCGGGTCCAAGGCGGTGCGGGCGTTCTCGTTGCCAACGCGGACGTGGCGCGGCGCGGCCGGCATCGGCCGGTGTGGGTCAAGGGATTCGGCGAGCACATTGCTTTCAAGACGGCGACATACGCCGAAGACCTGATGACGACGCCGATATCGCGTGCCGCGGAGAAAGCCTTCGCGATGGCGAGGCTCACCCCGGCCGCCGTCGATGTCGCGTCGCTGTATGACTGTTACACGATCACCGTGCTGATGACTCTCGAGAATGCCGGGTTCTGCGGCAAAGGCGAAGGCATGGCCTGGGTCAACCAGCATGACCTCACCTTCGCCGGCGACTTCCCACTCAACACCGCGGGCGGGCAGCTTTCGTTCGGGCAGGCCGGCATGGCCGGCGGCATGCATCACGCTGTCGACGCCGCGCGTCAAGTGATGGGCCGAGCCGGCCAGGCGCAGGTGGCCGACTGTCACCGGGCGTTCGTCAGCGGCACGGGCGGCATCATGAGTGAACAGGTCGCGCTGGTCCTGGGGGGTGACTGACCATGACCGAGCCGCGACCACTTCCCGAGGCCACGCCGGTCTCGGAGCCGTTCTGGCAGGCGCTCACCGCACACCGGATTTTGGTGCAGTATTCGCCTTCGTTGGGACGGTACGTGTTCTATCCGCGCACGCTGGCTCCGGGCACGCTGGCCGACGACCTCGAATGGCGTGAAATCGACGGCGCCGGTTCGGTGTACACCTTCACGGTGGCGCAGCGACCGACCGGCCCGCCGTGGGCGGATGCGGTACCGCAGATCCTCGCGGTGGTCCAGTGGGACGCCGGGCCCCGGTTCAGCACCGAGCTGGTGGGGGTCAATCCCGCCGACGTCCGGATCGGCATGCGGGTGAGCCCGGTGTTCTGCGACATTCCCGATACCGGGGTCACCCTATTGCGGTACCGACCCGAGCCAACCGATGTTTGAGACCGTCCAGCAGTTGCTGCGGGCCCGCACGCATGAGGACACACCCGCCGTCATTCACGACGACCGGACCTGGACCTGGCGCGAGCACCTCACCGAGGCAGCAGCCGAGGCATCGACGCTGATTGGGTTGGCCGACACCACTCGTCCGCTACACGTCGGCGCCTTGCTCGGCAATTCCCCGGCCATGCTTCGGTCGATGGCCGCCGCCGCCTTGGGCGGTTACGTGTTGTGCGGCATCAACACCATCCGGCGCGGCGTCGGGCTGCTGGCCGACATCCGTCGCGCAGACTGCCAACTGCTGCTTGTTGATCCCGACCACGTGCCGCTGCTCGACGGGCTGGATCTGGCCGACGTCACCGTGCTCGACGTGTCGTCGCGCCGTTACCTAGACGCGGTCGCGGCCGCACCGCCACTGGTACCGCACCGCGAGGTCGGGCCGAGCGATACCTTGATGATGATCTTCACGTCGGGAACCTCCGGCGACCCGAAGGCGGTCCGGTTCGCCCACGTGGCGGCAATCCTTTGCGGCGCAAGCCTGATCGCGCAGTTCGAAATCACCGAGAGCGACGTATGCTACTTGGCCATGCCGTTGTTTCATTCCAATGGCGTGGCCGCCGGCTGGGCGGTGGCGATCGGAAGTGGTGCAGCGATGGTTCCGGCCCGGTTCTCGCCCTCGCGATTTCTGGCCGACATCCGCCGCCACAACATCACCTATATGAACTACGTCGGCAAGCCGCTGGCCCTGGTGCTGTCTACGCCGGAGAAGCCCGACGATGCCGACAACACACTGCGGGTAGCGTTCGGCAACGAGGCGACCGATCGCGATATCGCAGAATTCACCAGACGATTCGGCTGCCGGGTTGTGGACAGCTTCGGATCGAGTGAGTTTGCAGTCATCGTCACTCGCGAAGACGGCACCCCGGCCGGGTCCATCGGCAAGGGATATCCGGGCGTCGCGGTGTACAACCCGGAAGCCGTGACCGAATGCGCGCCAGCGGTTTTCGACGAGAACGGTGCCCTGGCCAACTTCGACGAGGCGGTCGGGGAACTGGTGAATACCCAAGGTGGCGGCCCGTTCTCCGGGTATTACAACGATCCGACGGCCACCAACGAGCGGATGCGCCACGGCATGTACTGGTCCGGCGATCTGGCGTACCGGGACGCAGACGGCTGGATCTACCTCGCCGGTCGCACCGCGGATTGGCTGCGGGTGGACGGCGAGAACCTGGCAGCGGTACCCATCGAGCGAATCCTGCAGCGGCTGGCCCCGATCAACCAGGTGGCCGTTTATGGGGTGCCGGACGAACAGGTCGGTGACCAGGTGATGGCCGCCGTCGTTCTGGATGAGGGTCAGTCCCTGACGCCAGAAGAATTCGAGAAGTTCCTCGCCGCGCAACCCGACTTGTCAGCCAAGGCATGGCCCCGCTTCGTGCGGATCAACGAGGAGCTACCGAAAACAGCGACCAACAAAATCCTGAAACGCGAACTGATTCACGCGGGCGTGACCGCAGCCGGCGGCGTCTTGTGGGAGCGGGTGGGCCGCGGCACAACCTACGTCGCGGCCGAGTAGCGCGCGAGCTCAGCGGGTCGCAGTGATGTATTCGGAGTGCATGATCTGGTCGACTTGCCGATCGACTTCGGGCGGGGTTCGGCCATAGTGGGCCTGCAATTCGGGGTTGGTACGGACAGGCTCGATCGCCCAATCATGTTCGGCCAGCCATTCTGCGGGTTTGGTTTTCTCCACATCGCCGTAGGTCAGCGTGGAGAAATTCACGTCCCCGGACAGGCTCACACCGGGGTAGCTCTCTTCCAGAGCGGCGAGGCGGTCTTGGTCGAGGCACGAGCCCAGGGCACCGATCGCGAGCCGGCTGCCCGGCGCGGACAGCTCACCGATGCGGGTGAACAGGGTGTCCTGCGCGTCGCCGGTCAAGTAGGGCAGTATCCCCTCTACCGACCAGGCGGTGGGCCGTTGCGGATCGAACCCCGCCGCCCGCAACGGTATTGACCAGTCGTCGCGGAGATCGGCCGGGACCTCTTCACGATGGGCGGTGGGTTCGGCTGCCCGCTCGGCGAGCACGCGTCGTTTGAACTCAAGGACTTTTGGTTGATCTACCTCGAATACTGTTGTGTCACTTGGCCAGTTCAGCCGATAGGCTCGGGAATCCAGACCGGCTGCGACGATGACTGCTTGGCGGATACCGCGGTCGGCGGCGGAGGAGAAAAATTCGTCGAAGAACCTGGTCTGCACCCCGTAAAGCCGCGGGAAGGCCGTCGCCCCCTCAGAGGTTCCCGGATCGGCAAGCAGACTCATCAGATACGGGTCGGCCGAAGCGGTAATGAAATCCTTTGCGTAGTCGTCTCGCACCAGCGGCTGCGCGCTCATGGCGTGGAGCGCACGCCATCCGGCTACCAGTAGCGCGGTATAGCCCACGCTGCTGACGATGTCCCATTCGTCGTCGTCGGAGCGAATTGTCATCCAGTCCTTCTCACAAGCGAAGGTAGGCGTGGATCGTCGTCTCGTCACCGGTGGTATGGGTGAGCACCAGGTCTGCCACGGCGTTGACCACATACAGCCCGTGCCCCCGATCGCTGTCACTGCCATACGCTCGACGCCCGGCGAGCAGATCGTCGAGACGTCCGTCGTCGCGCGCTTCGCAGACCACATGGCCATCGTGTCGCCACAGCGCGAGCCGACACGTCCCGCCCACGTGTGTCAGGCTCGCGGTTGCCAGCTCACTGGCGATCAATTGCAGATCCGCGGTTTGGTCCGCGGACAACCCGAACCACTCCGCGTAGGCGCCGGCGAAAGCTCGCGCGCCGCCAAGATCGGCGAGCTTCCGCGCCGTGTACCTGACTGCGGAGGAGTCGCTCGACAGCGGTTGGTTGTAGCGAGCCAGCATCGCCTCCGGGGCGTATGCGGCGTTGTCGTGGTCGAACACCCCGTTCTGCCACAGCACCGGATGGGTACGACGGGCATCGGCGATGACCTCGGGATCGAGCTGCGAGACGTGATACGGGCAGACCACCGTGACGTCCCGGCCGGTGAATGCCCAGTTGAGCAGCACCTCGTGTTGGACGCAGGCGGGGTATTCGACTTCAGATCGACTCGGCCAGATCGGTTCGCCGATCACCCGCACCGGTTGATCTGGATGCTTCTCGACAAACCTGCTCAGCACCTCGCCCAAGATGCGACTGGGGTTGCGACCCACCTCGGTCATGTCGGTCATCACCACGTGGGCGGTCAATGGGCCCAACCCGTCGGCCAGCACCGCCAGATTGGGTCCCGGCGCAGCGACCAGTACTGATTGGTCTGCCTCGAGGGCGTCGGAGATAAACGGCAACAGGCAATCGAGGTACTCCTGCTGCGTGCGGTAGAGAAGAGCGGGGTGCACAAAGGATCCATGAGAGGTTTCGTGACCGCTCTGTGCGTACGTCACTCACCAACTCCACGAACACCGGGGCGGCTCTCCCACCGGCCGCCTTCGAATCACGCTACGCCCAGGCGCCACGGATGCAACGTGCCGAGTTCGATGACGTGGTGTCCTCGCCGGCCACCGAATGCCCGCAGTCGGGCCGCGAGAACTCGCCAATCACAGCTCCAGCAGTACGGTCACCGGGCCGTCATTGACCAGTTCGACCTGCATGTGGGCGCCGAATATGCCGGTCTCCACGTCGGCGCCCAATTGCCGCAACGCTTGTACGAACGCCGCTATCAGAGGCTCGGCGACGGCCCCCGGCGCGGCGGCATTCCATGACGGTCGTCGCCCCTTGGCGGTGTCGGCGTACAGGGTGAACTGGCTGACCACCATGATCGGCGCGTTGACGTCGGCTGCGGACTGATCGTTGTCGAGAATTCTTAGCTGCCAGAGCTTTTCGGCGAGCCGCTGGGTTTTGCCGATATCGTCGTCATGGGTGACCCCGACGAATGCCAGTAGCCCATGGCGGTCCGGCCGAATCGATCCGACGACGTGCCGATCGACTGACACCGTCGCCGCCGAGACCCGTTGCACCAGAACCCGCATGCGCCCGATGCTGCCATGCGCCGCGAGTAGTGTCGTGGTGTGTCCGTGCTGGTCGCATTCTCCGTCACACCGCTGGGAGTAGGCGAAAGTGTCGGTGAGATCGTTGCCGAAGCCGTCCGTGTGGTCCGGGATTCCGGGTTACCGAATAAGACCGATGCGATGTTCACCGTGATCGAAGGCGACGACTGGGGCGAAGTGATGGCAGTCGTGCAGCGCGCCGTCGAGGTAGTAACCGCCCGGGCATCGCGGGTCAGCGTGGTGATCAAGGCCGACTGGCGATCGGGTGTCACCAACGCGATGGCCGGCAAAACCGCGTCGGTGGAGCGTCATCTTTCCGGGCGCAGCGATCCCTGAGCCGACCGGCGGCTCATTGCTCGGCCGCTGCGTGAAAAGCGAGCCTGGTCACGTCAGCCGCTAGCACCTCTAACTCGATCATCGACACATCCTCCTGCACGCCTAGTGTCATAGCGGTGAGCGCACGCGCGGGCATTGTCGTCACCGGAACCGAGGTGTTAACCGGTCGGGTCGCCGACCGCAATGGTCCATGGATCGCGGACCGGCTACTCGAGTTGGGAGTCGAACTCGCCCACATCACCATCTGCGGCGACCGCGCATCCGACATCGAGGCGCAGCTGCGCTTCCTGGCCGGCGAGGGCGTGGACCTGATCGTGACCAGCGGCGGCCTGGGGCCGACCGCCGACGATATGACCGTCGCGACCGTGGCGCGGTTTTACGGACGTGAGCTGGTGCTGGACGCCGAGTTGGAGAACAAAATAGCGGCGATCTTGAAGAAGCTGATGGCCCGTATCGGGGACCATGATTTCGAGGCGGTGCGGGCGGCCAACCGCAAGCAGGCCATGGTTCCGGCCGGGGCGCTGGTGATCGACCCGGTGGGGACCGCGCCCGGGGTCGTCGTACCCGGTACCCCGACCGTCATCGTGCTGCCGGGTCCGCCCCGCGAATTGCAGCCGATGTGGCGGACCGCCGTGCAGACACCCGTCGTCCAGGAAGCCATCGCCGCCCGCACGATCTACCGCCAGGACACCGTGCGGATGTTCGGGTTGCCGGAGTCCGGCCTGGCCGAGACCCTGCGCGACGCCGAGCAGTGCCTCGCGGGTTTCAGCGACCTGGAGATCACCACCTGCCTGCGGCGCGGAGAGCTGGAGATTGTCACCCGCTACGAGCCCGACGCCGCAGGCGTGTACAGCCAACTGGTCGAATTGCTGCGCGATCGGCACGGGCAGCACATCTTTTCCGAAGACGGCTCGCAGATTGACGATCTGGTGGTACGGCTGCTGGCCGGTCGCCGGATCGCGACGGCGGAGTCCTGCACCGGCGGGTTGCTGGCGGCACGGCTCACCGATCGGCCAGGTTCGTCGGCCTACGTCGCGGGCGGGCTGGTGGCCTACGCCAACGAGGCGAAAACCGAGTTGCTCGGCGTGGATTCGACACTGATCCAAGTCCACGGCGCGGTGTCCGAGCCGGTCGCCGAGGCGATGGCCGCGGGTGCGCTGCGCCGCTTCGACGCCGATACCGCGGTGGCGATCACCGGGATCGCCGGACCGGACGGGGGAACAGAAGACAAGCCGGTCGGCACCGTCTGCTTCACCGTGGCGCTCGCCGACGGCAAGTCGTCTACCCGAACACTTCGACTGCCCGGCAACCGCGCCGATATTCGGGAGCGCTCGACAACCGTGGCGATGCACCTGCTGCACCGGGCACTGGTCGGTGCGCCTTCAGCGTGATCGGCCGAGCCTATCCGTCGGGATCCCCGTCAGTGGACGCGACGACGCTGCTTTGCTTTGTGCCGAAACGGATTCCAGTGGCGTCCTTGCCGATTGCCGTCAGCAGCGCGACGACGATCAGCACCGGCACAATCGTCGCCGCCAATGCGAAGGGATAGCCGTGGGCAGCGGCCAGCCGTTCTTGAATCGGCAGGTTGAACGCCGCCAGCAGATTGCCGAGCTGATAGGTGACTCCCGGGTAGAAACCTCGGATGGCATCCGGCGACATCTCGGTCAGGTGCGCCGGGATGACACCCCACGCGCCCTGCACGACGAGTTGCATCAGAAATGAACCGAGGCACAGCATCGCCGCGGTGTGCGAGTAAGCGAACAGCGGCACGATCGGTAGCCCCAACAGCGCACAGAACACAACGGTGTACCTGCGGCCGAATCTCTGGGAGAGGGTGCCGAAGGTCAGGCCGCCGACAATGGCACCGATGTTGTAGGTCACCACGATCCACTTGGCGGTGGTGCTCGACAGCGCAGCGCCGCCGTTGTGCGTGGCCGACAGAAAGGTCGGGTACACATCCTGGGTGCCGTGGCTCATCCAGTTGAAGGCGGCCATCAGCAGCACCAGATAGATGAACCGGCGGATGATGGCGGCGTCGCGCAGCACATCGCGGATTCTGGTCTGGGTCAACCGTATTCGGTCCTGCTCGGCCTCCCAGACCTCAGATTCCTTCACTCGGTACCGGATGATCAGACTGATCAGCGCCGGGATGATGCCCAGCCCGAACAGCCAGCGCCATGACAACCCGAGCCGGTCCATCACCAACAGCGAGGCCAACGTTGCGAGCAGATAGCCGAATGCGTAGCCCTCTTGCAGCAACCCGGAGAAGAAGCCGCGTCGTTCGGCTGGAACCTTCTCCATCGCGAGCGCGGCACCCAGACCCCACTCACCGCCCATCCCGATGCCGTAAAGCAGTCGCAGGATCACCAGCACAGTGAAATTCGGCGCGAACGCGCACAGGAAGCCGACCACGGAATAAAACCCCACGTCCACCATCAGCGGTAGCCGCCGACCAATGCGGTCGGCCCACAGCCCGAACAGCAATGCGCCCACTGGCCGCATCAGCAGGGTGGCAGTTGTCAGGAATGCCACTTCGGTTTTGGTGTGGTGGAAAGTCTTTGCGATATCGGCATAGACAAGCACGACGAGGAAGTAATCGAAGGCATCCATTGTCCAACCGAGCAGCGCCGCGATGAACGAGTTGCGTTGATCGTTGGTGAGTGGCTGTTTTCCGGGCACTCGCACCATGTATCACACGGTCGGCTACGACGGGGCGTACACGGGGGGGAATTCAGCTCTTCTCGATGGTGTCCCAAAGCTCGACCATGGTGTGCAGAATTTCCTCGGCAAAGCCCAGCCCGGCGAGGTGGCTCTCCCCAGGCAGTGTGTAAAGCTCCGCGTCGGGCAGCCTGCTGACCACGTACTGCCCGTGGGCGAACGGGACGATGTGGTCGCGGTCGCCATGCCACCAGCGGACCGGGATCTTGACCTGCTCGAGCCGGAATCCCCAGTCCCGGGCGAACACGATGACGTCGGCGAACGGAGCGGCCAGCTGCTTGCGGCTGCCGTTGAGCAGATCGTCGAGAAACATGGCCTTGAATTCCGGGCGCACCAGTAGACGCCGATCGCCTTCGGGGGATACCCGCGCGTAGAGGTACAACGCGGGCTCGGCGACCGGCTTCAGAAGGCGGATGAAACCGACCGCCGCCCATCGGATCGGAAATCCGGCCACCCTGAGCACTGGTGCCATCACGGAACCAAGTGCCATCACTCCGCCACCGATGGCGTCCGTGCCGACGGTGGGGGCGACCCCACCGAGCACCCCGACCGCCACGACGCGATCGGGCATCGCGGCCGCGCAGCCCAGGGTGTACGGCCCGCCGCCGGACAGACCGATGACCACCATCTTGTCGATGCCCAGGGTGTCCGCCACGGTGCGCAGGTCGTCGGCGAACGCGACCACGGTGTCGTATTGGTACGGCGTCGAGGCCCCGATTCCGGGTCGGTCGACACCGATAAGCCGAATGTGGTTCTCCTCGGCGTAGACCCGAGCCTCGGTCGGGATCTGCCGCCGCGCACCCGGGGTGCCGTGCAGCCAGAAGATGGCGCGTCCCTGCGGGTCGCCGAACTCGGCGAACCCGAGCTGACGGTCGTCGCCGACCGCGATGTTGCCTTCCAGCCTGGGACGAGCAATAGCGATAACCATTACCGCAGTGTTACACGGACCGCTCACGGCCAATCCGGCTTCCTGCGGTTTTCAGGCCACGTGCGTCATCTCAACAACACGCCGGGGGAGCACCGAACGGCGGTAGGGTTTCGGACGACAGCGCGGTGCTGCCGAAGCCTGGAGAGTACCTCTGGAGTGACGCATGCAGATCATCGATGCCGACGGACACGTCGCCGAGAACCCATCGCTGGCGATCGAGGCCATGAAGCGCTGGCCGCACCGCGTCACGGCCAGCGCCGACGGGAAGCCCCGGTTGGTGATCGAGGGCCGCAACTATCCCGAAGACAGCGGCCCGGGCGCCGGCTGCCCGCCGGAGCATGGGATCAGCACGGCGCCGAACATCAACTGCAGGTCAGCCGAGGGCGTGTTGGGCGACGCGGATCGCGACCACATCAACACCATGGTGCTGTATCCCAGCCTCGGCCTTTGCGCGCCCAGCCTCGAAGATCCGGAGTTCGCCGCCGGGTTCGCCCGCCTCTACAACCAGTGGATCGCGGATTTCTGCGCACCGGCGGGCGGCCGGCTGCGCGGCGTCGCGGTGACCCCGATCGAGCACGGGCCGGTGGCGGTCGACGTCATGCGGGAAGCCAAAGACCTCGGGCTGGTGGCCACCCTTGTCCCGCCGGCGCTCAAGACGCGCAACCTCGACCACCCAGACCTCGATCCGTTCTACGCGGCTGCGGTCGAGCTCGACATGCCACTCGGCATTCATGGCGCGCCGGGCATCCACCTGCCGAAGATCGGTGTCGATCGCTTCACCAACTACATCCAGGTGCACTGCATCAGCTTTCCGTTCGACCAGATGACGGCGATGACCGCGCTGGTATCCGGCGGTGTTTTCGATCGGCATCCGGGATTGCGAGTGGCCTTCCTCGAAGCGGGTGTGGGATGGGTGCCGTTCTTCATCGACCGGCTGCACGAGCATTTCGAAAAGCGCGGCGACTGGATCGACCATGGTTGGCAACGCGATCCGCAGGAGTACGTGCGGGCCGGCAACATCTTCGTGACCTGCGAGCCGGAGGAGCCGATCCTGCCCGGCGTCATCGACGTGCTCGGTGATGACTTCATCATGTTCGCCAGCGACTATCCGCACTGGGACGGCGAGTGGCCCGAAAGCACCAAGCACCTGCGCACGCGCCCGGACATCAGCGAAGCCGCGCGGGCAAAAATCGGCGGGCGCAACGCGCAGCGCTTCTACCGCCTCAACTGAGCCGATCGGCACGGGCGAGCATTGCGGGAGCCGAGTCCGGCTACTGAACGCGTGCGCACTACCCCTATAGCGGGTCGACGCTGTTACCGATACCCTCGTCCATGCAGCCGTCGGGACGGAAGTTTGGCAACGGGCCGCCGAACCTGAGCTGAACACCACCACAGAATTGAGGGGCCATGGGCGAATTCGATCCACATGAAGGCGAAGCGCAAACAATTGTGAATCTCGCCGAGGCTGCGATGCACATGTACCGCGCTGCCATCGATTCGTTGCCTTTCCCCGAGGACAAGAAATTCCAGAAACGGGCCGAGGTGGTTCTCACCGGTATGCGCAAATTGCGCGCGGCACTGACCGAAGCGGCCAGTCACGGCAGGTCTACCCCCACGGTCATGATGGCGCTCAGCGATTGCCGGCGACGCTACGACGATCTGATGGAGCGCGCCGCATCCGCTCCCGGATCGACTCTCGGACAACAGCTTTACACCGCACGCGTCTACGCCAAGCTGTCGCCTCAGGAGGCGGCACATGGAGTGGGACTTCGGCCGGAGCTGCCCGACGAGCTCGAGTTCGGCGGGACTCCCTCGGACAACGAGACACCGCTGGTCCAACAGCTGATTTCCGCGATACGCGCGGTGGCCGGTCTACAGGACCCCGAACACCCGGAGCACCATCAGCCGGCCGCCGACGAGCATGTCAACGGCTGGGAAGAAGCGCTGGTCGTGAACGGCGCCGGCGACGAGGCTAACGCGGCAGCTCACTAGTCGCCCGCGGGTCTCACCGAATGGTGAGGCCGGTGAGCGCCCTCGCGATGACGAGTCGCTGAATCTCGCTGGTGCCTTCAAAGATGGTGAAGATCTTGGCATCCCGGTGCATCCGCTCGACCGGGTAATCGCGGGTGTAGCCGTTGCCGCCGAGGATTTGGATCGCTTCATCGGTGACGTACACGGCGGTCTCACTGGCGAACAACTTGGCCATCGAGCCTTCCGCTGAGTTGAACGGCTTGTCGTTTCGTTGCATCCAGCTGGCCCGCCAGACCAGCATTCGCGACGCGTCGATGCGGCTTTTCATGTCGGCCAGCTTGAACGCGATGGCCTGGAATTCGGCGATTTTGCGGCCGAACTGTTCGCGCTGGCGAGAGTACTCCAGCGCGTACTCGTAGGCAGCGCGCGCGATTCCCAACGCCATCGCACCCACTATCGGACGGGTGCGCTCAAACGTCATCATCGCCGCCTGACTCGATGTGCGATGTCCTTCCTTGATTTTGGCGATCCGGCGCTCGAAACGCTCTCTGCCGCCAAGGATCAACTCACCGGGGATGCGTACATCGTCAAGCACCACCTCGGCCGTGTGGGATGCCCGAATACCGTGCTTTTTGAACTTCTGCCCCTGAGACAGACCCGCTGTGCCGGGAGGCACGATGAACGTCGCCTGCCCCCGCGTGCCCAGGTCGGGCTCCACCGATGCCACCACCACATGGACATTGGCGATTCCACCGTTGGTAGCCCACGTCTTGGTGCCGTTGAGCACCCACTCGTCGGCGGCTTCGTCATACTTCGCCCTGGTGCGGACGGCTCCGACGTCAGAACCGGCACCGGGTTCGGAGGAACAGAACGCGGCAAGCTTGGGATCGCCCGGGCTGCCGAACATCTGCGGCAGCCACTCACCGAGTTGCTGCGGGGTTCCGTTGGCGGCCAGGGCGGCCGCGGCAAGCCCGGTGGCCAAGATCGACAAGGCAATTCCGGCGTCACCCCAGAACATTTCCTCGAACACCGTCGGCATGCCCAGACCGCTGGATTCGACCGCCATTTGGCCGAACAGGTCGGGGGTGTACAGCCCGACCTTGGCGGCTTCTTGGATGATCGGCCACGGGGTTTCTTCCCGCTCATCCCACTCCGCGGCGGCCGGCCGGATGACCGACTCGGCGAATTCATGCACCCAGTCACGGACGTGCACCACTTCCTCCGACAGGTCCATCGAAAAGGTGGCGTCCATTAGCGCTCCTATCAGCGGTCTCGGCGGCACTGTCGTGCCGCGACATCGCGATGCCGCGGCGCTCAGGCGTATACCGGGCCCACGGTCAGTGCTCTGTTGTTTTTCCACTACCCCTCTCGGGTAGCCAACCCCTACAGTAAACGCTTGTATACTGAGTGGACAAACCGGCAGCTCAGCCGGTGGCGACATTCGTTCACTCCGCCTTGTGAGGGGGCCGTATGAAGCGCAGTGATATCCGGGCGGTCTGGGATCTGGCGGGGGAGGCGTCGTCGGTGCTGACCACGTTGGTGCGGGGCATGCACGCCGGGATCGCCGGCCGGGTGTTCGGTTCGATCGGGCCGCCGGCAGCACCGACCAGGGTCATCCATGACGGACTCACCCGCGCGATCTACGGTGCGGTGGACCGAGGTCTTCGCGGCACCACCCAAGCTGTCGGCGCGGGGGCTGCTGAATTCTGGGGTGACGACGGCGACGAAGCCCTCGAATCGCGCGCCGGATCCGCCGCATTTATCGCCGCGGTCAACGGCTTGTATGGGGATGAGTTGGCCCAGCGCGACAACCCGCTCGCGGGCGCGATGGCCATCCGGCGCCGCGGCAAATCGGTTCTGCCGACGAAAGACTCCCTCGCTGCGGCATTTCCGGCGGCCAGCGGTCGGGTCGTGATTTTCCTGCACGGCTGGTGCCTTACCGAGCGGTCGTGGACACGGCGGCCACGCGAGGGCGAGGACAGCCGCAGCTATGGCGAACGACTGCGCGACGACCTGGGATTCAGCCCGGTTCATCTGCGGTACAACAGCGGGCTGCACGTGTCGGCCAACGGCCAAACACTCGCCGAGATCCTGGACCGGTTACACGCCCATTGGCCGGTCCCGATCAGCGAGCTCGTGCTGGTGGGCCATTCGATGGGCGGACTGGTGGCGCGCAGCGCTTGCCATTACGGTGCCCAGCAGCAGCATCGGTGGACCGATGCGGTCAGCCATGTCGTGTGCCTCGGCTCGCCGCACCTTGGGGCCGATCTGGAAAAAGGCGTCAGCATTGCCTCGTGGGCGTTGGCTCGGTTGCCCGAAACCCATGCCATCGCAGCCTTTTTGAACGCTCGCAGCGACGGCGTCAAGGATCTGCGCTTCGGCGCCTGCGTTGACGAGGACTGGCGGGACGCCGATCCGGACGAGTTCTTGCGCGATCGTTGCCGCGAGACGCCGTTCCTGCCTCATGCCACCTACCATTTCGTGGCTGGAACCGTCACGCCGTCGCTGCTCGGGAGCATCGCCGGCGATCACCTCGTCCGATCGCAGAGCGCCGCGGGCCGCGGTAGGTCGCGGCGCATTCCCTTTGACGCCGAGCATGGACTGACGCTGACCGGCTTGAACCATTTCGACTTGCTGAATCATCCGCTGGTCTACGCAAAGCTGCGCGACTGGCTGGCGCCCCCGGGCGCCGCGGCGATGCGGGCTGCCACCTCGGCCGCGACGGCCAACGTCTCAGGATCATCGGCAGCCGAATAGCGGTCGGCGCCGGTGTCGTAGCGGGCGCCGGCGATCGAGCCGTGGTCGGCGGGCAACTCGACCACCTGCACCGGCCAGTCGTTGCGCCGCAAAGCCGTCGCGAAATCGCGGCTCACCGCGACCGGAATGACGTCGTCGGACTGGCCGTGTAGCAACGTGAACGGGCTGCGTTGCGCGCCGCGTTCGAGCTGGGTGGCCGGGACGTGACCGAAGATCGGATCGGCGACGATGAACGCACCGGCGAGGCAGACGGTGTGCGCGAAACCGACACCGAGCCGGCGCGCCTGGATCGTCAGCCCGGCCGCCGCCACACCTCCCATCGACCATCCGACGAGTACCAGCGCGTCGGGGTCGTCGATCCGCTGTCGGGCGAAACGCAACGACCGCAGCAGGTCGGCGCGCCCGCCATCGTCGGCGTGTGAGTTCCAGTCGGGGACCACGACGCCCCAGCCATGGCTGGCCAGCAGCTCGGCGAGCGGCCGGACGGTGGTTCGCGCATCGGCCTGCTGGCCATGCCACAACAGAACGGTCTGCGGAGAGGGTTCGCCGAGAAGGTCCGCCAACCGATCGGGGGCGTACTCGACGGTCTCCATCCTTGCGAGGCTGCCCCGGGAATTTAACCCATCACGGCTTCGGCGGTGGCGGTGGTGCTCCGCCGCCTAAAAGGGAGCCGAGGATACCCAACGGGAGACCTGCATCCGCCGGCGTTTTGCCCGGGTCGGGGACTGCCGCGTCGTCCTTCTGCCAGGGCTGGCAACCGTCGGTCTTGAACGCCTTATCCGTCGGGTCGATCCGCACCACCTGCGGCTTTTTGCTCAGCGCATTGTCGACCAGCTGGTTGCCGCCGTCACCGGGGCCGAGGCGTTTCCAGTAGCAGGTGCCTTTGTCGATCGGCCCCGCCGAGGTATAGGTGCCGGGCACGATGTCGGTCCCCACTGCGTACGTGCCGTCGTGGTCGATGGTGGTCTTAGGCCCCGGCGCCTGCGGTCCAGGCGATGGCCCGGGAGCCGGTGCAGGCGGCGGCGCGGGTGGGTCGGCACTGGCAAGAGCGGCAGCCGCACCCCAGCTCAGCACAATCAGCGCCGCCGCGGCGATAGCGGTCGACTTCGAGCTCACAAATAGCAGCATACGGGGTTTGCGCGGCACGCGTCGGAGCGTGATTGCGCTGCTAGGCGGTTTTGGTGAGCAACGGCAACAGCAGCCGGCGGCGCGCAGAGTTGGCGTCGGCGAAGTAGTGCAGCGCCTCGTGTACCGAGCCGAAGACGGAAAAGCTGGATTCCTCGTGGGTGATCAACAGCGCCGTGGTCACTGCTTGGTTGGGGATCACCGACCACTGAAGCCCGGCAGCGCTGCAAATAGCATCGACACGGTGGAGAAGTCGAACAGCTTGTGTCGCAAAGGAATCCAAACCCGACAAGTCGAGGACAAAAGGCTTGTCCGGCAGGATGAAGCGCTTCGAGTATTCGCTGACCTGATCGACATTCGTCGCGTTCACTGCGCCGCTGATCGTCACGACGGTCGCCAGGTGACGACACTGCGCCCGCACAGCGGCACCGCTGCAGTCGAATGGGAGATGGGCGTGACGGGGCGCAACGTACGAACCTGCGCTGTCAATCGAATCGGTCACTAGCGGCCCCCAGTTCTCAAGCGCTGTTGCTGCGATGTCGGGCCGAGAAATGACCTCAACCTGTTTGATACGCTAATTGGCTACTCTAAGGTCACTGGGTGCGGCCTTTAATACTTTGCTAAGAAACAATTTTCAGCTACTGGCCAGTACGCTCCGATGACTTGCCGACAGCGCGCCGGCGGGGCCATCGTCTAGGCCAGCCGTTTGACCGACCCGGCATAGCTGAGCGCGTGCTCGTAAATCTCGAAATTGTCGCGAGAAATCTTGGCGTGCACCGGACGTTCGAGAAGGAAACGGAGCACGGGATTGAAGGCGTGATAGGTCTCATGGAAGGTCAGCACGGTGCTGCCGTCAGGTTGTTCCTCCAGTTCGTGGTACCCCTCGGCGCGCGACCACAGCGGCTTGCCGATCGCCACATAGCGCGAGAATTTGTTGACCTTCGCCTCGGTGACGGTCTCCCACGAACGCCCCTTGCCACCCGACAGTAGGTACTTGGGCACGGGGAAGACACAGGTGCGGACCAAGCCCTCACCGGCTTCGTCGCCTTCGTTCAGGATCTCCATGCTGCCGGTCGCCCACTCGAGCACCCGCGGCTTGGGCGAGTTCGGCGGTGCCGGTGGATGCAGCACCCGCCATACCTTTTTCGGGGGTGCCTCGACGTGGAATCGCACGGTGTAAGACTGCATCAGCTTTCTCCAACAGGCTGTTCCCAGCTATCCCAGTAAGTGACGGTCTCCGCGGGCGGCCGAGCCGCCGGCCGGAAATCCGTGCCAATCGTGTACGCCACCGGGAACAGCGCGGCCTGCGTGACCGTGGCCGGGATTCCGAGCAGTTCGGCCACCTCCCGCTCCTTGGCTAAATGCATTGTCGTCCAGACCGATCCGAGACCGCGGGACCGCAGCGCAAGCAGAAAACTCCAGCCCGCCGGGATGATCGACGCCCAAGCCGACGCGGCGGTCAACACGCTGGAGTTATCGATGCGGTTCTCCAGGCAGGGGATGACATGCACGGGAACTTGGGCCAGTGTGTCAGTGAGGCTGAACGCGCTGGCGTACACGCGCTGGGTTTGCGGGTCGGACGTGTCCTTGGCCGCGAGTGCAAGATACTCAGCGCCGATGCTGCTGTAGATCTCCGCGATGGCGGCGCGTTTGGCGGCGTCGGTGATCACCAGCCACCGCCAATCCTGCGTGTTGCTTGCCGTCGGCGCTTGCATCGCTAGTTGTATGCACTCCAGGATCACGTCACGACCGACCGGTCGGGTCAGGTCAAGACGTCTGCGTACCGACCGGGTGGTGGTGAGCAATTCGTCGACCGATGCGATGTCCACTCTTTCTCAACCGTTCCTCTCAAACCGTGATGTCCACTCGCTCAGAGATCGATTGCGCACGACTGATCGACGCCGAGCACGGTCAACGAACGTCCCAGACCAAGGAAAACCGCGACACACAGTGTGAGATCGAGGACTTCCTCATCGGTGAAGATCTCACGCAGCCGTCCGAAGAACGCGTCGTCGATCGATGCATGGTCATTCGCGAATCGCTCGGCGTATTCGATGGCAAGACGTTGCCGCGCCGTGTAGCCGGGGTAGGTGGCGTAGGCAGCGACGTTCTCATACAGCTCCGGCGCGACGCCCGCCTCGAGCACCGAATCCGCGCGGAAGTCCGCGCACGCGACGCAGTCGTTGATCTGCGCGATCCGCATCCTGGCCAGTTCGCGCTCGTCCGGGGGCAGAATGCTCTGCTGGTAAGCACCGCGAATCATCCGCTCGACCATGTCGCCGAGTTGCGGTCGCAGCGTCCAAATCATTGCGGCCTCACCACCGGGGCCGTCGGGCACATCAAGCCTGGCCATGGATGCGAGCAAACCAGATGTTTGCCTTGACTGTCCAGGTTGCGACCCGTGGACAGGATAGGACGCCGGGATTACCGTCCATTGAGCGAAGGCGCGATGCAGCGCTGGCACAGGAGGTCTCGCGGCATGCTCTTCATGCACGAGGTACACAAGGTGCGGGGACGCGCCGAGGATGAGTTCGAGGCCGCATTCCGAGACGGCTGGATGGCCATGCTCGCTGCCGGTGACGAAGCCCGGTTGCTCTGGTACGCAAACCAGGCCCACGGCAGCGGACCCGCCTACACCGTCATCACCGTGACCGCCATTCGCGACGGAGCAGCATGGGAGCGCCTGGCCCTACGGATTCAGAAAGGCGCTTTGCGGCAATGGATGCGCGAGGTCGACGAGCTCCGGCACGACGTCGACGCCAAGCTCCTCGTTGCGCTTCCGTGGTCGCCCCTTCTGGACGTTTCATTCGACGAGGTCCCCGTCGATGGACGCGAACACGAGCTGACTCTCTACATGGAGGACACCATGTGGCCCTACGAGGACAAGTTCGCCGAATACATCGACCGGTGCGGTGAGGTGTACGCCCAGGGCCTCGAACGGCCGGCTTCGATGTTGACGATCCAGGCTGCGTTCCAGCCGGCTTTGGGCAGTCACCTGCGCCGAGAAGTGGTGCTGATGCAGCGCATTTGCCAGCCGGAAGCGCTGCTCAACCTCCTGCGGACCGAGATCCCATCGGACTACCGCGCACCGGGAACCTGGATGTACGACGCATTGGACCTGCGCGACCAATGGACCAGCCGGCTGCTACGCACCTCCTCGTGGTCACCCCTGTATTGAGCCGCGCATGAACATCGGGATGATCAGCGACGCCGCCGCTACCGGTGATCCCGACCGCGTCGCGCTCATTATCGGCAAGCGCCTCATCGGCTACGGCCAACTGGCAGCCGCTGTCGAACGCTGCGCCGCCGGTTTGGCTGCCAATGGTGTGGCACCCGGAACCCGCGTCGCCGTCGTCGACGGCGGCAGCCTGCTTTCCATCGCATCGGTTCTGGGCGCGGCGCGCATCGGTGCAGCGGCAGCGCTGATGAACCCCGCACTCACAACATCAGAGCTGCGGGGCCTGATGCAGAATGCGGGGTGCGCCGACGTCGGGGTTGCGGGAGAGGCACACGCGGACCGGCTCCGTGAGGCGGGCGCGAGCAAGACATTTACAGCGGCTGATCTATTGAGCGACAGCCCGATTCCCGCTGCGAAGACAGTGGAGCAGATCGACGACCGCGACGCCCTGGTCCTGTTCACCAGCGGTACCACCGGGCTCCCGAAGGCGGTCGGAATCACCAGCGGGCAGCTGAGCACCCGGATCCGCGGAATGGGGCAACCGTTCCGCGCGGACTCAGCGCCCACGGTGTCGATGATGTGTGTCCCGTTCTTCCACGTCGGCGGCTCCCTGGGCATGCTCGGCAGCCTGTACTCGGGCAACACCTCAGTCGTGCAGGAGCGGTTCGACGCTGCAGAGTGGTTGCGGCTGGTGCAGGAGCATCGGGTACGCACCGCATTCCTGGTGCCGACCATGCTCCAGCGGATCCTCGACCATCGCGACTTCGCCGGCACCGACCTAACCTCGCTGATCGCCATCGCCTACGGAGCGGCGGCCGCGCCCGTCGCATTGGTGCGCCGCGCAATGGCCGCCCTGCCGCATGTCGCGTTTGCCAACGTGTTTGGCCAGACCGAAACGCTCGGCGCCTACACAACCCTATTGCCGGAGGATCACCGCGATCCCAACCGCGTGGGCTCGGTAGGAAAGCCGCTGCCCGGCGTTGATGTCCGCGTGGTGGATCCCGACACGGCGGCCGACGTCGAGGCGGGAGTTGTCGGCGAGTTGTGGGTAAACACCATCCAGAACGTCACCGAAGGCTGGCTGCATACCGGTGACCTCGCATGGCGGGATGCCGACGGCTACATCTACCCCAGCGGCCGGCTCAGCGACACGATCAACCGCGGGGGAGAGAAGTTCGGGCCGATCGAGGTCGAGGACGCACTGCGTACCCATCCGGCGGTGAGCGACGTCGCGGTCGCCGGGATTACCGACGAGGAGATGGGTCAGCGGGTGGGCGCGGCGGTGGTGGCTCACCTCCCCGTGACGCTCGAGGAGCTGCGGTCGCATTGTCGTGACCGCATCGCCTATTTCAAGCTGCCTGAGCGGCTGATGATCGTCGACCACATCCCGTACAGCGAGACCGGCAAAGTCAACCGCCGCCGGCTCGCCCTGTTAATCGCAGATGACGCCTGAGCGGCCGAAAGGAGTCGCCGTGCTGTTCCTTCACGAAACCCACCGGGTCGTCGGCGCCCGCGAGGACGACTTCGAGGCGGCCTACCGCGAAGGCTGGATGCCCACCCTGGCGCAGGAGGACCACGCTCGGTTGCTGTGGTATACCAACCACGCTCACGGCTCGGGCGTGGCGTACAACGTGGTCACTGTCACCGGCATCGCCGACGGCGCGGCGTGGGAAAGCCTGGCCCGCCGGGCGCAACGAGGCGATCTGGCGCCATGGATGCGCGAATTGGACAACCTGCGCCACGAGGTGATCGGGAAGATCTTGCTGCCGGTCGAGTGGTCGCCGCTGCAAGCAGTGGACCTGATGACCGTGCCCACCGACGGTGCAACGCATCCCCCGAGTTTGTTCATGGAGGACACCGGATGGCCTTACGCCGCGCTGGACGACTACATCCGATCGTGGGATGAGATCTACTACCGAGTGCTTTCCAAGGCCCCGCCCGGGAGACGAGTGCTCGAAATCCAAGCCTGCTTTCAGGTGGCGCACGGGAGCCACAAACGCCGAGAGGCAATGCTGTGGCAGAAGATTGACGCGACCAACGACTACGCCGCCCTGCTGCACCTGCTGACTACGGACATCCCACCCGAGCACCGCGGACCCGGCACCTACATGTTCGAAGCGCTGAAGTACCGCGATCAGTGGGAGAGCCGCTTGCTTCGAACCTCTACGTGGTCACCCCTGTACTGATCGAGGACTAAAACCATTCTCTCCGTTTAAGATTCGGTTCGCTTGCGCCGCCATGTCGGCGACGATGTCAGCCGCCGGGCGAACGTCGTCGATGCGTCCGATTGCCTCGCCGACGAATATGGCGGCGATGTCGAAGTCCTCGGCTGCGACGGCGGTTTCAAAGGTGTTCACTACATCCGGCAACGACGACAGCAGTTCGGACTCGTTGCCGTGCCAGCCGTCGACGAAGGGGTTGCTCAAAGCTCGCTCGTTGTATTGGGGCGGCCAATCCAGGCGCCGCACAACGTCATAGACCCGCGTGCGGTAGGTGCTGTCTCCGCTGGCCCGAATGGCCCGCTGCTGCGCCCGCGGCGACACCAGCGCCTCGGGGGAGGCCCAAAACCTGGTGCCCACCAGCGCGCCATCGGCACCGAGGGTGAGCGCCGCCGCGAGCCCGCGGCCGTCGGCGACACCGCCGGCAGCCAGCACAAGCGTTTCAGGCGAACGTTCGGCGGCCAGGTCCACGACGTCGGGCACCAGCGTGAAAGTCGAACGGACAGTCATTCCATGCCCACCTGCCTCGCCGCCCTGGGCCACCAGGATCTCCGCGCCGGCGTCCAGCGCCTCACGCGCCTGGCCGAGAGTCTGCACCTGTGCGATAAGCGGGACGCCGGCGGCGTGGATACGCTCGGCGAACGGCTGCAGATCACCGAACGACAACATGATCGTCGCCGGTTGCCGCTCCAGCGTCTCGTCTAGCAGCTCGGGCTTGCGGGCCAGACTCCACGTGATGAAGCCGCATCCAACCCGGGTCCCCTCGGCCAGGCCGAATTCGCGCTGCAGCCAGTCCGAGTCGCCGTAGCCGCCACCGATGAGGCCCAGGCCACCGGCCGATGTTACGGCCGCGGAGAGCCGGCCGCCCGAAATCAGTGCCATAGGCGCGGACAAGATCGGATGTTCGATGTCGAAGAAATCGGTGAGACGGGTTTTCAGGGATTTCCGCGATTCACGCGACCCAGCCGCGCTCACGTGAGCTCTCCGGTGACGAACTGGGCCCGGCCGTGGCCGAAAGACCAGTCCTCATCGCCGTTGTCGGTGATTGAGACGATTAAATCGGCCGGGTCAAGCCCGCATCGCGCGGCGAGGTTGGTGGCCACCAGCTCATAAAACCGCTGCTTCATTTCGGGTGAACGACGCCGGCTCACGACGTGCAGAATCACCAGCCGAGATGAGCGGTCAATCCCGAGACCGGTATCCCACGCGACGATCTCATGATCCGGGTGGGTGCTCACCACCTGGTAGCGGTCGCGCGGTGGCACCCCGAACGCTTCGACGACGGCGTCGTGCATTGCGTCCAGTAGCGCCCGGATTTCGTCAGGCGAGCGGCCCTCGATGAGGTCGACGTACAACAGCGGCATTTTTCCCTCCCGTAGCAGCCGTTCTCCCGTACTCGCGGGACACGGCGCGCCCGTCGTGATGCTGACGCTAGACGCGCAAACACCAGCTGTGAACTGCTCGCATGTCACCGGATTGTGTCCAAGCCACACCGAGTCGCGGACTCGCGATTGGCCTATCGCACTGATACCCTGCCATCGCCGTCGTTTGTCAGGTCGCGTGGAGTGAAACCGCCCGGACAGCCGGCGCAGCAGCACGGATGATGCGGCAGTGGCGAATGAAGCACGAGTGGCCTGACGGAAAGAGTGTTGTGCGCAGCGGAGAGATCAAGGCCCTCACAGGACTGCGCATCATCGCCGCCGTGTGGGTAGTGCTCTTTCACTTCCGCCCGTTGTTGCGTGACGCCGCGCCCGGATTCCGCGACGCGCTTTCGCCGGTGCTCAGTTGCGGAGCGCAGGGCGTCGACCTGTTCTTCATTCTCAGTGGTTTCGTGCTGACCTGGAATTACCTGGATCGAATGGGCTGGTCCTGGTCGACGCGGGCCACCCTGCATTTTCTCTGGCTGCGACTGGCCAGGGTGTGGCCGGTGTATCTGGTCACCCTGCACCTGGCCGCGCTGTGGGTGATCTTCACCCTGCACGTCGGTCACGTACCGTGGCAGGATCTCAGCGGGTTCGACGCGGTCAGCTACGTGCGTCAGGTTCTGCTGGTCCAGCTGTGGTTCCAGCCGTTCTTCGACGGGTCGAGTTGGGACGGGCCCGCGTGGTCGATCAGCGCCGAGTGGCTGGCCTACCTGATGTTCGGCGTGCTGGTGCTGGTGATCTTTCGGATGGCGCACGCGACCCGAGCACGCAGCCTGATGTGGCTGGCGGTTGCCGCGTCGCTACCCCCGGTGGTGATGTTGCTGGTGAGCGGCCAGTTCTATACGCCCTGGAGCTGGCTGCCGCGCATCGTCATGCAATTTACCGCCGGAGCACTGGTCGCGGCCGCCGTCACGAGGTTGCACCCGACCGATCGCGGCCGCCGCGGCGCCGGGTACGTTTCCATGTTGCTGCTCGCAGGCGTCGTGGGCCTGCTCTACTTCTTCGACGCGCATCCGTTGCACGGTGTTGTCGACACCGGCGGGCTGGTTGACGTGCTGTTCGTGCCGCTGGTGATGACGCTGGCGATCGGCACGGGCAGCCTGCCGGCGCTGCTGTCCACCCGGCTGATGGTCTTTGGCGGCCAAATCTCGTTCTGCGTCTATATGGTCCACGAGCTGGTCCACACCGCGTGGATATGGGCTGCCGAACAGTTCCAGCTCACACTGCAGGGCACGGTGGGGAAATTGATTGTCGCCGGCCTGCTCGCGATCACCGTCGGCGCCGCGATCGTGCTGTTTCATTTCGTTGAAGAACCCGCCCGGCGCTGGATGCGAAGGATGGTCGACATCGGCGGTCCGCACGCCGACGCCCGGACCGATCCGGCGGCTCAGCCCGCGACCGGCAAGCTTCAATCGGTCGACCGGGCCCTGGAGGCGCGGTCCAAGTCGATTTCGGTGCGCGCAGGGTAGGGGTGGACTGCGGACGCGAACGCTGCTGCGCCACACACTGATCAAGTACGATCCCTGTGGCACGGGACCATTGACGGCCCGTGCCCGTCGACGAGGTGGGGGCTTCACCTGCGCTGACCCGTCTGGCTCGGCGGTCGAACCGGACAACCGCACGTCGGCGGCGAACGGTGTCGTTTTGCTCATACGATGCCGCGTGCATGGGTGCAGCATGCGGTCGAGGGGTGGACAGTGCAGCTAGCAGTGGGGCGTCTAGCCACGTTGGTGATCTCCCTGGCCCTTGCCGTCGGAATGGTCGGCCACCGTACGGCCCCGGCGCGGCCGTACCAGACAGCGGCCCGGGGCACCCCGATCGATCACGTCGCGGTGATCGGGGACTCCTACACCACCGGCACGGATGAGGGCGGGCAGGGATCGAATGCGTGGACCGCGCGCACCTGGCTGGCGCTCGCTCGCCAGGGAGTTCAGATCTCGCCGGCTGTCGCATCCGAGGGCAGAGCCGGCTATGTCGTGCCTGGCGACCACGGCAGCGTTTTCGAGGATCTGACCGCCAGAGCAGTCCATCCCGACGATGCGCTGGTGGTGTACTTCGGCTCCCGCAATGACGAGGGTGTCGATCCTCTGCGGCTGGCCGGCATGGCACACGACACCTTCGGTCTGGCGCGCCGCTTCGCGCCCTCGGCGAAATTGCTGGTGATCGGCCCGCCATGGCCGACCGCCGACCCACCGTTCGACGTCCTGTACGTCCGCGACACCCTGAGCGGTCAGGCCCGTGACGCCGGGGCAACGTTCATCGATCCGATCAGCGAGGGCTGGTTCGTCGGCAGGCCCGACCTGATCGGCCCCGATGGTGTGCATCCCAACGACGCCGGACATGCGTATATGGCGGAGCAAATCGCTCCACTGATACACGCTCAGTTGTCCAGGCGGAGTTGAATTCCCACACGCATTCAACGGGTTTCGCTGACCTCGGCCCGGGGTATCAGCAGGTGCACCTGACGAGATTGGGGTATTGCGCGTGAAGTCTGAAGCTCGGACGACAATGGCATTGTTCGGCGGTGCGGTCATGCTCGTGTTAGCGGTTGGCTGCGGCGGCGGCAAAGGCGGGCCGACGACCACCACGACGACAACCACGACGACAACGACCACCACCCCTTCGTCGAGCGTCGCGCCTGCACCTGCACCCTCGAGCGCACCCGGCGGCGGTGGGCCCGGCGGTGCCATCGGCGGCGGCGGACCTAACGGCGGCGGTGGCAGCATCCCCGGCGGCCCGACCGGTGGTGGCGGGCCTAACGGCGGCGGTGGCAGCATCCCCGGCGGTCCCACTGGTGGCGGCGGGCCCGGTGGCGGTTGGGGCAGCATTCCCGGCGGTCCCAGCGGCGGAGGCGGACCTGGCGGCGGCCACGGTTGCGTGCCCGGTGTCGGTTGCGGCGGCTGGCCGTGATCGAGCATCGCCGTTGAACTAGTCACGGGTTCCTGACGCGAACTGCTGGCCGTGGGTTGCCCGGCGGGTTTAAGGTTCTCCGCAACGCGACTGCTAAGGGACCGCACATGGCCAAGCTCAGGTTTGGGTACTTCATCGCACCGTTTCACCGGGCGGGCACCAACCCGACACTGGCGTTGCAGCGAGATCTCGAATTCGTCCAACACCTCGATGCGCTGGGCTTCGACGAAGCGTGGATTGGCGAGCATCACTCGGCAGGCACAGAGCTCATCGCCTCGCCTGAGATCTTCATCGCCGCCGCCGCGGAACGGACCAAGTGGATCAAGCTCTGCACCGGGGTCATCTCGCTCGCCTACCACAACCCGCTCTGGGTCGCCGACCGGCTGATGATGCTGGATCACTTGACGCACGGCCGCGTCATCGGAGGAGTGGGACCAGGCTCGCTACCTAGCGACTCGTCGATGATCGGGCTGACCCCGACCGACACCCGTGAGCTGCTGGAAACCAACCTCGACATCGTGGTCCGGCTGCTGGCGGGGGAGACGGTGAGCGCAAAGACCCCCACGCACGAGCTGCACAACGCGAAGCTGCAGCTCGCTCCGTACTCCGACGGCGGTGTCCCACTGGCGGTGGCCGCGGTCGCCTCGCCGACGGGTGCGCGGCTGGCCGGCAAGCACGGCATCGGGCTGCTGTCCATCGGGGCGACGCTGACTATCGAGGGCTTCAACGCGCTGCAGTATCACTGGGACATCGTCGAAGAGCGCGCGGCCGCGTTCGGCACCCAAGTCGATCGCAAGAATTGGAGCCTGGTCGGGCCGTTCCACGTCGCCGAAACCGAAAAGCAAGCCCGCGAGGACGTGAAATTTGGCCTCGAGTCATGGTTCCGGTACTTCCAGAAGGTGGCCGCGTTCCCGCAGATGACCATGCCGGGCGAGCAGATCGACGAGATGATCGACGTCATCAACGACAACGGCGCGGGCGTGATCGGCACGCCCGAGCGGGCGCGGGAACAGGTGCAGCGGATGTGGGATCAATCGGGCGGGTTCGGCTGCATGCTGCAGATGGGTCACGAGTGGGCCAATCCGGCGGCGACCAAACGGTCCGCCGAATTGTTCGCCGCCGAGGTGATGCCACATTTCCAGGGTCAGGCACAGCCGACGCTGGATGCGGCCGCGCGCGCCAGCCAGGCGCGGGAAGGCCTCGCGCAGTCGCAGAACCAGGCCGTCGCGCATATGACCAAGAAGTATCAGGACGAAATCGCTTCGAAATAACCAACTTTGGGCTTAGGGCGCGGTGATCCCAAACCACTGCGCGAGGACGCCACGAAGCTCGTCAGTTGCCGGCTTCAGCTCGGATGATGCCCACGCCACATAACCGTCCGGACGCACCAGCAACGCCGTCGCCGGCACATCACCAACCGGACGTCCCGCGGCGACGGTGATCCGGTCTGCGCTGCCCGCGAAGGCACCCGCGACCACGGCGCCGTCGGTGATGTCGATGAGCAGCGGCCGCCCGTCGCGGGCGAGCTCCGCTACCCGTCGTGTTCCGTCGGCGCTGACGATGGCGAAGTCGGGCACCCAGCGGCCGGCTAGCGGATGCGCGTCATCGCCTACGGCGTACCGATTGTCGTTGCCGGACACCAGATCACTGAGGCGGTGCACGGTTTCGGGATTCGTCAACAGTTCGGAGAAGAGTTCTCTTAAGGCCGAGACTTCCGTCCCGGGCCTGATCAGAGCCAACTGGGCGCGGCTGTGCATGATCACCCGCTCGGCAGCGGGCCGACGCTCGACCTCATAGGTGTCGAGCAGCGCAGGCTTCGCGCCACCGGCAATGACGGCGGCCAGCTTCCAGCCGAGGTTCACCGCATCCTGCAGACCCAGATTCAGCCCCGGTCCACCAAGAGGGGAGTGAACGTGCGCGGCGTCGCCGACCAGGATCACCCGACCTAACGTGTATCGCGATGCGATCCTCGAGTTGATGCCGTAGAAGCGACGCAGATCCAATGGGGTGTCGGGCGATATCGGCCGCAGTGGTACGTCGGCGCCGAGCACGCGTTTCACGCTGGCCTCGATCTCGGGCAGGCTCACCGGCGTTTCGTCGTCGTGGTCGTCGGGGCCGTCCTCGCGAGCCGAACTGTCCACCTCAAGGGTGATTAACATCGCCCTGCCGCCCAACCGACGGCAGGCGAACACGCCCTGTTCGGCGCGGTAGAACGGCGTGGGCGGGACTCGGCCCCACCCGGGCACGTCGAGCGCGCCGGTGACCGGGTCAACCCAGTCGTCTGGCGGCACCACCCCGAACGCCATCCGGGCGACCGCGTCATGCGAGGTCATTCCGGGGAAATCGATGCCCGCGAGCTTGCGCGTCTGGCTGGTGCCGCCGTCGCCGCCGACCAGGTACTTCGCCGCTAGCTGATAGTCGCCATCCGGACCGGCGACATGCACGGTGACGCCGTCGGCGCGCTGGTCGAAACCCGTCAGCCGGTGGCCCCAGCAAATGTCTACGCCATATTCGCCGGCGCGCTCGGCAAGGACTTGCACAAGCCGGGGCTGCTGCACGGCGACCATATAGTTTTGGGTATCCGCCGTCCCCGCCAGATCCAGCGTCAAAGCCGCAAACATGGCCCAAGGCGACGGCTGCGGTGGGTCATCGGTCCCCGCCAGGACGCTGTAGAAACCTCGATGGTCGAGAATCCGAACCCCTTGGCCCGTCACCCCGTTGGCGCGCGGTTCCGGGTTAGGTCCCGGCAACGGGTCCAACACGATCGGCCGGATTCCGGACAGTCCGAGCTCACAGGCCACCATCAGGCCATTTGGGCCCGCCCCGGCGATGACGGCGTCATTCATTTAGCCCAGCTTACTAGTGCAGGGCGAGTGCTACAACGATGCGCTCAGACGGACTGCAGGATGGCCGTCGCCACGGCCAGGCCCAGGCCGATCACCGCCGGAGCCGTGTCAGCGACACTGTCGGATGCCCGCACGTGAAACCCGATGGCTCCCAAGACAAGTAGGGCAAGCCCGATGGCGGCAGCGACACCGATCGGTGGCCATACCAGGCCCACCAGCACACCGGCGACGCCGGCCAGCTCGAGTAGCCCGATCAGCCGCCACTGCACCGGCTTGACGCCCAGGTGGTCGCGGATCGCCAGCGATTGCCGAAGTCCGGCAATCTTGATCAGGCTGGCAAACCCGAAAAGTGCCGCGAGCAACGCCGTCACGATTACCTTGGCAGACATCGCCTCACGGTAATACCCGCGGGCCGCGGTCGGGGTGCCAATCAGCCCGCAAGACCGCTGGCGGACGCGAACGCGCCAAGTTCCCGCTCGATGTCTGATCCGGCCGGCTGGTAGACGACTTCGGTGACGCCGACCGCGGCCAATCCGGCGACCCGCTCCGACACCTGCTCGGCAGTGCCCGTCAATCCTGTTGAGCTGGCGAACGGGAGGAGCTCGGCGACGTGCGGCTCGTCACGCGGGTTGGCCTTCACCAGATGCCCGTCGTGGATCGCGAGATGCCGTTCATCCTCGGGGCAGGCCTCGACCGCCTCGCGCCAGCCGCGCCCGCCCGGTAGCGCGTCAACCACGGCGGCGCCTCCGCGCTCGTAGGTGGCGTGGTACAGCACCACCGCTGCGGGTCCGGCCGCGTCGATGACCCGAGCGGCGGTCAGCTCCTCACCCTCGTCGAGCACCGTGCCGAAGGACAGCAGTGCCCGCCACTCGGCCGCCTTGACCGCATCGGGTTGCGGGACGGCGGCAGAGAACACGCCGTCGCCGAGTTCAGACGCCACGGCCAGCCCCTTTGGGCCGTCCGCGCCGATCAGGATCGGCACCTGAACCGGTCGTTTCGCGCCGTAGCCGGGCAGGTGCAGCATGCGGATTTTCGCTCCGTCCCATTCGGCGGTTTCGCCGGCCAGCAGAGCCTTCAAGCACCTGACGTATTCGGCGACCTGACGCCACGGCATGGGCCGCTTGCCCAGCGTAAACCGGCCGGTGAAGCCCGCGCCGATGGCCACCGCGACGCGACCAGGCGCTTGGTCCGCGAGTTCGGCGATGGCGGCGGCGTTGACCATCGGATGACGCAGGCTGGGAACGAGTACGCCCGGCCCGAGGCCGATGCGTGAGGTGCGTTCGGCACACCGGGTGAGGATCATCCACACGTCGGGGTACAGCGCCGGGGAGTCATAGAGCCAGGCGCGGCGGTAGCCCAGCGTTTCGGCGAGCTGCACATGCGCCGGGGTGTCCGACGAGGTCGCGAATGCGCAAGAAATGTCCATAGTCGGACACTACCGAGCCGGTCAATCAGGGTGCGTCGTCGGCGACGAGGCCTTGCACCTGGCGGTAGTAGATGATCTTGCCGCCACCGGCCCAATTGCCTTCGGGGATCTCGTGAATCAGCGTCCACACGTGGTAGGCCCGTGCGCCGTCTGGCTCGATTCCCGCCGCGGCGCAGACGGCGGCATGCACGTCAGCCGCGAGCTGTTCCTTGCGATCCTGCGACAATGCGCCTTCGAACACCGTCATCTCGACGCGGAATCGGGGCGCGCCCGAGCCACGTCCGCCCACCGACTGTGCCGCCGGATCCAACGCGTGCAGGTACACCAGGGTGTTGTCACGCAGGAATGGGGTGTCCGGGGCACGTTCGGCCCGCAGCAGCGCGGTGACCAGCTCGTCGGTCAGCCGTCGCAGTGCCTGGTCGTCCAACGACCCGCGCACGTACGTCAGATCGATCATCGGCATTGCTTCACCGCCTCACAGCTTTTTCAGCGCACGCACGTTGCCGCAACGCTGTCGCACAGGCTTGATTGAATCGTAAGGTTTCTCCCATAGCGGTTGGGCGGATGCTCAACGACACGGGTATGCATCGACAAGGGGCAACAGATGGAGGGGACGGCAGAGCTGGTACCGGTGCTGCCCGCACACCGCTTCGACGAGACGGCTCTGGCCGGGTATCTGCGCGGACGGCTGCCGGGTTTCGACGGTCAGTTGCTGATTCGTCAGTTCCAGGGCGGACAGAGCAACCCCACCTATCATCTGCGTACTGCCGGTGGCGATTACGTACTACGCAAGAAGCCCCCGGGCAAATTGTTGCCCCGGGCGCATGAGGTGGAGCGCGAACACCGCGTCATGGCGGCGTTGGCCGAGACTGACGTGCCGGTACCACGCATGCGGCTGCTTTGTCAGGACGAAACCATCATCGGCACACCGTTTTTCGTTATGGACCACGTTGCGGGTCGGGTATTTCCCGACCGGGTGATGCGCGAGGGCACACCGGCGCACCGCGCAGCCATCTATGAGGATCTGGCCCGTGTGCTTGCGGCCTTGCATCGCGTGGATTGGCGCGCGGCTGGGCTCGAGGGGTTCGGCCGGCCAGAGGGCTATATGCAACGTCAAGTAGCACTGTGGACTCGGCAATGGCAGGCAGCGCGCATGGAGGACATGCCGGCGATGGACCTGTTGGCGCAATGGTTGCCAGACCATTTACCGCCCGACGATGCGCCGGCCTGCATCGCCCACGGCGACTACCGCCTGGGCAACGTCTTGCTACATCCGACCGAGCCGCGGGTGGTAGCGGTGCTGGACTGGGAACTCGCGACGATCGGCAACCCGCTGGCCGACCTCGGGTATTTCTGCGTGACCTACCATGTGCCCGGCGGGCCTGGAGGAAGAACCGGGGTGGCCGACGAGAACCTCACTGGCACTGGGCTTCCCGACCAGCAGGCCTTCGTCGACAGCTATTGCGGCCATGCGGGCCGCACGCCGCCGAAGTCGCTTGACGTATTCGTGGTGTTCTCGATGTTCCGGCTGGCCTCCATCACCGCCGGGGTCTGGCGGCGCGGGTTGGAAGGCAACGCCGCCGATGCGCGCGCCAGTACGACTGAATATCGCGAACGCTACCGAAGTATGGCGGAGGCCGCATGGGCCCTCGCCCAACGATTATCCGGGTAGCAAGGTTCCGTAGAGATAGATCGCCAACACGCTGACCCACAAGACGGTGAGCCACGCGTCGGTGAACAGCTTGAGCCACCGGGGTGCGGTACGCACTTCCATGAAGTACTGGATGATTATGCGTCCCTTGATGAATGCCAGCAGAACCACAGCGACGGTGATCGGCACACTGGCGACGGCAGCGGCTCCGCGGGTATGACCTGGTGCCAACCACCAGGAGACGATCGTGATCGCGGACAACACGATCCAGGCGTGGGTGGTTGCCCGTGCAGCAGTCGTGGTCATGCGCTCACCTCATCACGTAGAGCAGGGCGAAGATGACGATCCACAGCAGATCGACCATGTGCCAATAGGTGGCCCCGGATTCGACCATCGAGGCTCGTCGACGGCGAGGATTACGCAGCTCACGCACAATGATGCCCAAGATCAGCAAGCCGAGTGACACGTGGAACACGTGCACACCGGTAAGCATGTAGTAGTACATGAAGAAGTTGTTGCTCGAAATGGTGTAGCCCTGGGCGATTTTGGTCGTCCATTCATAGGCCTTGATCGCGATGAACGCCACCCCGCATAGCCCGCCGAGGTAGGTCAGGCGCAGCGCTTGGGCGTGGTCGTCGGCGCGGGCGGCCTGCACACTGCGGGCGATGAACCAGGAACTGGCGAGCAACACCAGCGTGTTGAGCACACCGATGTTGATGTTGAGGTGCTCTTCGGACGTCAAGAATTCCTGCGGGTGCATGGCCCGGAAGATCATGAACATGATGAAGTAGGCACCGAAGATGATCAGGTCGCCAAGAACCATCACCCACATATGAACGTCGCCGGGAAGGTGGACCCTGCGCTGGGCCTCGGTGGTCGTCACCGAAGACGTTGCGGTGGTGTCGAGGTCGGCGGCGGTTTGTTCGGTATTTGCCATGTAGTCGTCCGTCAATCCAGGGGTGGCTCGTCGGCCGACTCGCGCTCGTTGGCCTTCATCAGGAAGACGATGACGCATACGAGCCAGACGCCGAAAATCGCCGTTCCCAGCCAGAAGGAATTGCAGCCGTTCCACGCGAACGGCCCCGCCTTCGAGACGAACACCGCCACCGTCAAGATCTCGGTGACGATTTGCCAGATGTTCACGTAGGCAAGCCATTTAGGGAAGATTTCGTTTTTGTCGTAGAGAATCGCCACGGCGAAGGCAAAGTAGGCGGTCGAGAAGCATCCCAACGATCCGACGTAGGACAGCAGCCCGAGGTCGTACAACAGTTCCAGTGTTTGCGGATCACGACCCGGCCGGTACACAGCGGTCAAAAAGGAGAACGCGACCAGCAAGCAACCGGGTAGCGCGCCGATGGACATCGACCCCATGTAGGCGTAGGCCATCACCGATCCGACAGTCATGCGTTTCATGTGATAGACGACGATGCCGTTGGACACCCCGGCGCCCCCGACGATCAGCACCAGCACCCCGAAACCGATCTTGATGGTCAGCGCGTGCGCGTGAAAGAAATGTGCCATCTGATCGACGGTCACATCAGGCCGTGGTGGCGGCATCACCCTGGCCAGCGCGAAGAAGATCACCCCGAACGCGGTGTAGAAGGCGGGCACAATCCAAAACACCAGCCAGACATCACGTTTGCCTGCGCGCGGGGGTCGGGCACGGTCGACGGTGCCGGCGGTCGACGATGACTCAGTCGAGACCGTGCTGCTCACCGCGCTACTCCCTCCTCGACCGCTTGTCGGTGCAGCACATTGCGCAGCACGAAGAACATCACGACCACGAAGAGGGTGAAGGCACCGTTGCGAATCCAGAAGGAGATTGCGCCGTTCCACGCCAGCGGACCGGTGGTGAACACCGCGGCGCCGACGGCCGGAGCCATCGCCAACGCGGTGGCCACGCTGTAATGCCCGACCCACCGCGGAAACACCGGGCTGGGTCCGTCGTCGAAATACACTGCCAGCCCTAGTAATAGGTTCATGGCCACCGCGGCGCCCACAGGCGCGATGAAGATCATCCAGGCCATGTCATTGAGCAGCTCGATCAGCTCGGGGCTCCGGGCGGGCCGAAACGCCGCGGTTAGATAGAAGATGTCGGCGAGCGCGAACAGGGTTGCCCCGCTGACCGCCGCAGTGAGGTAGCAGTAGGCGAAGACGTGGCTCTGGGTGGTCATCCGCTTCATCTGAACGACGATCACCATGAAGATCGGCAACAACATGATTCCGCACAGGTTGAAGGTGATCATGCTGAACCGAATCATCGCGGTGTGGTCGCTGTAGAACTTCGCGACTTGTTCGGCGGTCATGTCCGGCGACATCGGCGGGAAGAATCCCGGGAACGCCAGGAAGGCGATCAGCAGGACGACACCGAAGACGGGTGCAGTCCACAGGCTGATCAGTTGGGTCTTGATGTTCGCGGTCTTGGGTAGGTCCTCGGCCTCAGCAAGAATCTGCACAGCACCTCCAGAGCCAGGGGTAGCCGATCGGCTATTGCGACGATAGATGATCCGGCGGAAAGACAGCAAGGGTTTCTGTAAGAGCCCTGCGCGGCGCGGGCGCAGGAGTCAGTCGGGCAACTTGAACATGCGTGCGGTGAGGTGGATCAGCACGGAGCGCAGCGTGTCGTCGTCGATGTCGTCGACGAGCGGATTGATCACCGTGCCGGCGATCGCGCCGGAGAACAGCGCCGCCGATATCCGCGCCTCCGTGTCGTCAGCCTCGTTGAGCAAGATCGCGTACAGGCGGGTGATCAGATTGCGGAACGGCTCGTGCTCACCCAACAGCCGCACCATCACCGGGTCGTTCTGCAAGGCCCTAACCCAGCGCCGGCGCTCGACCGCCATCCCGACCACTTCGGTCAGCAGCACCTTGCGGGCGCCGACCGAGTCCGCCTGGGCTTCAGCGGCTTCCAGCGCATTCTCGAGCGTGGCAAGTTCCATTTCGGCGACCGCGATGACGATTTCTTCTTTGGTCTTGAACTTGTGGTAGACGGCGGCCTTGGTCACTCCGAGAGCGTCGGCGATCATCTGCAGCGACGTTCCGCTGACACCGTAATCGGCAAACAAATCCAAGGCGGCGTGCAGGATGCGGCTCTGCGCAGGAGTCCGCCGGACCCCGCCGAGCAGGCGCCCGGCGCGGGGCTCCTCGTCTAGCACTGGTTCAGGTTAGCTGAGCTCGGCCGGGCAACCTTGATCTCACAGTCAAACGATAAGCACTACCAAGGCTGGAGCTAATGACCGAGTGCAAGTTTGGCTGATGACCATTCCGACAGAACACCAGTGCCATGACAGCAACACAGCCGACGCTCGGCGTCGACGCCGCCGTGCCACGCGGGTGGCTGTCGCCGGAGCCACCGGGATCGCTGTTCTCGCGCTATTCGCTACCGCGTGGTCTGGGGCCGACGAATCGACGGTCGCGTCCGGCCAGGTACGCCTGGTGGATCAGACAATTCAACTGCCGCCGAACGTTGCCGCCGCCTTGCCAAGCTGGCTAACGCCACTGTTGCAGCAGGTCGACGACTCCGGCGGCGACGATTCCAGCGTTGGCACTGACGACGCCACCGTCAACAACGACGACAGCGAGCTGCAGCAACAGCTCCTGCAGCAACAGCAGAATCAGGACGAGGCCCAGTTGTCGGAAAACAACGCGATCCAGAGCATGATCCAATCCGAACAACAGGCCCAAGAACAAAATGACCAGGCGGAGCAGCAGTTCACCCAAGACGAGCTACAGGCTCAACAGACCGAGCAGCAAGCTGACCAGTCGTAGGACGTGCTCGCAGCGCCATACACTGACCGATCGTGGGCATTCTGTTTGGCTTCACGCCGTGGATCGTCTATTGGGTGCTGGTCGGTAACGTCCCGTTCCTTGTCGCGGTGTTGGTCGCCCTGGCGATCGCGGTCGCCGGGCTGGTGGTCGGGCGCGCAACACGGACACCCGCGCGACCTCTCGAAATCGGGGCTGCCGGAACATTCTTGGTGCTGACGGCCGTGACCTTGTTGCTGAGCCAGCCTTTCGTCGAGCGGTGGGCTCAGCCGCTGAGCAACGCGGGGATCTTTCTGGTGGCCGTTGCCGGCATGCTGATGGGCAAGCCCTTCGTGCACGAGTTCGTCGCTGCGGGTCAGCCCCCAGGGGTGGTCGAGAGCGATCTATTCGGCCAAATCACTTCGCGGCTGATGTGGATCTGGGTTGCCGTCTTCGGCGGGATGACCGTGTCGTCGTCGATTCCACCGATCGTGCAACGCGACGCAACGATTCTCGACGCCAAGACACCGCTGTCGTTCGTCTGCTACTGGGTCATCCCGTTCTCGTTGTTCGGCGTTGGGGCGCTGGCGACGAAAATCCTGCCCGACCTGATGACCGCCGGGGTCGGCGACATCGTCCGGAAGACTTCGTTCGTCGCCTATGGGGAGGCCACCATCGACGAGCTGTACTACCTGGCGCAGGAACACGCCAACCGCGAAGTCGGTGCCGGACAGGAGGCCTACGACGTCAAGGTCGGAAGCATGGGGACGCCGCTGGTGGGCGACGACACGCGACAGTCGTGGCCTTCGACCTACAAAGTGCGCCAGTCGCGGTCTTAGCCGCCTATAGGCGTGCCCCGCTGGAATAGGCGTGAGCACCCCGAGGTGCGCTTCTGGCAACATAGCGACGAGTCCAGATGACTGATCGCAACGCACAACGCAACGCGCTTGGCAGCGCACTTCCCGGTGACCGGCTGACACTGCCGCAAGGCGTGTGGGACCCGCTGATCGTTGGAGTGTTGGCCGCCGCCGTGAGTCTGGTCGGCGCGGGCCGTCCTTCTTTCTGGTACGACGAGGCCGCGACGATTTCCGCCTCATACAGTCGTTCGCTGGGGCAGTTGTGGCAGATGTTGAACAACGTCGACGCCGTCCACGGCCTGTACTACCTGCTCATGCACGGCTGGTTCCAGATTTTTCCGCCGACCGAGTTCTGGTCCCGCGCGCCAAGCGGCCTAGCTGTCGGTGCAGCGGCGGCGGGGCTAGTGGTGCTGGCTAGGCAGTTCTCGTCTCGCACTGTCGCGGTGGCCTCGGGTGTTGTCTGCGCGATCCTGCCCCGGACTACGTGGGCAGGCATCGAAGCTCGCCCCTACGCCTTGTCGATGATGGCCGCCGTGTGGCTGACGGTACTGCTCGTTTGTGCCGAACGCCGTGATAACGCTTCAGCCTGGCTGTCTTACGGGATCGTCCTGGCGATCTCGACTCTGCTCGACGTGTATCTGGTGCTGCTGTTTTTGACCCACGTGGCTTTCATCTGCGTCTTCGAGCGCAGGCAAAGGGTCCTGGCGCGGTTCGCCATTGTGTCAGTTCTGGCGGGTATCGCTGTGACGCCGTTCATGGTCGTGGCCGTTGGCCAAGTTCATCAGATCAGCTGGTTGGCACCGATCGGGCACCGAACGATCGAAGATGTGACGATTCAACAATATTTCGAGCGAAGCCCGCCGTTCGCGCTGTTGTCGGTGCTGGTGGTAGCTGCAGCTGCTGTCTGGTGCCGCAGATCCAGACAACTAACGGATTCCGATCGGCAGCTGCTGACCTTGGCGATCGCCTGGCTGCTGGTACCGACCGCACTCGTCGTCATCTGGTCGATAGTGGTTCACCCGATCTACACACCGCGCTACTTGACCTTCACCGCACCGGCGATGGCATTGGTCCTCGGCGTCTGCATTTCCGCAGTAGCCCCTCGACCATGGGCTGCCACAGCTCTCGTCGGTCTTTTTGCTGTCGCCGCGGCGCCGAATTATGTTCTGGCTCAACGTAACCCGTATGCCAAATACGGAATGGACTACAGCCAGGTGGCCGATTTGATCACTACGAAAGCAGCACCCGGTGACTGCTTGCTGGTCAACGACACGGTCACCTTCATGCCTGCTCCGATGCGCCCGTTGATGGCGGCACGCCCCGATGCATATCGGAGGCTGGTCGACCTCACACTTTGGAAACGCGCGACCGACCGCAACGACGTCTTCGATACCAACCTCATCCCAGAGGTTGTCGCGAAACCACTGAGCCAGTGCCGCGTCGTGTGGATCATCACCCAAGCCGACAAGGCAATGCCGGCCCACGAGCAGGGCTCGGCGCTCCCGCCCGGCCCGCTCTACGGAGCGACACCGGCCTTCGCGGTTCCGCATGACCTGGGCTTCCGGCTCGTCGAGCGGTGGCAGTTCAACCTGGTTCAGGTGATCAAGGCCGTGCGGTAAACCGCTACCAGACCCGGATGTAGTCGATCAGCATTTGGGACGGGAAGGTCCCCGCCGCGGGATCGCCGGCGCCAACCCCGCCGACCGCAAGCGTGAACATGGGCGTCATCCAATAGCCGGGGTTGTTGAACGGCCACCGCTTGTCTTCAGGAGCGCCGCCGTGGACGTGGATGGGCTTCGGCGGAACGCTGAAGTACGGCTTGGCTCCGTCGACGTAGTCGCGCCAGAACTTGAATCCATCCTCATCCCAACGCATGCGCCAGGTGTGCCAAGCGCCGTCCACCATTCCGGGGATCGATCTGCCTTCCCAGGTTTTGCCGTTGGATGCCGCGTGGACCGTGGTACCCGGGGCCCAGGCACCGTTGCCGTACCACTCGAAGAGGTCGACCTCGCCGTCGGGCATAGGATCCTCGTTGACGGTCCAGAATGAGGGCCACAAGCCGGGGAACAAACAGTCCAGTTTGATCCGCGCTTCCCAGGTGGTACCGATAGAGCCCCGCCAGTTGCCGCGCAGCTTGCCGCTGAAGTATTGATCGTTTTCCCGGTTGGCCAACAGGACCAGATTGGAATTGCCGTCGAGAAACACGTTTTGGGCGCGGTATATCCCGTCGACCGGCGGGAATACGTCGTCCTGCCAGGTCTGTATCGTCCACTTCGACAGGTCGGGGCCCTGGCTGGCAGGTCCGTCGAACTCGTCCTGAAAAATGTAGCCCCCGGAAGCGGCGCCGGCCGGCGCGGCCGGCGGTGGCACCCGATCCACCGGCGCGTCCGGTGGTGACGGGTAAGCCCCGGCTTCTGGGAGAGGGATCGCGGCTACCAGCGCACCTAGCCCCACGGTGAGCATGATGTTTCGTCGATTGATCTCAGGCACGCTAGCCAATATATAGGCGACATTAAGAGCCGGCATGGCGGCCCGCAGGGCTACCGCCCGGCATCTGCCCGGAGAACAACACCGCCCCGACCTAAGGCCGCCCCGCTGGCCTTGGCAGACTGTGCGCATGGCACAGATAACTATGCGCGGAAACCCGATCAATACCGTCGGCGAGCTGCCTGCCGTCGGATCTTCGGCCCCAGCCTTCACATTGACCGGATCCGATCTTGGCCCAGTCAGCAATGACCAGTTCCACGATAAGCCCGTGCTGCTGAACATCTTTCCGTCGGTGGACACACCGGTGTGCGCGACCAGTGTGCGCACCTTCAACGAGCGCGCCGCCGCGGGCGGTCTGTCCGTGCTGTGCGTGTCCAACGATCTGCCGTTCGCGCAGGCGCGGTTCTGCGGCGCAGAGGGTATCGAGAACGTGAAGACCGCCTCGGGGTTCCGTGACAGCTTCGGGAAGGACTACGGCGTCACCATTGCCGACGGTCCATTTGCCGGGCTGCTTGCCCGGGCCGTCGTAGTGATCGGCGCCGACGGTAATGTCACGTACTCGGAGCTGGTGCCAGAGATCGCCAACGAGCCGAATTACGACGCGGCACTGGCGGCGCTGAGCGGATCGGCGTAGTTCGGCGACGACCGACCGCCGACTGCTCCAACTACCCGCGGCGCTACGGCGATCCTGGCTCCGGCTTCCAGCCGACGTAGGTCAGATACAACCCGGACAGGGCGAGGCAGACGAACACCACCCATATCGCCGCGGTTGCGCCTGAGCTGTACAGCGCATTGCCGGCGGCGTTGTACGCCTGGGGAACGGTCAGCAAGAGCACACCACGTATCGCCAGAAACCAGCCCACAACAGAGACGATGATCGCCGCAGGGCTGCGCCAGTACTGGTGAAACGCGATGATCACTAGGCCGAATATCAGCAGTATGGCGCCAAATAGCCACGGCCACATCGGGTTTGCCTTGAATTCCGTAAATAGCGTTCGCATATAGGAGCCCCGTACCGCGACCGTGGTCGGCACGATGGTGAAGAACGGGCCTAACGCGCGGGCGAACATGCGGGTGCGAACCTGCGCCTGCTCTGATGTGCTCATTGCTACCTCCATGTCCACAGGAGAACGTATACCGGCCGCTGGTCGGTATACGTGATGAGCGGTCGGCATTTCTGCCTGTTGAGCCGTCAGCCGGAAAGCGGTTGTTCGCCGACCTTTGCTGGTCTAGACGCCACCAGCAACACGCCTGCGGCGAAGATCAGACCGGTCAGCCAGGGAAAATGCCCAGACGGGGCGAAGCCCTCAGCGGCGATGAACGCCAGGCCATAGGCCGCCATCGCGGTGCCGGCCAGCATGACCGGTTCGGCCCATCGCTCTGTCAGCGGCGTCCCGAGCATTGCCAACGGCGCCGCGAAAAAGTTTCTGCCCCAAGACAGCAGCACGATCTCGACCGCTGTCACCAGACTGAGGATTACCACCCATTCCAGCCGGGCAAGCCACCATTCGGCGGTGCCCTCGATCGGTTGGGGCAGCAGTCCGGCGGGGTAGCCGACAATCGCCACGATCACGACAGGAATCATGTGCCACAGGTAAAGAGCCATCACGTTGCCGTTGGCCCTGGTCAGCATCCGTTGGACGAAGCCGGCGCGCAGCGCGCGGTTCAGCGCGGGTGAATTTGCTACCACCAGCCCCGCTTGCGCGCAAGCGAACGCCAGCATCGCTGTCGACGGCGGATCGGAGTTCTGCACGGTTTGGCCGGGCACGCCGATCATGCTGACCGGATAGGGGCCCAGGCCGATCAGCAGCGCCAGTATGACCGCCGATCCGACAGGCCAGCAGCGCGGGTTTGCGGCCGGCTAATGCTCCTTCATGCCAAGCGATTCCGAGTTGGTAGAGGGCACCCCAGCACAGCAGGTAGTTCAGCACGCGTAGGTGGGGCAGGTGGCCGCCGAGCCCGACAGCGTCGACGACGACGACTCCCACGGCAAGCACCGCCGGCACCAAAAGTCCCCAACGCCGTTGTGCGGCGAGCGCCGCGGGCGTCAGCGAAACCACCACCAGGTAAACGGCCAGGAACCACAGGTGCATCGCCACCGCCCAACCCGCGTATTCCAACGTGGAACCGGCGACGTGGCGCAAGCCCACGACGAGCACAACTGCCGACACCAGCCCGACGTAGACCGTCGTGGGTCCGAGCACCCGGGCGAGTCGATGCCGCAACCAGGTCTGGCGCGACACACCGTCGGTATCGCGCCGATGCGTCCAGGACACTGCTCCGGCGTAGCCGGCAACCAGAAAGAACGTCGGCACGGCCTGGAACGGCCACGTCAGCCATTGGGTCCACGGCTGGTCGAGGAGCGGGTTCTGCCGACCGAAATATCCGTCGTGATAAGTCACCGATCCGGCCAGCCAATGGCCCAGCACGATGAGGACCACGCCCGAAACGCGGTAGAAATCCACCGCCAGATTGCGGGCCGGGCGCATCATTTTCGCGGCGCGCCGTCAGACAAACCGCGTGGTGGGGTCGGCCATGACCAGACAATATCCCCGCGCAGCGGCTGAACCGTTCGGCTCCGGTGCGACCACGCCAGTTCGTCGCGCAGGCCGTGCCTCGATCTCTTCCGGTAAAGTGGTGTTTTCTTCGTCGAGGGTCGGCGGTACCTAGCTTGGAAGGTGTCCCTATATGGTCACGCGGTCGTTCACCAGACTGGCAGCCGCTGTCGGCGGTTTGGCGTTGTCGTTAGTTGCTGGCGCCGGGATCGCGTCCGCAGACCCTGCGATAGACGCGGCAGTCAACACCACTTGCAGTTACCCGCAGGTAGTCGGGGCACTCAATGCGCAATCGCCGGCCGCTGCTGCGAAGTTCAATTCGTCGCCGATGGCACAGGGCTGGTTGCGTAACTTCCTCGCCTCGCCGCCGCCGCAGCGCGCGCAGATGGCTCAGCAGGCGCAGGGCTATCCGGGGGCCGCGCAGTACATCGGACTGATCGGGCAAATCGCTGGCACCTGCAACAACTTCTGAGCGCGCGTTATGCGGTGACGGGACGCGTGCGCCTTACCAGACGCGTATCCAGTCGATGAGCATGTCCGCCGGATAGCTACCCGGTCTGGGATCGCCGCCACCCGAACCGGCGACCGCAAGGTTGAACACCGGAAACACCGTGTATCCCGGCCCGTTGAACGGCCAATCCGGTAGGGAACTCGCCGGCACATCGAAGTATGGTTGCGCGCCGTCGACGTAGTCTTTCCAGAAGCGGATGCCGGCGTCGTCCCACTGGCATCGCCAGGTATGCCATCCGCTGTCCACGGCCATGTTGTGGGTCTTCCATTCGCCACCGTTTGCCCTTGCGTGGACGGTGGTCGCCGAGGGCCAGCTGCCGTTGCCGTACCACTCGACGACGTCGATTTCGCCTTGATCCTCATTGCCCAGCCAGTAAGCCGGCCAGGCACCGGCGGTCAGGCAATTGAGCTTGATGCGGGCTTCCCAGGTGTGGCCGACGCCACCGCGCCAGAGGCTTTGAACCTTGCCGCTGTAGTACGTCGGGCCGTCTTTCGCGGCACGGAGGACAAGGTTGGAGTTGCCGTCGACGAACACGTTGCGTCGATCGTTGCGGTACTGACCGATGTTCTCGGGTAGCTCCCAGAACGTCGGATCCTTGATTTGCTCGCGAGCGGCCGCCACCGTCCACTTGGACGGGTCGGGGGCTGAGCCGGCCGACCCATCGAACTCGTCGCGGAAAAGGTAGGAACCTGACGGCGCGTCCGGCGGGGAGGGATAAGCCCGGGCCTGGGGGACGGGGACCGCGGCTGCCAGCACGCCGAACCCGGTCATCAACATCATGGTGCGACGATCCATCTCGGGCATAGGCCAAGCACGATAGCAGCCGGCTACTCGTCCCCCCGCATCCGTGAGGGACAGCTCACAGGTGAGCAAGCAGTCGCTCGGCGAACACGTCGGGGTGCTCCCGATGCATGAAATGCCCGCCAGGGACTTCCTCGACGATGTAGTCGCTTTCGAACATCCGGGCCGCACCCCGGTAGTCCGAGGGCGCGACGACTGGATCACCGAGCCCCGCAAAGACCACTGTGGGCACGGTGATCCGCGCCCGCAGCGATGCACTGGGTATCGGCGAAAGCTTTCGGTAGTAACCGAACGCCGCGTTCAAGCTCGCCGGGTTGGCGAAGCTCGCACGGACGGCGTCGAATTCCGTTGGATCGGGCTTCCAATTCGGCGACCATCGCCGATAGATCGCGGGAAGTGCCGCGAAGTCATTGCGCGCGAAGCGGTTCGGTGCTCCTGGCAACTTGTATGCCGCAAAGTGGCGGACACCCCAGAGCTTCTTCGGCGACGGTTTCAGTGCTGCCGGGTGTGGAATACCGATGGCAAAGAGCTTCTTCACTCGATCGGGGCCGAGCGCCGCCGCGCCGTAGGCGGCCGAAGCTCCCCAATCGTGACCGATGATTATGGCGTCGCGCGCGCCGAGTGCTTCGATCAACGCAAGCGGATCGCGCGCCAAGGTTTCTTGGTCCGCGTCGCGATCTGGGATCCCGGTTGGGTGGTAGCCACGCATGAACGGGCTCACCGCCCGGTATCCGTTGGCGGCGATTCGCGGCCGAAGATCGTCCCAGGTGTGCGCCGTGTCCGGGAACCCGTGCAACATGAGCACGAGAGGACCGGAGCCCTCCTCGAGATAGGCGAAGTTCAGTCCGTTCGCGTCGACCAAGTGGATCGCATCAGCCATGGCTAGGGAACACTACGCCTTCTGGTAAACAAGCCAGCGCAACTCGATCGGGGATTCCTCCCGCGCGACGTCGAACACGTCGAGCCCGCTGGCCCAATTGGCGAACCAGGCTGTGGGCGGCCAAGCGCCTTGGGGCAGGTGAGTTTTCTCGTACTCGTAGGCGGAGTCGTCGGCAACGAGCTTGAGAGGTAGCAGGTCGGCCGCGTTCGACGTCTCCTCCCAGGTGAAGACCATGGTGTTGCATTGCTGCCCCAATTCCCGGGATGCGTCATCGGGGATGTAACCCTCGCGCGGCACGAACGCATTGAACAGCAACCGCCCGCCGGGAGCAAGGCAACGCGCGGCGAGTTCGAACATGCTGCGCAGCTGCTGCGTCGTCCGGAAGTCGGGCACTAATTCGGAGGCCACAATCAGCTGGTAGTCGTCGCGGACATCATCGTTGGTCGCGAAGACGTCGCGCTCGATCACCTGTACGGGGAGTGATTCGCGTTCGGCCTCCGAGCGAATGATGTGCGCGAGCTTCGGAGCAATCTCGACCGCGTCCACCGGATGGCCGCGTCGCGCGAGGGCCAGCGCGTTGCGGCCGGTTCCTGCGCCGATATCGAGTATTCGATAGTTGCTGGGATCGGCCGCTTCACCGGCCAGTGCCCACACCCGGGCATCCGGTGTGGTGCCGAATAGCGACCCCTCCCGGGTGGTAACCCAGCCGTCGTAATGACCCGCCATCGTCACCGCTTCGATGTTGACGCGATAGTTCAGGGCCGTGCCGAAGGGAGCGTGAAAGGAGATGACGATGTTCGAACGGGAGGAGGCCTGGTAAGCCTGCGCCAACTGAGTCTTCAGCACCGTCTTCAGCTGAGCAAATTCTTCGGGGGAGTACTGGACGCCGACGCTGGCAAATATGTTGTCGCACATCTTGACGTACTCGTCGATCAAGCTGGGAACGGCCGGCACGGTGATTTGCCCCATCGCCACCGATCGGCGATACAACCGCCGTGCCATCGCTTCGCGGAGCGTCGACGGACTGAAAGCCCCGACGGCCGGATCGTCCACCAGACTCTTCTACACCACCCGGACCAGTTACCACCAGCGGTCGCACGGTGGGGCGGGGCCTCGGGTTCGCTAGCATCATCCGTATGTCAGACACCCGGCACTTCATCACCCACGTTTCCGATACCGCCCGGTGGACGGCGGTGCATCGGGCAACCGAATCCGCACGGGCCGATGCGTTGTTCAGTGACCCGCTCGCCGAACGTCTCGCCGGTGAACATGGCCGCGCAATCGTCGCCCGGGTTCCCCGGTCCAATCGCAACGGGTGGTGGCTCATCGCGCGTACCAAGATCATCGATGATGTCATTGTCCGATCGATCGCCGACGGCTGTGACCGGGTGTTGAACCTGGCCGCCGGCTTGGACACCCGGCCGTATCGTTTGGACCTTCCGTCCGATTTCCCTTGGATAGAAGCGGATCTGCCGCAGCTGCTCGCGGAAAAAACGCAGCTTCTCGCCGACCAGACGCCGCGATGCCGGTTAACCCGTGCGGCTGTCGACCTGTCCGATCCGGACGCCCGTGACGCCTTCTTCAACGAGGCACTCGACGGCGCCGGCAAGGCGCTGGTCTTGACCGAGGGCCTGCTGATGTATCTCGAAGACCGGGACGTCGTCGCGCTTTCCGCGGCGATCAAGCGGCCTGAGGTGGCCTGGTGGATGCTCGACTTCGCCTTTCCGGGCCTGCAGAAGATGATGAACAAGAAGATGGCCGGCATGTTGCAAAACGCGCCGTTCAAGTTCGCACCCGAGAACGGGCTGGCCTACTTCGAAGACCTGGGCTGGCGCACCCTCGAAGTCGAATCGTTGTTTGTGGCCGCCCACCGATACCGTCGCTTACCGATGTTCATGCGCCCGATTGCCTGGCTGCCGCAGACGGATCCACGGCGTCCGGGCGGCAGCCCCTGGAGTGCGGCTGCACTCCTTACCCATTGAGCTCGGCGAATGGCTGACTCAACTGAGCGGCGAGCTCTTTCGCGGCGCGACGTCATCAAGTTTGCCCTGTCGCCGGTACTGGTGGGCCTGGCGCCGCTGGCCACGATGCTCGGCAGGCAGCAGGCGTCGGCTGCCAACATCAGGCTGATCGATTTCGCAGAGCGGAGGATCCCGCCCGATCAGATCAAATCAGCCGGCTATGCCGGAGTGGTGAACTATGTGTCCGAGTCGCGGCCGGGCGCCAACTTCGAGGCAAAGCCCATCACCCGCGACTATGCGGACGCGCTGCGCGCGGCGGGTCTTCACATCGTCAGCAACTTTCAGTACGGCAAGCCCGGTTGGCCTGACCCGTCCGATTTCACTCGCGGGTCCGACGGCGGTGCGGCCGACGCTCAGACAGCGCTGCGGCTGCACGCCGCAGCTGGAGGTAGTAATTCCGCCCCGATCTTCTTCAGCGTCGATGACGACATCGACCAGAACACCTGGAATAGCCTTGCTGTCAACTGGTTTCGAGGAATCAACTCTGTGCTGGGGGTGCAGCGCACCGGCATTTACGGGCACTCCCAGGCGTGTGGATGGGCGATCAGAGACGGCGTGATCGGGCACTCGACCACTGCGGGGTACCGATGGGCATGGCAGACGAAGACGTGGTCACATGGGCAGCGCGAGCCCGCGGCGGTGCTTTATCAAGAAGTGGTCAACAGCGCCTCGAACCCGGGCCCGCTTCTCGGCGGCATCAACGTGGATGTGGACGAGGTCCTTGCGACCGATTTCGGACAGTGGGATCTCGATCGGTGATCCGAGTCTAGGCTCACCGGCGGTGGCATCCTGGTCATGTGGGTTTGCTGTTCCGGTTAGCCGAGTTCCTCATCGTGATCGTGCCGCTGGCGGGCATGATCATCGCCGCAATACGAGCATTCTCTGCGGACAAGCGCCCGGGTAAGAACGCACAGAGCCACGATCGGGCAGGGACGGCCGGCAATCAAGCCGTCCACTGGCGATCGCTCACCCGCGTCCTGCGAGAGCACGACCGCACCGACACGCGGTGGCTTGAGTACGAACTCGACTTCGCCAGGCTCCTCGACTTCCCGCTGATGACCGACATGCGCGATCCGCTCACGATCGCCTTTCACAAGGCCAAGCTGCGGGCCGACTTCCTGCGCCCTGCCAAAGCCGAAGATCTGCTCGATGACGGCGACGCGGCGGCCCGGTACCTGGCCGCTGTTGAGGACTATGTGACCGCGTTCAACATCGCCGAGGCAGAGGCGAAACGTAGGCGCCGCAACGACTTCTCACACGACGGACAGCAGCGGATTGCCCGGGCTCAGAGTCTATTGCGGATGGCGTCCGACTCCGCCGCGACTCCGCAAGAACGCCAGAACGCCTACGACCGTGCACACAGAGAACTCGAGGGCCTCATCGTGCTGCCGGCCACGACCCAGGCCAGCATCGAACGTGGGATCTCCGGCCAGTTAGACGGGTAGGAGTACTGATTACGGGGTCGTTTGGACGATGGTGGCGGAATCGCCTGAGAGCACCTGTTGTGGGATCTGGGAGAACGCGTAAGTGGTGGAAGAGGCGCCGGGCTGAAGGCTGAACGACCAGATCAGGTCGAATCGATCACCTGGCCACGCGGCGGGGATCTGGGTGCCCGAGACGGTGGGCAGGGCTGCAGCGATCGCGGGTATGTGCTGGTGTTCCCAGCAGATGAGCACGACACCGGTGTAATCGGCGACAACGGCGGTGGCCAGTGCCGGCTCCTGGCCTTCGGCGAAGGGGGTGTTGATCGGCAGGTTCAGCCGTCCGCTCAAGCCCTGAATCGTCTGGTAGGTGCGGTGCGCGTGCGTCTTGTCCGGCTTGCCGTAGTCGGGTGAGAACAACGTCATCGGTGTGCGCAAGCCGGCCTGCAGCGGTCCGATCGTGGGCGCGAAGAGCACGGCCAGCGCGCCGGAACGTTGCCATCCACGCGGCAGCAGCGAGTGGATGTCCTGGTTGCCGTCGACGTCAATCCCAAACGGCGGGCTCGGCGTCGCTGTCGGGGTGGGCAAATCGGCTGGCTTTTCGCCGTGCCGGATGACATAAATCTGGGCCGGCGGGCCGGTGTTGGTCAACGAAGCAGCAGTCATCACGTCCTCCGATCTTGTGGTCAGCGAGGCTGGTCGCCATTAGGGCGCGTGCCGGCGCGCGCTGCGGTCCACGCCGCCGAACGTGAATTGATGTAGTCGTGGTAGTCCTGTTCGGTTGTCAGTGTCGGCATGGCGGAGTGGGTTTGCCCTTGGGTGTCGTTCACCGGCAGCGCGGAGACCAGTTGGGCGTATACCTGCTGAATGTGCGACGGGGTGCCCGCGACAGGGTTCGGGACGGCCGACGTGGGAACAGTGACGCCGGCCAGGGGGTCGTCGGTGCGCGGCTGGGCCAAGGTCAGCACGTCGCCAACATCGGGAGCCGCGGCGTCGCGGGCGGTCAACGGCGCTAAGCCCCAACGGGTCTCGACGGTCTTAAGTATCGACGTATGGTCCAGCGGCGCGGTTCCGGTGGTGCGAAACACCGTGCCGGGAGCGATCAGGGGCGAGACGAGCACGGTCGGTACCCGAACACCGAATCGGGTGAAGTCGAACCCGAACTCGCCGGCACAGCTGTCCGGCGGGACGGCGCCGGTCGGCGGCGCGACATGGTCGTAGCAGCCGCCGTGCTCGTCGTAGGTGATGATCAGCAGGGTCTGGTTCCATGCGGGCCCGTTGCGCAGGGTGTAGTACACGTCGTGGATCAGTTGCTCTCCGAGAGCAACATCGTAGTTGGGGTGTTGGCTGTTGCCGGACGATCCCCACCTGGGCTCCAAAAATGTATATACACCAAGGGTTCCCGCCGCCGCAGCCGCCTGGAAGTCACGGAAAACCCCGAAGTGCGACTCGGCGGCATCGGTGGTGTCGGGAAAATTCAGCCGGGTCAGCGGGGGGCTGTTGTAGCCGTAGATCGACCAGGCGAGGTTGTGCGCGCTGAGTAACCCGAAGATGCTTTGCGAGGTGTATTTGGACGTGGAGTCATCCATGTGGCCCTGACTGGTCGCCGCACACAGGAAAGCGCGGTTGGGAAACGTCTCGGTGGGCACGGAGCTGAACCAGTGGTCGCACACCGCAAAGCCGCGAGCGAGTCCTGACAGGATGGGCAGCAACTGGGGGGTGAAGACCTCCATGATGTCTGAGGCTGTCGTACCCGGAATGTTCGATCGATGCGCATCGATACCCTTCAGCGTTGCCGCGAAGTCCGTCACGAATCCGGTGTTGGTCGCCGAAACCCCGGCGGGCGGGCTGGTTTCGCCGAAAAGTTGCGCATTGGTGGCGAGGAAGCCTTCGCCGGGGTCGGCGCTGGGCGTGAAATAGACGTTTGGTTCTTCTGCCGTCAAAGCGCTGACGGAAGCGGATGTCCCCGTCGCGTCCAGATTGAACTCCTTGCCCGTCAGACCCTCGAACGGCTGTTTGGTGACGGGCGAAACGTTCCCCGAGTCGCCATAGAGAAATCCGAGCATGTGGTCGAACGATCGGTTCTCGAGCACCAATACGACGATGTGCTCGACCGACCCGAGTTGGTTAGCGGCGGCTGCCATGAAGCCGGATCTTAGCCGCCCAATCAGTTTATCTAGCCGGTCCCGCAAGACTCGTTTGCGGCCTGCCTTCGCCGATCAGTTAACGCGTCCCCGGCGGGCGGCGTCTTCCAGCAGATCGACGGCGCTGGCAACGCTTTCGGCCGGTTTGGTCATCTGAGCGGCAATGTCACGGGCCTGGGACACGCATTGCGGAGTGAGGATGGAGCGTAGGTCTGCGGCCAGCGATTCCTGGGTGGTAGCCGAAAAGTGCCGTGCGGAACCGACTTTCAGGCGTTCGATGGCAGACGCCCAGACGGGCTGATCAAGCCCGACGCAGAGGACCAATGTGGGGACTCCGGCCCGCAGGCCTGCGGCCGTGGTGCCGGCCCCGCCATGGTGGACGACCGCGCGGCACGCCGGAAAGACGGCCGAGTGATTCACTGCGTCCACAATCTTGACGTGTTCGGCATGCGGGACGTGGGTGCAGTCATTCGGGCCCGCGCAAATCAACGCTCTTTCCCCTAATAGCGTGCACGCCGCGCTGATCACGGCGGCCGTGTCGGCGGGGGATGCCATCGGCGTGCTGCCAAAGCCGAAGTAGATCGGTGGCGTTCCCGCGGCAATCCACGACAAGACCTCGTCGTCGGTATCCGTCGGCAACTCCAGCGTCAGCGCCCCGACGAAGGGCCGTCGCACGTCTGCGTGCGTCCACTGGGCTGCCAGTGCGGGAAAGCAGAGTTCGTCGTACGCCTGAATCTCCAGCGCTACGCGGTCCTCCGCTCGTCCAGTTGCCTCCGGTAAGCCCAGTGCCTGGCGTTGGGCACGTTCAGGCCCCCTCGTCGCGAGCCCGCGCGGCCGGCTGGACTCCAAAATCTCGGCCGGGAAGAAGTGCAGCGCGGCCAGCGGAATGCCGTAATACTCAGCGATGTTGGCGGCCAGCCCCTGCTCGGTTATGCCCGCCAAGAGCAGGTCGGCCCCGTTAGCCACCGACTTCAATGTCGTGCTCTTGTCCTCCCAGGTCTGAACAACATAGTCGACAGCCTGCGACATCGCTTTAACCGGGTTCTGCATCATCCGGATGAAATCCTCGTCGCGCAGCAGCGCCTCCCAGTGCCGCCCATAGGGGACCTCAGTAAGCCCCGCCGACTCGACGAAGCCACGCATATCAGGCGGGACCGTCACCGCCATGCCCACGTCATGACCCCGGCGCAGTAGTTCCCGGGCGACGGCGATGCAGGGCTCGACATCGCCGCGACTTCCGTAGCCTGCCACCACGAATTTCATCGATAGACCGCAACCTGTTTCGTGTCGTCAGCGCGCCGGGCTCAGCGCCACTTGATGCCGCATCCGATCGACGGTCGCTGGTCGGCGTCGACCTGCCGACCAGCGAGTACGGCGTCGACCGCCGCCCGGACATCAGCGGCCGTCACCGGTAGATCGTTGCCTGGGCGTGAGTCGTCGAGCTGACCGCGGTAGACGAGTCGACGCTCACCGTCAAAGACGAAAGTGTCGGGTGTGCAGGCCGCGGAGAACGCACGCGCGACGTCCTGGGTCTCGTCGTAGAGGTACGGGAACGTCCAGCCGTGGCGACGGGCCTCGGCCGCCATTTGATCGGGTCCGTCTTGCGGATAGGTGACCACGTCATTGCTGGAGATGCCGACCATCGCGACGCCTTGATCGTTGAGGTCTCGACCAAGCGCGGCGAGCCCGGGGGCGACGTGCTTGACATACGGGCAGTGGTTACAGATGAAGGTGACGACCAGCGCGGGACCCGCAAGGTCGTCAAGGCTCACCGTGGCGCCGGTGGCCGGCTCGGGCAGCGTGAACGGCGGCGCAGGGGTGCCGAGGGCAAGCATGGTGGATTCAGTGGCCATGCCCGCCAGAGTAGACGAGCTGAGGTTCCTGATGCCCGACGTGGCGCTGGTCCGGGCAAAGGGCGCTGTGGTGAAGGGAGGACGGCGGCGTCGGCGCAATACCCGGGTAAACACCACGGATCGCCGGGTAGCCGAAAAGCTCCTGCGCAGTTTCGCTTCACAAACGAGTCCATTGTCCGTTGCCGGCCAATAATCCCAACCCACGAGTCCTGTCGCTTGAGCTCGGCTGGGAGCCGCGATAACTTGAATATCATCAACGTTGTGTTGATACTCGAGGTCACATCGGAGCGGCGCGGTAGCCCACCGTGCAATTAGTTCACAGACCCGAAACATTTCACAGACCCGAAACATTCTGTACCAGCGATGATTACCGGATCATCAGCCGAAAGGACTCGTGGCGGGCACGGCGTAAAGCGGACCGCCAGACGACGTCAATAATGCGTAAAGCCGGTTGACACTGGTCACGCCGAGAATCACGATCGTTTGCGAGCGGCTCGCTAAGTGAGGTCGGCACTGATGAAGGCTGCCGACCTCGAACGCGCGAGAACCACGCTTGTGGGACAGTGTCGTCGGGATCGCGTCGAATGACGCTTACGGTTAGGGCAGCCCGCCCGGCCTAATGGTTGGGCGCAAGTGACTTTCGTAGTTTCGGTATTGCCACATCCCTCTGGCAACGCATCGGAATCCCTGGGGCCCGTAAGGAGGTGGAGAGCAAAATGAATCCCGTCTTCGAGATCGATGACCATTTCGTTCCGTGAATCGGTCTCCGCCCAGCTACATCCCGCGCCAACGTCGACTGGGCCGACTTAACTCGACATCAGCCCGCGGGAACCCAAACGTCTACTGCCGCAGTGCTGCCGGAGGTTCCTGATCCGACAGGGCCGCGGCAGCAGAATCTGGATTCTCGTCTTGCGGCTGTGGCTTGTGCGTTTTGCGGCTCTTCGATTTGGCAATCACAAAACGCCGTTGCACCACAACATAATTCGTCGCAATCGATGACTTCGAGAGAGATAGGGAAGATTCAATGCTCCACGAATTCTTGGAGAATTTCCTGCACAACCTCTTCAAGCCGCTGCTGCTCTTCTTCTACTTCGGGTTCCTGATTCCGATCCTGAAGGTGGATTTCGAGTTCCCCTACGCCGTCTACCAGGGCCTGACGATGTACCTGCTGGTTTCCATCGGTTGGCACGGGGGCGAGGAGCTCGCCAAGATCGGGGCATCAAGCATCGGCCACCTCGTTGGATTCATGGTCACCGGCTTCGCTTTGAACTTCCTGATCGGTGTCATCGCATACTTTCTGCTGCGTCGCCTAACCAAGCTGAGACGGGTCGATCAGGCGACAGTTGCCGGTTATTACGGGTCGGACTCTGCCGGGACCTTCGCGACCTGCGTGGCCGTCCTCACTAGCGCGGGAATCGCGTTCAACGCCTACATGCCGGTCATGCTGGCCGTCATGGAGGTCCCTGGCTGCCTGGTGGCGTTGTATCTCGTTGCGCGGCTGCGGCATAGAGGGATGGACGCAGACGGGTACATGCCCGACGAGCCCGGGTACACCGCCCCAGTGACCGCGCCAGCGATGGCCGGACCCGGTGCGGCGACACGGCCGGCGCAGGGGCAACCACTCGAAGAGTTCGCTCGCGACCCACAGATCGAGGACGAGGTTGAGTTCGCGCTGCGGAAGCGGAAGCGCCCCGCATGGAACCGTATTGGCGGGACCGCGCCGAAGCAGAGCATGTTTTCGCGCCAGCTGTTCCGAGAGGTCTTCCTCAACCCCGGGTTATGTCTGCTGTTTGGCGGCATCATCATCGGCTTGATCAGCGGGCTGCAGGGACCGAAGGTCGTGCAAGATGGTGACGCCTTCTTCGTACACGCGTTCCAGGGCGCGCTGTGCCTGTTCCTGCTCGAGATGGGTATGACGGCCTCCCGTAAGTTGCGGGACCTGAAGTCCGCCGGCGGCGGTTTCATCTTCTTCGGTCTGCTGGCACCGAATATCTTTGCAACGCTTGGGATCTTCGTCGCCTACATCTACGGCTATCTCACCCACACGCAGTTCAGTCTGGGAACCTACGTAATGTTCGCGGTGCTCTGTGGCGCGGCGTCCTACATCGCCGTGCCCGCGGTTCAGCGTTTGGCAATCCCCGAGGCGAGCCCGACTCTGCCATTGGCGGCATCGTTGGGTTTGACGTTCTCGTACAACGTCACGATCGGTATTCCGCTTTATATCGAGATCGCCCGCATGGTCGGCCATTGGTTCCCGGTCACCTGACGCGCGGGGCGTTCGAACTCTGTTGAACCACTGACAGTTTCAACGTTCCAGGCAAGAAGGCACTGGTCCTGTTCATTTCATGGTTCAACTCCTGACCACATCGGTTACGAAGCCATGAATGCATTGCGGCCAGCAAAGCCACAGGAGGTTAACAGAATGGATTTCGCGGCACTCCCGCCGGAGATCAACTCCGGACGAATGTATGCCGGCGCGGGGCCGGGGCCGCTGTTGGCCGCCGCGGCGGCCTGGGACGACCTTGCCAGCGAGCTGGGTTCCAACGCTTCGTCTTACCAGTCGGTCATCTCGGGTCTCGGCAGCTCGTGGCAGGGCCCCTCGTCGACGTCGATGGCGGCCGCGGCGGCTCCATATGTGAGTTGGATGACCGCCACCGCGGCGCAGGCTGAGGAGACCGCCAACCAGGCCCGGGCCGCGGTCGCGTCCTACGAGGCCGCGTTTGCGGCGACAGTGCCCCCGCCGGTGATCGTGGCCAACCGCACCCTGTTGATGACGCTGATCGCAACCAACATTCTGGGGCAGAACACCCCGGCGATCGCGGCCACCGAGGCCCACTACATGGAGATGTGGGCTCAGGACGCCGCCGCGATGTATGGGTACGCCGGTTCCTCGGCGGCCGCGACGCAGCTGACGCCTTTCACCGAGCCGCCTCAGACCACCAACGCCGCGGCCGAACCGATGCAAGCGGCGGCGGCGACCCAGGCGAGCACCTCGACCGCGTCGAACATCGGCACCGAGCTGACCCAGTTCATCGACTCGCTGCCGACCGCGCTGCAAAACCTGGCGACGGGCCTACTGGATTCGCCGACCACATCGTCGAATTTGTTGTCGGGACTCGCGTTGCCGCAATTGCTCTCGGCGACGTTGCCACCAGGGCTCGAGACTGACCTGACGAACTGGAACACCATCTTCTCGACCATCGCGTCCGGGCCCTACTCGCTGCAGGGGTTGACTTCCATACCCGGTGGCCCGTTCCTGTCGTTCGGTCAGGCATACGCCTGGGGTCAAAACGGACAGAGCGCCGCTGCTTTTCTCGCCGGTCCGAAGCCCATCACCGGCGCGTTGGCCCCGCTGGCCAGTGAGTTGGGGACGCCGCATCTCAGTGCGGCCTTTGGTGCGGGACCGGTATCGGGGTCGATGGGTCGCGCAGCCTTGGTCAGCGGCATGTCGGTGCCACAGGGTTGGACTCAAGCCGCCCCGGAGATCAGAACCCTCGCCGCCGCGCTGCCGATGAACCTGGCGGAGGCCACCGTTCCGGAAGCGTCGCTGGCCAGCCAGGGCGGCATCTTCAGCCAGATGGCGGCGTCGAGCCTGGCCGGGCGCGCCGTCGCCGCTACCGCGACCCACTCGGTGAGTGGTGGTGGTATGGGCTCACTCGGCGGTGTCGTCGCCGAGGCGGATCCTGCCGCAGCCACCATCATCGTGATCCCGGCGATCGAGGACTGACCGCAATGACCGCCCAGTCGTGCACGAAAAGGCAAGGGGTATAGACATGTTCTACGCCGCGTTTCCGCCGGAGATCAACTCGGGAAGGATCTACAGCGGTCCGGGGTCGGGGCCGCTAATGACCGCCGCAGCGGCCTGGGCCGGGCTCGCCGACGATTTACAGTCCACAGCGGCGTCCTATTCGTCGGTGATCTCGTCCCTGACCAGCGGGCCCTGGCTTGGTCCCACGGCGCTGAGCATGACGGCCGCGGTCACTCCGTATCTGACCTGGATGCAGGGCACCGCCGCGCAGGCCGCCGAAACCGCGAGCCAGGCCACCGCGGCAGCGAGCGCCTTCGAGACGGCGTTCGCCGCTCACGTGCCGCCGGAGGAGATCGCAGCCAACCGCAGCCAGCTGGCATTGCTGGTCGCGACGAACGTTGTCGGGCAGAACACGTCGGCGATCGCGGCCACTGAGGCCCAGTACGGGGAAATGTGGGCGCAGGACGCGCTGGCGATGGATACCTACGCCGGCTCGTCGGCGGCCGCCACCAAATTGACACCGTTCACCGCGGCGCCGCAGACCACCAATGAAAGCGGGCTGGCCACCCAGGCGGTCGCGGTGGCCCAAGCCACGTCCACCTCGGCCGGCACAGCTGCCCAGTCCATCGCGTCGACAGCAGCGTCGACAGGGTCGCCGTTGCTGCAATTTCTTGCAAACCTCTCCACCGACTACACGGATACCCTCAACGGCCTGCTGAACAGCCTGTTTGGGTCAAGTGCGGCATCAACGTACACGGCGCTTTTCAACGCGGTCAAGACTCCACTTAGCTTCACCACCGGGTTCAACGACATCGGGCTGCTCACCAACTTCCCGGTGTCGCAGTTCCTCAAGTTCTCGCCCGCTCCCGCGTTTGGCGTCATTCCGAAAGAGGGTCTGGGAGGCGGACTTACCGGCCCCTGGTGGGGACGGGGCTGGCTGACCAGCTCGGTGTCGGCGAATATGGGAAATGCCGGCACGTTGGTCGATAAGTTGTCCGTCCCGCCGAGCTGGGCGACGGCCACACCGGCGGTCCGCACAGTCGCCGCCGCATTGTCGGCGGCCGGGCCGGAAGCCGTGCCGGCGGCCGCGATCGCCGAAGCAGGCGTGTTCAGTTCGATGCCCGCGGCGGGGATGCTCGGCAGCGCGATCGGTGCCGGGGCTCCCACCGTCGTGGCCAACAGTGGCGTTCGCGGCCGTCTCACCCCGCTCAAGGACCTTAAAGGCAAACAGTCGCCGGAGCAACTGAAGCGTCTAGTCGCACAAATATCGGAGAAGCCCGAAAGCGTGCAGCACCACACGGTCGACCAAGACGGTCTCGAGAGTCTGCTCGAACAACTGGCGAAGAAACCCGGCGTCCACGCGGTGCACCTCAAAGGCGGCAAGGCCAAAAGCGGCAAGGCCAAAGTCGTGCCGTCGGATGTGTAGTTGACCTAGGACAACCTGCTCCAGATATCAAAGAAAGAAGGATGAGTTATGAGAACGCTACTTGCGGCACTCAGCGTTTGCACTGCGATCGGCCTCGCCGCGCCTGCGTACGCCGATCCCGACGACACCACGGGTGACGACGCCGGCTTCCTGTCTGCTCTGCAAAAAGTCGGCATCCACTATCCCAGTCCAGCTCAAGCCATTACAGCCGGCAAATCGGTTTGCGGGTGCCTGAATAACGGCGAATCGGCCCTGGAGCTGGTCCACGAGGTGAAGGTCCGTAATGCCGGGTTCACCATGGAGGAGGCATCCGACTTCGCCATGATCGCGGCGAAATACTATTGCCCTCAACAGCTTTCGAAGAGCTGACCGGGCCAAAGTCAGGCTCAAACGAGGTAGTAGTAGCGCTGCGCATCCCCGTTGCCGGACACTGCGGCCACCGTAACCGGCGGCGGCAAATCGGGGGCCTCGAGTTGGCCGCGGGCGTAACGGACGGCCTTGAGCGTCGCCGAGAATTCCTCGTCCTCTTCGGGGAAGACGTGCTTCGACGAGAACCATCTGTCGACGCCGACGTTCTTGAGCAGAGTCCACATATCAGCCTGAACGCCGGCGAGTAGCACGGTTACACCGCGCGCGGTTTCCTCCCGTAGGAAACGCTCGATCCGCTCGGTGACGACGGCATCGGGATGGCGCACGCGCTTGAGTCGCAATACGACAAACTCGATTCCTTCCTGTTCTACTCGGTTCTGCAACTCGGCCAGGTAGCGCTCGAGTTCCGGTGCAGCGCCGAAGAATAGCTCGCCTTCGAAGTCGTATATGACGATCGACGGATCCGCCGGGTCACCGGGCACCCGCTCACGCACCACCCGCTCGGGCGCTACGACCAACTCCCTGGCCTTCAGCTTCGCCGCTCGCGGCACGAACAGCAGGATCGACAAGCCGACGCCGAGCAACACGGCTGTGTCCAGATCGAGCAGCACCCCCGTCAGTGCGGTGATGATCACCAAGCCGGCGTCGTAACGCGACGCCCTTATCGTGTAGCGCAGGCGTTTGTAGTCGATGAGCCGGGCGGCGGTAATGAGCAGGAGACCGGCCAACGCGGCCTTAGGCATATAGTGCAGCAGCGGCGCGAAGAGCAGCACCACCACCGCGACGGCCACCGCACTGATGACCCCTGAGAAGCGGGTAGCCGCACCAGCCTGGAAGGCTATCGGCGAGCGCGACACCGAACCCGAACCCGGTACCGCCTGGAAGAAGCCACCGGTGAGGTTGGCCAACCCCTCGGCGAGGATTTGCCGGTTGTAGTCGATCTTTTGCCCGCTCTGGTAGGCGATCGCCTTGGCGATCGACAGCGCCTCGAGAAGGCCGATGAAGGCGATGGCCAGCGCGCCCTGTGAAAGCTGGCCCAACGTGCCGAGTTGCACGTCGGGAATGTGCGGGAAAGGCAGACTCTTCGGGATTTTCGCGGTGAGCGCCACCGCCGTGTTGCCACTGAGATCTTCGCTCGACCAGCCGGCCGCGTAGGCGATCACCGCCGCGATGACCAGGACCGCCAACAAGTCGAGTTGCGGCAATCGGTAGCGCCGCACCAGCCATCGTAAGGCAACAGCCAGCACCACAGTCGCGACGCTGAGTAACACCGCGCGGTAGTTGATCGCGTCGCCGTGGAACAAAGTGAGATAGGTGCGTTTCAGCACCGACATCCTTCCGTTGCCCCTGTCCTTGACGCCAAGCGCATTACCCAACTGCCCCAATGCGATCAGCAGTGCCGCAGCGAGTATGAACCCGCTGATGATCGATTCGGAGATGTATCGAGTCAGATCACCAAGCTTGAACACCGCGATGAGGATCTGGAAGGTGCCGACCAGAACACCGAGTAGGAACAAGGATTCGAACAGCACGGTGCGATTCTCGGGATCCAGAAAAGCCAACGAACTGAACACGAGAAGCGATATCGCGCTCGTCGGCCCGTTGATCAGATGCGAAGACGATCCGAAAACCGAGGCAACGAACGTCACGACGATCGCCGAGTACACGCCGAACTTGGGGTCGACGTCGGCGACCAGCGCGTAGGTAATGCCCTGCGGCAGCGAAACAGCCGCCACGGTGAGCCCGGCGATGAGGTCGCGGCGCGCCTTCGTCGAGTCGTAGTCCAAATTGCTCAGCTTCTCCGAGATAGTCATGCCTTATTTGTCTTTCGCCGCGGACGCGCGCCCACCGCCGCCGGAGGCCTGCGCAGATGATGAGACCGTGTCATAGATGCCGTTGTCGCCGAAGAACTTTTCTCGCGCGTCGTTCCAGTCGTTGGCGATTGCGGAGATCGGGAAGAGCTTGATCTCGGGTAAACGGTCGGCATGCCTGGCCAGGATTTCCGGTTTCAGCGGGCGGTATCCGAGCTGGGCGATGGTCTCTTGAGCGGCGTCGGTGTAGAGGCATTCCAGATATGCCTTCGTGTAGGACGCGACACTTTTGTCTTTGAGATTCGCATCCACCCAGGCGACGGCCGGTTCGGCGCGGATGCTGATCGGCGGGTAGATGATCTCGAGTTGATCCTTGTTCTCAGCGACTTCCCGCAAGGCCTCGTTCTCCCAAGTCAAATCGACGTCGCCGATTTGCTGTACGGCAAAGCTTATGGCGGCGCTGCGGGCGCCGGGATCGGCGATCGCTACGTGGCCATGCAACGCGGTGACAAACTCGAGAGCTTGCGCGTCGCTGCCGCCGCGCGTAGTGACCGAGCCCCAGGCCGCGAGAATGCTCAACTGGCCGTTGCCCGAGGTGCGCGGATTAGGGGAGACGATGGCAACACCATCCTTGATCAAATCGGGCCAGTCGTGGATCGCTTTCGGATTGCCCTTGTGCACGACAAAGACGATGGTCGACGTGTAGGGAATGGAGTTGTTGGGCAGGCGTCTCTGCCAGTCGGACGCGATCAGTCCGCGTTTGCGCAGGGCGTCCACATCGCTCACCAACGCCAGCGACACCACGTTCGCCCGCTGCTTGCCGTCGATGACCTCGCTGGCTTGCCGGCCGGAACCGCCATGGGATTGCTTGACCTCGAGCGCGACTCCGGTGTGTTGCCGGTACTGGTCGACGAAACTTTTGTCGAGAATTGCGAAGAGCTCCCGCGTTGGGTCGTAGGAAACATTGAGAATCTGATTTTGCGACGTATCGCCGTGTAGGTGCTTGCCTGTGACCAGGATTGCCGCTATGACGATGGCGATGATCCCGACGACATTGATCCAGGGAACGTTGAATCGAAGTTTGCGGCGGGGCGCCGGCGGCTGCGTGGCCTGTGTCATTGCCGCCTCCAAGCAAGAAACTAAATGGTAGAAGTTGCCGACCGCCGATCGAACCAAAAGGATCCGCAGGCTGGTGGAGGAATGTTAGCTACCGCTGGCCCTAACACAGCGTTGCGAATCATCCTGATCCCAAAGGCAAATCAGCCGGCTGAAATACCAGCAGGCTGGCAGTCCAGCGGAAAGTATTTGCTGTCCAACGAGTTCGCGGGTTAAGCAGCGAAAGCTGTTGCGCGGCGCGGGAGTCAGACCGAACCTTCCACACCAAGCGGGCGCCCCGCGGGCCAGTGGCTCGCGGGGCGCCGTTCAGACGATCTGACCCAGGTGCTACTTGAGGTCGAACCGGTCGTTGTTCATGACCTTGACCCACGCCGCGACGAAGTCCTCCACGAACTTCCCCTTGGCGTCGTCTTGCGCGTAGACCTCGGCCAACGCGCGCAGCACCGAGTTCGACCCGAACACAAGGTCATTCGCGGTCGCGGTCCACTTCAGAGCGCCCGTGGCCCGGTCGTGGCCCTCGTAGACGTTCTCCGCAGTCTGCGACGCCTTCCACTCGGTGTCCATGTCGACCAGGTTGACGAAGAAGTCGTTGGTCAACACGCCGGGCTTGTCGGTGAACACGCCGTGCTTGCTGCCGCCGTGATTGGCCCCGAGGGCACGTAGCCCGCCGATGAGCACCGTCAGCTCTGGACCGGTCACACCCAGTAGGTAGGCCCGCTCGAGCAGCAGCTGCTCCAGCGGGGCCTTCTCGCCGGGCCTCGCATAGTTGCGGAACCCGTCGGCCCGCGGTTCGAGCAACGCGAACGACTCCACATCGGTGTTCTGCTGCGAGGCGTCGGTGCGCCCCGGCGCGAAGTGCACGGAGATCTCGTAGCCGGCGTCCTTGGCCGCCTTCTCCACTGCCGCAGAGCCGGCCAACACGATCAGGTCGGCCAGCGAGATCTTCTTGCCGCCGGAGGCCGAGCCGTTGAAGTCCTGCTGGACCTTTTCCAGGACCGGCAGCACCTTGTCCAGCTCGGCGGGTTCGTTGACCTCCCAATTCCTCTGTGGCTCAAGGCGAAGCCGTCCACCGTTCGCGCCACCGCGCTTGTCGGTGTTGCGGTAGCTCGCCGCCGCCGACCACGCGGCCTTGACCAGCTGCGGAACGGACAGACCGGACTCGAGCACCTTTTTCTTCAGGGCCGCAACGTCTTTGTCGTCGACCAGCTCGTGGTCCACATCCGGAACCGGGTCCTGCCACAGCTGCGGCTCGGCGATCCACGGCCCGAGGTAGCGCGAAATCGGTCCCATGTCGCGGTGCAGCAGCTTGTACCACGCCTTGGCGAACGCCGGAGCCAGCTCCTCGGGGTGGTCCAGCCAGCGCCGAGTGATCTCGCGGTAGATCGGGTCCTCCCGCAATGAGATGTCGGTGACCAGCATCGTCGGGGCGCGACCCGGCCCGCCGAACGGATCGGGGATCGTGCCGGCACCGGCGCCGTCCTTTGCCACGAACTGCCACGCTCCAGCGGGACTCTTGGTCAGCTCCCACTCGTAGCCGTAGAGGTTTTGCAGGAATCCGTTGCCCCACTTGGTCGGGGTCGCGGTCCAGACCACCTCCAGGCCGCTGGTGATGGCGTCCTTGCCCTTGCCGGTGCCGTAGGCGCTCTTCCAGCCCAGCAACTGCTGTTCGATCGGGGCGGCCTCCGGCTCGGGACCGACCAGGTCGCCGTCGCCGGCGCCGTGGGTCTTACCGAAGCTGTGGCCACCAACGATGAGTGCGGCGGTCTCCTCGTCGTTCATCGCCATCCGGCCGAACGTCTCACGGATGTCTACAGCCGCGGCGACGGGATCCGGCTTGCCTTCGGGCCCTTCCGGATTCACATAGATCAGGCCCATGGTGGTCGCTCCGTAGGGCTCCGCAAGATCCCTCTTACCGGAATAGCGCTTGTTGGTGCCCAACCACGTGTCTTCTTCGCCGAAGAGAATTTCTTCGGGCTCCCAGACGTCTTCGCGGCCGAAGGCGAAGCCGAAGGTCTTGAACCCAAACGACTCCAGGGCGCAGTTGCCGGCGAAGATAATCAGGTCAGCCCAAGAAATCTTGTTGCCGTACTTCTTCTTGACCGGCCACAGCAGCCGGCGCGCCTTGTCCAGGCTGACATTGTCCGGCCAGCTGTTGATCGGGGCGAAGCGCTGCATACCCTGACCGCCGCCGCCGCGGCCGTCGTGAATACGGTAGGTACCCGCGGCATGCCAGCTCATCCGGATGAACAGGCCGCCGTAGTGACCATAGTCGGCGGGCCACCAGTCCTGCGAGGTAGTCATCACCGACATCATGTCCGCCTTGAGCGCGTCGACGTCGAGCTTGGCGAACTCTTCGGCGTAGTCGAAGTCCTCACCAAGCGGATTGGCCTGGGCCACGTGGGGGTGCAGCTTCGACACGTCGATCTGGTCAGGCCACCAGTCCTGGTTCCGCAGGGGAGCATCCGACTTGGGCTCCGGCGCGTCGATCACCGGGTTTTCACTTTCACTGCCTTTATGGGTCGTATCTGATGACACAGCATTCCTTTCAGGGGAGTTGAATCGGGCTGTGATCACGGTTGTGATCGGGAATCTGCGGTTGAGCAGTCGGGACATAGACCCCAGTAGATGACTTCGGCCTCGTGGAGCACGAAGCCATCCAGCGCGTTGTCGTCGTCGGAAGGAATCAAGCACGGCGCCTCACCGACCGCACAGTCGACGTCGGCGATAACCCCACAGGATCGGCAGACGACGTGATGGTGGTTATCGCCGACCCGAGACTCATAACGGGCAACCATTCCCAGTGGCTGGATCCGCCGAACCAGACCTACCGCCGTCAGCGCGTTGAGCACGTCGTACACGGCTTGGCGCGAGACATCGGGCAGGCCACCGCGTACCGCCGACAAGATCGTCTCGGTATCAGCATGCGGATGGGAATGCACCGCCTCCAGCACGGCGACCCTGGGCCGGGTCACCCGTAAATCGGCCATACGCAGCTGCGCCGCGTAATCCGCCGACGTTGACGACACCACATCAATATGCCGCTGATCTTTGGAATGAGTCAAGACCTTATCTGGAATCGGTCAAGAATTAATCAGCGCGTTGATCGCAGTTTCGGCCGCCCGTGCGGCCGCAAGCTTGGCCCCTTTGGCCAGGTGGACCAGACGGGGGAGCGCGTCGGGGTGCCTGACCAGGTAGCGGGCCACGGCCGAGAAGTTCGGCCTGCCGTCCGGGTGACTGAGGCCGACGATCTCGGCGTCCACGCCGCCGTCGCCGGCCCGGTCGCTGATTGCCCGCACCACCGACCATGGGACGCCGTGCTCGTCGCAAACCTTCGCGATGGCAGCGGTTTCCATGTCAAGCGCCACCACGCCGGCCGCCCGCAGGTCGGCGTGTAGCGCCGGATCGAGGAGAAGCTCGTCGCTGGTCCACAACTTCCCCTGTGCGCTGCCGACGAGAAGCGGCGTGGGCCGGTGCCCTGAGCCATCCGCGCCACTGATGACGAACTCGGGGAGTACCAGCGCCCCGATGGGCGTCTGGTTCTCGATGGCGCCCGCGATGCCAACGACGATCACCCGCTCGACCTCGACCTCATCGAGCAAGCGGACGGTCGCGGCATGCGCCAAGGCCGTGCCGATCCCGGTGATCACCGCGGTCACCGGACGGTCGCCGATCCGGCCGGCGTAACCCAACTCGGACTTCCGAAGCCGGAGCCGGCGTCGCAGCGGGCGGAGCTCCATCGGCATGGCGCACATGAAGGCGATCACAACGCCTCCGTGGGTCGCGGACTAAAAAAGGAACGGAGAGAAACTACTCCGTCCCACTCTTAATGTATAGCGCACCCGGGGGCTTGCGGCAAGACCCGGGTCATGCTGCAAAATTGCTGGCCGAAGCCAGAACTCACTGAAACGGGGGGTTGCGAGGTGGGTCTCGAACCGATGTCCGAGCATGCGGTGGTAGTTGCCGGGGGAGGCCCGACAGGGTTGATGTTAGCGGGCGAGCTGGCACTGGCAGGAGTCGATGTTGCCATTGTCGAGCGGCGCCCCAGCCAAGACGTGATCGGCTCGCGCGCCGGTGGTCTGCATTCACGAACCATCGAGGTACTCGATCAGCGCGGAATCGCCGATCGCTTCCTCTCGCGGGGGGAAGTGGCGCAAGTCGCGGGGTTTTCCCAAATTCGGCTGGACATCAGCGACTTTCCCACCCGACATCCCTACGGCCTCGCGCTGTGGCAGAACCACATCGAGCGGATACTGTCCGACTGGGTCGACGAGCTGGCGGTGCCCATCTACCGCGGATGCGAGGTGGCGGATTTCGCTCAAGACCCCAACCGCGTCGACGTCGAATTGGCAGGCGGCCAGTTGCTCCGGGCCGAGTATCTCGTCGGGTGCGACGGAGGGCGCAGTGCGGTCCGTAAGGCAGCCGGCATCGAGTTTCCGGGTTGGGATCCGGCGATGAGCTACCTCATCGCCGAAGTTGAAGTGGCCTTCGAGCCGGGCCAGTTGCCGGAATGGGGCATCCGGCACGACGCGCTCGGGGTCCATTCGCTCAGCAGGCTGGACAATGGTGGACCGATGCGGGTCATGGTGACCGAGAAACAGCTCGGACCCAACAGCGAAGCCACTTTGCGTGATCTGAGCGAAGCGCTCATCACCGTATACGGGACAGATTACGGAATCCACAGCCCCACTTGGATTTCCAGGTCCACTGATATGGCGCGCCAGGCCGCGACCTATCGCGACAGACGCGTCCTGCTGGCCGGCGATGCCGCCCACGTGCATCATCCGATCGGGGGGCAAGGCCTCAACACCGGTGTGCAGGATGCGATGAATCTGGGATGGAAGCTGGCCCAGGTGGTCAACCGGACATCGCCCGACAACCTCCTCGATAGCTACCATGCCGAACGCCACCCGATCGCTGCGCGCGTGCTGCGCAATACGTTGGCGCAGATTGCGCTTCTTCGCCGCCCGGACGACGAGCGCACCAAAGCGTTGCGCGAGACCATGTCTGAACTTCTCAGCATGGACGAGCCGCGCAGGCGATTCGCCGCGATGATGTCCGGCCTGGACATCCACTACGACCTCGGTGCGGGACACCCGTTGCTCGGGCGTCGCATACCCGATCTCGACCTGGTCACCGCAAACGGCCCGCTGCGGCTGTTCACGCTGCTGCACGAAGCCCGGCCGGTGCTGCTCAACCTCAGTGAGCCCGGCAGCTTCGAGATCGCACCGTGGGCCAAGCGGGTCAACTTGATCGACGCGAAATATATTGGCGAATGGGATCTTCCGGTACTTGGCGCGGTCACCGCTCCGGCGGCCGTGTTGATCCGGCCCGACGGATACGTTGCCTGGGTCGGGGATCAAGCTCACCTCGGGCTCGCTGACGCGCTCACCACCTGGTTCGGGCCGCCAACTGCGGCCCCGCGCCAAGCGAGTTCGCAGCCGATGTGAGACTTTGCGGAGACTCCCACGAACCGCAACCGGTGACGTGGGTCTTCAGGCCGAACTGCGTTGGGGCCGCGGGCTCAGCCCGCGCTGGAGCGCTCGTCCACCACGTAGGCTCGCGTTGCGGCTCGATCGATGAAGTTCTCTTCGTCTCGGGCAATCTCGTCGACGCCAAGACTGGCCATCCAACTAGAGAGGTCGTGCCGGTCGGCGAAGACGAGTTCGGTCATGCAGTCGAAGCTGATCTCAGTACCTTCGATGTTGAAGGCGTCCCCGCGCTGGATGTAATTGCGCTTGTAGACCATCGGCATGAAGGCCTTGCTGAGCACGAGAGGTACGTGGTTGTGCTCGTAGTAGTCGGCGAACTCCTGCGGCGACAGGCCGGGCTTGCGCTTCAGGTATCCGAAAACTTTGATCATCGAGCCACTCCTGGATGAATCGTCGGGTTTGATGCCAGCTTCACGATTGTGGCGTCGCCGGACCCGTCGGACCTACCCCATCATCGCGTACGCGACGTCGTCGATCGTGCGCCCTGGTCTTCATTGAGGCGCGCTATGAAGTTAGTCGTATCCATGTGGCAAGGTTCACCCGCCGGCTGAAACATTGTCGCGCGATGCAAGCCCTGAACTTAATGCGCCGACCCGATCGATAAAAGCAGCTCAGGGCACTTGCACCCATGATCTACTGAGTTGGACGCCTCAGCACCCAGGCCTGATCGAGGGCCACGCGACCGACCACTACTTTCGGAGGTAGAGCGACGCCGTGATCCGGCAGCCAGGCTGCGCCTGTAGGTTGAACGCGATTCCGGACGATCACGAAGGGAGGCACCGTGGGCCAAGCTGCCATGGCCGAGGCCGACCGCGCGTGGATGATCGACACGCTGCTCGCGCTGCTGCAGACCCCGAGCCCGTCCGGGCGCACGGACATGGTGATGCAGGTGATCGGCAACATCTTCGATCACTTCGGAGTGCCGTTCTCGCTGACCCGCCGTGGGGCGCTGACCGCGGAGCTCACAGGTAAGTCGGCGGGCACCGACCGCGCACTGGTGGTGCATGCGGACACCATCGGCTGCATGGTGCGCAAGCTAAAGGACAATGGCCGTCTCGAGCTGATTCCGATCGGCACCTTCTCGGCTCGGTTCGCCACGGGCGCGCGCGTGCGGATCTTCTCCGACGACCCCGACGAGTTCATTACCGGAACGGTGCTGCCGCTCAAGGCCAGCGGGCACGCCTATGGCGACGAGATCGACACCCAACCTACCGACTGGGAGCACGTCGAGGTCCGTGTCGACCGCAAGGTGTCGTCGCGTGAGGATCTGGTCCGTCTCGGTCTGAAGGTCGGTGACTTCGTCGCGTTGATCACCAGTCCCGAACTCACCGCCGACGGCTTCATCGTTTCCCGCCACCTCGACGGGAAGGCCGGCGTCGCGGTCGCACTGACTCTCGCTAAAAACTTCTCTGAGAACAAGGTCGTGCTCCCGCACCGCACGACGATCATGGTCACCATCACCGAAGAGGTTGGCCATGGTGCCAGCGACGGGCTGCCTGCCGACGTCGCCGAGCTGGTGTCGGTGGACAACGCGGTCTGCGCGCCCGGCCAGGACTCCCTCGAGGACGGTGTCACGATCCCGATGGCCGATCTGCACGGCCCGTTCGACTACCACCTGACTCGGAAGCTCTGCGGGCTCGCCGATGAGCAGGGTATTCCGTTCGCGCGGGACGTGTTTCGTTACTACCGCTCCGATGCCGCCGCCGCGATCGAGGCGGGCGCAGGCACCCGGGCCGCGCTCGTCGGCTTCGGGCTCGACGGCAGCCATGGCTGGGAGCGCACCCACATGGATTCGCTGGAGGCGACGTACAACCTGCTGCACGCTTGGCTGCAGACGCCGCTGACGTTCGCCAAGTGGGACGCCAAGCCGTCGGGCAAGCTACGCGACTTTCCTTCGTCGAAGCAGCCTGCGCCGACCGAGCAGTGGGTGCCGCTGGCTCGTGGCGAACACGCCGAACCCGGCGATGCGTCTCCGGGTTCGCACTGGCCGCCGGCTGAAGGACCCCAGATCTGAGACACCCAGCCGCGAGAATTGCTGGAGGACAACGGCGCCGATCTGTACAAAGATGAAGACATGCGACTGCCAATCGTGCTTGCATGCTTCGCCGCGGTAATCGACCTGGCCGCGCCGGCGCAGGCCGACGCTGACGAGGACTTTCTGGCCGGGCTCAACAACGCCGGCATCACCTACCAAAACGGACCTGACGCCATCGGCATTGGCAGGAGGTCGTGCGACCTGATGGACCAGGGCCACCCGCCAGCCGACGTCATCAAAGCCATGACTGACCAGAATCCAGGATTCACGAATGACGCAGCCGCCAGGTTCCTAGAGGTCGCAGAGAACACGTTATGCCCCCAACACATAGGGGGAGCGGTATCACCGCCGCCGCCACCGCAGCCGTCAGAGCCGGCGGTCCCGCCGTTCTTCCCGTGGCCGGCGCCACCAGCTGCGTTGTAAGGCCTTGCGATTTCGAGTTCTTGACCGGTTCAAGATCTTCGGTGAGGGCTTCGTCGGCGAGGTCGTCGAGTTCTTTGCCTTTCGTCTCCGGGCCGAGCAGGTAGCCGATTAGCGTCAAGGCCCACAGGCCGGCGAGCGCCAGGTACGGCGTCTGTATCCCGTACTGCATGATCGCCCAGCCGATGACGGTCGGAGCCGCGATGGAGACGATGCGGCCGCCGCCGACTGCTATTCCGAAGCCGGTGCCGCGCAGGACCGTTGGGAAAAGCTCGGCGATGTAGGTGTCGCCGACCCCCCAGAGCCAGCCGAGGGTCGCGATGGCGATTGCGCCGAAGACTTGGTATTCGGCAACGAATCGGAGGTGGCTGCCAGAACAGTTGAGGCGACCTCGATGAGCGCGGCGAGGATCGCCGAGGGGCGGCGGCCTACCCAGTCGGCGAGCGCAGTGCCGAGGTAGGCGAATACGCCTTGCAGCAAAAAGAATACGAGGGCGTAGCGGATTGCCTCGATCGGGGAGGCGTGGAACCTCTTCACGATGCAGGTGGTCAAAAAGAGCGTCATACCCCAGTAGCCAACGGCGTTGGCGGTATAGATAAGCCAGCCCGCGACGAGACGTCGCCGCACGCGGGGCAGATGCCAAAGCTGGGGTTTGGCAGCCCCGCTCACAACTGTGGCCTGAGCGTCGTGACGTCTGCAGAAGGATCAAGATCATCCTGATCACAACACGCCTTGCCGCGAGCGTTGCAGGGGAGAAGCGTCACAGTGACGAATATGTGTCCGCCTGGTCCTTAGGCGGGTCGGGACGCGGTGATTGCCGCGATCGATTCAATGACCTTGTCCGGGTCATCCAAGGCGACAAAGGTTTTGGCATCGGGCACCTCGATCAGCTTCGGGTTGCTGAAACACCCGGCCAAGCGTCGGCCCAGGCTCGGGGTGAAGCAGCGATCCCGTTGTCCCCACACCAGCGTGACCGGCTTGGCGAACCGGGGTAGGCGGGTAGCCACGTCGGTGAGATCGGCTGTGGCCACCTGACGCAGCAGCGCGGCGAGGTCACGGCAGATCCGCGAGTCCTTGAGGCAGGGTCGTAGCCATGCGGCAGTCAAATCCGGATCGGGTCGGTTGATCAGCAGACCATAGCCGAGTGGCGAGTGACGCAACGTCCGCTGCCGTAGCAGGCTGAAGAGCGCCTTGATTGAGATGGGGCCCCGCAGCACCCCGAACGCGACGTCAAATGGGTACGGCGGGCATTTGTCGAACGCATCGCAGTTGGTTAGTACCAGACGGCCGATGCGTTGGGGATTGGTGTCGACGACGAGTTGACACAGCCCGCCTCCGGTATCGCTGCCGACCAACGTCACATTGGAAAGGTCGAGGGCGACGATGGCGTCGTTGATCATCCCCGCGACGCCGGCCAACGATAGTGCGGTGACCTCGTTGACCGGGACGGTGTGTGACCCCAGCGGCCACGTTGGCACAATGCAGCGGAAACCGCGGCGCCCCAGGCCTTCGGCTACCTGGTGCCACAGTCGACCGTCGACCAGGATGCCGTGGACGAAGAGTATTGGCGGGTGCGCTGAATCGTGCGGTCCAAACTCCCGGTATTGGATTGTGGCCTGCTTGAGCGCCAGTTCTGACATGTCGGTTGTGCCTCCTTCGAACAGTCGCTAACCATCTCGCCTGATATCGAAGCTCGAACGGCGCTGCCGAGTCGACGCGTTGAACTGCCATGTACTGCCACTAGCCCGCTCACCAGGCAGAAAGCTTTTGCGGGACCGAGACATACGTGCTGCAGGGCCTGGATAGAGCTGATTCATAGCTGTACTAACTAGCATTCCCGTTGTAGGCAATACGAAGATTTTGGTCAAAATAAGCGGAAGAGGGCATCGTCATGACCCTGAAGAAGATTATCGGCACTGGTGCAATCGCCGGCGCGCTTGGCTTTTCAGCCATCGGACTCGCGAGTGTCGCCAACGCCGCTCCGACACCACAGGCCGCTCCGAGTGCCGTCCAACATGCGCAGTTGACCGGCTGGGGTGGCCACGGCTGGGGTGGTGGCTACGGCTGGGGTGGTGGCCGCGGCTGGGGTGGCCCCGGATGGCGCGGACCCGGCTGGGGTGGGCCCGGCTTTGCAGGCTGGGGCGGCCCGCCGCTGCCTCCGCCGTGTCCTTTGGGCCTCTGCATCTGACTACTCGACAGTCGCCTTGCCGAATACCTCGGCAAGGCGACTGCCTTTTGGCGGCTACATGGTCGAGCGGCCCGAGGTCCCGACTTTTATCAAGCTAGTGCACACCATTGCTGCCGTGGATCTTGGCGAGGGCTTCGGCGAGGTCGTCGGGTGGGGGTTCGGCGGCGGTCAGGGTGTGGCGTCCGGCTTGGATCGTGACGGTGCGGTATCGGCGGGCGGTGCGCACGAATTTCTTGATGCTCCAACCGGTTTGGTGTTCGATCCAGTGGGATACGGCTAAGGCGGCGAACACGATGCTCAGGTGCGCGTCTATCGAGTCGCGGGTGCGGTGGTAGATCGGGCGGGCCTGTAGGTCGTGCTTGGACATCCGGAAGGCCTTCTCGATGCGCCAGAGCCGGTGGTAGGCATCGATGACGAACTGGGCGGGCTGCCCGGTGAGGTTGGTGGTGTATCCCTTCCATCCGGCCAGTACCCGGGTTTTGGCCTCGAGCTGCCGGTTGACGCTCTTGGTGGCACCTGAGAGTTGGATGTAGCGGTTGCGTTTGACCGGTGCTTTGCCGTCCACGGCGCGTTCGGCTTTGGCGACCTGTTCATCGATCCCACGCAGTGTTCTGCGGGCCCGGTCGTGACGAAACTGGTAGTGCACGACGCGATCCGGGATGCCGCGGGCCTTCTCCGATGAGGTCGCCGGCCAGGGCTGGGTCAGCACCAACCCATCAGGTATCGCCTCGCCGGGGTGCTTGTCGCGCCATTCGCGCACCACATCCGGTAGGTGGGGAATCCTCGCGCCGAGAATGTAGGACAGCCCGGCGGCCTGCAACGCCACCTGGTTGGCCTCGGAGATCATGCCCGCATCGGCGACCACCGTCACGTCGGTCAGATTGTGGGCGGTCTTGAAGGCGTTGATCACCGGCACCATGGTGGCGGTCTCGGCCTTGTTGCCCTCGAACGCCTCGACAGCCAGCGGGAACCCGCAGGCGTCGGTAAGCAGCCCGATCGTGATCTGTGGGTCCAGGCGGCGCTCCTTGGAAAACCCCGGCTCACGAAACCCATCCCCGGCATCGGTTTCGAAGTGAAGAGTCGAGACGTCATAGAGCACCAGGGAGGCCGGCCCCAGAGCGGCGTGCCTGGCGCAGGCTTGCGAGAGTGCTTGCCGGAAAACAGGTTTGGCATACATGGGCAATCTGCGGTTCAGTGTCGGATACGACGGGCCAGCCACGCCGGTCTCGTCGAGCACCCGCAACGAGTCAATCTTGCTGGTCGGCTCGATGATCCGCGCCAACACCAGCTGGCCGAACACCTCATCCCCGCCGGCGGCGGTATCGAAGCCCAGCGCCCCATAGGCCCGGCACAATGCGTCCCACAGATGTGCGGCCTGCGAGGAGGTGATCGGCAACGGCTCCGAACCCGACCGTTCGGCCACACCCAGGTCCAGTTCGGCCTGCCCGGCGGCCAACCGCTGCGCAGCGGCGGCCTTCAACACCGCCAACCCGGCCTCATCATGGGCCGAGCCCAGGTGCTCAATCGCGCGTGACCCACGCCGAGATGACCACACGATCTGCACCGCCATCGCCCCAGAACTGGTCTTCACCGTGCGCACATACGCCACGGAGGCACCCTACGGGCCAGCGCCTAGTGCACAAATTCACACCAGCCACCGGAAGAACCCCCAGGTCACAGCCCTACAGAGTCGCCGGAGCCGCCACAGTGATAAAAGTCAGGTCTGAGTACTCGACAGTCGCCTTGCCGAATACCTCGGCAAGGCGACTGCCGTTTGGCGGCTACATGGTCGAGCGGCCCGAGGTCGCGACGGTGGGTTAGCCGCCATCCCCGCATTTAATAGACGGAGACCCAATGAATCTTGGGGAACTCAGCTCGAGGCGCTCAGGATTTTGATAGCGAAGACCAACGTGTCGCCTTTCTGGATCCCCGCGCTGGGCTGACCGTCGGGGTAGCCATCCGCAGAGGTCATTGCGACCCCGACGGTGGAGCCGACCTTTTGTCCGGCGATCGCCTTCTGAAAGCCCGGCACGACTCCGTCCAGCGGGAATTGAGCTGGGCTGCCGTGTTCGTAGGCGCTGTCGAACACATGGCCGTCACGTCCGTTGACGCCCATGTAGCAGACAGAAACTGTGGCCGTGGGTGCGACGACCGGCCCGTCTCCGCCATGCAGCGTGTGCACCTCGGTCTGCGTCACGCTGAACGGTGATGTCACGTCGACGCGCGGTGCCGACGTATCTGTGGAGCCCGTGACCGCGACACTGCCAGTTGCCCCACTCAGCGTCCACTCGGGTGTAGCGCCATTGCCCGGTGCCGTCGTCGGGCAGGTGCTGTCTGCGGTCGCCGTCTCGGCCGGAGCAGGCGTGACCCCTTCAGTGCCGGCGGGCGCGCTCGCCGATCCGGCGGATGTGCTTGCCGATGGGGTGGTCTTATGGGAGCTGCACGCAGCGAGCGTCATGACGGCCGATGCGGCACAGGCCACCAGCGCGACGGAAGCATTCATACGCAAGGAGTTCACGGTCGTCACGCTACATCCGCATCACGCATTCCTTGCCAGTAGCCCCAGGACTTAAGAAGACCGGTCAATGTGGATGGCGTCGTATTCAAGGGTTCCGAAGCCACCGTGCGACAGCGTAATCCGACACTGTTCCTGAACCCACTCCTGATTCATTACGCCCTCACCAGGGTATTCCTGTGTTGGTTGTCGCAAAGAAAGGACTTGACATGTTGCATGCTGTGGTTTTGGCGACTTCGGATCCAGTTGCGGCGGGGTTCATTCTCCGCGGGATCAAGGGAATTTTCGTCGCCGTCGGTAGCGTGATCGCCGCAGTCGTCTGCGGTCTCATTGCCTTGACGAAGGGGCGCAATCCGCTGGGATGGGGAATACTTGGTCTGTTCTTTTCCATTCTCACGTTGATCGTGATTATCGTCATCCCAAGCAAAAAGTAGAGCGCTAAGGCTCATTACCTAACGCAAACTTCCTTTGGTCGGAGTCGTGACGGACTGCCGCGCAAACTCAGCGGAGAAATCCGTAGACATCTCGCCGGAGACCTCTGTGGCGGGGACCTTGGAACCATCAGGGCAGCGGCTGGGTCGATAAAAACGCGTTGTCGCGGTTCTTATCGGTAAAGCTGCGTATTCGTTTGCGTCGTATTCGATGGCGCCAGCACTGCGCGGTGGGTGGGGAGGCGCGCCGAGCTCAAGGCGCAACGGCTACGAATATGCTACGATCGTAGCATGGCGCACGTAGCCTCGCGCGAGTTGCGAAACGACACAGCAGGAGTGCTGCGTCGTGCCCAGGCAGGGGAGGACATCACCATTACTGTGAATGGTCAACCGGTCGCTGTTTTGACCGCCGTGCGGCCGCAACGCCGACGCTGGGTGACCAGATCGGAGTTCGTGGAACGCCTTAAGTATCAGGCCGATCCGGGCCTGCGCGCCGACCTCTCTGACTTGGTCGGGGAGACCACCGACGATCTCGAGCCGCTTCGATGAGCAGCCCGGGAACCGCCGGGGTGCTCGACACATCGGTGTTCATCGCATCGGAAGCGAATCGCCGATTAAACACATCGCTCATTCCCGACGAGGTCGCCACGACCGTCGTCACGCTCGCTGAGCTCAACGCCGGGGTGCTGGCTGCCCGCACAGCCGAGATTCGCGCACAACGACTAGCGACCCTTGACGCTGTCGCCGACATGATGGTGTTGCCCGTCGACGAGGAGGCAGCGCGAATGTGGGCGCGGCTGCGTATTCACCTCGCCGAGACCGGCAGACGACTGCGTATCAATGATTTATGGATCGCAGCGATCGCCGCATCGCGGCGCCTGCCCATTATTACGCAGGACGACGACTTCGACGCTCTTGGGGGCGCGGCAAGCCTTGCTGTTATCCGCGTCTAGGCGTTTCACGGTGATCGCTGCCGCTACAGGGAGGCCTGATGCACATGCGGCGGCACCTGCCTGGACGGAGTCGCTGTGTCTGAACAGGTTTCAAAACCGCGGAACAACTGGATGTCGACCCCCCGAAGGCAGCCGCGCCAAGGAGTAGGGCGGATCCAATCCCGAAACACCTGGTCATAGGCCTATTCGGCAGCACGTCAACTCCGGCAGCAGGAGGACTCAATCCTCCCATAACATTGATCGGCGGGTTGTCGATTGTGACACGCCAGTAGGCAGGCGACCGTCGGGTCAGGCGGATCTGTGCGGGTTTCGTAGGTGGGTTCACTGTGGTCATTGGATTCTCCTCTGTATTTGTTAGTCTCGTAAACTGGTTGATCGCCCTTAACGGCTTTCTCGTGATCCGGATTATTTGTTCGTCGCCGGGAGTCGGTTAATTGTCGCACCGCCGGTAGCCCGGCTGTGCGACAACCGAATTCACGAAGATGTTGCCGTGGATTGACGAGGACACTGCCGCCAGCCCGTGGCCGACGCTGGGGTTGCGAACCGACTGTACTGGTCGGTACGGTCATGCCGTGGCGGCGCGCGGCCGCCCCGGGTCCAACGACGCAAGGAGTCCCTAGATGACCACCAAAGCACTGCTCGTCCGCCTCGAAGCTAAGCCCGGCAAAGAAGACGCGGTGGCTGAGTTTCTCCGCTCGGCGCTTCCCCTCGTTGAACAGGAACCCGGCACCAGCCCATGGTTCGCCATCCACTTCGGCGCGAGCAGCTTCGGCATATTCGACGCGTTCCCCGACGACGATGCGCGCCGAACCCATCTCAACGGCCCGGTGGCCAAAGCGTTGAGCGAACGCGCCAACGAACTGTTCAGTAGCCCACCGGAGATCATGTCGGTCGACGTTGTGGCGCATAAGCTTTAACCGGCCACGCTGCACCACCGGCGGACGGCGTGTATCCCCGGTGCGCCGGGCAGCGCAGGCCTCGACGAATCTCACCAACTCACCTGTGCGCCTGTGCGGCGAAGTGGTCGAGCCGCGACGGCGGGCGAGTACCTTCACTGAACCGCCGGCGCGAAGTGGGCCCGACAACGGACACCACCAGATATCGCACGCGTTAGGCCAGAAGTGTCAGCACTTCCCGGGCTAGGCGTTCCCCGCGGTCTTCTTGAAGGAAGTGGGACGCACCCTCGATCTTGACCTGGGCGCCCGCGGTCGGGATGAGGTCGCAAAAGACCTGCCCGGCTTGCGGGTAGGGAAAAACCGGGTCCATGTCGGAGAAGGCGATGAGCGCGGGCTTGTTCCAGCGCGACAACTCATTGCTGATCGCCAGCATCTGCTTCGCCCCGACCGCGTCCTCGCTGGTAGGCACCAGCAGTGGGAACTGCGCGGCACCGGCCTTGGACTCGGCGGTGGGAAATGGGGCCTCGTAAGCGGCGACAACGTCGCCCGGGAGATCCGTCGCGGTGGCGCCCTGAATCACGAATCCGACAGGCAAATCGGGATTCCTCTCGGCGAACTCGCGCCACGCGAGGAACCCTTTGGACACCCGGCCGGTGAACAGCCCGGTATTGAAGATCGCCAGCGCCGCAACGCGATCGGGGTTCTCGACCGCCCAGCGCAGCCCGATCGGGCCACCCCAGTCCTGCACAACGACAGTCGCCTCGCGCACATCAAGCGCACCAAGCACGTCGCTCATTAGCGCGCTGTGGCGGTCATATGTGTACCAGCGGCGGTCGGTCGGCTTGTCCGACCGACCGAAGCCCGCGTGGTCGGGGACGATGACGCGGTGCCCACCCTCCACGAGCGGGCCAATCATCTTGCGGTACAGGTAAGCCCAGCTCGGCTCGCCGTGAAAGCACACCACCGGCGCGCCGTCGCGTGGCCCTTCGTCCAGGTAGTGCATCCGCAGCCCGTCGACGTCGAGGTAGTTCGGCGCGAAGTCGTATCCGGGTAGATTGTCGAAACGGGCGTCGGCTGTCCGATACACCTCAGGGGTTTGGGCACTCATCGGTCTCCGATCGGAATGGCGGGAAATGCCCCGCAGTGGTGGTGACGGCGACCAGCTCGTCATCCACGCCCCCGTGGTTTTCCGATATGGCTAGCCGATTTGGCAACGTTGGGCGTACGCCTGAGCGTCATCACTGTACTTGAGAGTACAGTAGGTGTACAAGGCTTCGAGCGCCTAGGCGATCGACTTGGGAGGACGGTCATGAAGGTCCGGCCAGGAGACGCCATCCGGATACGGGAGTTGGTTACCATCGAGGGCGACGCCGTCGCGGTTCCCGATCCCTACCGGTTGACCCACCTGTAGTTCCGGCGCTTCGCGGGCTGCCCAATCTGCAGTGTGCATCTGCAGTCGGTGGTTGCCAGGAACGGAGAGATCACGGCGGCCGCCATTCACGAAGGTGGTGTTGTTTCACTCCACGCCGCACGAATTGCGCTCCTACGCTGGTGATCTGCCGCTCGATGTGGTGGCGGACCCGAATAAGCAGCTGTAAGAAGTTCGGGGTGGACACCTCGCCGCGCGCGGTGCTGGACCCGCGGGCGTCGGCGCCGGTGCTCGGGCGGTGTCGCCGGGTGCCGCGGGCCCGGGACCTTCGTCCGGGATGCCGCCCCGTCCCACCGGCGGGCGCCTCGGGTTTCCGGCGGACATCTTGATCGACCAGGGCGGGAAGGTGCTGGCCGGCAAGTACGGCATCCACGCCTTCGACCAGTGGTCGGTCGATGAACTGCTCCGGTTCGCCGCGCCGGCGTAACGGGCGCCCTTCGCGATACACCAGATGCGCCGCGGCTCTCTACGCTTGGCCCGGATGCCGGATCAGGCGCCGCACACCGCGCCGCGCCGCGTCCGGGCAGTAACGCTGAGGCTGGCCGTCTCCAGCGGCAGGCGGCAAATACGTTGCGGCAGCGGCGCCGGCTGCGGGTCCGGCGGCCAGGGCTCCTGGCGCGCGCCGTCGCCGCGCCAGCGCCCAGTTCCCAACCCCCGTAGAGAGATGTCTTATACAGTGGTTTTCGTGCCCGCGTCGCAAACTGCCGCCGCTGCGCGCCCGTTACCGGTGACCGAGCGGGGGCGGCGTACCCGCGCGTCGATCATCGACGCCGCGGCGACGCTGATGTATCAGCGCGGCGTAAGCATGACCAGCCTTGATGACGTGCTGGCGGCGGCCGGCTCCGGTAAGTCGCAGCTGTATCACTACTTTGACAGCAAAGCGGAGCTGGTCGCCGCGGTTATCGAGCGGCAACTGCAGCTGGTCCTCGCGCAGCAACCCAGGTTGCATAACATCGACTCCTGGGACGGGATCGACGCGTGGGCGGCGGAGATCTTGCGGGTGCACTCCGCGCCCGGAGGACCGTTCGCGTGTCCACTGGGAACGATGGCCGCCGAGCTGAAAAACGACGAAACGTTTCGACCGCTTCTCGACGACGCCTTCCGCCGTTGGGAAGCGCCGCTCGCGCGCGGGCTGCAACGGATGCAGGACCGCGGCGAGCTGGTCGCCGACGCGGACCCGGCCCGGCTAGCGACCGCCGTGATCGCCGCGCTGCAGGGCGGGATGCTGCTGGCCCGGGTGCGCGGGGACGTCACACCACTGCGGGACGCGCTCGACAGCGCGGTGGCACAACTGCATCAGTGGGAAGCAACAACCCCGCGGCGACCGCGCCGGGCACGCCGACCCGCCCGCGACCACCGCGGCAGCTGAGATTATCACCATGGCAACGCCTCGGGCGCTCGTCGCAGAACGCCTCGTCCAGGTATGCTGTCACGAGCTCGACGAGTTGTGGTCGCACCAATTGTTTTCTCGTGCACCGATTCTGGCGTATCCCCGCCGACCCGAGCACGGTGGCTGCAGCCTGGGCCGACAACGGTCGGTAGGGCGGCTTGACGGTTGTGCGTTTCCCGGGGACGTCGTCGTCGCGGCGCCCGCTACGGATCAAGGCGGCATTACAGGCATCCGTGTCGAGTAAACGCCCAAGCACGGGCGAGCTGTCAAAACGCCGCAGACACAACTCATCCACCGAACCTGCGGCCTCACGACGGCCGATCTGACGCAATCCGACAGCAAAGCATGTCGCCGCAGCCCGGCGATCCCTCATGATGACCTACCAATCGGCGCCGCCCGGTTGCCGCACTGTACCGCTAAGTACATAGCTGCGTCCACGATCTCGTCACGGTAGTCGCCCGATCGACCGCGCTGCCAGGCAAAGCCGTCTTCCTGGCGCGTGACGCACCCTAGGCGCCGCGCCGAGCTGACGCGCCGCTATAGTACTTGACAGTACAGTGCGTGGTTGGCACCCTTGGTGCCAACATCAACGAACGCAGCGTCGACTGTCAGGCTATGGCGCTGGCGCTGGTGGTACGCGTGGAAGACGGGGATCGACATGACGCGCTTTAGCCGGCCGCTGAACGCAACGACCCCCGCCGAGCCACTGGTGTCCAAAGCCGCGGCCACTGATTCTGTTTGCGACGCTGAGGTGTCCGGCTCGGCGCCGGTGGGCCACTACGGGTTTCCGGACCCGATGTGGCGGGCCCTTGCCGATCATCCGCCGCCGGGGCTGTCGAGGATCCGGTGGCGCAGTCCGCTGCGCGGGCCGTGGCTGACGTCGGTGTTCGGGGCGACGCTGCTGGTGGTGCTGCCCATCGTGATCATCACCGGGCTGCTGTCCTACATCGCCTACGGGTCCCGGTTCGGGCAGGCCATTCCCTTTGCTGTGGGGTGGCTCAAACTGCCCACCTTCGACTGGCCCACCACCCCGTCGTGGCTGTACCGGTTGACCCAGGGCCTGCACGTCGGGTTGGGGCTGGTGGTGATACCGGTGGTGCTGGCCAAGTTGTGGTCGGTGATTCCGCGGCTGTTCGGGTGGCCGCCGGCGCGGTCGGTGGCCCAGGTTCTCGAGCGGGTGACGCTGCTGATGCTGGTGGGCGGGATCCTCTTCGAGATCGTCACCGGTGTGCTCAACATCCAGTACGACTACATTTTCGGGTTCAGTTTCTACACCGCGCACTATTTCGGAGCGTGGGTGTTCATCGCCGCGTTTGTGTCCCATGTCTGTTTGAAGCTGCCCACCATGGTGCGCGCCCTGCGGTCGCGGTCAATGCGCAGCGTTCTTGCCACCTCGCGCGCCGACACGGTGCCCGAAGAGCCCGACCCGGACGGGCTGGTCGCACCCGACCCGGATCCGGCCACGCTGAGCCGGCGCGGCGCGCTCGCCGTCGTCGGCGGTGGTTCGCTGCTGGTGGCGGTGCTCACCGCCGGGCAGACCGTGGGCGGGTTCACCCGGGGTGCGGCCCTGTTGCTGCCCCGGGGACGCAGTTACGGCAAGGGACCCAATGACTTTCAGATCAACCGCACCGCCGTCGCGGCCGGTATCGACCCCGCCGTCACCGGGCCCGGGTGGCGCCTGCAGCTGCGCGGCGGTCCGCAGCCGGTGCTGCTGGACCGCGCCGCGCTGGCCGCGATGGCGCGCCACACCGTCGAGTTGCCGATCGCCTGCGTCGAGGGGTGGTCGACCACCCAGACCTGGACCGGTGTGCGGCTGGCCGATCTGGCCGCCGCCGCCGGGCGCCCGCACCCCGGCTCGGCGGTGGTGTTCTCGCTGGAGGCCTTCGGCGCCTTCAACCATGCGATCCTGCAGACCAACCAGATCCTCGACCCCGACGCGCTGCTGGCGTTGCAGGTCAACGGCGCCGACCTGTCGCTGGATCACGGCTATCCGGCGCGGATCATCGTGCCCGCGCTGCCCGGCGTGCACAACACGAAATGGGTGTCGAGCATTGAATTCCGGGACATCTGATGGCCGCCGTGGCCCGACTGGCGGCGCACCTGTACGGCGAGCGGATGTTTCATCTCATCGTTGTCCTGGCCGCGCTGGCCCTGGGCGGCTACGTGGTCGTGGTGCTCGGCGTGCGAAACCTGTTCAACCCCACCGTGTGGTGGCAATCGATTGCGGTGTGGTTCGCCGTGGCGGTGATCGCCCACGACCTCATCCTCTTCCCGCTCTACGCGCTGGCTGACCGGCTGCTGGCCAGGCCCCGCCACCACCATGGCGGTGCGCCCCGACATCCGTCTAGGCGTATACCGCTGACCAACTATCTCCGGATGCCCACCTCGGCCGCGGGGCTGCTGCTGGTGATGTTTCTGCCCGGCATCATCAAGCAGGGCGCACCCGCCTACCACGCCGCGACCGGGCTGAGTCAGGCCCCCTACCTGTCCCGCTGGTTGCTGCTCACCGCCACCTTCTACCTCACCAGCGCAATCTGGTATGCGGTCAAGACCCTACTCGCCCAACGCCGTTCCGCTGACGGCGCTGCGACGTCGGCGCCGGCGACCACACCGCCGGCCCAGCAATCTGCCGACCCACACCCCGCCGGGCCTACACCGTCGCCTCGCATCACCGCGGCAGTCGTCGGTCACCAAGAAGCCACCGCGATCAACACTGGGCAACGACCCGACCGTCAGGCCGGAGCCGGGTTAGCGGACACCAGCGGGACGAAGGGATAGTCGATCAGGGCGGGGCTCGGAAATAGCTGGCACCCAATGTAACGAGAGCGAACGTCGTTGTTAGCAATCATAATCCAGGAACCCCGAACCGCCCTGGTGAGTCCGGAAACTCCATTTCTTGGAAAGGATGGAGTCTGTCAGGTGGTTCCTCAAGGAGGTACCGCCAGCTGCGTGAGCGACGAGTCGGAGTCAGCGATCAGGATGCGGCGGGTTGTCGATTGTGACACGCCAGTAGGCAGGCGACCGTCGGGTCAGGCGGATCTGTGCGGGTTTCGTAGGTGGGTTCACTGTGGTCATTGGATTCTCCTCTGTATTTGTTAGTCTCGTAAACTGGTTGATCGCCCTTAACGGCTTTCTCGTGATCCGGATTATTTGTTCGTCGCCGGGAGTCGGTTAATTGTCGCACCGCCGGTAGCCCGGCTGTGCGACAACCGAATTCACGAAGATGTTGCCGTGGATTGACGAGGACACTGCCGCCAGCCCGTGGCCGACGCTGGGGTTGCGAACCGACTGTACTGGTCGGTACGGTCATGCCGTGGCGGCGCGCGGCCGCCCCGGGTCCAACGACGCAAGGAGTCCCTAGATGACCACCAAAGCACTGCTCGTCCGCCTCGAAGCTAAGCCCGGCAAAGAAGACGCGGTGGCTGAGTTTCTCCGCTCGGCGCTTCCCCTCGTTGAACAGGAACCCGGCACCAGCCCATGGTTCGCCATCCACTTCGGCGCGAGCAGCTTCGGCATATTCGACGCGTTCCCCGACGACGATGCGCGCCGAACCCATCTCAACGGCCCGGTGGCCAAAGCGTTGAGCGAACGCGCCAACGAACTGTTCAGTAGCCCACCGGAGATCATGTCGGTCGACGTTGTGGCGCATAAGCTTTAACCGGCCACGCTGCACCACCGGGGGACGGCGTGTATCCCCGGTGCGCCGGGCAGCGCAGGCCTCGACGAATCTCACCAACTCACCTGTGCGCCTGTGCGGCGAAGTGGTCGAGCCGCGACGGCGGGCGAGTACCTTCACTGAACCGCCGGCGCGAAGTGGGCCCGACAACGGACACCACCAGATATCGCACGCGTTAGGCCAGAAGTGTCAGCACTTCCCGGGCTAGGCGTTCCCCGCGGTCTTCTTGAAGGAAGTGGGACGCACCCTCGATCTTGACCTGGGCGCCCGCGGTCGGGATGAGGTCGCAAAAGACCTGCCCGGCTTGCGGGTAGGGAAAAACCGGGTCCATGTCGGAGAAGGCGATGAGCGCGGGCTTGTTCCAGCGCGACAACTCATTGCTGATCGCCAGCATCTGCTTCGCCCCGACCGCGTCCTCGCTGGTAGGCACCAGCAGTGGGAACTGCGCGGCACCGGCCTTGGACTCGGCGGTGGGAAATGGGGCCTCGTAAGCGGCGACAACGTCGCCCGGGAGATCCGTCGCGGTGGCGCCCTGAATCACGAATCCGACAGGCAAATCGGGATTCCTCTCGGCGAACTCGCGCCACGCGAGGAACCCTTTGGACACCCGGCCGGTGAACAGCCCGGTATTGAAGATCGCCAGCGCCGCAACGCGATCGGGGTTCTCGACCGCCCAGCGCAGCCCGATCGGGCCACCCCAGTCCTGCACAACGACAGTCGCCTCGCGCACATCAAGCGCACCAAGCACGTCGCTCATTAGCGCGCTGTGGCGGTCATATGTGTACCAGCGGCGGTCGGTCGGCTTGTCCGACCGACCGAAGCCCGCGTGGTCGGGGACGATGACGCGGTGCCCACCCTCCACGAGCGGGCCAATCATCTTGCGGTACAGGTAAGCCCAGCTCGGCTCGCCGTGAAAGCACACCACCGGCGCGCCGTCGCGTGGCCCTTCGTCCAGGTAGTGCATCCGCAGCCCGTCGACGTCGAGGTAGTTCGGCGCGAAGTCGTATCCGGGTAGATTGTCGAAACGGGCGTCGGCTGTCCGATACACCTCAGGGGTTTGGGCACTCATCGGTCTCCGATCGGAATGGCGGGAAATGCCCCGCAGTGGTGGTGACGGCGACCAGCTCGTCATCCACGCCCCCGTGGTTTTCCGATATGGCTAGCCGATTTGGCAACGTTGGGCGTACGCCTGAGCGTCATCACTGTACTTGAGAGTACAGTAGGTGTACAAGGCTTCGAGCGCCTAGGCGATCGACTTGGGAGGACGGTCATGAAGGTCCGGCCAGGAGACGCCATCCGGATACGGGAGTTGGTTACCATCGAGGGCGACGCCGTCGCGGTTCCCGATCCCTACCGGTTGACCCACCTGTAGTTCCGGCGCTTCGCGGGCTGCCCAATCTGCAGTGTGCATCTGCAGTCGGTGGTTGCCAGGAACGGAGAGATCACGGCGGCCGCCATTCACGAAGGTGGTGTTGTTTCACTCCACGCCGCACGAATTGCGCTCCTACGCTGGTGATCTGCCGCTCGATGTGGTGGCGGACCCGAATAAGCAGCTGTAAGAAGTTCGGGGTGGACACCTCGCCGCGCGCGGTGCTGGACCCGCGGGCGTCGGCGCCGGTGCTCGGGCGGTGTCGCCGGGTGCCGCGGGCCCGGGACCTTCGTCCGGGATGCCGCCCCGTCCCACCGGCGGGCGCCTCGGGTTTCCGGCGGACATCTTGATCGACCAGGGCGGGAAGGTGCTGGCCGGCAAGTACGGCATCCACGCCTTCGACCAGTGGTCGGTCGATGAACTGCTCCGGTTCGCCGCGCCGGCGTAACGGGCGCCCTTCGCGATACACCAGATGCGCCGCGGCTCTCTACGCTTGGCCCGGATGCCGGATCAGGCGCCGCACACCGCGCCGCGCCGCGTCCGGGCAGTAACGCTGAGGCTGGCCGTCTCCAGCGGCAGGCGGCAAATACGTTGCGGCAGCGGCGCCGGCTGCGGGTCCGGCGGCCAGGGCTCCTGGCGCGCGCCGTCGCCGCGCCAGCGCCCAGTTCCCAACCCCCGTAGAGAGATGTCTTATACAGTGGTTTTCGTGCCCGCGTCGCAAACTGCCGCCGCTGCGCGCCCGTTACCGGTGACCGAGCGGGGGCGGCGTACCCGCGCGTCGATCATCGACGCCGCGGCGACGCTGATGTATCAGCGCGGCGTAAGCATGACCAGCCTTGATGACGTGCTGGCGGCGGCCGGCTCCGGTAAGTCGCAGCTGTATCACTACTTTGACAGCAAAGCGGAGCTGGTCGCCGCGGTTATCGAGCGGCAACTGCAGCTGGTCCTCGCGCAGCAACCCAGGTTGCATAACATCGACTCCTGGGACGGGATCGACGCGTGGGCGGCGGAGATCTTGCGGGTGCACTCCGCGCCCGGAGGACCGTTCGCGTGTCCACTGGGAACGATGGCCGCCGAGCTGAAAAACGACGAAACGTTTCGACCGCTTCTCGACGACGCCTTCCGCCGTTGGGAAGCGCCGCTCGCGCGCGGGCTGCAACGGATGCAGGACCGCGGCGAGCTGGTCGCCGACGCGGACCCGGCCCGGCTAGCGACCGCCGTGATCGCCGCGCTGCAGGGCGGGATGCTGCTGGCCCGGGTGCGCGGGGACGTCACACCACTGCGGGACGCGCTCGACAGCGCGGTGGCACAACTGCATCAGTGGGAAGCAACAACCCCGCGGCGACCGCGCCGGGCACGCCGACCCGCCCGCGACCACCGCGGCAGCTGAGATTATCACCATGGCAACGCCTCGGGCGCTCGTCGCAGAACGCCTCGTCCAGGTATGCTGTCACGAGCTCGACGAGTTGTGGTCGCACCAATTGTTTTCTCGTGCACCGATTCTGGCGTATCCCCGCCGACCCGAGCACGGTGGCTGCAGCCTGGGCCGACAACGGTCGGTGGGGCGGCTTGACGGTTGTGCGTTTCCCGGGGACGTCGTCGTCGCGGCGCCCGCTACGGATCAAGGCGGCATTACAGGCATCCGTGTCGAGTAAACGCCCAAGCACGGGCGAGCTGTCAAAACGCCGCAGACACAACTCATCCACCGAACCTGCGCCCTCACGACGGCCGATCTGACGCAATCCGACAGCAAAGCATGTCGCCGCAGCCCGGCGATCCCTCATGATGACCTACCAATCGGCGCCGCCCGGTTGCCGCACTGTACCGCTAAGTACATAGCTGCGTCCACGATCTCGTCACGGTAGTCGCCCGATCGACCGAGCTGCCAGGCAAAGCCGTCTTCCTGGCGCGTGACGCACCCTAGGCGCCGCGCCGAGCTGACGCGCCGCTATAGTACTTGACAGTACAGTGCGTGGTTGGCACCCTTGGTGCCAACATCAACGAACGCAGCGTCGACTGTCAGGCTATGGCGCTGGCGCTGGTGGTACGCGTGGAAGACGGGGATCGACATGACGCGCTTTAGCCGGCCGCTGAACGCAACGACCCCCGCCGAGCCACTGGTGTCCAAAGCCGCGGCCACTGATTCTGTTTGCGACGCTGAGGTGTCCGGCTCGGCGCCGGTGGGCCACTACGGGTTTCCGGACCCGATGTGGCGGGCCCTTGCCGATCATCCGCCGCCGGGGCTGTCGAGGATCCGGTGGCGCAGTCCGCTGCGCGGGCCGTGGCTGACGTCGGTGTTCGGGGCGACGCTGCTGGTGGTGCTGCCCATCGTGATCATCACCGGGCTGCTGTCCTACATCGCCTACGGGTCCCGGTTCGGGCAGGCCATTCCCTTTGCTGTGGGGTGGCTCAAACTGCCCACCTTCGACTGGCCCACCACCCCGTCGTGGCTGTACCGGTTGACCCAGGGCCTGCACGTCGGGTTGGGGCTGGTGGTGATACCGGTGGTGCTGGCCAAGTTGTGGTCGGTGATTCCGCGGCTGTTCGGGTGGCCGCCGGCGCGGTCGGTGGCCCAGGTTCTCGAGCGGGTGACGCTGCTGATGCTGGTGGGCGGGATCCTCTTCGAGATCGTCACCGGTGTGCTCAACATCCAGTACGACTACATTTTCGGGTTCAGTTTCTACACCGCGCACTATTTCGGAGCGTGGGTGTTCATCGCCGCGTTTGTGTCCCATGTCTGTTTGAAGCTGCCCACCATGGTGCGCGCCCTGCGGTCGCGGTCAATGCGCAGCGTTCTTGCCACCTCGCGCGCCGACACGGTGCCCGAAGAGCCCGACCCGGACGGGCTGGTCGCACCCGACCCGGATCCGGCCACGCTGAGCCGGCGCGGCGCGCTCGCCGTCGTCGGCGGTGGTTCGCTGCTGGTGGCGGTGCTCACCGCCGGGCAGACCGTGGGCGGGTTCACCCGGGGTGCGGCCCTGTTGCTGCCCCGGGGACGCAGTTACGGCAAGGGACCCAATGACTTTCAGATCAACCGCACCGCCGTCGCGGCCGGTATCGACCCCGCCGTCACCGGGCCCGGGTGGCGCCTGCAGCTGCGCGGCGGTCCGCAGCCGGTGCTGCTGGACCGCGCCGCGCTGGCCGCGATGGCGCGCCACACCGTGGAGTTGCCGATCGCCTGCGTCGAGGGGTGGTCGACCACCCAGACCTGGACCGGTGTGCGGCTGGCCGATCTGGCCGCCGCCGCCGGGCGCCCGCACCCCGGCTCGGCGGTGGTGTTCTCGCTGGAGTCCTTCGGCGCCTTCAACCATGCGATCCTGCAGACCAACCAGATCCTCGACCCCGACGCGCTGCTGGCGTTGCAGGTCAACGGCGCCGACCTGTCGCTGGATCACGGCTATCCGGCGCGGATCATCGTGCCCGCGCTGCCCGGCGTGCACAACACGAAATGGGTGTCGAGCATTGAATTCCGGGACATCTGATGGCCGCCGTGGCCCGACTGGCGGCGCACCTGTACGGCGAGCGGATGTTTCATCTCATCGTTGTCCTGGCCGCGCTGGCCCTGGGCGGCTACGTGGTCGTGGTGCTCGGCGTGCGAAACCTGTTCAACCCCACCGTGTGGTGGCAATCGATTGCGGTGTGGTTCGCCGTGGCGGTGATCGCCCACGACCTCATCCTCTTCCCGCTCTACGCGCTGGCTGACCGGCTGCTGGCCAGGCCCCGCCACCACCATGGCGGTGCGCCCCGACATCCGTCTAGGCGTATACCGCTGACCAACTATCTCCGGATGCCCACCTCGGCCGCGGGGCTGCTGCTGGTGATGTTTCTGCCCGGCATCATCAAGCAGGGCGCACCCGCCTACCACGCCGCGACCGGGCTGAGTCAGGCCCCCTACCTGTCCCGCTGGTTGCTGCTCACCGCCACCTTCTACCTCACCAGCGCAATCTGGTATGCGGTCAAGACCCTACTCGCCCAACGCCGTTCCGCTGACGGCGCTGCGACGTCGGCGCCGGCGACCACACCGCCGGCCCAGCAATCTGCCGACCCACACCCCGCCGGGCCTACACCGTCGCCTCGCATCACCGCGGCAGTCGTCGGTCACCAAGAAGCCACCGCGATCAACACTGGGCAACGACCCGACCGTCAGGCCGGAGCCGGGTTAGCGGACACCGAGCGGGACGAAGGGATAGTCGATCAGGGCGGGGCTCGGAAATAGCTGGCACCCAATGTAACGAGAGCGAACGTCGTTGTTAGCAATCATAATCCAGGAACCCCGAACCGCCCTGGTGAGTCCGGAGACTCCATTTCTTGGAAAGGATGGAGTCTGTCAGGTGGTTCCTCAAGGAGGTAGCCGCCGGGGCTGCGTGAGCGACGAGTCGGAGTGGGCAGCGATCAGGATGAGCCGACCGAAGGCGACACCCCCAGTGCCCGCATAGCTGTGGCCACGATGGCGTCGGCGTCGGCCGGCGTCAATCCTGCGTGCCCGGTCGCCCGCCGGTACATCGCCGGCCCGAAGATGAGATCCAGCGCGACCTCGGGGTCGAGGTTTTGATCCAGTTCACCGCGGGCGGCTCCACGGTCCCAGATCTTCCTCACGGCTGCTCGGCGGACGTTCACCTGGTGTGTTCGTATCCGCTCGCGTTCGGTTGGGTAGAACTGCGACTCACCGACGAGTTGGGCGTAGATCGCACCAAGTGGGCTGGTGTAGAACCCCATCACGCCGCGCAACGTCAGGCGGAAGTCTTCGGCCGCCGATCCGGTGTCGGGCACGGGCGCGTCGGCCATCATTTGGTGCAGGAACGCGTCGATGGCCACCGCGGTTCTCTTCGGCCACCATTTGTAGATGGTCGCCTTGCTGACCCCGCTGCGTGCGGAGATCCGGTCGACCGACGCCCTGTGCAGGCCGTCCTCCCGCATTAGTTCCATTGCGGCTTTCAGCGACGTCAGCCGTAGGTGAAGGAGTAGACCTGCAATCCCCGGGACAGCCCTACCTCAACATGGCCGGTCGCGCCGGTGTCGTCGATATCTGAACCACATTGACCGACAGCGTCGTTGACTTGTCGCCGATCCCATACGACTGGGACTTCGCGTGCTGCCGTTGCAACGTTGCGGTGAACGGTGCCCACCTCAGCTGCTACCCACGCCGACGAGGACCGGTTGTTCGCGATACAGCTCCGGGTATTGACGCATGAGGTTGTCGAGCTTGGGCATGTCGTTGATGGCGATATACGGATAGGTCGGGTTGGAGTTCAAGAAATCTTGATGATGTGCCTCGGCGGGAACGAATTCCGTTGCATTCTCGATGCGGGTGACGATCGGGGCATCGAAGACTTTGGCATCGTTGAGCTGACGGATGTAGGACTCAGCGACCTTTTTCTGCGTTTCATTCTGCGCGAAGATGGCCGACCGGTATTGGGTTCCCACGTCGGGCCCCTGCCTGTCGAGTTGGGTCGGGTCGTGCACGACGGAGAAGTAGATCCGCAATAGTTGTCCGTAGGTGATCTGGGAAGGGTCGTAGGTGATCTCCACCGACTCCGCGTGCCCGGTCGTGCCCGTGCTCACCAGGTCGTAGTGTGCGGTCGATGCGGCGCCGCCCGCGTACCCCGACACCGCCCGGTTGACGCCTTTGACGTGCTCAAAGACGCCCTGCACACCCCAAAAGCACCCACCGGCCAACACCGCAGCCTCGTGGGTGCCCGGGGTACCCACGGGCTCATCCACCGCGGGCCCGGGAATGTTCACTGCGGGCGCGGCACTGCCCAGATCAGAGAACAGGCCCGTGCAGGCAGTGATTTGGAGGCTGACCGCGCACAGCACCGCGGCCAGCCGTATCAGGTTGGTTCTCAGCGATCTACGCATGATGCTCCCCACAGTCAGTGTCGATGCCGGATCTACTACCTTCAGGTTAATCGCGATCGGCGGTCCCAATTCTTACGAATCAATGGCGCCCGAATCCCTGCCCCACGTTCGGAGCTTTCTTACCGAACCATGACGAAATGGCGTTGAGGACGGCCTGGCACCGCGCGTGGCGTTAGGGTGATTGGGCTGGATCTCCCTGTCAGTCAGAGGTGTTGGTGAGATGGATGTGACGAGACGGCGGTTTCTCACCTCTGGAGGTGTGACCGTGCTGTCGATGGTGGCGGTAAGTGCCTGTGCCGCGAGGGCGATGTCGTCGCGGCCCGACTCGCAGTTTGCTGTCACCCACACCGATGCCGAGTGGCGAAGGCTTCTGACCGCAGCCCAGTACAGCGTGCTGCGCGAAGCAGGCACCGAAGCTCCGTACAGTAGTCCGCTCAACGACGAACACCGTCACGGCGTGTTCAGTTGTGCCGGCTGCGCGCAACCCCTCTACTCGTCGGATACCAAGTTCGATAGCGGCACCGGCTGGCCGAGCTTCTGGAAAGCCCTGGACAACGCGGTGGTAGAGCGCCCAGACACCGGCCTGGTCATGACACGTACCGAAGTTCTCTGCAGCCGGTGCGGAAGTCACCTCGGTCACGTGTTCGACGACGGGCCGCCGCCGACCGGCCTGCGGTACTGCATGAACGGCGTCGCCATGACCTTCGCCGCGCTTTGATCGCACGGCGCCGACGACCGAGTGACGGCGCAGAGATGGACCGTCGATGGCGCAGCTGACAGGCAATACCGCGCGTTACGCGACCTCTTCCACTTACTCCACCAACAGCGTTAACTAGCAATACTTTTGGTGAGCACGCCGCGTCAGATGCGGTGAACGGAGGTGCTCGACGAAGAAGTCGCGCCGCGAGCTGAGCTGAGTCGCCGGAAGCACCGCAGTAGCCATCGAAAGTCGCCATCCGCCTGTGTCTTGCGACCTCGACCGGTGTTGAACGGCCGGTCCAGGGCATGGCCGGCGAACAATTAATTACCGCCGCGCGTGATCGGACTGGAATCGGAGAACGCACACAAGGACTGCTTCTTGCAGTGCCCCAACGCATCCCATGCGGCCCGATTAGCCGGAGCACTGGATCTGATCGATCACTGGGAACCAGCATGGGGGATTGGAGGAACCCACCGGGAAGTCAGCCAACGCAATTATGACGGAGCTGTGACGAAGCCGTCGAGCGTCACCAACTTCTCCAATTGCTTTGTAACGTGTGCACTACCAACCACAGAACGCGCGATCCCGCGCGAAGCGAAAGGTAAACCACATGCGATCCACAGCGCTAAAGGGCGCGGCTCTGCTCACGATTGCTTTGGCCCTCGCGGCCTGTAGCAGCTCAAAGGAGGCGCATCCCGGGCCCGCGATGTCGCAGTCGACGGCGGCCCCGGCGATGTCGCAGTCGGCGGGTTCAGGTTCGGCAAGCGCGCGCACGGGGACCTTCGGGGGTCTCAACGGCAAGCACGTTGCGGGAACCGCCGCTGTGACAGACGCCCAGATCGTCCTGTCGGGCTTCTCCTCCGACGCGGGGCCGGACCTGCACATCTACCTCACCAACGGCACGGACGAGAACGCTGTGGCTGCGGGCAAGGAGCTCGGTACCGTCGCGTTTGACAAAGCGTCTCAGACGTTTTCGACCAACGGGGCGGATACGTCGAAATACACCACCGTCGTCATCCACTGCGATAAGGCAAAGGCCGTGTTCGGCGACGCCAGCCTGACATGAAGCCCCCGGCCAACCCCGCTGCCCTTGTCGCGTCGATCATTTTCGGCGCGGCGAGGGTCGCTCTGGGCATCCTGTGGTTGCATGAGGGCATTTTCAAGTACAACGCACACTTCGGCCGGGCGGACATCCTGCTAGTGGCGGACAGCGCGAAATCCAACAGCCGGGTACCTGAGTACTTCGGCGCGTTCGCCGGACGCATACTCGGCAGCTGGCCGGGCCTGTTCGGTTTCGTGATTCCGCTACTCGAAACTGCGCTGGGCGTAGCACTGATAATCGGGGCACTGAGCCTCCCCGCGGCACTGGCATCGCTACTGACGCTGATGACCTACTGGAGTTCTGACCAGCTCATCGCCCAATATCCCATCATGGGAATTTTGTCCGCGGTCGTGGTCGCCTGGTCGGCTTGGGCCGCGCGTCTCTCGGCGACATCGCTCGTCGTGGCGGTTCTGAACCGAAAACACATTCCCGCACAACTGATCTCGGGGCCAGTTCGACGCTGGCTGTAGCGAGCCGGCACCGTGGCACCGTGCGCCGCGCCGCGCAGGCGATCCCGGAAAAGCGCTGCAACCGATTGGTGACGCGGCTCTCAGCACGACCACAACGAGGTCATGCAAGGTGCGGGGTGTTGAACGGTACGAGCCAGACACCAGGTGATCAAGATCCCAGCACCGCACCAAGCGCAACCTGACACTGACACTGACGGTGGGCTCGCCGGCCCTGGCGGCCAAGGGGTCAATCCTGACAAGTCCATGACATCACCGCTGGTGAGATGTCTGGGGTCTAGTGTGAGGTGGTGTGAGCCGGATATTGATCGCCGACGACGACCCCATCGTCCGGGATGTGGTGCGAAGGTATCTGGAACGCGACGGGCACGACGTCTCGATCGCAAACGACGGCAACGAGGCGCTGCGGCTGCTGGGAACCGAACGCATCGACGCCGCCGTCGTCGACGTGATGATGCCAGGCCCGGATGGAATGACGTTGTGCCGCAGTATGCGGTGCGGGCACAGATATGCGGTGCCGGTGATCCTGCTGACAGCGCTGGGCGAAGAGGACGACCGCATCGCCGGATTGGAGGCCGGAGCCGACGACTATGTGACGAAGCCGTTCAGTCCGCGTGAACTGGCGCTTCGGGTCCGATCAGTATTGCGCCGCGCCCCGTCGACGGCCGATGAACTGCCGTTGGAACTGAGCGCCGGCTCGCTGCGCGTCTTGACGGCGGCTCGCGCGGTGACCGTCGATGACCGACCCGTTAGTCTGACCAGCCGGGAGTTCGACCTGCTGACCTTCCTACTGACCCACACTGACACCGTGTACTCCCGCCAGGAACTGCTGAAACTGGTGTGGCGGTGGGATTTCGGTGATCTGTCGACCGTCACCGTGCACATCAAGCGGCTGCGCTCCAAGCTGGGCGACGCCCACCGGGTGCAGACCGTCTGGGGCCGCGGCTACCTGTGGCGAGAAGGGCAGACATCACATGCCGACGAGTGACCTGTGGGAGATCGCCGGTTGGGCGCTGGCCTGCTCAATTCCTGTGGTGTTGGCCGGCGCGCTGACCATCCGGCTCGCCCGGTCATGGTCACTGGCGGTGAGCATGGTGGCGCTGGTGTTGATTCCCACCCTGGCCACCTTCACCGGGGTGCTCGGCGCCAGCGGCTTCATGATCACCGAAACGTTCGAGCGCACCGCAGTCGTGCTGGTCATCGTTTCGGTCGTGACCATACCCGCCGCGGTGCTGCTGGCGCGTTACCAGGCCCGTAGAACGGTGTGGGAACAGCAGATCCGGGACTCCGAACGGGCAGCCGAGCAGTCCCGGCGTCGTCTGGTGGCATTCGTCAGTCACGATCTGCGCACCCCGCTGGCCGGTATCCGCGCGGGCGCCGAGGCGATCGCCGACGGCGTGGTGAACGATGACGAGGCCCGCGAGCAGGCCAAACATATCGAGCAGGAATCAATCCGGCTGTCGGCGATGGTGGACGACCTGTTCGAGATGTCGAAGATCAACGCCGGCGCGGTGCAACCCGCACACGACACGGTGGCGCTGGACGAGGTGGTCGACGATGTGGTGGCCGTTCATCGGATCGTCGCCGAACGAGCCGGGGTGGCACTGCACGTCAATCTGCCCGATGAACCCGTGCGGGTGATCGGCAGCGACCGGGCCCTGGTGCGGGTGTTGTCGAATCTGGTGGCCAACGCGATCGCGCACACCCCGCACGGCGGACAAGTGAAGCTAGCACTGGGCCACGACGAGCAGGGGGCGTGGGCGCGGGTGGATGACACCGGCGTCGGCATCGACGAAGACGATCTGCCCAGGGTGTTCGACGTCGCCTACCGCGGCTCCAACGGCCGTGTACCGCGGGCTGATTCGTCGCTGCCCAGTGGGTCCGGTCTGGGTCTTGCTATCGCGGCGGGACTGGTGCAGGCACATCGCGGCACGCTGTCGGCATGCAACCTGGGCACTGGTGCGCGCTTCGAGGTTCGATTGCCATTGGCCACCGACTCCTGACAGCGTTTCACGAGTTGCGATCGTCGCGGGCCTCACACACGTGGGTCAGGAACGCAAGGGCGAGAACGTAAACTCACGCAACGGTCAGCCCAACAGCCGTGGGCTGCGATCTTGTCATGAATTCGTCACGGATTCCCACCGCCGTATGGAGGATCGGTTGGCATGCCCTCGCCCGCTGTGACGGCCGTGTTGCGGTGCGTGAACGAAACTTATGCCCCTGCATATGCACGCCCACGGTCGCCGCGACCCTCTGCGGCTCGTCGTCGACAACAGCAGCGCCCCTGCAACAGCCGCGGTTGCACCTGAGCACAACCTGACCCCACTCGAGCGGCATGAACCCACGCCCGCCTGCGGTGATCCGGGCATGCGCGGAGTGGCACCGCGCTGCCAAGCCGGCGACTGTGGCGCAAACACGAATGGGCTCTACGCGGCATCGCAGCCTCGTCGGGTAACCCGGGATCGACTTCTCGACCGGGCCTGGCTGACCTCCAGCGGACTTCCCGGTGGAAGTATTTCGTAGTTGTGGCGTAGATTCGGTGCTGTATAACAGAATTCGAGGTGCCTGCCTTACGTTGCATTCAGGGGCCGACCATCCCTGGCGGTCCATCGAAGTAAGGGCCTCGAGTATCACCCTGTTGTCGCCGTCGACCTCTCCTACGGCTCCGAGCACGCCGCGGCCGTAACCGAATAGCGTCGGAAACCACGGCGAGCCAGTTATTCCCTCCGCCGTAGCGGATCACCGCCGTCGTTGCAGATCCCGCGGCCGGGCAGCGACTTCGAAAGCTGCTCGACAGCAGCGAAATCGCGCTTCATCGGATCCCGCAGATTCTTGCGCGCCAGCCCAATTTGATCGAGTCAGCGAAGTGGCCCGCCCAATCCCGCTGTCACCAGCATGTGTCAGAGCGATCCATCAATCGACTTGTGAACTTGTCAGGTGCTCGACTCGTGTTCAATAGCGGGAGGTGATCGGGTGTCCGGAGGCGCCGACAGAGCGGATCCGGGTGCCGCTCTGATGAAGGCACTCTATGACGAGCATGCCGCGGTTTTGTGGCGCTACGCGCTCCGGTTGACGGGCGACACGAGCCAAGCCGAGGACGGCGTCCAAGAGACGCTATTGCGAGCGTGGCAGCATCCAGAAGTCGTGGGCGACGCCGAGCGGTCGGCACGGGCGTGGCTGTTCACTGTCGCGCCCCACCTAATCATCGACGAGCGACGCAGCGCGCATTTCCGTCATGCCGTTAGTTCGCTCGACAACTCAAGCACGCCTGAGCAGTTCGCTCCGGACGAGGTGAACGCGGCCCTGGATGGGCTGCTGATCGCCGACGCGATGACCCAATTGTCGTCCGAACATCGGGCGGTGATCGAGCGTTCTTACTACAGGGGATGGACCACTGCTCAGGTCGCCGCAGACCTCCAGATCGCCCAAGGAACAGTGAAGTCCCGATTACATTATGGACTGCGGGCACTCCGACTCATACTGCAAGAGATGGGGGTGACACGATGACAGCGCTAAGGCCCAGCCGGGCGCTCATCGGCCCGAATGCCAAATGGCGCCAGGTGATTGGCTCGACTCTAAGACCACCGCGTTACAACCCATCCCCGCGGGTGTCGGTCCCGGCTACCAGATGGCTGCCGGAGACGGAGTGACATGATGACCTCGGTATGGGGTCTCGGCCAGCCCGGCGACCGAGATATATTCACGGGTGGTAACCATCGCCATGCGATGTGGGATGCCGCCTACGTGCTGGGATCGCTGTCTGCGGGCGGTCGGCGCGAATTCGAGATGCACATGGCCGACTGCCCAGCATGCCGCCAGGCCGTCGTGGAAATCAGCGGCATACCGGCGATGCTCTCGCAGGTCGACGGTAATTACATCGCCGCGCTGACCGGGTCCGGCCACGCATCCGAGGTACCGGCGAAGTCGTCGGAGCTGCTGCCGTCATTGCTAGCCACGGTGCGTTGGCGCCGGCGCCGTACCCGCCTGATTACCTGGACGGTCGCGACCGCGGTGGCGGTTGTGCTGACGATCGCAGTGGTAGTCGGGATTCAGGGACGTTTCCCGACGTCTCCGCCGCCGCAGACGACCGTGTCGGCGCTGCCGATGGCCCAGGCCGGGACGACTGGCCGGGACCTGGGCTCGCGAAAACGTCACAAATCTGGAGCCGATGACCGGCAAAGGATAAAGAGCGGATGATCCGACCGACCGCAAGGCGCGAAATTGTCACGGCGTTGCCACTAGGTGCGAATAAGGGGATTGACGGGGGACGGCTTGAGACGGTTTCGGCTGGTCAGATTGCGTCGAGAGCCATCGCAAGACAGCGAAATTCAGTCGTCGTCCGACTGGGGGCAAGTGGCGGCAAGAGGCGGCGTAGCGCGCATACGGCTGGTAGCCGAGCGCCGAGTGCGGAGGTTGTTGTACTGGTTGACCCAGTGCACGGACAGTCCGATGCCCCACCCCAGCAGCGGATAGACGAACCAGGGGGTGAGCGAGCACGACAATACCCGGCAACGGGAGGATCCAATCCTGCATCTGATGCAAAACGACGGGCTTAACTTGACATAATGTCGCTTATCGGCACAAGGCTGCATCAGGTGAAAGCGCTCGCAACCCCTTGATGATCGAACAATTTATCGTCGTTGTGCCGACGACCATACGCCAGCGCAGCGCACTGGCCTGCACGTAACAGAGTGCCTGAGAAACCACCTGCATTCTGAACACGGTCCGACGCCGAGCCGGTTTGTACTCCAACTGTTGTGTAGACGCCCGGGTTCAATCACTAAATGAATGATTCGGGAAGTTAAGTGAAGTTTTGAGCTCGCCCGCGGGCGGCCGGTCATTTGGGCGGCGCGCAAACCACCCTTCCCGCGCGTCGCCGTGCCGCCCGCAATACGTCACTGTGACGAATTCGTCTGCTGCGCAGGGCTATTGCAATCGGGCGTTGGCCTCATCACTCATCGCATAACCGGTTCTCGGGGCGTCGACAGGAGATGCGTTAGGCGGTCGCGAGCATGGCTGAGGAGCTGCCGGGATTCATCCCACAGCTACTTGCGTCTCGATGACGTCTCGCTTGCTTCGCGCTGATGAGACCGTCTTCAACGCGATGGTCGACAGGGTCGGGGCCGATTCAGCACGGCCGAGCGCTCCCCTGTTGCCGCCGATGATGTTGGCGACGTTCTGGAAGATGCCGTCAAATGCCTCCAAGGGGTCACTTTCGCTTGAGTTGCTGAATGGCAGCACCGATGCGGCCTGCGGTGTACGAGACGAGAGCGGGCACGCCGACGGGTAATTCGGTTGCGTGAACGGAGACAGTAACTGCGCCTGCGCAGGCGCCATTCGGCCACCACACGGGCGCTGATACGCAGCACATGCCGGGAACCGCATCCTGATGGTCGATTACTGTCGCCCGCGGATCGCTCAGGTACTCACGGAGATTGCGCCACTCACGTCGACTCCAGCAGTCCGGGAGCGCGACCTCGCCGGCGGGTTGAACCGCGTAGAGCACACGTCCGGTGGCGGTACGGGCGATCGATTCGGGGTCGACGTGGTCGGGCATGTAAGCGTGACCCTGAGGCACAGCGGCGACAATATAGCGAAGTCGATCCTCATGCAGTATCCGTAGCGACGCCAGGGCACGCGATTGCACAGCGAGGGCGTGGACCGGACTTTGCGCGCAGCGCCGCAATAGCGGGTCGGGTTGCCAGCGCTGCCCGATGCGCATCATCAGCGGCCCGACGTAGTAGCGGTGGTTGACGCGCTCCAGCGCGCCGAGCGTGACGAGTTGTTCGGCTAGCCGATGCGCGGACGTTTTCGCTAGTCCGCTCGCGCGAGCCAGCGCGGTGAGTCCGAGACCTTCATCGGCATGAGCAAGAACGTCCAGGACAGCGAATGCGCCGTCGAGGACCCCCCGCCCGGCCTCGGCCGGCGGCATCAGTGTCGCCACTTGTGTGGGCATGCCGCCGGTGTCGGCAACCACGATGCTAAGGCTTGGGCCCACGGCAGTTGGTAAGGGTGCAGACATCACGAAGCTCTTCAGGTCAGCGGGCGCAGGCCGCCGAGGGCAAGGGTGGCACGACGAGGATGCACTGCCGATTGACGGCTATTTGCGTCGATGAGCATGTGCGCTGCCCTTTCTGTACACGAATGGTCTTGACAATGCGCTTCCCACGGGCCCAAGAACATCCGCCGTCCCGCGTAGTTATGCGCGCGTCGGCTCGTAGATCCTCCGCCTGTCGACTGTCGGCCGGCGGCTCGACCTGTAGACCCGCGGAAAGAGCCACCCGATGAATACGAGGACATGACAACGTTCTCCCACGGCAGTAACAGGGTCAGAACCAACCATAAATTCCGGATATCCGGAGGATGTGAGTAGTTCACTACCCGAAATTCAAACGGGAGGACGCTGTAGATGCTGTAAACATCCGAGTAGGCCAGTGCTGCCCCGCAAGCATTGCCTGGGCCTCACGTTCCCTGCCCGGTCACGGACAGATGGCCGAAGGCACGCCCGGGCCGCGGTCGATGCGAGTAATCGACTACCTAATCCGGCGCGTCGACCCCAGCCGAGAATGAGTCCATGACGCGCGGCGACATCGATGCTTACGAAGCAGCGTTGCGTCGACTGCCCGAGGCGCATTCGCTGGCGCTGCGATTGAAGTCTGCCGGGGTTGCCGACGAGGTCGTGTGTGGCTACCTCCACATCGAGCCTGAAGGACTGGACACCTTGTTACGGGTGGCCGAGTACAAACTCAACGCGGAGTTGCGCAAACGATGACCAACTCGCCGGTGAAAACAATTGACGGACGTATAACAAAAAATGACCTAGCATTTGCCGAATGCAGGCCTGGCCGCTGACGGGTCGCGCTGAGGAACTCGAAGTTATTGCCGACGTGTTCCGCGCGGACGGGCCCCACGCGGGTGTGCTGATCGCTGGTTCTGCGGGTGTAGGCAAGACGCGCCTTGCTCGCGAGGCGATGGCTGCTGCCAGGAATTGCGGCTGGGCGGTGCATTGGGTTGCGGGAACCGTTGCGGCTCAGTCGAT